>CAYHPL010000001.1:0-329975 GCA_964358705.1 uncultured Chitinophagales bacterium
ATTTTGATAATATTCCTCGTGGAATTCAATTATATCAAAATTATCCCAATCCATTCAATACAATGACGAATATTGAATTCAATACATCAATGTACGGATTTGTAAGTTTGAAGGTATATAATATACTTGGACAAGAGGTATCTACTTTAATTGAAAACATGGTATTACCCGGTGAACATCATGCAAAATGGGATGGCAAAGAATATCCAAGCGGAATGTATTTCTATCGTTTATCGGCTGGCAAATTCATTGCAACAAAGAAAATGGTATTGATGAAATAAATAAATAACACATCACTCAATGCAAAAGGGACTCTTACATATTGCAGGAACTATCCGGACGGAACAATTCTGGCCCGATGGTGAATCTGACGCGGATACAATCAAAGTGTATGTTGGCGATAGCGAACACGCATTTCAGTTCCGCTCCTCGCCCTTTGTTGATTTCAAACCCACCAATGTTTTCCGCACAACCGAAGTGCAGGGTATCGCAGTAAAGAAACCCATCAACGATGCAAAAGAAATTACCATCCGCCTGCAGGGGATTGACGCGCCGGAACTCCACTACACGAATAAACAATATCGCCAGAACCTCGCAGAATCATCCACTGTCGCACTTGCAAATCTTATAAAATCCGCAGGCACCTCTCCCGTACCGTGCAGAGCATTTACCTATGTGGATACGCCCGATGAAGTATGCGATGTGTATGCGCGCGTAGTTGCAGAGGTGCTTATTGCAGTGAACGGAATGGAAATAAATCTCAACCGCTGGCTTATCGAAAACGGTTGGGCGTTCCCTGCATTCTATACATCAATGTTGCCGTTTGAAATACAAAATTGTACGCACGCCGCAAAAAGAGCCCGCATGATGCGCACCGGCGTATGGAGCGGCGAGTTTTACAAAACTCTTCCCCTTCATCCCGAACAGACGTTCCGCAGCGGAATAAATGCCGCAGACTTTATGCTCAATGAAGATGCAGGAACGGTTAACTTTCCGAAACTCTTCCGCCGACAGTGCGCGTACGAAACAAAAAAAGCAAACGGCGAATATACCGGCACATTTTACGAATACCTCTCCACAAGCAACGATACCTGCTACGGAGCAAAAAAACTCCTCGAAAAAGGAATGTACGTAGCCAATATCAAACGCTTTGCCGATTGTATTGATTACTTCACAGGTAATCTCCTCACCGAGCCCTGGAATATTATCTTCACCGAAAAACCTACGACATTGGTGGGTGTGGGGGAGTGGTGATGAGGAAGATTCACAATTTTTAATAAGAATATTATAAAATTAAAAAATAATATTCAATTCAGATATTATTAAATAATTCAGTAAACTATATATGGAAAATAAAAAAGACATAAATACACAGCTTCAGGAACTTGTTAGATATTGCCCATCAGTTAAACAAATAATATTTGCCAACCCATGGGATCATATTAACAATTGTGATGGAAATTTTACTGAGGACATTTTTTTTAACGAATTGTTTTGTGAAACACGTTTACACAAAGAACTTTCAAAAAATTTGCTCAATATAATATCTTCTGAAATAGATGATCCACGGATAATTTTTATTAATGGATTTTTTGGAATTGGCAAAACTACTTTTTTGCATTATTTTTTTAAGGAAAATAAGGACCCAAATAAAAATAAGTCAATTTCTTTTATAGATTTTAGTAGTAAAAAAAATAAAGACGATACAGATATTATTGATTTCAGCACAATCAGAAAAGATACGAACAATCCTGTTGTTTTTGTTCTCAAAAAATATATTCTCGAAATTTGTGTCAATGATAATGGATTTAAGATGCAATCAGTAATTGCAAAAATACAAAATGATCCTTCAGCGTTTAAGAACTATTTTAAGCAGTTCGTTAATAAAATATTAGAATTAAATAATTTAAAAGTAACGCAACATGATATTATTAATCTATTATTAGATATTGATTCTACCGATCTTTTTATACTTCTTTTTATGCTCATGTTTATAGAGTACGAGTATGAATCAAAATTCATTCTTTGCTTTGATAACATAGACAATCTGGATTTGCAGTATTTATCTGAAACGATTCATAATGAATTTCTGCAATCAATCAGATCTGCTACAATGCTAGCACAAAAAGAGTTTAAAGAAAAAAAAATAAACTTTAGTAAAACATTCGTATTCTTGATTTGTATGCGCGAGGGGAACTATGGTGTTTTAGATGCTCATCTACAAGCGCAATTTACAAACACCATACTTCGAATACCATTTAGAGTTTACTATGAAATAGATTTTACAAAACAAATAATTCTAAAAAGGCTTAATTTTATTACGAAATTACAAAAAGAATTTAAACTTTATAAAGATATTGTAAGCATTGAACAAATAAAAAAAATAATTACTCATATTATTGATCTTGATGATTTTCATTTGTTTGTTTCTCTATTCAATAATGATTATAGAAATCTTTCATACACAATACTCAAAATGTTTCAAGAAAATAAAATACAGAAATTGTTACCATCTCAAAAATCAGAAGAAGGAATCTTACTGAACAAAGGGGTAGTGTTTTATGGAATTTTAAATATATTATTTAAATCAAATTTTTTACATGATTACCATAATTTTTTTCATAATCAATCAACTACTGCAACAGCATCTAATGGATACTGTTTAATTCATAGAGTTGTATTAACTGTCATTCTGAATAAAATTGAGTTTAAAGGTAAAAAAGGCCCTTCTATTTCAGATATTAAAGGGTGTAATCTATACTCGTTACTTATAGCGTTTCATCAAATTTATACAATTGATGAGTTGTTTAGCTGTTTAATTGATCTTTTTCTTCCTCATAAAAATGATTGGACAAATTTGATCTCTATTATCAATCATCCAGTAAAGGATAGGGATTCATTCGATGAATTAAAGAATGAATCGAAACTTCTTTTTGCAGATTTTATATTACCCAAAAATAGAACCGCAGAAATTGAGACAAAACTAAAAAATGTTGAAACAAAACTTAATCCTTCTGCTTTTGTCTTTTTGAGAAATATATTAATTCATTTTGAATTTTATTCCAATTTGCAACAAATGAATGAACCATTAATATCATTAGATATTAGAAATGTTACAGAGATTAAAGAAATCTTAGATCTCGCTATGTCTAAAGAAAATATTACAAAGAGTGAAAATAATAAAAGTATATATTTATCAATGGAATACTTGTTTGAGTATACTATTCATAGAGTATATTCTTTAGTAAAATCCCATTCTAATAAAACTAATTTATTCTTTAAAAATAAGTTCGAAAATATTAAAAATATGAATGAAAGGGAATATAGAAAATCAGAGTATTGTTTTAAACACACTGGTGATAATGATGAACCACAACCAGTCGGTGCGTTTCATATGACGCGAGTAATTACTTCTCATATAACATATATAGATAAATTTAGAATCCATATACTAAAGAAATATCAGCATGAGTTGGAGGATAGTCTCTTATATAATATAAATAATAAGCTAATCAATTATCTAAATAAATATGTTGAGCTATTAGTAAAATCTCCTGATTCTAGTGCAAATGATTATGCATTAAAGTATAGAGTTCCATTATCAAATATTATTAACTCTAATTTCCATGATTTTAAAACAGAAATATCTTTTGATTTTCCTGCCAAGAAACAAAAATTTGAAAATTAATAAGTTCATTAAAAATATATATCCCTGTATTAATTATTTCTCATATTATTTTAGAATTCAATAAAGTATAAATCTTATGTCAATTTGTAAAATATTAGTTATTAATAATGAAGAATTAGCTTCTGATTTGAAAAATAAACTACCCCAAATAAATAGTGAGATTACGAGTATAATAAATATTTCAATGTTTGTAAAAAATAATAGACCGGATATAATAATACTTGATAGTATTTTAACAATTGATGAAGGGAAAAAAATTTGTAAATTAATAAAAACAAATTTTGATACAAATTCAATTCAAATTTTAAAGTGTTATGAAAAAGAATATGATATTAGGACAAATTTTGAATTGGGAAGTGATTGTTATTGTAAATTGCCAAAAGGATGTTTTCCTAATAACATTCAAGAAATAATTCGATGGTTAATACTAAGAAAAAATGAGGAAGACAAAAGAAGGATATATTATAATTATGCTACTTACCAATATATGGAAAAAACAGTGCAATACGACAAAGATTATCCAGATAGTAAACTTGGTTTTGATAATATTGAAGCAACATTATTTTTATCAGATATTGTAAACTATACTAAATTAGTTAACAATCCTAAATATAGTCATATTAGAATAGTAGATATGTTAAACAATTATTTTGAAATGATGACAAAAATTATTTTTTCTTATGGAGGTATAATTGATAAATACATCGGCGATGGCATATTAGCGTATTTTCAAACCTCTTCAAAAAACAAAAAAGAACAAAAAGATAACGCAATTGCTTGTTTGAATATGTCTTTTCAAATGATAAAAACATTAGATGTGTTTACTAAAAATTATAAAGAATTAGGATACATTGATAAAGATTATCAATTTCGTATCAGAATTGGTATTAATACAGATAATATAATAAAAGGTCACTTTGGAGCACTCACAAATATTTCTGAGACAATTTTCGGTCCTGGAGTAAATTTAGTATCAAGATTGGAACAAAGCGCAGAGGATAATTCAATTTATATAGGAGAAAATACATTCCCTCTTATTAAAGACACATTCAAGACTCTACATATAAAACCAAAATCTATCTATAAACGACGAAAAGGAGAAGGGAAACATTTTTTTAAAGGTTTTGATAAAGGTGTAGATGTGTATAAAGTCATAAAAAAAATTTAAGATAATCTCTCCACAAGCATATTAAACCGAATTTTCTATTTAATAACGATACCCGAATTTTGAATGTCATAACCTTGATTTTAGATACGTTTGTCACGGAAAAGGTCACTTGTAGCAAAAAACTTCAAACAACTCATTTTTTAACCCTTTTCAACCAAATTTTGCAACTCCAGTAAAAAAATAAATGATTCCTGTAAACAAAAATGCAACTCAGGTAAACAAACAAGTTATCCCGGTAAACTTTCGTAAGAGTAAAATAACTTAAAAAGCAACTCTGGTAACCAAATAAATGACTTGGGTAAAAAAATAAATCACTCAGGTAAACAAAAATGTAACTCTGGTAAATAAATAAATTATCCCGGTAAACTTTTGTAAGAGTAAACTAACTTAAAAACAACTCGGTTAACCAAATAAATACCTTGGGTAAAAAAATAAATCATTCCGGTAAATAACTAACTAACCCGGGTAAACAAATAAACAACTCCGGTAAATAAATAAGTTATTCAGGTAAACTTCCGGAAGAGTACAGTAACAAAAAAAAACATAACTATAATTTTTTAACTCCTAATTTTTAACTTTTAACTTTTAACTTATTAAAGGAAGGAAATAAATATGTCCAAAATAGTAGCACAGACTTTACAGGATGCAAACGTACTAAAAGCAGTGGTACAGAAGTATCAGAGCCAATTGCTCGATGGTGGATTTCCACAGGAAGAAATAGACCATTTTAATGAATTAATTGAAGAAGTAAGCGGCAAAGGAACAACCGCAACCCAGTTCAAAGAAACAAAGAAGGAAAAAACATCCGCGCAGAATAAAGCGCTCGCAAAAGGATTAAAAGCCCTCCAAAATGTAAAAGACTCCGCAAAATCCGCGTTTGTAAAAAACAAAGAAAGACAAGCCGAGTTTCACGTAGGAGTAAAGCAGCCGACAACCGTAAGCGCATTGCTCATCGAACTGAAATACATCCGCCAGATTGCCGGCAACTACAAAGATGATATGAAGAAGCGCGGAATAACCGATGCCTATCTTACCAAATTTGATGCCATCGTTACCGGACTCTCCGATGCAGATGTAACGCAGGAGCAATTCAAAAAAGAGCAAAAAACCGCCACCCGCTCCCGCGAAGAAGCATTGCTCGAGTTACAGGAATTGATGGAAGGCATCCGCGTAACCGCATGCGTAATATTTGAAGAGAATGAAGCGGTACTATTGGAGTTCGGCGCAATCACCATCCGCAAACCGAGAAAAGCCAAACCCAAAATCCCCAAAATAAAAAACGACGACGACAACCGGACAACTCCCGCCCCGCCACCAGAACCTCCGCTGGGATAGTAAGAGGGGGGAAAATTTTTTTAAATGAATATTTTCCTGTGGTGTCAGGACTTTCGTCCTGACACAAAAAAACTCGCGCTTTTTTAATTACTGATATGGGAAGACGTGGACGTGCAAATTTAGAAAGTGAGGCGCAAACATACTTTGTTACAACAACCGTCATGAATTTTGATAGCATTTTTGCGTCCGGTGAGCAATATTATTTCATTCTGCGCGACTCTCTGTCGTATGTTATTGCAGAGCATCATGCTTCACTTCTTGCGTATGTATTTATGCCGAACCACCTTCATCTTGTTCTTCACTTGCCGCAAGGCGAAAGGCTCTCGGATATGATGCGTGATTTCAAGAAATTTACTTCCACGAAAATACGCCAGCAATTAGAATCGGATGGACATACGACAATCGTAGAAAGACTTCGCTCGTATGCCGAGGGAAAGAAAAAGCAGATATTCAAATTATGGATGGAGAGATTTGATGATGTTGTTCTGTTCACGGAAAAAATGCTGCGAACAAAGATAGAGTATATCCACAACAATCCGGTAAAAAAAGGATTCGTTGAAAAAGCAGAAGATTGGAAATTCTCAAGCGCTAGGAATTATATGTATAATGACCATTCGATACTTAAAGTAACAACGGAATGGTGAGAAGTGTGTGTCAGGACGGAAGTCCTGACACCACTGAAAGTAGCAAAATCATTAAGTCACTAAAAAAGTACAGTCTTGTCACACGCGCTTGATGCGGAATCTATATTTTCGGTGTTATCATTATTATAAATGCCAATATGGGAACAATCGCATATCGTAATCTCAGAAACTATAAATATCAGTTGGTAAAAGAGTATTCTCTTATAATTACAGTGTGTCCGGCAACAGATATAATTCTTCCTGCGCAAGAAGACCCATTCATTCGCTTAAAAAGTAACGGAGAACTTACAATACGCGCACAATATGCGTGGGATGGTCCAAGCGGTCCAACAATAGATACAAAAAATTTTATGCGCGGCTCACTCATCCACGATGCACTCTATCAATTAATCCGCGAGCGTATTCTTGAGCCGCAATATCGCAAGCACGCGGATAATATACTCCGTACAATCTGCAAAGAAGATGGCATGTCGCGTTTTCGGGCATGGTACGTTTGGTTATTCGTCCGGTTGTTCGGCTGGTTTTCAATTCAGCCAAAAAAAGAAGAGTGTAATCAAATAGTAATTGCACCGTAACTACATAATTACCGCTACAATTGAACAAAGAAACCACGATAAATCGTGATAAACATTTAAAACATCATTGATGATGTTTTCTTCGTCCAGAGAAATGATTTATCATCTCGCATAACAAATAACTGACACCTAATAACTACCACATGTCATCCTTTCAACTCTCATTCGAAAAAACAATAATAAATGAAGGCGGGTATTCCAATAATCCTGCGGATTTCGGTGGAGAAACGTATAAAGGAATTGCGCGTACATATCATCCAACGTGGAGCGGATGGAAACGGCTTGATTCTTATAAATCCAACAAAAAAACTCTTGCAAAGAAAGCAGAAGAAGATGCACTGCTGCAATTGGATGTCCGCAATTTTTACACAGAACATTTCTGGAATCCGCTCTTAGGAGATGATATTCCCAATCAGGAAATTGCAGATGAATTATTTGATACAGCAGTAAATCTTGGAGTGAAAAAAGCAATTACATTTCTCCAGCAGGGATTAAATTATCTGAGTCGTCGCGGCAAACTCTATGAATCGCTTGTCGAAGATGGCGCAATCGGAAAGAAAACAATAACTGCATTAAAAATTTATCTTCAGAAAGATTCTCCGGAATATCTTTTAAAAATAATGAACATTCTGCAAGGAATGCACTACTTGAATTTCATTGCTCAAAGTCCCGAACAGGAAATATTTGCAAGAGGATGGCTGAAGAGAGTAAAAATGTAAAAGAGTGGAGAGAGTACGTAGTTTTTTAGAAACAGCCAGGATAATTCATCGCATTGTGTTATTCTTCAACTCTCATTCGAAAAAACAAATGTAAATGAAGGTGGGTATTCCAATAGTCCTGCGGATTTTGGTGGAGAAACGTATAAAGGAATTGCGCGTACATATCATCCGGCGTGGAACGGGATACTACTTAAAAGTAAAATATTATTTGCCGTGACAGTTTTTATATTTTTTACCACTATTACAAGGACATAGTTCATTTCGCCCTACTTTTGCTGTGAGTGGTATATTTATTTTGTGTTCTTCTTGTTCTTTTACAAAATCTACTTCTTTAATAGATGGAATTCGGAAAGAAAAAGTAGTATTGGCTTCTGTATTTGTTACTGAAAAATCTCCCATCGTAATTATATCCATACCTATTAAAAGGTCAGCGCCATTCAAGTTCCCTTCTGTAACTCTGACAAATGGAAAAGCAACTTTATTAGGTAGAAATAAATTTATAGCATAAACATTAACGATACTATTGCCATCAGCATGATAAACTCTTGTCTTTCCAATTGGTTTTAGAAGTAATCTATCAACTACATTTTTAGTAATTACGGTTCCAGTTGCGCCGGTATCCCAGATTCCAACAAATTCACTTATTTCAGGATGTTCACCCCCTTGAGATGGTTCAAAAGCGCGACATACTCCACAAGAAGTTTTTAATACGCGGAGTAATCCGCTACTGCTTTTTAATGTAAATGCACTGAAATTTTGCATTATGCAAACGCTACACGAGAATGGAATATTTGAGTGTAAGAATTTTCACCATGGTCACAGTACTGAATTAAGAAAGTGCCTGGTTCATGTATTTTTTCAGTTTCAAAGTATGCTGTTTTATCTGAATCATAAATCCCAATGATTTCATTCCCTTTGATAACTAAATATTTTCCCAAATATTTTTTAACAAATTCCAACTGATTGTCAAGATAGTATTGAAATTCCTGGTCTAACATAATATTCTGTTTTATTATTAAAAATTTTGTACTTAATACGGCAAAAGATAAGTAACTTTGAATCAATGAACAAGCGATAGAAAATCTCAAATTCCAACTCTCATACGAAAAAACAATTATAATTAAGGCGAAATTCAAATAATCCTACGACTATTTTTGATAAAATTATTCTACAAAACCCCTACTCACTCTTCACCTTCCACACATTTATTTTACTTTCCCAATCGCCGCTGGCGAGATAATTACCATCGGGAGAAAAAGCAAGCGAACTGATATCGTGCGAGTGTTCGCGTAAAATTGCAATTTCTACTCCATTGGAAAGATTGCACACACGAATAGAGTTATCTGTGCTGCCGCTTGCAATATATCCGCTGTCGGGTGAAAACACAAGCGCATATATTTTTGCGGTATGCAGTTTGAACGATTCCAGTTCGATACCATCCGCAAGGTTCCAGATTTTTACATTGCCGTTTAAATCTCCGCTTGCAACAAGTTTCCCGTTGGGCGAAAATGCAACGGTATATACCGCGCTCGTATGTCCTTTCAATAATGCAATTTCATTCCCGCTTGTTAAATCCCACACTTTAATTGTGCTGTCGGAACTGCCTCCTGCAAGAAATTTTGCATCGGCAGAAAAACATAACGACGTAACATATTCGCGCGCTCCGCGAAAAATCATTTTCACTTGCTTCACTTCTTTTCCTGCTTCGACATCCCAAATGCGCATTGTGTTATCTAATCCGCCGCTCAGTAAAAATTTATCATCGCTCCAAAATGCAATTGCCATCAATGGCGATGTGTGTCCGCGCAATGTTGCTTTCAGCGTTCTGCTTGCGAGATACCAGAGTTTAATTGTTTTATCAAGACTTGCGCTTGCAAGATATTTTCCGAAATGCGAAAAACTGATTGCAGATACGCCATCATTGTGCGCAGGAAACGTCAGTAATTCTTCCCCGTTTTGAACATCATTGAATTTAATAACGCCTCGCATATCGCCGCACGCAAATAATTTCCCTTCCGGCGAAAATACGATTGAAGAAATAACGGACTGAGAAAACCGACCGGAATCATTCTGGGTATGTATTGTCTTGTGCAATGCAAATTCCGTAATTATTTTTTTTGATTGCAGAGTAACATCAAGTTGTGCGCCATCAATAATTTTTTTTGATTGTTCTGCAAATTCGTTGTTAAGCGCGGTTTTCACTTCTTTACAATTGCGGCAGCGTTTGTCGCGCTGTGTGGCAATCATTGAAAATAAAACGCTCACGGTATTGTGCGAAATTGCTGGAGTGTATTCCCGCGGGTCCGGTATGATGCCTTTCTGAATTTCTTTCATTATTTTTTCATCGCTCTCTTCATTGATGCTGATGCTGAATGGCAGTCGTCCCGTAAGCATTTCATAGAGTGTAATGCCAAGACTGTACACATCACTTCTGCTGTCAAGGTCGTGTGCGCCGAGAATTTGTTCGGGGGACATATAGTACAGCGTTCCTGCTTTTGCGCTTCCTGCAACGTGCAAATCAATTTCACCAAAACCTTTTGCAATGCCAAAATCCATAATCTTCACTGCGCTATTTTTATCTACCATTACATTGCGCGGATTAATGTCGCGATGGAGAATTCCTTTGGAATGTAAGTAACCAATTGCGTCAAGCATTTGATTGAAAATATTCAACGCATCCTGCTCGTGAATTTTTCCTTTTGCTTTTATCATCTGATACACGGACGCGCCTTCGACGTATTCCATTACCATAAAATACAATTCCTGTACGTGTTTCAGTTCATACAATCGCAGAATATTCGGATGAATAAGATTTGTCTGTAAATCCGCTTCACGCATAAAGCGGTCAATGAAAGAATGACTCTTTGCAAATTGCGGCGAAAGGATTTTGATGGCAACTTCTTTCCCTGCATTTACATCATCTGCAAGATAGACTTCACCCATTCCACCGACACCAAGCCGCTGGAGAATTCTGTAACCGGGAATTTGTAACGCCATATTCAATAATTATTTCGGGAGAAATTACAAAAATGCTCTTTCGTTTCAAATTTATTTTGTGAAAAAGATACAAACAAAAATCAGTATCTTTTTCACAGTTTTTTTACAAAAAGTATAAACGAAATAATGCAACCAATTTTTACCGATTCCAATATTGAAATTCCTGAATCTCTCGGCACAGAGCACGCAGGAGAATTTCCGTTCACACGCGGCGTGTATCCGACAATGTATCGCTCGCGCTTGTGGACAATGAGACAATACGCAGGTTTTGGCACTGCCGAAGAATCGAATAAGCGGTATCGCTATTTGCTTGCGCAAGGCGTTACGGGTTTAAGTGTTGCGTTCGACCTTCCGACACAAATCGGATACGACAGCGACAATCCGATGAGTGAAGGTGAAGTTGGAAAAGTTGGCGTTGCCATTGATTCACTCGCAGATATGGAAACATTGTTTGATGGAATAAACATCGAAAAAATTTCCACTTCGATGACAATAAATGCGACAGCATCAATTCTGCTCGCGCTGTATGTTGCCGTTGCAAAGAAGCAAAACGCAAATCTCAAAAAAATAAATGGTACAATTCAAAATGATATTCTGAAAGAATATGCTGCGCGGGGAACATATATTTATCCTCCGGCGCAATCAATGCGTTTAATCACGGATATTTTTCAATGGTGCAGTGCAGAACTTCCGAACTGGAATACCATTTCTATTTCGGGTTATCACATGCGTGAAGCAGGAAGTACAGCAGTGCAGGAAGTTGCATTTACACTCGCGAATGGCATTGCTTATGTGCAGGCGGCGATTGATGCTGGATTGGATGTGGATGATTTTGCATCGCGTCTTTCTTTCTTTTTTAATATTCATAATAATTTATTTGAGGAAGTAGCGAAACTACGCGCAGCACGAACACTTTGGGCAAAAATTATGAAAGAGCGTTTTGGTGCAAAGAAAAATTCCTCAATGATGTTGCGCTTTCATGCGCAGACTGCGGGCTCAACACTTTCTGCGCAACAACCGGAAATAAATATTTCGCGTGTAACATTGCAAGCCCTTGCGGCAGTATTGGGAGGAACACAAAGTCTGCATTGCAACGGGTTTGATGAAGCGCTTGCACTTCCCACAGAAAAAGCCGCACGCATCGCATTACGCGCGCAGCAAATCGTTGGATTTGAAAGCGGTGTTACTCAAACTGTTGACCCTCTTGCTGGAAGTTACTATGTGGAATATTTAACGGAGGAAATTGAGCGGCGCGCAACAGAATATCTTGAACGCATAGAAAAAATGGGAGGAGCAGTGAAAGCAATTGAAACGCAATTCATACAAACAGAAATTGCCAATGCAGCGTATGAATATCAAAAAGCAATTGAACGTAAAGAAAAAATAATTGTCGGCGTGAATGAATTTACTCTCGAAGAGCCGCCGCTTCTCGATACGTTGCACATTGATGAGAATATTCGCACAAAGCAAATTGCACGTCTCAATGCAATGAAAGAGAAGAGAAATGCTATCAGTGTAAAAAATCAATTAGATATTTTACGCAATGTTACATCTACACAGGAAAATTTGATGCCGCAGATTCTTTCCTGTGTAGATGCATATTGTACCATTGGGGAAATTGCGGATGTATTCCGCAGTATGTGGGGTGAGTACAGTAGTTAAGGTTTTATTCCGTTACTTTTTTCCGTTTCTACTCTTTTAATACTGCAACCTCGCGCTGTCGTTTCAGATTTCGGCGGTTCTTTTTTCGCAAGAAGTGCATCCAACGCATTTTCCAAATCTTTTTCTTTCACTTCGCTTTCCTTTTTCCAACTGTCATCAATGCGACCGTGATAAAGTAGTGTTCCTTTCGCATTTATCACGAATACTTCTGGCGTAACCATCGCGGCATAGTTATCTGCGACGATGTTATTCTCATCTTTCAAAACGGGAAAAGGGAATTTGTGTTTTTTTGAATGGTCAGAAATATCTTCTATGCTTTCTGCTTTATTAGAATTAATGCCCAGAAATTTTACATTCGATTCATAATATTTTTCAGAAAGTTTTACCATTCGCTCGTTGTATCCATTGGAAACGGGACATTCTGTTGAAATGAATATTACAACGGTGAAAGCATTTTTCCCGCAGAATTTTTCAAGCGAGATTTCTTTGCCGTCATAATTGAAGAGTGTGAATGACGGTACTGGTTCGCCAATGTTCAAATCCTGCATTTCATCTGCAATTGCAAATGTAAATGAACATAGTAATAGCCAAAATAAAGTTTTCATAATAGTGAAGTTAGTTAGTGGAAAATAAAATTAGGTAAGTGTAGGGGAGACATCAAACGAAAAACATTGTTCAGCGTTAATTGCAAAACCTTGAGCAGAAAATGAACCCGCGCACGCATCTTCAATATATTCGCCAATGTATTCTTTGCGCACAATGCGGTAGAGCATATCAATAAATAAATCAATATCCTCCTCATTGCTGTAACATCCGAGAGATGCGCGCACCATACCGGGCATATTTGCTCTGTTACCGCTTACCATTTCTTCTGTAAATCGTTTATCTTCTTCAGGGGTAATTTTCAGCATACGCTTCACGTACGGATGAGCGCAGAAACATCCGTTGCGTACTCCGATTGCTCCTTCAGCGCTTAATATTGCGGCAACAAGCGCATTATGCATTCCGTTTATGTTAAAAGGTACTGTTCCGACTTTGCTTCGCAAATTTTTTGTCGGTCCGTACAGAATTATTTTTGGCACATTCTGAATTTTTCTGAATGTGTATTCGAGTAATTCCAGTTCGTGGTCTGCAATAGTTTCCATGCCGATTTCTTCCAGCATCGTGATTGCTTTTGCGAGTGCAATGACTCCGGGAACATTGGGTGAACCTGCTTCTTCTTTATGCGGTGCATCATCCCAATGTACTTCATCAAGTGAGACTGCTTTCACAGTTCCACCACCGACTACATCGGGAGTTCCCTGTGCGAAAATTTCTTTTGGTCCGATGAGAACTCCAATGCCAAACGGTGCGTATAATTTATGTGCAGAGAATGCAATAAAATCTATATGTTCCGGCTCATCATTGGGAAGAATATTAATCGTGCGGTGTGGTGCAAGTTGTGCGGCATCAACAAAAATTTTTGCACCGGCATTGTGTGTCCATCGCGCAATATCGTGAATCGGATTACAAATGCCGGTAATATTTGATGCGCCACTGACCGCAACAAGTTTCACTTTCCCTTTGTAATCATTCAATGCTTTTTTTAATTCATCCAATCGCAAAAAGCCATCGTCATCAACGCTGATATGAATTAATTTTTTATGCTTTCGCCATGGTAAATCATTGGAATGATGTTCCATTGCTGTTGTGATGATAACGTCATCATTGCTGAATGGGAATCTGTTGGAAAGTTTGTTTGCCGCTTCTGTCGTATTTTTTCCGAAGATAACGACATTGTCATCCATTTCTGCGCCGACAAAATTGCCGATAATCATTCGCGCTTTATCATACAATTCTGTTGCGACCTGCGATTTGTATCCCGTGCCGCGATGTACACCGGAATACCACGGCATAAAATCTTCCATCGTGCGAAACACTGAACGAAACGTTGGCGTGCTTGCTGCATTATCAAGAAAAACGTATCGTTTTTCAGTCCCGTCTACTGTCGGAACGAATGTGTCAATGCCAATGATTTCTTCACGTAAAGACGCGAGAGTTATTTGACCGGTTGTGGAAAAAGTATTCATATAAAATCGTACTCTGTTTTTTCAGAAATTACGGGCGAAAGTTACAAGAAATAAGAGACAAAGAAAAGTACATTCTCTAAAAATGTTTCGATTATTTTCAGCAGAATTACCACTCATAATGATAGACATACGTTATTTTTTTCTCTTCATCTTTCTTCACTTTTACGATGAATTTAATCGTGCTCTGGTCAACTTTTTCCCATGCATCGGAAAATTTCAATATTTCCCATTCGCGCCCGCTCGGATGTTCATAAACTTGTACTTCAATATCTTCTTTTTTATGATTGCGCAAAGTAATTTCAAATGTTTGCTTGCCGGAATTATTCCCGAAACTACTATGGTCAAGCAATTTGCGCTCCCCAACAATATCAAACGCATTGCCGAGATTTAATTTTATTTCTTCATCTTTGGGAGTGTGGTCAATTTCATCTTCTCCGATGAATTGCTCTTTCCCGTCATCATCTTTTTTATACACGCGGACTTTTCCCTTCGGCAATGCAATTCCTAAACCGGATTTTTGTTCATTTTTAAATTGCACATACACACCGACTTTTGGTTTTCGTTCTCCATCGTATAAAAATACTTTTTGAGCGGTAACATTTTTTCCCGATGCCAATTCCAATTGCTTTGTTTCATTGTCGTTCACATCCGTGTGGCGTTTGAGGGAATATAATTTGTATTCGAATAATTCTTTTTGTTCAAATTGTGGCTCTGCGGCATAATCCATCGCCATCATTTCTTTTCTGTACAATTGATTCTGAAAATGTTTCTGCACAATATTGACATCGCCTGCAACAAGTTTTAATCCCGCATCGTGAAATGATGTGCCGCAATTGTTCGTAATTGTTACCCAACCGGTGATATCCAATTTATTATCATCTTTGTTGAGCAATACGACATAATCGCAAATCCACGAAATATTTCCTGCCAGGTAACTGATTTCAGTTTTGTGTTCGCCAGCATTATCATTTTCGACCATCCATTCAAGTTGCGGTTTGAGAATTAATCCTTCGGGCAATGATGGCAACACTATTTTTCCTGCGGGATTCACTTCGATTTTGCCATTCACTTCTGCGACAATGCCATCCACGTTGGAAAGCAGTTTACCGCTCACCGTAAATTCTTTTTTTGTCTCTTCATTGAGTCGGACAAATTCAATTGTTTTTCCAACATATTTTGAAAAGAGTTTGCTTTGATTAACTAAATCGTACTGATAATTTTGTTCAAGTACGCGAACAGCAGTCGGGTCAGTCAGACTTACAAAATGCAGTGACGTTCCATCAATGGTAGAAGGAATATCAGGAATAACAACGGTACTGATTCCTTTCTTCAATTGCAGAGTTCTCTCTTCACGAATGAGAGAGAGATTTTGGTTGTAAATTGTTAAATCAACTTTTGTGCGTTGATTTATTGACTGCGAAAAAAGATTCGCGGAAAAAATGCAGAGGAAAAAAATAAAATATTTCATTGTTGTAATGTTTATGTGGTAAGTTCCTGTTCTTTGTATTGTAATTGGTACAATTTAAAATAAATGCCGCCGAGTGCGAGCAATTCCTGATGTGTGCCTGTTTCACGAATTTCACCTTTGTGCAAAACAATAATTTTATCTGCGTGCTGAATTGTCGAAAGACGATGTGCTATAACAATTGCAGTGCGGTTCTGCAATAATGCGGTGATTGCATTTTGAATTAATTGTTCCGTCTCTGTATCAACACTTGATGTTGCTTCATCGAGAATGAGAATTTCCGGCTGAGTTACAAGTGCGCGTGCAAATGCAAGTAATTGTTTTTGTCCGACAGAAAGAGTCGCGCCGCGTTCCTTCACTTCTTCATTGTATTGTTTCGGGAGTTTTTCAATAAAAGAATCCGCTCCGACAATTTGTGCCGCTCGTTGAATTTCTTCTTGTGAAAATTGCTCATTGCCAAGTGTGATGTTTGATTGAATATCTCCGGAAAATAAAAATACATCCTGTAATACAATTGCAAATCGCTTGCGCAATTCATTCTGCTTGAGCAAACGTATATCAATGCCGTCAAGTAAAATTTCTCCTTTATGAATATCATAGAAGCGCAAAAGAAGATTGGTAATTGTTGATTTTCCTGCGCCGGTTGCACCAACAAAGGCGGTTGTTGTACCGGGTTCAATGGTAAAAGAAATATTTTTCAAAATCCACTCATCATTATTCTGTTCTTGTTCTGTTTTTTTAAATTCTGTTTTTCCTGCATTATCATCATAGCGAAACCACACATTACGGAATTCAATCCTTCCTTCTTTCAGTGTACTTTTCTTTGCTTCACCGATGCCGCCGGAAATTATTGTACTGTCCTGAATAATCATTTCTGTATCGAGCAGTTTGAAAATTCTCTCTGATGAAGCCATTGCGGCTTGCATTATATTGTATTTCTCCGACAAATCACGAATCGGACGAAAAAACATTTCTGTGTATTGAATAAAAGAAATCAACACGCCGAGAGAAATAGTCTTTTGTACCACTTCACCGCCGCCATACCAAATGATTAGCCCGACAGCAACTGCTTGCAACAATTCAACACTCGGATAAAACACCGCATAGTAAAACACGGAATGGACATGCGCATCAGTGTGTGCTTTATTTATTTCACGGAATTTGCTTAACTCTTTTTCTTCGCGATGAAAAATTTGTACCACATTCATTCCTGTAACATGTTCCTGAAAAAATGTATTGATGCGTGCAAGTTGTGTGCGTACTTCACGATATGCATCACGCGCACCTTTGCGAAACCACATCGTTATGAGAACGAGAAAAGGAAGAACAGAAAGCGTTACGAGCGAAAGTTGTACATCCATTGCAAACATAAATACCACTATCCAGATGATGATAAAAATGTCACTGAAAACCATCACAATGCCTGAAGAAAATAATTCATTTAAAACTTCGACATCATTTGTAACGCGGGTTACCAATCTTCCGATAGGCGTTGTATCAAAAAAACGCAGGGAAAGTTTTTGTAAATGTGTAAATATTTCTACGCGCATATCGTAAATGGTGCGCTGTCCAATCCACGATGTAAAATATGTATTCAGATATTGCACAACCGCCTGAAACACTAACACGCCAAAGAGCGATAACACAATCCACAACAACCCGCTGGAATCGTGCAGTAAAATATAATCATCAACGGCTATTTTTGTAAGATATGGTCGTACGGGACCTAACCCTGCAATAAGTACGTTGAGAAAAATTGCAAAGAACACCCACTTGCGATACGGTCGCACGTACTTCAGCAGCCGCTTCATCAGGCGGCTATCGTATGCTTTACCGAGAATTTCGTCCTCCATCAATCAAATAATTCTTCTATATTTTCAATTGTCAATTCAATGATGCGCAATTCACGTTCATCACTCAGATTCCATTGTTCCCGTGTCATTAAAATTGTTCCGTTCTCCGTCCATATTGGATTTTCACGACGATACTTATCTGCTTCCGTTAATTTGTACAATTGTTTTCCATCAATATTCGCTATCCAAATTTCTTCCTTGTAAATTCGTTTGTCAGAAAAATTTCTGTAAGATTTAATGAACAATATTTTCTTTCCATCAAAAGAAAAAGAAGGTTCAAAATAATCAATATCTACAGTGCTGCTGTCGCCGAAATGTGCAAGTTCCTGCGCGGAATATCCATCAATCTTTTCTTTGAGTTCTGCAATGGAAAATCCGTAATCATTGCGGCTTTGAATAAGTAATTTGTCTGAGGTGGGCGACCATTTTACCAATGCGGGTGAATCGTAATTAACGAGTTCAAATAATTGGTCGCCGAGTGCAGAAAATATCCAAATGGTTGATACCGTATCAAAAGGATTTGGAAATGTTGCAACATTTGGAAAACGATTGTCTATTTTTCTTTCCTGCGTTCGCTGCCGTTCAAATTCAGAAAAGAGTTTTGGTTTCAGTACATAAAACCATTTTCCATCCGGGGACCATTCACCGGCAATGCCATCGGTGATGTAGCGCGTATAATTCCCTTCGCTATTTGCAAACAGTACTGTAGGTTTTTCCTCTTTGGTTGAATACAGAATATTGCTACGTTTCAGTGAGTACGAGGCATTCACAATACGATTATTATTATTGCGTAATTCAATATTATTTTTGAATTGGATATCATAAAATCCTAACGAGGTATCAACATCTCTTGCAAACCTGTACGAAATAAAATTGCCGTTTTGTACAAAACGAACACTGGAAATAATATGTGTTGCAATATCCGCGATACGGTTTTTATTATACTGTTGTTCAATATCAGAAAGATAGTAAATACGTTCCTTTTTCCTATCGTTATCAAGAACATCGCTTAACTGTTTGGTAATCATTTGCGATTTTGGACTTAGTGCAACGACTTCTTTTTCTTTCAAATCAAAAGTCGTGTAATGTAATAGTTCCCGCTCCCTGATAATTGGTTGCGGTGGTGTTTTATCTTGTGCCAGTAACGCAGATTGATAACTGCACAAGAACATCATAATTGTAAATAGTGTTAATAAAAGATTTATGTTCTTCATTGTTGTTTCCTCTTTCTACAGTTGTTGTACTTCTTCTTCAAGAAGTTGTTTCTCATACAATTCCGCATACATTCCTCCGCGTGCAAGCAGTTCATCATGCGTTCCTTCTTCTGCAATGCCGCTTTCATTGAGTACGATAATATTATCAGCGTCTTTCACTGTCGAAATGCGGTGCGAAATAATTATACTCGTTCTCTTTTTCATAAAGACTTGTAATGCACGCAGTATTTTTTCTTCCGTGTGTGTATCCACTGCAGAAAGTGCATCATCAAGAATAAGAATTTTCGGATTTGTAATTAATGCGCGTGCAATACTCGTGCGCTGTTTTTGTCCGCCGGAAAGTGTAATGCCGCGTTCGCCGACAATGGTATCATACGCATTGGGAAAATCCTGCACATCGTTTGCAATACGCGCAATCTCTGCAACACGCGCAACTTCTTCCATTGATGCGCCATCAACGCCAAACGTAATATTCTCTTTCACCGTTGCAGAGAAGAGAAATGTTTCCTGCGGTACAATAGCAATATTCTTTCTTAAAATTTCCAATGGAATTTCTTTTACATTTTTTCCATCAATGAATACTGCGCCCTCAGTAACATCATATAATCGCGGAATCAAATTGACAAGTGTCGTTTTTCCGCATCCTGTGCGTCCGATAATCGCAAGTGTTGTTCCTTGCGGAACTATGAAACTGATATTCTTCAATACTGCTTCGGTTTTATTGTTATGAATAAATGAAACATTTCTGAATTCAATTTCGCCTTCCGCTACATGTTGACTGCTGACCACTGACTGCTTATTGCTAATTGATGGAATAATATCCAGCACTTTACAAATTCTTGCCATCGAAGCCGCGCCACGCTGAAATATATTTACCACCCATCCAAACGCAATCATTGGCCAAATCAACATTCCAAGATACATTAAAAATTGCATCATCGTTCCCAGCGTCATTGTTCCTGCAATTACGCTTTTGCCGCCAAACCAGACGACAATAACAATAGAAACGCCTGTCAACATAAACATAAGGGGCCACATCAGACTTTGAATGCGTGCGAGTTTCATATTTTTTTCGAGGTATGCCCAACTCATTTTCTTGAAATTTTCTATTTCATTTTCTTCTCGCACAAATCCTTTTACGACACGAATGCCGGAGAGATTTTCCTGTACGCGCGTCGTAAGTTTTGAATAATGTTCCTGTACCGCATCAAATTCTTTATGTACTTTCTTCCCCAGTAAATACACCGCAAGTGAAACGAAGGGAAGCGGAAGCAATGCAAAGACAGTTATACGCCAATCGAGTGAAAACATCATTGCGAGAATCATTATAAATCCTGTTATCGTATCGCTTGTGTACATTATACCGGGACCGAGAACGTTACGTACAGCATTCAAATCATTTGTTGCGTACGACATTAAATCGCCTGTGGGTGTATTTTGGAAATATTGCAGCGGGAGTTTTTGAATATGTGCAAGAAAATCGTTGCGTACATCATATTCTATTTTTCTGGAGATGACGATGATAGTTTGCCTTGTGAGATAACTGAAATAGCCGCTGAGAGCCATTGAGCCTGCTACTATTGCGCCATATTCAAATAACTTTTTCGTATTGAAAGAAGATGTGAGTTCATCAACAGATTTTCCAACGATAAGCGGAGTAACAAGCCAGAAAATATTGCTGCAAAGAATAGAAAAAAATCCTAGCAGCAAAGTTTTTTTGTAGTGTGCGAGATAGGGAAGTAGTCGAGCGAGAGCGTTCATAATTTTGCGCGGAAAAGATACGGCGATTTGATACGAGTTTCAAAACGGGAACGTAGAAAATATAGTTCCGTTTCAGCCATTGCACTTTTACGCCTGCCGTATTTTTGCATCCGTGTTGTATCCTTTTTCTCCGAACGGCTGAAATTTTTCTAACCAGATTTGCTCAAGCAGCGTCAGTTCATCTTTAATATCAAAGTGCGGGTCGTCTTTTACTTTTACGACTTCGAGAATTTCAAATACGAATTTATTCGCGCCGAATTCATTCCATTCTTGTTGTAAAATTGGGTTACGATGCATTCCGTTCGTCAGCATAAATTTGTGCGCATTCAAGGGTCCTTCGAGATTCAGACTGCTTCCGAGCAATATTTTTCCGTTTGCGGTATTCTTTATAAAAAATATTCCTGCTGGTTTTTTACGTTCTTTGTATTCACGAATTAATTCTTGTTTACTTTTTTCCATTGTTGTATCAGTAAAATTTTTAGTCAGGTAACCGAAATGAAATTCCTAATGCGCTGTAATAATGAAGCGTATTCTTATTTAATCCGAATCCTGCAGAAATATCAATTAAAATGTTCTGTTGAATCAGATAGTTTATTCCGCCATCAAACAGATGTTGCGCAGAAGAAATTTGTGGAAGATAACCAAACAATTCTGCATAAGCTCCGGTGTTTTCTGAAATGGAATAGCCGGATGTGATTGTATAAATAAATACCGGTTCAGGTGATTCGCCATCCCACTCAGTTCCGATATTATAGCCGAGTGAAAATTTTTCTGATAACGTATGCTGCATCGTAAAGCGGAATGCTGGCGCAAAATATGAAGCATACTGATTTTCCGTTGCTAAATGCGGAATGGATAAATATCCGATAAATGAAGTAACAGGCACGATGCCATCTTCCATCGTGATGTTTTGTTTGAAACGGAGTGTTGCAGGATTTAAGCCGAACGAAGATAAATTATGAGATGTTGCAGTCGAAAATTCTGTAATGATTCCCAATTCAAATTTATCCGTAATGCCGTATTTGAAGAGTACAGAAGGATGAGTAATGTATGCGTTATCCTCGTCCGATTGTTCAAATAAAAATCCGTTCTCCATTTGAAAGTGATTTTTAGGAACAGTGTATGGAGTTTCAGTCTGGTCTGGTCTGTCTGCCTGTAGCGGTGTAATATCCTGCCCGAAGAGGAAATGCGTATATGTTGCTATGGTTACACAGACATTTAAAATATATTTAGCCATTCTTGTAGTCAATTTTAATCCTTTTTTTTTAAAATTCTTGGGTGTAAAAATACAAATAGTTGTGCATTAAGCAATAAAGGTTTTTTGAACTTATTTTAAAAAATCAGTAATACATCCAATACATTCCCTTCACATTTTTTCCCTACTTTTATTCCGCATTTTTATTTCTTGTAACAACGTTAATCACCGATGTGAGATAGAAATGAAAGCACTTTGATGTGACCAATTGTACCAAAATAAATTCTACCATTGCTGAATGAATATTACAGGAAAAATCACAGGCATAAAATATAAAGTTCATCTTGCTGAGGACTTACGCAAGATTGAAGCAGCCAGTTTTGATATCAACCAAGTTCCAACGGCTTGTGTTATTAATGACGGTAAACATTCCTTCGCAATTTCAAGATGGGTTTCACCAAAACGTACCCGTTCTTATCCATACGAAAGAGTTTACAACACTCTCAACATTTCAAAAAAGATTACTGTAATTCCAATCGTTAAAGACGAAGGTGCAGCAGGCGACAGAGATTTTATTCAGTGGGACACCGTTTCGCTAATGAGTTTACTTGATATTTTTGTGATTTTCGCTTACTACAACAGAGCAGATAAAGCCGAAAAGAAAATCACCAACCAACAATTTGACAACAAGTTTGTGATTTCGAAAATCAAAGAGATTGAACAATATCATAGTTCTGCTTTGCATTGGAACTTGAACGAGTTGAACATAAATCTTCACAACATTATTGACAAAGTATAAGCATCCTATTCCGCAATAGAAAAATCAACAGGCGTTAAACTTCATAACGCAAACGGTTTGGACAATTTCAAAAACAAAATCGGAAAAGATGTTTCGCTGTTCATGGAGTTTTCAAGAGGTAAAGCAGCAAAAGCACAGTCAAGAGAATTGCTAACTGTTCAACCGAAAGAAAGTTTATCTACTCTGACAAAAGCAAAAGTTACAATCACAAATTATTTAGGTGGACAATATTTTTTCACAGTTGACGAAGTAAAAATTACCAAAGAAAAATTGTCGCTAATAGAAGGAAAACACAGCGTAAACGCTGTGTTGCCAAGCAAAGGCGACATCAAAGACGGGTTGCTGAAAATGATTTTGTATTGCAACTTATCCGATACGAAAGTGAATGGAAAGAAAATAAGTTGCGAACCGATTTTAGAATTGACATCAACAAAACTAAAAGGTACTATCAATACAAATTCATCAGAGAAGGAAATTGAAAACTTCTTTACGAAAAATAATTTTTCAATCACTCAAAGAAAATTGGTAATAACTTTATTTGCCGAAACAAAAAGCAATAAATTTACAGTGAACATCAAGGAAGTAAAATGATAAAAAGTCCGTTACGATACCCAGGAGGAAAGAGCAGGGCGGTAGATTTAATCTCTACTCTTGTTCCGAAGTTTGATGAGTTTCGTGAACCATTTTTGGGCGGCGGTTCAATCTTCGTTTACTTGAAACAAAAATTTCCCCAAAAAAAATTTTGGGTGAATGATTTGTATTTAGAGTTGTTCAAGTTTTGGGAAATGAGCCAGAAAGATGTTGATGCAGTGATTGAAAAAGTTTACGAGTGGAGAAATAAATTTGAGGAAGGAAAAGAGTTGCATAAATTTTTGACCGACAACATTTCAAAATTTGACGACTTAGAAAAGGCAGCAGCGTTTTTCATCTTCAACAGAATTACTTTTTCAGGCACAACTGAAAGTGGCGGTTACAGCGAGCAATCTTTTCATGGACGATTTACTGAAAGCAGTATTCATCGTTTAAAAAAATTAGGTCACGTAATCAACGGAACGAAAATCACAAACCTTGACTTTCAAAAAGTGATTGAGGCAGACGGAGAAAATGTTTTTATCTTCCTTGACCCCCCTTATCATTCAGCAACTAAATCTGCACTCTACGGCAAGAACGGAAATCTTCACAAAGGTTTTGACCATGTTCGTTTTGCCCATGCAGTGAGAAACTGCAAACACAATTGGCTTATCACTTATGATGATAGCGAGTATATCAGAGAATTATTTTCATTTGCGTATATCATTGAATGGGATTTAACGTACGGAATGAGAAATGTCTCAAAGACTTCTGACCAAATAGGGAAGGAACTTTTTATTTCAAACTATCTGCGTAAATTACCGAAGCAAATAGAACAAGAAAGTCAGTACACATTTTTTGAGCCAAGAAAAAAATATCTTTATGAGTCAAAAGAAGAAAATGTATTAATAATAAAATAGAGGTAAGTAGTTTGATGAAAGAAGAGTTAAAACTGCTTTCATTGCTTCCATAACTTCCCTTTCGCATTTTTTTCCTACTTTTATCCCGACTTTTTTACTACTATACTATGTCACAGAAACTTACAAAAGAATTCCTGCGCTCGCTTCCAAAAGTATTATTGCACGACCATCTTGATGGCGGCTTGCGTCCTCAAACAGTTATTGAACTTGCAAAAGATATAAAGTACAAAGGACTTCCAACCAATGATGCCGGTGAATTGCAGGATTGGTTTTTTCGCGGCGCATCAAGGGGAAGTCTTCCGTTATTTCTCGAAGGATTTGCGCATACGTGCGGCGTAATGCAAACAGAAGATGCACTTGAACGTGTTGCGTACGAATCAGTCGCAGATATGCACAAAGACGGCATCATTTATTTTGAAACGCGCTTTTGTCCTGCATTGCACACTGATAAAGGAATGCATTGGGAAGAAATTGTACAAGCAGTTCTGCGCGGATTGGAACGCGGCAAAAAAGAGTTTGGTGTGGAATACGGGTTGCTTATTTGCGCGCTTCGCAATATGAAAATATCTTTGGAGATGGCGGAACTCGCTGTGGATTTTCGTGAACGCGGTGTTATTGGATTTGATTTGGCAGGCGAAGAAGGTGGTTTCCCTCCGAAAGACCACATTGATGCGTTCCATTATATTCAGAGGCAGAATTTTAATATTACGATTCATGCGGGTGAAGCATTCGGCAAAGAAAGTATCTGGCAGGCAATTCAGTGGTGCGGCGCTCATCGTATCGGACATGCAACACGATTAATAGAGGATATTGCTGTTGCAGAAGGTGGACAAATTGTAAAAATGGGAACGCTTGCGCAGTATGTGTTAGATAAAAGAATTCCATTAGAATTATGTTTGAGTAGCAACGTACACACTGGCGCAGTGGATTCGCTTGAACATCACCCGTTTTCTATTTTCAAAACGGGAAACTTTCGCATAACCTTAAATACGGATGACAGATTGATGAGCAATATTGATTTGACAAGTGAATTTTTACTTGCAGTGGAAATATTCAATGTAACACTTGCGGATTTGGAAAAGATAACCATTAATTCGATGAAGAGCGCATTTACAGCATATCAAAAACGTATTCAACTGATTTATAATGTTATAAAACCGCAGTATAAAAAAGCGCGGGAAAAAGTAGAAATGAAATAATATTCAATAACAAAACCTTCATTACTTTATTGCGATGAAGGTTTTTTTTTAAAGAGAGCGTTTTAAAAATTGCTCACCGCGTGTTGCATTTCATCATAGACAATTTTTGAAATATCACTGACAATATTCGTCAGTTCCTTTAATTCTCTTCCTTTAGTCATTACGCCGATGAGATACGCATCGTTTTTAAGATACACAATGCCAACTTCGTGAAATTCTTTTATATCGCCGGAACCGCGCTCTGCAAATTTATGTGAAACAGTTACAGAAGAATCAATTTTTTTTACCATTCCATCTTTAAAAGTAGATTCTGCAAGCAGTTTCAATGCATAGTCGGACATTTCGGGACTTAAATACGTTGCATTGAAAAGTACGCGAAAAAAACGAGCACATTCCTGCACTGTTAACGGATAATCTTTTTCTGTTGGATTTGGTCTATCTAATCCAAGATTTTCGTACACTTCATCAGAAATTTTATTATTCACATACGAGTCAAGCAGCACTGTCGCATCATTGTCCGAGTCAACAATCATAGAACGGAGTAATTCCTGCACTGAATATGTTGTACCCGGTGTTAATCCTATTGCGGTAAAAATCGGCAGTCGTGGAGTTGTAAAATGGTTTTGGAAAAAAATCTTTTCTTTCATAAGAGATGGATTTTTTTCTGCGGCTTTCAGGTAATGAATCATGAGCGGAACTTTCAAAAGACTGCCTGGGGAATAATGTTCTTGTTCATTTATTCCCATCCACGCGCCATCTTTTAAATGACGAACATAGACAGAGGCAGTTGTCAATTTGCCGCTCACCACAGTACTTGAAATATAAAAATTAACAGCAATCTTCATTGAATTAAAACGCGCGTCTTCCATTTTTACATCCGTGAGTAAAAGCGGTTGAGCGAATTTTAATTTCTGCAAACGAATTTGTTCCATTGAAGTAACACATTCGGATCGAGAGTATGATTCGGTTAGGATATGCTTCTGTTCAGGATGAAACATATAACCGAAAAATGTTGTCAGTGGAATTGCAAGTGCAAAAAAATAGAGTGGAATTTTTCGTTTGAAAAAGAACGGCGCCTCACGAGATAACCCCATATTATTTAATCTTTCAATTATTGTTCAACTATTATAAATAACAATAATCAGATTACAATTTACGTGCCAGTATTTAATAGTGATTTAACGAAAAATTACTGACAGTAATGAAAATATTGCAGAGTGATGCGAAAAAAATGCGTTGAATTATTTAGTAGTCGTCCTCCTCAAGATAATGCGCAGATTCCAGCGCATCGAATGCTTGCTCCATAGATTTTTTCAACAATGGTTTTATCTCATCAATGGCAGTCAATTGTTGCGCTTTATGTAAGTAATGAAATAAATTCTCACTGTAACTCCGCAAACTTGAATATCCCTTCATGCGAATCATAAAACTCATCGAATCAACGTCGGAGAGTGATTTTTTAATACAATGCTTTATCTCTTCCAGATTATCCGAGTGATAAGCGCGTTTCAGTGAACTATAAAGGTTTTGAATTCGAAATTTTATTCTCACAGCAGTTTCTAAACTGTTAAAAACAGTTCTCTTCAGCACAGAAATGCTGAAGAGAACTAAACTTCATCATCGTAATGATACTAATATATTTCAAGATAGCGGTCAATTTCCCACTGAGTTACCTGCATACGATATTCATCCCATTCTGCAATTTTCAAATCGCGGAATTTGTGATACGTATATTCGCCCAACGTATTGCGGATGAGCGTATCTTTTTCGAGATGCTGCAATGATTCATATAAATCACGTGAAAGCGTATCAATATTGCGGTGCGACGCTTCTTCAACGGTAAATTCATAAATATTTTCTTCAACAGGCGGCGGCGGGACCATTTTTTTCTCAATTCCTTCCAATCCAGCCGCAAGCATTACTGCAAATGCGAGATAGGGATTTGCGCATGGGTCGGGGCAACGTAATTCTGCACGAACTGCTTTTTCTCTGCCGGGTGTGTATCGCGGAATACGAATGAGTGCAGAACGATTTCGCTGTCCCCACGCAATATATACTGGTGCTTCATAACCAACAACAAGACGCTTGTACGAATTGACATTTGGATTCAAAATTGCGTTCATTGCCTTGATGTGCACCAGTTGTCCCTGTATGTACGATTTTGCAAGTGCAGAAAGATGGTATTCATCTTTTGCATCAAAGAACAGATTTTTTCCATCGGGGCTAAACAAACTTTGATGCACATGCATTCCTGAGCCGCTTATTCCAGCGATTGGTTTGGGCATAAAAGTCGCGTGAAGATTATTATGCGCGGCAACATATTTTAATGTGTATTTCAGCGTAGTTGCCTGATCTGCAATGCGCAATGCATCACCGTAGCGAAAATCAATTTCATGCTGACCAACTGCAACTTCGTGATGAAGCGCTTCAACATCAATACCGAACCCCTGCAACATTTGCGTCATTTCCTGGCGAATTTCTGTTGCTAAATCCGTTGTTAAATCAAAATAGCCCGCAGTATCGTGAGGAAGCGGCATCAGTTTTCCATTTTCTTTTCTGAACAGAAAAAATTCAAGTTCAGGTCCGACGTTAAAAACAAATCCCAATTTTTTTGCGCGTGCAAGTTGCTTTTTTAAAATGTAGCGCGGGTCTCCTTCAAATGGTGTGCCATCGGGCATATACACATCGCAAATAAATCGCGCAACGACTGTTTGTGATTCCTTTTTTGTCCAGGGAATTATAACGAATGTATCAATGTCTGCCTTCAGATACATATCGCTTTCAAAAATGCGCGTGAAACCTTCTATGGAGGAGCCATCGAACCATAATCCATCTTCCAGCACTCCTTCGAGTTTGCTGACGGGAATAGTTACTCCTTTGAGAATCCCATTGAGGTCGGTGATTTGCAGTTGTATAAATTCGACTTTGTTTTTCTTAACAATATCAAGGATTTCCTTGTGTGAATATGATTTTTGTTTTGTGTTTTTTGCCATAATGTGTGAATTGTGTTAATGATGTTGTATAAAAATTTCTATCGTGCGCTATGAACTATTGCTACCATTTCTTTTACTGCTTCAAATAGTCCAGCGAATGCGGCGCGCGCGATTATGGAATGTCCGATGCTGACTTCTTCAATTTCTTTTATTGCAAGAAAAGAAAAAATATTTGTGTAATTCAATCCGTGTCCTGCGTTGACAATTAAATCCATCGAACGCGCAAATTGAGCGGCTACTTGTAATAGTTGCAATTCGGATGTTTTTGCTTTATCGGAAATTGCATTCGCAAAATCTCCTGTATGCAATTCAATCATATCTGCTCCGATTTCTTTTGCAACGGAAATTTGTTGCTGCACCGGGTCAATAAAAAGACTGACGGGAATATTTTTTGCGTGCATTCTTTTAATGACCGTGTGTATTTTTTCTCTGTGTTTCAGAATATCCAAGCCGCCTTCTGTAGTCAACTCTTCTCTTTTTTCCGGCACAAGTGTTACTAAATCGGGAAGAATATTTTCTGCAACGACAACAATATCTTCAGCAATAGACATTTCTAAATCCAGCTTTGTTTTTACCGTCTCACGTAATAGTTGTACATCGCGGTCATTGATATGTCTGCGGTCTTCACGCAAATGGCAAACAATTCCGTCCGCTCCTGCAAGTTCTGCAATATGAGCCGCAGTTACAGGGTCAGGTTCTTTGCCGCCTCGCGCATTGCGAAGAGTTGCGATGTGGTCAATATTGATGGAGAGACGCATTATTTATGAAGAGACAAATTGGAGACAAAAAGACAGTGGAGGGATTTCAGGCGGAAGAAATGGAAGCAGAAGACGTACATTTGCGTTAAGGGAATTTCACCCCCAAAATTGCATCAATAAGTTCGTTGCGGTGCGCAACTGAAATTGCTCGTCCTAAAAGCGGAAGTTCTTCAATGGTGCGCGCATATTTTCTCAATTCATGCACATTGAGATTTTCCAATTCTCGCTGAAATTCTTCTTTGTTTGTTGCGGTAATAAATGGAAGAGTATTATTTTTTTCTTCTTCTGAATTTACTTCAACTTCTTGCTTCGCTAAAACAGAATTATAAATTAACCATTCGATATCATCAGCAGGACGCGGAATTACGTGAGAGGAAACAAGTTGTCCCACACGAGCCGCCGCCGCGCTACCAGCATCTACTGCAGAGCGAACTGCGGCAACATCACCGACTATTTTTATTGTAATTAATCCCGCATCGGCTTTATCTTTGCCGACAAGTTGTACTTCCGCCGCTTTTGTCATTGCATCGGCGGCTTCAATTGCGGCAACCAATCCGCGGGTTTCTACCAATCCAAGCGCAAGGTCAAACATAATTATTTAATAAATAAAAAATGAAAAGTTAAAAATATATTTCAACTTCTAACTTTTCATTTTATATACTAATCTTATTTTACCGGACGTTTGGGGAGAATCAATTCCACATCACTATGGGGACGGGGAATAACGTGAACGGAAACAAGTTCACCGACACGTTGTGCTGCGGCTGCTCCGGAATCTGTTGCCGCTTTTACTGCGCCAACATCACCGCGTACCATAACGGTAACATAACCGCCGCCAATTTGTTCTTTGCCAATTAAGGTAACTTTTGCGGCTTTGACCATTGCATCGGCTGCTTCTATTGCGCCAACTAAACCTTTAGTTTCTACCATTCCAAGCGCATCGAGAGAAATATCAGACATTGTTTTTTCCAAAAATTTGTGATTAAATTGTGAAAAGTCGGGAAGAATATACTAATCGAAAGAAGATTGACAAAGATTTTTTTAAAGGAATTCAGTCAAAATAAATCTTCCTGCTGTTTTTTGTCGGAGAACTTCTCACTTTCTATATTTGCACATAAATTTCCACAATCCTGTAATGAAAAAATTCTCTTCTGTTATACAAAAACGACTGCTCTGGGGTATTGTGAGTTTGTGTTTCGTAATGGTTATCGGAACTGCGGGGTATTATTACATCAGCAACGGAACATACTCTCTCCTTGATTGTTTTTATATGACGTTTATTACTGTTGCTTCCATCGGTTTTGATGAAATTATTGATTTGTCACACAATCCGGCAGGAAGGGTATTCACTATTATTATTGCATTCTCAGGAATTGGAGTTGCGACGTATAGTATTTCACTCTTTACCGCGCTTATTGTGGAAGGCGATTTGAAAGAAACTTTTGCAAGAAAAAAAATGGATAAAACAATCAAAAAAATGAACGGACACTTCATCGTTTGCGGTATTGGTCGCGTAGGATTGCAAATCATCAATGAATTGCGTGCGACGAATCGTACGCATGTCATCGTTGATGTAGATGAAAAAAAACTGGCAGCGCTCGCTGAAATTTCTCCCGACCAATTATACATTCAGGGCGATGCAACAGACGAAGAGACACTTATTAATGCCGGAGTAGAACGAGCCATCGGTATATTTGCTGCAACCGAAGATGACAGCCGTAACCTCGTCATCAGTTTAACTGCGAAACACTTGAATACACAGATTCGAGTAGTCGTGCGCTGCAATCATCCAAGCCATATCGAGAAGATGAAAAAAGCCGGAGCAGATGTCGTAACACTTCCTGCGCACATGGGTGCATCGAGGATGGTTGCAGAAATGGTGCGTCCGCATACGATGTCATTTTTTGATTCACTGCTTCGCGATGAAGAAAATAATGTCCGTGCCGCAGAAATTATTGTTGCAGACAGATTGGCGGGAAAACAAATTGCAACTTTGAAACTCCACAAATATCCGACAACAATTCTCATCGCTGTAAAAACGCACGACGAAATTTTGTACAAACCTTCCGACGATTATGTTCTTAAAGAACACGATATTCTTTTTGTCTTTTCCACAGCAGCAGAAAGAAAAAAATTAGAAAATACCGTCGAATAACAATTTTTAAAATTATGCTCACCATTGCAATTGAAGCCGCAAAAGAAGCGGGAAAATTTCTTTCACACTCACTCGGAAAAATAAAAAGCATTGAGCGCAAAGAAGGCCAGGAGCGAAACCTCGTAACAAATGTTGACAAGCAAGCGGAAAAAATGATTGTTCAGAAAATCCATCGCCACTTTCCTGCACACAATATTCTCGCAGAGGAAGGCACGAAAGGAAACGAGCAATCTGAATATTGTTGGATTATTGACCCGCTTGACGGCACAACAAATTTTACACACGGGCTTCCAATATTTTGCGTTTCTATCGGCTTACAAAAAAATGGCGAAACTATTTGCGGCGTAGTGTACGACCCCAATCGCGATGAATTATTTTCTGCCGAAAAAAATGCTGGAGCATTTCAAAATGGAAAGAAAATTTCTGTTTCCTCAACAGATACACTTATTCGTAGTTTACTCGTTACAGGATTCCCTTACAACATAACAGAAAACCCTGATAATTGTATTGAGCATTTTGTAAATTTTCTGATGCAAGGTCAGGCAGTGCGTCGGCTTGGTTCTGCGGCATTAGATTTATGTTATGTTGCCAACGGTCGTTTTGATGGGTTCTGGGAAGTTTTTTTGAATCCATGGGATATGGCGGCGGGAGCTTTACTTGTGGAAGAAGCAGGAGGAACAGTAACGCATTTCAACGGAGCGCAACATTCAATTTTTGGAAAAAATATTCTTGCCTCGAATGGAAAAGTACATCAGCAAATGATGAGTGTGTTGAAAAAGGGAATGAAGTGAAACAAAACATCGGAGTTATCAAAAACATTTATCGCTATCCGGTAAAGTCAATGGCGGCGGAATTACTTGACTCAGCAACTCTCGGTCTGCGCGGCATTGAAGGTGATAGACGATTTGCATTTATGATTGCTGAAAGTAAAACTGATTTCCCGTGGTTGAATGCAAGTAAACTTCCGAAGATGCTCGGATACAAACCGTATGTAAAAGATTCGTTGTTGCGTATTATTACACCAAACGGTGAAGATGTTGAATTGCAAAGCGAAATCTTGCGGAAAGATTTATCAAACTCATTCGGTGCAGAAGTTCGGCTCGTCAATTTTAAGAATGGAATTTTCGACGAAGCAGAAATTTCACTCATCAGCACAGCCACGATTAAAGAAATCGAAAAACAATCCGGTTATACTTTAGACATTCGCCGCTTTCGTCCGAATATTGTTATTGAATTAGAGGACGGTTTTCCTTTTCAGGAAGATGAATGGGTTGGAAAAACTATCGGCAATGAAAATTTTTCCATTGCAGTTATAAATCGAGATTTGCGCTGTGTGATGCTCAATCTTGACCCGAATACGCAAACATCTAATCCTGAAATTCTCAAAACCGTAGGAAAAATAAATCAAGCGTGCGCTGGAATTTATTGTTCCGTAATAAAAGCGGGAGGGATTGCGGTGGGGGATGAATTGTTTTTGACTCAATAAATATTAGTACGTGGTGTCAGGACTTCCGTTCTGACACCACAAAAACAAAATAAGAATGATAACCAAAGTAAACAGGATAAAAGATTTCGGCATATTCAAGAATTTTAGTTGGGATGCTACAATCAATCCGTTTAAAAAACGCAACCTGATTTATGGATGGAATTATTCAGGCAAAACAACCTTCTCAAAACTGTTCAATAACCTTGAGAAGAAAAGTAAAATCCATTTTCCATCTTCTGAATACACTTTTGAAATTGAAAGGAACACAGAAACTTTCACACAAGAACAGTTAGCAAACTTTCCCTTTCTGGTTAAGGTTTTCAATTCGGTTTATGTTAAAAATATTTTTTCGTGGGATAAAGAAAACAACCAAGGTTTTGAACCAATATTTTTTTACTTAGGTGATGAAGCTGGAAACATTCAACCGAAAATTAATTCATTTCGCGAGAGATGGAATCCGAAAATAGAAGCGATTAAGAAAGATAACGAAGAAATTACTTCCTCATTTTCCGATTACGCAAAAGACAATGGAAAATTTTCAAAACAAGCCACTGAAATTCGTAAGTATCTGAATGACCAAATCAAGAGTAATGAATTCAACAAAAGCCATTTTATTTCTTTGGTCGTAGAAGTTAAAACAGACTTGACAAGACACACTTTGAATGCTGACAAAGTGATAGAGATAAAAGAACAGGCACTTGCTACAAACGATTTTACTCAACAGAATGAAGAATTCATATTAAGCGAAGTACTTGCTTCTATTGGTAAAAAAGTAAAAGACGTTTTAGAAGATTCCGCACCAAAGTCAATTCCTTTTCCAGAACTGGATGAAGACGAAAATCTTTTCGCTTGGGTTCAAACAGGTTTGGACTTACATAAAGATTCAAAGAAGTGTAAATTTTGTGATAGTGAATTGAAACAAGGAAGAATCAAGTCTTTGAATCAATACTACTCTGATAAATTACAGGAGATTCAGAATGCGATTTTAAAAATCAAAGAAGAAATTGAGATAGACAAAAAAGGTTTAGGTTTTGAATTTCCTCATGAAAGTAAAATTGCAAAACACTTACGAGAAAAATATAAGATGGCAATTTCTGAATATAGTTTTCAGAAGAAAAAATATACGGATGAACTTGGCATATTTGATACCGACTTGAAGAAAAAAGAAAGTAATTATTTCAATTCAATTTTAGCAACATCTTTTAACTCGGTTTCAGTCAATAACGAATTGCAAAAGTTTATTGAAGTTATTAAGGAGCATAATCTGTTTGTGGAAAAATTTGACGACAAGAAAAAGGAAGCACGTGACTTGATTCTTCGCCACTTTGTTGCGGAATATTTGACAACAGAAAATTATCTCATAAAAGAGAAGGAAAGTAAAACTGCTTCTGATTTGGTTAGCCGCTGTCAAAAGAAACTTGACAATAACAATGCGGAAATAGCAAGGCTTGAAGGTTTGCTGAAGAACACAGTTAAAGGACAGGAAGAATTAAATATCTATTTGAAAATATTTTTAAACAGAGATGATATTCAAATTGCAATTGAGCAAGGCAGGTTTGTTTTAAAAAGAAGTTTCCTTTCTGCAACTAATTTAAGCGAAGGAGAAAAGACAGCAATTGCATTTGCTTACTTCCTTACAGAATTGAAATCGTTGAAGAAGGAAGCAAAATTAAGAGACACAATTATTTTCTTTGACGACCCAGTTTCAAGTTTAGATAGCAATCATATTTTTCAAGTGCGTTCACTGATTCAGAACTTCTTCAAAGAGAAAGATGATTATTTACAACTCTTTATTTCAACTCACAATTTTGAATTCTTTTCTGTGTTGCTTGACAGTAGTTTATTTAAGAATGAAAACAAACCAGACATAAAACCAGAAAAGTGCCCGTATTATTTAATCAATAGAAATTCGGACGACGCTTCTGTGATTAAGAATTTACCAAAATCTTTAAGAAGTCATAAGTCAGAGTATGCTCACATTTTTGCAATTCTAAAAGAGTACAATGAATCAGCGACCAAAGACAACTTTGAGTTTAAGATACTTTTGCCGAATGCGCTTAGAAGATTTTTGGAACTCTACACTTTGTTCAAGTATCCGAAAGGTTTTTGTGAAATTGATGAAAGAATGAAAATGATTTTTTCACCAAATGAAGAAGTGTTTCACAACACAAAATTGTACCATTGGTTTTCACATCAAAACCAATTTGAGAAAGTTGCACAACATGACGGTAAAATATTTTTGATAGATGAAGCAATTAGTGAAGTAATGAAATACATTGAAGAAAAAGACAACCTACATTGGAAAGGATTAACAGAAACATTATGAAATGTCAATGCACAAAAAAACATCAAAGCACTTTAGCAAAAATAATAGACTAAAATGCTTCTAATCGGTAACACACCACTCATAAAATTAGAGCGACTTTCTGAACGCGGTTGCGCAAAAATATTTGTAAAGTATGAAGGCGCAAACCCAACGAAAAGTATGAAAGACCGTATGGCGCTTTCTATGATTGAGGGCGCAGAACAAACGGGAGAACTTAAATCCGGCGGAACTGTAATGGATTACACAGGCGGAAGTACAGGAAGTTCCTTAGCAATGGTGTGCGCAATGAAAGGATATCGCGCGCACTTTGTAACTTCCGATGCATTTGCAGAAGAAAAATTGCAAACAATGCGTGCATTCGGCGCGACGCTGGAAATTTTTCCGAGTGAGAATAGAAAAATAAGTGCAAAACTTATTGATTCAATGGTAGCGCGAGCGAGAGAATTAAGCACACAGCCGAATACATTTTGGACAGACCAGTTTAATAACGTTGATAATCGCAATGCATATCATAGAATGGCAAAAGAAATTCTTTCTGTTCTCGGAAACAGCATTGATGAATTTATTATGGGAGTTGGAACGGGCGGATGTTTTTCGGGAAATGCAGAAGTGTTGAAAAAAGAAATACCCTCTCTTCATTGCATCGCAATAGAACCATATAATGTTCGCGCTCTTTCGGGTGGAGATAAAACCGGTACGCACAAATTAGAAGGAATCGGTGCGGGATTTGTTCCATCCATTTGCAGATTGGATTTGGCAGATGAAATTATTGCAGTGAAAGATGAAGATGCATATATAGTTGCACGGCAATTAGCAAGAGAAGAAGGAGTTTTTGGAGGGACGACATCGGGCGCAAACGTGTGGGCATCAATTCAGCGAGCGAGAATTATTGGCGCAGGAAAGAAAATCGTTACGATTGTCGCAGATTCAGGATTGAAATATCTCAATGGAGATTTGTATAAATAAAAAAAGCAGTTTCTAAAATATCGTTGTTACGATTGACTCCTGTAAGCCCGCTTGGTAGCGTAGAAACTGCTTTTGTTGTCCGTTAGGGTGAACTATCCCGTTATTGGTGAAGGAAAATCAGAGAATAAACTCTCTCCTTTGGATGGTGATGTTTGTTATAATAATTTTTCCCGCAGCGCTTTTACTACTGCTTCACTTCGGTTGTGGACACGAAGCTTAAAATAAATATTTTTGATATGTGTCTGTATTGTATAAAAACTTACGTCAAGTTTTTCAGCAATTTTTTCTTTCGTTGGTTCTTCAACAAGACACGAAAGTATTTGCTTCTCGCGTGGAGTTAATCCATAATTCAAATTTTCAATTGGCGCACTACCTAATTTTTGCAATACTTTTTTTGCAATCGAAGGACTCATTGCCGCACCGCCATTCAATACTTCATCAATACCCTCAAGAATTTTATTTATTGGAGAGTTTTTGAGAAGATATCCATTGGCTCCTATACTCAATGATGAAAATATTTTTTCATCTTCATCAAAGCCAGTTAACATAATAATATCTGTTACAGGTGCAAGCGATTTAATAAATGGTATTGCTTCAATTCCGCTCATCAAAGGCATAACGATATCAAGTAAAATTATATCCGGCGGTGAATCTTCGCGTAATGCTTCCAATACATCTGCACACATTGAGAAAGTGCGTACGCTGCAATTTCTTTTTGTTGACTGCAATGCGTTTGATAGCATATCGCTATAATATTTTTCGTCGTCAACAATCCAAATAATAAATTGACGATTTTCATGATATGTATATTTTAACATCTGCGGACAATGCAATTAAAAAATTGTGTCAAAAAATACTCATTCTTTTTCGGTTACACAATACCACGAATGCAGTATATGCAGGTATTACTTGGAAAAAACGCCGAATATTGATTAAAAAGGGGAATATTTTTTTGAAAAAAATGGAAAATTATTTTTCAAATCAGCAAAAAATCGCTTCGATTTTATCAAAGCGGAATTTTCCGTGATTTTTTGAATTGATACGATGAAAAATTGTGAGGTGAATTAAGGTGAGTAAAAAGTAGGTAGAATTTGAAGAATTAAATTTTCAACTACTTATTTCCCGAGGTAAAGCAAATTCGATTCGCTCATCAACGCGCTCAATGTTGCGCACAGTAACTACTCCGTATTTTTTTTGAAGTGAAACAAGAACTTCCTGTACTAAAAAATCCGGTACTGATGCTCCGGAAGTTAATCCAAGTGTGGTCACATTATTAAACCAATCAAATTGAATTTCGGATGCATCTTCAATCAAATAGGAATGAACTGAATATTTTTTCGCAGTTTCTACAAGCCGGTTTGAGTTTGATGAATTTTGTGAACCGACAACAAGAATCAATTGACATTCTTTTGCAAGCGCTTTAACTGAATCCTGACGGTTTTGTGTCGCGTAGCAAATATCCTCAACTTTAGGGCTTTGGATGTGTGGAAATTTATTTTTCAACGCTTCAACAATTTCTTTCGTATCATCGAGCGAAAGTGTTGTTTGTGTAAGGTAAACAATATTTTTATTACTGATGATTAACTCGTCAACATCGTGCACGCTCTCGACAATTACCATAGGAGCGTAACCGACTGTCCCAAGTGTTTCCTGATGATTTTTATGTCCAATGAAAATTATTTCAAAGCCCCGTTTGTAAAAATCCATTGCTTCTATGTGAACTTTTGTTACGAGAGGACATGTCGCATCAATCGGAAGTAAATGAAAATCCTGTGCGCGCTCTTTGAGTTGTGGAGAAACACCATGCGCACTGAACACAAGATAACTTCCTGACGGAACATCGGCAATATTATCTACAAAGATTGCTCCTTTTGCTTCCAAATCACGAACGACGTGCGTATTATGAACAATCTGGTGATTAACATAGACTTTTCCAAAACGTTGCAAGCATTCTTCTACAGCAAAAATTGCTCTGTCAACGCCTGCGCAAAATCCACGGAAAGGAGCAAGGATTATTTCCTGAAGCATAAAAAATATGTTAAGTTTTCAATTACAAAATAGAAGTGGAAAAAGGAAAATAGAAAGCACTGAATATTATTTCCAGTGCTTTCAATTTTTTAAGTAGCGAAGCAAATAAATCCTACGCAATATGCGGCAGAATTTTATCAACCAATGTTTTTTTCGGAACGGCGCCGATAATTTGGTCAACAACTTTTCCACCTTTAAAAACCATCAGCGTTGGAATACTGCGAATGGAAAAATTCATAGATATTTGCGGGTTTGCATCAACATCTACTTTGGCGACTTTGAGTTTGCCATCGTATTCTTTGGCAAGTTCTTCGACGATGGGACCAATCATTCTACATGGTCCACACCATTCCGCCCAGAAATCTACCAAAACGGGTGTTGTTGAATTTATGACATCATTCTGAAATGTACTATCAGATACGTGAATTGCTTTCATGTGAGTTTTGAGTTTTAATGTTTATTGATATAAAATAGTTAAGTAAAAAAAATTATTGTTTCATTATGCTGACGGCATCTTTGCCAAATGTATTTTGAAGGAATTGCATCAAATCTTTTGAAGGTGTAACATTATATTTTTCCGATTTGAATAATTTTGTTTCTCCTTCAGGAAAGCCGAAGACATCTATATAACAATTGCAGGTTCCCTTTGAATTTTCGAGCATTTGTTTTAGTGAATAAATATTATTTTCATTCAATGTATGAACATCAATGGAGAGTTTTACTGCACGCGCGAATTTCTGCATTACATTTTCTATTGGCATAAATTCTTCTGCGATGATTTTTGCAATTTCACCACCCATATCGTTTTTACCAATCACCATTACCATTTTTCCTTCCTGAACAAATGGCGCATTTTTTTCGAATACTTTTGCAAAGACAATACACTCTCGTTTTGAGTTAATATCTTCAAGAGAAATAAATGCCATCATCCCGCCGCGCTTATCAGTTTTTTTCTTTATTTCTGAAATGATACCGCACACGCGGATAGGTTCTCCGTGCTTTATTTCGTCAAGTTTTATGAGAGTCGTTGTTGCAAATGATTCTATTTCCAGATGATAATTTTGCAATGGATGACCAGAAACAAAAAATCCTAAAACCTGTTTTTCGCGTGCCAGTTTTTCACTCTCTGTCCATTGAAGAACATTTGGCAAAGTAGGAAGTGTGGTTTCACTGTGTTCAGTGTGCGTCATTTCAAATAAACCGGATTGTCCCTGTTGCTTACTTTCCTGCATTCCCTGACCATAAATTGTAATGCGCTCAATAGCAGAGAACAGTTGCGCACGATTATTGTGCAGAGCATCAAAAGCGCCCGCCTGAATTAACCCTTCCATTGTACGTTTATTGACAAGCCGCAGATTCACACGGGAAGTGAAGTCAAAAATATTTTTAAATTTTCCTCCCGATTCGCGGGATTTGATAATATTGTCAACTGCATTTGTTCCAACGCCTTTAATAGCGCTTAATCCAAATAATATTTTTTCTTTCGTTACGACAAAATCTGAAGAGCTTTCATTGACCTCTGGCGCAAGGACAGCGATATCGTGTTTGCGGCAATCCTCGATGAGTATTCCAATTCTTGTATTATCATGTAATTCAGTTGAAAGCGTTGCCGCCATAAATTCAGCAGGAAAATATGTTTTCAGATATGCTGTTTGATAAGCAACCTTTGCATACGCAACGCTATGGGATTTATTAAATCCGTACGACGCGAATTTTTCAATCAGTTCAAATATTTCATTGGCAAGTTTTTCTGCATATCCATTTGCAATGGCGCCGGCAATAAATTCCTTTCGCTGTTTTAACATCAGCGCTTTGTCTTTTTTTCCCATTGCGCGGCGTAGAAGGTCTGCTTTCGCTAATGAAAATCCGGCAAAGTCGCTTGCCATTCTTGTTACTTGTTCTTGATAGACAATGATGCCGAAAGTTTCTTTGAGAATTGATTCAAGTTTTGGATGCAGATATTCGAATTTTATTTTTCCGAGTTTTCTGTCAATAAAAGCTGGAATCATTTCCATTGGACCCGGGCGATACAATGCATTCATTGCAACAAGGTCAGTGAATTGAGTTGGTTTTAATCTGCGCAATGCATCCTGCATTCCGGAACTTTCAAACTGAAATACACCGACACAATTTCCTTTCGAAAAAATTTCAAATACTTTTTGGTCGCTGTCGCTAATTTTTTCTAAATCCACTATTACGTTATGATTTTCTTCAATCATTTTCAACGCATTTTCTATTGCTCGCAGTGTGCGGATTCCGAGAAAATCCATTTTGAGTAATCCGATTTTTTCCAAATCACTCATACAATACTGCGTCATTAAATCTGCCTGCTGCGATTTTGTTACGGGCGCATAATCTGTAATTGGTCCGGGAGCAATGACTACACCTGCAGCGTGAGTTCCACCTGTACGATTCATTCCTTCAAGTGTTAAAGAAATATCTAACCACGATTTAATTTTTTCGTCTGTGTTCTTTCGCAGTTCTTTCAACTTAGGAATTTCTTTATATGCTTCCTCCAAAGGCATAACGTTTCCCTGTATAGTGGGAATTTGTTTTGTTACTTCATCAACTGTTGCAAGCGGTATGCCAAGAACACGTCCGACATCTTTTAATACAGCGCGGGATTGAAGTGTGTTGAATGTGATAATCTGAGAAACTGCATGCTCGCCATATTTTTGTTTTACATATTGAATAACCATATCGCGCTTGGTATCTGTAAAATCAATATCAATATCAGGCATTGAAACTCTCTCAGAATTTAAAAACCTTTCAAAAAGCAAGTCGTATTTTAATGGCTCTATCGTTGTGATACCTAATGCAAACGCAACCAAACTTCCTGCGGCGCTGCCGCGACCAGGTCCTACGGTGATATGCTGGGAGCGTGCGTAATCAATAAAATCTTTCACAATTAAAAAGTACCCCGCATATCCCATCTGGTTGATAACGTTCAGCTCATTTTGCAGTCTGCTTTCTACCTGTTGTGAGAAATCGGGATATAACTTTCTTGCTCCTTTATTGGCAAGTTGCGTAAGGTATGCGTCAAGAGTTATATTTCCTGCTTCCGGGGGCAAGGGAAAATTCGGGAGATAATTTTTCTTTAAATCAAAGACTACATTACATTTATCTGCTACTTCGAGAGTAGAGGAAATTGCTTCAGGCATATCGCGAAACAATTTTTGCATTTCGTCAGCGCTTTTAAAATAAATCTGGTCGGTGCCGTATTTCAGTTTGTGGTAATCCAATTGTGTTCCTGACGAGCTTGCGTCGGGTATCATCAGCAAAACATTATGAGCGAGCGCATGTTCCTTGCGGATGTAATGATTATCATTTGTTGCAATCAACTTTAAGCCGAATTGCTTTGCCATTTTGGGAAGATGCGTAAGTATCGGTTTCTCTACGTCCAGATTATGGTTCTGCACTTCGAGATAGAAATCATCGCCAAATAATTCTTTATAATCTTTACAGACTTCATACGCTTTATCGTAGTTGCCTAACACAAGGTAATCTGCAATTACGCCAACAGGACAAGCAGAAAGACAAACAATGCCTTCGGAATATTTTTTGAGGATTTCAAAATCAATGCGGGGTTTATAATAGAATCCTTCTGTAAATCCAATGGAAGAAAGTTGCACGAGATTTTTATAGCCAATTTCATTTTTTGCAAGAAGGACAATATGGTTATAAATTCCTCTGCCATTTCCTTCTCCTTTACCCTGAATGCGTGATGTTTTGTCCTTGCGGTCAGTACCATGCGGCGCAATATAAAATTCAGAACCAAGAATTGGTTTGATATTCGCTTCTTTTGCTTTTATATAAAACTCAATCACGCCGTTCATAACGCCGTGGTCAGTAAGCGCGACAGCAGGCATTTTATTTTCTACAGCAGCGCCGACTAAAGCATCAATAGTGGCAGCGCCATCGAGAATACTGAAATGCGAATGATTGTGGAGATGGATAAATTCTGACAAGTGGGTTTAATTTTTTTCAATCTGGAATTGAGGCGGGACAAAGATACGAAAAAGTTCAAATTGGCTTCGGATAATTTATTTGATTTTTATTTTTTCTTTTTGTGAAAAAATATTTTCCTTTCTCATTTAAAATTTCTACTTTTTTCTGTGAAAACTCAACACGAAAAATATATGGCGCTTGCACTCCGTGAGGCGAAGCGTGCATTTGAAAAAAACGAAGTTCCTGTAGGCGCGATTATTGTAAAGAATGATATTGTCATTGCAAAAGGTTTCAATCAGACTGAATCACTCAGAGACCCGACTGCGCATGCTGAAATGATTGCCATTACTTCGGCAGCAAATTTTGTAGAATCGTGGAGACTGGAAGATTGTACAATGTATGTTACGCTTGAACCGTGCGCAATGTGCAGTGGCGCTATCGTATTGGCAAGGATTCCGCTTTTAGTCTTTGGTGCATACGATAGCAAAGCAGGAGCGGTTTCTTCGCTCTATAATATTACAAATGATGTGCGGCTCAATCACCGTGTGCATAATATTGGCGGCGTTCTCGAAGAAGCATCAACAACCCTTTTAAAGGAATTTTTTAAAAAAAAGCGAGAAGATATTTTCATAAAAAAAAATGGCGGCACTTAAAAAAGTAACCGCCATTTTTTCCATTTTAGAAAGATTACTTTACTAAAATCATCTTTTTAACATTGCTGAATTTCAGAGATGTTCCATAATCGTCAATCGAATTACCACTCAAGCGATAAAAATAAACACCCGAAGAAAACTTAGAAGCATTGAAATCTGCAACATGTGTTCCTTCCTGAAATTCTTCATTACTAAAAATAGTCACAATCTCTTGTCCAAGTATATTGAATACCTTCAATGAAATTAGAGATGTTTGTCCTACTGTAAATGAAATTTTCGTTGTTGGGTTAAATGGGTTTGGATAATTTTGCAGTAAAGAAAATGCAACAGGCTGTTCATCATCAAAACCCGCAGACTGTACTAAAAGCGGCTCAAATCCTTTTTCATCCACTTGCGCAACGAGCCCAGCTTCTGCAGCAGTTTTATATCCAATCAATTTTACTCCATAGGAATTTTTATTTACAGTAACATCATTTGTATCAATGCGATAATTTGAAGTTGACATTGCAACATAGAATCTGTCGTTAATAGGTCTGACGATGTTATTAATAAACAAACCTAATTCTGTATATGCATCTGGATTATCAACTTCATGGAGTTCATAATAGGTCATTATACTGTCAAGATATTTTCCAATTTGATTCAAAGTCAAACCGTTCAATTCTCGTCCTGCAAGTGTGAAATTTGTGTCAAGTACGAGAGACGAAAATCCATACGGTGTAATAGTATCTTCGCTTGAAATGAGATTTAAATTGAATAAAACGCCCTGTTCGTAAGACGCATTGTCATATTTTTTTCTGTCAGGCTTAACTGCTTTGCTTAATTTCTTTGATTTTTTTCCATCTGTACGTAATGAATCCAGCGGAAAATTTTTAGAAGAAGTATGAGCGCTGGTATAAAGTTTTCCCAAATCGCTTGCCTTTTTGAAAGCTATCCATGCGTATTTTTTTGCTTCTACCTTGTCTGTTTGAGCAATTCCTAAAAATGTAGCTCCAGCCTTTCCAATTTTTCTGAATACATGTTCTACAGCAGTTGGTAAATTGGGTTGAACATTAACAATATTCGATTTGAATTTCATCTTATTTGCTTTCAAAGACAAATCAGATGTCGCTTTGAATGTTCGATATGTATATTCAGTTGCGCTTTTAAGAATTGTTAAGGAATCTTCTGGAATACCGTGTAGTTTTGTATCATCAAACTCGATAGAAACTGTAGCAGTAGAATATGCATTCGGTGTAAATTGGGATAAAGATTTTTCTTCGCTATTTTCAGCCGCCGGGTCTATTTCATAAAGAGGTCCAGCAGTAGAATCTCCTGCTTTGTGACCAGTCTGCCCCATAACCCAACGAGAATAATCTTTTATTCCACTGACAGAAATATAGTTAGAATCCGCATTAACGGTTCCGCCTTTTTCAACGAAGAAGGTACCTGTTGATTTTGATGAATCAGGATATTTGTTAAATTTCATTCTTGGAGGATAAATTCCTATTCCACTGAATTGAAGTGATGTGTGTGGACCATGAAAACGATAAATACCTGTCGAATTATTTCTTATTTTTCTGTTTACAATTCCATTTTCAATACTCCCACCGGGTTGATATACAACTGCATTCGGGTCGTCATTATTAACTACGACTGTTTCAGGTGCTGCTGTTTTAAAATTTCCGCCACTTCCTATTCTGAGCAAACTTCCAATCGTAAGTGAACCTGAATCATTAATTGCAATTGTTCCCTGAGTTGTTACGACAGAATCGGATTGAATTACTAAATCATAGAATTTAGTTGTATCGCCGCTTTCAGCAGTGGAACTATCTCTTCCTATAATTATACTGTGGTCACTGCTTAGAATTACTTTTGATTTTCCGGGATGAAAATTTCCTTTCAATCTGAAATCGCCGTGTAAATGCAGCTGCGGACGTCTTCCTGCATCGACAATAAAATCACCATCAACGTGCAGATTGCCACCGAATCGGAATGAACCTCCACGCAATCGTAAGCGCGCGCCAACGGATAAATGTAATGCATTAATAGAATCGCTTCCTGGCGATAAACTATCAATTATAATTGTGAAATTGGGAGGGACAACTACTGAATCATCGGAAGTAGGAAGCGTTCCACCAGCCCAACTGCTTGAATCGTTCCAGACTAATGAATCTCCAAGTGTTGTGTCAATAACTACACCAATCGGCGTTTGCCCGAAATTTAATTCACGGTTTGGAATGTCCGGATTGTGAAAAACAGAATCGTAAATGCCATTAGAAGGAAATGTGGAAATAAATCCATTTCGCTTATGAAGTCTGACGCGATACATTCCATTGACAAGTTGATAATTTCCAAAACCGAAAATATATTGTCCTGAAAAATTTGTCCTTATTGTATCAATACCATTAATACTTGGAGCATCTAATTTGTCAAGAATAATATTGAATCTATTAATTCCCGATTCATTCTCATCTCTGATTCCATTTCCATTTGCATCGGCATAAACACTTCCTGAAATAGTGTTGTTTTTGTAGTTTCCAAAATTAAATCCTGTGTTTTTATCGTTACTTACATCGAGAATTTCAATCGCATATATACCTTGCGGTGGTTCCGAATTTGTCCATCCAGCAAAACTACTGTCCTTCTCTGATAAAATATAGTTTCCAGGGGGCAAAAAATTAAAATTGAAATTTCCATTAATATCAGTGTGCGTTTCTGTGTTTATGGTTGTAGAAGAAGAGTTATCTATTTTATTCAGGTGCATTTGCCAATTAAATAACCCGAGTTCGTCGGTCTCTTTTATTCCGTTGCCATTGAAATCGTAATAATTAATTCCCGCGATGGAATTTTTTCCGATTACAAATGAATCTACAGAAAAAGCTGAGCCAGCAAAAGAATTATCCAGTGCCTGAATTCCCCAATAATATTTACCAGGCATTAAATTATTTATACGCAAAAATTGATTTACACCTGCATTTCCGTTAGAAGTAATTAATCGCTTTCCATCAGGTACAAATGACAGAGATGAGACTACATCTGAACCAAAAGGAAACTTACTCAGAAAAACATTGTAAGTTACATTATCAGGAAATTGCTGAAATTTCGCAGTGTATGCCCAATTTAAAATGACCGAATTATCTTTGACTTGCTCATCGAAAAAATCCGGAGGAAATGGTGGTTCGTTAGCTGTAGGAAATTGTACAGTGTCAAATACATAGAGTTCCGATGCGTTTCCTGCATTTTTTTGTCCGACAAGAATAAAATCTAACAGATTATCATTATTTATATCTGCGATACCTACATCTCCGTTTGTAACACCTATTACTGTATCGTTCAAAGGAATAAATTGTGAGTTCGCAGAATTAAATGTGTAAATTTTTGTTATAGGGCTTGATACTATTGAACCGGCATCGCCGCAATAAATAAAATCAAGTAAATTATCATTGTTGAAATCGCCCCACTTTCCGGAACCCTTTTTTACACCTTGTAAAGGAGGGTAAGAAATAAACGGATCGCCTGCCGCATTATCATTATTATTGTAATAAACTCTAACCCCTGATTGCCCAACAACGAGGAGGTCTAAATTACTGTCAACATTATAATCTCCCCAAGCAACATATCCATCATTATCTGGAATAATAATTACATCTCCGTACATAATATTTATTGATGTGAATGCAATACTAATGCCTCCTGATATTGCATTAGCAATGGCACCTTCATTTTTAAACACATCAGTTATTGCAGCACCATTTTGCTGAGTGCCGGAAAGCGCAATATCTAATAACCCGTCTTTGTTAAAATCAGCAAAACTTACTGAGCCATTATAAATATTGGGAAGTGAAACGATTTGAAATAGTTCAAATGAAACGCTCGTATTCGTATAATTATTTTTATATAATTGAGTATATGCATTTGAATCAGCGCCAATTCCCGACAATAGCAAATCCTGAAGCCCATCATTATCAACATCTCCCCAAGCAGATGAACTTAATGAGACCTGAACAAATGGTGCAGGAACTTCCTCAAATGATAACCCGGTTCCCTGATTGAAATTATTCTTGAATAATTTTGATAACGGACCTTTGTTAGAATCCTGTATGCCGGTGAGAAAAATATCAAGTAAGCCATCATTGTTAAAATCAAATAGTGAAACATCGCCGTCTGCAACATTTGGTAATGATACTGGAACTTCTTCAAGCAACGCGCTTCCCGCTGTTGATGTTCCAAGATAAATTTTAGTTATAACAGATTGAGTTGCATTTGAAGTTCTTCCAATGAGTACAAGGTCTTGAAGATTGTCATTATTCAAATCGCCAAATTCCACTGAACTGTTTGAAACATTTTGAATAACATTTGATGTAACATTGTCATACCTGAACTGGGCATTTGCACTAATAGGGAAACTCAACAACATTACTATGAAAAACGACATATATTCGTTTTTAGCAATTCGTTGAAGACGAAGTAAATTGTAAATAAGAGTATTCATAATGGTATAAAGTTAAGTTGATAAAAAAACCGTACAAAGGATAGCAATTTTTTTAGTTTCGTTAAAGAAAGTCAATGACATTTTCCGATTGTTGAGAGTTACATCACAAAAATAAAAAAAGCGAAATCTTTTCAAATTTCGCTTTCGTTAAAATTATTTCTACAAACTAATTCCCTGACAGTGAAAACTGCCTAATTTTTTTTGCAGTGAATTCGTAGATACCAACGAGTAATCCAACATAAACTAAATCGCCGATGAGCGTATTTCTAAAAAAAGGAATTGCCGCGATGTAGCACTGTACCAATCCATCAAATGTCGGAGGGTAAGTAACCTGTTGAGTTGCCCATACGCCAAAATTGGTTATTATAAAAAATAAAACAGAAGATGTTACAGTCGCAATGCCAATATTGAGAAGTGAATTTCTGTGTTGCAGCCAAGTTCCGAGTAAAACTGTTAATGCGAAACTTCCATAAACGAATGCAATCGTTGTATGATAACCCAAAATAATATCACTAAAAACCATTGCAGCAAACGGAATTGCAAACCGATGCCATCCTTTTAAATATATTCCACCGAACAATGCAATCGTTGCAACCGGTGAAAAATTAGGCGGGTGCGGAAATACACGGGAAAGTGCGGCGATAAGAATTAAACTGCTTGCAAATAGCACGGCAGTTTTAGTTTGCATGTTTGGAGTATTCATATTATTATTGTAAAAATTTTGTGCGAAAAAAATAAGAAGTTTTGATATAAGTAAGAAATCTTTTTAACAATATTTATTTTCTTTTTAAAGAATGTAATTTAATGTAATGTTTCCAAATATCTCTCTGCATCAATTGCCGCCATACACCCTGTGCCCGCCGCAGAAATTGCCTGACGATAAGTCGGGTCTGCTACATCACCAGCCGCAAATACACCGGCAATATTTGTCGCGGTTGATTTTCCTTTTGTAAGCAAATACCCAACGCTGTCCATTTCCAACTGTCCTTTGAAAAGTACTGTGTTCGGCTGATGACCGATTGCGAGAAATAATCCACTGCAGGAAAAAATCGAAGTTTGGTCTGATAGAAGATTTTTAACTCGCAACCCCGTCATGCTTTTTCTTCCGTTTTCATCAATACCGAGTACTTCTTCGACAACGGAATTCCAGAGAAAATTTATTTTTGAATTTTTCATCGCGCGCTCCATCATAATTTTTGATGCGCGCAATGTATCGCGGCGATGGATGATTGTTACTTTAGATGCAAATTTGGTAAGATAATTTGCCTCCTCCATTGCCGTATCTCCGCCGCCTATAACAGCGATTTCCTGATTTTTAAAGAAAAAGCCATCGCAGGTTGCACAGGCAGAAACTCCATATCCCATAAATTTTTGCTCCGATGGAATATTCAATAGTTTTGCAGTTGCGCCAGTGGATATAATAACTGCATCAGCAGTGTACAATTCATCATCGCACCAGATTTTGAACGGGCGAACTGAAAAATCTACTTTCGTAACATTTTTATATTCCGATGTCGCATTAAAACGATGCGCTTGCTTGCGAAATATTTCCATCAATTCAGGTCCCATTATTCCGTGCTCAAAACCCGGATAATTTTCTACTTCCGTTGTGATTGTTAACTGTCCTCCGGGTTGCATTCCTTCAAAAATAATTGGCGCAAGATTTGCTCTTCCTGCATAAATTGCTGCAGTAAATCCTGCTGGTCCTGAACCGATGATGATGAGTTTATGATGTTTGTCCATTGTTATTGTATTTTAAAAAAAGGTTTCTGTTCTATTTTTCGAAGTAAAAATACAAAACTTTTAGTAAGAATTTTTTTTTAATGATTGGCGCCAGAGTTCAAACGAGAGCCACCAATCTACGATATTTATGAACTCACTTTTTCCGTTGTAAAATTCTGATACTGATTTTTCTATGAATATATAATTGTATCCTTCAAATTTTTTTACTTCACTTGAAAGAAGTGTATCAAGGACAAATTCTTTGATGTGAAAAAGAAAGTGTGTCGGCTCGAGGTTTCGATACGTCAAATTCATTTTCATTTTTACTTTTCTCCATAGCCAAGACTGAATGGTGGAAAAATTATATGGATATGTTGTTGTTCCTTTCACAAGAGGAATCGCTGTTAATTCGGGTGTCCACTTCTTTATAAAATTATACACAAGTCTGCTGTTTTTTCTTTCGGCGATTGGAAGAGAAAAAGCATCTTGCAAAAAAGATGGCTGTACACACGGCATATAACTTACCGCAGTTCCATCAATTCTGCTCTGCTCATACCCACTGCAATTTGGTAAAATTCCACAGACAGCAAGTACATCAATGAAGTTTTCAAATCCAATTTCTTGCACATTCGGAAGAGAATAAAGCAAAGCATTAAAAATCACTTTCTGCCCCTGCAAACATAACAGACGCACATTCTTTCAGAAAAATATCCGGTTTGTGTACCATTACAAACGGGATGAGTGAACGTGTGTGTAATGGTGTTGCATAAAGAAGTTTTTTCTTAAGTATTCCTTTTCCTTTCAACAGCAATCTATTGTAAAGTTGTCTGCGAATGATTTCCACGTATCCGCCATCTATAATGATTTTCCTTTGTACATGAATATCATTGTAATATCGCGTAATCATTATTTTGGATGCAGGTTCCATAGAGCATGTGTGCGCCTGAAAATCTTTTATCATTGCAATGCAGGTATCAATCTCGGGAAATGGCTCATCAAAGAGCGTGTGTGGAATGTGTACTGTCTCTGCGATGCGCTTTGCTATCGAAACATCGGGATGCTGAGGTCTTCCGAAAGTGTGAAGTGAAAAATTGTGCAGACCTTTGTGCATCAGCAGTGAAAGCAAAAAGCGGGAATCAGTACCTCCTGAAAGTCCGAAAGAAAGTGATAATCCGAAATCATTTTTTGGATTAAGAAATGCGCACAGATTTGCTAAAAATTCTTCAATAGTAATTTTTGAAAATGTCGGACTCCATAATTTACTTCTCATAGTAACAGAGCGTGCATTGATATGTGCTACTCCATTTGGACCAAGCCGCTCAATGCCGTGAACAAGACTTTTGAAAGAGCATTGATTAAATGTCAGCCAGCGTGAACCAAATGCAGCAAAATCAATTTCATTATTTTCTCCTGCTTGTGCAATCCAGTCAAGCCGTGTAGAAAATACGATGCCATTTTCACTCTTTGAAAAATATATCGTTCTTAATCCCATCTGGTCAGTAAAACATTCTATAGCGTTTCCATTCCAAACAACGATTGCAAAATGTTCGTCAAGTTGTTGAAGTAATTCTGCTCTCTTCTCTGAAGCAAGAATATTTTTCCAATCACTTTGTGAAAGAACAATACAATCAATTTCATTGCGCTTCAAACCGACTCCAACCACACAAAAGCCATTTTCTTTTTTTTCATTCATCGAATCGCAAAAACACGTTTCATTAATTCCACCGGTAGCGAAGTAAAAATTATCCGTTGCAATTGTATGGAGCGGAGTAGAATGTATGGAAGAAAGGTGTTTTATTCTTCCCGATGAAATGTTGCTTTGGAGTTCGCCAAAAAACCAACTCATTGAGATTTATATTCTTAAGAAAAATACTGACACTTGAACATACTTAATTCTTTTTCAACATATTTGCATTGCGTTGTAATCCAACCAGTTTTGTTCGTTTCATTGCGCTTCCCTTATATTTTTTTTTGAAATTATCTTCGGTAAGGTTTTCTATTTCTTCTAATGTTGGTTGAATATTTTTTTCGCGCGGTTCAAACTGAACAACATTTGTGGGTTCAGAAAACTTATGATTCCAAGGACAAACATCCTGACAAATATCGCACCCATACAACCAGCCGTCGAATTGGTGTGCAAGTGAAGAATCAATTGCTCCTTTGTGCTCAATCGTAAGATATGAAATACACTTTGCCGCATCGAGAACGTACGGTTCTGTTATTGCGTCTGTTGGACAAGCATCAATACAAAGCATGCACGTTCCGCAATGGTCAAGCGCAGGCACATCATATTCGAGTTCGATATTGATGATTATTTCACCGAGAAAAATCCACGAACCGTATTCTTTAGAAATAATATTTGTATGCTTTCCCTGCCATCCGATGCCTGCTTTTTGTGCCCAGATTTTTTCAAGAACAGGTCCGGTATCAACATACACTTTTCCTTCTGCAGTCGGAAATTTATTTTTTATCCATTCTAAGAGTTTGTACAGTTTGGGTGTGAGAATATCGTGGTAATCATCGCCCCATGCGTAGCGGGAAATTTTTCCTGTATCCGTAGTTGATTTGTGCGCGTGAGGTGTGTAATAATTCAGAGCGACAGAAATAACAGAAACAGCGTCAGGAAGAATGTTCTTTATATCAATGCGCTTTTCAATATTACGGTTCATCCAATCCATCGAGCCGTGATAACCACGCGCAAGCCATTCTTTTAATTTTTTGCCATCTTCATCGAGCGGCGTAACATTCGTAATGCCGATTTTATGAATGCCAAGTTCTTTTGCGTATTCTTTTATTTCTGAAGTGAAGGACAAAATTATGTATTGCGAAATGAGAAATTACGGCACAACTTTAAGTACTATTTCATCTCCAACCCGTATGACTCCATCGCTCAGAATATTTGCGCGTAATCCTCCGCGATGCATCAACCCTGCGCGTACACCTTCTTTAGTCAGCGATTCAAGATGCCCGCAAGGTTCGCAAAGACGAATGCCGCGCAATAATATTTCGCCCGCAAAAAATTCTTTATTGACGAGATGATTGAGTGCAATGCCTTTTGTAAGAATATTGCGACGTGTCTCCTCAGGATGCAATGCGATATTATAATCGCGAAGCAATGCTTCAAGCGATTCTGATTCGATGAGCGTTATTTCTCTTCCATCAGATGGCTTGTTTGAAAATGTTCCGGTCTTTAAAAAATATCTGTCGCCTTCAAGCCCTCTTCCTGCAACTGCGCGCGCTTCTGTAAGCGAAATTAACGGATGTTTTTCAACGGGCGCAATATGGATTGATAAAATTTTTCCCTGTTGCATTCTATACAATTTGTTGGTATTAAATTATTATCTCATCGCTTAACACAATTCCTTTTTCTGTTTGCACAACTTTTGCGGTGGCAATTTTCGGGTCGTGTTCAAAATAAAGAATCCAGTTTTCTTCCGATGCAAGTTTGAGTATTGTCTTCTTTTCTTCAAGAGTTGTAAGCGGTCGCAAGTCATACGCCATTATGTACGGAACCGGAATATGCGCGGTAGTTGGAATCATATCGCAGCAATAGAGCAATGTTGTTGTTCCGTCAGAAATTTTTGGTAATTGTTGCGCATCAGTATGTCCGTCGCAAATCATAAAAGAAATATTCGGAAATACTTTTTCATTCCCTTCGAGCAGTTCCAGAACGCCTGAGTTTTTTAACGGCATAAAATCATCGTACATAAAACTTCCGCGGTCTTTTTCATTTGGATGTTGTGAGCGCTCCCAATGTTTTTTTTGCACATAATATGTCGCATTAGGAAATGCCGGAATAATTTCACCATTTTCTTTTTTTGTAGAGCCGCCAGCGTGGTCAAAATGGAGATGAGTGAGAATGACATCCGTTACATCAGAAAAAGTTACGCCGATATTTGAAAGTGAATTTTCGAGATTGGAATGGTTTGTATCCAATCGGTAAATATCAATTTGTTTATCGGAAAATTTTGAGCCGTTGCCGTTATCAATGAGGATAATTTTTCCATTGCCTTTTAAAAGAAGCGCCCGCGCAGCGAGTGTGATACGATTACGTTCATCCGGTGGATTTAATTTCTTCCACAATGGCATTGGAACAATACCAAACATAGCGCCGCCATCTAAAGCAAAGCGCCCAGTTTCAATGGAGAAGAGTTCGTAGTTTCCTATTTTCATTTGTGTGTTGAAGTTTGCAATAAAAAAAGGTTGGCAATCCTATTAGTAATGGACAGCCAACCTTTAAACATAATTCTATTGTAATTTTATTTACGATATCTCGAATTTGTTGCTGATAAATCTGCGAATGCTCGTCCGGGATGAAGTGTCTTTGCTCTTCCGAATAATTCCTCTTCCGTTTCCACTCGATTGGGGTCGGGAACACAGCAATCTACTGGACAGACTGCGGCGCACTGTTCTTGGTCAAAATGACCGACACATTCAGTGCATTTTTCGGGAACGATGTAGTAAAAATCATTGGAAAGTGCATCGAACATTGAGCCATTGTATTCGTATTGTACTCCGCCTGCATAAATTGCAGTGTTGGGGCATTCCGGTTCGCAAGCGCCACAGTTAATGCATTCTTCGGTAATCATTGTTGCCATAAAAAAACTCCGTTATTGATAATGTAATTTTTAAAAAATATTGTTTTCTGTAGTAAACTCTGTTAAAATTGTGCGGAAAAAATGAGAAATTTTTAAAACAAATCCAACGAATTTTCCGTCTTTTTTTGTCTTGCGGAAAATTATTCCCGTATCATTTTTTCGACTTCTTCGAGATGCCCGCTTTCTTCCGTAACAAAATCGCGTATAAATCCATCCATTACAACATCATCTTCGACATCTTTTAGCATAGTAATGTAGCCATTGAGCGCTTTTGTTTCGATTGCAACGCTTTCTTTGAGTATTTGCTCAATTGTTATCCTGCGTGCTTTCAAATCTTCATTTACTGTAACTGTCGGGTTTCCTCCCAATGATACAATTTTATCGCCTATTTTCATTGCGTGCCCAATGGATTCTTCTGCTTGTTCGCGGAGAAATTCAATGATGGGCTTTCTTCGTATGCCAAAGATGAGATAGGAATACTGCACGTATTTCATTGCGCCGCTTAACTCAATATTCATCATCTCATTGAGTTTTTTAATTACTTTCTGCTTGTCCATAGTTTTTGTTTCGGTTTAAAAATTTAAAAGTGTGTAAAATTTGCGTGTAAATTTACTTCAAAGTAACTGAAAATCAAAGAAAACCGTTCCTCGACAATAATTAAATTTATTGAAGAAGAAGAAATTGGCTTTTTTTGTTTAATTTTTGACTTTTTAAAACTATTTCACATTTAAAAGGTTCACTAACCAGAGACTCAATTCCGGCATATACGTTATGAAAATGAGTGCGATAAGTAATATTCCGATATAAGGAAGTGTTGCCTGTACGACTTGTGTTACTGGTTTTTCAAAACGAAAACTGGAGATAAATAAATTTAATCCCACTGGCGGCGTAAGATAACCTATTTCAAGATTGGTGAGAAAAATTATTCCTAAATGAACGGGGTCAACGTTGTATGCGGTTGCAATTGGAATGATGAGCGGAACAACGACAATAATTGCAGAGAAAATATCCATCATCATTCCAACAATCAGCAGGAAAATATTGAGCAGGATGAGAAAGACAAATTTGCTTTGAATCATTTCGCGGATAAATGCGAAGAGTTTCATTGGCACTTCTTCATCAATAAGGTAATTTGTTAATCCAAGAGCGCATCCGAGTATGATAAGTATTGCGCCGACAAGCACCATACTCTCTTTCATTATGCGCGGAACATCGCTGAAGAGCGCCAAATCTTTGTACATAAATACTTCAACGATGAGAACATAAAATGCAGTAATTGCTGCTGCTTCTGTTGCGGTGAACCACCCGCCATAAATTCCGCCAATGATTACGAATGGCAACGGGAGTTCCCATATTGCGCCACGTAATGCGGAGTACACATTTTTCCACGCGAACGGAATTTTCGGAACGTGTGCTTTTATTCCGTGCCGCACGCTGTAAAATCCAAGTGCGAGCATAAGTAATATTCCGGGAATAAATCCTGCAACAAATAATTTATCTATACTAATTTTTGCAACTAATCCGTACAGTATTATAGGCAAACTTGGCGGAAAGAGTAATCCTAAACTTCCCGATGTTGTCAGCAAACCGAGAGAAAACTTTTCTGCATAATTTTCTTTGATGAGAATTGGATACAATAAGCCGCCCAATGCAATGATTGTTACGCCCGACGCTCCTGTGAATGCGGTAAACACTGCGCAAGAGACAAGCGTAACAATTGCAAGTCCTCCGGGAATCCATCCGAAGAATGCTTTTGAGAGCGCAACCAATCTGAGCGGAGTTTTACTTTCCGCAAGAATGTATCCCGCAAAGGTAAATAATGGTATGGCAAGAAGAGTCGGTGTGTTGGCGAGGCGATACAACTCTACAATCATTGCGGAAGTATCAATGTCTGCGGCTGAAAAAGCAATTAATCCTATTGCGCCGATTATTGAGAATAACGGCGCGCCGAGAAATGCAAGGAGTATAAGCGCTATGGCGTAATAGAAAGTATTCACCGGCTATTCAATGGTAAGAGACATCTGAAAAATTTCTATTTGTCATTCCGCATTTAATGCGGAATCTATGAAACTTCAGTAGATTCCTGCTTTCGCAGGAATGACACATTCTTTTGGTAATGTTTTTCAGAGATTTAATGAATTTGTCCCGATGAATTAGAGAGATACAATATGCGTTCATTATTTTTTTTCGGGAATCATATTTGGCGTGAATGCAGCGAAAATGTGCTTCAGCGTTTTTAAACTGAAGCGAAATGTCATCAATCCGAAACCGTAGGGAATAACAGTTTGCAGCCACCATGTTTTTATATCGTAGGAAGCGATGGTAAAAATGACTTCATCCGATTCTATTTCGCTGAGTAAAAAAGTCCAGCCGGCGGATGATAATGAAAAGCACAAGAGCGCGGCAAACATATTGGTGATGATGCGAATGATATTCACACGCTCCGCAGAAACAAAGCGACTGAGCACATCTATAGTGATATGCTTTTCATTTTGTGTTGCCATAGATGCGCCAACGAAACCGAGCCACAATACCAAATGCCGCAGGAACGGGTCTGCCCAAAGCAATCCAAAAGAAAAAAAGTTACGCGCAATAACCTGAAAGAATGCAAGCGCTATCATTATCGTGAGCATTGCTATTGCGGTTGCTCCTTCTATTTTTGCAATTACTCGTTCGAGAAAATCAATAGTCATACGGAAATTATTTTATTTTCTGCTGGTGCGTAATGCGGCAACAGATTTTTCTATTTCTGTCAGCAATGTTTCGTCGTAGAGTTTGCCAACGAGAAGACGACGTGCTTTCTTTCCTATTTCATCGTAGCCGTCTAATTGTTTCTTATCGCTTAAAGAAATTATTTGCACGCCGTTCTTTTTCAATGTCTCAATGGATTTTGCATTGTCTTCACGGCTGAGTTTGGTGAGTTTCTCCATATAGAGTTTCCCATTGCGCGTGAGTATCTCTTGCATATCCGCAGGCATTTTATCGTACATTTTTTTTGCAATGACCACCGCGCCTTGTGCGTCTGCAAGCGGTACTTCCAGCATATATTTGGTGCGCGTGAACCATTGCAATGCAATTGCAGCGAGCGGCGATGCATACACTCCGTCTATCAGTTTTGTTTGCAACGACGTCATTACATCCGTGATGGAGAGCGGAATAGGGGAGATGTTCATTGCGTTAAACATTGCTTCTGCTATCGGGTCGCCTTCCCACATCCACATTTTTACGTGTTGCAAATCGGAGGGCGCGCGGACGATGGTATTGGTATAGGTATAAACGAAACCCACTTCTGCGAAGCCAAGTAAAATATAACCGCCGTCATCAAATGCTTTCGTGAAGGTACTGCTGAATTTTGTACGCACGGCATCTACTTCATCGTAGGTTTTGAATAAAAAAGGCGCATCGAGTATGCGTACCTGTTTGGCTATATCACCGATTCCGACACCGGTAATTCCTGCGCTATGCAGTTGTCCGAGTTTTACTTTGCGGAGCACGTCTTTTTCATCGCCTTGCACGCCGCCGGCATACATTTTAAATCCGATACGCCCTTTGCTTTCTTTTCTTATTGCGGCATCAAATTCTTTCATTACGTTCATCCACGTACTGCCATCAGGCGCAAGCGTGGCAAACTTGATGGTGAATTCTTGTGCAAATACAATGTTCGTAAATACTATGGTCAGTAGAAATAAAATAGTTCTGTAATTCACTTGTTGTTTTGATTAAATGCTTTTGGCTGTTGGGTGTTGGCTTTTGGTAATAGGGCTAACAGCAAAAAGCCAATAACCAATTGCTCTGTTAAAATATCTCATTGATTTTTGCGCGCAGCAATACTGCTTTCTTTTTTGCAATGGCATTTGCAAGACGCTGTGAAGGTAATATTTCTATGGATGTGCTGTCTATTGTATTGATGAGTTGCTCATACAGTTCCTGATTTAAAGTTTGCGTTGCATAGAACCGTGCGTAGTAAATATGCGTCAATAAAAATTTTCCTTCATTAATTCTGAGCGCGGCATCAAAGTATTTTTTTGATAACACAGGATTGCCGCCAAACATTGCAGGACGGCTTCCGTATAATGCGCCCAGAAAAAAATGCGCGCCTGCAAAATAATAGGCAGAATCAGTTATTGCCACAAACTCCATCATTGCAGTAATTTTAGGCAATGCAACAAGTACGGCGGGGTCGGTTAAACTTAATTGCAATTCGCTTCCCCAACTTAATGCAGTCCAGAAGATTGCGGGAACATCATCGTGAGTGGCATTCTTCAAGGCGGCGTTTAATTCCTCCGTCGTACTGTTCATTACATTGGTAAAATTTTTATTGTGTTGCAGCAACCGCATTGCATTTCCCTTTGCGCGGTGGTATAACACACGAGCGCGTTCGGGATTTGTATCTTCTACAAAACCGAGCGCATATCCCGTATATCCCTGTGCGGCAAGTAATAAATAGCGTTCATCATCGGGCGCGGATTTTAATAGTCCGTCAAGTAATTTCAGGTTGGAAGAAATGCTTGCTTCGGCAATGACCAAATCCTGCTCTTCATTAATTGCATCGAAGGTATTGCCGATAAATCCCGAAACGCTGTACGTAACAATGGAAGTAAGACTGCATCCATTGAGCAACAGGAAGAGAAGCGGAAGTGTAAATATGCGTTTTGTCATCCAAAGGGTAAAATTTTCGGGGTGAAATATATGAAAGTATTTGAGTAGATGAGTAGTTGAGTGGTGGTATTTTAGATTTTAGAAGTGAGAGTTGAGATTGTTTAGTACAACATCCTTTGCGTAACTCTGCGCTTTCCTTTGCGGACTCTGCGGTTAAAGAAGTAGTTGAGTAGATGAGTAGTTGAGCCGTGAGTATTTTAGATTTGAGAAGTAAGATTGTAGATTGTTTTGTGGCATTGCTAAAAATGTTGGATGGGCAAAATGTGTAAATTATGGCACTTCCAAATTTGAGCGGTAGGCAAAACTTGTAATGTCTTATACTTCCAAAACCTGAAATACAGCAAAATGCGTTAATTATGGCATTTCTGAAATCGGAAATTGCGCAAATAGAGTTTGGAATGGCATTATCAAAAGTGGAAATTGGGCAAATTTTATTTTTTATACCATTCTGTAAATTCAGAATGCACCAAAAACTTTTTTTATACCATTCTGTAAATTCGGAATGCACCAAAAACTTTTTTTTATACCATTCTGTAAATTCGGAATACATCAAAAACTTTTTTTTGTGCCATTCTGTAAATTCAGAATACACCAAAAACTTTTTTTATACCATTCTGTAAATTCGGAATGCACCAAAAACTTATTTTTATACCATTTCCAAAACGTAAGAGAATATAAATATGCGTATTTCGCGGTATATTAACATCTGAAGGCACATAAAATGTTCGTTATGTGCTCTTTTCAAAACAGGAAGCAGTTAATTGAGAATGATGAGCGGAGCGTAAAAAATGTGCACCGTGTGAAATTGAGAAACTACCCCATTATCCCATTTTTGAGAAGGAAGGGAAAACGTCAGAAGAGATACTCCCTCTTTTATTATGAGTTGAAGCGGAGATTGGAGCAGTTAGCCATAAATGCTAATGGCTAACGACTAAACGCTGACTGCTAATTACTAATTGAGTATATTTTGTCCACATTTTTATTAAATATTAAAGAAAGAAAAATATATGTTATTTATTATAGCCATTGGTGTTGGAATAATTGCATTGCTCAGTTGGTTGCGTGCGCGCAATAAAGTAAATGATGAACGCAACGAACAATTTAAATCGAAGGCAGGAATTTCTGCGGTCGTAAGTCTTTTTGCTTTTGTTGTTGCATTTGCACAATGCGTAACGGTAATACCCGCCGGTACGATAGGTGTGGTAGATACGTTTGGTATTGTCTCGGATAATACATTGAAGTCGGGAATAAATGTCGTGAACCCATTTGCGCGCATTATCAAGTTTTCCATAAAGACACAGGAAGACAAAGAAGAAATGGAAGTGCCAACGAAAGAAGGATTGACGGTAAAACTTGAAGCGAGTGTACTTTTCCATTTGAATCCCGAGACTGCATCGCAGGTGTATAAGACGGTCGGAGAAGATTATAAGGAAATAATATTATTGCCGCAATTTCGTTCTGTGGTGCGCGGTGTAACTGCGCTATATGAAGCCAAAGCATTATACACCTCATCACGCGAAAGTCTTTCTGCGCTCATCAGTGTAGATGTAATGAAGTTAGTTTCATCGCGCGGTATTATTATAGAATCTATACCGTTGCGCCGCGTTATTCTTCCCGATAAATTGACAGCGGCAATAGAAGAAAAACTGCGGATGGAGCAAGAGAGCCAACGGATGCAGTTTGTCTTGATGAAAGAATCACAGGAAGCAGACCGCAAACGCATCGAAGCACAGGGCATTTCTGATTTCCAAAAAATTATTACCGTAGGAATAAACGACCAACTGCTGCGTTGGAAAGGCATCGAAGCGACAATGAAGATAGCGGAATCACCGAATGCAAAAGTCATCGTTATCGGCAGCGGAAAAGATGGCATGCCGCTTATTCTGGGACAGTAACAAGTAATTAGCAGTTAGCAATTAGCAGTTAGCACGTAGCAGTCAGTGATGTGCAAAGAATTATCATTACTGAATGCTGAACGCTGAGCGCTTATTGCTAATTGCTCTATGCTGATTGCATAAAGAGTTTATTCTTTTTAAAAAGTATTGAAGCGTATTTTTCATAAAATATTTCTCCACATAATTTTTTTCATTGCATTCGTTGCACATGGAAGCGCAATAGAAAAAAATACATCGCCGCCGAAAATAGGATTGGTATTAAGCGGAGGAGGCGCGCGCGGCATTGCACAACTCGGCGTACTGAAAGTATTAGAACGCAATAATATTCCGATTGATTTTATTGCCGGAAACAGTATGGGCAGCGTGATTGGCGGCTTATATGCGTCCGGCTACACTCTTGCAGAAATAGAAAGTATCGTACTTGCAACGGATTGGAATAAATTACTTTCGCTTTCCGGCGATGTGGAGCGCAATGCACTTTTCATCGGACAGAAAGAAGAAGAAGAACAGGGATTCCTTCTTTTGCGCTTCGAAGGATTATCTCCGGTGCTGCCGACAGGAATTTCGAGCGGACAGCGGGTAACAAATTTTCTGAATGAACTGTGTTTGCAAGCATTGTATCGTCCGAAAAATTCCTTTGATGAATTAAAAATACCATTCCGCGTAGTTACTACCGACCTCATTAGAGGAAAGCGATTAGTAATCGGAAGCGGTTCCCTCACAGAAGCATTACGCGCAAGTATTTCTGTTCCGTTATTATTTTCTCCATTGAAAAAAGATAGTATGCTCTTGCTCGATGGCGGACTTATTTCCAATATTCCGGTTGATATTGCAAAAGAACACCGATGCGATGTTATTCTTGCTGTGAATTCCGCAAGCGGTTTGCGCACGCAGGAACAAATGTCTGCTCCGTGGGAATCTGCAGACCAGATGATGAATATAATGATGGCGCACGAAAACGCAGACCAGTTGCACAATGCAGATATGGTATTCACTCCTGCCATCGGTTCACAACTCACTTCTGATTTTACCAATCTGCCGCAACTTATTTCTGCCGGCGAGAAAATTGCAGAAAAACAATTGCCTGCGTTACTTGCGCTTTTACAGCAAAAAGGAATATTGCCTGCACCCGATAGTGTTGCGCAATCCATTTCTGCAATACAAAAAATAAATGTACGCGGTAATCTTCTGCTTGAGGAGGATGTGTTGCAAAAACTATGCGCGCAGTTTCTTCAAAAAGAATACACAGTGCAAATCCGCAATGCACTGCGAGAAACAATTCTCCGCGCATACAGAAATGAAGGATATGCGCTTGCAACAATTGATACGTTGGAAATTTCGTCCGAAGGCACAGTTACCATTCATATCAATGAAGGAATAATCAGCGATATAAAAGTTGTCGGGAATGCACATACTGCGAGTTACGTGATTCGCCGCGAACTTATTTTAGAATCAAACGAAATTCTTTCCATAGAGGGATTACGAAGAGGGTTACTCAATATAATTGGTACGGGATTATTTGAACAGGTTTTTGTTGATGTCGTAGAAGAAGGCGGAGAGAATATTCTCTACATTCGCGTTACCGAAAAAAGCACCGAAGAAGTGCGTACAGGAATCCGTTTGGATAGCGAACGCAATTTTCAAATGCTTCTCGAATTTCAGCAAGTGAATGTGCGCGATGCAGGCGAAGAAGCAAGTTTTACATTTGCGGGAGGGTTTCGCAATCGCACGTTTCGCATACGTTATAACATCAACAGATTATTTAATTCCTATTTTACGGGAAATATAAAAGCATATCATAAATTTCGTGATGTGTATTTGTATGGAAAAGATTATACGGAACACAATGAATTAGCACGGAAACGAATCGGCGAGTATCACGAATTCAAATACGGCGGCGCATTATCATTCGGAACACAAGTCGCGCGTTTTGGTAATGTTAATGCAGAATTTCGTATAGAGAATCATCAGGTGCTCAACGTTGGCGATATGAATTACAAAGTAGAAGAACACCGGTTCACACTCTCGTCATTAAAGATGAATATGCTTGTAGATTCCGAGAATGAATTTTATTTTCCCACATCGGGCGTGCGGTTTTCACTTTCCTATGAAATAGCAACAAAGGAAATCGGCAGCGAACAATCATTCACAAAGATTTATGCAATGCATCAGAGTTACTGGACGCCGTTCGCTTCGCACACCATTCGCCCGCGCATCATATTCGGATTTGCGGATGCAACACTTCCTTTCACCGAGCAGTTTGTGCTTGGCGGAATGGAATCTTTTTACGGCGTTAACGAAGATGATTCACGCGGTAGGGAATTATTTTTAATCAATCTCGAATACCGCTACCAGATGCCGTTCAAACTGTTATTCCCGACATACTGCAAATTGCGTTACGATATGGGAATGATTACCGATGAGATTCGCTCGATTCATTTGCGCAACTTTCAGCACGGAGCAGGTGTAGAATTTGCATTGGATACGCCTATTGGTTCTGCTTCTATTGCCGCAGGAAAAGAATTTCTCTTCATCAAACAATTACCGAAAACAAAAGTAATTTCCGGACCATTGGTATTTTATTTTTCGATTGGGCATCGGTTTTGAGAGAGGAGAATAATTTTACAAATATTAAAAATTAGGTACATTTAACCCCGAAAATTTTTATGACAGATACAGCAATAATAATTTAATGATTGTAAATATTAATCACATTGAAACAGAAATCATTGACCAATATTTATACGATGAAAGCACTCGTCCATGGATAATTGGTTTTAGCGGAGGAAAAGATTCTACGATGGTTTTGCAATTGGTGTGGTATGCACTCAGACATATTCCTGAAGAATTACGGACGAGAAAAATTTTTGTTCTTTGCAATGATACACTTGTAGAGAATCCACGCATAGTTCAATTTATTGAAAAGACATTAGGGAAAATTCAAAAGGCAGCGGCTCAAGAAGGAATGCCGATTACTGTACATACAACTAAACCAAGATTAGAAGAATCTTTTTGGGTGAATTTGATTGGGAAAGGTTATCCTGCTCCAAATAATGTGTTTCGATGGTGTACGGAACGTTTGAAAATAAATCCAACGACACGATTCATTGTTGAAAAAGTAAATGAAAATGGCGAGGCAATTTTATTACTCGGTTCTCGTTCCGATGAAAGTACAAACCGTGCAAAATCAATCCAGAAATATGAAGTACACGGACAGCGATTACGGAAACATTTGCTGCCCAATACATACGTGTACGCGCCAATTAAAGATGTTTTAACGAACGATGTTTGGCAATATTTAATGCAAGTTCCTCCACCGTGGGGCGAAAACAATAAAGAATTAGTTACGCTGTACAGAAATGCAAGCGGTGGAGACTGTCCGTTGGTAATTGATACATCTACTCCAAGTTGTGGTAATAGCCGTTTTGGGTGTTGGGTTTGTACTGTCGTGAATCGTGATAAGTCAATGGAAGGATTAGTTGAAAACGGAGAATTATGGATGGAGCCGTTGTTGGAAATACGCGATCTGCTTGCTCAATCGCGGGATAGAGTTGATATGCGTGAACAAAGAAGAAGAGATGGAAAAGATAAACCGGGAACAATGGGACCTTACAAACCGGAAACACGTGCGTTATTTCTAAAAAAAGTTTTAAAAGTGCAAAAGGAAATTCAAGAAACGCAGGGAGATATAGAACTCATCTCGCACCAAGAGTTAGTTGCTATTCAACATATATGGTTACGCGATGGAATTTTTAAACCATTAGTATCGAATATTTATAATAACATTTATGATATAACAATTGATATGAGCAAACACGAAGAAAAATTCAGAAAAGAAGAAGAACTTCTCAAAAAATCTTGCAAGTCGCATCCAAAAGATTTTGATTTAATTCAAGAACTGCTGATGCTGCAAAAAACAAAAACGCTTATGCTTCGCAAGCGAGGTTTGCAAACAGATATTGAAAATCGGCTTGAGAAATTTATTGAAGAAACTAAAAACTAAAACATTTCTATGTTGAAATTCAAAAATACTGAATCATTTCAATTTTGTGAAATGGATTATTATCAATTCAGGATTGCAATAATTTATAATTACAAACAGATAAGTATTAGACCTATAATTGATTATATCTCACCCCGTTCTTTTTTTACGTATAAAAATAAAACCTATTTCATCGAACAATACCCAACCTTACTAATGAAAAGAATTCCGGAGTGGTTTGATTTGTGGTATAACAAGGGAGTTGCCAAAAAAATTAATAATATGCGGTTAACATTTGAAGAAAAATTTCTGATTGAAGGAATGAAAAAAAAGATAGAAGAATTTTATTTACGAGTTGGGTTAATTTCATCTTCGATATGATAATTAAAGAAATTGAACTTTATAATTTTCGTATTTATAAAGGTATAAATAAAATTGACCTAACTCCTGAAATAAGGAAAAATATTTTTATTGTAAGCGGGAAAAATGGATATGGCAAAACTACCTTCTTAATGGCTTTAGTTTGGTGTTTATATGGAAGGCAAATGCAAGAAGTAGATGAACTCTATAACAAAGAAATTTCTGACCAAGGTGGTTATAGTAAATATATTAGTAACAGTTTAAATCGTTTGGCCAAAAAAGAAGGAGACACAAGATTTCATGTGTCAATAATTTTTTCCAATGTTACAATACCAGAAGTTCCTTGTAAAGAAATTCAAATCAGAAGAAGTTTTGATACAATTACTGGTATCTCTGATTCAGTTGAAATACTGATAGATGGCCATTCAAATGAGTTAGCTAAAGATGTAGGACCTGAAATTTTTATACGAGATTTTATTCTACCAAAAGAAATAGCAAAATTTTTCTTTTTTGATGCAGAGAAAATAGTAACGTTGGCTGAAATCAATACGGTAGAACAGCGGAGAAATTTAAGTAGAGCGTACTCAGAAGTATTAGGAATAAAAAAATACGAAGACTTGAAAGATAAATTAGAAGAAGTACGTTTAAAACTAAGGGAGTTGACTGCTGATAAAAAAGATAAAGAAACTTTGAATCTTTTGAACGCTGAAGTTAAAAATTGTGAAATCGAGATTGCTGAGAACGAAAGAAAAATTTTAGAAATGAAAGATGAAAAGAGTGCGAAAAAATTGGAGTCAAATCAAATTCAAGAAAAACTTATTCGGGCGGGAAGTGCAATCACCGTTGAAGAACTTAACAAACTCAGAACTGACGAAGAAACTCTTTCCAATAAACACAATGAATTACAAAATGAATTAAAAGATTCTTATGACATTATTCCCTTTGCTATTGTCGGCGAAACGTTTTGGGAAGTTTCAAAACAACTGGAAAACGAGATAAACAATAAAGCAGCAAAATTTAATTTAGAACATATAAAAGTAATTTCCGATAAAGTTTTAACAGATTTAATAACTGAGCAAAGAACATTTGATGGAATCATTACTCCAGATATACAAGATTTCTATTTTAAAAGTTTTAAAAAACTAATCAAAAAACATTTCTTTGCAGACATTCCAGAAATCTCTGATGATTTTAAGGTTATTCATGAGTTCTCTGATACAGAAAAAAACGAATTAAATGCATTACTAAACCATTTGAAGTTTTCTTTTAAAGAATCATTCAAGAGAATCAATGGCGAATATTTGCAAGCCCAAAATGAAATCAATACAATCAGAAGAAAAATTAAAGAAGCGGAAACGAAACAAGACGATCCAATTATTGCTTCAGATAGATTGAAGAAAGAAAATTTAGATAAAGATATTTTAAAGATAGAAGAAACAATAAATGAGTTAAACGTTGAAATTGGTCAATTGAAAAACCAGAAAATTCAAAAGGAAAAACAATTGAAAGAACTTTCAAAAAAATTAGAGGTATCTGTCTCAAATAAATCCAAAGATGAAGCGGCAAGTAGGTTAATCAATGAACTAAAAGAATTTATTTCTCAATTTAAAGTAGAAAAGAAGAAATCATTAGAACAGCAAATTTTGAAAGGGCTTAGTACTCTAATGCACAAAAAGGGATTTATCAAGAATGTTGAAGTAGAAATTATTGGTGAAGATATTGACATACATTTATATGATAACCGAAAAGATGTCATCAAAAAAGGAGACTTATCGAAAGGAGAACAACAAATGTATGCCACTGCTTTGCTTCGCGGGTTAGTTGAAGAATCAGATATTGAGTTTCCGGTATTCATTGACAGTCCAATGCAAAAATTTGATGAAGAGCATGCAGAAAATATTGTAAAGTATTTTTATCCTAATGTATCAGAACAAGTTGTAATTTTCCCACTCATCAACAAAGAATTGAATGAGAAAGAGTTTAATATACTTGCTCCTAATATTGCTAAAACGTACTTGATAAATAATATTGATTCAGATAAATCCGATTTTCTTCCGATTGAACCCAAAGATTTTTTGAAAACGTACAACAAACTGTATAACAATGCTAATTAACATTCGCACATCAGAATCTAACAAAGTAGTAGTACAAGAACTCACACATAAACTAAAATTAGGTACTGAGAATATAATTTCGAGAATTGCTTTTGCTTATTCTCTTTCAAGAAATGTTCGTCTGAGACCGGATAAAGATTTACTCGATTCTAAAGGAAAAGAATATAAAGATGACATTTTATTCGGCAAGTATAGAGAGTATTACATTGCATTGATTTGTCAATATTATGGATTGTACAAAACAGATAAAGACATTGGCAAATATATTAAGATGCACATTGACAATGGGTTAGAACTGATAAACAAAATTTTTGAAAGCAATAAAAACTATTCCGGGCTTGATTTTTTACTCGAAAACATTGAACGGGGAATTGAAAAATTAGAAGAAAATGAGGTAAGCAACGAAGCAATCATTTTTGACGAGCAGACAAGAAGAAACAGAATTACAAACAAAAAATATTTTGCTAACCTCATTAAAATAAAAGTCGGAAAATCTTTTGATGACGAACAAATATTTTTCAATCTTAATGACACGAGCATACACAACAACGCACATGTAGCAGTTGCAGGTAATTCGGGTACGGGAAAAACGTATTTCGCAAATAATTTTTTGAAACAAATTGTTGATGAATCCAAAAGTGAAGTCAATTTTATTTACCTTGATTTCAAAGGATTGAAGAAAGAAGATGAAAAAGCATTGCAACCTTTCTTCAACAAAACAAAAGCAGTTTACATTGATGCACCGCAAAAACCTTTTCCAATAAATCCGCTTGCGTTCATAGATAATGTGAACGAGAAAAATAAAATAATGGGCATCAACAAATTTGTTGACATCATTACCAGTTATAGTAATATTGGAAAAGTACAGCAACAAACCTTAAAAGATGCAACACGAGATGCTTTTGCGGCAATGAAAAATGGAATCTACCCTTCAATAAAAGATATTTTCAATAATGTGACAGCAGTTGATAACAAACCAAATACATTGAGAGAGATTTTGCAAAACTTGAGTGAACTTGATTTATTTGAAACCAAAGTGGATTTCAAAAATAGTTTTCTTAATCAGAATTATTATTTGAGTTTGTCGGGAGATCTGTCCAATAATATTAGGTTCACTTCCGTATTTCTAATCATTAACTACATCTATAATACTTTCATGAACATGGACAACGCACCCATTGAAGGAAAGTATCAGGGCATGAGATATGTTTTTCTGATTGATGAAGCACACGTAATATTTAAGGAGAAGAAGAGTCAGGATCTTTTGGAAAAGATACTCCGGGAAATCCGTTCAAAAGGTGTTTCAGTTGTATTGCTTTCGCAAGGCATTGAAGAATTTAATCAGCCATCATTTGATTTCAGTAGCATGTGTGAAACTGCTTTCTTGTTTGACATCAAAGACAAAACGAATTTAAAAATGATGCAGAAGTTTTTAGGGCTTGGCGATAAAGACGGACAAAAGCTAAAAACAAGCATGGAAAATATCCAGAAGTATCAACTTGTAAGCAACTTAAAAGAATATAAAGTTGCGGAGTTATTTAAAGCATAATTTTTATTAATGAAGAAACCTACTTTAGATATACTTGATGCAATTTCTCCTGAATACAACCAGTATCAAGGAATAGTGCCAACGATAGCAAGGCAAAATGAATATACAAGTCAATTCTCACTTAACAATCAAGCTTGGGATTTGCATCATAGTGAACTTAATGTTCCATTTACATGGAAGGAGTTTAAGTATAGCGATGTTGTAAATAAAATAGTCAAGATTAATACTGTAGTTCCAAAAAAAATTGGTGTTTACATTTTTACTGTCAGACCAACAAACTTAGTTTTTGGATTACCAAAATATGTTTACTATGTAGGCATAGCAGGGGCAAATGGTAGCACAAGAACTTTAAGAGAACGATTGAAAGATTACTTTGCAAAAAGCCACTTAAACAAAAGGGATGTTGTTAGAATCTTGATTTATAAACACTATGAAAATATTTATGTTTGTTATTCAAGTATTACTTTGCCTTTGGGGACAACTATAGAGCAAATTGAAAAATCACTTATTGGATTTTTCGGAACCCATCTTTTGGCAAACAGAGACGACATTCCAGTTGGATTACAACCCCAAGCTAAAGCATTTAATATTTAAAAATGGAAAACAAATTAATACTACCGTGCCTTCGTGGACTAATTGGAGATTGGGTTTTTTACTCAACACTAATGTCAGCAGAACAAATTTCTGGATGGGTTAAACCAGTAAAGGACATTCGTGAATCCAAATCTTTAGACGAAGAGTTGCAAAGAGAATTGAAGGATAGAAAGAAAGCTATTTCAAAGTATCTACTGACTGACAAAAACAGATTCTTTAATTCAATAGTTGTTGGTGTATTTGGTGGAGTTCCCGATTGGTTTGAATTTGATTTGTCAAAAGCAAGCGATTTAATTCCATCTAATCAAATTGAAAATATTAAACAATCAATCGGGCTAATGGTAGTTAGTGGAGCAGAACAAATGTTTGCAATTGATGGACAACATAGAGTAGCAGGAATTGATATTGCAACCAAAGAAGACAAGAAAAAAATTTTATTGGAAGACCAATTTTCTGTAATTCTTGTAGCCCATGTTGATGACAAACTTGGCATGAAGAGGACAAGGAAATTATTTTCAGATATAAACAAGAATGCTAAACCAGTAGCAGGCGGTGACAAAATTAAAATTGATGAAGAAGATTTATCTTCAATTGTAACAAGGCGTATTTATGCAGATTATCAATACTTCAATGGAGGGCAATTAATTTCACTTACGGAAAATGCAAAACTGGAGAAGAATGACACAACGCATTTCACAAATTTGTTAGGGCTTCATAGCACTAATAAAGTTTTAAAGAAACTCTTCAAAAAAATTCCAAAGTCCCAAGAGTGGGATGAAGAAAATGTAGTAGTGTTTATTAAAATAGTGGAAGATTTTTACAACTACATTTTCGCTAATGTCAATGACTACAAAAGTTTTTTTATTGATAAGAATATTACCATAGCTTCCACACGAGTAAACAATTCATACTTGCTTTTTAGACCTGTTGGCTTAAAGTTAATTGCAGGTTTGTATGTATATTTTTCAAATAAAGAAAATGGTTTGGAAACCTTAAAAACTAAAATCAATACATTAAGTTTTATTTGTCCAGACAGCCCATTTAACAACATTTTGTGGAACAACGGAAAGATGGAAGCAAAAGATGCTTATCAAAAGTTTGCATTGGATTTTGCCATTTACTTACTTGGAGAAATGCCGAATGAAAGGGAAGCCAACCTACTTTTAAAATATCGTGAGATTCTAAAAAAACCATTGGCTAATTTGCCAGCCAAAATAACATAGTGTTCGTTTAAAGCAATGATAAATTGAAAAGTAATGTTGAACTTATAAAAAACACATGGACTGAAATTGGACATTCAGTCGTTTGTCCAAAGCATGGACCTTTAGTTGATACAAAAAGACATTGCCACAACATTGCCCGTTTTTTTCTTGCATCTGAAAATTATTATTCAAGCCCAATATATTCATGGTTTCAGATTGCTTCAGGAATCGTAGAAGTAAAATATGTAAGTGATTTGCATGATGATTCAATGTTCCAGTGCAATCCTACAATGGAATACGAAGATGCAAAATCTGATTTCCATTCAAGGTTGATACGAGAACTAACAAGATTCAATTTTATTTGGGGGGGCTTTGAATCGTATTGCGATACTTATCCGTTTTCACCGTGTGATGATGAAAAAAAAAGAAGTTTAGTTAGTGCTGTAAATTATTTTTTAAAGACGACTTATCTTGAAAACTTTGAAGTAATTGCTTTTTACGATGAAACGATTGACCACTTTAAAAAAATAATTAGTAAAAATCCGTGGCACGGAAAAACAAATGAGTTGTTCTGTTCTGATAATTGCACAAGTGATAAACTTTCAGGATTAAAAGCAGTTTACAAAATCAGAAATTCATTTGCTCATGGTGCTTTGAAGTTTAGTGAACCCGATGGCTACAGCGATGTAAAACCTTATGACATTGGAATAATAAACACAAGCAGTAGAATTTTACTTATGACAATCCAAATGCTTTTGCTTTCAAGAACAGATAAATTAAAAATCAAAGTTCCTCAATTGCATGAGTCAGAAGAATTCGGAATTTCAGCAGCGAAGTATCTTCCTAAATTACATCTCAAATCTTTTAAGCACAGTTAAAATAAAATGGAACTCACATACATATTTCTTTCCGTAATTGTGATTCTTTTAATCGTAATTCTCATTCGTGTTTTCAAGAAAGAAACGAAAGACCACAACAATGAATTTCCTGAAATAAATAATTCGGTTGGTTCACTCACTCGAAACTTTAATGTTAAATTACAATCATCATGAGCAACATCAAATTATTTGAAAGCAAGAAAGTCCGCACACAAAAATGAGAATGTCAGATGTCGCTGACACTGAACAACTCTTGAGATTAATTCAATCCATTCATTCACCCAAAGCCGAACCATTCAAACAGTAGCTGGCGAAAACTGGGTATGAAAGAATGCAGGAAATTTCTGACCCTGAACAAAGTTTAGACAGAGCAAGAGAAAACTGGCAGCGATTGGGCAGGAGTGAAAAATGGATTCAGCAGCGAATGATTGGTCAGGAAACAAGAAATTACATCCGAAAATTTCCTGCCTTCTTCAAAAGAGAAAAAGAAAATTGCGAAATAATAATGAGCAAAAGAATACACATCATCAAATGAAATTATTTTTAACATAGTAAAATTCCTTGTGTAGGAGCGCTTCTTTTTCTACTTTTGCTCCCGATTTATTAACACAAGCATTGATGTTGCGGGAAGGTTTAAGCATAACTGCTTAAAGGTCAGCATCAACTCGCCTCAGGGGACCATCGCGTAAGCGGTGGTTTTTTCGTATATATAAATTCCTGTTATTTCCTGTAAAATTTCCTGTGAATTTTCAATTCGATTTCTCTTTAACTAACGGTAAATCTTCTCATCTTTACTGTCCCATTTCTCTCCCTTCATTATTGAAACGGAGAACAACAAAATTAAACCGTCAGATTATTTTGTTGTGGGGATTGAGTATGCTGGTGAGTATTGTTGTCGGTCTGATTTCGCTGCAATATAATTGGTCGGGTATTCCGATTTATATTGGTGGAACGCTTGCATACATAACGTTGTATCCGCCATTAATTATCTGCACGTTTCTTACATTGTGGTTCGGCGTTTGGTGGGGATTTGTTCCTGCTGTTCTCTCTACGCTTGCTCTTGCGGTTTTTTCCGGGATGGCATTTACGTGGGCAGTGGTATTTGCTTTTACCAATTCGCTTGGGCTTGCCGTCATTACGTTGTTTTTTCGCTCCATTCCTATCTCCATAGAATTACGCTCTCCGTTTGCTATTCTCTTTTATATATTTGTTGCGTTCATTGCGTCGCTCGTCAGTTCTATCGGCAGCATTATCTGGACGTACTCCAACGGATTAACTATTTCTGCAATATTTGCGGTGTGGCAGGGATGGTGGTTTGGTAATTTTCTGCAAACGGTTTTTATCAATGGACCGATATTTATGCTTGCAGGAAAACTCATTGTGCGCTGGAAATCCCGTTCCGAAGATATGCGGCAATGGAAAGTCCCTTCGCCAAAAATTATTGCGATGGTGTTCACCGTAATTTTAGTAATCCTCATTGCGTTTTTTTGGGGAACACATTTTCTCAGTGAAATAAAACTCCACAATATTGTTGCAACGACAAATGATGGCGTATTACTTGCGGCAATTACCTCTACATTTGAAGATATGGCATTGATGCATTGGGTGAATTTGTCGTTGGTGGTGTTCACCGCATTTTTTGGGTATCAGGTTGCCATCAACTGGACAGATACATTGCGGAAATCCGTCACTACGCAAACGAAAGCATTGAGAGATTCCGAACGCCATTACAGAATATTATTTGAAAACAATCCATTACCGTTTTGGGTGTACGATTTGGAAACGCTGGAATTTCTTGCCGTCAATGATGCCGCAATTCATCATTACGGATATTCGCGCAATGAATTTCTTACAATGAACGTAAAAGATATTCGACCAACGGAAGATGTTCCTGATTTATTGCGCAATACAATTCATCAGCGTTCAGGAATAGAAAATGCAGGCATCTGGCGACATCGTAAAAAAGACGGAACAATCATTGATGTAGAAGTGCGTTCGCATGAACTTACATTTCAGGGACGCCGCGCAAAGTTAGTGCTTGTCAATGATATTACGGAGCGGAAAAAATCAGAGCAGGCGCTAAAAGAAAGCGAAGCGAAATTCCGCGCAGTTGCAGAAACTGCTGCATCGGCAATTTTTATTTATCAGGGAACAAAATTCAGTTACATCAATCCGAGTTTTGCGGCAATTACCGGATATTCATTTGAAGAAATCCGCACCGTAAATTTCTGGGATATTGTTCATTCGGATTACAGGGAAATTGTTCGTGAACGCGGTATTGCGCGACAAAGAGGAGATAATGTTCCTTCGCGTTATGAATTTCCCATTGTTACAAAGCAAGGAGATACGCGGTGGATAGATTTCAGCGCTGGTGTTGTGGAATTTGAAGGAAAACCCGCCGCACTTGGAACTGCATTTGATATTACAGAACGCAAACGCACAGAAGAACTTCATCAGAAGCGTAACGAAGAAGTGATTCGTTTTCAGAATGCGCTTCTTGAATTGGGAAAGAGAAATCACGCGGATGTACAGTCAACATTTCGCGAGATTACAGAAATGAATGCTAAAATTCTTAAAGTTGCGCGCGTCAGTATTTGGCTGTACAATGAAAGCCGCACAATAATTACATGTGAAGATATGTTCCGCCTGTACGAAAATGACCACGAACGCGGAATGATAATGGAAACGAGTTTTTATCCGAACTATTTTGCAGCATTGGCAGAAAACAGAATCCTTTCTGCAAGCGATGCGCGCAATGATAAACGGACAAATGAATTTACAGAGCCGTATTTAATTCCGTACGGAATTACTTCCATGCTTGATGTTCCGATACGACAGGAAGGAAAAGTAATCGGAGTTATATGCCACGAACATCGCGGGGAAAAACATGCATGGACAGTGGAAGAAGAAGATTTTACTGCATCAATAGCAGATATGATTGCACTTGTGCTTGAAGAGCAGGAACACAAACGAGCAGAAAACGCATTGCGAGAATCGGAAGAAAAATACCGCACCTTGTTTGAAGAATCAAAAGATGTTGTGTTCTTTAGTTCAGTGGATGGAAAATTATTGAACATCAATCCTGCCGGTATGGAATTATTTGGATATGAACACAAAGAAGAAATTTACAATGTGAGTCTTGCAGATGATATTTACTGGAATATTTCCGAACGCGATGTTTTTTTGCGCTCGTTAAATATTGAAGGATTTGTAAAAGATTTTGAACTTGCGTTAAAGCGCAAGGATGGAACACGCATAGATGTTCTTGTTACTGCAACCGCAGTAGAAGGCAATGATGGAAAAGTTATTGCGTATCGCGGATTTGTCCGTGATGTAACGAAGCAAAAACAATTAGAGCAGCAATTATTTCAGGTGCAGAAAATGGAAAGCATCGGAACGCTTGCGGGTGGAATTGCGCACGATTTTAATAATATTCTTAGTATTATTTTGGGATATTCATCTGTACTGGAAAAATCCGTTGCAATCCCGGAAAAATTTTCGGAAAGCGTCAATGCAATTGATAAAGCAGTAACACGCGGTGCAGGGTTGGTGAGGCAACTGCTAACATTTGCGCGAAAAAATGATGTCCAGTTGGAATCCATCAACATTAATGATGTCATTAGTGAATTGCAGGAAATGATAATGGAAACATTTCCGAAAACAATCACCATTGATGTGCAATTAAACAATGCGCTACCTTCAATTTACGCCGATTCAACGCAATTACATCAAACGTTGCTGAATTTATGCGTCAATGCACGCGATGCAATGAAAAACGGTGGAACGCTTTCTCTTTTCACAGAAAAAATTCCTGTGAAAAAATTAAAAGAGCAATTCAATGAAGCACGTGAAGATGAATACATTCATTTACAAATCAGCGATACGGGAGAGGGAATGGATGAAAAAACACGCATACGCATTTTTGAACCATTTTTTACAACCAAAGAGCGCGGCAAAGGAACGGGATTGGGTCTTGCAGTTGTGTATGGCGTCATCAAAAGTCATCGCGGATTTATAGATGTGCAAAGTGTTCTCGGAAAAGGAACAACATTTCATCTTTATTTCCCTGTACCGGTAAATATTGCAGAATCGCTTCCGTTGCAGATAATGGATAAAGAAGAATCGCGGGGAGGTACAGAGACAATTTTATTAGTTGAAGATGAAGATTTATTGCGGAATTTATTGTGTTCAGTTCTTGAGCAAAAAGGATATAAAGTTTTAGCAGCGGAAGATGGAGAGGAGGCAGTAGAAATATACCGAAAGTATATACATGAGATTACGCTTGTTGTATCTGATTTGGGTTTGCCAAAATTAGGAGGATGGGAAGCATTTGAACAAATGCAAAAAATGAATCCAAAAGTACAGGCAGTTTTTGCGAGCGGTTATCTCGACCCGGCAATGAAAGAAAAAATGATGGCAGGCGGCGCCAAAGATTTTATCCATAAACCTTATGACCCGCTGGAGATATTGAAACGCATTCGTTTTGTATTGGAAGGCGTTTCATAGAATTTGCGATTTTAGAAAAGGTGATTACAACTAAATCACCTTTTTTATTGCTTATTGCAAATAATCAACTAAAAATACTTTTGTTTTTTTATTTGTATTCAAAAACAGAGTTTGTATATTTTCCCGCCTTTTTTAGGACTTTTTTCTGCGCCGGTAGCTCAACTGGATAGAGCATCAGCCTACGAAGCTGAGGGTTAGGGGTTCGACTCCCTTCCGGCGCACTGTAATTTATTATCGTGGGTGAGAAGAGCATTAAATTGTTAATGTTTTTTCTTTTCTCTTGTTTTTATTTAAATAACTTACTTCACTAAACCTCCAATAACAATGTCCAACAAATTAGTCTCGTATATTTTAACTACGTTGTTTGTTCTCACGTTTTGTTCTTTTGCTTCCGCACAAGATAAAAGCGTTTCAAAAGAAGAATTAATGTGGTCTCGCGTTAAACGTTCTGATGTGCACACTGCTGAAAAAACAGTGAGTATTCCGGTAAAACAATCTACTGAAATTCGTTCCTATAAACTGGCCAATGGTGTTGCAACTGTTTTTCCGAATAAAGCAGTGCATCCGTCCGAAGCTTCTACGCAAAGCGAATTATCTATTATTACACACCCTACAAATCCGAATATTGTTCTCGGCGGTTCCAATGCGGCAGAAATTACAAGCATTAATTGGCTGAGTCAGGGATGGTATGTCTCCACAAATGGCGGAAATTCCTGGACAGGCAGCGATACACTTCCTCCGCACTTACCACAGTTTTCACTTTATACATCTGACCCCGCAGTTGGTATTGATTTAAACGGCAATATGTATTTTAATACATTATTGTATGGAACAGGCGCAGGAGATGTTGTTACAACAAAATCCACAAATAATGGCGCGTCGTGGTCTTCATTTTCTGCAGTTCCAAATGCAACGACAGGTGAAGATAAAAATCATTTTACTGTTGATGTCAATCCCAATAGTCCGTATGTTGGAAATCTTTATACATCTTATACAGAGTTTGATGTAAGTCCGAACCGATTGAATTTCTCACGTTCTACAAATGGTGGGACATCATTTACTGCACCTATGGTTATTTCCAATGGTGGGAGTGTTGACCAGGGTGTTAATCTTGCAGTAGGACCCGATGGTGAAGTTTATGGAGTATGGACAAGTTATGTTTCATTTCCATCGAATAGTAACGTTGGTTTTAATAAATCCACAGACGGTGGGGCAACGTGGGGCACACAAACAAGTATCTTTACCGGCGTAGCAGACATTCGCGGCAACCTGATAAAAGGCGGAAATTCTGTACGTGTTTCAAGTTTTCCATCTCTTGCAGTTGATAGAAGTATGGGTTCACGCCGTGGTTGGTTATATGCAGCATGGCCTGCAAAACCCAATGGCAATCCGGATATTTTCCTTTCTCGTTCCACTGACGGCGGAGCCACGTGGAGCGACCCATCGCAAGTTAATCAGGATGAAACAAACCGCGACCAATGGGAAAGCTGGATTACATGCGACCCTGCAACAGGCGCAGTGTACATAATGTATTATGACAGCCGCAATTTTGCGGCAAATGATTCTGCACAAGTATATCTTGCTCGTTCACTTGATGGCGGAGATACATTTGAAGAAGTTCTCGTTAGCGACCACGCATTTCTTCCCAAAGCAATTACCGGACTTGCAGGCGGCTATATGGGTGATTATATTTCCGTTATCGCAAATAATGGTATTGTATATTGCTTTTGGAATGATAACCGTTCAGGACATCATTTAGCATACGTTGCAAAAGCAATTTTTGGTCCATCCATCGTACACGAACCGCTTGGAAATACAGAAAATATGGCAGGACCGTATGCAGTATCTGCAAATGTTTCTTCATCAGGCGCACCGCTGAATGCTTCAAGCGTAAAAGTTTTTTGGACTCGCGGAACTACATTCAATGATTCTGCTGCAATGACGCTTACAACAGGGGATGAGTTTGTTGGTAATATTCCCGGTAACGGACAGCCGGCAGATTATCGTTACTACATTCAGGCAATAGATTCTCTCGGCGGTATTAGCAAAGACCCTGCTGGCGCTCCGGGTGAATATTATATGTTCTCTGCCGCAACAGATACAATTCCTCCTGTTATTATGCACGAACAAATTGACGACCAGTATCTTGAAAACTGGCCTGCAGTTGTAGTTGCGGAAGTTACCGATAACATTGGCGTTGATTCTGTTTGGGTAAATTGGATGGTCAATGATACATCCGGTTCATTTGTTTTGGAAATGAATGACGATGGCGTCTATGAAGGAGAATTTAATGTTGATGAGGTTTTATTAGAAGTTGGCGACGTTTTCAATTATTCCATTTATGCAAAAGATGCGGGCGCAGCAGGAAATGTTGCTTCATTACCGGAAGTCGGTAATTTTTCATTTACATTCATAGAAGATACCGTCAATCCGATGATTGAAACAATGCCATTGCGCGACCAACCGCGTGTACGCTGGCCTGCTACTGTGAAAGCAACAGTTACTGATGAACTTGGCATTGATGAAGTTGTTGTTGAATGGTACAAAAATGACCCGTCCAATGATTCAGAATTTGAATTAACAAATGATGATAACGATTTGTACTCAGGTATGTTTGATTCAGATTCTTCAATGGTTGCTGTCGGTGATTCCATTTTCTATCGCATCAGAGCAACCGATGATTCTTATAATGGTAACGTAACATACTGGCCTGAAGAAGGATATAAGAAATTCAATATTATTGCTACAAAAGGTTTTGTTCTCGTTGTTAGTGATGATGATATGCAAAATAAACGTTCCTATCCAAAAGGAATTCGTTTTTCACCCGATACATTGAGTTCCGGTGGTTCTTCTGAATTATTTGCGACAACATTGACAGACTTGGGCTACATAGTCGAAACACAAACCGTTCCCGACGTTGATACAACGACATGGGATGAATACGATATTCTCGTATGGGCTCACGGACTTTCTTCCGGTCCTGCGAGTAATGCTGATTGGAGACATGCAATGAGTTCACGCGTGCAGCGCGGATTGAGCGTTATCGTTGAAGGCGGTGATATTGGCTGGCAGTTTATGTCATCATCTCCCGACGTAGATTTTTCAACAAATGTTTTACATTGCTACGATTTTATTAACGAAGCCGCTACACTCGGAAATCCAACGTTGCACGATGAATCTCATCCATTATCAAATACACCGAATGAATTGCCTGCATCGTATGAACTTCTTTCCGGAGTTTCTGTGTATAATCGTGATAATAATGAACCGATGCCTGATGCAGTTCCTGTATTTACGTGGGCTGGCGATGATACTGGCTCATCCGTTGTTGCATGGGATGATACGCCGAATCCGATTCGTGGAAGAGTAGTGTATATTACTTTTAACATAAACAATGTTGTTCCTTCACAAGAGCAAGATGTAAAAAATCTCATTGAAAACGCGGCAGATTGGCTCATAGGAAGTGAACCTCTTCCCACAGGTTCATTAAGTGGAATGGTAACATTACAGGGTGCGCCGAATAATAGCGGTGCTTCTGTACATATCAAAGGTCCAGGTATAAATGAAACGATAGAAACGCCGGAAAATGGTGAATTTGCTTTTGATAATTTATATCCCGGTATGTATAAAGTGAATGCATGGAAACAGGGATACTATTCTGCAAATGATACATTGGAAATTGAAGTTGCTGGCGGACCTTCGCTTGGCAATAATTTCACGTTTGCACCAACAGGACCTGTCGGTGGAAAAGTTACATTGCAAGGCGCTCCAAATAACAGCGGCGCATCAGTGCATATTGTAGGACCTGGAATTGATGAACAAATTGAAACAGATTCAACAGGTGTTTATGATTTCTCAATGCTGAATTCCGGAATGCATCGCATTTATGCATGGAAAGAAGGTTTCTTCCCATACATTGATAGCGCAGATGTTGAAGTAACTATGGATTCTTCAATGAATAATAATTTTACATTTGCTGCAATTCTTCCGGGAAATGTGTTTGGAACTGTAACATTGAATGATACAAATAATTATGGCGGAATTTCTGTTACAATTCTCGAACAGAATCTTTCTACGGTTTCTGCTACAAATGGAAGTTACATCATTACGCAAGTGATGCCGGGTGATTTGCATATTCGCTACAGCAAAGATGGATATCGCAAACTTGATACAATGGTAACAATGCCCAATGGCGGAAATCTTACCATCAATTGTCAGTTATCTGCTACAAGCGGACTTATCCTTCTCGTTGATGATGATAATCTTGGCGAAACAAATTCACGTATTAAAGAGCGAACAGGACTTGCAATAGATACGATTGATAATGGCGGTTCAGCAATGCTCTTCAAACGTTCATTGGAAGAACTCGGCTATGATGTTGAATATTATTTACTCGCAGATATTCCCGATACGTCACTCTGGAGCAATTATGATGTTATCGTTTGGTCGCACGGTCGTTCAGGAGGTCCGATGGATCAGGTGCAATGGAGACGTCGTATGAGCGAATTTGTATTAAGCGGCGGAAAAGTAATAATTGAAGGCGGAGATATTGGCTGGCAGTTTATGTCATCAACACCCGATGTGGATTTTGCAACAAACGTATTGCACTGTGATGATTTTGTTTCTGAAGCAGCAACAATTGCAAATCCAACAGTGAATGCATTTGACCATCCAATCGTTTCTACGCCCAATCAACTTCCGGAAAATTTCCCGATGGAATCTGTGTCAGGTGTTTATGACCGCGATGGCAATTTGTCTTCTCCCGATGCAACTGCTGTGTACTCATGGTCTGGTGATGCATCACTTTCTTCTATCGTTGCATGGCAGGAATCTGATGATGCTTCATCGCCGCGTACTGTGTATTTCTCTTTCAATATCAATAACGTAATGAAAGAAGATTCGATGTTTGTAAAATATCTCATTGAAAATTCGATGCAGTGGTTATATACTGGTGGAACCACTGGTATTCCCTCCAATATCGGTACACGTATTCCGACAACATTTTCATTGGAACAGAACTATCCCAATCCGTTTAATCCGACAACCAATCTTCGTTTCGGATTGCCGACGGAAGCAAATGTTACATTGAGAATTTACAATGTTCTCGGACAGGAAGTTGCAGTGCTTGTGAATGGCGTGCAGAGTGCAGGATATCATCAGGCAGTTTGGAATGCCGCTTCAACTGTTTCAAGCGGCGTGTATTTCTATCGCATTGCTGCTGTCCCGACAAATGGCGCAGAACCATTTACCAAAATCTGCAAAATGATGCTAATGAAATAGTGCAGAAATTTTTTCTGTGTGAAAAGAAAGGCGATACGGTAAAATGTATCGCCTTTTTTTGCGTGGAACAATTTGTGAAAATGAGGAAGTCGGTATTTAATGCAACCCAAACAATTTTTTTTTTGTACTTTTTCAGCGAATTTTTTACTAAATGAATCAAAGAAAAACATACGCGCTTATTCTCGTTGGCGCAAGTATCTGGTGCGGAGGGATTATTCTTCCGCCTCTTCTGCATTATTGGAGTGGCGAAACAATAATCGAAACGTTAATTTTAAAATTCTATTCGCACATCTGCCATCAGAATTCTGCACGCTCGTGTACATTCTTCGGAGCGCCCTTTGCAGTTTGTATCCGTTGCTCATCGGTGTATTTTTCATTTCTGTGCGGCGTACTTCTCTGGAATATTTTTTCGCGCAACGCAACATTTGAAAAATATTTCTCTGCGCTGTTTTCCTTCCCGAGCGTTTTTATTTTTGCTCTTCCTATGCTTGCAGATGTCGTTGCGCGATTCATCGGCTTGTACAATGATGAATTTTCATTTTATGCTTCACGCATAGTTACCGGGGGATTGTTCGGCTTTTCGTTTGCATTTGCACTGCTTCCCGTATTCTTTTCTGCCTGCGAAGAATTATTTCCAACAAAATTTTTGCTCAAAAAATAGTTATGATGTTCAAACCAAATAAAACCACGCCTGCGCTTTATGCAGGAATTTTGATGGGATTCGTTTCGGCAATTCCGTTTATCAATTTTCTCAATTGTTTTTGTTGCGCAGGAATTCTCGGCGGGGGAGTGCTTGCGGTATTTTTTTACAAACAGCATTTTACGCCGGAAATGCCTCCGCTGACATCAGGAGATTGTCTTGCTGTCGGAGCATTAGCAGGACTTGTCGGAGCAATTGTTTCATCAGTACTATCCGTTGTAGTTTCATCCATTTTCGGAAATGTTATTGCGCAAATGATGTATGGCTGGCTGGAAAGTTACAATTTAAATATTCCCGGCGATGAGATGGATAAACTTCACAATTTGCTTGATGAATCGTTTTCTGTCTCTTCATTTCTTTGGAGTTTGATTGGGTCAATGTTCATTTATCCACTGTTTGGATTGCTCGGCGGACTTATCGGATGGGGAATCTTCAAGCCAAAGCCATTTGAAAATATGATGAGAAATACTGTACAGCATCCGATGGAAAAACCGCCCGCGCCTTCTTCGCCAATGCAGTCTGCGGAAACAAATGACGAAATTCCGTTGCAGTAATTTTATTATCAATGTGCGAATAGTTGTTCATTCAAAATCCGTTTTGAAAAAAAATATCCGCACATTGTTAATTTTCTCGCTCACTGTTTTTTTCTATTGTACTTGTGCAAAAGCAGACGAAATACTTTCACATTCTGCACATATAAAAATTTATCCATCCGAAAAAAATCTTTCCATCGCAGATACATTCCTTGCTGCAACTTCTGCATCAGAACTTACTCTGCGATTAAATTCTTCTTTCGAAATTCTTTTTTCTTCCGTGAATGGCGCGCAATCTTTTCCTGTGCGCGATGGTGCTGTTGTGCAATTTCGCGATGTGGATAAAGATACAAGCACAATTGTCATTCACTATGCAGGAAAAATTCCGGAAACACCAATGACCTTTGCTTCCGATTCGCTTGTTGTGCTTCGCCCTGAAGAAATTTTTCCCAATGGAAAAAATACAATGTGTTCCGCTCGTGTTGCTATTCAAGTGCCGCTGGAATGGTCAGCAGTCGGCTGTGGAAATTTTGAATCTTCATCGAAAGAAAATGATTCTCTTCTCTTTAACTATAATTCTCCATCGCCGCTTTTTACACTCGGATGGTTTGTTGCAGGAAAATTCCCTATTGCGCGAACAGTTGCAAAAGATGGAATAACCATTTCGCTATTTCTTTTTACAAAAGATACGTCGCTTTCTGAAACAATAAATCGCGATGAACGGCTTCTCTCTTTAGCAGAAAATATTTTTACAACGTATCAGAAAAAATTCGGCACATATCGTTTCAAATCATTTGCAATACTCGAAATTGAAAATGAACTTGCAGGAAATAATGTTCTCGCTGCTGCAATTCCCGGCGGTGTGATGATTAAAAAACAGACATTGCTTTCCGATGATGAATTTAATTCTGTTGATGCAGTTCTTCCGCATGAAATTGCGCATCAATGGTTTCCGCAGACTGTATTTATTGAAGAAAAAGACGCCGCACTTCTTTCGGAAGGATTGTGTGAATATGCCGCGCGGCTATTTCACGAAGCCATGGGCGATACAAGTATTCGCGACGATTTGAAAAATCATCCGATGTTGCGTTCACTCATTGTACGGGCTCAACAGAATCGCGAAGTCCCATTGCAGAAGCAAGCGGATTTGCGTGCGCTTCCGACGCATTATTTAAAAGCATATTTCGTATGGAATATGTTGCGCAAAATTATGGGTGAGAATATTTTTGATACATTTTTATTTGCGTATGCGGAGCGATTTCGATTGAAGAAAATTTCATCGGAAGAATTTCAGCAACTTGCAGAAGAATATTCAGGAAAAAAATTAGATTGGTTCTTTGAACAGTGGGTAATGAATACAGGAATTCCGCGTTTGAAATTATACAACGTGAAAAAGAAATTCATTGATGACAAATGGAAAATAACGGGAAACGTACGCATTGTCGGATATGCGCAATTTACAACTCCCGTTGATATTGAAGTGCAGACAGCAACGGAACAGATACAGCAGAGTCTATGGCTGGGAAAAGATTCAACAGGAAAATATAAAAATGATATTGCTTTTACGTGTGTAACAAATGATGAGCCGATTATTGTTGAGATGAATCCTGACGGTGATATTTTATTGAGTAAAAAAATTCCCGTGCGATTAAGTAATCTCCGCGAACCAAGCGACGGTATTTTGATTGTTGGTTCAAAAGGAAATAATGATTCTTTGCTTGCTTTTGCGCGAAGGGATTCTGTTGCAATGGAAAACGGCGGTTGGTGGATTACTATAAAAGCAGATTCAACTATTACGCTTGGAGATTTACAACAGGAAAGAGTTTTTCTCTATGGCACGAAAGAACAAAATTCCATTGTCGAAAAATTTGAAAATAATTTCCCCATCAAAATAAAAAATGATTCTGCGTTCTATCGTGATTCTGTGTGGAGCGGTGATTCAGTCGGCGTAATGCAAATTATCGAAAATCCTTTTCGTCCGAATGGATTAGCAGGATGGATTGCGCCGTTGGAGAAAAATGTTTCGATGCAACTTCTGCCCTTTCCGTTTTCGTATGTTGTGTTTAAAAAAGAAAAGCATCAGGCAGAGGGAACGTGGGAGGTAGAGGATGAGGAGTATATATTCAGATTTTCAAAAGAAGAACTGAAGTAATCAAATCTGTAACAACAATATTTTGAAATTTAATATTTGATATTAGATTTCTTTTGTAGCGCTAACGGGAATCGAACCCGTATTTAAGCCTTGAGAGGGCTCCGTCCTAACCGTTAGACGATAGCGCCGCAATTTTGCGGGGAAAATATAGAGAAAGTTTCGTAAGTCGCGAAATCATATTTCGTCGCGCAGTTTTTTTTCGATAATTTTTCCACGCAATTTTTTAACAAAGTAATCGTATGCAAAAATCAACAAAATGGTTTATCGGAATATTATTTAGTCTCGTTCTCTTTGGTGTGTTCGCCGTAGCGCTCATTTCTTTTTTTATGATGAGTATTAGTGAAGGCACAGAGGAGGAAATTACGGGCAGCGGACAGAAAATAGCAGTTGTGGAAGTGTTCGGACCGATTTATTCTTCGGAAGATATTGTGCGGCAACTGAAAAAATATCGCAAAGATAGCGCAATAAAAGCAGTGCTGGTGCACGTCAATTCACCCGGCGGTGGTGTTGCGGCAAGTCAGGAAATTTATGAAGAAATAAAATATACCAATGAAGAAAAGCCGGTGCTTATTTCTATGAGTAGTGTTGCCGCAAGCGGCGGATATTATATTGCCTGCGGCGCGAGAAAAATTGTTGCCAATGCAGGAACAATAACCGGAAGCATCGGCGTGATTTCACAGTTTTGGGAAGTAAGTAAACTCATGGAAAAAATCGGCGTGGAAAATAATACGATTAAGAGCGGCAAATTAAAAGACAGCGGCAATCCGTTTCGTGCAATGTCCGATGAAGAAAAGCAATATTTCCAGAATTTATCCAGCGATATTCATCAGCAGTTTATGGAAGCGGTGGAAGAAGCGCGCAATCTTTCGCACGAAAAAATAATGGAAATTGCAGACGGCAGAGTGTATTCCGGACGACAAGCGCTTGCTCTTGGACTTGTGGATACGCTGGGAACGTTTGAAGATGCCGTGCGTATTACCGCAGATGAAGCGGGAATCAGCGATGAACCGGCGATTGTAAAAGAAGTAGAGCGATTGAGCATCGTGGAAAAAATGTTTGGCACAACGCTTGGGAAAATTACCGAACTGAAAGAAGAATTACTGAACCAGCCGGTGCTGCAATATAAAATGCCGGGAAGTTGGTGAAGTGGATTTATTAAGAAAGAAATTACAAAGGCGATATGGAAGTAATTCTGTGTCGCTTTTTTTTATAAAAGACAAGAGAGTCTTTTTTCAAAAAATATTTTCAAATTTTTCTTGTATTGAATTGTATTGAATTGTATTGAATTGTATATTATACCCAGTTTTTTTACGATTACATCATTACTGATGAATGTAGAGAATGTTTGTTCAGTGGTGATGTAATTATTTGTATCTAATTTTTATAGTATTTAATTATAATATTATGCTCAGTACTCGCTACATTTCTTCGTTGTTTACTTGCGCCGTTGCTGTTGTGGCGCGATTTGCCTCCCTCGCACTCCTTTTAAATATTCCCTTTTGTGTCTCATATACGTATGCTCAGGATACCACTAATGGTATTGTGTGGGGACCATTACAGCGCATCTCCACTGATACAACAGGAGGTGAGCCGGCAAGAGTTGTGAGCCAAGGCGATACTGTTCATTGTGTGTGGGAGGGAAGTTCAATTTTTTATTCCCGCAGTACAGACGGAGGTGCAACATTTTCTATCCCAAGAAATATACTCACGGATACAGCACGGTTTCATCCAAACGGAATTTACCCTCTCGCTAACCGCTCATTACTCTTCGTGTTTTGGTCTGAAGTTTTCACAGCTGGTTCAAGACCAGATGTAATATGGATGATGAAAAGTACCGACCGCGGGGATACGTGGTCTTCTCCATTTCCTACTTTAGATGATTCTATTGCCGGAATTTATAGTGCCCCGACAATTACGGGTGATACGATTGCACTTCTCGTGGCTTCTTATAATAAAGATGCAAACGGATATGTCATTCAGCGTTCCACCGATGCGGGAAACTCGTGGTCGTATGCCCGTCCGCATATTCCCGCAGGATGGTATCCTTCCATTACGCTTGCCAATAATAAATTACACATGACAAAGCGTTGGGGATATGATTTCTCCGAGTTTGAAGTGATGTATATGTATAGCACAAATCTTGGCGAAACGTGGTCGGATTCCGTACCGATTTCGACGATTGATAACATTTATTCCGGTGAGCCGTACATCTCGTCTGACGGTGCGAGTAATTTCAATATCTCATGGAAGGATACGAAATATGGCTGTTGGGGTTTCGTTGGATGCAGTATTCTTACGCGGAGCAGTACAGACTCGGGCGCGTCGTGGGGCGAAGAAATTCGTTTAACAACAGACCCCATCGGCAGCATTTCAGCATCTGCGTATGCGGGAAATATGCTTGCAGTACTTTGGAATACTGACAGTGTAGATATCATTGACGCATCAGGCAGAATGAGTTATGACTTTGGTGCAACATGGGATTCTCTGATGTATATTATTCCTAGTCGTTGGTTTTGTATGACATCATCCTATATTTACATTACAGCAATACAGCTTGACAGTGGCATCGGCTGGCAAATATATGGCATAAGAGGTCAATTTGTTACCAATTCAGTAACGGATATTACTACAGGAGTAAAAAGTTTTACGCTGGAACAGAATTATCCGAACCCCTTTAATCCAAGTACAGCAATCAGCTTTCAGCAATCAGCAGTCAGCCACGTAACATTGAAAGTCTATGATATTTACGGGAAAGAAGTTGCAGTATTGGTCAATGAAAAAAAAGAAGTGGGAAAATATACTGCGGAATGGAATGCGGAAGGATTGGCAAGCGGAATGTATTTTTACCGGCTTGCAACGACAGATATTAACGGTCAAACAGTTTCGCTCACTAAAAAAGCAATTGTAATGAAATGAAAGGAGGGTATCCCAACGGCACAGAATAAACAAAAATGCTGAACGGCAGCGCGTCAACACTACCGTTCAGAACTACGCAAACAAATCGCCTTGGTTTCTTCCACGCTTTTCACACGTGGCAGATGCTTTTTATTTGCGGTTAAATATATGAAATGGCTGGCTTGCAGAACATTTTTCATACTCTTTGAAAAAATGTATTGTCATTCCGCACTTGATGCGGAATCTATTCTTTTGAGATGATTTCCCCCGACCTGTCGGGAGGAAAGACAGTAAGCGTAATTCTATCTTTTTCAAAGGTTTCTTTCTGCAACAGTGTAGATTGGTTGACTTATGTTGCGCACTTCAAAAAATGCGTAGCACATAACAGAACAGTCTTTTGTTCCTGACTTTAAGAGATTGTGAGAAAACTCAATGAACATCAATTTGTCATTTCGTCGAAAGACGGGATCCATATTGTTTTCAAAAATTTTCTGGATTCCCGCTTTCGCGGGAAAGACAATTCTAATGAACATTTTAATAATATTTTTAACTTTTTAATTTTAATTTTTTTTATGACACACACAAATAAATTTCGTACTATGCTCATTGCATTTTTTGCAATGTTTTCCTTAACCACGCTGCATGCGCAAATCTGGACTGCAATTAATGGTCCGTGGGGCGCAAATACTGTAACCGATATTACTGCCGGAAAGCAAGGCGCTTCTGCGGAGGCGCTCTATGCAATTGAAAACGGTCGGCTCATCAAGTCAACCGATGCCGCTTCGAACTGGACATCTCTCACTTATCCAACACACGTTCCGATGGTCATTGAATGTAATCCTACGTATCCGAGTACTCTTCTTGGCGCGGATACGGGAAATGTCCGCATAAGTTACAACGGTGGGTCAAGTTGGGGAAATCCATTAATCACCAATAACTCGCTTTTCCCTCTCTCATTGGCAATATCCAAAGTGGATACAGCACGTAAGTTTGCTGGTTTTTATAAGGTATTGTATGAGAATTCAATGTATAGATATGATAAACGAGACGGGTGGATAACGGTACAGTATTTTATAGGCAGTACAAAAACGGATGTCAATGCAATTGTCCCGCATCCTGTCAATGCCGCGTATGTGTATGCAGTCGGCTCGCAGCCATATCAATCCGCAGGCAAAACGATAGATGAGATAAATTTAGACACGGATACAGCCGGCGGTGTATTTTTCTCTCCTGATAGCGGAAAGAACTGGCGCAATATTGGTTACCGCAACTACGATATAAAATCGCTTGGCGTTTATGATGAAGATGGCGTTGTACATCTCTGGATTTATAGCCCGGGAAGTGTATATGTTCGTCATTCATCCAATAACGGTTCGTCGTGGGATGCCATTTCGCTCACCAACTCACCGCTTGTGTACGATATCAAAACACAGGGAACGAAAGTATATATTGCCACGGTGGAGGGAGTATTCATCAAAACAGGCACAGCGTGGAACAGTGGTTTTACCAAATACGCAAGCGGAATGAATGATTTTGACTATGAAACAAAGACACTTGCAGTCAGTCAGGGAAGTACAACAACAGTATATGCAGGCGCTCCGCTCAATATCTATAAAACCACAAACGACGGCAGTTCGTGGATAGATGCCAATAAAGGAATCAGAAAAATTAATACCACATCCGTAAGCGTACATGGCAATTTAAAAGTTGCAAGTGATGCTAGTAACTATTATACTGTCGTCTGGAAAACAACGGACACAAACTGGACACAAGTGCAGGTGGGCAGTGATGGTAATCTGCATCTCTACAAAGGAGAACATATACTTGTTGACCCGTCGAACTCCACAAGGGTATTTGTATCAGGAGTTATTGATAATAATACTGCTGCATTGATGCGGAGCACAAATTCCGGCGGCACACAATGGACAACAACACAGAGCGGAGCGGGAAACAGTTTCTTCGGTTCGCTTGTTGACCCCGTGTATAGTTCCAACAGAGTATATCTGTTCGGATTGACAACAGTCTCTTCAACGGATTATAATTTTTACATTAATGGTTCAAATGGCGGCACAAGCGGTTGGGAATCACCTCTCGGTATTGGCAACAGTAAAACAGTGTATTCACTTGCAATAGATTCTACAGGTGGAGTAGCGGCGGGTCATTCGCAGGTTTTCTATGTTGGGCTTGATGCAGGTTCGGGAAATGGCGGAATATGGAAATCATCAAATACGGGCAGTTCATGGTCGCAGTGGTCTCTTCCCGGTGGTGCAAGTGCAGACAGAAAAATATTATCTGTTGCATTAAATACAAAAGTGCCGGGTACTGTATATGCTGGAGGAATAAGAGTAAGCAGTAATGATAACGTTTGTCTATGGAAAACGACAAATTCGGGAACAAGCTGGAGTGCAATTTCCGGAAGAACAGATACAGTGAAAAAAATATTGATGCATCCATCGTATAAAAACAGCGCAAACTATCTGTGGGTAATTGCGGCAGATGGCAGAAAAATTTATAAATCCGCTGACGGCGGCACGAACTGGACGGATGTAACAACCATCGGAGGAGTTGTGATTCCCACTCCAATAAATGATTTACGTCGTGATATATCGGACAGTGCGAATATTTATGTTGCATGCGGCGGCGGTGTATATAAGGTGAATCCTTCACCGGAAGCGCCGCTCAATCTTGTAAATGCAACACAGGAAACAGATGTTCATCCGAAAATTTCATGGGATGCATCGCCGGAAGCAGATGTGCAATCGTATAAAGTCTATAAGAAAATCAATAATGGTTCCTATTATCTTGCTGCAACAACAACAAACACGTATTGGATTGATCAAAATGAAATTATGGAAGGTGGGGACCCTTACACGGTAACGTATTTTGTAAAGGCATACGACACCGGAAGCAATTTTTCAGATGCTTCGAATACAGTTGAAATTACTGTGTATATGTTTTCTGAACAAAAGTTGCGCGAAGGTTCATTGCGCGACCTCCCTAAAGAATTTTCGCTCGAACAAAATTTCCCGAATCCGTTCAATCCGACAACGACAATTAAATTTGCATTACCGGTGGACGCAAATGTTACGATGAAAGTATTTAACTCAGCAGGGCAGGAAGTCGCTGTGCTGGTCAATGGATTTCGTGAAGCAGGGTTTTATGAAATAAAACTTGATGCAAAAAAACTTGCAAGCGGTGTATATTTTTATAAACTTACCGCAGGAAATTATTCTGAAATGAAAAAGATGGCATTGATGAAGTAGAACAAAATAATCTTCCCAAAAATTATTATAAATGTGCTGTGTATTCTCAAAATGCACAGCACATTCTTTTTTTACAAAAACCTCTTATATCCTTCCGCTGTTTTTTCTGCAACATTGCTCCATAAATAATTATTGCGGATATGTGCAGTCAGTTGTACATTCCTCCCTTTTTGCTGTGCGTTGTGTATTGCGGATTCAATGGAAGCGCGCGAATCCGGGTCAATGTATTCTGCATAGTTGAGAAAATATTCTTTCGTGCCGCCGTATTGTGTAATCGCAATCGGTGTTCCCGTCAATCCTGCTTCGAGCGCAGAAATTCCCGGCGTTTCATATAATGAAGGAAGACAAAAAACACTTGCCGCAGCATAAGCAGAAGCAAGCAGCGGAGTTGTGTTTGGTAATTGTTCGATATGCAGGATGTTTCCTTTTGCAAGTTCTTTTTTGCAGAGCAATGAATATTCATCGTTGGAACTTCTGCCGATAATGACTGCGGGAAGTTTCAGCGCATTGACGGCTTGCAAAAACATCAGTGTATTTTTTCGTTCACCGAAATATCCCACATTCAATATAAAATTTTCCCATCCGTATTCTTTTACAAATAATTCCGGAGAAACAGTTGCAAATTGTTCATCAACGCCATTGGGGACAACACAAATTTTTTTCGTATCTGCTTTCAATCCCTCCACTAATAATTTTGCTTCTTCATTTGTATTAGGAAAAATTCCTGTCGCCCAATTGCACATTTCTGCAACTATACCAATATCAGTCCACGTGCCTTTCATTACTTTGCGAAATGTATGCTGCGCCGCAATTGCGAGTTGCAGTTTCGATGATGTGTGGAGCGAAAAAAATACAGGAGAAAGAAATAGTGGAATTTTTTTTCTGAAAATTTCCCGCGCAAAATGATACGTACCGATTCCCGCGCCGAAAATATGCACCGCATCAATTGAATGTGCATTGATTTCCTCCCACGCATTGTGGAAAATAATATTCACTCCTGCTTTCTGAAGATGCTCCGCTGTCTTTGTTGCCTGAATACTCAAGCCGCCCGTTGCAGAAACGCCGATATGATTGGATGCAAAGAGAATTGTCATTGTACATTCCTTCGGAAATAAGTTTGTATTTGTAATTTTAATAAACGTGGAGAAAATTTTCGGATACGCTCAAAATCCGGCGCGTAGGAAAAACGTGTTTGCAGAGTGTTTCCTGCGCTTTCATTTAATTGCACGTTTTTTTCTAAAGCAGAAAAAATGATTTCTTTTCCTTGCCAAACAGCGCGATACGAAAATATTTTATCAAATGACGGAAATGATAATTCATTGTCCGAAAATGTAATTGCTTCTGTTGAAAGCGCTTTGGCAATTTGCAAACGCTGTATCCACCACTCTGCAAACTCATTCATCGTAACGTTGCGTATGTTTGCATTGGAAATTGTTTCAAATAATGATGTGAGCGCAGAATGAAAACCATCTTTCGGATGATGATAGAAAAACAGCGGTTCATTTTGCGCAGTTTTTTGTTGAATTGTTCTTTGAAAATAATCCGCCAATTGCTGCTCATTCATTTTTGCAGCGCGCAAACTTCCGATGCAGACGGGATGAACAGGCATCTGTAAAATTTTTCCCACCCGCTCATACAACATTGGATAAGAGGGAAGGTTATCGTAATCGTATGCAAATTCTGAAGAATAGCGGAATGAAAATTCCTCGAGCGTTCTGTTCAATTCGGTATTCCAATCACCAAATGGTGCGGCAAAACCATTTGGTAAAATACGCGCATCTGCAAGTAATTCTTCCGCGCGTTCAATATTTTTTGCGTTGCGTTCAAATCGTGAATACGTCTGATGTTCAAAACAGTGTACGCCGATTTCCTGCTCCTTCATCTGCGCAAATTTTTTAAGATACGCACGATGACTTTTTACATCAAGAAACCACGTGCCGCGCACAGAATGTTTTGAGAGCAACGAATAAAGTTCATCAATTTCCTTTTCCGTTCCGTAATCTGTATCAATGCGAAATGCAAATAAATTTTTCGCCGCATCAGGATAGTACCATAAATGCAGGTATGGCAGATTTTGTTTTTGATGAAGATATGCAAGTGATGTTGCGACAAGTTTTCTGATTTCATTCTTACTCACAAGCGAAACACGTTCTGATGGTTTTCTCTTTGTCGCAGAATAAAAATATTTTGTGGTAATGCGTGTGTCAGGAAGCAATTCGCCTGCATCAAACGGAAAACAAATAATAAAACCGCCGCCCATTTCACCAACAAAAGTGGAGTGAAAATTATAATTCGTCGGCAGTTCGTTTGCGTTGTTGATGCGAAGCAAAAATTTTCCAACATCAATGAGAGCATTATTCGAAAATATATTTGATTGAAGAGCCGACAGATATTTTGCAGGGAGAAGAGAAGTTTTGATGGAAAATATTTTGGCAAGATATTTTGAAGCAGTTAGAATTGCGCCGCCACTTTTCAAATATGCGAGCAACAATTCTTTTTCCTGCGCATCCGGAAACCCATTGAGAATAATAACGGAGCAACATTGCAACGAAATATTTTCCTTTTGCACTACGGAAAAACTTACCCCTTCCTGTTGCAATATTGTAAACCATCCTGCATTGTAATGTAATAAACCGATGTGTAACGTTCTCATACGAGTTCCTGAAATTTTAAAAAATCTTCTTTGGAAATTCCACCCATTATCCAAAGTACGACTGCAAATAAAATTGCACCGCAGACTATATTTACCATAAATGGAATTGATGGAGTGAAATAAAGAACCAAAACCATAACTGTAGTTGCAACGAGCGGACGGAAAAAATGTTGTACAAAAGGAATGTGTACGAATTTTTTAAATTGTAACGCAATTATTCCGACAGCAATAATTTCGCCCACAACCACTCCCGCAGGTGCGCCGATTGCTCCGAAGAACAAAATTCCCAGCACACACAGCAGCATTTGCATTGCAACGGTGAAGAGCATTGTGTGGGAAAATATTTTTTCTTTTCCTGTCCCGATTAATCCAAAAGAAAAAATGCTGTGCATTGTCGAAAATAAAACGAACCAGATTGCAACACGAAGCAACGGCACTGCCCCCTCGTATCCATCGCCAAAAATAAAATGAATCAGCGAAGGCGCCAGTACGCAAACTCCTGCACAAAGCGGAAGAAGAAGCGTAATAATAATTTTAATTGAGAATGATAGCGTCGTCTGAAGTTTTTCTGACGATTCATTGTATGTTTTAATAATGAGGGGATAAAAAACATACATAAAGATTCTATCAACGATGAGTGCAACGAAAACAATTTTAAACGCGGCAGAATAATTTCCGACATCGGCAGAAGTGAGTAAAATACCCAGAGCAAGCAGTGGAAAATTTGTAACAATTTGCGCAAGCCACGTTCCGAGTCCGATGGGAAACGACTCGCGTAGCAAGGTGTTCCATTTTCCATCGCGATAAAAAAGAGAAAGAAAATTGAGCTGCAAAGAAAACGATGTATGCTCTTTTCTTAAAAAAAACCAGAGAAAAATTGTTGATATGATACCTGAAAACAACCACGCTACAGGAATCCACCACAGTGATTGAAATACCTGATAGAAAAAAAGAATCAGCGCAAGATAAAACACCTGAGCAATAATTCTGCTGATGCTGACAAGTATTATTTTTTCCCTTGCCTGAAAATACCATTCTAAAAGTAACGAGGACGGAATAAGCGAAAAAAGAAAAAGCATACTGAGAAGCAACGCAACATTCGCTTGAAAAATATACAGCACGAAAAAAGAAAATACCGCAACTGTCGCACAACTCAGAAATAATCTCAATGAAAGGATATCGCTGACAAATGAAGTTGCACAGTTTGGTTTAGAAATTTCACGTGTTGCATAAAGTAATATTCCCGGATTGATGACAAGCATTCCGTATGAAAGCGCAGTGAATCCGAGATTTATTTCGCCGAATTTTTCCACGCCAAGAATTCTTGCGAGATATGCTGTTGCAAAAAAACCAATGATGCGGCTTATAATATCCGCAAGCGTCAGGGAAGAAATATTTGTTAAAAATTTTTGCAAATGCGTTACGCTGTTTTCATTTCCCGAACTATCTTCATTGTTTCTACACTTACAGTGCAAACTTTTTTCAACAATGCAATTACTTCCTTTTTATATTTGGAGAATTTATACGTGTTAAATATTTTCGCAATCGTCGGGTCTTTTGGTTTCTTTTCTTTGTATTGGTCGAGAATCCATTCCAACGCGCTGCGATTTCCGAGTTTGTATTCCCATGCGTCTTTCGGAATTCCCATAAGCGTTGTTTCGCTGTCAATAATAATTATTCCCGTTTGTTTGTCGGCTTTTAAAATCGTTTTTCGTAAGGGCAATTCATGAATTGCCTCTATAATTTTTAATGCAAACGGTTTCGCAACTTCGTAATTCAAATGCAGTTCGAGTAATTTCTTTCCCCATTCTTCCCATTGCCAAAAATTTTTATAGAAAGGAGTGCGCGGAAATTCGCGTTTCAAATTCAGTTCGTATTTTTTACGATATTCTGGATTGTGCAGAACAGCGTACACATAATGAAAAATATGTTCTTTGGTAATTTCCCTTTCACTTTCATTCCGAACTTGTTTCGGGTTCTTGCCTTTCGCTGAATCAATCTTTGAATATCGAATCAATGTTGGTTGGTATTTTTTTCTAAACTGTTCCAATCCCCAATCGGTGATGTTGTCTATGCGTTTGCCGTTTGCATCGTAGCGATAGAGAGGAAGACATTGTGAATCACCGTTGAAATGTAAATCTACAAGATGTTGTGAAGCGAGAACATTAAAAGCTTTATTTGATTGATTAACTGCGATGACAATATTTTTACTTTTTCTTTCTGGAAAAATATTCGGCATTTGATTTTGATTTTCATTCAGTTCACTTGCGAAATACAATTTCTTTTTCACGAAAACTCTGTACAAACAATCACGAATTTCTTTTCCTTTTAAATGATAGTGCTTTCCTTTCAACAAATCCTTTTTAACATCTCTTGTATATTTTATTGATTGGTTCACTAACTCACTTACAGAAGATTCATCCGCCTTCCTATGCAATTTCTTTACGTCTTTGTTATAAACAGAAATAAAGAAACCTACTTTATCATTAAGTTCTGTTTCATCAAAATCATAAACCCATTCATCCCTGTTGGATACTGTTCCCAATGAAAACAACTTAAACACCGCTTGTTCTTCCACTGTATTTTTAGAAAGTTTTGTTTGCTTCGTTGCAAGCGGAAGCAGTGTATCAAAATCATTCTCCGGAAGATTTATCCAATTGCCTTTCTTATCGGGAATGATGTGGTCGAAAGAAATTGCAGAAAATTTTGTTGTAGAAAGAAATTGCAATTTATCTGCGGCGGTTTCTTCCTCGTGGCGACGTGCATAATATATTCTGCAACCTTGCGTACTGTAATATTCTTGTCCGCGATATACCGCAACTGGCTCACCGACAATATTCAGCCGTACTTTCAAATCCTTAAATTCTTTCGATGTTTTCGCTTCAAAAATATTATTATCTCTCACCAAAAACATAATAGCAACGCCGGTTTGAATTCCAAATACATTATTTTTTGGACCAGACAATTTGGGATTTGCGCGTACGTCTCCGCCTAAATCAATGATGTACACCGTATTAAATTCGCTTGCAATAATTTTTCTAAAGCCATCAAACGTTCTGCTATTGATAAAACTTCGGTTAGTGATATACGCAATAATTCCATTCTCCGATAATCTATCCGAAGCCCAACGGAAAAACCGTGCATACATATCATACACTTTTGTTTTCTGTGCAGTACTGTGTTTTATGTATGTATCTTTTATTCTCTTATCAATATTAGGATACTCGCGATTTTTATTATTCTCGTTTTCGTTTTGTTGATTGGCATTATACGGTGGATTACCGATGATAACAGAAATCTTGCGTTTGTTTTGCCGTTTAATACGCTCCGCATTTTCAACACCAAAACCGAAATCGAGTGTGTCTTGTTTTCCTTTGAAACCGAAACCGAGATTATCGAGCGTATCTACGAAACAAATATTTTTAAATTCTTCGTAGCGCTCCATCTTTTGTTTGTAGGAAAATTCGATGTTGAGATTAGCGATGTAATACGGAAGAATTGCGACTTCATTGCAATGAATTTCATTTTTGTATTTGTACTCGAGTTTGCTTTTACCGATGTACTCAATGAGTTCGGTGATAAACGTTCCCGTGCCGCTTGCCGGGTCAAGAATTTCTACATTTTTATCTTCGAGCAGTTTACCGAAATGTTTGTGCGTAAGATAGTCTGCGCTCTCCACCATAAATCGCACAATTTCATTCGGCGTGTACACAATGCCAAGCCGGTCCGCGCCTTTGGGATTGTACGCTTTGTAAAAATTTTCATACACCACTTTTAAAAACTTTTGTTTTTCGTGATGATTGTAAATTCCGGCAGCAGCGGCTTTAATCACAAGATAATATCTATCGAGCGAACTGAGTAATTCTCGCTTTGTTCTTCCGGTAAAAAACGTATCAACAACGGTTTGAAGTTCGTGCGCAATGTTATTCTCGCGATGAAATTGCGATTCGTTAAAAATCGTAACAAAAATTTCCTCGGTGAGAATGTGTTGAATCATCATCTCACGAATATCCGCAGTGGTAATTTCGGGATTAATTGAAGTTTTACAAATTTCCCAAAACTTGTTGAATGAAGTTGCAAAAGTTTTGTTCGTTTTAAATTGCGCATTTATCATTTCACGCAACGTTTCAAGAATCGTCGGCAAATCTTCTTTGAAATGCTCAATGGCATCGCGGAAGTCATGAATTTCCGGACGCTCGTATGCAATAAAAAGAGAAATGAGTTTATCTAATGCTTCCACATCATTTATTGCACAGCGAAATATTTCTTCACCGCTTTGCAGCAACACAGCAGTTTGCGAATCTTCAAAAAGAATATTGCTTGTCGGATAACCTTTTGCAATTTTCTTTTCAATTTCTTCATTGAGATTATCGTATTTATCTTTGCTTTCCCAATAGCCCCAATCCAATCGCAACGCATCTTTGATTGTTCCATCGGGTTTAATGATTGTTCCGAGTTTGGTTGGAAATTCCAATTCGGAAACGAGAAGAAAATTTTTCGCTTTGCAGTATTCGTTCAGCAAATTTTTGAACGCATCGCGTAATGCTGTTTCATTCCGCGAACCGCTGAACTGAATCAGTTGTTCAACTTCCGATAAATATTGAATTATAAGTTGCTTCGACATTTTTATTTTATCAACGTAATTTTCTTCACGTGGGAAAATTTTCCGGAAGTCAGTTTGCAAAAATAAACACCTGCGGCAACACTTTCTGCATTCCATTGAACATAATAGTTGCCGGGCTCTTTCATTTCATTCACCAGTGTTGCGATTTCTTCTCCGTGAATATTATATACTTTCAGTGTTGTAAATTGCTGTTCGGAAATTGTGAATTGCAGTGTCGTTACTGGATTGAACGGATTCGGATAATTTTGCAGAAGAGAAAGAGTGAGTGGCTCTTCATTCTGTTCATCAATTCCGACATCAGTTCTTTCAATAATTTCCAAATACTGGTCTGCATAAAAATTTGTCAGCGTATCTTTTCTGCCGCTATTCCAATGCACAATCATTGTATCTACCAGAATTGCATCATTCAATCCGAAATGCGCAACAAGAGAATTTTGCGAGCGATAACCGCTTCCTGAATTTATTTCGCGCATCATTTTCAATCCACCTGAGCGTACTTCGATTTGCGAGCCAATTCCTGCTCTGTTGCTCACAGAACCGCGTAACTTTATTTTCAGCCAGTGTTTTGTACTGTCGCCATTATTTCTAAAAAGATGATTGCCCGCACTTGGACTTCCTGATGTGTATAAATCCATCGCACCATCATCATCAAAATCAGCCCATGCGCCACTGAGTTGCTGTAGTGTGCCAATTCCGGTTTCGCTTGTTGCATTGGTAAATGTTCCATCGCCGTTGTTTTTATAAATAATGCACGAAACATTTTGTCCTGAAGCAGAAACAAAAATATCCTCGAAGCCATCGTTGTTATAATCAGCGCAAGAAACACCCCACGCAATAGTATTTTCTACAATGCCCGCGTTTGCAGAAATATTTTCAAAAGTTCCATTGCCAAGATTTTTAAAAAGTTTTATTGGCAAAGGATTTGTTCCGCCTGCAAACGGAGCAAAACAAAAATCCCACAAACCATCATTATTGAAATCAAGCCACTGTCCACCTCGTCCGCCACCATCAAAGCCAAGAGTAGAAGCAATTTCCGTAAATGTTCCATTGCCATTATTTTTATGGAAAAAACTTGGTCCCGATGTTTGCAAATTGCCGATAAATAAATCTTCATCGCCATCTCTGTCAAAATCTCCCCAGTGAATTGCCTGCTCAATAATGCCACTTCCCTGATGATTTACGCCGGCAATTTCAGCAACATTTGTAAAAGTGCCATCGCCATTATTTTTCCAAAGCGCATCAGAAATCGTTGCGGAATTTGAAACTGGCGTATAACAATCCACAAAGCCATCGTTATTAAAATCCGCCCATGCAGGCATTTGTGCAGATTCCTGAAGAATGCCAGCAATTGATTCAATGCTTGTAAACGTTGTATCTGTTACCGATTCACGGTTGTTGCGCCACAAACGAACAGGCGCAGATGATGCGGAAGTAATTACATCCAAATCGTCATCGTTATCAATATCCGCCCACGAACACGTAATGGTATTCGCCATATCATTCAGTCCGACATTTGCAGCAACATCAGTAAATGTACCATTGCCGAGATTCATATAAAGTTTATTTGCGGAACTGCCTGACGTAACCACAAATAAATCCGGAAATTTATCGTTGTTAAAATCAGTCCACGAAATACCGCGCGCAGTACCATCGCCGACGCCATTGCCTGCCGTTGCAGAAACATCGGTGAATGTAACTTGCGCTGTTGCTTTATTGAAAAAAATAAAGAGCAGAAGGCAAAAAGTTATGTTCATAATTCTTAAAAGTTTTGTAATACAAAAATCTTGCGGGGAAAAATACTAAATGTTGAGGGGAGAATAAAGATATGTGCAAATCGAAAATAGCAATTTGTTTTACCTTTCTCCTTCCCTTTTTTCCCGCAGATTCTTTTCGTAAATTTTCGCGCAATTTTTTACGATTATGATACTCTCCTCCGATATACTTGGCGTGCTACCAATGTTTGTACTTGCGTGCGTTTCTCTGCTCGTACTTCTTCTCGATGCATTTAATAAAGAAAATGCAAATATCAGTTTCTTTATAACAGTAGCAGGCATTTTTGCAACAATACTGCTCGCATATTTTCAGCCCGTGCAGTCGGATATTTTCAAAGGGGCTGTTCTGATAAATCACTCAACGAAATTTCTCTCGCTTGTTATTCTTACCGGCGCGCTGGTTTCCACCGTTCTCTCCAAACACTATCTCGAAAAAATGAACGTGTATTACGGAGAATATTTTATTTTGATTCTCTTTGCAACGTTAGGAATGTTGATGATTGCCAATGCAGGCGATTTACTTACTATTTTTCTCGGCATCGAATTGATGTCGCTGAGTTTTTATGTGCTTGCAGGATTCATGCGCAAGCGTTCTTCTTCCAATGAATCTGCAATAAAATATTTTCTGCTCGGCGCATTTGCAACGGGATTTCTTCTCTACGGAATTGCATTATTGTACGGTGCGGCAGGAACAACAAATATTACAGAACTTATCGGAAAACTTGATGCGCTGCAATCATCCGTATTATTCTGGCTTGGCACTGGATTATTGTTTGTAGGATTTGCTTTTAAAATTGCCTCTGCGCCATTTCACATGTGGGCGCCGGACGTGTATGAAGGCGCGCCGACTTCTTCAACAGGATTTATGGCAAGCGCGGGAAAGACTGCGGCATTTTCCGGATTGATTGTTGTTTTTGCAGGAATACTTTCTCACCAATCTGCAATGTTTTCTTCGCAAAAAATTTCTACAATGGTTGCCGTGATTTCCGCCGCTTCGATGATTACCGGAAACATCATTGCGCTTTCTCAGTCAAATATAAAACGGATGCTTGCGTACAGCAGTATTGCGCATGCGGGATATATGCTTGCAGGGCTTGCGGCTGGCAATACGTATGGCAGCAACGGCATTATGTTTTACCTCGCCGCATATACTCTGATGACTCTCGGTGCATTTGGTATAATTTCTTTGGTGGAAAATACAGAAGAAAAAAATCTTTTATTAAATGATTATGCAGGACTCGCCAAAAAACAGCCCGCGCTTGCCGCAATGATGGCAATATTTATGTTTTCACTTTCGGGTATTCCACCTTTCGCAGGATTCTTCGGAAAATATTATGTCTTTGCGGCGGCAGTGCAAGGCGGATTTACGTGGCTTGCAATTATCGGCGTTCTGACAAGTTGCATTGCGGCGTACTACTATCTGCGTGTGATTGTGTTGATGTATTTCAAAGACAGTGAAGCAGAAATTGTTATCGGCACATCACGCACATCATTTGTAACTCTTTCTATTGTTGCGTGCGGCGTGGTTCTCTTTGGAATGTTTCCATCGCTACTGACAAGTTTGTTCTTACAAACTCATTAGTTGATGTTTGAATCTGATAAAAATTTACTTTAGTTATATCATCAATGAGTATTTAGATTAGTTTTGTCTGTTGTAGATAATGAAACCATTGAATTTAATACTCATCATACTTGTAGTCTTTTTTTTTCAAGATTGCATTATTACTTTCCCTCAATCATATAGGCAGAATTTTATTCCCCGCGAATATATAAAAGTTCCTCATTTTTTAGATTCTGTAATTGTATCTCCTTCAACTAAATATTTTTACAGTTTTAAGTTTGGACACATTTCTAATTGGAATATTACCTCAGAATGGATATTGGGAAATCTTTCTCATTTTGGAATTTCAGTAAATGAAGCTTGGTACTACGAAGGATCAAGTCATAGACACATTGGTGAAGATGCGGTGGGTAAAACTATGGTATCACCCACGTTCATAGTTGGATTAACGGAACAAAATTTTGAAATTTTACAACATCATTTTAAACCAATAGAACATTTCAACCCGCTTACGAAACCCAACGGTTCTCACAGCAGATATATTCACTTTGTACCAAAACAAAATAGCAACACGGAAAAATAATGGAAATAATTCTCTCAACAAACGAAATGCGTTCTTGCGATAAACGCGCAGTGAAAGAGTATTCCATTTCTTCGTTTCTGTTGATGGAAAATGCAGGACGTAGCGTTGCGGATGCGGTTGAAAAATATTGCAAAGAAATCCAAAACAAAACATTTCTCATTTTTTGCGGAAAAGGAAACAACGGCGGCGATGGATTTGTCGTTGCGCGACATCTTTTCAATCGCGGTGCAAATGTTCAAATACTTCTCGTCGGTAAAAAATCTGAAGTGAAAGACGATGCAAAAACCAATCTCGCAATAGTCCTTCAATTGCAAAAGAAAACAAAAGACGCTTCCCGATTTTCATTTCAGGAAATTTCAAAGCACACTTCAGACTATCCTTCCTGCGATTTTATAATTGATGCGTTGTTCGGAACAGGATTCAGCGGTGATGTTCGCACACCATATGCGGAAATAATTCACTGGATGAATGAAAACGGAAAACCAGTCATTGCCATTGACATACCCTCGGGAATTAATTCCGATACAGGAATAAAAACCAACATTGCAGTGAAGGCACAATTGACCGTAACAATGGCGACAAAGAAAACAGGGTTGCTTTTGAATGATGGAAAAGAAAATTCGGGTAACATAATTGTTGCGGATATTTCTATGCCGAACAAGCTGCTGGAAGAATATCAGTCGTATTTTCAAATTGAAAAAAAAGATATTTCTTCATTATTGCCGAATAGAAAATTCAATGCACATAAATATTCTATCGGGAAAGTATTCGTGCTTGCAGGTTCTGCAAAATTTCCCGGCGCCGCAAGTATGACAGCAACCAGCGCAATGAAAGCAGGTACAGGCGCAACAATACTTGGAACGGTACAATCACTTCGCGGACTTCTCGTTAAAAAATTGAACGAAGTAATGATTGAATCATTAGATGAAACAACCGAAGGAACAGTTGCATCTTCCGCATACAATGCAATTCAGGAAAAAATTGAATGGTGCGATGTTGTAGCAATTGGTCCCGGAATTTCACGCAATGAAGAGACGCAGCAACTGTTGCAGAAAATTATTTCTTCGAATACAAAGCCGATGGTGATTGATGCAGATGGATTAATAGCATTTAGCAAACAGCAATCAGCAATTAGCGAAGGATATTTTATTCTTACTCCACACAGTGGAGAGCTTGCTGCAATGTTACAAATTTCAGTTGAAGAAATTGAACGTAATCGCATTGACGTTATAAAAGATGCGGCGAAAAAATTCAATGCAATACTTTTGCATAAAGGAAATCCAACTATTATTGCAACACCTGACGGAAAAATATTTTTCAACACAAGCGGAAATCCGGGAATGTCAACTGCAGGAAGCGGCGATGTTTTAACAGGAATAATAGCAGGATTACTCGCGCAGATTGTACGCAACGAACATCTATCATTGCAAGAAAAATTACTCCACGCAACGATAAGCGGAGCATATCTTCACGGATTGGCTGGCGATTTTGCGAAGAAAAAATTTGGTGAACACTCGTTAATGGCAATGGATATTGTTGATTTGTTACCGGATGCGATGCTCTCCGTACAATAATTGAGAATTATTTTGACACAGAAATTTTCCTTCGCCCGTTATCAGTTACCTGCAGTACTTTGGTCGCTTGCAATATTTGTCAGTTCATCATTGCACGGCATACGTTTACCATTTAAATTTATCAGCGCAGATAAGTTAATTCATTTCGGAATTTTTTTTGTCCTTGGAGTTCTTGTTGCGCGCGCGCTTTTATTTCAGGAAAAATTTTTGTTCGCACAGAAATATGCGTTACAATTTGCCATACTTTTTGTAATGCTGTATGGAGCATCGGATGAAATACATCAGATGTTTGTACCCGGACGCTCTCCGGAAATTTTAGATTTTCTCGCAGATACTACGGGTGGAATATTAGCAGCGGTATTTGTAAAATTCATCCCGAAGAAAATTTTGTTATAAAAAAAATCACCCAAGTTTACCACTTTATATTATGTCAGAGACAACTCAGCCAATTACAAAAGAAATAATCATTGACGCTCTTCGTTCCGTTTATGACCCGGAAATTCCTGTAAATATTGTTGATTTAGGATTGATTTACGATGTTGTCATCGTTGATGATTGGGTGGGAATAAAAATGACGCTTACTACTCCGGGTTGCGGAATGTCCGATTATATTTCAGACCAGGCGCAAAAAAGTGTACTGCGCGTTCCCGGCGTAAATGATGCGGGCGTACGTATTGTATGGGACCCGGTCTGGACTCCTGCGCGTATGTCTGATGATGCGAAGAGAAAATTGGGAGTGAAGGCTGCGTAGTGTGTGTTCCATATTTCTTGCAATTAAATATTTTTTTTGTCACTCTCAATAATACCTGAATGAATGGAAAAGAAGAAAACATTTTCAGAAATAGAAAAAGAAGTAAAGGAAGATTTACAAACAAACCCTCGATATCAGGATTTTTTTTCGCAATACAGTGCAACTTCTGTCATCAAATTCATATTAGATTATGCGAAGAAAAAGGCAGAATTATTAGAATATGGTGAGCGTTCATTAGATAGTGAAGAATATTACAGTCTTCAATTTACCTATCTTGGAGAGCGTCTTCTATGGGAAATTCAACAGAAAAAACTATTTAATTTACAGTGTATGTGGCGAGCGGAACAAATCGAGATTCCTGAAATTGAAACAACTTTTGATTTCTCATACTGGGGAAAGAATATCACTTGCTGTACACTCATCCCACCTATCAATGCAGATGAAATAGAATTGTATAAAGCATATCTTCGGTCGGGAGAATATGAGCCGCCAGTGGAGTGGATATGTACATGGCAGAATTATTCTGAATTGATAGAAACGGATGATGATGATTTTGACAATATGCCCGCTTGGTATATTTATTGGGATACATATAAAGGAAAATCACCGTTACTTACATTGCCTGATATACGAGGCGAAAAAGAATGGTATTACATACGCAAGCGCCATGAACACCAACGACTTGAGCATGAAAAGAAAAATATTTCTGCTTCCCCAATTGATACACGACCAATGCTATACGCCTCTGATAAAAGAGATATCATACAGTTTATGCAGCAGTTTGAAAATCATAAGTTGCTCCGCTTATTTCAAGCACATACAATGCATAAGCGCCGTAATGAAGAAGACGAGACTAAACAAGCATTTGATTTTTTACGCACAATAGATGAAGCAGTGGAAATCGAGGCAAACAACGATTGGGGCGCAGGACTTGTTCGAGCGGCAGAGCAATATCGTTGTAAAATGGTAGCAGATGAATTGGAGAATGTATTTCTATCTTATTGCCAGCGCAATGCATTAGGAATTTTACATACACCCATTGAATCAGAACGATGGATAGAGTCAGAACGACAGATCGCACAAGGTATGAAAGAGTGGATAATTGAAGGGCGATTATTTTGCGGCGAGCCGGGTGATTTGAATTTTTAAAATTACAGCATCAACACAAAAATGTCAAAAAACACTATCCCTGCTATACGCCGCAAAGACCGCTCGGTAACAAATGATGAGTGGATTAAAAAGTTTCTCCACACTGCTGCTGTTGGAACACTGGCAACTGTCGCAGAGAAACAACCATTCATAAATGTAAATATTTTTGTGTATGACGAAGTGAAAAACTGCATTTACCTTCACACTGCAAAATACGGACACACAAAAGATATAATTTCAGAAAATAATAAAATATGTTTCAGTGTCAGCGCAATGGGAAGAATTTTGCCCGCAGATACAGCGCTTGAATTCAGCGTGGAGTATGCAAGTGTACTCGTATTTGGTGAAGCCACGATTCTCAGCGATGAACAAGAAGCCGAATATGCCTTGCAGATTTTGTTAGATAAATATGCGCCGCATTTGCAAGCAGGAAAAGATTATCGCTCAATTCAAAAAGAAGAACTCGCGCGAACAACGGTGTATAAAATTGAAATAAAAGACTGGCGCGGAAAGCAAAAGAAAGTAGAAGAAGATTTTCCCGGAGCGTTTTATTACAATGAAGCGAACATTCTTGAAAATTCATAACATAATTGAGTTTCAAAGTGTTACTCATTCGCTAACAAAAAAAATCTGAAAGAGCAGAAGCATCTTTTTTTCCTTACAATGCGGAATTTGCAACCGCGTTCTGCATTTTTTTTTTTCTCCGTATTTTACCAAATTTCACCCGCATTTTTATACTAAAACAAAACGAATTTGATTACAAAATACGGTTACGATGTTTTTTTCATCGTCTGCGGCATTTCCCTCATCGGAATTTATGGCGGAAGTTTCCTTTCTTCCGATATTTTCAGATGGATATTGTGGGTAGTTTCAGTTGCGCTGTTTCTTTTTGCGCTGAATTTTTTTCGTGACCCTGAGCGTACAACACCAAATATTGAAGGAGCGGTAATTTCTCCTGCCGATGGCAAAGTTGTACTGATTCAGGAAGTGGAAGAAAAGGAATTTTTAAAAGGAAAAGCAAAGCAGGTTTCCATATTTATGTCGCCACTCAATGTGCATGTTAATCGTTTTCCGATGGATGGCACTGTCGGTTATTTTCAGCATGTGCCGGGAAAATTTATGGTTGCATTTGAAGATAAATCTTCCGAAGTGAATGAACGAACGCTGATAGGTTTGGAAACACGATTTGGTAAATTGCTCTTTAAACAAATAGCAGGATTCGTAGCGCGTCGTATTGTTGCCGATTTGCATGTCGGTGATGTTGCAAAAGCAGGCGAGCGTTTCGGAATGATAAAATTTGGTTCGCGTGTGGATGTTCTTCTTCCGTTAGATGCTGAAATAAATGTGAAACTTGGCGATATTGCAGTTGCCGGCGAAACAGTGATTGCAATGTTGCCGAAGAAGTAGTTCCTTGTAAAGAGTTTATTGTTTGCTTTGAAATACTCAAATCACAAATCAAATAGCACAAATCTGCAATGAGATTTCCACGCGCCGTTGTACCATCGCTTTTTACGACATTGAATATGTTTTGCGGATTTCTCTCCATCACATATTCCGTGAAAGGAGATTTTACGAATGCGGCAATTTTTATACTACTCGGCTCGCTCTTCGATGCGTTTGATGGCTTAATGGCGCGTTTAACAAAATCCGCCAGCAAATTCGGCGTAGAATTTGATTCGCTTTCCGATGTTGTAACGTTCGGCGTTGCGCCTTCTTTTATGATGTATCAAATGGAATTTGCTTCGTGGGGAAGTTTGGGATTGCTGATTAGTTCGCTTCCGATGATTTGCGGCGGAATTCGTCTTGCGCGATTTAATGTGCAACTTTCCGGCTTTGATAAAGATTACTTCAACGGACTTCCAATTCCTGCGCAAGCAGCAATTCTTTGTTCGTATGTTTTGACAGATATGGATGCATTATTACAGCCGCTCGGATTTGGACGTGAACAGATTCTTGCGCCGCTTGTCGTTTTCGTTTCGCTGATAATGGTTTCGACAATCAAATACGATACATTGCCGAAATTTACAGCGCGGGATATTCAGGCGCATCCAATACGATTCACGTTTGTTTTATTTGCCGCACTGGCAATCATTTTTACAAAAGGAAAAGCGCTTTTTCCCGTTTTCATATTATATCTTCTCTTCGGCATTGGTCGCTGGTGTATTCAGTTTATAAAAAAATGGAATATTGACGAACTGGAGGATGAAGATGATGAAGAAGAAAATATTGTGGAACCCAATCACAGCAATAGTTAAATACACTCAAAAAATTTACAATTAAATCAGAAAGATATTTTATTATGGGACCAATCGGAACACCGGAACTCATTCTTATTTTACTTGTCATTCTCATATTTTTCGGCGCAAAAAAAATTCCCGAACTCGCACAAGGTCTTGGAAAAGGCGTGCGCGAATTTAGAAAAGCCGCGAAAGATATTCAGGATGAAATGGAAAAGGAAAATTCAGAAAAGAAAGAAGAAAAAAAATAATTCGTTATTCTTTATGTCCTGCATCGTTGCGAAATCTTTTTGAAAAAGAGAGGAGCAAAGCAGTGATATGAGTATTTTCAGACAACAACATTGATTTTCGATTCCATACAAGAATTAATTTCTTCACAACAAACTACTGTTGAAGAAATGACGCGACACCATCTTCAAACTGCTGAAGCCAAAAAACATCTCAATGCTTTTTTGCATGTGTATAAAGACAAAGCCATTGCAAAGGCAAGAGAAGTTGATAAGAAAATTTTGAGCGGAAATGCTGGCTCGCTTGCGGGTATGACGATGGCAATAAAAAATAATATTTGCGTGAAGGGAGAGCGAACAACCTGTGGATCAAAAATTCTCGAAAATTTTGTTTCCATTTACGATGCAACTGTTATAGAACGCCTGCAAAATGCTGATGCAATTATTCTCGGCGCAACAAATCAGGATGAATTTGCAATGGGTTCGTCAACAGAAAATTCTGCGTACGGCGTTGTAAAAAATCCGATTGATGCAACACGTGTTCCTGGCGGTTCGAGCGGCGGTTCTGCGGTTGCAGTTGCGGCTGAAATGTGTGTAACTGCACTCGGGAGCGATACCGGCGGTTCTGTGCGTCAACCGGCGGCGTTGTGCGGTGTGATTGGTTTGAAGCCAACGTATGGCAGAGTTTCGCGTTACGGATTAGTTGCATACGGTTCTTCGCTTGACCAAATCGGCATTTTGGGAAACACCGCAAAAGATGTCGCGCAAGTTTTGCAAGTGATTGCGGGACACGATGAACACGATTCAACTTCGGCAAATGTTTCTGTTCCAAATTATCTCGATGCGTTCAACAAAAATATTTCCGGATTGAAAATCGGAATACCAAAAGAATATTTTGCAGATGGACTTAATGAAGAAGTGAGAGGCGCCATTGTGGTTCAGATAGAAAAATTGAAATCACTTGGCACAATAACAAAAGAAATTTCTTTACCAAGCGCGGAATTTGTTATTCCGACATACTACATTATTGCAATGGCAGAAGCGTCAAGCAATCTTTCACGATTTGATGGAGCGCGTTATGGTTATCGCTCAGCGAACGTGAGGAATTTAAAAGATATGTATGTGCGTTCTCGTAGCGAGGGTTTTGGCGATGAAGTGAAAAGAAGAATAATGCTTGGAACGTATGTTCTTTCTGCGGGATATTATGATGCGTACTATCGCAAAGCGCAGCAAGTTCGGCGTTTGATATACAACGACTTCATCAATGCGTATAAAGAAGTTGATATAATAATTTCTCCTGCAACACCAACAACTGCTTTTAAAATCGGAGAAAAGACTTCCGACCCTGTGCAGATGTATCTTGAAGATATTTATACTGTTTCTGCAAATCTTGCAGGAATTCCTGCAATCGCAGTCCGCGCGGGAAAAGACAGAAATGGTTTACCAATCGGATTTCAATTGTACGGAAAACATTTTGATGAAGCGACGATTTTGAAAGTTGCGGGTTATTTGGAATAGATTAAATTTTGAGTCTTGTGATGTACTACAGTGAAGTTTTCAAAATATTGAACGAAGCGAATGTTCGCTATCTCGTTGTTGGCGGTGTTGCAATTAATTTATATGGTCACCCACGTTCAACCTTTGATTTGGATATAACGCTTGCGTTAGATGAACAGAATCTTCTTTCGGCAATAAAAGCAATAGAATCATTAGGATATAAACCAAAACTTCCCGTACGTGCAACCGATTTTGCTAACAGTGAAATTCGTAAGGAGTGGAGAGAAAAGAAAAACATGCTTGTCTTTTCCTTTATTCGTGATGAAAGAAAATTTGAAACAATTGATTTGCTATTTGAAACTCCTACTGATTTTGAGCAATATTATTCAAAGAAACGAACGGTCTTTCGAAATGAAATATCAATTCCCGTTATTGAAATTTCTGATTTAATTGAATTAAAAAAGAAAGCAAATAGAAAACAAGATATTTCTGATATAGAAATTCTCACAGAAATTTTACATCGACAATGAACGAAGCGACACCAATCGTTAGCGAACCAAAAGGTTATTACGCTTATACTTCGAGCGAACAAATTCAAGCATTTCAAAACTTTTCGATTGATGAGCGGTTACGATGGCTCGAAGAACTTCACGAATTTCTTTCGGAAACATTAACGGACAAGCAGAGAATAATATTCAATAAATTCCGGAGCGGAGAAATTTAATTTAAACTATTTTACACTTTTAACTTTTAATTCTTTATGAGCATACTAATAAACAAACACACACGCCTCGTCGTGCAGGGAATTACCGGCGGCGAAGGAACATACCACACTTCACAAATGATTGCCTACGGTACAAATGTCGTTGCAGGAGTTACTCCAGGCAAAGGCGGTACAAAATACAAAGGCAATGAAAAAGACCAATTTGCAAAAGAAGTTCCGATTTTTAATACCGTTGCAGATGCAGTAAAAAATGAAAGCGCAGATACGTCTGTAATTTTCGTTCCCGCGCAATTTGCCGCTGATGCAATTATGGAATCAGCAGAAGCAGGCATCAAACTCGTCGTCTGTATTACTGAAGGAATTCCTACACGCGATATGGTGCGCGTGTACGAATACACACAAAAACTTGGCACACGATTTATCGGTCCGAACTGTCCCGGCATTATTACTCCCGGCGAATGTAAAGTCGGTATTATGCCCGGCTTTATTCATTCCGCTGGTCATGTCGGACTTGTTTCAAGAAGCGGAACATTAACCTACGAAGCAGTACATCAGTTAACTTTGCGCGGACTCGGACAATCTACGTGCATTGGTATTGGCGGTGACCCGATTATCGGCACACGTTTTCTTGATGCGGTAAAATTATTTAATGCCGATGAAAATACTGATGCAATCGTTATGATTGGTGAAATTGGAGGCACAGCAGAAGAAGAAGCCGCAGAATACATCAAACTAAATGTAAAGAAACCCGTTGTGGGATTTATTGCGGGACAAACTGCGCCTCCGGGAAGAAGGATGGGACACGCGGGTGCAATTATTTCCGGTGGAAAAGGAACGGCGGCAGAAAAATTCAGAGCAATGCGCGAAGCAGGAATTCACGTTGTCGAAAGCCCGGCAGAGATTGGAGAGATGATGAAGAAAGTTCTTGCTGCAAAACCGAAAAAAACATACAGTACAACAAAACTTGATGACGCCGTAAAGCGTGTTCGCGAAACTGCAAAGAAAACTATTGCTAAAAAAACTACCGTGAAAAAGAAAAAGTAAATTTGATTTGTTTTTTCTTTCGCAACAACATATATTTTGCCCGCGATTAAATGGATTGAGATGTAATGCCAGAAAAGAACTATCGCATTTATCTTGACGAAGAAAATTCAATTTTTGTTTACTTTAACACAGAAGGGAAAATTGTCTCTCTTTTGTTGTGAAATTGCTCTCTGTTATCGAAGGCGAAGAGGCAGAAATTTTACGATTCGATAGCGCACACGAGCATCCGCATATAGACGTTCTTGCGCCTGATAGTTCAACAAGAGAAAAAATTTGGTTGCCCCATCTTTGATAATAACCGCGCAATAACGCAAGCAAAGAAAGAAATTAAACAACACTATAAATATTATAGTGAACGATATTTACAATGGTTAAGAAACGAAAAAAAATAAATATAAAACCCCAGCATCGGCAACATGAATGGACTGCTGACGATGTTATACAGGATTTACTCGATTTCGGCGCAATAGAAATTTCTCCCGAAGAAATGAAGAAAGAACCATACGTTACGTATATGAAAAATATAAAACGTGACGGCAAGTTTATATGCGATTAACGAAGAAATGTGTTAACAATTCTAAACGAACAACTTTTCTATATAACTACCAAACTTTTTCTACCAATTGTAGAAATGAAATGCATTTAAAATATTTGTAACACTTAATAAGCCATTTACGAGAGGTGTATAATGATTTATAATAAAGATACAATAATCAGCTTTGGAAAATATAAAGGCAGAAAATTAGAAGAAATAATCAATGTAGATTTTTCTTATATCATTTGGTGCATGAAAAAATGTAACCAATTTTGATATTGAAGCTACTGAAAAAGAAAAATATGGTATTACGATTTCTAAAAAACCTATTACAGACTATTACAGAGATGATGATTATTGGGATGATGAAAGATTGCTTAATGAAATATTTGATGGCGACATTGGTATGTTCGAGACTTGGCAGGATAGAGGCTAAAAGTCGAAAAAAAGTAAATACTATTTTTTCTGAAACGAAGAAGCTTGTTTTAGTGAAATAAATTAATCTAATTCCATTTACTAAAAGGAAATGTGAGGGCGATTCCATTTTTGGTCTCGCCTTTTTTATTTTACAATACGAAATAACTATTCATGCGCGCAAATTTCTTTTCCAATTTCTTGCTATATTTTGCGCAAGAAATTGGAATCAGAAGAAGCATTATGCAAACAACAACATCAAACATTACAAATCTTCAATTAGAACTGATGAAAGTTTTCAGTTACAATTTGGAAGAAAAACAACTTTTGGAAATCAAAGAGATTCTCGCTCATTATTTTGCTGAACGCGCAACTATTGAAATGGATAAAGTTTGGGAAGAAAAACATTGGAGTAGTGCTACAATGGAACAATGGTCAAAGGAACATTTGCGAACGCCTTATAAATGAGAATTGTTCTTGATACAAATTGTCTGTTGATTTCAATACCGAAAAAATCAAAGTATCGAATCGTATTTGACAGTTTGTTACAAAAGAAATTTACTCTTGTTATAAGCAATGAAATTCTTTCAGAATACGAAGAAAAAATTTCTGAAAAATCAAATGCGCTGGTAGCCAAAAATATCTCCGAAATGCTTACAACTCTGTCGAATGTAGAGAAACGAGATGTTTATTACCGTTGGAATTTAATTCAACGTGATTACGATGACAATAAATTTGTAGATTGCGCAATTGCTGGCAACGTAGATTATCTGGTAACAAACGACACACATTTTTCTGCGTTAAAACAAATAGAGTTTCCTACGGTGAACGTCATTTCTATAAACGAATTTATTATTACACTTCAATCAACCTAAAATCTAAAATAACTTATGGCTCTCGAAAGAACACTTGCAATTCTCAAACCGGATTGCGTACGAAAACAATTAATTGGCGAAGTAACTGCGCGTATTCAAAAAGCGGGATTCAAAATTCTCGGAATGAAAATGACGCGACTCACAAAAGAAACTGCCGGCGGATTTTACGCTGTGCATAAAGGACGGCCGTTTTACGATGGACTCGTGGAATTTATGAGTTCCGGTGCGTGCGTTCCGATTGCGCTGGAAAAAGAAAATGCTGTTGCCGATTATCGCACACTCATTGGCGCAACAGACCCAAAAGATGCTGCGGATGGCACTATTCGTAAATTGTTTGCTGATAATAAAGGCGAAAATATTGTTCACGGCTCCGATTCTGCTGAGAACGGAAGAATCGAAATTGCATATTTCTTTTCCGAAAGCGAACTCGTTGCGAATAACTCATAAGTAACTCCATTTCTCCAACACTCCATTACTCTTTTCAAACGGTATGAAGAATTAATAACTAAAAAGTTTTTCTTTCTTTACACTGTAATTTTTTACATGCTTCGTCCCTGGAAAAAACTTCGCCAATCATTTGAACTCAAAAACAAATGGTGGACATACAGAAAAGATGATGTTCTTCTTCCGAACGGTAAACAGGGAGAATATCATTTTGTGCATACCAATGGCGCAAGTATGATTATTCCTATTCGTGGTGATGGAAAAATAATACTCGTTAATCAGTTCCGCTATCTTACGAATAAAGAAAGTCTGGAATTTCCGTGTGGCAGCGTGAAAGATGGTTCGACGTATGAAGAAACCGCATATCTCGAACTTGCAGAAGAAACGCAGCAACATGCTGACGAAATTGTTTGTGTCGGTGAATTTAATCCGTACAATGGTGTTACCGATGAAATCTGCAAAGTATTCATTGCAAAAAATCTTTCTCCTTTTGTTCTTCCAAAAGACGAATCGGAAGAATTTGAATTACATACTCTTTCGCCAACGGAAATTGATGAGAATATTTCCAAGGGAGAAATTTGGGATGGAATGACTCTTGCCGCGTGGGCAATTGCTAAATCGTTACTTTTTAAATAATATTTTTTCCCCAAAAAAAAGAAATGTCATTACTCATTCGTCATTGGGCTTTCGTTTTTCTCTATTCGATTTTCGCGCATCGCTTCATTTTTCTTGCTCTCTGCTCTCTGCTCTTCACTCTCTGCTCACCGCTCTCTTCGCAAGTTAAAATTGGTGCAGAAGTTTTTTTAGAAAAAAATATTTCTCTTGTTGAAGGAAAACGTGTCGGCGTTCTTTGCAATTCTGCTTCTATTGTCTTTTCAGAAAACAAAAATCTCGTTGATGTTCTCCTTGGAAAAAAAATAAACATCACAGCAATTTTTTCACCTGAACATGGTTTCAGAAATAATATTTCAGCGGGAGAAAAAATTTCACATCAAACGGATAGCGCAACGGGGATTCCCATTTTTTCTTTGTATGGAAAAACAGTAAAACCGACGAAAGAAATGCTTGCGCAGATTGATGTGTTCATTTTCGATTTGCAGGATGTTGGAGCGCGGTATTTTACGTATGCTTCAACGATGGCAAATGCGATGGAAGCATGTGCGGAATACAACAAGCAATTTATTCTTCTCGATAGACCAAATCCGATTGGTGGAAATGAAGTAGAAGGGTTTCTTCTTGAAGATTCGTTGAAATCATTCGTTGGAAAATTTCCTATTCCCAATCGCCACGGATTAACACTTGGTGAATTTGCACAAATGATTGTCGGAGAAAAGTGGATAGCAAATAGTGAACAATTAGATTTGCAAATTTTTTCGTGTGATAATTTAACACGGAAAATGTATTGGAGCGATACAAAATTATCGTGGAAATCGCCATCACCAAATATTATTTCTGCAACAACTGCACTTGTGTACGCGGGGACGTGTTTAATTGAAGGCACAAATGTTTCGGAAGGAAGAGGAGCAGCATTTCCATTTCAAACCATTGGCGCGCCGTGGGTTGATGGCAATGCGCTATTTGCAGAAATTAAAAAAGAATATTCGATTGCGGCACAATTTATCCAACCGATAAAATTTACTCCGGTAGTAATTCCCGGTAAAGTAACTGCTCCTAAATTTCTCAATATGCAATGCGGTGGAATTAAAATCGAAGTTGCAGATTCACTTAAAAATACCTATTCGTCGTTGCAAGTTGCAGTTACAATTCTTATTGCTCTTAAAAAAATATATCCGGATTCATTGCATTTCAATACGAAACAGTTTGACAGACTTGCAGGAACTTCACAACTTCGCACTGCAATTGATGGTGGCAAATCTTTTGAAGAGATTTTAAGTATGTGGAAGAGTGACGTAGAAAAATTTATTGCAATGCGGAAAAAATATTTGCTCTATAAATAAAAAAACCCGATTTCACATTGTCAAAATCGGGTTTATTATCTATCAGTTCACGAATATTTCATTGCAGATATTTCTGCAATTCCGCAGTAAAAAATTCTTTGTCGCGCAAGCCAACCCACTGCGATAATATCGTTCTGTCTTTGCTCAGAATGAATGTCGTAGGATATGCGCGCACATTTCCAAATGCTTGCTGCAATGCATCATCTCTATCTACAATGACGCTGTATGGAATTTTGTATTCATTTATAAAACTCTGCACTTCTTCTTTTGCTGATGGACCCGTATCTGCAGAAATACCAAGAAACTGTACGCCTCTTTCTTTCATTGCATTGTACACTTCAATCATATCCGGTGTTTCGTGGCGGCAGGGACCACACCATGTCGCCCAAAAATTGACGAGTGTAATTTTTCCTGAAAATTTTGAAAGTGATGTTTCATTCATATTTCCATCTTTCCAGTAAAAATCCGGAATGTGTTCACCATCTTTAGCATTTACAGAAGTAAAATCACCAACACCATTTTGCGAAACAGATTTTTCCACAGAAAATGATTCTTTTTGCATTTCTCCATTATTTTCCTTTTTGCTGCAAGAAATAAAAAGTACTGCGAACGCGATAATAATTAAAAGCGAAAATAATGTTTTCATTTTTGTCCTCGTACGGATTGAAATCCTTTTGAAAGTTCTTGTAAAATTTCTTCTTTTTCTGTCGCACCAATGGCATAGTAAAGCATATCATCTTCCACCCACATTGTAATAACGCAGGAAGGATTTGAATCATCAACATACCATCCGCCGCTTGCAAGTGTTGTATGAATTGATTCCGGCACTGCAAATGCGCATCCTTCACGAATCGCGGCAAAAGAAGTTTGATACAGCGTTATGGTCTTTCCGTGATACGAATACAGCAACTGTGCAATTTTATCTTCTCCGATTTCAGAAACGCTTGCGCCTTGTAATTTATACGCATTTGTTTTCGGCATACGTACCGGAAAATTTACCTGCGATGCTAAATACTTCTGCACTTCATCCTGACGCGGAGAAATTTTTTCAGGATGTTTTTTCCCTTGTAAGTACAAATCAAAATCCGTCATTGATTCTTCAAGCACATCTGTTTTGGAGGGACCAACAATTTCTCTGCTTTTCTGCGAAGGTTTTTTATGAGCGGTAGGAATTGTTTCCACGCTCGTTTGTTGCAGTGATGGTTGCTCAGGTTGTGATTGCCTTTGTGCTATTGTATTTTCCTTGCTTGGCAAAGATTGCTGCGTCGGTTGCTGTTGAAGAAAATAAAAGATGAAAATTATAATTGCAGCAAATGCAGTTGAATAAGTAAACACGGGACGCCAGAGCGGAAATTCCCAGAATATTTTTTTCTTGCTGTGAAAGCCGGGTTCACCGCGTAAATCTTCAATAATATTTGCGCGGACTTTCCAGGGCGTTTTTGCGCTGGAAAACGACTTGCGTAATAATTGCTTCGTTGCAATTTCAAGTTCGAGTTCGGTGCGGCAATCCGCACATTCCTGAAGGTGCGTTTCGAGTTGTATTTTTTCGTCGGGGAGAAGTTCATTATCTGCACAGGCAGTAATGAGTTCAAGATAGTAGCCACAGTTCATAGGCGACCTCTGTATCGTAAGTTTGTGTACACGTTATAACAATTATTCATTTAAAGCAAAACCTTTTTGTTGGGCATACGTTTTAAGTTTTTTCTGTAACATTTTCCGACCGCGATGCAATCGTGACCGCACGGTTCCAATCGGTATTTGAATAAATTCTGCTATTTCTTCGTACGGAAGTCCTTCAATATCGCAGAGAATTACTACTGTGCGAAAATCATCGGGGAGAGATTCAAGCGCGGTTGTTACTTCATCGCCGAGAATATTGTCGAAAATTTTATCCTGACTGGAGTGGGATTCATGTGTTTCATCGCGGAGTGTTTCGACAAATTCTTCAACATCGTCATAACTGACAGCATTGCCTTGACTTTTTTCTTTCCTGTACTGATTGATATAGGAATTTTTCATTATCCGAAACAGCCATGCGCGTAAATTAGTTCCTTTTTCAAACTGATTCCAGAAACGAAATGCTTTCATATATGTCTCCTGCAGTAAATCTTTTGCATCGTCAGCGTCGCCGGTTGTGCGAAGCGCGTAATTATACAAAATATCCATGTGCGGAACTGTTTCCCGCTCAAATTCTTTTTGCTTTTCTGTTATGTCCAAAAGGTGCTGTGCGTGTTTAAAATTAGTCCGCCGTAATTTACGGGGATAAAAAATACAAAATCAAAAAAGATTCGCAAAGGATTATGCGAAGCAAAAAGTCACCAAGGAGCGATAGGAATTTCGATATTGTTTGTGTGAAAAAAATTTATATCAATGGGTTGTTGCAGTGCAATATTCTCGCGCGGAATAACGAGGCGAGAAGCGTCTCTTTCGTGAAGCGCAGTAAAAGTTGATAAATCACCAATATCAACTATCTTTGGCGGATATTCAGAGTGAGTATCTACCTGATACGAAATGCCAATATCATTCGTAAATGTTTCTTCTTCAGCAGTTTTTATGATTGCTTTACGAAGAATAATGTCGTATGCTTTTTTCCCGTTGTATGGAAGCGATTCATACATGGAAATATCTGTTGCAGAATACTCGTTCGTTGCAATAGCATAGAGCGAAGAAAGCAAACACACGGAATTTAATTTCCGTATTGCCTTTTTTTCTCTATCCTCTTTTGCATGTCCTGCTTCTATGAGTACAGTACTAACATGGAAGTATTGCATACGGTCTCCAAACGCTCTTGGTTCATAATCATCATTGTAGCGTGTTATCTGTTGTGGTATGAATTGCTGCGCTGTTGCTGTTAAAAATGAAGCGAGAGATTTTGCTTTCCGTCTTGTTTCATTATCTGATTTTTGTTCATCAAATGCAGGCGCAAGGAATGCTAATGCCGTTATTTCTTTTGTGTTGCCGACTGTACTTAATTCCTGGTCGTGTAAGTTGAATCCAAATTCAGGATACAATGCAAGTCTGAATCCGTGTAATAATCGTGCTTCAATTGACTGACATGCTGCGGCATCACGATTGATGTCAAGATATTGCGCATTGCGTCGTGTTTTTCGTTCTGCGCCATCAGGATTCAACATTGGGAGAAAATGAAGCGATAATTCTTCACATATTTTTTGCTGTGCCGGAGATGATTGCTGTAAATAATTCAGTACATCGCATACGGCTTTTGTTGCAGTAGATTCATCGCCGTGCATTTGAGTCCACAACAGTATTTTTCTTTTTCCGCCGCCAATGGATAAATGATAAATCGGTCGGTGTTGAAATGACTCTCCTGCTTCTTCGATACGTACTAACTCTTTATCGAGTGTTGCGATGTGCGCGTATAATTCTGACGGGGTTACGTGTGTTGTAAATGCAGGTATTTTCCATTCATCGTAGGAATGAAACAATTGCTCTGCAAGTTCTTTTGATGAAAACATTTTATAGTAATGCTCTTCTGCTTATGTTTTTTGTTGCTTCTTCTTTGCTGCCGGGAACAAAATGTTATTTAATATCAATCGGTACCCCGCTGAATTCTTGTGCAATACTAATTGCGTGGGCGGGTCGCCTACTGCATGTTGATAGTCTTCCGGGTCATGTCCGCTGTACCATGTAAATGTGCCGCGTCCGAGATTACCGTGCAGATAGCGCACTTCTTCTGTTCCTTCTTTCTCTGCAAGTATTATCACGGATTTTTTAATCAATGATTTTTTGAAATTGGTTGTTTGTCCCATAAATCCGTGTATAATATTCACGTGATTTTGTGTTAGCATTGTGGGTACGGGGTCATACTTTGCGGAGAAATCGAAGAGCGTAAAGTAATCGGTTTCCGGATTGGTAAATCCTGCCATATCGCTTGGTGGAATATCTATATCCGAGTACTCATAGCGCAAGGGATTTGTTTCTAACGTAAAGTTATTGAAGGCAAGTGTATTGGAGAAGTCAAGTTTTTTTTGTGCATCTGTATCTGATGCGTCTCCATCGTACATTATGTCGCATATATCGGTGTTTTGTGATGCTAATGCGATGTCATAGGAATCTGTTGCGGCGCACATTGCGAAGATAAATCCTCCTCCTGCAATGTAGTTTTTTATTTCCTGTGCTACGGTTTTCTTCATATCGGATACTTTGCGGAATCCGAGTTTCTTTGCCATTGCTTCATTCAATATTTGTTGCTCTATATACCATTGCGCAGTGTGGAATGATGCATAAAACTTTCCGTATTGTCCTGTAAAATCTTCGTGATGTAAGTGCAGCCAATCATATTGATATAATTTTCTGTTCAATACTTCTTCGTCCCATATTTTATCATACGGTATCTCGGCATAATCAAGCGCCAAGACGACTGCATCATCCCATGGGCGTTGATTGGATGGCTGATAGACTGCTACTTTTGGTGGTTTCTCCAATCGTACAGCGTCCATATTGTTCTCTTCGCTTTGTACTTCGCTATAGATTTGTGCGGCTTCGCCTCCTGATATTTCTTCGAAGGATACGCCGCGTATTCTACATTCGTTACTTATTAACGCATTGTCATCCATTAAGAATGCGCCGCCTTTATAATTGAGCAACCAATCTACTTCGATGTTTTTTGCGAGTACCCAATAGGCAATGCCATAAGATTTTAAGTGGTCGTTTTGTGATAAATCCATTGGGATGAGGAGTTTTCCTTGCGGAAAGCATACAGCAAATAGCAATAAGCATTCAGCAATGAGCAAGAATGTTTTTTGTAATAATTTCATTGGAGAGTGTAATAATCAGTAATCACAGTGTATCGCCGCGCAGGATGCGTATTTGTTTGCGCGCTTCATCTGCGAAGAGCGATTGCGGATATTCCTGCAGGAGTTGTTCGTATGTTTCTATTGCTTTGGTTCTTTGCTTCAATCCGTGTGTATATACGTATGCAATGTTCATCAATGCGCGGTCTCTGAGCATACTTTCTTTTTGTTCTTCGAGCAATTGCTGATACGTTTGCAATGCTTCGTTGTAGAGTTTCATCTTTGTTTGTATTTCGCCTGCGCGTATGAGCGCATCGTCGGCAAGTGCGGAGGTGCGGTACTTTGTTGCAAGTGCAAGAAACGCTGCTATGGCATCTTCATTCTTCTTTTGGCGTACAAGAAATTCGGTTGCGGCAAATTGTTTGAGTATGTAGCCCTCGCTCTTGCTATTTGTTTCGATGAATAACTTTAATTGGAGCGCATCATTGGCTATATCGGTGGAGAGGAGTTTTGTTAATTCTTCAAGTTGCTTTATTGCTTCGGGAAAACTGCCATTGAAATACGCAATCTCGGCTATGCGATAACTTGCTGTTTCTTTTTGTGAGGAATTAATGCGTCTCTCTGCAACAATGCCGGTGAGGAGTTCTTTTGCTTTCAACGTATCGCCTTCCTGAAGGTATATATCTGCATTGAGTAACTTCCCTTCGATGCGCAGTATGGAATTGAGCGGTACATTTTGCTGCAGTTGTGCAAGTGCCGTGTATGCGGCGTGTACATTGTTGTATTTTTCATTTTGTATGATGGCAATGCGCAGATAACACACGGCGGTGAGTTCTGTCTTTGGCTGTTTGGTTGCAACTTCGGTGTACATTGCAATCACCGTTTCGTTATTGACTTTGAACGGCAGGAGTGTAATGCGTGCTTGCGTTACGGAATCGGTTGCTTCGTTTAATTCTTCGAGGGTGTGGGCTAATCCGAACTGTACATTGAGTGCTTGCGGGAAACTTTTGTATCGTTGGAGTACGTCGTTGTATGCGACTGCTGCGGTGATGTATTCTTTATCGCGAAAGGCGCGCTCGGCAAATTCAAATAACTCTTTGCCATTTGCTTTCATGATGTCATCAAGGGTGCGATAGAGTTCTAATGCATGCGCGTAGTCTTTTGCTTCCATTAAAATCCATGCGTAGAGTTTTTTGAGCGCAATACTTTCCTTTTTCTCTTCTGATGATGTGCGTATTACTTGTGTTGCGGCTTGCAATCCGTCCGGTTTATTTGTGTAGGATGCTATGCGCGCTTGTACAACGGGTAATTGCTGCTCAGCTTCTTGCAGTACGAGTAAATATTCTTTTGTCGCGTTCGTAAAATCCATTGTTACGGCATAGACGGATGCAAGGTCGTAGGCGAAGAGTGTTGGTGTGTGTAATGTATTTCTCCCTGCGAGGAAAATCTTTATAGATGCGTCCCACAGGCGGCTATCGAGAGCGGCATTTGCGAGCGTGCGATAGGTATTTTGGTCTTTGGGTTGCAGAGCGATGGCTTGTTCCCACGTAACAACGGCAAGGGATTCGTTTGATGCCTTTGCATAGATGCTGCCGAGTTGCGCATATAAACCGACATCGTTTGTGTATTGCTGCATGCGCTTTTTGACGAGAAGAGTTGCATCGTTGTAGCGTTTTACGAAGATATAACCGCGCCGCAATGCATCAAAAAAAACAATATTCGTTTCCTCTTTTGCCAAAAGTTCTTCATAGAGCGGAATTGCTTTCTCCCAATCACCTATGCGTTCATAGTTTTGCGCAAGTTTCAGTTTAATGTCGTTCTCTTGCGCGCATACGGATGTACGAACACCGATAATGGCAAACGCGATGATGATGATGTATATGTGGAGTGTGTTCATTTGTGTGTTCGTGCGTTCGATAAACCAAATAATTGCGGAATTGGTTTCAAATGCGGCATAATATATGAAAAAGGGAATGGAGTGAAGCAATGGAGCAATTGAGTAGTTGAGTAGATGAGTATGGGAGTAGCGTCGTAATTAATTTGTGGGTTGCTGTATCTTCTACGTTTTTCCTCAAAATGGATATATGTGCTGTTCCTTTCCGTCATTGTTTCTCAAAAATGGATATATGCGCTGTTCCTTTTCGTTATTGTTTCTCTCAAAATGGATATATGCGCTGTTCCTTTTCGTTATTGTTTCTCTCAGATGGGTATATGTGCTGTTCCTTTGTGCAGATGACACATTCATTAACGGTAAGGAAGCATTCATAGAGGTGAAGGAGACACATACGTAGGTTAAGGAGACACATACGTAGGGTAAGGAGTTACATTCGTAGGGTAAGGAGACACATACGTAGGTTAAGGAGATACATACGTACATTAAGGAAACACATACGTACGTTAAGGAGACGCATAATGACCCTTCTTGCTATTTCATAGAGATTTGTTGAATTTTCAAAGAATAGAAGGAAAATAGCATAGAACACACTTATTTTCAGTACTACGCATCTCAACCCCATTTTCAATTCTGAAAGACTCATCCGTATTCAACTGAGCAAATCATTAAAAATGAAAGAAAATGGATGTTGTATATTGGCATAAGAATTGCCTATTCTCAATAGTATTTCTCAACGAAACAGAGCAACATATTATGAATCTCGAACAACAATATTGGGAAGCAGTGCAACAAAAAGTCTGCACAAAGTGCATTGATGGCGATGGAGCAGGAAATTGCCGTTTAAGCGAGTGTGATTTTTGCGGATTGAAAGGGCATTTTCCGCTCGTCATTAAAGCAATAAACAGCATCAACAGCAACGGATTACAAGAGTACGTAAATGAACTGCGTATAGACGTGTGTTCACAATGCACGAAACAATCCGATGACGGAAAATGCTCCTTACGCGGGCATCTCGATTGCGGATTAGACCGCTACTATCCGCTTATTATTGAAGCAATAGAAGAAGTAAACACGCGCATAAAAGCAGCAGCGTGAGCGTACCGTTATTATTGCCACACTGCAAAATATTGTTGTAGGAAATTCTTACAATTACTACATCCTTATTTACTATTACACCTATGTCCAAGAAAAAAACACCACTCAACTACTCAACAGAAACCAAACTCATTTACGGTAAATCCGTTAGCAAAAAATGGGATTTTAACCACCACGTTATACCGCCGATTTCCTCATCATCAACATTCCGATTAGATACTGCAAAGCGCGGCGCACAGGGATTTGCAGAATTTGCCCATCATTCTGATGATGTTACCATCGAATCGTGCGCGCCAATTTACATCTATGACCGTCTTGGCGAACCCAATAAGGAAATGCTCGAAGAAAATCTTGCTATTGCAGAAAAAGGAGAGATGGCGGTTACTTTTTCTACGGGAATGGCGGCAGTATCAGCAATACTCGGCTCTTTTACAGGAATGGATGATGAAATAATAGCGCACAATGTTATCTACGGTTGTACGTATTCGCTCTTAACGAATTGGTATCCGCGCTATAAAATCTCCACGCAGTTCATTGATATGCGTAATGCAGATAATTTAAGAAGCGCGATTACTTCCCATACACGGATTATCTATTTTGAATCGCCGGTGAATCCCACATTGGAACTGATTGATATCGGAGCCATTGCCGCCATTGTAAAAGAAGCAAATAAAAAGAGAACACGTGAGAGAAAAATATTTGTTGTTATAGATAATACCTTCGCAAGTCCGTATTGTCAGCGCCCAATAGAATTAGGAGCAGATTTTGTAGTCGCTTCACTGACCAAAGGAATATGCGGATTCGGCACTGATATGGGCGGTGTTGTAGTCGGACCTCGCTGGAGTTATGATAGAGTACTCTTGTATCGCAAAGATTTCGGAGGCGCACTTGCCGCAAAAAGCGCGTGGCCACTCTTAGTGTATGGATTACCAAGTTTACCAACACGAATGAAACAACAAATGGCAAGCGCAATGGAAGTAGCAACCTTTTTAGAAAATGATGCACGTATTGCTTATGTCAGTTATCCCGGATTAAAATCCTTTCCGCAATATGCACTTGCACAAAAGCAAATGCGCGATTATGATGGAAATTTTGCACCCGGCAGTATGTTGTTCTTTTCTTTAAAAGGAAAAACGCCAAAAATCCGAAAGGATAGGGGAGAAAAATTTATCAATTTCCTTGCAAAAAATGCATATACGATTACACTTGCAGTAAGTCTCGGACACATTCGCACGCTTGTAGAACATCCAAGTTCGATGACGCATTCAGCAATTCCAATCGGAGAACAAATTGAAAAAGGAATTGACCCGGGAGGAGTTCGTCTTTCCATCGGATTAGAGAAGCCGAAAGATATTCTTCGCGATATCGTGGAAGCATTGAACTCCCTGAAATAGTTATCAAATAAGATTTATTTTCAAAAGTGAAAAAAGTGTTACACCTTTTTCTACAAATTGAGAAAAAGGTGAAAAAAAGTAAAGAAACTTACGGCACTAAAATATATATTAGGCACATAAATCAATAAACCCAAATAACTCAATTTACTATGACTATTATTTTTAGCAAATCATGCGAGTATGGAATTCAGGCAATACTTTATCTCGCAAAAAAGAACAGTCCCAAGCCGGTATTACTTCGCGAAATATCTGATACGTTGGATATTCCGTATTATTTTACAAGCAAAGTACTTAAATCGCTGACACGCGATGGTATTACCAACTCCTACAAAGGCGCAACGGGCGGATATGAATTAGGACGTAAGGCGAATAAAATTATGCTTATCGAAATAGTGCACGCTATTGACGGGCGTAAATTTCTTGACGAATGTGTTCTCGGTTTTCCGGGGTGTAATGATAAACATCATTGTCCCGTACACAATAATTGGAAGAAAGCGAAAAAAATTATCAATGATATTTTGACGAAAAAAAGCGTGATGTATCTTGCAAAAGATATGGATACGAAACTGAAGTTTATACAATCGCAAAAAAAATAGGAATATGTTTGGAAAAATAGGAACAACGGAATTTATACTTATTGTCTTAGCGCTCATACTTCTTTTTGGCGGAAAAAAAATTCCCGAACTTGCTCGCGGCATAGGTCAGGGAATTCGCGCATTTAAAAAAGAATCTCGAGAAGATGCAGAGAAGTGAAAAAAACAATGAAGGTGTTGCATAAGTACTGAGTAGCAATATTCAGCGTGAAAAGTTAAAAGGGATATTTGTCGAATTATGGGATTCGTATCCCTTTTATTTTATATAAAAAAATGAGAACAACAATCGGAAGAAAAATTGCGTTAGCATTTATCTTTATTATGCTGGTAGTTGCCGTTATGATTGGTATGATGGTGCGCGGGTATAATAAAGTCATAGAAAGTCTAACGGTCATTGAATTGGAATCTGCCAAACGCGGCGCGGCGGGAAATTTGCGTTTCGCCATTGCGCAAATGCACATGGCATCCGATGATTATATAATCACGGAAGACAAAACGTACAAACTATTATTTCGCACACACGAGAAGAACGCAGAGGAATATAAACAGCAATTGCTGAAACTTCCTTTAAGCAGCGAGCAAAAGGAAATGCTGCAAAAAATTGATAAAGGTCTTGATTCCATTATAACTATTACCAATAAAATATTTAAGATAAGGAATCCCGGAAGTTCAAAGCTCGCTGTTGCATTAATGGTAAAAATAGATAATAAATTTGCGAGTACTATTAATGTGCAAACCACACGCATTTTTAACAGCATTGGCGAGCGAATTGAAAAAGAGCGCGTATTAATAGAGGAAAATAAAACTGCGGCTATGCAGTTGATTTATGGCATTTCATTGTGCGGATTTCTTCTGAGTTTTATGGTGGTGTTTTACGTTGTGAAACGCATTTCCAAATCGGTAGAAAAATTAACACACGCTTCGCAACGCATAGCAAGCGGAGATTATGCACACCGCCCGGAAAGCGTTACACACGATGAGGTAGCAATACTCACGCAAACCTTTTCGGAAATGGCGGATGCAATAGAATCGTCGCACAGAGAATTAGAGAAAGAAAAGCAGTTCAATGAAAATATCGTTGCAACAGTTCCGCTCGGATTACTTGTGCTTGATGGAGAGTATCGCGTGGTATCTGCAAATCATCGCTTCGCAGAATTATTTTCCACAAGCGAAGAAGAAGTGCGCGGCAAAGTAATATCCGATGTGTTGCGTTTGTGCGGATTTTATGAGCAATGTATAACCCGCATTTCAGCCGCAACGGACGAGCAATATTTTGAATGTGATTGTCATTGCGGAAAAGCGCTTCATATAAAAATTCACACACTGCAATTCGCAAAAGAATATGCAGATAGTAATGAAAAATTTCTGTTTGTAATTGATGATATTACAGAGCGGAAGCACGTTGATGATGAATTGAAATCTTCGCGTGAAATGCTGAATACAACATTCAATAGTATTCCTGATGCTATTGTTGTCGCCGATGCAAAATACACAATAATATCCTGCAATAATGCATCGGAGAAGATTCTCGGATTTACCCGCGAAGAACTTCTTGGCAAACCATATACGATATTTATTGCTCCTGAAATGTTTACCGATGTAAGGCAAGAGGAACATCAAAAGACTCTCTACGAGCGCGGCTATCTCGAGCAAGAAGAATTTCTTTTCAAAAGAAAAAACGGCGAAGTATTTCATGCAAGTTATTCTGTTGCGCTGGTGAAAGATAAAAATGGCACTGTGAATTTCCTTGTCGGCTCCATCCGTGATATGACAGAGAGGAAGAGAATTGAACTTGCCTTGCAGGAAAGCAAAGAGCGGCTGAAAGATATAATTGAGTATAGCACCAATCTTTTCTATTCACACACGCCGGAACATGTGTTAACGTATGTGAGTCCGCAATCGCAACATTTTTTTGACTGCGAACCGGAAGAAGCATTAGTACGATGGACTGAATTTGCCACGGATAATCCGATAAATGAGGAAGGATTTTTATCTACCGTTCGTGCAATAAAAACAGGTGAACGGCAACATCCTTATCAACTGGAGATTGTTGGCAAAAAAGGAAGAGTGTTGTGGGTAGAAGTGAATGAAGCGCCTGTTGTACGCGAGGGAAAAACAGTTGCAATAGTCGGCTCACTCACGGATATAACGGAACAAAAGGCGGCAGAAGGTTCTGTTAAGAAACTCTTCGCGGCAATTGAAGAAACCACAGACACAGTAATTATTACAGACCGCAATGGCACAATAGAATATATCAATCCTGCTTTTATAAAATGTACAGGATATGCGAAAGAAGAAATCATCGGACAAAATCCGCGAATGTTTAAATCCGGAGAACAGGATGTAAAATTTTACCAACACTGCTGGGAGACCATTACATCCGGCAAAGTATTTCACAGCGTCTTTTTAAATAAGCGAAAGAATGGGGAGAAATTTTATATTGAGCAATCCATCATTCCCGTAACAAATGCGGTAGGAAGTGTAACGCACTTTGTCTCAACAGGGCGTGATATTACAGAGCGTTTAAAATTGGAAGAACAAGTGCGACAAACACAAAAGATGGAAAGCATCGGCACACTTGCCGGCGGCATTGCTCACGACTTCAATAATATTCTTGGCATTATTCTCGGGCATGCAACAATTCTTGAAAAGAATCGCGACAATGAACAGAAGTACACGGCAAGCACGGAAGCGATTCACAATGCAGTGAAACGAGGCGCAGGAGTTGTAAAACAATTGCTCACCTTCGCGCGAAAAACAGACATTCTTTTTGAAGATGTAAATGTGAATGATACTGTCCGTGAATTTATAGCTATGATGAAAGAAACTTTTCCGAAAACAATCAATCTTGTTTTGGAACTTGACCCGACACTCGCACAAATCACTGCGGACAGAAATCAGTTGTATCAGGCGCTTTTGAATCTCTCCGTTAATTCGCTGGATGCAATGACGTCAAAGCATGGCACGCTCACCATTTCGACAAAAACTGTTGCAGGCGCTTATTTGCACAATCGCTATCACGGCGCATCGAATGAAAATTACATTTGTATTTCCGTGTGTGATACAGGTATCGGAATGGATGCGCATACAAAAAGCAGATTGTTTGAACCATTTTTTACAACAAAAGAATTAGGCAAAGGAACTGGTTTAGGGCTTGCTGTTGTGTATGGCGTTGTGAAAAGTCATCACGGCTATATTGATGTAGAAAGTGAAACCGGCAAAGGCACAACATTCTCTATTTATTTACCGATTCCTGCACAGAAATTTGCAGTGGAATTAATTTCAACAGAAGAAGAAATAAAAGAAACGACTGGCGGCAATGAAACCGTACTGATTGTTGAAGATGAAGAAGATTTACTCGAAATGCTGCAAGCGCTTCTTGAAGAGTGCGGATACAAAGTACTCATTGCAAGTGATGGCGAAGAAGCAATTGAAATGTTTCAAATGCACAACAGCGCAATTGATGTTGTTGTTTCCGATGTTGGCTTACCGCAGATGAGCGGTTGGGAAGCATTTCAAAAAATGCAGAGTATAAATCCCTCCCTTCGCGTAGTGTTTGCAAGCGGTTTTTTTGACCCGAAATTAAAATCTGCAATGATAAAAGCGGGCGCACAAAAATTTATACAGAAACCCTACATCCCTTCAGAAATTTTTACAGCAATACGCGAAACACTCGATGAAACGAGCGTATAATATTTTTTCCCAAAATATATTCCTCCACAACTGATACGACAATGAAAAACATATCTATTTTATTTTTTTGTGTGCTTGCAATTATATCGTGTAAAAAAGATGATAATCCTGTAGCAGCAACGATTGACTACGATAAAATCACTGCGATTAAATTTGCACAGCACGTACAGCCATTGCTCAATGATAAATGCGCAACGTCGGGCTGTCATAATTCCACTGACCGTGCAGCAGGTTTATCGCTTTCTTCGTGGAATGCGATGGTGAAAGGTTCTGCGCACGGCGAAGTAATTATTGCACACAATGCAGAGAGAAGTTTACTCACAACTCTTTTTGACGGCACATCTCATCGTAAAACGCATCCGTCAATTTCAAAAACGCTGACCACTCCTGAAAGAAATTTTTTGAGACGCTGGTTGAATGAAGGCGCAAAAAACAGCAACGGAATTTCTCCGTTTCAAAACATGGCGCATAAACTCTACGTTCCGAATCAGGGAGAAGATGTTGTTGCTGTCATTGATACGGATAGTCTTGTGGTTGCACGCTATGTGAATGTTGGAGTTTCACCTGCGACAGATGCGCCGCATTTTATTGTTGCACACGGAAATTACTGGTACGTATCGCTCATCAACACAGGAAAAATTCAGAAGTTTGATGCAATCACAGATACCCTTGTTGCGACGGGAAGTGTTGTCGGTGCGCCCGCATTACTTGAAATTACTCCTGATGGTAGTAAATTATACATTTCACAATTTACATCAAGCACAAAATTAATTTCCGTGATGAATACGGCAACGATGACTGTACAAAAAACAATTCCGGTCTGGACAATGCCGCACGGAATCAGAATGAATAAAGCAGGAACGCGCTTGTATGTTGCAAATATGATGTCGGATAATATTTCCGTAATTGATGTTGCAACGGATAGCGTTATTGAAACAATTCCACTGGCGTTTGATGCAAATCCGTTTGGTCCGACAAAATATGCGCCGATGGAATTAGCCGTCTCACCAAACGATTCGACTGTTCTGGTAACGTGTTCTGAACATCAGGAAGTGAGAATGTTTTCAGCGGCAACAAATACGTTGATTGATTCCTTTCAGATTGGCGACCAGCCGTGGCATTTAGATTTTACTCCTGATGGAGAATATTGTTACGTTACCAATCGTCGCGGCAATTCCGTATCGCAAATTCATTTGCCGATGCGCACGGTAATGAATACAATTGTTGCTCCGTCGGATTTTGACTATCCGCATGGATGTGTAACTTCTCCAGATGGAAAATATATTTTTGTTTCTAATGAAAATACGAATCATCATTTTGTTCCGCGCTACAGTCTGGATTTTATGGGAAACATTTGCGTAATAAATCATCTCACAAATCAAATAGAAAAAGTGTTGGAAGTCGGAAAAACGCCAACAGGAATTTCTGTACTTCACTAATTTTACAAAGGAAACTACAATGAAAAAATATTCTTCTCTCTTGTTTATCGTCGTTGCATTTCTGGTTTTTCTTTTTGGATGCAAAAAAGATGAAACGCCACCGACGGATAATAACACCGGTGCGAAATTCAAACTTACAGATTTTGAATCTGCAACATCCTGTTCAACATGCCATCCGCAATATTATGAAGAGTGGAAAGGTTCAATGCATCGCTATTCCACCAGCGACCCGATTTGGATGCTTGCAAATAACAGTTTACAGCAAAGCACAAACGGCGTCTTAAAATCAACGTGCTTTCAATGCCATTCGCCAATCGGATTTCTTACCGGAAATGCGCCTCCTAATTTTCAATTCAATGATTTAAAAGATATTGTGCGTGAAGGAATTAATTGCGATGTCTGCCATAGAATGGTGCCGCCGCATACGACGACGAGCGGACGCATTGCATACAATTTGAAAAAAGGCAACGTAAAATACGGACAACTCGTTGACGCAGTGGATGCAGGCGCTCACGAAAACGGATACGATGCTTCTTTTGAGCGCTCCGAAATGTGCAGAGAGTGTCACGACTTAATTTCAAATGGTGTTCCGGTTGAAGTTACGTTTACAGAATGGCAAAACAGTCCGTGGGGCGCGATGTCTGTGGAATGTCAGGATTGCCACATGCAAACCTATACAGGAAGAGCAGCAACAGGCGGACCGATTCGCGAAAATTTACATCGGCACGATATGGTTGGTGTTGATGTTGCAATTTCAGATTTTCCCTATCGTGCAGAGCAACGCGCGCAAATTGATTCGCTATTAAAAAATTCTGCGACACTCACTGTCGTTTCACCATCTTCTGCAAATGTTACGGATTCAATTCTTGTCGCAGTCAATGTATATAACGATAAAACGGGGCATAATTTACCGACATCGGTATTTTTCAATCGGCAAATGTGGATTGAAGTGAATATCTGGAATGCAACAGACACGGTGTATCGTTCCGGAAATCTGGATGCAAACGGTGATTTGATGGATAAAAGTAGCGCATTGTCTCCCAACGCTGATAAAGATTTGAAATTATTTGCTGGAACATTATATAAAAACGGACATGAATCCAATGTGTTTGAAATGGATTCTCTCGTAAATAATTCCATTCCGCCATTTGCTTCCCGCACTGCAAATTATAAATTTAAAGTGCCTTCATCGGGAACGTGGAATGTAAGTGTGCGTTTACTATTCCGCCCATTTGGTCCGTATCTGTTTCGTGCGCTCAATGCACACCAATATTTGACGGAACTCCCAATCTTTGAAATGGAAAAAGAGCAATCTGTTATTATTGTTCAGTAGTTTAGTTAAACGAAATTTCGGATATTTTGTCCAAGAAAAGTTTTAATCCACCATTATTTTAAAAAAACATTATGAAATATTTTATAACCTTACTTACTCTTCTCTTTATCACTTCTTCGCTCATTGCCGCTCCAACAAAAAAATACGGCAAAAAACTTTCTGTGAAACAAGTAACAAAAGTTTCCGATATCCTTGCAACTCCGGAAAAATATGACGGAAAAAAAGTGCTTGTTGAAGGAACTATTGTTAATGTGTGCAAAAAGCGCGGTTGCTGGATGGAGATTGGCAGTGAGAAAGAATTTGAATCCATTCGCTTCAAAGTCGAAGATGGCGTAATGGTATTTCCGCTTGATGCAAAAGGAAAAAAGGCGCGCGCCGAAGGAATTGTTTCCGTTGAAACATACACAGTAGAAGAATTGATTGAAGAAGGTAAAAAGCACGCAAAAGAATCGGGCGAAAAATTTGATGAGTCAAGTATAAAAGGTCCCGAAACAACCGTAAAAATTATGGGTGAAGGTGCAGAAATAAAATAATTATTTTTGCTTTTCGTGAACGAACAGAAACCATTCCGATGGCGCAAATGGAATAATATTCTCCATCGCGATATCGGATATTTAATAGTCGGATTGACGGTGATTTATGGCATTTCAGGAATTGCCGTCAATCATATTCAGGATTGGAATCCGAATTACAGCATTGAAAAGGAATTTGTAACCATTGCGCCATTGGTTGCAATTTCCAAAGAAGAACAAATTGAAGAAGCACAAAAAAAATTATCATTGCGTGAAGAACTCAATGATGCGTTTCGTCCGGATTCTGCAACGTTGCAACTTTTTTATGAAGAAAAAACATATTCCGTTGATATTCCGACGGGAAATGTTCTCATTGAAACAACGCGCGAACGTCGTGTATTGTACGAGATGAATCAACTGCATCTGAATACACCGAAAGGGATATGGACATTCATCGCAGACCTTTTTGCATTTAGTTTGATAGTTGTTGCAATTACAGGAATATTTGTTCTCAAAGGAAAAAACGGCATTACAGGTCGCGGCGCTTGGATGACGGCAATTGGCATACTTGTTCCCGTTTTGTACTGGATTTACTATTTATATTTTACAGAATGAACCAACAATTACATCTCTTACGCGATACCTACAATCGTGAGCATAAGTATTTGCGCATAGCAATTACGGAGCGATGTAATTTGCGTTGCCGCTATTGTATGCCGTCCGAAGGTATTGCACTAAAACCGCGCGCAGAACTCCTCACGTTTGATGAAATTGAAACACTCGCAAAAATTTTTGTAGAACTTGGCATTGAAAAAATTCGCGTTACGGGAGGTGAACCGTTGGTGCGCAATGGCGTTGAGAAACTGTGTGAACGCATTGCAAAAATTTCTGATTTAAAAACTCTTGCAATTACTACCAATGGCGTATTGCTTGAAGAAAAAGCACAACAGTTAAAAGATGCCGGCGTCAAGAATATTAATATCAGTCTTGATACGCTGCAACGGGAACGATTTGAACACGTTGCATTACGTGGAGAATTTGAAAGTGTTATTCGGGGAATTGAATCTGCATTGCAAGTAGGATTTTCATCTATAAAAATCAATGTTGTAGTAATGCGCAATTTCAATGATGATGAACTGCCGGACTTTGTAGAATTTGCCAAAGCGCTTTCGCTCAATGTTCGCTTCATAGAATATATGCCATTTCTCGGCAACGGATGGAATGAAGTGCAGTTTGTTTCGTACAAAGAAATGAAGGAGTGTATTTCAGAAAAACACGAACTCATCCCGCTTACATCTGATGAAGTGCTTCCCGGTCCCGCAAAAGATTTTCGTATCGCAGGAAGCAATGCAACCGTTGGATTTATTACCACGATGAGCGAGCATTTTTGCGGAGATTGTAATCGCTTGCGTTTGACCGCAGATGGAAAAATGCGCAATTGTCTTTTTGCTTCCGGTGAAATTGATTTGAAACATCATCTGCGTTCAGGCGCATCGCAGGCAGAACTCTCCGCGCTTATTCACAAATGTGTAATGCAAAAATGGGAAAAACATCCCGAAGCGGAAGAACTCATTGGGCAACAGAATCGTGCAATGATTGCAATCGGAGGATAATTCATTGATTGCAATATTGGTCGCTTTTTTTTAACTAAAAATTACCGAAAGTATTTTTATAATTTACAAACACAAAGTTTATTCATCCTTCGTTGTTCAGCGAAGGTTTTTTATTTTATTTTTCAAAGAAGGGAAACTCTATGAAAAAAATATCTTTGTATCCGCACACAGTGAGAAATTTGTTTTCACTGATGATGTTATTTGTTTTATACGCTGTCTCAGTTGGAGCGCAGCAGAAGCAAAAATTTATTGATGAAGTGCTTGTCGCTGTTCCACAAAAAACACTTCGGAACTTACAATCAATTGTACCAAACGCAGTACATCTTTACCAGCGATTGCCGGATGTGTACATTGCAGGGATGGAGAAAAAAACGGTAAAATATTTACAAAAGAAAAGAATGTCCGTTGAAGTAATTGATGAATATCCCTGGCTTGACCGGTACGCAGTTGTTGAAGAATTCATTTCGGCTCCGTATTTGCGTATAGAAGATTTGGCGAAAGTACTCTTGCGTACAGATGATATATGTGTTGTCAAAGGTACAATGCAAACATTTGAAAATTTAAAACGAGCCGGATATTCTTTTGCAGAAATGGAGAGAAAAGAAATTGAATATGCAAGAACGAAAATATTGATGCCAGTAAATTTTACATTACAAAAGTATGAAACAATAGATAGTATTATTTCTTTTGTTTCCGATACATCAATACGCGATTATATTCAGCAAATGCAAAATTTCGGCACACGTCATTGGAATCAGCCGAATCGCGATAGTGTGTTTCGCTGGGTGAAAAATAAATTTCTCGCAACGGGAATTACTGATGTGCAGTATGACAGTTTTTCATACAACAGCACGTGGCAAAAAAATATTATTGCAACAATTCCCGGTTCGCTTGACCCATCTGCAGAAATGATAGTTGGAGGACATCTTGATTCGTACTCATCAAATCAGCAGCAAGCGCCCGGTGCAGATGATAACGCAAGCGGTACTGCCGCGGCGCTCGAAATGGCGCGTGTACTGAAACTTGTGAATTATCAACCGTCGTTCACTTTTCGATTTATGGGATTTGCCGCAGAAGAAGCCGGATTGCGCGGCAGTGCGGATTATGCAGCGAAAGCAGACGCACAAGACAGAGATATTCGCGCAATGTTAAATTATGATATGATTGCCAACCGCACGCAATCGCAATCCGATAGAGATTATTTGCAAGTGTGGTACGAAGGCGCGAAAAGTTTCTCGGATGTACATTCACAAATAGCAATAATGTACACAACGCTGACACCTGTTTTCACAACACAATATCGCAGTGGCAGCGATAGTTGGTCTTTTTATCAACACGGTTACCCTGCAACGTTTTGCATTGAAAGAGATTTTTCACCGTACTATCATTCGCCGAATGACCAGTTGCAATATCTTGATATGATGTATGCGAAAGATATTGTGAAATCAGGTCTTGCTACATTACTGACGCTTGATATGCTTCCGCCGAATGTAAGAAATTTATCAGCGCGGGATAAAGGAAACGGCACGTCCATTTTTATATCGTGGGATAGTGTAAAAGTTCCGGATTGGAGTACGTACAAAATATATGTCGGTACTTCTTCCGGAAATTACGATACAAATTTTACTGTCACATCACGTACAAAATTTATTACCGGATTAACACAGAACTTACAATATTTTATCGGCGTTTCTATCGTTGATTTGGTTGGAAGAGAAGGAATGATTTCAGAAATTTCTGCAACACCGCGAGTGATTCCGAATGCGCCGACAGGAATTACTGCTACACCGATATTGTGGTCAATCATTTTATCGTGGAATAATAATCGCGAAATGGATATGCACTCATACAAATTATATCGCGCTGTTTCTCCTTCAACGGAGTTTACGTTGTATTCCACGTTGCCGTATCCTGATACGATGTTTGTTGAAGATGACACTATCAGTGCAGGATTGTATTCGTACTTTGTAACCGCCATTGATTCCGCTGGAAATGAAAGTGCAACATCGGATACAGTTTCTGCAAGCCCGATAACAGATGTTCACGAAGGAAATGAAAGCAATCCGACAGAAATTACGTTGATGCAAAATTTTCCGAATCCGTTCAATCCGCAAACGGTTATTGGTTTTTCACTGTTGGCTTCCGGGAATGTATCATTGAAAGTATTTGATGTTCTGGGAAGAGAAGTTGCAACGCTGTTATACAATGAAACAATGCAAGCCGGAAAACACGAAATACAATTTGATGCAAGCGCACTGACAAGCGGTGTGTATGTGTATCAATTAACAACGCAGAAAAAAACACTGACACACAAAATGCTTTTGATGAAATAATAATGATAACGCAGAGACGCATTGCACCACACTGCGTCTCTGCACAATATGTACTTATGCTTGATATATCTAAAAAAATAAAGACTCTTCGTACCGCCGTTGCACAGGCAACACTCACGCTTTCTCCTGCAACAATTGCATTGCTGCGCGAAAATAAAATTCCCAAAGGCAATCCGCTCGAAGTGGCAAAAGTTGCAGCCATACAAGCCGCAAAAAACACAAGCCAGATTATTCCATACTGTCATCCGCTGCCGGTAGATTTTGCCGGTGTTACGTATGAAATTACCACGGCAACAATTATTGCAACAGTAACGGTAAAAGCAATTTACAAAACCGGCGTAGAAATGGAAGCGCTCACTGCCGCATCTGTCTGTGTGCTGACATTGTACGATATGATGAAAATGCTCGACGAAGAAATGGAAATCTCAGATATCAAACTCATCAGTAAAACCGGCGGCAAATCCGATTTTCGTGATACATTTGAAACACCGTTGCGTGCCGCAGTGCTTGTTATGTCCGATTCAATTTCATCGGGAAAAAAAACTGATGCGTCGGGACAATTGATTGTCGAACGCTTAAAAAAAGAAAACGTAGAAATTGCCGACTATAAAATTATTCCCGATGATGTAGAGACAATTGCAAAATTACTTATCACGTATGCCGACGAAATGAAACTTGATTTGGTAATCACTACCGGCGGTACAGGATTCAGTCCGCGCGATACAACACCCGAAGCAATGCAAAAGATTATCGAACGCGAAATTCCCGGCATTCCCGAAACGATACGTGCGTATGGACAGGAACGAACGCCGTATGCAATGCTATCACGCGGGAAGGCAGGAATTCGCGGCAACACAATTATAATGAATCTTCCCGGTTCAAAAAGAGGTGTCGCCGAGTCTCTCGATGCATTATTTCCGGTGGTGCTTCATTCATTGAAGATGCTGTGGGGCGGCGGGCATAAGTAAGTCGAATAATAGATACATTTCATTTACAGCATTTCGGGACGGTCTTATTTAATTTGAATGCCAAATGATTTTGGTTGACACTCATTAATGAGAGCCATAACAGCTCCAATTTTATTTGGTCGTGATAGCTGATAAGTTTAAGAATCGTAATTGAGAGATTTCTCCTTCTTGCTGAACTCTTTGAAAAGAGTATAATGAGTGGTTTGAGCATTAGTTTCGTTAAATAAATTTTGAATTTTTTATTTGTATTTGAAATCCATTCGGCTGTCAATTTGCACCAATCCGTTTTTGATTAAGCATTGGCGATTTGGCACATTTGCTTTTGCAGCCATTGAAACGTCCTAAAATGCGTTGGCTTATTTTTTCCAGTCATATTTTACGCTTCCACAATTACAACGAATTTTACTATTTACATTGTCAAAATTTTTCAATGCAACAAAGGATTTGCATTTTTCCTCTGAGCAATAAAATGTCTTGATTAGCTTTTTCACATCTTCCCAAAATACTTCAAGGTCGTTTATGTTTTCTTTAAATGAATTGTCATGTGAGGTTTTATTTCCTATTAGAATTGGCGAAGCCAGAATACTATCAATGTTATTTTTTGTTTTCAAGTCTGCTGGTGATTGCTTGTTCACTCTGCTTTGAATAGAAGACAAAAGTTCATTCATCATTCTTTCCTCATTTCTGTCATTGAAACGAAATGCAAGGCCTGCTTCTATGTTAAATGCAATCTGTTTTAATTGTCTTTCAGCATAACGTCTAATGTCATTACCAAGTCCATCAATATTCTTTGCCTTGAACTTGCCTTCAATTTTGGTTCTCAAATCTACAAGCGGAGTTTCAAAACTTGTTCCTTTTTCCGCTGTCCAAGAAAGTGATTTTATTACCCAATTATTCTTTTTTGCTTCACTTGAAGCAATATCAAAAAAATCTTTCTCGTGAGTTAATAATATGATTTGAAAATCACTGAACTTATTTATTAGGAGTCGAATAAATCTTGTTCTATGCGTACTGTCAAAGCTTGAAATGACATCATCCAAAACAAAAAAATCATTTTCTTTATTAAATGCTTTAACAGAAGCCAAGAAGAAAGATAACCCTAAGCAATTTATATGACTTTCACTTAATAATGCAACTGGCGGTGTTTGCCTTTCGTTGTAAAATGTATATTCAATTGTAATTCCAGAGAGTTCGTCATTTTTGTCTTTAATTGGAACAAGCTTAATATCTTCAATTTTTTCATTCGGATTCATTTCAGTGTAAAAGCTGTTTATTTCATCCGAAAACATTGTTAAAAAACCTTCTAATGATTCTTCCTGCTTTTTTATAAAGTCAGTGTATAGGGCTTCGAAAGTTACTTGCTGTTTAGTTAATATTTCTTCCTCTCTTTCAAGTTTCTTGTGAGCCACATAAGCGTCTAAAGCCCTTGAAAGTTTTGTATGTATATGTAATTTTTTGTTTTCCTTAATACTATCAGAAAGTGTTTTGGATTTTACTCTGGAGATGGAAATTAAGCCCTTAATTTCTTTGTCGTCAATTTTGATAAGCGAAAATTCTCTTAAAGGTTCGGTTGAAAAAATATCTTTTTTCAAATCTTCGCCAATAACTTTTATAGAATTTTGAATTTGCTCAATCGTCTTTTTTGTTGCTTCGTTTTCCTTTTCAGCAAGATGCTTTTCTTTTAGCAAACCGCTAATTACTGTATAGTTATTGCGAAGCAGCTTAGTAAGCTCTTCGCATTCTTCATTTAGTTTATCTTGCTCTGCTTTAATTTCTTTTAAATCTTCAACTCTTTGATTTAATTCTTGTGCAAGTTTGAGTTTGTCCTTTTCTTGTTGACACAATGGACAAAAATTATCTTTTACGATGTCCATTTTAATAACCTTTAAACCTTCCGAGAGTAATGCCAGTAGTTGAAGTTTACTTATTTTATCTGCATCTTTCCTTAATGCGATAAAGGATTTATAATAGTCATTGTATAAACTATGAATATTTGAAATCTCAATTTCTAAATCAGTTAATGTGTCCGCTATTTTGTTATGAAATGCAATTTGCTCAACAACTATTGTATCCTCTTTTGTTTCAATTGATTTAAGTGCAGTTTTTACATCCTTAAAAGATTTTATGTCCTTTTCAAGTTTTAATGGTGCAATTACTTTCAATGCAGTTTCAAAAAACTGTTTTGAAGATGTTATATTTTGCCCCAAACTCTCTAAAAGAATTGCTTGTTGAGCACTTCGTTTATTACTAAATCCACCAGCTTTTATTACTCGGGCAATTCGTCCGCCAACAAGCTTTAATAAACTGCGTAATTCTTGCACTTGGCTAAAGCCAATTATATTTTGTAAATGTTTTAGTTTGTCTCCTTTGGTTGCTATAATAAACTGAACCAAATCTCTGTATCGAAGAATTAAGTTCTCCGATTGCGATTGACTAAAATAACTTGCAAACTCCTTTGAGCTATTTGAGTTAAATGTTTTAAATAAATTGTTTATTGACTTTTCATTGTCAAGTAACCTGTTTGAATATTGAATTTCAATTTTTGCTTCATCACTTGGATTGAGAAATACATTTCTTAATGCGTTTTTTCCCTTGCCTCCAACTTCTTCTCCTGTCAAATGTTCAATGCTATCTTTATAGAACCACTCTAAAGCATCTGTAATTGAACTTTTACCTGTTCCATTGTCGCCATAAATTAGTAAAGACTTCTTGTCGAGAGAAAGATTTAAACCTTCTCTAACACCTCTGATACCTGTGATGTTTATTGATTTAATTTTGTTCTTACTCATCTTCTTTGTCAATTTGTTTTAATTCCTTCTGAACTATTTCGTCCAAAGTGTTTTGAACATTTTTATCAGAAAGTTTTCCCTGACTGTAAAGCTCAACTAATGCATCAACGGTCTTTTTGTCGGCATTCGGAATATTATAGATTTCTGCAAAAAAATCATCAATTACGTCCTTTCCACTTTTTATATTATCGTCCATAGTATTTGTTTTATTCAAAGTATTTCCAATCAATTATAAAATTTGCTTTTATCTTTTTTTCTAAAATTTCAAATCCTGATTTGTTGTTGCAAATCGGGTAAACACCATACTTTTCAACAAAGTCAAGAATAAAATAGCTTTCCAAATCTTCTATTCTATATTCCCAAAAGCTTTTAAGCATTTCAAAATTTATTATCGTGAATTTAAGTTGTCCAACTTTTCTATAATTTACAAGTCCTAAGTTTTTACTTTTTCCTTCAAAGTGACCAGTCAGCCGACTTCCCATACTATTCGTTTTTTTCTCACTCATTCCAATGTAAAGTAATTTTGATTTTTTGAATGGATATTGAATTTCGCATTCCGTTGTGAAAATGAAATATAGTCCCACCAAACCTGCAAGAGGTTTGATATTTTGAATTTCAAAAGTCTTAGGCGTGTCAAAGTATATATTGAATTCATTTGTCATACGGTTGATGTACGGTCGGGTAAAAGCAAATGTGCTGCAACTGTGTTGGCTTGTGGGTGGAGATGCAGTATTTTTTTATTTTTCTGATGCGTTGGATTTTTTGTTCATTTTTCTGTCAGTCTGTTTGATGTTGCACCGTCGTCACAGCATTACTCCAACATCTAATATGCGCTACAAATATATTTTTTATAGCGCAAATCCGCAATAAAAGTGTTGGATTAACGCAGGTTTTTGGCTTTTTGAGTAGTGCATATCTACAGCAGTTTATCAAATGGCTATTGTCGTTAAATATTTCTTTGTTTCTTCTGTAAAGATTTTTCGTGGTTGAAAATTGGCTTCATTTTCTTTGGCAAAAGATAGGGATTGCGGAGAAATAGTGCAAGGGGAAAGAAATCCCGCTCACTCACTTTTCAATGGAGAATTATTGCACAGGTATCAGATTACGTATATCGTAAATCTCAAATCCCCGATTTTCATATTGTAGCATAATCAATATTTCTTTCGCTCCACAAATCTAAAAAGGAAAAATGTTCTTTGTATATTTTCGCGCAATTTTTAGAATGCACAACGAGTTTTCCCCACGATTTTTTTTAAAGAATGAACGTAAAAACATTTACCGAAGACCAATTCGCAGCTCGCCATATTGGTCCCGATGAAACGCAAACACAAGATATGCTTGCAACTATTGGCGTGCAATCTCTTGACACACTTATAGCGCAGACAGTTCCGGAAAATATACGATTGCAAACACCGCTGCAATTGCCTGAAGCAATGAGCGAATACCGCTATCTGAGGCACATCCGCGAAGTGGCGGATAAAAATGCAGTATTTGCAACATACATTGGAATGGGGTACTACGATTGTATCGTGCCATCCGTAATACAAAGAAATATTTTTGAAAATCCCGGATGGTACACGCAATACACACCGTATCAGGCAGAAATCGCACAGGGTCGTTTGGAAGCGTTGCTGAATTTTCAAACGATGATAATTGATTTGACGAAAATGGACGTTGCAAATGCATCATTGCTCGATGAAGGTACAGCCGCCGCAGAAGCAATGCAAATGATGTATGGGATTGTCAATAAAAATGCTGAGACAAGGAATAAATTTTTTATCAGCGAACAGTGTTTTCCGCAAACTATTGACGTATTGCGTTCTCGTGCATCAGCGCATCGGTTTGAACTTATTCTTGGAAATCCGGAAACTACACAGATTGATGAAACATTTTTTGGCGCATTATTGCAATATCCCGATGCAAACGGCGAGGTGAGCGATTACAGAAAATTTATTGAACAAACACACCGTGCTGGTGCGTTGGTTGCTGTTGCATCCGACTTGCTCAGTCTTGTGCTGATAACGCCGCCGGGAGAATTTGGCGCAGATATTGTCATTGGAAATTCACAACGCTTTGGTGTGCCACTTGGATTCGGAGGACCGCACGCTGCATTTTTTGCTACACGAAATGAATTTATCCGCCAGATGCCCGGCAGAATAATCGGCGTTTCTGTTGATGTGCATAATAATCCTGCATTGCGCATGACATTGCAAACCCGCGAACAACACATTCGCAGAGAAAAAGCCACTTCAAATATTTGTACTGCGCAGGCATTACTTGCAATTATGGCGGGTATGTACGCTGTCTATCATGGCGCAGTTGGTTTGCAACGGATTGCAACCAATGTTCATCTTCTGGCTGTACTGCTTGAAAAAAAATTGCAGAATCTTGGTTATGAACAGGTCAATAAAATTTATTTCGATACGTTGAAAGTAAAAGTATCTTCAATTGAAAAAATAAAATTCATTGCAGAAAAAAAAGAAATTAATTTCCGCTATTTTGATGATGCATTTGTTGGGATTTCGCTTGATGAAACAACCCAGCCCGAAGAGGTAGAAAAAATTATTTCTGTTTTTGCAGAAGCGCAATCGAAAGAATTTTCTGCAAATGACGTTACAGAAATTGATACAGTGCTTCCGCCGCAATTCGCCCGCAGAAGTGAATTTTTAACGCATCCGGTATTTCATTCATATCATTCCGAAACTGAAATGATGCGGTACATTAAAAAATTGGAGAACCGCGATTTATCATTAACACATTCGATGATTCCTTTGGGTTCGTGCACAATGAAACTCAATGCTGCAACGGAGTTGCTTCCAATTACATGGAAAAAATTTTCCAAGATGCATCCGTTTGTTCCTCCATATCAAGCAGAGGGATATTTTGAAATTTTTCGTGAACTTGAAAAATCATTATGCAGTATTACAGGACTTGATGCATGTTCATTGCAACCAAATTCCGGAGCGCAGGGAGAGTACGCGGGGCTGATGGTTATTCGCGCATATCATCACGATAGCAATGAATCCTTTCGCAACATTGCTTTGATTCCATCTTCTGCGCACGGTACAAATCCTGCAAGCGCAGTAATGGCGGGATTCAAAGTTGTCGTCATAAAATGTGATGAGTTGGGAAATATTGATGTTCAGGATTTGCGCATAAAAGCAGAAGAAAATAAAGATTCGTTGGCTGCATTGCTTGTTACGTATCCATCCACGCATGGAGTGTTTGAAGAAAGTATTCAGGAAATTTGCTCCATAATTCATCGCAATGGCGGGCAAGTATATATGGATGGTGCAAATTTGAATGCACAAGTTGGCTTGACGAGTCCCGGAAGAATAGGCGCGGATGTGTGTCATATCAATTTGCATAAAACTTTTTCAATACCACATGGCGGCGGCGGTCCGGGAATGGGTCCGATTTGTGTTGCACAACATCTTGCGCAATATTTACCGGGACATTCTGTGCAGAGAAAAGGAACTGAAAAATCTATTCCAGCCGTTTCATCCGCACCGTTTGGCAGCGCAAGTATTGTATTGATTTCGTATGCGTACATCAAAATGCTTGGTGCGCGGGGTGTTACTGATGCTACAAAATATGCAATACTCAATGCGAATTATCTGAAAGCAAAATTAGAACCACATTTTTCAATTTTATACAAAGGAAAAAATGGATTTTGTGCGCATGAATTTATTCTCGACACACGGGAATTTAAACACAGTGCAAATATCGAAGCAGAAGATATTGCAAAGCGATTGATGGATTATGGATTTCACGCGCCAACAGTTTCATTTCCGGTGGCTGGAACATTGATGATTTAACCAACAGAAAGCGAATCAAAAGCAGAATTGGATAAATTTATCAACGCATTGGTTTCTATTCGAAAGGAAATTCAGGAAATAATTGATGGCAGTGCAGACAAAAATAATAATGTGCTGAAAAATGCGCCTCATACTGATTATGAATCTGTAAAAGAAATATGGGAACATCCGTATTCGCGTACAAAAGCAGCGTACCCGTTACCATCACTTTATGCAAATAAATTCTGGCCCATCGTCGGACGTATCAATAATTCTTATGGCGATAAAAATATTATGTGTTCGTGTCCGCCAGTTGAGGAGTATAAATAGCGCGTGAATCAAAATACGGTTATTCAAACTATGCTTGAATCTGCGGAAACAATTGCAGTGGTCGGACTGTCCGATAATCCGGAGCGTTCAAGTTATGGTGTTGCAAAATATTTAATGAATGTCGGATACAAAATAATTCCTGTGAATCCAAAGGTGAAAGAAGTGTTTGGAATAAAAAGCGCTGCTTCACTGAAAGAAATTACTGAGCAAGTTGATATTGTAAATATTTTTCGCCGTTCAGAATTGGTGTTGCCTGTTGTAAAAGAAGCGATTGAAATTCATGCGAAGGGAATATGGATGCAGGAAGGTGTGTATAATGAAAATGCGGCAGAAATAGCGAGGAACGCAGGAATTCCCGTCATAATGGATAATTGCATTGCCGTTGCGCACCGGATAGTGAAATATCAGTTACATCAACAATAGCACTTATGCAATGATGCGCGTTTTTTTTCTCCTTCTGCTTGTATGTGCATTTCAATTTCTTTTTTCTCAAGCCAAATTAATTATTCCCGATGCCAAAATTACTCCAACGTACATTCGTTACATTTCTATTACAGGAAATGAAAAAACCGAAGAGTATGTTATTCGCCGCGAACTCACATTCAAGCAAGGCGACACGGTAAAAATTGCTACACTCAATTACAACAAAAACAGAATTTACTCGCTTGCGTTGTTTAACAAAGTGGAAATTTTTCTACAGCCCATTGGCGATGATTCTGTGGATGTGCGCATCAGTGTGAGCGAGCGATGGTATATTTATCCGTTTCCTGTGTTGCAGGCAATAGAAGGCGATTTTAAAAAACTGAACTACGGCTTCAGTATTATGCACTCAAATTTTCGGGGGCGCAATGAAAAATTAATTACTTCATTCACATTCGGCTATAATCCGTTTATAAGTTTTTATTACTACAATCCGCTCATCAACGAGCATCCCGAATTATTTCTCGAATCACAACTCACGTACAGCAAAATCCGCAATCACAGCACACTTGCTCTTGCATCTGGAAATAATTTTGTTGAAATACATTACGCCGCTTTGATGAATGTTGGTCGTCGGTTTGATGTATTCCGCCGCTTAACTTTTGGCGGAGAATTTAATCAGGTGCAGGTTTCAACGTATCAACCGCGCAGAACAATTTCCCTGTCAGGTAAAGATTCCTATGTAACACTTCGTATGAATTACAGTTACGATTCGCGCGATTTAATTCAGTATGCCGGATACGGAATGTTATTTCGCTCTTCAATTGCAAAAGCAGGTTTCGAAAAAGACGGCGTTAATTTTTCCAGAATATCATTTGATTACCGTCGCTATTTTCCAATTGCAGTGGATTCAAATTTTACTGCAACACTTGCCGCGCGTGTTTTTACTACTGCAACTCGCGGAAAAAATGTTCCATCGTATGAATTTCTTTACTTTGGATATCAGGAAAAAATTCGCGGACACAACCACAAAAAAATTGAAGGAGATAATTTAATCGGCGCAGCAATGGAATTCCGACTGCCGCTTTTCTCTCCGCGTATTTATCAACTCGCATTTGTGCCGGTAAAGCAGTTCTCTGTGTTTCGCTTTGGAATGTATCTTGCATTGTTCGGCAATGTTGGCGCGATGCAATTTCAACCAATGACATTGGGCAACTATATTTTTGTCAAAGGATACGGCGCAGGTATTCATTTTCTCTTGCCGTATGATTTTCTCCTGCGTTCAGAAATTGCCTTCAATGAAGCAAGACAATCGGAAATAATTTTAGAACTCGGCACTGCTTTTTAAAAAATGAATACGAATTATTTCTACACACAACCTGAATTCATAAACGAAAATACTCTCACATTGATAAATGAAGAATTTCATCACTGCGTAAATGTGTTGCGCAAAAAATTCGGAGAAAAAATATTTGTTGTGGATGGAATCGGTAATTGTTTTGAAGCACAAATTATTGAAATCCAAAACAAAATCGCAGTAGGAGAAATAATTACCAAGTATGAAAACTTCAACGAACCTTCTGTGTCTCTTACACTTGCAGTTTGCCTGTTAAAAAATTCCGCCAAGTTTGATTTTATGGTTGAAAAAGCGACAGAACTCGGCGTGAAAAAAATTATTCCGGTCATTTCAGAACATACGATTGTACATCACATCAAAAAAGAGCGTCTCGAAAAACTTGCGCTTTCCGCAATGAAACAATGCGGTCGCGGCTGCTTACCGGTGATAGCAGATATGCATTCTTATGATGAACTCATTTGCCAAAAAGAAATTGCAGAAAATAAATTCATCGCGTATGAATTTGAAAAAGAAAAAACTGCGATGTATCCTACTCCATCTGCAATTGTTCTCGTTGGACCGGAGGGAGGTTTTTCTATAGCGGAAGTAGAAAAAGGAATCGAGGAAGGATGGAATTTGATATCGTTAGGAAAGAGAAGATTGCGTACGGAAACTGCTGCAATTGCACTCTGCGCAAAATTTATTGATGGATGAGGAGATAAATTTTTTCTGCAATAGTTTCAGCCGATTCTTTTGAAGAATTGAAAGTGTGCGTTGCAAGTTGTTGATAAAAAATTTCTCTGCTCGCAAGTTCTTCAATAATTTCTTCGCGCAGTTTTTTTTCGCTGTCAAAACGAATTCTGTTTGCATCGCCTGCAATTCGTTGCTCAATTGTTTCCACTCCTGCATTCATCCAGATTACAAGAGATGCATTTTTCTTTAAGAGGGTTCTATTCAGTTCACGCAATACTATGCCGCCGCCGCAATCAATAATTGTATTTTTATTGTGCAAAGCGGAGTGAAGTATTTCACTTTCCACATTGCGAAAATACTCCCAGCCATTTTGTGTTACTATTTCTGCAATTGTCTTTCCCTCTTGCATTTCTATTACTCTATCAGTAGAAAAAACTTGATAGCCAATTTTATCCCCGAGTAGTGTGGCAACTGTTGTTTTTCCTGTCCCGCGAAATCCTATAAAAGCAATGAGCATTTGCTTATCATTCATTGCAATTCCAATAAACATTCGCGCACGATGTGTTCATCCGCTTCCACATTGAATTTACAGTGTCCGATGGAATCAATGAGCGAATATTTTACTTTTCCTGCGCGATTTTTTTTATCGCGAAATGTTTTTGCGATGATTTTTTCTATAGAAATATTTTTGGGAATGCGCACAGGTAATTGCGCGCGAAGCAAAAGCGTATCAATGCGTTTAATATTTTCAGAAGAAAGCCATCCGAAACGGTATGCTATACGTGATTCCGCTGCCATTCCGATTGCAACTGCATATCCGTGACGCAATTCGTAATCGGAAAGCGTTTCCAACGCGTGTCCGATTGTGTGTCCGAAGTTTAAAATTTTTCGCGGTCCTGCTTCACGTTCATCTTTTTCAATAATGTTTGCTTTCAGTTTACAATTCCATACAATTGTTTTGTGCAAAATTTCTTTATTCTGCTGTACAAGATGCTCCATTTCTCTTTCGAGAAACAAAAAAAATTTTTTATCCTGAATTAGCGCCTGCTTAATAATTTCTGCGATGCCGTTGACATATTCCTCCTGCGTCAGTGTTGCAAGGAAATCAGTATCAATGCAAAGATGTTTCGGTTGGTGATACGCGCCGATGAGATTTTTTCCAGACGGATGGTCAACTGCAGTTTTTCCTCCGCTACTGCTATCAACCTGTGCGAGAAGCGTCGTAGGAATTTGGAAAAAAGGAACGCCGCGAAATAATGTTGCGGCAACAAATCCTGTAACATCACCGACAACACCGCCGCCAAGCGCAATGAGCAAGCAATCTTTTCCAATGTGATTGTTGAAAATTTTATCTTCAAGCATTGATTTTGTCTCGCGGGATTTGCTATGCTCTCCTGCAGGAAAATCAATGAGAATTGTTTGTGGAAAAATCTTGCTGAACAGAGAAAGAATTTTTTTCCCGTATAATTTTTTAACGCTGCTATCCGTGATAATCACACAGAATGTAGGAGAAAATTTCTTTTGAATCAGAGAGGGGAGACTTGCAACAATTCCGCTGCCAATATCAATGTTGTAGGAATCGTCAACGGTTTTTTTGAGATGAACGCGCAGCATAAATATATTTTTTTAAATAAAATGAAAGTGTAAATGTATTGATTGCGTTATTTTACTTTTCGCATAATAATTTGAGCGCGGTCAATGCTTTTTTCCACATTGCTTCAAACATTGATTTGTATTCTTCTTCCACCTGCATTTCGATTGTTAATTCTGTCTCGCCGTTGTTTTCTGTGAATGTATAATTTTCAAAAGAAGGCATCCATTTTTTAGCTTCTTCGCTTACAGTATCAACTTCTCCATTTACAATGAGCCCCAGATGTTCAATCGAAATAAACTGGTACAGAATATTTTCTTTTATCCTGCTGAATATTCCCTGCCGTTTGCCGTTTTGGTCAGGAGCAATAAAACGTATTTCACTGTCCTTGTTCCAGTTTCCTTCATAAGATGAATCTGCGTGAAATTCTTTTGTCCACTCGCGATATGTGTTTTCATTGAGCATTGTGTTCCAGACTTTCTTCTTGTCTGCATTGATTAAAATTGTACAGTGTAATGTTTGCATAGTTGGTATATTTTTTTTGCCGCATAAACATACAAAAAAGACAAAAGCACAAAAAATAAAAAAACCTTCGCCTTAGTTGATGAAGGTTTTTTCTCCCCCAAAAAAAATATCCTATTCGGCTGAGTGATGTTTAATGTTTTTCGCTTTCGCGATAAATATTACATCTTCTGCGATGTTTGTTGCCAAATCAGCAACCCGCTCAAGATTTCTGCTTACACGAATCAATTCAAGCGACTGGTCAATTAATGCACCGTTGTTTTTCATCAGTCCGATAAGTTCAGTGATAATTTGCAGATTGAGCATATCCACAACATCATCAACAAGTAAAACACTTTCGCCGAGATTTGCATCGAAGTGAATGAAACTATTGAGCGCATCTGTCAGCATACGTTTTGTAATATGCGTAATGCGTTTTACTTCGTTCGCAACGGGAAGAGTTTCCCACATAGAAGAAGATATTTGCTCGTGTTTTTTCAGATTGAGAACGGATTGCGCAATATTTACTGCGTGGTCGCCGATACGTTCCAAATCGCTGTTTATTTTTACAGCCGCTAAAATAAATCGCAAATCCGACGCAACAGGTTGTTGCAGAGCAAGCAGGTCAACTATTGTATTATCAATTTCAATTTCGAGTGAATTGATTTTTGTGTCGTCATTTATTACTGCTGATGCGAGTTCTGTATTTTGCGAGAGCAAAGCGTAAATGGATTTTTCAATGGATTGCTCCACAATGGAACCCATCTTAATCAGTGTGGATTTTAATTTTGAAAGTTCAGTATCAAAGTGTCGTTGCATAGATTTTAAAAAATAAATTATTTATCCGAATCGTCCTGTAATATAATCTTCCGTTTGCTTTTTCTTTGGCATGGTGAAAATTGTTTTTGTTGCATCGTATTCAATTAATTCGCCCATATAAAAAAAAGCAGTGCAATCGCTGACACGTGCCGCTTGTTGCATATTGTGTGTAACAATGACAATTGTGTAGTGTTGTTTCAAATCGTACATAAGTTCCTCAATTTTTGTAGTTGAAATCGGGTCGAGCGCGCTGGCGGGTTCATCCATAAGCAGAACGTCCGGATTTACTGCGAGTGCGCGGGCAATACACAATCTCTGTTGCTGACCGCCGGAAAGCGCGAGTCCGCTTTTGTGCAATTCATCTTTTACTTCATCCCACAGTGCGGCTTGGTGTAAACTTTTTTCTACAATTTCATCGAGCATTATTTTTTCTTTAATGCCATTAATGCGCGGTCCATACGCGACATTTTCATAAATAGATTTTGGAAACGGATTGGATTTCTGAAAAATCATTCCGACTTTTTTTCGCAATTCAACAACATCAATATTCATATCATAAATATTTACATCATCAATTGTAACTGTTCCTGTAATTCGCACATTATCTATTAAATCATTCATACGATTCAATGAACGGAGGAATGTAGATTTGCCGCAACCGGAAGGTCCGATAAGTGCCGTTACTTTATTCGATTGTATTGTCAGCGAAATATCTTTTATCGCGTGCTTTTCTCCATAGTAAAGATTCAGTTGCGAAGTAGAAATTTTAGTTGTTGTCTGTTCCATTAAATAGTTATCGAAATGCGCGTGTGCGTAATTTGTAGCGCAAAAATATTGCAGAGAAATTTAATAAAAAAGTCAGAAGAAGAAGCACAAGTGTTGTTGCATATTGAATTCCGCGCGTCGCTTCAACATCAGGAGATTGCGTGGACATAATGTAAATATGATACCCAAGTTCCATAAACTGGTCGGAAAGCGCATTGGGAAGATGGGGAAGAAAATATGCCGCACCGGTAAAAAGAATCGGAGCAACTTCTCCAGCGCCGCGACTGACTGCTAATATTCCACCTGTTAAAATTCCTGTAATTGAATTCGGAAGAACTATTTTTACAATTGTTTGCAATTTTGTTGCTCCAAGCGCAAGACTCGCCTCACGCAATTCACGCGGAACATTTTTTATTGCCTCCTCCACAGAAACGATAACAACGGGAAGAGTCAGCAATGCCATCGTTAAACTTGCCCACAAAATATTCGGTTGTCCCCATTGCAATTTTACACCACCGTTTGTAACATTATCAATTCCACTGCCGACGAACTGCACAAAAAATCCCAATCCGAATAATCCGAACACAATTGCAGGAACGCCTGCGAGTGTATTTACTGCAAAACGAATTGTACGCGCAAGTTTTGACATGCTGCTTGCATATTCACTGAGATATATTGCGGTTATTGTGCCGATAGGAACACCAACCATTGACATTATGATGACTAAAAGAAATGTTCCGATAATTGCAGGAAAAATTCCGCCCTCGGTCATTCCGCCTTTCGGAGCGGCTGTTAAAAATTCCCACGTCATCGTTGACCATCCGCCAATGACAATTTCAGCCATAATTGCAATTACAGAAAGTACAATCATAGTTGCACTGAGAGCAGTAATTGTTGAAATTGTAATGCCGAGAACTTTATTTTTCATATCTATTTTCAGCTTTACTGTCCTCCGAATTTTTTCATCAGACGATTACGAATAAATATTTCCGCAACGGCATTGAGGGAAAATGTAAAAACGAAAAGTAGCGCGCCGATAAGAAAAAGAATATTATAATGCGTTTCACCAAACACCACTTCAGCCATTTCTGCGCCAATTGTTGCAGACATTGTGCGCACGGGCTCAAAAGGATTTGCTGAAAATAATGCCGCATTTCCTGTCGCCATTAACACAATCATCGTTTCACCGAATGCACGTCCGAAGCCAAGAAGCACAGCGGCAAAAATTCCCGGAATTGCAGCAGGAAGAATTACAAAAAGCGCTGTCTGCCATTTTGTTGCGCCGAGTGCGAGACTTGCTTCATACAAAGTTTTTGGAACTGCTGCAATTGCATCTTCTGCAATTGTATAAATAATCGGAATTACCGCCAAAGACATTGCGATGCCACCGACGAAAGCATTCAACCGGTATTCAAAACCAAACAAATTTTGTATTGCGGTCGCCAAAACTATCAGTGCGAAAAACCCAATAACGACAGAAGGAAATCCCGCAAGAATTTCAATTGCGGGTTTGAGGAGTTCTTTCGCCCATCGCGGAGCAAATACAGCAGTGAAGAGCGCCGCGAGTATTGCAATGGGCGCAGCAAATAGAATCGCTATCAATGTTACTTTAAAACTTCCTGCGGCGAGTGGAAACAAACCATATTTCGGGTCTTCGGAAACTGGTTGCCATTGCGTTCCGGTGAGATTGGAAAGAGAAGCATCTCCTTCGTTTCCGGATGACTCCAATAACTGTCTTGCGGTATTTGTATTTTCAGAAAGTTCATCGGGAATGTCGCCGTACGTTTCCTGCTGTTCATTTTCCTGAATTACTGAAATTGCTTTTTCCTCTGTAAAAAAAACAGGCAGCGTTTCTTTAAAGACAAAGATAAAAATCAAAACAATGCACGCAAACGAAATAAATGCCGTTACGGTAATAAATTTTTCTGCAAGAAATTCTACCCAACGGAATTTCTTTTGTAGCAAATTTATATTTCGCATTGTACTCTTATGCAATGTATGTTTTGATTTTTTTACAGGAAATTATCGCACCGGAAAATATCCGACTTTTGAAACAATCGCCTGACCTTCTGCGCTCAAAATCCAGTCAATGTATTCTTTCAATGCGCCGGTTGGTCTGCTGCGTGTGTACATATACAAATACCGTGTAACAGGGTACTTATTTAATTTAATATTTTCCTCTGTCGGCTCATACGCGGGAGACTCTGCATCTTTTTTTACATGCACATATTTTATTCCTTTGCCATACGCCGCTCCTCCATATCCGATACCGTTTTTATCCTTTGCAACTGCATTTACAACAGCCGCTGTGCCGGGCATATTTTGTGCGCTCGGCGCGAAATCACTTCCTTCAAGGACGTTATCTTTAAAATACACATACGTGCCGGAATTATTTTCTCTGCTGTACAAAATTATTTTTGCATCGTTGCCGCCGATATCTTTCCAGTTCGTAATTTTTCCTGTGTATATCATTTTGATTTGCTGTAATGTTAATTCTTTTACGGGATTGCTTTCGTGAACATAAATTGCCAAACCGTCTTTTGCGGTTTTAATTTCCACGCCAAGCGTATTGTAGCGTTGTTTCAGCTTTTCTTTTTCACTTTGCTTCATTGGTCGGGATGAATTGCAAATATCCGTGGTGCCATTGATGAGTGCAGAAATTCCTGTTCCGGAACCTCCGCCTGTTACCTGAATTGCAATTTCACTGTGTGCAGACATATAATTTTCTGCCCATCGTTGCGCAAGAATCACCATCGTATCAGAACCTTTTACAGTAATTGTTTCATTCGAGCCGGAAAATCCGAAGGAAATAACGGCAAGGAGTAGTGTGAGAAATATTTTTTTCATTGTTGTGTTGGTAAATAATTTGGATAGTTAAAAAAATTAAAATTTGTATTGCATCCGCAGTGAAAGCACATTGTCTTTCACATCTTTTTTGAATGGAATCAGTGAGCCGGTTGCTGTATTGTTCACTTTTTCATTCGTTACAAAATCTTTGAAGAAAATAAATTTTACATTTGCATCCCAATGGTATATCCAGCCCAGTCCAAATGTGGAATATTTTATATCGCCTGCTTTCAGATTGCTTCCCGTTGCGCCAATATGTTCATCACTGATTTTACTGTTCGGGTCAAAGACATCATATTTTAAAAGCAATTGATTTGACAGACCGAAATTTTGAACAAAATTTATATACCAGCCATAAAATTTTCTTTCGTATAAAGGAGAAACAACAGAGCCGGGATTGTAAAAACTATTCGATGATGCAGTTCCGGGCTGCGTTCCTGTGATAAATTCTCCGCGCAGTGAAAATCCTCCGAGAGACGGAATATCATAGTACATCTGAATATCTGCTCCGAGATGATTGCGCTTAAAATATTTTCCAATATTTGATGATAAAGAATCGCGGGTGAATTTTTTCGTTGCATCATTTATCGTGCTATATACTTCAGTCGAATTGCTTCGCACGTTTCCTGCATACAAAGAAACGCCGCAATCAATTTCAAAATTTTCTTCATAAAATGGAAACAAAAATCCAATTCGTCCAATGAAATCTTTACGGCTGTCATTTTCATTTGCATTGTTCAATACACCGTTAAAAAATCCCGCTTTTAAATTCAACCAGTTATATCGTTCATTCTCTGAAACTAGTTCAATTTTTGCTCCGAGTTCACGCTCGCCAGGAAACAGCGTCTGAAACATTCGTGAGCGTTCAGGAGATTCGCGCATATTGGATGAGTGTGAAATTTCATAGCCAAACGGACGGTCAAAAATTCCGGCAGTGAGTGTTGCCGTTCTGTACCATTCTTCTTTCACAGAAATATATGCATCTTTTATCCCTACGCCATTTTGCGTAAGGTCAAGTTGCAAAACATATTGCGTTACATCGTTATCATAATTTATTTTCAATCGTCCGCGCCGTAATTGAAAACGGGAATTAACATACGTTGGAAAACTTCCTCCTGCAAAATTTCCAATCGGATATGTATTGAGCGCAGTTGAACTCAATGCTTCCGTATCTGCTATTTGATATTGCGCCTGAATATAGCCGCTGATTTTTATTTTTTTTAAAATGTCAAGCGTGTTTTTCATTTCCGTAACCGTTTCATTCATTCCGTCGAATGCGCCTTTTATTTCTGCAATGTCTTCCTTTGTTGCAATATTGGAAGTATCTTGTGCGTGCGTCGGTTGAAAAAATAGTGTTGCAATAATCAAAAGGAATAGTATAAATATTTTCATAAAGTGTAAATTGAATCGTTAATAAATGTGTGTAATGTACGCATCCAATATACTTGTTGTATGTTGTGTTTTGATTGCCGTTGTATTATGAAATTGTGAACTGCCATTGCATCAATTTGTACGCAAACAAAATACAGTTCCGGTATGAACTGAATGTAACCGCAATGTTAAGAAATTGTTAAGAGAGAAAAAGATGTTTCCAAAGTTGAGAAATTAAGTATATTTTCGTCGGTTAATTTATGAATCAGGCACTTACACAAATAAAAATCCTTGTCGAAGATTTTCAGAAACAGGAATCTGCATTTCTTCATCCCGATTATTCCGAGCAGCAGGTGCGCGAAGATTTCATCAACAAATTTTTCGTCGCGCTTGGTTGGGATGTTACGCACGTAACGCAGAAAAATCCCTACGAACAGGAAGTAAAAATTGAGAACAAAGTAAAAACCGGCGCAAGTCATCGAAGAGCCGATTATGCATTCTTCATTGCTCCAAACTTCCACGATGTTAAATTTTTTGTGGAGGCGAAAAAACCTTCGCGCAATCTTTGCAACGCCGACGATTATTTTCAGACAATTCGCTACGGATGGAATAAAGGAACGCCGCTCGCAATGCTCACCGATTTTGAAGAATTGCACATTCTCGATTGCCGCTACAAACCCGATATACAAACTGCGCTCGAAAGAAAAATAGTATCGTATCATTACACCGATTATGCAAACGAAGAAATCTTTGCAAAAATATTTTACCTCTTCAGCCGCAATGCCGTTGCAAATAATTCGCTGGAAAGATTTGCTGATACACTTCCCAAACCACGAAAGAAAAACCTAACAGGTTTTCAAAACCTGTTAGGTTTAAAGTCCGTTGACGAAGCATTTCTCGAACTTCTCGATGAATACCGCGAAACACTTGCAAAAGCATTCAAGAAACACAATCAGCAACTCATAAGCGAAGAACTCACCGAAGCGGTGCAGAGAACAATTGACCGGCTTGTATTCATCCGCTTCCTCGAAGATAAACAAATTGAAGAACAGCAAGTTCTCAACTATCGCGCACAACCTTCTGCGTGGAAAGCGTTCATTGCACATTGCAAATCCCTCGAACCCAAATACAACGGTCTCGTTTTCAAACCCCACCGCATCATTGATAGCAAAGAATTCGTTCCTCCCGACGACAATTTATTCGCAGGTATTTGCGACGAACTCTCCGACCCGACTTCGCCGTACGATTTCGACCAGATACCCATTTCCATTCTCGGAAGTATTTACGAACGCTTTCTCGGAAAAGTAGTACACGCAACACCAAAGCAGGCAAAAGTAGAAGATAAACCCGAATTCCGCAAAGCAGGCGGCGTCTATTACACTCCCGAATACATCGTCCGCTATATTGTAAGCGAAACAGTAGGAAAAATTTTAAATCCTGAACTCCCCCTTGAAAAGGAAAACGAAGGCGGAGTAGAACATAAATTCCACCTTGAAAAGGGGGACAAAGTGGGATTATATAAACTTGAATTAAAATCTCCCGAAGAAATTTCCCAACTCTCCTTCGCAGATATTGCATGCGGCTCCGGTTCATTTCTCATCGAAATATATAGCCAATTGCTCGACCATCATACAAAATATTACAATGCCTTTCCCGAAAAAGCGAAGAAAGGCGAAACAGAAATCCGCGACGGCAAAATTGTACTCTCGCTCAAAAAGAAACAGGAAATTCTTCTCAATAATATTTATGGCGTAGATATTGATTTTCAGGCAACCGAAGTAACGCAACTCTCGCTCTATTTGAAATTGCTCGAAGACGTAACAATGAACGATGCATTTCAATTCAGTCTGCTCAAAGAAAAAATTCTTCCCGATTTAAGATTCAATATTGTCTGTGGCAATTCGCTCGTAGATAATGATATCAATGGATTGTTTGCCGAAGAAGAAAAGGAAAAATTAAAGCCAATGAATTTCAGCGATGCGTTTCCAAAGATAATAAAACAAGGAGGGTTTGATGCGATTGTAGGTAATCCGCCTTGGATTGATATAAAAGGAATGGATCCTTCCGTAGTTGATTATTACTTTAAGAAATATTCAACTGTTGAGAATAGAATGAATATTTACGCTGTATTTATTCAGATTGCATTGTCGTTATTGAAAAGAGAAGGAACACTCGGTTATATTACACCAAGTTCTTACACTACGCAATCTTCGTACAAACAACTTCGTGAATTATTATTATTGAAATATTCATTTACAAAATTAATTCGTCTTCCGGATAATGTTTTTAAAAACGTCATTGCAGAAAGTATAATCTCTATTCTCGAAAATACAAGTAAAAAAAATGATGTAACGGAAGTATTTGTTTACGATGCGAAGAAAAAAATAGATACTATTGTTTCAGACGAAACGAGTATTCACCATTTCATACAACAAGAGAATTGGAAACAAGATGAAGAAAAGGTTATCAATCTTTTTGTGAATGGAAAAGAAAAACATCTCATTACTAAGATAAAACATAATACGAAATCACTCGCACTTTTCTGTGAGTTCAGTTTAGGAATAACACCTTACGATAAATACAAAGGGCATACAAAGAGTCAAATCAAGAATCGGGAATTCCATTCAACAAAAAAAGAAAATATAACATTCAAACCATTACTGAACGGAGGAAATATTACTCGTTACTTTGTGAGATGGGATGGAAAAGAATGGTTAAGTTACGGTGATTGGTTAGGTGCATCACGAGAACAAAAATTTTTTACTTCTGAAAGAATTATAGTTCGACAAATATTGAGCGGAAATTCTTTACGTATTTATGCTGGTTATACAAATGAAGAATTATATAATACTCAAATTGCTTTCAATCTTGTAAAGAAAGAATCCATTGAAGTTTCTATTAAATACTTACTTGCCATTCTCAATTCAAATTTGATGAATTGGTATCATCGCAATAAACATCTTGACCAAACAAAAAATATTTTTCAGAAAATTTTGATTGAAAATGCAAAAGAGTTTCCCATTCGCACAATCAATTTCTCCAACACAAAAGAAAAATCCCAACACGACAACATCGTAAAACTTGTCGAATTTATGCTCGCGCTCAAACAAAAACAATCATCCGCCAAACTCTACTCCGAACTCAATCGCCTCGAAATGCAAATCACATCCACCGACAAACAAATAGACCAAGCCGTGTACGAATTATACGCCTTAACCGAAGAAGAAATTAAAATTGTAGAAGGAACAACGCCGTAGGCGTGAAATCTTAATAGAAAATAAATCAAAAATAAAATTTCAGCTCCGTAGGAGCGATATATTCACTTTCCATCCCAAAAAAGCAAATCTCGCTTCCCATTTCATAAAACTCACGCCCCAGTCTGTAAAACTTACGCCCCAATTCATAAAACTCACGCCCCAATTTGTAAAACTTACGCCCCAATTTGTAAAACTTACGCCCCAATTCATAAAACTTGCACCCGCATTTGTAAAACTCGCATCCGCATTCATAAATCTTGCCATTTCAATTGCACTTAGTCCTCCTAAATCTTCGTCCCCTCTAAGCGAACTTTACACTCATTGTATCTATAAATTCCTCCTCAACACAAAACTAAACACGCTCCCTTTTCCAATTTCGCTTTGCACTTCCACCTTGCTCTCGTGCGCTTCAATAATGTGTTTCACAATTGCAAGCCCAAGCCCCGTGCCGCCAACATCGCGAGAGCGGTCTTTATCTATGCGATAAAACCGTTCAAAAATACGCGGCAAATGTTCTTCTGCAATTCCGCAACCGGTATCAGTAACAATGATACGAACTCCGTTGCTCTCAATTGCGTATGCAATAATAATTTTTCCGGTTGCAGAGGTGTATTTGATTGCATTTTCAATCAGATTCAACATCACTTGTTTTATGCGCTCCTTATCAGCAAACACCTCAACTGATTGCGATGGAGAAATACATTCAAGAGAAATATTTTTTTGCTCCGCTTGCAATTGCACTTCTTCGAGAACGGAATTAAAAAATTCGCGTAATGAAAAATAGCGAAACATCATTTTCATTTCGCCGGATTCGATACGCGAAATTTCTATCAAATCGGAAAGCAAAGCATTCAACCGTTGCGAGTGATGCATTGCCTTTTGCAAAAAACTCACATTCACTTTTTTATCGTCAATAGCCCCATTCAGCAACGTTTCAAGAGCAGTCTGCAATGCGAAAATCGGTGTGCGTAATTCGTGCGAAACATTGCCGAGAAATTCACTGCGCACACGCTCAAGTTTTTTTAACTGCACAATATCGTCATTGAGTTTCTGCACCATTGCATTGATAGCCGCCGCAAGTTTTCCTATCTCATCTTTTGAAGTATGTGCAATGCGCTTTTCCAATTTTCCTGCGCGGATTTCCTCAGCAGTGTAAGCGATTGCGTTGATGGGGCGCGCTATTTTTTTTGAAATGAAATTTGATGCGAAAATAATAAAAATGAAAATAATACCGCTTGCAAAAAATATTTTTGAGCGGATTTCCTGCAATGCAATGTGTACTTCTGTAAGATGAATACTACCGCGCAGAACTGCAACAGTCGAAAGTATTCCCGTTTGTTGCAATGGTACATTTATTTTGCGTGCAAGATACATCATTTCTACATTTAGCGTTCCGCTGCGATGCTGACTCACTCCTTTTCCCTTGCGCAATGCTTCAAACACTTCCGGGCGCATCCGGTGATTTTCAAGTGATGGTAATTTCTTTTCATCAACTTCAGAATCAAAAACGACAACGCCATCTGCGCGAATAAATGTTACGCGAATTTCCAGCGAGTGGGAGAGTTGCTGTAATTGTTCATACGAGAGCGATGATTGCGGAGAAGCAAACGTGCGGAGTTCGTATTCAATGGAGCGGATTTTTGCATCCAACTCATTGGTGAAACGCGCGAGAAAATATTGCTCTATCTCATACGAAATAAAAAATCCTGCTGAGGACAAAATACAAATACCCAGCAGGAGAAAAATAATATTGAGACGTGTCTGCAGTTTCATTCCGGAATATTTTTGCTGCGAAAACGATAGCCAATGCCTTTTATTGTTTCGATGTATTCGGCATACGTTCCTAATTTCTCGCGGATTTTTCGTATGTGAACATCAATTGTTCTGTCATTGACGCGCACGTCATTTCCCCAAATGCTATCGAGGAGTTTTTCGCGCGTTACAACATTGCCGCTATGCTCAATGAGAAATTGCAGCAATTGAAATTCCTTCTTCGGAAAAAAAATATCGCGTTTGTTGATGAATACTTTATGCTGCTCGGGATGAATTTCAATTTCTTCAAATACAATGGCACTGCTTTTTTGGGGAGAATGTTCCTGCTGTTCATTTTTGCGTAGTACAGATTTTATGCGCGCAAGAAGTTTTGGAATGGAAATTGGTTTGACAATATAATCCACCGCGCCAAGTTCCAATCCGACTACTTCATCAATTTCAGAACTTCGTGCAGTTAAAAAAATAACAGGAATTTGTGAAGTCTCTTTGTTCCGCTGAAGCTGCTTGAGCGCTTCAAATCCATCCATACCGGGAAGCATTACATCGAGAAGAATTACATCCGGTTTTTTCGAAGCGCACGGCAATACATCGTAGCCATTAAATGCTGTAATGACATTGTAATTTTCTTTCTGCAAATTATATTGCAACAATTCTACAATATCTTTTTCATCATCAACAATAAGAATGGTTTTGTTCATTGCATCTTTTTTAAAAAATTATACAAAAACCATTTCCGGCACGAATGGAATTAATCCTTTTTCAAATCCCATCTGAAAAAGAAGCGCTAATGCTTTTTTACCGCTTTCGCCCATATTGATTGTCAGTTCACTCACGTACATTTTTACAAAACGTTCGCCGAGTTCTTCATTTATTCCGCGCCCCCACTGCATCGCATACGGAATAGATTCTTTCTGGTGAGTATAACCGTAATGAATACTTTCCTTCAAACCGCATGAAATTTTTCTTGCTGTCTCTTCTCCCAAATCTTTGCGCACAACATCTAATCCAAGTGGAAGCGGAAGTCCGTTTGTTTTTTCGCTCCACAATTCACCAAAGTCAATTATTTTTTTGAAGCCCTCATCCTTGTATGTCAATTGTCCTTCGTGAATAAGAAGTCCGGCATCGTACGTTCCATCATTTACTTTCTCCATTATCGCATCGAACGGAATATCAACATTTGTTATACCATCGCAGAAAATTTTGAACAGCAGAGTTGCAGTTGTCAGTTTACCGGGAGTTGCCACTTTTTTCCCGCGCAGTTCTTCAAGGGAAGAATATTTTTTTGAAACAAGAACGGGACCGTATCCTTCGCCCATACTTGCGCCTGTTTCCATTATCCAATAATGTTGCGCAACATAAGGGAATGCGTGCGCGGAAATTGCGGTAATTTCAAGTTCACTTTTCATAGCGCGAAGATTCAGCGATTGAATATCCTCGAGAAAATGTTCAATGGAAAATCCATCGAGTTTTACTTTGCCGCTTGCAAGTCCGTAGAACATAAATGCATCATCAGGGTCGGGTGAGTGTCCAACGTGAAGTATGCGGTCGGATGTTTGAGATTGGGGATTTGAGATTTGTTTGTTCAAAAGAATTGTGCTTTAAAATTAAAATTATTTTTGCGCGATATAAATAGTCGCGATACCAAATGTCAGTTGTGTTGCGGATAAATTTTTGAATCCGATACTTTTTAAAATATGCAGAAACCGTTCTCCATCGGGAAAATTCATTACAGTATTGGGAAGATAATTGTACGCTTCCTTGTGTTGCGAAAATATTTTTCCGATGAGAGGCAAAATATTTTTAAAATAAAAAAAGTACAATTGGCGGAAAATAAATCCTTGCGGTTTTGAAAATTCAAGAATAAGTATCACGCCGTTTTCAGACAGAACACGCTGCATTTCCTGCAATCCTTTTTCGAGATGCGCAAAATTTCGTACACCAAATGCAACAATTGCGGCATCAAAATAATGTCCGTCAAATTGTAAATGTTCTGCGTCCCCTGTCTCTAAATAGATAATGTGTTGCAGATTTTTTTTTGCAATTTTTTTTCGTCCGATGTGCAGCATTTCATCAGCAATATCCACGCCGATAATTTCCTGGGGAGAAATTTTTTGTGCCGCAGCGATAGAAAAATCTCCTGTACCGCACGCAACATCAAGAATTTTTTTCGGTTGAAACGGAAGGAGAAGTTGCATTGCTTTATTGCGCCACCATACATCAACGCCGCCGCTGAGAAAGTGATTTAAAAAATCGTAGTTCTTTGCAATGGAATTAAACATTGAGCGAACGTATGTTGTACGCTCGTTTTCTTCAGTTGTTTTTTCCATTGAATTGCAATGCGGAGAAAATTTTTCTGTGTGAATCAAAGAAATAATTCAATGATTTTATAGCAACCCGCGCTAACAAGAGCAGAGAGCGGAATTGTGAGAATCCATGCAATTATAATATTGCCCGCTAATCCCCAGCGCACTGCAGACATTCGCTTTGTCGCGCCGACTCCCATTATTGCGGCAGTAATTGTGTGTGTTGTGCTGACGGATATTCCGAAAAATGCTGTGATAAGAAGAGTCAAACCACCGGAGGTTTCCGCACAAAATCCGCCGGATGCTTTCAGTTTTGTAATTTTTTGCCCCATTGTTTTTACAATGCGCCATCCTCCGAAAAGTGTTCCCATTGCAATGGCAAAATGGGATAGCAGAATTACCCAAAAAGGAACTTCAAATGTAGATAAATATCCGGCAGTAACAAGAAGTGTTGTGATGACCCCCATCGTTTTTTGCGCATCGTTTGTACCGTGTCCGAGACTGTACAATGCGGCAGAAAAAAGTTGTAAGGTTCGAAACCGTTGATTTACTTTGGAAGAAGGGCGATTATGAAATAACCACATTAAACTAGCCATTAAAATAAATCCGAGAAGAAGTCCAATGAGTGGTGCAAGAATTATGAAGAGCAAAGTTTTTGTCCAGCCAGAAATAATTATTACGTTAAAACCAGCATGTGCCATTGCCGAGCCGGCAAGTCCTCCCATAAGTGCGTGCGATGAACTTGACGGAATGCCGTAATACCACGTTATCAGATTCCAGACAATTGCGCCGAGTAAAGCGCACATAACGACATATTCATTAACGGCGGATAATTCCACGAGACCTTTTCCTATTGTTTTTGCAATATGAACATCAAAAAGGAATGCGGCAACAAGATTGAAAAAAGCCGCCCATGCTACTGCTTGCCGAGGGGAAAGTACTCGTGTTGAAACGATTGTAGCAATAGAATTCGCCGCATCATGAAATCCGTTGAGAAAATCGAAAATGAGCGCAATGATAATGATTGAAATAACAAGTGTTAGCATCGTCTCTTGTTATCCGTGTTTGATGAGTAAAGTTTCGAGTACATTCGATGCATCTTCACATTTATCAGTTGCAGTTTCAAGACTGACAAGAATTTCTTTCAGTTTGATGATTTTAATAGCATCTGTTTCATTTTCAAAAAGATTTGCAATTGCTTCTTCAAAAATTTTGTCTGCCTGATTTTCATAATCATTAATTTTATGGAGAATTTTTTTCAATGGTTCCGGGTCGCGGAAATCACGCAACATGTGAACGCCATTTTTTAATTCAATCACGGAAAGATGAATAACTTCAATGAGCGCAGTCATTGCCGGAGGACATTCTTTGAGTTTATACAAAACGAAACGATGTGTGCTTCCGTCAATATAATCCATTACGTCGTCAAGCGCAGATGCGAGTAAATGAATATCTTCGCGGTCAAAAGGCGTAACAAATGTTGCACTGAGTTCTGCAAAAATTTCGTGCGTGATTGTGTCCGCGCGGTGTTCGTGTTCTGTAATCTGATTACTGATGCTCGCTCGTTCTTCATTCGTTGCTGTGGGAATTTTTTTTAGAAGAACAGAAGCGTCAAGAAGTGTTTGTGCTGCCTGCTCAAAGAGTTTATAGAATTTTTCATCGTGAGGAAGGAGAGTTTGGATAATATTATCAAGTTTCATTTGCTCAAAAAAATAGGATTGTGAGAGATGTCGCTAAAAAAGCGGGCAAAAATTACAGAAAGTTGATGAGATATTCAAGGAAGGCAAAGAGAAGTTTTGCAAATTGCCTGTAAAATTATTGATAATTTTCATTTTAAGGAGAATTTATCTATTTCAGTGAAAGTTCTTGCATAGTTCTGTGGAAATAAGTATTTTTCGTGCCAAAATTTTTCGACCGAAGCAATTACAAGGTTTAAAAAGCTTCTCTTACACTGGAAGCACACAGCCAAAAAATCTCAATGCCAGAATTAAAAATTTTCTCCGGACGTTCGCATCGCGCACTTGCTATTGCTATCGCTGATACCATCGAACACGAACTTGGTAAATGTGATATCGAGAATTTTTCGGATGGCGAAATTTGGGTGAAATATAATTCCAATATTCGCGGGGATGATGTCTTTATTGTACAATCAACAAATCCTCCTGCAGAAAATCTGATGGAATTATTGATTATGATTGATGCCGCAAAAAGAGCATCAGCAAGAAGAGTAACTGCCGTAATTCCCTATTTTGGATACGGAAGACAGGATAGAAAAGACCAGCCGCGTGTTTCAATAACTGCGAAACTCGTTGCAAATCTGATTACAGAAGCAGGTGCAGATAGAGTTATTACGATGGATTTGCACGCACCGCAGATACAAGGTTTTTTTGATATTCCAGTTGACCATTTATATTCTTCGGCGGTTTTTATGCCGTTTTTGAGACAATTTTCAATTCCGAATCTTGCAGTGGTTTCGCCTGATGTCGGAGGAATAAAATTAGCCCGTGCATATGCAAAACGTTTAGACAGCGAATTAATTCTGATTGATAAACGCCGTCCGAAGCCGAACATTGCTGAAGTGATGAATATTATCGGCGATGTGAATGAAAAAAATATTCTCATTGTAGATGATTTGATAGATACGGGAGGAACTTTTACGAATGCAGTTGAAGCGTTAAAAGATGCCGGTGCAAATGAAATCTATGGCGCGTGTGCTCACGCAGTACTCTCAGGTGATTCCGTAAGAAAAGTGGAAGAGTCATCAGTGAAAAAGTTATTTGTTACCGATACGTTCCCGACAAGAATAGTTTGTGAAAAAATCGAAGCGCTGACCGTAGCAAAAATATTTGGAGAAGCAATTCTCCGTTGTTATAATAATGAATCCATCAGTACGTTATTTGATATTGATAAAGGATAATAAGTTTTAATTACCGAATACAAAAAAAAGAAATGAAAGAAGTAGCATTACCAGTTGAAATACGCACTCAACTAAAAAAGAAAGTCGGAAGTTTACGTCGCGCAGGATTTATTCCAGGCGTGTACTATTTGCATGGCGAAAGCAATATAAGTTTAAAAGTGAAGTTGACGCACTTGCTTCCGCTTGTTACAACAAATGAAACACACATCATCAATTTAAATTTTACCCCCGGTGAAACCCGTCAGGGAATTATCCGCGAAGTACAATTTGACGCGATTACGGATAAGCCCGTTCATATTGATTTTCAGGGAGTGCGAGCAGATGAAGAACTGACTTTAAAAGTGCCTATAGTTTTGACTGGTGGAATACCAAGCGGAGTTCGTGAAGGCGGTGTTCTTCAGCATATTTTACATTCTTTAGAAATTTCATGCTTGCCAAAATTTATTCCGGAGCACATCGAAATAAATATAGCCAACCTGAGTATGAATCATACAATTCACGTGAGTGATTTGAATCTGGAAAATCTCCGCATTCTTACCCATGCAGGCGACCCAATTGTATCCGTGTTGCCGCCGTTGGTAGAAAAAGTGCAGACACCTGAAGAAGCAGCCGCAGATGCAGCAAAAGAACCCGAAGTAATTACCAAAGGTAAGAAAGAAGAAGAAGGCGCTCCTGCAACAGGTGATAAAGGCGCTAAGGCAGCAACTCCCAAAAAATAATTTTTTTAACAACATATATTCTCTGCTTCAGTTTTCATAATAATTGAAGCCAATTTAACCACGACCATAGAGATAATTTAATGGAACACATACAACGACTCTACGAAACAACGTTTATCATAAACGGGGTACTCGAAGACGTTCATATCGAAGCTACGATTGCCAAAGTGCAGGACTTAGTTTTGAAGAATGGCTGCGAAATTGTAACCCTGACCCGATGGGGAAGAAAACGTTTTGCCTATCCCATCAAACACAAAAATAACGGCTACTACGTTATTCTTGAATTCAAAGCGTTTCCCGAATTCGCAAAGGAACTTGAGCGCTTTTATCATTTAGATGAAAATATTCTTCGCCATCTTACCATTCTTGTTTCCAAGAAAATGGTTCAGCAGCGGGAAGTGAAACCGTTTATCATCGAACAAGTTTCTCCTTTGAATGATACGCCTGCGCTTGAAGAAATTGAAATTAAAGAAGCGATTGAAGAGCTCAAATCTGAAATCGAAGTTATTGCGGAAGGAAAGGAATAATTATGCAACAACGCGCAGACCAAAAAAAGTTTTATGACAAAAGGAAAAAACAACAGCAGGAAGACCTTAACAGAAAACGCACATGCCGTTTTTGTAAATCAAAAGATATCTACATTGATTTCAAAGATGAAAAGCGTTTGATTCGTCTCGTCTCGGAACAGGGAAAAGTAATTCCGAAAAGAATTACCGGAACCTGTGCAAAACATCAGCGGCAACTTGTCAACGCAATTAAACGCGCCAGACATCTTGCTTTACTGCCATTTGTTTCCACCATAATTCGTTAAGGAGCAAGACAATGAAAATTATATTACGTCAAGACCACCCGCAACTTGGGAAAATGGGCGATGTTGTAACTGTGAAAGACGGATACGCTCGTAATTATCTGATTCCGCGAAGTATTGCCTATCACGCAATTCCTGGAAAACTTCGCGCACTTGAGGAGGAGAAACAACAAAAAACGATGCGCGATAAAAAAGATTTGCGAACAGCACAGCAACGTTCATCCGATTTGGAAAAACTTTCTGTCTCTATTTCTGTAAAAGTAGGAGAGGGCGACCGTTTGTTTGGCTCCGTAACATCAGCAGATATTGCAAATGCATTGAAGGAATTAAAGTTCGAAGTAGATAAACGTACCATTGAACTTGATGAACCAATCAAAGCATTAGGTATGTACACTGTTCCTGTGAAGTTACACAGTGACGTGAAAAGCTACATCAAAGTCTGGGTCGTGAAAGAATAATTACGGCACTCGAAAACCTTTGTAAGGACACACTTGCTTGCGGAGAATTCCACCATTTGTGTCCTTCTCTGTTTTATAACACAAAACACAATTTTATATCATATAATCTAACCACATTCACAATATTACACGATTATGGAACTATCACTTATTATTGGAATTAGTATCATCGGTCTTTTGTTCGCGTTATATTTGATTAAAAATGTAATGGACCGTGACACTGGAACAGCAAAAATGCGCGAGATTTCAGATGCCATCAAATCTGGTGCAGAGGCATTTTTGCGAAGACAAAACCGTACTATACTCACGCTTGTAGTTGCACTTGGAGCAATAATTTATATTCTGTACGCGTTTGTACGAGCGCATAATGAACATGACCCTGCGAGTCCATCGGAGTTGGCGTTATGGACAACACTATCGTTTGTTCTTGGCGCACTTTGCTCTGTTGCTGCCGGATATATGGGTATGTGGGTAGCAATTCGCTCTAACATTCGTACTGCTGCAGGCGCAACAAAGAGTATGAACAGCGCATTGCAACCAGCGCTTCGCGGTGGCGCAGTTTCCGGATTCTTTGTTGTCGCATTGAGTTTACTCGGTGTTGCAGGGTTATTTTGGCTTGTTCGATGGAGTGGTGTAACAGATGATGTTACAAAGATTCCTTTATTGATTGTTGGATATGGATTTGGTGCGAGTTTCGTTGCATTGTTTGCGCAACTTGGCGGCGGTATTTATACAAAAGCCGCAGATGTCGGCGCAGATTTAGTTGGAAAAGTTGAAGCAGGAATTCCTGAAGATGACCCACGCAACCCTGCAGTTATCGCAGACCTTGTCGGTGATAATGTTGGCGATTGTGCAGGTCGTGGCGCAGATTTATTTGAATCCACTGCTGCAGAAAATATCGGCGCAATGATTCTTGCCGCGGGTTTATACAAAGCCAATTCTCTTACCTTTGATGGCGCAGGGCTTACGTTGCTTGGCGTTCTTCTCTTCCCGCTTGTTGCTCGTGCATTTGGTATTCTCGCCTCTATAGTCGGCATACTGATGGTGAAGACAAATGATACGGAAGACCCAATGAAAGCATTGAATCGCGGTTATTACATTACCGCTGTTCTTGCAATGATTGGCTTCTATATTGCGTCAAAATGGTTACTTGGACCTTTCTATTTCAATTTCTTCCTTTGCGGATTAATAGGCGTTCTCACATCCGTTGCATTTGTACTTATCACTCAGTATTACACTGAATACAAGTATCGCCCGGTGAAGTCAATTGCAGAAGCATCTCAAACAGGTCCCGCGACGAACATCATCAGCGGTATTGCTGTTGGTATGGAATCAACCGGTTATCCTGTGCTTGTTATAGCCGCCGCAATTGTTGGTGCATATTTCCTTGGAGAGAATTCAGGTTTAGCCCACGCAGGACTTTTCGGTACAGCAGTCGCTACGATGGGTATGCTCGGAACTGCTGCATATATTCTTGCAATGGATACATTTGGTCCGATTACAGATAACGCAGGCGGTATCGTTGAAATGAGCCAACAGCCGCATGAGATACGTGAACGTACTGACCGTCTCGATTCAGTTGGAAACACAACGAAAGCGCTTACAAAAGGTTATGCAGTCGGTTCTGCCGCGCTTGCAGCATTCTTGCTCTTCAGCGCATACATTGATGAAGTAAAGATTTATATGCCGACATTTGACGGCACAATCAACTTGAACAAACCCGAAGTATTTGTCGGGGCAATGTTCGGCGCTATGCTCGTATTCTTGTTTTCATCAATGGCAATCAAAGCCGTTGGACGTGCTGCCTATTCTATTATTAATAATGTGCGTGAACAATTCAAGAATAATCCCGGAATTATGGCAGGAACATCGAAACCGGATTATGGTCAATGCGTTGATATTGCCACAAAGGCAGCATTAAAGGAAATGGTACTGCCCGGACTACTCGTAGTAGGTATGCCAATCATTGTCGGACTTTTATTCAAATGGCTTTACGTTTCGCAAGGGTCACTATTAGCGCACGCAAGCGGCGCTGAAGTTGTTGGCGGATTTCTTATGGTGGGAACGATAGTAGGCATACTTATGGCGCTTTTTCTGAACAATGGCGGTGGTGCTTGGGATAACGCAAAGAAGTATATCGAAACAGGTGCCTTTGGCGGAAAGAAATCTGACCCGCACAAAGCTTCCGTTGTCGGCGATACCGTTGGCGACCCGTTTAAAGATACTGCCGGTCCATCATTGCACGTATTAATCAAATTGCTCTCAACAATTACGCTTGTAATGGCGCCGTTGTTTATTTAATTGTAGATTGCCATTCCTGCTTTATGCAGAAATTAAAAAAGGTTTCTCTTTCAACGGGGAAACCTTTTTTAATTTTGGAAATATTTTACTTAGCAATAATAAAAAAAAGGGTTTCTTCAATTAGAAAAAACCCTTGTTAGTTTAATTATTCGTTCGTTACCAGGAGCGACGACCGAAACTTTCGCGACCACCGCCGCCGCCACGCGAACCACCGCGTGAACCACCGCCTCCGCCACCTTCTGTTTTGGGACGTGCTTCGTTGACTGTTATATTTCTTCCTTTGAGTTCATTGCCGTTGACTTCTGAAATTGCTGTAAGCGCTTCAGATTTAATCGGCATCTCGACAAAACCAAATCCACGTGACTGATTGGTAAATTTGTCTTTGATAACAGTTGCTGATGCAACTTGTCCATAAGAGGAAAAAGCTTGACGTATATCTCCTTCTGTAACATCAGGAGAAAGGTTGCCAATATAGATATTCATAAAAATATTAGATTTGTGTAGATAAATTAAGTTAATATAGATTGCCAAAGCGCTAACCTCCTATTGGTATTACCTACAATCAAGACGTGAATCGAAGAGAGAAGAAATAGACGATGGGGGGAGAAAGCAATATTTGGCGGGCAAATATACAAACTAATTCTACATTGCCAAAAATTTAAAGCGCATCCATTTTCGCATTGATATTACGAGCAATACTTTCGCACTGTTTTTTTTCTTTAAAAAAACTATAAATAATTGCAAACAATAAAAGTTATTCGTAGTTTCATCACCGTTTTTTTACGCATCAGTAATTATTACACTCTCTCGAATATATAATGTCACATCATAAAGAATCCTGGGGTTCACGTGTCGGACTTGTACTCGCAATGGCGGGCAATGCAGTCGGGCTCGGAAACTTTCTACGCTTTCCCGCGCAAGCCGTTCAAAATGGCGGCGGCGCTTTTATTATTCCCTATCTCGTTTCATTTTTGTTAATGGGAATTCCGTTACTCTGGGTGGAATGGGCAATCGGCAGACACGGCGGAAAATACGGACATCATTCTACGCCGGGAATGATGGACGCGCTCGGAAAAAGTAAATGGTGGAAATACGTTGGCGTCTTTGGTATTTTTACTAATCTCACTGTTGCCGCGTACTATTGCTATCTTGAATCGTGGACGCTTGCGTATATGTGGCACTCCATTAAAGGAACGTTTATCGGACAATCTGCCGCTGATGTTGCGCAGTTTTTTAATCACTACGTTGATGTAACAGATGGCAATTTTTTTAATTTTCCTTCTGAAGCAATTTTCTTTTTTGTCTTGACACTGGGAATGAATCTCTGGATACTTTCGCGAGGGTTGAGCAAGGGAGTAGAAATTGCAAGTAAAATAGGAATGCCGCTCCTAATAGTGTTCGGAATCTTTCTTGCAATCCGCGCACTGACGTTAGATGCGGGAGAACAGGGCGCAGTGAATGATGCTCTGGTTGGTTTAAATTTTCTTTGGGAACCGCAGTATGATTCTCTTTTAAATCCAAAAGTATGGCTTGCAGCGGCAGGACAAATTTTCTTTACGCTTTCTGTTGGAATGGGTTCCATACATTGCTATGCGGCGTATGTTCGCGAGAAAGACGATATTGCGCTGAATGCTGCTTCTGCTGGCTGGATGAATGAGTTTGTTGAAGCGCTGCTCGGCGGCTCTATTGTGATTCCCATTGCCGTTGCGTATCTCGGGTTAACTTGGGTGCAAACGCCCGGAAATGCGGGCTTGATGATGGGATTTCGTGTAATGCCAACATTATTTCAAAACTGGGGTCCGTTGCTTGCCGCCATTGCAGGAATTGCATGGTTCGGACTTCTCTTTTTTGCAGGTATAACAAGTTCGCTTGCAATGGGACAGCCCGTGATGGCATTTTTGCAGGATGAATTTAAAATGTCGCGCAATCGTTCTGCGTGGGCTTTCGGAATTGTAACGTTGATTCTTGGATTGTGGACGGTATTCTTTTTTGGCTACGGTGCATTCGGTGAATTTGATGATTGGTCAGGAACATTTGCTCTTGTACTTTTCGCATTGCTTGAATCACTTGCCTTCGCGTGGGTGTTTGGCATTGAAAAAGGATGGGATGAAATTAATCGCGGCGCAGATATTAAAATTCCCACATTTTTTAAATTTGTAATAAAATATGTTACGCCGTTATTTTTACTCGCGGTTTTCTGTGGTTCTCTCATCAGTCCGCTTGGCGGTGATTGGGTTGGAGCATTTTCTTCTCTTATGAATGGCAATGGCTGGCCCCTCGATGGCGGCAGTATCATTGGAAAAATTTTCCACATTGGCTACACGAATACGGATTGGTTTAATGCGGAAGGCAGCCCGACACCGGTATTTATTGTTGATGCAACGCGAATGTTACTCTTACTGACATTTCTTGTTATCGCGTGGATGATAAAAATTGCATGGAACAAACGCGCAGCAAACACTCTCTAATCACAATTTAACAACGTAAAATTTACACTCAAAAAAATTATGACAACTTCCGCATTAATAACAATGATATGCACGTGGGCAGTGATTGCATTTTACACGACACGTTTTTTTCTTAAAGTATTAAGCACACCGCAGGAAAAAGAAGATTAACTTTTTCAACAATTTAAAAAGTACATTTATGGCTGATACACAATCAAAAGGAATTTTAAGTTCCTTCCCGCGCACATTTTGGGTTGCCAATGTGATGGAATTATTTGAGCGCGCAGCATACTATGGTTTAAATTCCGTTCTTGCAATCTATCTCACGGATTCTATTGACACCGGCGGGCTGGGATTTACAGAACAATCCGTAGGATTTCTCCAGAGTTTAATTTATGCGCTTACGTACATAGTTCCGATACTTGGAGGCGCACTTGCAGACCGCTACGGCTATCGCAGGATGTTGCTCGTGGCGTTCTCGCTCTTGACATGCGGATATTTTCTTAGCGGAAATATGAGCACGTACGGAACTGTGTTTGCAAGTCTTCTCATTATGGCGGTGGGCGCGGGATTATTCAAACCGATAATTTCAGGAACACTTGCACGCACAACAACTGCAGAAAATTCAAGTTTTGGTTTTGGCGTGTATTACTGGATGATTAACGTCGGAGCATTTCTTGCGCCGTTGGTGGTAAGTTATCTGAAAGGATTTTCGTGGAATTATGTTTTTATTGCGTCGTCATTGTATTGCGCGTTGATGTTGATTCCCACCGTATTTATTTACAAAGACCCGCCGAAACCGGAAAATACAAAAACACTGAAAGATGTTTTAAGCAGTGCGGCAATGGTTCTTGGTGATGCACGATTTATGCTGATGATTTTTGTGTATTCGGGATTCTGGATTTTATATTTTCAGAATTTTGGTTCTGTACTGTGGTTTCTCCGCGACTTTGTGAACACCGCACCGATTGATAATCTCTTTGCTTCAATGGGCATTCCGCTTAAATTTGATGCTGAGCATGTTACTGTTGTGAATGCGGGAACGATAATATTGTTGCAGGTTGTCGTTAGCCGCATTGTGAAAAATACCAATCCGTTGCTGACGATGGTTGCGGGAATTGCGCTGGGAGTTGTCGGATTTATTTGTCTTGCCTTTGCAAGCAACATTTGGATTTTTGTTCTTGGCATTGCAGTATTTTCCATTGGTGAAATGACGGCACATCCGAAATATTATTCATACATCGGACTTGTTGCGCCAGCGGATAAAAAAGCCGTGTATATGGGATACGCATTTTTGTATGGCGTTATCGGAAGTCTCGTTGGCTCAAATCTTGGCGGTGCAATGTATGAAGCATTTCTCAAACCGCTTGTCGGACAAACGGGAATTGAAAATGAACTCAGAAATTTCTGGATGATATTTGCCTTTCTCGGATTCATTGCAATGGCGGGCTTATTTTTGTACAATAAAAATTTTTCCGCAGATACGCCTGCAACAAACGCGCGCGCGCGAACGATTATGCTCGGCGTGTATGTTGTTGTCGTAGTGATTGGCGCGTGGTTTTTCTATTCGTCTGTGTTGAGCGGTGCAACTATTTCTTATAAAACGATGGTGCAGTCAATTATTATGATACTGCTTGGCGGAAGCGGAATAGTTATTAGCATGCAAAAGAGGTAGAAAAGATTTTTTACAAAGCAAAACAAAGGCGATAGAGAGTTTTTTCTGTATCGCCTTTGCTGTTTATTCTACATTCGTTTATGCAATTGCTTTAAAAAATTGCGCCAATTTTTTTTCATCCAGTTTGCCATTTGTGCGAACACCGCTGCAAATATCTAATCCGAATGGGTGCACTTCATCGAATGCTCTTTGTGCATTGTCGGCATTCAATCCTCCTGCAAGAAATACCGGAATAGAAATATTTTCAACAATTATTCTACTCAATTTCCAATTATGCACTCTGCCCGTACCGCCAAGTTTTTTCACGGAAAGATTGGGATTCCCGCTATCGAGCAGCAGTGCATCAACAGAGAGCGAAACTTCTATCGCTTCTTCAATGGAATGTTCGTTGATAACGTGAATGACCTGTACAAGTTTTACAGAGGGGAGAGCATCGCGTAATTTTTGAAGGACACTGTACTCCACACGGTCAACGATTTGAATTGTATTCGTGCGCGTTCTTTCTTGGTGATGTACAATTTCCTGAGACGAAGTTTCGCTCGTGAGTAAAAATGTTGCAACAGGTGGAGGAACACTTTTTGCAATTGTGCAAATGAGTTCATCGGAAATTACGCCGGGACCACTCGGCATTTTTCCCACAAGACCAATTGCAGATGCGCCGTAATTTATTGCTATCTTCGCTTCGTGAATGGATGAGATGCAACAGATTTTTATACGAGGAGGCATTGGATTTTTTTCCAAAGTTGTTGTAAGGTGTGGATAGTTGTTCGTTCAAATCTGTAATGTTAAAGTTAGCACTGTCGACATAAGTTATGCAGTCATTACATTTTGTGCTCTTGCCTTTTTGTCTTTTACTTCTGGTTCTAATAATGTCAGTTGTTTAGAATTAACTAGCATCATTGTTTTAATAAAGTCGTCCCACTTATCAAGTTTGATATTCAGTTTGAATTGACTGTTGATTGCATCAAGTTCGTCTTGAATTTTCAGTCCTGAAAATTGCAAAGCAAGCTTCAAAATGTCAATTCGCATTAGAATATCTTTTGTAAAAGTCCGCTTTGCATCAGCGAAAGTAATTCCTTGCAAAAGTTCTTTCGACTTGTCAGAGTTTAAAAGAACAAGTGTATAAGCTGCAAACTCTAACTTGTCGAAGCCCAACAAATAACAAGTGTCGTCAAGCATTATTGGTTTTCCGTTCTGCGGTAAAACCAAATTGAAAAAGTAATTTTTGTATAAACCCGAAATAGAAATTTTGTAAGGAGCAAATGAATAGTCACCAATTCCGAAGATTGAGTAGTCGGGTTTGTTGTTGTAAATACTTGATTTGCGTAAATCAAATTGTGCTTTGTTCTTGTGCAGATAGTTAAAAGTTTTCGGAAAATCTTTTTTGATAAACGAAGTGTCTTGTCCAACTTTTTTCTGTGTGATGATTGTAAATTTTCTTGTCTTGTCAATTACAGTTTTTTTGAGGTCTGAACTTTTTAGAACACCGTAAACTAAATCTTCTTCCAAATTAATTTCTTGTTGAAGTCCGTTTACAAAATGTCCGTTCACTCTGTCAAATTCCATAATCGAAGAACAGTCGTGTTTAATCCCTTGTCGCCACTCGAACGGAGAAAGCCCGTCAATGTCGTTGCTGTGTTTGTAGTGTTCAATGTTTGAAACAAACTTGTCATTAACCCAACCAAATTGGTTTGCCAATTTGGTGTGATTGTAAAAATCAAATTCGTTGCAAACGAATTCGGGAGTTTCATTCAACTTGCAATAAAGCAATGATGCTTCAACTGAAACATTAAATTCTTTCTTGCTGTCAATGGTTAGCTTTTGTAAGTCCGCAATTTTGTAGTTGCGTTGTTGTTGGTCAAAAACAACATTTTTTATTACAGAATTTTTTACAAGAAATGCAAAGTGTCCTTTTGAATTTTGAAAAGCATCAAACATCATCAGAGTTATATATTCCCCAATGTCAAAGTTTCCTTTGCCTGTCATTGCATCTAAACCACTATGATTTTTAAAGTTTGATTTTGTCGGAAGATTGCCTGATTCCAAACTGCTCAATTTAGAATTTGTAACCCACGGTGGATTTCCAATTACTAAAATTTCTTCTCTTGAATGTTCTTTGGAAATTTTGCTAAAGTCAAAATCAAAAACATTGAAGTGATTAATTTCTATTTCGGGTTTTCTTGTGTCGGGATTGTCAATGAAAAATTGAAGAATGTTAAACTTGGTTTCCCACACATACGGTTTGTAAATCTCTACTCCGAAAATTTTTTCAATTCTCTTGAATGTGTTTAAACAAGCAAGAATAAAATTTCCTTTTCCACAAGTCGGCTCAACAATAATTTTTGGATTTGAAGAACCTTGCTTTAAAAATTTGGCAACTTTAATTGCTAAATCTGAATTGGTTTGAAAGTCGCCATATTCAGCCCTGTCAGGTTCTTCAACTAAATTTTCATTGGAGCAAATAATTTCTTTTAATGTTTCAAACTCTTCCTCACAATCAAAAAAATGTTTGATGCCGCAGGTATCAAACATTTTTTGATTGGCTGTTAAAAGCGTTGTTGTTCTGTTCAGTTTCTTGCGTAAGAAATCCGAAACCTGATGAGTAATATTTGCTTCAAATATTTTCATCATTTAGTTTTATTGAAACTTACAATCTTTATTATTCCCTTAACTTTCTTATCTAATGTTACAATTCTTTGGTATTGTAATCTCCATTGTAAAGCATTAGAAATAGTAAGGTATCCTTGCTCTGGCGGTGATTGTAAAATTTGTTTCGCTAATTTGTATAAAGTTATTTCGTCAGCAGGAATATTTTTATCGTTGAGATAAGCAATGATGTCGGCTTCATTGGCTTTATCCTTTATCATTTCTCTCAAACGAAAAGTTGTTGTGTAATCAGCAGTTCGTTCTTTTGAAATGAATGAACAATTAACAAAATTTAGTTGAGCAGTTTTAGTTTTTGGGTAGTCTGTTTTATCGTAAACGAAAACAAGCAGATTGTAGCCAAGTCCAAAAACCTTTTGTTTAGCGTCTTTGAAAGGACAAGATGATTGAGGTTGTTTTATTGAAGTTACTTTGATGTCGGTTAGAATGCCTGCCGATGGTAAGTCAATCCCACTTGCTGAAGAACCAATGGTAAGTTCGTATTTGTCGTTGAGATGTTTTGAAACTTCTGTTCAATGAGAGTTCCAACGGCTTTACCGTCAGTAACTCCGAAAAGTTCTTTGTGTTGAAATTTTGATTGGGAAACACAGAAAATTTGGGACTCTTCAATCAGTTTCTTTATGGTTAATTTTTGTTTCATTGTCTATTTAAAAATGTCTTTTGTTTTTTCCCATTACTTCACCAACATCATCTTCCGTACAAGTGATTGCGCGTTTCCTACTTCATTAAGAATATGCAGGCGATAGAAATACACGCCGCTTGCAAATGCTGATGCGTTAAACGGAATTTCGTGTGTGCCTTCACTGAGTTTTTCATTGTGCAGCAACGTTGTCACTTCTCTTCCAAGCACATCATACACTTTCAATGTCGCTGTTTGTGGTTCGTGAATCGTGAATCGGATTGCTGTTCGCGGATTGAATGGATTGGGATAATTCTGGAATAACATAAATTCATTCGGAGAATTTTGTTCGTCGAGAATTTCAAGCGCGTTTAATTTTTGCGCTGTGGAGGATTTTACCAAACCGTTTGATTCCCACGCATGTTTGATTCCTTTCAAACGCACTGCATACGATTTTTTATCTGTTACAACACGAGTCGTATCAATAATATAATTTCCTGATTTCAGACTGTCATAAAATCGTGTATTCAATTGCTCAATAACGCCAACAAAATTTGTAAATGCAACAACGCTCGCAGAATCCACTACGCCGAATTTTGCATAGTATGTATTTGCGCTGTCAAGATAAATGCCAAGAGTATCAAGTGTTTTTCCCTTCATTTCCATTCCTGCAAGTGTTATGTTCGTATCAAGCAACAAACTGCCGAATCCTTTTGTTGTTTTTCCGTATTTACTTGCAAGCAAATTGAGCTTCAATAATATTCCCTGCGCCCATCCTTTATTGTTTGTTTTCTTGTAATCCGGTTTTACTGCCTTTGAAAGTTTCTTTGATTTTTTCCCTTCTGTACGCAATGAATCGAGCGGATATGCTTTCCCTGTATGTTCAATAGTGAAAAATTTTCCTAAGTCCGTTGCTTTTTTATAAGCCACCCATGCATATTTTTTAATAGAATCTTTTTCAATTTGTTTTATGCCAAGAAAAGTTGCGCCGCTTTTTCCCAGTGTATCGAAAACATTTTCGAGAACGGTTTTGATATTTGGCAATCCGCTGGTAAGTACGCCATTCTTGAATTTCAGTTTGATTGCTTTTGCAGTAAGTTCGCTGGTAACTGCTTTAAACGTGCGGAACTGCAGCGTATCTTTATTCGGTCCATCCAAACGCATCAAACGGAAACCATCTTCGCCTGTATATGTTGGCGTTTCACTTTCTTCGTAGCGAAAAGAAACGTATGCCTGATAGCCGGTTCCTCCTTCAACATTCATTGCATAAATTCTCTTCGCAAGAAATCCTGCGAAAATATTGTACAACGGTTTTCCAATCACGAAACGCGCGTACCCGCTGTCGCTTGCGAATGTGGAAGAAACGGTATCAATGACAGTGTTTGCGCTTGAATCAAGTTGCGAAGAAAAATTGTAAATAGATTCAAGTGTATCAGCAAGAGTATTGGGTGATGTTGTGAGTGTAATTGATGTCGGGTTTGTTCCGTTGCCATCAAACGCAATTTTTGTATTGTTGCTTTCAAAACGATATTCACTTGTTGAGCCGGCGAGAATGGCACGTTGGATTGAACCATCAATTATTGATGCATCACCAGTCAAAGCATTCGCGGCGGAATTTGTTACAACAAGTGTATCGCTTCCTAATTTTACATTTGTCAGCAATGTGAGTGTTCCCTGCACTGTCATATTCCCGCTTGATTTTATTGAAGCAGTTTGCGTCAGCGTGTTGTTCAATTCATTTCCTTTCATTGGAATTGCGCCAAGCGTAAGATTGTAAAATGTACTTCCATCAATTGTAGAAGAATCATCGGGTGTGTTTGAAACGCTTGAAGTGCCTGCACTGAAACCGCCGCTTTTATTCCAGTCGCCATTGAATGTAATATTACTTCCGTTTGCGTTGAATTGTCCGCCCTCTATATTGACATCATTCATTACCGTTAATGATTTATTTGCGCCGGTAGAAAATGTTCCGGATGTCAGCGTAAAATTATTTGAAACTGTCGCTGTCCCCGTGAGCGTAACGGTGCCTGATGGTTTATTGATGGTAAGATTTTTAAAATTGGATGCGCCAACAGATTGCGCTAACGTACTATCGAAGAGCGTTGTACCAGTAGTTGTGAACGTTCCTGATTTTGTCCAGTTGCCGCGAACGGGAAATGTTTTTCCTGCATCGTTTAAAGTGCCGGTAATATTGACAGAACCGAATTTAATATCTGCACTGCCAGAAAGTGTTGTAGTGCCGCTGAATGTTGTTGTAGCAATGCTTGTGTAATTTCCATTTGCAACAAGAGCGCCATTTATCGTTGTTTTTCCTGTGTCGGAATTTTCGGTGAAACTTGCAGTTGCATTGATAGTGAACGTTCCGTTAGTCGTAAAATTTCCTGACGGAGAGTAATTTCCCGTTCCGCTTAAAAGTAAATTGCCGAAAGTTGCGCCGGGAATATTTCTATCTGTTGTGCCGGGAAGTTCGCAGATGCTTGTAGTTGCAAAATACACGGGAGAAAAATTTTGCGGGAAATTTGTCCCTCCTGCAAGTTTAAAAACGCTTGTGCCATACACAGCAAAAGAATCGCTTGCGGTTGCTCTGTTTGCAGTAAATGTGGAAATATCAAATGTACCGCTCGTAAGAATCAATTTCGAACTCAATGTGATGTTGGTGAGAAGGAAAAGCGCTCCAGAAGATTTATTGACACGAAGCGTACGAAACTGTGTTGCTGTTGCTCCGCTGATTGTTTGCGCGTTTACTCCCGTAAATTCAACAATGTTACTTGTTGCAGTGGTGTACGAGCCATTGTTAATCCAGTTTCCTGAAATCTGATGCGTTTTACTCGAACTGCCTGCAAATATTACTCCGTTATCAATTGTCAGATCGCCTGTAATGATAATTGATTCTGTTGCGGTTTTTGTTCCGCTGCCGGAGAATTGCAAATTTCCGTAATTGCGGTTGCTAATTGTCTGCGAGCCGCCGTTGAAAATTACATTGCTCGTGGTTGCAAGTGTGTAAGTGAAATAGTTAATCGGAAATGCATTTGTTCCTCCGATTTTGAGAGTTGATGTTCCTGCAAGGAGAAATAATCCGCTCCCTGAAGTTGTGCGGTCAATAGAAAATGCGCCTATATCAATCGTTCCAGCAGAATCAATCCAGTTGGAATTGACATTCATTGATGCGAGAAGAGTAACCGTTCCGGAAGATTTATTGATAATAAAATTATCAATAACTGTATTTCCTCCGCTTATTGATTGGTCGTTTGCGCCGAAGAAACGCATCGTTCCGTTTGCTGTAACAAATTCACCGTTGTTCGTCCAATCACCGCCGATATTGATTGTGCCGCCGCCGCCGATGAGTATTATCGAACCGTTGTTGATAATTCCCTGCGTTACTGTGAGTACTCTGCCATTCGTAAGTATAAGAGAATCGCCGAGAGATTCCTTATCCATCAGCATTGCCGCACAGGTTGCGCTGGAATTTGAAATTGTTACCGTAATAGGATTGCCGTTATTGTGGTCAATAACGACACTATCGGTACCTAATGGAACACCGGGGGAATCCCAGATATTCGGATTGCTCCAATCACCGGATGCAATTGCTTCCTTTTTTTCTGCAAAGGCAATTGTATGTGTGAGTACGCAAATAAAAAGAACTGCAAATAAACGTTGTAACAAAGTTTTCATAATACACCATTCGTAATTTTAAAGTGGAGAGTGTGAGACTGTTTAATTCTGGGATGAATATAGAAAATTTTGAGTGAAGAACATTTTGAGTTCAAAATGTTTTTTCCACTGCGTATCCCTTATCACCCAATTAACCACAGAAAAAGTACCTTTTTGTTATTCCGTTTGTCGTGCAGTTATGTTGCAACTATTTTTTAAATGAACGGCGCTTTCACGGAAAAACATTTGTCAATTAATAACTTCTTCAGTGAAGTTCATTGTTTCTTTTATGAACATCAGCGAGATGAAATATTCAATTGTCACAAAAAAATATGTTTTTGAGATACCAAAATAATTTTTTAACTTCTCACCGAATTATTTTAAGCGATGATATTAATAAATATTTCTGTAAACCCAAAAATGAAAAAATACAGCACGTATTTATTTTTCATCGAATCGTATTTTCTTTCGTTCACTGTTTTACTCTTTCCACGAAAATAGAAAATTACCAAACACGCACAACACAAATCAAAAAAATAATATTAATCACATACAAAGGCAACTGGTATGGAGAAGAAATCACCACTCAATATAAATCAAACAGCACAAAATATCTCCGGGCTTGAAGATATTACACAACCGTTGCAAGAAATTGAGCAACGCTATCAATTGCTCTATGAACTCACGCCCATTGGAATTATTTTTTCGGATGACAACGGAATTATTCTGGACGTGAACAGCACGTTCTCTCAATCACTCCAGTACACACGGGAAGAACTGCTTGGGAATAACGTGCGGATGTTCGTTCCTCCGGAGAATCATTACAAGGTAGATGAACATATTAAGAAGATTCTTGCGGGAGAAACTTTAGAGCATGAAGTAACGAATCGCAGAAAAGACGGTTCCGTGCATATCATTGAATTGTACGAGACTGCTATCATCTTGCCCAATGGGCGGCGAGGAATTCTTACCGTCGCCAATGACATTACCGAGCGCAAAAAGGCAGAGAAAGCGTTACGGGAAAGCGAAGCAAAATATCAACAACTTTCGGATGCTACGTTTGAATCTATCTTCATTTCTGAAAAAGGTATTTGCACCGGTCAAAATAAAACCGCTGAACGAATGTTTGGTTATACACTTGAAGAAGCGTTAGGAAGATATGGAACGGAATGGATTCATCCTGATTATCGAGAAATAGTAATGAACAATATACTTGCCGGTTTTGAAAAACCGTATGAAGTTGTTGCATTACGAAAAGACGGAAGCACCTTCCCTTGCGAGATTCAGGGACGAATGACAAAAGATGAAACTGGTAAATCCATCCGTATAACTGCGTTGCGGGATATAACAGAACGTAAACAAGCGGAAGAATCACTGCACCAGCACCTGCGGTTTGCTGGTGCGCTTAACGAAGTATCTGAAAGTATTATCCTGAACGATTGTCCAGATATTTTTTTGGAATCAACCACACAGATTGTCGGTGAGGCACTTATGGTTGACCGCTCGTTGATTTACGATGTATCTTTCGATAAGTATCAAGCCATTGCGCTTTGCGAGTGGATGAATCCGATGCACTCAGATATCAAGCCAACGAAGTCAACGTATCCGTTAGGAATGTTTATCGGTGGAGCAACGGAGATGAGACGAACAAAGCAATGGTTGGAAAGTCATTCCGACAACATCAATTTATATTTTCATAATGATGGCTCCGGCGAAATTCTTCATCAGCAAATGAAAATTCAAAGTCTGTTATGGTATCCTTTTGCTTTCTACGATGGTGGATATTATCTGCTTGTATTGAATCAAGTTCATACACGAAGTGAATGGACGAAAGAAGAACTTAATTTTATTGATTCTGTTAGTAAACTCGTAAGTATTTCACTTGATAAGAACCGCCTCCTTAAAGAACGCAAGCAAGCGGAAGAATCCCTTCGGCAGTCTCACCAATTAGCGGAAACCATCTTCGATAATACGCACTTGATGATTGCCTATCTTGATTCACAGTTCAATTTCATACGCGTCAATTGTGCGTATGCTTCTGCTGACGGACATGAACCTTCCTTTTATATTGGCAAAAATCACTTTGAACTATTTCCACATCAGGAGAATAAAGAAATATTTCAACGAGTGGTGGATTCTGGGGAAACGTATTTCTCATTTGCGAAACCGTTTGAATATGCAGAAAATCCTGAACGTGGAGTGAGCTATTGGGATTGGAGTCTTAAACCAATCAAAGGCACAGATGAAAAGACAGTGGGATTGATTATGTCTCTGATAAATGTTACTGAGCGGATATTATCGGAATTTGCATTGCGCGCGCGAGAGAATCATTCACAATCACTGCTGCGCCTTTCCAGAAAGTTTGAAGTTGCACAAACGTATGCCGAAGTTCAAAATATCGCCCTCGAAGAATTGAAATCCACTCTCGGTTATCAATCTCTGTGGATTTATCTAATGACTGAAGACAAAAAATATTTCAAAGTCCTTACTATTAATGGACCAATGTCTGACATGATATTGTCAGATGATAGAATTGCCACCCTCACCATTCAGGGTGATAGTTTTCTCGAAGAGATAGCAGAAGCAAAAGCGATAGTGGTAGTTGAAGATGCACGGACGGACAAGCGAACCAACAAAGATATTGTTGCGAGACTCGGAAACCGCACGATAATAAATGTTCCTATTTTCCTATTCGATAAACACATCGGTAGTGTTGGTACAGGAACATTTGGAGAAGAGGGCATTTGTGTTCCTACAAAACTTGAGCAGGAATATTTGTCTGCAATGGCAAGCCATCTCGCCGTTACACTCGACCGAATTCATTTGCTCGATGAACGTAAGCGAACGGAAATGGAAAGGGAAACGAATCGTCAGATACAGGAAGTATTGAATGGTCTTCTCCGCGCTTCAACAGAGAACATTTCATTAGATGATATACTTGAACGAGTATTGATGCTCACACTTTCTGCTCCATTTCTATCGCTACAACCAATGGGCGGTATATTTCTTACTAACGAAACAGGAGATGCGTTGCTGATGCACTGTAGTTATAAATTACCAGCATCACTACTCACAATGTGCCATACGGTGCCTTTTGGATTTTGCCTTTGTGGACGTGCTGCCGAAACCGGACAAGTTCAGTTTGCGACATGTGTTGATGAGCGGCATGAGAATCGCTACCCGGGAATACTGCCTCATGGACATTATAATATTCCCATCATTGCTGATGACAAGATACTTGGTGTAATTGTTATTTATCTGGTGGAAGGACATCTGCAACAACAGTTGGAATTGAATTTTCTTAAATCGGTTGCGGATATACTTTCAGGAACAATTATGAAAAAGCGTGCAGAAGAATCGTTGCGGCGCAGCGAAGAAAAATATAAAACATTTTTCGAAGACGATTTAACTGCCGATTACATTGCAACTGCCTCTGGTCAATTATTAGAGTGCAATCCTGCGTTTGTACGAATGTTCGGCTTCAGTTCATTACAGGAAGCATTGGCTACGAATACAGTCGTACTGCATTTGAAACCGGAAATGCGCGATGAATTTCTTGCTCTGCTTCAGTTGAAGAAGAAACTTGAATACTTCGAAGCAAAATTTCTTCGCAGAGATGGCACATACGTGGATGTTGTTGCAAACATTACCGGAATCTTTGATGAAGAAGGAACTCTGACGAAGATGCGTGGATATTTGTTCGATGATACAAAACGAAAACTGCTTGAGCAACAACTCATTCACGCACAAAAGATTGAAAGTCTCGGAACACTTGCGGGCGGGATTGCGCACGACTTCAATAATATACTTGCGATTGTAAGTGGAAATGCTGCATTGATGCATTTGCAAATTACGCAACCTGAAAAGTTAGCAAAGAGTATTGATGCGATACAAAAGGCATCAGTACGAGGAACTTCGCTCGTGAAGCAAATGCTTACGTTCGCACGTAAAACGGATACCGTGTTCATTTCCGTTGCAGTGAATGATGTTATTACAGAAGTCAAAGAATTGTTGTTTGAAACAATTCCGCGAACAATTGTCATCAAAACAAACCTGCAAGCAGAATTCAGTACTATTAATGCAGATGTATCGCAACTACATCAGGTATTTATGAATCTGTGCGTCAATGCGCGTGATGCAATGCCAAAGGGAGGAACACTGACCATTTCTACTGTTGTCGTTCAGAGTGATGCAGTGAAAAGTAAATTTATTAACGCTCCTGCTTCAGAATATATTTTGGTTACCGTTTCTGATACAGGAATCGGAATAGATGATGTAACAATGAAAAGAATATTTGAACCGTTCTTTACTACGAAAGATATTGGCAAAGGTACGGGATTAGGGCTTGCTCTTGTCTATTCTATCATTGATAATCATAAGGGATTCATTGACGTAGTAAGTGAAATTGGAAAAGGTACAACGTTTCTCATTTACTTGCCATTGGAAGCAGATGTTGAAATGAAGGAACGCATCTCTGATGAGAATATTTCCGTTATGCAGGGCGGTACAGAAACTATCCTTCTCATTGAAGATGAAGAAATGCTTGCTGAATTAGTAAAAGGTATTCTTGAAACAAATGGGTACAAAGTTCTCCTTGCGTTTGATGGCGAAGAAGGTATTGAAGTGTTTGCTCAATATCGCAACAAGATTGCCTGCGTGATTACTGATTTGGGTTTGCCGAGACTTAGCGGCGATGAAGTCGTTGTGCATATCAAAGCTCTTGATGCTCATGCAAAGATTATTGTTGCAAGCGGTTTCATTGACCCGAAAAACAAGATTGAAATTATGAAAGAGGGAGTAGTGCATTTTATTCTCAAGCCCTACTCAGCCAATGAAATTCTTTCTGTTCTTCGTACAGTTATCGAGGGAAAATAATTTTATTCTATATCATCTGCAGCATCTTCTACTTCTTCTTGAAACTTTTCGGTGTATTTGTTGACGAATTCTTCGTAGCAGTCTTCGAAGATATCACTTCCTGTCTTGTCGCCGTATTTACACTCTGTGTACATCCAGTATTGGTCGCCGCCATTATGCTGAATTGCGGTCGTAACACCATTTTTGAACGGATTATCTTTTACCCATGCGGTCATCTTTGCAGCAACTGCTTCGAGTTTTTTCGCATCGGCTTTGATTTTGTAAGAAAGTCTTAAATGGGTTCCTTCATTATCAATCCAATAATGCCTTGCTCCTTCATCGTACGAGAAACTCCACGACCCTTCTTTGCTCTTTGATTGCTTCGCCGCATAATTATCTGATAAACCGAGAAGCGCCGACATTGCGCCACGCGAATAGTACGTTTGTTTCGTATCCCGAATGTGGTCTAACTCTTCCCATCCTATTTTATCAGTTCTATCAATCAAGCCGTCACAAGTAAAATTAAAGTAGTATTGAATTGCTTCTCCGAGTGCGGATGGTTCAATTGGTGTTTCTTTTAAATTGATAGTCCCGACGAGTTTGTAGTATGTAATTCCTTCTTCATTATGCTTTTGCAGGGAAAGAACTATCTCGTCCCATTTATCATATTCATCCGTCAGTTCTTCCTGTAGTTTTGCATCATCATAGGGTATCCATGTGGTATCTATCGGAGTGGAATAAAATATCAACGTAACGGTGTTGCCGCTGCATTGCACATACGCAGGGCGGGAATATATTAATGCTCCACCCGTTGCTTCTATCGGGCTGGAGACTGGATTATAACTTCCACGTGTAATGCCTTGCCAGCAGCCAACGGTAGTATTACAGGATGTTGGTTGGAATACATCAATCGTTGGAACTTGTTCACCTGTTGCAAGTGTGAGTGGAAATCCGCTATTGATGGCTTTGTTTAATGCCACTGCCATACAGTTCGGACCAAACCAACTGCGTTTTGCTTCGAGCCAACTGTTGCCAAGCGACATTTGTACTGCATCACCATCACAGTCTTCATTTTGCGCTTTCAGTACGGGTGAAACAATAATAAGCAATAAGAGCAATGTGAAATATTTCATATGATTAACCTTTCATTTAGATTTTATTAAGTAAATTCAATTCAAATATATCTATTGCCGTGAGAATTAGGCATACCACAAATGGGGTATTTTTTAAAAATTGATTTAATTTGAATTTTGGAACGAGCAATTCCTATTCTGTAAATGAAAAAGAGTCATTGACTTCCAATAGAATCTGCTCAAATTATGGCAAAATAAAGAAAATAAATAGCGTTGTATGTATAAACAATACTATTGTAATGGCTTGCAATAACATTGTTTATGTTTACTATATGATTGTATGCATCTGTAATACCATTGTGTTTGTATGCAATATAATTGTATTAACGTGCAAAGGCATTGTATTATTATACAATAGCATTGTATGCGATGAAATTAGTAAAATTATATAATAATCACCTATAGTATGATTCAAATTCAACAAAAAAGCCATCTTCTTTGCAAAAGATGGCTTTTCGTTTGTTTGATGAAATATTACTTCATCAACATAAGCTTCTTTGTTTCGCTATAATTGCCGCTTTGCAATTTGTAGAAATATACACCGCTCTGTACATCGGTTGCATCCCATTGCACGGAGTAACTTCCGGCACTGAGATTCTCACTCATCAATGTTGCAACTTCGCGTCCGAGTACATCAAATATTTTTACTGTCGTGAATCCTTCACTCGCAATCTTGAATGTAATCGTTGTAATCGGATTGAAGGGATTGGGATAATTTTGGTTGAGTGCAAAACCATCGGGAACTTCGCGGGAGAGTTCGTGTACAGCCGCTGCGCCGGTACGTATTTCATACGTAAAACTATTTACCAATACGTTGCCGCCGGTAAATGCGGTATCTACATCAAAACTTGTCATTGATAAGTCCGCGCCCCACATTGAAATACTGCGTCCGACATCACGGCTTTGAAATGTTCCGTTGCTGTACGTCATATTAACATAATCTTGCTGGACACGAATTGCTGGTTGCGAAGAACCATCAGGAAGTGAAAGTGTTCCGAAACCATTCGCATTGAATGTCCGCGTAGTAACTATTACATCGCCACTGGGACTGACGGTTGAATCTGTGCTTGTAGATTGCGTGCCAAGTGTAAGCGGAAGTGGAAACAGTTTTGATTTTGGGCTGCTGATGGAAACCATGAGTGTATCCATAAAGCCGGGAATGTAATAATGAAGCGCATACCCTAATCCGAATACGCCATTATCCGCAAGTTGATAGTAAATTGCAAGTGTCATAGTTGCGGGTGGATTGTACGTTACTTGCTTTGCCGCCACATTTGCATCAGGGAAACTTGCTGCACCGGGCAATCCTGTGGGAGAAACATAATCGGTATAAGTAGTATCGCGCAATGAATCAATATCGGCGGGAAGAGTGCCGAAGTTAAATGCTTGTGCGCTGCTGGATGGATTGCCAACATCGAACGATGCACTATTATCGAACTGACTCCCGATTTGAGCGCGGTGTGAGTTCATAAAATATTGTTCAAATGTTGCTCGGGTAATTGTAATCTGCGCATCCGCACTGATGACAACGCCCAGGGTAATAATAAAGAGTAATAAGGAAGAGATTTTTTTCATAGTCGTAATAATTAATTGTGGCTTGATATACATATAATTGAAGATGGGGATGCCTCATAGAGATATGTTTGTCTATGCATATTTACAATAAAACATTCCCCCCATAGACAAATTACGATGCAAAGATAGAAAACTTAATCCTATTCTGCAACAAATAAAAAAAGCGATGGAGATGATTCCATCGCTTTAAGAAACAAGGTAATGAGTGATGCACTATTTCATCAAAAGCATCTTCTTCACAGTAACGTTACGGTCTGTTTGCAATCGCGTAAAATATATTCCGCTCGGCAGATTGGATGCATCGAATTGAAAGGAATATGTTCCTGCATTGCGATGTTCATTATTGATAAGCGTAGTAATTTCTTTTCCGAGCACATCAAATATTTTTAGCGTTACATTGCCCGATGAAGGGAGCGAATATACAATTGTCGTATTCGGATTGAATGGGTTTGGATAATTTTCGAGCAGTGCAAATTGTGCAGGCGCTGCGTTTTCATCTTGTACAGAAAGTCCGCTGCGAATCTGCATCCATTTTGCTTTTGCTGCGTCTGCATTTTCCTGCATTTGTGCAAGTGAACTATCACCGACAGCAATAGCAAAACCAATTGTTATATATTCGTTTGGCTGAATGGTGTATGGACCCGAAGCAATAACATTATGAACATCCGCAGGACCTCCTGTATTTGTTGTCGTACCGCCGCTAATCCATCCCCACTTATCTGCTCGCGTCAATCCGATTCCTGCTGCATTAATAAGAGCGCGATAACTTTTTGCGCTATCAAGTGCGCGAATACCAATATATTCTTTACGAGCGTTCACACCTGAATCGTAGCAATATCCGAGACTTCGTGTTGCATCATACTTTGCGTAATTTGCAGTTGCCGCACCTAAATCCCAATCGTAAAACTGTCCGACGTGCACACTGGAAATTGCAACAGCAGTTGTATTTTTAATATCATAGCGCATAATAACGAATTTATTATTGGGTGATGTTCCAAAAGCATACGAATACATATCCACACGGAGCCCTATTTTATTTGCAGTCGGAGCACTGTTATCAGTAAAGAACGTGTAGCCATCCTGATCTGAAACAATGCCCGGCGTAGTAAGAGAGTAAAAATTAGTAGAGGCAAAATCTGCATCTTGTGCATTATTGGGATTGCGTACAACACTGACAGTTTTTGTTGCAGAAGTCCCGATAATTAATCCGCCTTCAAATAAATGATTTACTCCATTAAATATACAACCATTTCCAAGCGAGTTTGTGGGAAAATCAAAGAAGCCGAGTTTGCCATTATTCGTCAATGTTAACTGAATTGCGCTTACATCCGTTGTCTGAAAGGTGGGATTGACGAGGAAGGTAAAATTCTGAACATCTGTATATCCGCCATCAGTAACGGTGAGTTTTACATTTACTTTGTGACTTGCGGGAACATTTGCTTTAACAAATAAACGGAATGGTATTGAAGAGTTAGAAGCAGTTCCGAGCGTAGGAATTGCTCCCATTACATAAGAACCATTTACAATGGTAATATATGTGCTTGTTGTAGTAAGCGTTACAGATGCATTTGTTGTTGGCGCAAGAAAATTTTGATAATTTGTAATAACGCTTAAAGTTTCTGATGGTTGTGGAAAACCGTTACCATTGCCGCCGAAAGAATCAGACACAGCATATTTTTGCAAGCGAACAGAAGGAAGAGTAGAAGCAGTCATTGCAGCGCTTGCGTTTATTCTTCCACGTCCAAGTTGTCCGACATAACCAGGATTAATCGCATCAATATTCGTAGAAGTCATACGCACTTGTTCACCAACTTGAACAGCAGTGTAATCAGGAAAATGTGATTTCACTAATCCGCACAATCCTGCAGTGAAAGGACTCGCCATAGAAGTGCCATCTAAATATGTATAAGAGTTATTATAAATAGTACTGTATATACTTGTACCGGGGGCAGAGACATCAACAATTTCTCCATAGTTAGAAAACCCAGCTTTTATATCGCTTGAATTTGTTGCGGCAACTCCTAAGACATTTCTGTAACCTGCGGGAGATTGGAATCCATTAGTTCCATCATTTCCTGCCGCCGCTACAACAAGCGTTCCCAATTGCGTTGCCGCGTTAATAATATCCTGCTCGGATTGAGAGCCGCCCGTTCCGCCCCAACTGCAATTTACGACATCTGCGCCCATCATTGCGGCATAAACAATTCCCTGATATCCAGTGAGAATATAACCGTAGCCGCCTGGTGCGCGCGTATCATTATCCGCAGAACATTTCACGGGTAGTATTTTACATTTGAATCCAATAGATGCAATGCCAACACTATTATTTGTCGTTCCTGCCGCAATTCCTGCAACGTGTGTTCCATGTTCATTATTAGAACCCATCGGAGTTGGGTTGTTATCGCCGACAATGTTCTGCCAATTTGCGCCTGCAAAATCCCATCCGTGAATGTCATCAATGTATCCGTTATTATCATCATCAACGTTGTTTCCTGCAATCTCATTAGGATTATTCCAGATGTTTGCGTTTAAATCAGGATGAGTCCATTGCACGCCGGAATCCACGATGCCTATTTTTACCGTATCGCTTCCCTGTTCAATATCCCACGCGGCAGGCGCGTTCACTTTTGGCAATCCCCATTGTGAACTGTATGAAGGGTCATTCGGAATAAAATTTGATTTATAAATAAACCATGGTTCTGCGTACTGAACTTCATTCAGTGCAGAAATCTGTTCAGCAAGTGTAAATGGGTCTTCCGGTGATGAGAATTTAACAATATAAAATTTTGTAAGGTCAACATCATCCGCTTTGGAAGGCGTTTGAGCAGTTGGAAACATTTTTTCAATGGAAGACAACGAAATGTGAGAAAGCGCGGCATCAACAGAAGAAATTCCGAACGCTGTTTTTGTCGGACTAACTTCACTATTGCTCATGAGTTTAACAATAATTCTATCAGGAAGAAATTCGCTGTTAGAGCGTGACTTTATCTCAACATTGGGAACTCCATCAAGCGGAAGTTGCTTGTGTATAGTTCCTTTAGTAGAAATTCCAAGAGAAATCGCCTGCGTAATTGCGGCAAAAATAAGTGTGAGGTAGAGGTAGCGTAAGTTCATTATGGAAAAATATTAGTGTTTTAAATTTTGGCTTAAAAAATGGGAAAATTCCAGAACACTTTCAAAGGAAATTCCAAAAAAATTTATAAAAATGGAACTTTTTAAAATTAAGTATGTGTTTCAGAAGTTCAAAAATTTGTATTTTTCGCGCCTAAATTTAAAAAACATAAATGGTAAAAGATATCCAACAATTAAACGAAAAGATTCAAAAAGAATCTGCATTTGTAGATTTACTCACGCTTGAAATAGGGAAAGCCATTATAGGTCAAAAATATATGGTGGAACGCTTGCTCATCGGATTGCTGACAAACGGACACGTATTGCTCGAAGGCGTTCCCGGTCTTGCAAAAACGCTTGCAGTGAAATCACTCGCCGCATCTATCAATGCAAAATTTCAACGCATACAATTCACACCGGATTTACTTCCCGCCGATTTAATCGGAACAATGATTTACAATCAAAAGGACGGGAAGTTTGAAACAAAACACGGACCTATCTTTGCGAATTTTATACTTGCAGACGAAATCAATCGCTCTCCTGCAAAAGTACAAAGCGCACTGCTCGAAGCAATGCAGGAACATCAGGTAACAATCGGCGAGCATACATACAAACTTCCCGAGCCGTTTCTTGTACTCGCAACACAAAATCCTATCGAACAGGAAGGAACATATCCGCTTCCCGAAGCGCAGGTTGATAGATTTATGCTGAAACTGAAAATTACGTATCCAACGAAAGATGAAGAGTTGCTCGTGATGCGGCAAAATGTGAACGGACAAGCGACAGAAATTCGCAATGTAGTTTCGACAAAAGAAATTCTGAATGCACGTACCGTTGTTGGCGAAATTTATATGGACGAAAAAATCGAACGCTACATTCTCGATATAGTTTTTGCCAGCAGGCAACCAAAAGATTACAAATTGGATTCGATTGCGAACCTCATCAATTATGGTGCATCTCCTCGTGCCTCCATCAATCTTGCGCTTGCATCAAAAGCGTACGCATTTATCAAACGCAGAGGCTATGTTATTCCCGAAGATGTTCGCGCAATTGCAATGGATGTTCTGCGTCATCGCATAGGTTTAACGTATGAAGCGGAAGCAGAAGAGAGAACCAGCGAAAGCATTGTGGAAGAGATTTTGAACAATGTTGAAGTGCCATAGTAAATTAAAAATTAAAAGTTAAGAATTAAGAATCAAGGATAGATGCTTCGTTTGTTTACAAACAACAAACCACGAATCATGATTCACGAATAAAGATGACCACTAACGAAATATTAAAAAACGTACGAAAAATCGAAATTAAAACACGCGGTGTGGTGAATCAGATTTTTTCTGGCGAATACCATTCTGTATTTAAAGGAAGAGGAATGGATTTTTCGGAAGTGCGGGAATATCAATATGGTGATGACATTCGTACCATTGATTGGAATGTGTCTGCACGGTACAATCGTCCGTACATAAAAATCTATGAAGAGGAGCGTGAATTAACTGTTATGCTTATTGTAGATTTTTCTCGTTCGGGAAATTTCGGTACAGTGGAAAAATTTAAAAATGAAATTGCTACTGAATTGTGCGCGGTTCTCGCTTTTTCTGCAATGAAGAATAATGATAAAGTTGGGATGATTGCATTTACAGACCACGTGGAAAAATTTATTCCACCCAAAAAAGGTCATTCGCATGTTTTACGCATCATTCGTGAAGTGCTTGCATTTGAACCAACGGGAAAAGGAACAAATATTGCAGGCGCATTGGAATACCTTACGCACGCCATAAAGAAACGAAGTATAGCATTTGTTATCTCCGATTTTTTTGATGACGGTTATGAAAAACCTTTACGGATTGCGAGCCGCAAACACGATGTTATTGCGTTGCAACTTTCTGACCCGAAAGAGCAACAGATGCCAAAAATGGGATTAGTAAAATTTCGCGATGCAGAAACCGGAGATGCTCGATGGCTTGATACAAACAGCGCAACAGTACGGGAAATGTTTGCGCAGTATTTTCAGCAACTTCGCGAAAAGCAAAAGCAGTTGTTTGTAAAAACTCGCGTAGATGCAGTTCCTGTGCGTATTGACCAATCGTACATTACGCCGCTCGTGAATTTTTTTAGGATGAGAGAAGGAAGACGGTGAAGAAATTACGAATTACGAAATATCAGTTACCAATCGCCGTTATTCGTCAATGGTCATTGATTATTTACGTTTTCTTGCTCTTTGCACTTTGCTCGCCGCTCCGCGCGCAACAAATAAGTGTAACTGCAAAACCCGACACAACTTCCATACTTGTCGGCGACCATCTTGGAATAACATTAACAATGAGAGCGCCGGAAGATATTGTGTGGAATATGCCCGTGTTTGGCGATTCACTGAATGGATTTGAAATTCTTCGCCAAGAAAACGGAGAGCAGAAAAAAGAAGAGAATGAAGTAATTCAGCAACTGCGATTATTTGTTTCGCGCTATGATTCCGGAACATTTGTTTTTCCTCCGCTTGGAATTTTTTATCACACAATGACGGATTCATCAAAGAGAATTGCAGAGACGAGAGCATTTTTCATCAATGTAAGCACGCTCGATGTCGATACAGAAAAAGGAATACGTGATATTGCAGAACCGTTATCGTTGCCATGGTCTTTTTGGGAAATAATGATGTACGTCGGAATTATTGTCGTTATTTGCGTTGCAATAATTTTTGCGTGGTATTACTGGAAGAAGAAAAAACTGAAACAACCACTATTTGAATTTGAAGAAATAAAACGTCCCGCACACGAAGTTGCGTTGGAATCACTCCACAAACTCGAAGGTGAAAAACTCTGGCAGCGTGGATTTGTGAAACAGTATCACAGTGAAGTTACGGAAATAATTCGTCGCTACATTGAAGGACGGTATGGCATCATCGCAATAGATATGACGAGCGATGAAATTCTCTCTGCAATGCGAAAAAATAAATCGGTAGAAAAAGATGCAATGAAACCATTGGAAAATTTTTTCTCGCTTGCTGATTGGGTGAAATTTGCCAAGTACACTCCATCAAATGAAGAGAACGAAGAAATGATTCCCGTAGCGCTCGCGTTTGTGGAGAAGACGATGAGTGTGGGTGAGGAAATAGAAGAAGAAGTTTTGGAAATAAAATAAATAAACTTATGCCAATACCAGATTTTCAAAGTATAATACTCCCGCTTTTGCAATTTTCTTCGGATGGAAAAGAACATTCGATGAAAGAAGCGAGAGAGCATTTAGCAAACTCCTTCAAATTGAATGAAGAAGAAAAAAATAAATTATTACCAAGTGGAACGCAAGGAATATTTTGCAACCGAGTGGCTTGGGCAAAATCACATTTAACTATGGGAGGGCTTATTCTCAACACAAAACGGGCGCATTTTCAAATTTCAGAAAGAGGTTTAGAAATTCTCAAACACCATCTCAAAGAAATTACTGTAAAATTTTTAAAGCAGTTACCCGAATATCAGGAGACATCAGAAAGTTGGAAAAAAGATAAAACTGAAACGGTTATTGAAACTGAAATCATTAACGTACAAACGCCAGAAGAAGTTTTAGAAAGTAGTTATCAAAGCATCAGAAAAAATTTAGTAAAAGAAATTCTCACATCAATTAAAAGTTGTTCTCCATCGTTCTTTGAAAGATTAGTTGTAGAATTACTTGTGAAAATGGGATACGGAGGTTCAATTGCCGATGCAGGAAAAGCTCTCGGAAAAAGCGGTGATGGCGGGATTGATGGAATGATAAAAGAAGATAAGTTAGGATTAGACGCAATTTATATTCAAGCAAAGCGATGGGAAAATTTGGTCCCTGTAAAGGAGATTCGTGATTTTACAGGTTCACTATTAGGAAAGAAAGCAAAAAAAGGAATTTTCATTACTACTTCGTCGTTTCCTAAAAGTGCTTATGAATTTGTGGAGAATATTGAGCATAAAATCATTCTTACTAAACGGAGAAGAGTTATCAGATTTAATGATTGATTACAACGTTGGAGTTTCCAAAGTTATTTCGTATGACATAAAGAAAATAGATAATGATTATTTCATTGAAGAATGATTTAAAATATTTTCAATCTGAAATCAAAAATCTAAAATAGTTTCGTGTTCAATTTCCAGTTTGCAAACCCCGGCTATCTTTACTTGCTCGCGCTTATTCCAATGCTCATCATTTGGTATTGGCGACGGCATCACAAACAGCAGACAGATGTTGTGTATTCAAATCTGAAAGCATTTGCATTTGCTCCGAAAACATTGCGTGAGCGGTTGCGACACTTTCCGATTGTTCTTCGTATGATTGTACTTGCGCTTGTTATTATTGCGCTTGCTCGTCCGCAATCTTCAACGAGCGGAGAAAAATTGCACACGGAAGGAATTGATATTGTTCTCGTACTCGATATTTCCGGAAGTATGCTCGCGGAAGATTTTCGTCCGAACAGAATTGAAGCATCAAAAAATGTTGCGAACGAATTTATTTCCGCCCGCGAAAATGACAGAATAGGTTTAGTGATTTTTTCAGGTGAAAGTTTTACGCAATGTCCGCTTACGCTCGACCATTCTGTGCTCAAAAATCTTTTAGCAAAAGTAAAAAATGGAATGGTTGCGGATGGCACTGCAATTGGAACTGCGCTTGCAAATGCTGTCAATCGCTTAAAAGATTCGGAAGCAAAAAGCAAAGTTCTGATTTTACTTACGGATGGCGTGAATAATCGCGGCGAAATTGACCCGCAGACAGCGGGAGAAATTGCAAAGACATTTGATATTCGTGTTTATACGGTTGGTGTCGGAAGTCGTGGAATGGCGCCGTATCCCGTGCAAACTCCCTTTGGAACACGATACCAAAATATGCCGACGGATTTGGATGAACCGATGTTAGCGAAAATTGCGGATATAACAGGCGGGAAATATTTCCGCGCAACGAATAATAGCGAATTGAAAAAAATCTATGAAGACATTGATAAGATGGAAAAAACGAAAATAGAAACATTTTCATTTCGCAGACACACGGATTTATTTTATTCATGGGTGAGTTTTGCATTGATGTTTTTAATTGTTGAAATGGGTTTATCGCAAACATATTTGAGAAAGTTACCATAACATCAGTATGTTCAAATTCGCACACATAGAATATTTATATTTGCTCGCATTGATTCCTTTGCTTGTTGTAATATTTTTCTATGCTTTATTGCAGCAGAAAAAAATGCGTAATGCCTTTGCAAGTATTCAGTTATTTCAACGCCTTTCTCCTTGGACGAGTACGTTCAAACAAAAAATAAAATTTGCACTATTACTCATTGCATTGGGATTTATCATTATAGGTTTTGCAAATCCACAAATTGGTTCACGTTTTGAAGAGGTAAAAGCAGAAGCGATTGATATTTATCTTGCGCTCGATGTTTCCAAAAGTATGAAAGCAGAAGATGTACAACCGAATCGTTTAGAGGCAGCGAAGTACGCGATTGGACAATTGCTCGGAATGATTAAAGGCGACCGTGTCGGGCTTTCTGTTTTTGCAGGCGATGCGTATGTACAATTTCCATTGACGCTTGATTACAGCGCGGCAAAAATATTTCTTGATGCGATTGATGTTGAAACTGCGCCTGTGCCGGGCTCTGCTCTTGGCACTGCAATTGAAATCGCTGATAAATCTTTTTCGGAATTGAATGACAGCGAAGAACAAAACACACAAAAATCATCTAAGGTTTTAGTATTAATTACTGATGGTGAAAATACTGAAGGAGATGCATTTGCATCTGCACGGGAAGCGGCAAATAACGGCGTTATAATTTATACCATTGGCGTTGGTTCTCCTTCCGGCGCGCCGATTCCTATGTATGAAAATGGGCGGCAGGATTTTAAACGCGACAGAGATGGCAATGTTGTAGTAACAAAACTTGATGAAGAATCGCTGTTAAAACTCGCAATCATCGGGCATGGAAAATATTACCGTGCAACAACCGGCGGTGATGAACTTGTGAAAATATTTGAAGACATCAACAAATTACAGAAACGCGAAATTGGCGTAAAGCAATTTACAGAATACGAAAGTCGGTTTCAGTATTTTCTTTTTGCTGCACTGCTTTTACTCATTGCAGAAATTTTTATTTCAGAAAAGAAAAGCAACACATGGCAACGCATCAAGTCTTTTGCGTATCGCGGCAGCGTGGATAAAATTTTTCTCGAAAAGGAAAAAGCAATATGAGGATTTTAGATTTTTGGTTTCAAATATTAAATTGGAAACAGTTGGGAATGACCAATAGCAAAGTACTCATGACAGTTATTCGACATTGGTCATTGGTCATTCGTATTGTTGTATTGCTCTCTGCTCCTTGTTCCATGCTCCACGCTCAATCAACGCGCTCGCTCATAAATGATGGCAATGCAAATTTCAGAAAGGAAAAATATACGGATGCTGAAATCTCATATCGGAAAGCGCTTGAAAAAGAAAAGAAAAATCCTTACGCGCATTACAATTTAGGAAATTCACTTTACAGGCAACAGAAAACAGACGAAGCCTTGGAACAATATCAGGATGCGGCGACAAAAGCAACAGACGATAATGTAAAATCGAAAGCATTTTATAATATGGGCAATACGTATGTGCAAACGCAAAAATATTCCGAAGCAATTGCATCGTACAAAAACTCACTGAAACTGAATCCCAACGATGACGATGCGAAATACAATCTTTCGTATGCGCTGAAAATGATACGGGAACAAGAGAAGAAAAACGACCAGAACCAACAGGATAAAAATCAGGACGATAAGCAACAGCAGCAAAATCAACAGCAGCAGCAAGGTCAGCAAAATAAGCAGGAGCAAAAACAAAATCAGCAACAGCAGCAACAACAGGCGCAGCAAGACCAGACAAAACAACAACGGGCAAAGGAGGCGCAAGCGAAGCGCGATGAGAAAAAAATGAAGAAAGACCAAGCCGAAGCAATTTTGAATCAATTGAAAAACAATGAAAAAAAGTTGCAGAAAGAGTTACGCAAACAACCTGCCCAAAATCAGAATGTGGAGAAAGATTGGTGAAATTTGATATGAGATTTGCGATGTGGAATTTGCGGAGAAATTTACTCATCTTTGCTCTTGGTATGTTATTACTCTTTGCACCATGCTCCATGCTGATTGCACAAAATTTTACTGCTTCTGTGGATAGAAATCCGGTTGGAGTTGGCGAACAATTTACTTTAACACTTTCTGTTGATGGTGCGACAAGCGTCGGCGATTTAAAACTTCCGGTGATGACGAATTTTTTAGTTTTATCGGGACCAAATCAATCTACCAATATGCAATGGATAAACGGACAAGTTACGCAGTCCGTTACGTTCACGTATATTTTGCAGCCACGCGATGCAGGAAAATATACAATAGGTTCAGCATCAGTAAATGTGGGCGGAAAAAATTTACAAACAAAGCCGATACCTATTGAAGTAATTCAGGGAGCGCCGCAACAAAAGCAGCAGCAACAAAAAAGCGGACAGCAACAAAGTGTTGAACAACAAATTGGCGATAATTTATTTCTTCGTGCTGTTGTGGATAGAGCAAAAGTGTATCAAGGAGAACAGGTAACTGTAACATGGAAAGTATATACACGTGTCAATATTGTGAACTACACACTCTCAAAGCAAGCATCAATTCCGAATGCGTGGACGGAAGATTTGGAAATTGCACAACAGGTCTCTTTAACAAGGGAAGTCTATGAAGGGAAACAGTGGAACGTTGGCACATTGAAAAAACTCGCCCTCTTCCCAACTTCAAGCGGAACATTGGAAATCAATCCTCTCGAAGTGGAATGCATTGTACAGGTACAAATGAAACGACAATCCAACAATCCATTTGATAATTTTTTCAACGACCCATTCTTTGGCAATGTGCAAAATGTAAATCACAAAATCGCAAGTCAAAAAATAAAATTAGAAGTATTGCCACTGCCCTCTAATCCGCCTGCAAGTTTTGTGGGAAATGTGGGAACGTTTAAAATGGATGCGAAGATTACAAAAGACAATGTCAACACGAATGAAGCAGTTTCGTTGAAAATAAAAATCAGCGGCACTGGTAATGTGAAATTAATAGAATCGCCGAATGTAGTTTTGCCAAATGATTTTCAGAAATTTGACCCGAAAATTTCGGAAGATATAAATAGAAAAAATGAAATTATCAGCGGCACAAAATCATTTGAGTATGTAATGATCCCGCGTTATCCCGGAAAGAAAAAAATTGACGCAGTTGAGTTCTCCTATTTTGATACAAAGAAGAAAGAATACGTTACTCTACGCTCGCAGGATTTCATTCTCAATGTTACTGGCATAGCAGCCGACCAACAATCAGGTGGAAATATTTCTTCTCTTTCAAAAGAAAATGTTGCGTTGTTAAATCAGGATATACGTTTTATTAAGACCTCTGGCGGTACATTTAGTAAACGCGGCATTTATTTGTATCAAACGCCGATGTTTTTATTTTCACTTGTGTTGCCATTCATAGGATTCGTAACATTTATTGTGATGCAGCAACGAAGAATACGAATGAATGCAGATGTCTCTTCGTTGCGCTCACGGCGAGCAAATAAAGTTGCAGAGAAGCGATTGAAGGCGGCGCAGCAATTTTTATCGCAAAAGAAAAAAGAAGAATTTTATGCAGAAATTTCGCGCGCATTGTGGGGATTTATCGGTGACCGATTTTCAATTCCGCAATCAGAAATTTCAATACAAACTGTGCTCGAAAAACTCACGGAGAAAAATATTGCAGAAGATGTGCGTCAAAAATTCAAGCAAACAATTGAAGTGTGTGAATTTGCTCGCTATGCGCCTTCAACAGATATTCAAACTGAAATGGAGCGAACATACAACGAAGCGAAAGTAGCGATTATGAGTTTGGAGAAAGTGGTATGAAGCTTTTAGATTTTCGATTTCAGGTTTTAGATTGGAAAGACTTACGACGTACGACTTACAAATTACTCATTACTGTTCTTGGTCATTGGTCATCGGTTATTTGTATTATCTCCTTGCTCTGCCTACCCTGCTCTATGCTCTTTGCGCAAACCAGTGATGCACTTTTTCAAAAAGGCAATGAATTGTATCGTCAGGGAAAATTTGCAGAATCTGCAAAACTGTATCAGAAAATTATAAATAATGGAGAAGAGAGCGCGGAATTGTATTTTAATATCGGCAACGTATATTTCAAAACTACAGATTATCCAAGAGCGATTTTATATTATGAGCGCGCGAAAACATTTGCACCGAATGATGATGCTATTAATTTCAATTTGCAACTTGCAAATGTTCATGTTATTGATAATGTGGAACCAATGCCAAGCCCGTTATACTGGGAAATGTGGAACAGCACCAAAAGTTATTTTTCATTGAATCAGTTGTCGTTGTTTGTCATATTTAATTTTATTTTCCTTCTTGTTGCCGTTGCCATTTTTCTCTACACACGCAGTTTTGTTTTCAAGAAGATTTTTCTTCTTCTGAGCATAGTATCGCTTGTCACAACGCTGAGTTTTACTTCTGTTTTAGTCGGAAAAGTGTTGCAGGAAAATTCCCAACAGTTTGGTATTATTCTTTCGGAAGTCGTGAATGTAAAAACAACGCCCGATGAAAACAGCGGCGATGCTTTCGTAATTCACAGCGGACTGAAAGTGCAGTTGCTTGACACAGTAGGTGAGTGGCGCGAAATAAAACTTGCAGACGGAAAAGTTGGGTGGATGAAAGAAAATGAATTTGAAGAAATTTGACGCAGATGTGCGATTTGAGGATTTGGGTGTGAGTATTTTATGAAAAAATTGAATGCAGTAAGTAAAAAATTTTCTACGGCTATAGAAAGGAATACGTTCTATTTCTACAATCCTGTTTTTCAGGAAAAGTATGAAAGTTATATTAATTCATTGAAGGAGACATTGCTTGTTCTTAAAAATGAAGTTGAAACAAATGGATTGAAGAAAGAAGTTTTTGAAAAATTGCTTGAGGAAAAAGAAAATGGATTGAGAGTTTTACTTTCACTTACAGGATTTTCAAATGAATATCTGAAAAGACTTATTACAGTAATTCGAGTGGTTGATAATAAGGAATTAAACAAACTTGTTTTCAAAGAACAGTGGGTTGAAAAAGAGGATTTGAGTAACGTAAGCGAATGGGGAGATGACAAAATATTACGCTTATTGAAAAATAATTCTTACTTCAGAAAAGCAATCGTGAATATTTTTTTTGAGGGTTCAACGATTCCTTATATATCGAACACCCTTCCGTTATTTGAATTAAAAAAATTAAGCATTTCTAAACTTAAATTTGAAATCCCTGCAATGCTTGATACGCTTGTTCGCTATAAAGAAAAGGGTTCATATTCTGGGAAAGCGGAAAACAATCCAGAAACATTGATTAAAACTCTACTTAACGAAATGGAAATCCCATACGAAAGTGGAGACTTAACTGAACTTGTGAAGAAAGCGCCAGTTGCAAAACGAACAATGGATTTCATTATTCCGAATAAGGAAAATCCAAAAGTAATTATTGAATGTTCGTTTGTTGTAACTACTTCGTCATCGGGACAAGGAGATAAAGCAAAAACAGAAAATGCAATTGCTTTCCTGATAAAAAAGCATTATCCGAGAGCAAAGTTTATTGGTTTCGTTGATGGAATCGGTTGGTACGTTCGCAAAGGGGATTTGGAAAGAATCGTAACAGCATTCGATGATGTATTTACATTTCACAAATTAGAGATAGAACGTTTTCAGCAATTTCTTTTGAAAGAGTTTAAGCGCTGATGGAAAAATATCTCAACAAAATTATTCAAGGTGATTGTTTGGAGTTGTTTAAGCACATTCCGGATAATAGTATTGATATGACGTTTGCGGATCCACCATTCAATTTGAAAAAAGGTTACAATAGTTACAAAGATAGTTTGCAACTTCAAGAATATTTGCATTGGTGCGAGTTATGGATTAACGAAATGGTACGTGTAACTAAACCGACGGGTTCAATTTTTGTTCATAATATTCCAAAATGGCTTACATACTATTCTTCGTTTCTCAATAAAGTTGCTGATTTCAAACATTGGATTTCTTGGGACGCTCCATCTGCACCGATGGGTAAAACACTACAACCATCTCATTATGGAGTTTTATTTTACGCCAAAGAAATTAAACAATTAAAATTTTATGAAGTTCGCTATCCTCACAAGCGCGACAGAAAAAGTCATTTTTTGCAAAAAGATTATGGCGGTAAGAAACCAATTCTTCATCCTTTTGGTCCATTAGTTTCCGATGTGTGGACGGATATTCATCGAATTCGCCATAATAAATATAGAGATGAACATCCTTGTCAGTTGCCGATTCATCTGTTGGAAAGAATAATATTGATGACAACTGATGAAGATGATATTGTTTTGGATCCCTTTGTTGGAACTGGAACAACGGCACTTGCTTCAAAACGATTGGGAAGGAAATTTATTGGATTTGATATTGATAAAGAATACGTTGAAATTACACGTAATAAACTTTCAGATGAAAAATCTCATTCAAAACTTGGGGATGCGTATGTAAGTTTTTTTCTTGACAGAATTGTAACATTGCGTGATATTGACTGGAGTTATTTACAACAATTTTTTATTATTCCAGAAAATATTATTGAAGTAGATTTTACACCAATCGTTCTTAAAGCATTTCCAAAAATTTTGAATTCTTCGAAGATATTGTATGGAAATAATTTCGATAAAACTCAACTTCGAATTTTTGCAGAAAAAAAAACTAAATATTCAACAACAAAACAACATACAACACAACGAAAAAAGGTCAAAGTATAATTTTTAATTTTTCACTTATAATTTAATTTTCAATGTCTATAAACGTACAAAATTTAACGAAAGCATACGGCACCAAAAAAGCCGTTGATGATATTTCGTTTGATGTGCATACCGGCGAAATAGTTGGTTTTCTTGGACCAAACGGTGCGGGAAAAACAACAACAATGCGCATCATAACAGGATTTATTGCCCCTACAAACGGCACTGCCAAAGTGGAAGGGTTTGATATTCACGAACAGCAAATGAATGTTCGGAAAAATATCGGCTATCTTCCCGAACATAATCCACTCTATCACGATATGAACGTGCTGGATTATTTGGAATATGCTGCGCAACTACAGCATGTCGAAAAAGCAAAAATTCCTCATCGTATCCGCGAAATGGTCGGATTGTGTGGTTTGAGTTCAGTGAAGCATCTTGATATCGGACAACTTTCAAAAGGATATCGTCAGCGTGTCGGACTTGCGCAAGCGATGATTCACGAACCGAAAGTGATGATACTTGATGAACCGACCAGCGGACTTGACCCAAATCAGATTGTCGAGATTCGCAATTTAATCAAGCAATTAGGAAAGCAGAAAACGGTCTTACTTTCAACGCATATTCTTCCTGAAGTAGAAGCAACGTGTGACCGCGCATTGATTATTTCGAATGGAAAAATTGTTGCGAATGGAACGACGAAGGAATTGCAGTCACAGTTTCAGGGAAGTGAGCGTGTGTACATTGAAATTGAAAGGGGAGAAGAAATTTCTTCGGAATTGATTGCGATGCAATTGAAATCAATTCCTTCGGTGGAAAATGTTCACTGCACACACGAACTTGACCATTCACTTTGGTTTACGCTTGCTGCATCAAAAGGCACAGATATACGCAAGCAGGTATTTCAATTTTGCGTACAGAAAAATTTATCATTGCTCGAACTTCATCGCGAGCAAACTTCTTTGGAAGATGTATTTCATCAATTAACTACGGAGAAAAACTAATGAATAATATTAAAACAATTTTTTTCAAAGAACTGCGTTCATTCTTTGATTCGCCTGTGGCGTATATCGTTATCGTAGTCTTTCTCGGATTACTCGGATGGTTTTTTACGAGCAATCTTTTTCTTGCTAATGTCGCATCACTGCGGACAGTATTTGAAATGACACCGTTCTTTTTACTTTTTTTCGGTCCCGCAATGACGATGCGATTAATTTCTGAAGAGAAAAAAGGAGGAACGCTTGAACTTCTCGTAACAAAACCAATTCAGGAATATGAAATTGTTGTCGGAAAATTTCTTGCGGCGTGGATGTTGTTTGTGATAACGCTTGCTCCAACTCTGATCTATTTTTTCACCATTTCTTTTTTAGGAAAAGTAGATGTCGGTCCGATTATCGGCGGTTATCTCGGATTGGTACTTGTCGGCGGCGTATTTCTTGCGGTCGGCGTGCTTGGTTCATCACTGTCTGAAAATCAGATTGTGGCTTTCATTATCAGTTTTCTTTTGGTGTTCGTCCTGTTTATTATTGATAAAATATTGATGTATTTTCCCGGATTTGTTGCGACGATACTTGAATATCTTGGTGTGGATTATCATTTTTCAAATATCGCCCGCGGCGTAATTGATACGAGAGATTTGGTGTATTATTTTTCGATGATAGCAGTATCGTTACTTGTTGGCACCGTGATGCTCGAAAAAAGAAAATGGTAAAGAGAATTTTTTTAATACAATTTTAGAAAAGAGATTTCGATTATGAATACAAAAAATCAGACTTTAATGCGCATCGGATTGCTCGTTGGGATAATTATTTTCATCAATATTATTTCGATTAGAATTTTTCAGCGATTCGATTTAACGGAAAGCAAAGCGTACACACTTTCCGATGCGAGCAAAAATTTAGTGAAAAATCTTGACGATAAATTTATTGCCAAAGCATATTTCAGCGGCGATTTACCTGCGCCGTATAATAACTATCGTCGTTATTTACAAGACCAACTTGACGAATACCGCGCGTATTCCAACGGTAATTTTCAATATGAATTTATTGACCCATCCGGCAAAGAAGATGCAATAAAAGAAGCGCAGCGATACGGCATTCCCGAAGTGCAGGTGCAGGTAATTAAAGAAGATAAGATGCAAGTAGAAAAAGCGGTGATGGGCGTCGTTTTTATGTACGGCGACAAGCAGGAAACAATTCCCGTAGTAAAAGAACTTGAAAAATTAGAATATGATATTTCACTCAACATAAAAAAGCTTTCACAAAGTGAGCAAAAGAAAGTCGGCATACTATCAGGACATGGAGAACCCGTGCTTGATAAAATGAAAGAGTTTCATCAATTATTGCAACAGCAATATCAAGTGCAAACAGTTTCTCTTGCAAACGGCGCTGAAGTTCCGATGGATATTTCCGCATTAGTTGTCGTTGCTCCAAATGAAAAGTTGCAGGATTGGGAAACATATTTAATTGACCAGTATATAATGAAAGGCGGAAAAGTTGGTTTTCTTTTGAACAAAGTAAAAGTTGCCAGTTTGCAGGAACAAATGGGGCAGCCGCTTGATGTGAATCTGGATAAGTTACTTGAAAATTACGGTGTGCGCATTAATACCGATATGGTGCGTGATACACGTTGTGCAAATATTACCATTCAGCAGCAAGTTGGTCCGTTTATGATTCCATCCCAAGTACAATATCCGTACATTCCTGTTGCTTCTGATTTTAATCCGAAAAATATTATTGTAAAAAATTTGCAACCAATACTGTTTTATTTTGTGAGTTCGATTGATACAACACTTGCAGAGAAAAAAGGAGTGAGACTTGAAGTACTTGTTACTTCTTCAGGAAAAAGCGGACGAATGCAAAATGTATTTCCAATAAGCCCGACGATGCAATATACACAGGAAATGTTTCAGGAGCCGCGACTTCCGCTTGCCGTAACTCTTGAAGGAAATTTCCGAAGCGCTTTTGAAAATAGTATACCGATGCTTGATTCTGCAATGCAGGGAAAAATAGATTTTGCACAGAAACAAAATTCATGCTCAAACGGACGAATTCTCGTAATTGGCGACGGTGATTTTGTTGTGAATGAAACCGGAGGAAGCGCATCGAATGCATTGTTTGCAGGGAATCTTATAGATTGGTTGATTGATGATGTCGGACTTACAACTATCCGAAGCCGTGAAACAGCAAATCGCCCGCTTGATGAAGTGGAATCCGGAACAAAAACTTTGGTGAAATCATTGAATCTTGTCGTGCCGCCGGTTTTGGTTATTGTTTTTGGTGTTATCAGATGGCGAATGCGTGCGCTGCGAAAAAAACGTTTGGAAATGGCTGCTTAATTTTTTGAAAACTAAAAAATCTTTACAAGTGAATTATGAAAAAATCTAATCTTCTGCTTATTGTAATGTTTGCTGTACTGTTAGGAATTACATTAATGTATTTGCTTCCAAGCAGTGAACGTGAATCAACATATTCAATAGAAAATATTGCCGTAAAATTTGATTCTGCTTCCATTAAAAAAATAGAAATTAAAAAAAATGAAGTTGGCAAATCTGTTACGCTGGAAAATATTGATGGAAAATGGAAACTCACTTCACCCGTGAATGCACTTGCGGAGAATGCGGCGGTTGAAAAAGTTCTCGCAGGCGCAGGAAAATTTAAAATTGCCAATCTGATTTCCGATAAGCCGGAAAAGCAACAGCAGTTTCAGGTGGATTCAACAGGAACGGAATTGACTTTGACAGATAAATCAGGAAAAGCAACAAAACTCATCATCGGAAAAAATGGTCCAACGTATGTTGAATCGTATGTTCGCTTACCTCATTCAAATGAAGTGTATCTTGCAGAAGGGTTTGAATCGTGGTCATTAAATAAAGATGTGAAAGATTGGCGCGATAAAATGATTTATAAAACAGAGCGTGATTCTGTGTTTGAAATTTCCATTCAGTGGAACACCGTAACGGATACCAAAAAGAAATCATTACCGGAGCAGTTTGTATTATCGAAAAATAATTCGCAGTGGTCGCTCAATGGCGATTCAATTGATAATAATAAAGTGAATTCAGTGCTTTCTTATCTTGCAAATTTTCGTACTGATGATTTTATTGATTCAACCGTAGTGTTGCCGGAAATATTATTATCGCTTCAACTTAAAACCAAAAATGCAAGTGCAAATACTGAAGAAGCGACAATGTTATTGTATGCGAATCCTTCCGATTCTACAAAATATTGGGTAAAAAATTCTGCAAATGAGCAATTGTATCAGATTACAAAATGGATGGCGCAAAATATTATGAAGAAGCGAAGTGATTTTATTGAAGAAAAAAAGAAATAATTTCTCACTATTAAATTTCACAGAAGCCGATTTCGCAAATGGAATCGGCTTTTTCATTTTCAAAAAAAAACCCCTGTGCAAAAAAAATTACACAGAGGTGTTCAGGAGTAAATTAAACCGTAGATAATTAATTCATAGAGTTGGTTTAGATTGTGCTTTTGTAAAAAATGCGGGGGAAATTTACACCCTTCTCTTAAATAATACAAACAAGCCTTACTTGCGTGTGATTTGAAACACGCACATTAATAAATTTCAATAGAAATGAGGTTTTTCTATCGTTTTAATTCATACATCATTTCGATAATGCTGCGGTATCTTTCTTCTACAACTTTTCGTCTTATTTTCATTGTTGGCGTGATTTCCCCATTTTCTATGCTCAATTGATGGTCGAGAAGAACGAATTTTCTTACGCGCTCAAAGTTGGGAAGATTTTTTTGTACTTGTTGTATTTCATTCCAGTAAAAATTTACGATTTCCTGTGATTGAACTAAAGCAGACAATGTTTTGAATTGTATGTGCAATGCGGTTGCAAGTTCTTTCAATATTTCAAAATCCGGAACAACAATTGCAGTAATAAACATTCTCCCATCGCCGATGAGCACAAATTGCTCAATAAATTTATTCATCAAAAAAAGATTTTCAAGTGGCTGAGGTGCAATATTTTTACCGCCTGATGTTACGAAAATATTTTTCTTTCTGTCAGTAATTTTTAAAAATCCCTCCGAATCAAATTCACCGATATCGCCTGTATGCAGCCATCCATCTTCGTTAATAATTTTTTTTGTCGCTGTATCATCATTCCAGTATCCTTTCATAATATTCGGACCTCGTGCAAGTATTTCTCCATCTTCTGCAATGAGAATTTCCACATTTGGAATTGGAAAACCAACCGTTCCGAATTTATAGTTATCAGTTCGGTTTACAGAAAGCACAGGAGATGATTCTGTAAGACCGTATCCTTCAATAATAATAATGCCAATTGCTTCGAAAAATTCGCCGAGCTCTTTTGCCAACGCACCGCCGCCGGAAACAAAAAATCGGATTCTTCCGCCGGTATTTTCTTTTATTTTTTTGAAAACAAGCTTTTCTGCAATAGAATGTTTTTTCTTCATCCAAAAAGAAATGCTTCCATTTTTTTTCGCTTTGGAAAATTCGCGACCTATCGCAATACTCTTCCAGAAAATTTTTTGTTTTAGCGGTGAAGATTCAGCAACATTTTTTATGATTTTATTGTAAATGCGTTCAAAGAATCGTGGCACAGCAGTCATTATTGTTGGTTGAATTTCTTTCAGATTGTCGCGCACTGTTTCGATGTTTTCTGCATACGCAATTGTCGCACCGCAACTCATCGCTGTATAATATCCTCCCATTCTTTCAAATGTATGGCAAAGAGGAAGAAAAGATAAAAATGTATCGCTATCACTGATTGGTAATACTGCCACACTTCCTTTGATATTTTCTACAATATTTTTGTGCGTTAGTTGCACGCCCTTTGGATTTCCGGTTGTTCCCGACGTATAAATTATTGTCAGCAAATCTTCTGGTGAAATATTGCGTGACAGTTCTTCAAAAAATTCTTGATGCGTTTCGAGAAATTGCTCTCCGTATGCCAATGCGCGTGCTAAAGGAATTACATTTTCATCTTTTGGTAATTCCTTATCAGTGTAGACAACAACGGAGCGGAGTGAATTAATTTTGTTCAGCAATGGATAAATTTTTTTCAACTGCGTTACATTTGAAACACATGCGAACGAGACATCCGCATCAAGAAAAATTTCTTCTATTTGAGTTGCTGTCAGTGTTGGGTAAAGTGGAACGGACACTGCCCCAAGTGTTGCAGTCGCTAAATCGCACATCACCCATTCGGGACGATTTTCTGAAATAATTGCAACACGGTCTCCGCGCTGAATTCCGAGAGAAGCAAATCCGGCGGATGCTAATTCAACCATATCGCGCACTTCTGCGAATGATAGTGCAACCCATTTTTTTTCAATTTTATGGAGAAGCAATGGTCGTGGAATGTCTGCAAATTTTTTCGTTACATTGCTAAACATTTCTGTAATTGTAGCAAACTCAACTGCAAGTGGCATAGTAAAAGGATAATTATACGAAACGTAGGTGATTATTTGCAGAGAAATTAAAAAGAAATTTACGAAGCAACAAAGAAAATTGCATAAAGAACAGTTTCAGAACATCATTCAAGATTAAAATAATTATTTTTTTTAAATCAAAGTTTTACTTGACTTGTTCCCTCTAACACTTTATATTTCAGCCACTTTTTTACAAAAGAATAACGGAGATTTATTTTTGGTAAAAGTTTCTATGGGGGAAATTTTTGCTGTGGAAAAACTATCGCCCGATAGGTTGTTTCCTTGACTGTCATTATTTTTTTTAACACTCTCTTACAACAATTTTATAAATGGCTCACTCGTCATCATCTTTATTTTCGTTTGATTCTCCCGAAGAATCAATTCAACAACAAAAACTTGCAGTAACTCTTGATGAGAGTTATTCTCCGCTTTTCAACCGTGAAGTCATGGAGCGCGCTCTGAATACAGACGATTATTACGGAGAAAATACTCTTGCAGTAGATGTTCTTCGTAATAAATATCTCGCGCCCAATGAACGCGGACCAATGCAAATGTGGGAGCGCATCGCACGAGCAATCTCTTCTGTAGAAAAAGAGAAGGAATATTGGTATCAACAATTTCTCAACATACTTTTTGATTATAAATTTATTCCCGGTGGTCGCATAATGCACGGCGCAGGTCGTGAAGATGCCCGTCGTCGTCCGACACTTTCCAATTGCTACGTGATTCCGATTGAAGATGATTCACTCGAAGGAATTTATCGTTGCATACAGGAATCTGCAATGGTATATCGTACCGGCGGTGGCGTTGGTACTGACCTTTCTGTTCTGCGTCCCGAAGGAGCATCTGTGAATGCAACAATTGATAAATCTCCCGGTGCAACTGCATTTATGAATTTATTTTCCGAAAGCACCAACACCGTTTCACAGGCAGGAAGACGCGGCGCACTAATGCTGACAATGCGTGTTGACCATCCGGATATTGAAAAATTTATTGTTATAAAAAATGACCCGTTGCGCATGAAAGTAAAATACGCCAACATCAGCGTGCTTATTACGCACGAGTTTATGGATTGTGTATTGAATAACAAACCATTCGATTTGCGCTTTGGAGGAAAAATTTACCGAACTGTAAACGCGCGCGAGTTGTGGATGACAATCATAAAAAATGCGCACGCATCTGCAGAACCGGGAATTCTTTTTTGGGATACAATGAAGGATTACCATAATGTAGAATATGTGCGCCCGCTATCAAGTACAAATCCTTGCGGCGAACAACCACTTGCTGCGTACACTGCCTGCAATCTCGGCAATATCAACCTGACAAAATTTGTGAATGAAGAAGGAGAATTTCTTTACGATGAACTTGCGAATGTAACACGCACTGCTACACGATTTATGGATAACGTCATTGATTATAACATCAACAATCACGCCTTCGATAAAATCAAAAAAGCTGTTTCCGACGATAGACGTGTTGGTGTTGGCATTACAGGGCTTGCAGATATGTTCGTAATGATGCGCATTAAATATGATTCGCAACAAGCGCTCAATGTTACCGATAAAATTATGCAGATAATTCGCGATGAATCGTATAGCGCATCTGTCGAACTTGCAAAAGAAAAAGGTGCATTTCCTTTATTTGATTGGAGCGGCTATTCAAATAGTAAATTTGTAAAGGAATTGCCAGACGACATTCGCAATGATATTCAGGAGTTTGGCATTCGCAACGGAACAGTGCTGACAATTCCACCTGTCGGAACAGGTTCGATTGTCGCGCAGACGAGTTCCGGTATTGAGCCGATTTTTGCTACAAGTTTTGTGCGACGCGTGAAACAGGATGACGGCGTTACTTTCAATGATTACAAAGTTTATCATCCGCTCATTAAAAAACTTTTCAGCACGGACGAAAATCTTCCTGATTATGTTGTAACTTCGCACGATATTGACCCGTACTTCCGCGTGAAGATGCAGGGTGTGTTGCAGAAATTTGTGGATACAAGTATTTCTTCCACTGTGAATCTTGCAGAAGATACAAGCATCGAAACCATTGCAGATATTTATATTCAGGCATATAAAGCAGGATTGAAAGGCATCACCGTCTATCGCGAAGGAAGCCGCGAAGGAATTTTAATTACCGATGAATTTGCAAAGAAGATGGCGGAATCTACACAAGAAGCAGGCATTACACCACCAGAACCAACCAACCGCAAACCGCGCCGTCGTCCGAAAGTAACATTTGGCATTACTGAACGCATACACACCGGCGAAGGATATTTGTATGTAACAATCAATAGCGATGAAAACGGATTGTGCGAAGTATTCACTACAATTGGAAAAGCTGGTGGAAATGCAGCCGCGCAATCAGAAGCAATCAGTCGTTTGATTTCGCTATCGCTGCGTTCCGGCATTGACCCGAATGAAATTGTGAAGCAGTTGAAAAATATTTCCGGTCCTGAAACAGTGTTTGATAATGGCGAGAAAATTTATTCTACACCCGATGCAATCGGGAAAGCAATGGAACGCTATCTCCATACATACGGCAGTGAGTTTGTTGTGCATAAGCCGCAGAATGTCGGGAAAGCAACAGCGAAGAAACAACACACGCCACTTCCACGTGCTGGCGGATGTCCATCGTGCGGGAGTGAAACCATCCACGAAAGCAGTTGCGAGCGGTGTTTAAATTGCGGCTGGTCGAAATGCTGAAGTGATTTGGGATATGCGGAGAGAATGGATTTCAATCAAAAAGCAAAAGTATCAATGAGTTATCAATAGAATTAATTTACTTAATTGAACCCGATTCCCCAACGAATCGGGTTTTTAAATTTTATAGAGTTGTAAGTGTTTCATATTTTCTTGCCGAAAAAAATTACCCGTAGTAAAAAAAACAATAACAGTATGTCCGCTTCAGCATTAACAGTAGTAAAAATGATTGAATCATTACCAGACTCGTTGCAGGAACGTTTAGTCGAACACTTGCGTGAATATCTTTTAGATATGCAGGACGAGTTAAAGTGGGATAAGCAATTAAAAAAAACACAAAAACAACTTGCTGCAACTTCCCGACGTGCAAAAAAAGAGTCCGCGAAAGGTTTTGCTACTTCGATGGATTTTAATCGCTTATGAAGTCGGCGACTCTGCCATCGTTTTGGTCTGCGTACGAATTACTTCCTAAAAATATTAAGCGTGAAGCAAAGAAAGCATTTTTATTGTGGAGTGAGAATCCATTTCATCCATCGCTTCATTTTAAGTGCGTTAACAAAGATGAAAATGTGTGGTCATTAAGAATTACTCGCGGCTATCGTGCTGTGGGAAACCTCAAAGACAACACCGTAACGTGGTATTGGATTGGAACGCACGATGAATATGAAAAACTCATTGCGCAATTATAATTATAAGATTCCCTAACGAATCGGGTTTTTATTTTACAAAGCAACAAGTGTTTCATGTTTTCTTGTCGAAAAAATTCTTTGCATTTCTTTGCAAAGTAATTTTCAATCTAAAATCAAAAATCTAACTTCTAAAATCTTAATACTAAAATCCCAAATCGAAAAAAACTATGAAATCACAACACACAAACCTTTCCTCTCCGCGCGGCACAACCATTTCTTGTAAAGGATGGATTCAAGAAGCCGCGTTACGAATGTTGCACAATAATCTCGATGCGGAAGTTGCAGAAAATCCCGATGAACTGATTGTGTACGGCGGAACGGGAAAAGCCACGCGCAATTGGGAATGTTTCGATGCAATCGTTCGCTCGCTGAAAAATTTGGAGAACGACGAAACACTTCTCATTCAATCGGGAAAACCGGTAGGAATTTTTCGCACGTATGAAAATGCACCGCGCGTTCTCATTTCCAATTCGATGCTCGTTCCGCATTGGGCAACGTGGGATGAGTTTCGCCGACTTGAAGTGCTCGGTTTAACAATGTACGGACAAATGACTGCGGGAAGTTGGATTTATATAGGCACGCAAGGAATTTTGCAGGGAACGTATGAAACCTTTGCCGCGTGCGCAGAAAAATATTTCGGCGGAACACTTGCGGGAAAATTTTTACTCACTGCGGGACTTGGCGGAATGGGTGGAGCGCAACCGCTTGCTGCAACAATGAACGGCGCGGCGTGTCTTGCTATTGAAGTGGATAGAACGAGAATTGAAAAACGTTTGCGCACAAAATATGTTGATGAAATGGCGACGACATTGGATGAAGCGTTGCTCATTATTCAAACAGCGCGAGCGTTGAAGGAACCGAAATCCGTTGCGCTACTCGGAAATGCCGCAGAAATATTGCCCGAACTCGTTGCGCGAAATATTATTCCCGATATTCTCACCGACCAAACTTCCGCGCACGATACGCTCAATGGTTACGTTCCCGCGCATTTGCGTTATGAAGAAGCGCTCGAACTTCGCAAAAAAAATCCGCAAGAATATATTGCCCGCGCAAAAGATTCAATTTCGGAACACGTGGAAGCGATGCTTGCAATGAAAAAGAAAGGCGCGATTACATTTGATTATGGAAATAATATTCGCGGAGAAGCATTGGCAAACGGCGTGAAGAATGCGTTCGATATTCCCGGATTTGTTCCGGAATATATTCGTCCGTTGTTTTGCGATGGAAAAGGTCCGTTTCGTTGGGCGGCATTATCGGGCGAAGCGGAAGATATTTACCGAACGGATAGAGCGGTGCTGGAAACATTTCCCGAAAATAAACAACTATGCAACTGGATTATGAAAGCGCAAAAGCAAGTTGCGTTTCAAGGATTGCCCGCGCGGATTTGCTGGCTTGGTTACGGTGAACGCGCGAAGATGGGAAAAATTTTTAACGACTTGGTAGCGCGTGGAGAAGTGAAAGCGCCGCTCGTTATTGGCCGCGACCATTTGGATTGCGGAAGTGTTGCATCGCCGAATCGCGAAACGGAAAAAATGAAAGATGGAAGCGATGCGATTGCTGATTGGCCCATTCTCAATGCAATGTTAAATGCAGTTGGCGGCGCAAGTTGGGTGAGTGTTCATCACGGCGGCGGTGTTGGAATCGGAATGAGTATTCACGCGGGAATGGTTGTTGTTGCGGATGGAACAAAAGAAGCGGAGCAACGTTTGGAGCGCGTTCTCACCTACGACCCGGGAATGGGAATTATCCGCCACGTTGATGCCGGATATGAACGCGCGGTGGAAAATGCGAAGACGATGAATGTGAACGTGCCGATGATGAAATAATGTTTTATGTGGATGATAATCGTCCATTACATGGCTGATAATCATCCACTTGATGGTTGATTATCAGCCAGAGAAATTGTATATTTGACCATGATTTTACACCGAAACATCACACAAAATATACACGAAGCGCTTGCAGATACGCCCGTTATTCTTTTAAATGGCGCACGGCAAACAGGAAAAAGCACATTGCTTGAATCCTTAATGACATCGCTTTCTTCTGCACACTATGTAACGTTGGATGATGCAACTGCGCTTGCCTCTGCGCAAAATAATCCCGAAGGATTTCTCGCCGGATTTACCGGCACACTAGCGCTCGATGAAATTCAACGCGCACCGGAATTATTTCTTCCGATCAAGCGCGAAGTAGATAAAAGAAGAAAGCCCGGACGATTTCTTCTTTCCGGTTCGGCAAATATGATGTTGCTCCCAAAACTTTCCGAATCACTCGCGGGACGAATGGAAATACTCACACTCTTTCCGTTTTCACAAGGAGAACTTGCCGGACGCACTGAAAATTTCCTTCATAGTATTTTTGCGCCGAGATTTCCTTCTTACACACACAAGCGAAGCGGAAAAGAAACAATAGCAGAAAAAATTATTGTTGGTGGATATCCCGAAATTCAACTGCGAAAAGATGACAAGCGACGTAATGCGTGGTTCAAAGGATACATTACCACTATTTTGCAACGAGACGTGCGCGATATTTCAAACATTGATGGATTAACCGAATTGCCAAAACTGCTTTCTCTTCTTGCCGCACGAACGGGAACAATTCTCAATTTCGCAGAACTTTCCCGCAGTGTTGCAATTCCGCAAACAACGTTGAAACGTTATTTAGCATTGTTGCAAATGACGTTTCTTGTGCAACTTCTTCCCGCGTGGTCGGGAAATTTGGGAAAGCGACTGATTAAAACTCCGAAAGTATATTTGGTTGATACGGGACTCGTTTCACATTTGCTCGGATTGAATACAAATCGTCTCTTGCTTGATGGAACGTTATTCGGACATTTGCTGGAAAATTTTATTTTACTTGAACTACTGAAACAAAGTATGTGGAACACCGTAAAACCCGCGTTCTATTACTTGCGCACGGATGCGGGACAAGAAATTGATTTCATCATCGAACATCCCGATGGACGTATTGTTGCCATTGAAGTGAAAGCAACGCACTCTGTTTCTGCTGATGCGTTTAAAGGAATGAATTTTCTTGCGGAAAAACTTGGAAAAAAATTTCAGCGCGGCATTGTATTGTATTTGGGAACGGAAGTTGTTCCCTTCGGAAAAAAATTACACGCGATGCCGTTTGATGCTGTATGGAAACTGCAATAAAAAATACATACTATTCATTATCACACAGTGTTCAATAAACTATTTCCCACATTACGAGCAAAAGTAGCCATTGCAGTTTTTTTGGTAATGGCATTCGGCGGCGGAATTTTTTTGTACGTTGCACATCGAACTGGTTTTGCGATGTTTGAACAGCAACAGCAAATCAAAGCAAAAAATATTGCTGATATTTACACAAACGTAGTAGAGCAGATAATGCTTGAAGGTGAACCGAAGAGAATAAAAGAATCATTCAAATTTGCAGTGCTTTCACCGGATGTGAAAGATTTAATTATTTTACGGGAAGACGGAACAATTTTTTTAAGCGCATCGGAGCAACCAATTAAAAAATTACCTTTGGAACAACTGAAACCGATTGATGAAAAAAGAAGTGGAAAATTTTTTGCTGAGATTGAGAATGGAACGTTCGTAGAATACGTTGTTACACCAATTCCTAAAAAGCAGGAGTGTTATTCCTGTCATCAACAAAGCGAATCACTGCGCGGTTTTTTTGTCGTTAAAATTATAATTGATGATGTCTATTCAGTTGCGCTTGAACATCGCACACTCAATATTTTAATTTCACTCATCACGTTTATCGGTGTTGGTGGAATACTTTATTTTTCTCTCTCCGTGCTAATAATAAATCCTGTTGCAAAATTAAATTTATCCGTTCGCGGCATTGAGAGCAGACTTGAACAATTAAAACACGGAGAGCAAATTACTCTTCCATTATTGCCCGAACCACATAACTCCGGAGAGATAGCAAATTTATGCAGAGATTTTAATAGTCTGATTATGCAATTGAATGTTGCAAATGCAAAACTTTTTAACATTCATCAATTGCAACTGGAGCACGCAGACAGACTTGCAACGACAGGAGAAATGGCAGCAAGTATCGCGCACGAAATAAAAAATCCGGTTACAGGAATTCTCGGCGCGTTGCAGGTGTTTGAGAAAGAAATGACGGATGAAAATCCACGCAAGGAAATTCTTGTGGAAATGATGGCGCAGTTAGACCGTGTCAATCATGCCGTTAATGATTTGCTGACGTATGCGAAACCCACTCCGCCTGCATTCACAATGATTTCATCAGGCGAACTGATTCAGAAAACATTATCCCTGCTTCAAAAACAAATCCAAGAAAAAAATATTACAATGCGATTGGATATTTCTTTGGAACACGATATCATTTATGCTGACAGGAAACAATTACAGCAGGTATTTTGGAATATTATTGTGAATGGAATTCAGGCGATGGAGAATAACGGTACGCTGACGATAACATCTGTTCAAGATGGTGTGAATATAAAATTTATTATAGCAGATACAGGAAAGGGAATACCGCTTGACGAGATAGAGAAAGTCTTCAAACCATTCTTCACAACAAAACACAAAGGAACAGGATTGGGTATGACAATTTCACAACGGATTGTCCAGCAGCATAACGGAAAAATTTCCATCTCTTCTTTGCCGGAAAAAGGCACCGTTATTTGTATCACGTTGCCACAAAAACACGAAAGTAAAACATAAATTATGCGCGGTGAAACTATACTCATTATTGATGATGAAAAACTTATTCGATGGTCGTTGCGTCAGGAACTTGCTTCGTTAGGTTTTCATATTGTGGAAGCAGAAAATTTACTACAGGCGAAAGAACAGTTTGAACACATTGAGCCGGATTTAATAATTCTGGATCAAAAACTTCCTGATGGTACGGGAATAAATTTCCTCGAATGGATGCAGCCGCATATTCAAACAATACCTGTTATTGTATTTACTGCATTTGACCGCTCAGAAGTTGCTGTGCAATCCCTGAAACTTGGCGCGTTTGATTACATTACAAAGCCGGTGAATTTTGATGAATTAAAAATCGTAATAGAAAAAGCGCTCGAATCCACAAAATTAAAGCGGCAGGTACAGCATTTTTTAAAAGAGCAACAAAACAATTATGGATTTTGCGGATTGATTGGTTCATCATCGCCGATGAAAAAAGTGTGCAACGCAATTTCAAAAATAGCACAAAGCAGTTCCACTGTTTTAATTACAGGCGAAAGCGGAACAGGAAAAGAACTTGCCGCGAAGGCAGTCCATTTTTTAAGCAAACGAAGAGAAAAGCCGTTGCTCACGGTTAATTTTTCTGCGCTCACAGAATCGTTGATTGAAAGCGAACTTTTCGGACACGAAAAAGGAGCATTCACCGATGCGCGTAATCAGAAAAAAGGATTGTTCGAACTTGCAGATGGCGGCACAATTTTTCTTGATGAAATAGGGGACATCTCTCCGAAAATTCAGGTGAAACTTTTGCGCGTTATTGAACAAAAAACTTTTCAGCGTGTTGGCGGTTCAAATGATATTACTGTTGATGTCCGCATTATTACCGCGACAAACAAGCAATTGGAAAAATTAGTACAAGATGGAACATTCCGCTCAGATTTATATTTCCGCTTAAATGTTGCGCAAATTACGATGCCCCCCCTGCGTGAACGAAAGGATGATATTATTTTACTTGCAGAATATTTTCTTACAGAATTTAATACAGCATTCCATAAAAAATTTAAAGGAATTTCTGAAGATGCTAAAAAACTTTTTCTTGCACATCAGTGGACAGGAAATGTGCGCGAACTCCGCAATGTTATTGAGCGCGCAGTACTGATGGATGATGGTGAATATATTTTTTCGCATAATGTCGAACTCGGGCATTTTCATACAATATCACCGAACGTAATTCCGGAGGTGTTTGAAGTTACAGATACGATGCAATCGTTGGAAGATGCTGAAAAAAAAATATTGTTGCGTGCTCTGGAACAAACTCACCAAAACCAATCGGAAGCCGCCCGAATATTAAAGATAAGTCGTGATACTCTTCGTTACCGGATGAAAAAGTATGGATTAAATTAAATTTCACTGCGTCATTTCACCCATCTATTGGGTTATTTTCCCCACAATGAATGTATCTGTTATCTTATTTGCAAAGAAGTAATACGTTCAATTCCTTCCAATTTCAATTTTTAAACTCACAACACTAAAATAATTTACTGGCATATACTTTGCCTTACCTGTAAACGCTTCCTGTTGGAAATATTTAATTTCAAGAAAAAATTTTAAAACGTGTTACAAAGGTCTCCCCGCATATTAATAGTAGAAGATGAAAAACTGATTGGCTGGTCTATTGCCAATGTGCTTCATAATTTAGGTTACGATACAGCGGTTGTAACTTGCGGCAAACGTGCAAAAGAAATTCTCCATACAACTGCGTTTGATTTTGTCATTACCGATTTGCATTTGCCCTCCTTCAGCGGATTGGAAATTTTTAAAGAGGCAAAGCTCATCAATGCAGAAATTCCAATCCTATTAATAACCACACTTGAAGAAGATGAAATACATTTATTGCAACAGCAATACAGCATAGATTTCATTATTCAGAAACCGTTTGATTTGTCGCAGATTGCTACTGTCGTGCAGAATTGTTTGGAATATCAGTATGCACACAATCAATAAAAAATCTGCGTTAGTATTTTTTATGCTCTGCATTTCTGTTGTTTTCATCGGTGGAACATCGAATGATGATATCGTTATTTTGCATCCAATTACTGATGATACTCTTGCATACGACCAAAACAGAATTTTTATTTTATCAGTTACAAAATCTGCTGAAAATACAATTGTAACTTCTGTTCCGTGGCACATTGATAAAATGATTGCAGTTCCCTCCAAAGAAGAAAAAGAAAATTTTGCAAAAAAGTTTTACAAACTATTCCCTCCGCAATCATCAATCCGCACACTGATTTATTCCTGCAGATATTATTCCGGCTATACAATACCTGAAACACTTTCGTACTCATTTTCTGATACAATGTCCATTCGCACATTTTGGCAAAATCAATCGTTCATTAAAATAATGGGCAAAGTGCAATCGAATGATGTGTCATCAATTATTTTGAAAATTACCGGCTGGAAGGATAGCACATTTACAGCCATTTGCGATGACCCAAACGATGATGCGCGCTCACTTTTTAAAATGACCGTTTCTCTTTTTCCGGGAAATAATAGCATCTATTTTTCCACGCAAGGAATACGAGAAAATGCAAAAGAATTTCAAATGAACTATCTCAGTGAATCATCTTCGCTCAGTTCAAGAGAAAAAAAATTTCACAACTCCGCATTATCACAGAATTGTACGAGTTGTCACGAAGGAATGCCAAGTGATGAAGATACGACATTGACGGCGGATTGTTCATCGTGCCATAAAGTGCCGGAAGTAACAGAGAATATTCATCCGCCATTTGCTTCAAAAGATTGCAGTAGTTGTCATAGTTGGTCGAATGAAAAACATTCGGTAATAGTTACGGATGATGTTCCGCAGAAATGCTACGAATGTCATAGCGAAAAGCAAGAAGTAGTTGAAAGTGCTTCTGTGTTGCATCCTGTTGCAGGTGACTGTATTTCGTGCCACTCTCCGCATCGCTCAACAGAGAAAAAAATGTTAAAGCGCGATGTGTTTTCATTGTGCACTAATTGCCATGAAGCGTACACGATAAACCATCCTGTCGGACGACATCCGGTACAGTACGTTAGTTATGGAACAGAGAAAAAAGAAATTTCGTGCGTAAGTTGTCATACTCCGCATGGCTCACAGAACGAATCTTTATTAACATCATCGGGAGGAAAAATGGCGATATGCATGGATTGTCATTAGTCATATTACACATTTTTTCTATTCTGCTTTTTATTTCCTTTGCAAAGGCAGACGGGCCAACCTTTATTGAACAGGGTGTAATGAGCGGTTCAGGATTTACTTTTCTCCCATCTGCTACGCCATCTCCAATGGGTGATTTTCGCATTCAAATGGGGCGTATGCAACTTTTTGAAGAAAAGCGTGGCTTGGATGTGCTAACACTTTCAGGAGGATTTTCTTCACATCTTGAAACGTATATGAAACTCTCTTCCGAGCAACAAGGAACGCCGTTTTCATTACTCTCTTTTGGTTTCGGCGGAAAATTCAGAGTTCCTGTTTCATTTCCTGTTGTAGAAAAAATTACGCTGTGGATGGAATCAGTTACTTCAGAAGAGAAACGGACGAGCGCTATCAATCCATCGGAAGTAAAACGCATTGCAGCAATTTATTGTATGGGTTCATACAAAACCAGAATTGTGGGAATCACAGGAGTAACACAAACTGAACAACGATCGCATTTATTGTATGGAGGAGGGTTTATTTTTTCTCCGTTGAATACTATGCAATTCGGGATAGAATATTTGCACGGTTATGCATCCGAAAACAGCGAGTACGTAATTGTAAATATTTCGACAAGAGTTTTTGAAAATATTGGAGTGTATGTTAATCCGGGGATACTGAATGTTGCATCACGAAAAATATTTTCTCTGTCAGTTGGTGTGAGTTTGACAACCACATCATTAGATTTTTTACCGGAGGCTGGTGGAAATGGGCATCAAATAAAAATTCCCACATTTGAAGAAATTCAACAACAATCTCAAGAAGAAGAAAAAAAATGAACAAGTTATTTCAACTGCTTATACTTTGTATTTTCGTTGCACACATTGCAAGTATTATAGGATGCGGTAGCTCGCGTCAGATTCAACAGGAAGCTTTTGTATGGCCGCAACCACCTGATGAGCCACGTGTACAATACATTGGCACATTACGTGGGGAAAGTGATTTCAGAATCGGATTGAGCGATGTGCTGGATGTTATTGCGGGCTCAGAAGGAAAGAACGGACTTTCGAGACCATTCGATGTATGCACGGATGATTTCGGTCGCATTTATGTTACCGATGTTGCACAGGGAGTTTTTGTATTTGATACAGTACAAAGAAAAAGTTCTGTGCTTGGAGAAAAAAGTTCAATTTCATTACGGGATACGCGCGGAATTGCGTATGGATTTGAAAAAATTTTTATCGGAGTTGCCGATGCAGGACAAATTGCAGTACTGGATACAGGCGGAGCACTTCTGTATTCAATTGGACGTCCGGGGCAATTTAGCAATCCTGTTGATATAGCAATTGATAAAAACAAGCATAAAGTTTTTGTGGTAGATAATACAGAGCATCGCATTGTCGTTTTTTCAGAAAATGGTGATTCGCTTTATACATTGGGTAAGCGAGGATTAGGGGAAGGGGAATTCAATTTTCCACAAAGTATTGCCGTAGATAAAGCGAGCAATCTTTATGTCGTGGATGCATTCAATTTTCGTATAGAAATATTTGATTCCACAATGAAGTTCGTCAAGAGTTTCGGGCAGCAGGGAGATATTTTCGGAACATTTTCGCGACCGAAAGGAATTGCACTTGATACATACGGTAATATTTATGTTCTTGATGCCAACCATAATAATTTTCAGATTTTTAATAGCAATGCTGAACTCTTGCTTTTCGTAGGAAAGTTCTCTTCTGCCAATGATGGATTTCAGGGACCGGTTTCCATTGCAGTCAGTGATAACAACACGATTTATGTTACCGACCAGATAAATAAACGTGTGCAGGTTTTTCAGCTATTGAAAGGAAATTAATATCCATATTTTCATCGCCTCGTGAGAATATTGGATTTGTAAGTAAGAGGCAGAATTAAATTAGTTCAAAACAATGAAACGAATATCTCTTGTACTCTCTTTAGTATTATTCGTAGCAGTGATTGCCTACAGTCAACCTGGCTTACAACCAGTGGGATTAACAGGTACAACACAAGGTACGAAATCACTAATGTTAAAAGGTCCGCATGATTTTTCAATTGACTCGGGCGCAGTTACAGCAGGTCATGCTGTTGGTGCATCCAAGAAAACTTGCGGATATTGCCATGCTGTTCACATTCCGTCAACTGGCGTTGCTGCTCCGTTGTGGGTGCGTTCAATTCCAACCGGTGGTTCTTATGGTGTGTATCAAAATGCAAATTCACTTGATATAACTCCGGGTGAAGTAAAAGGAACTGCAAATTACAGTCAATTCTGTATGAGTTGCCATGATGGCAGTTTTATGTTCACCAGTGCAGCGTATGAAGGTGGTAAAAGACCTCGTCAGGCATCAGGTACCTCATGGCCTGCATGGGCTGATACCGTTGTAATGCCAACAGCAGCAAATATGAACAATGGTGAATATGCAATGTCGCATACACATCCTGTTAACTTCACATATTCGGATGCAGTTACTGCAGACCCGGGTGGATTATTTGCCGCCGCGACTGCAACGTACGTATATTTGGATAATACTGGTACTTCACCAAAAGCAATCGGTCGTTTATTTGACGGAAAAATGCAATGCTCATCGTGTCATGACCCGCACTTGAGTTCTGGCATTGGGTTGGTAGGCAGTACTGATTACGGTAAACTTTGCGTAGCATGCCATAAGAAGTAATTTCTTCGGCTTACTTATACACTCTGATGTGAGATAGTTAAGGATATGGCTAATTTGCAAAAGAAATTTTGATGAATGAAAACATAGCTAAAATATCTCACATCTGAGTTTTTTATAATAATATAATAGCGGCTGATATGATTTTGCGCCGTAAGAAAATTTTGTGTGTAATTGTTTTTTTCTTGCTCATCTTTGGATGTGGTGCGCAGAGTTATGCGCAATTTAATTCTTTCGGCGGAGAGTTAAAATTTGAAAGTCAGTATCAAGATGTATTGAATGGAAACAGGTATTCATCATCGTTTCGCCGCAATCCGATGTTTGCAATTAATACATCGGGTGATATTTTCTCTCCTCGTTTATTTTATTTTACCGCACGAACAACAATCAACGGCAATTACAGTAATTCGCGTAATGGCGATAATTTCTATAATATTAAACAATATTTCTGGGATTATTACAATGTTGATGTTGCGATGTTTCAATATGCGCCACTCAAACTGAATCTCTCTGCACGTGAAGGTGCGTTCAGTTCAGAGTCACAGTACAGCGTTACAAAACATTTTTCCAATTCGCGAAGGCAAGAACAGCGTATTTCGCTTGCGACTCACCAATTTCCATTTCTTCCGACGACGACAGTGGCTTTTCAAAGTAGTCGCTCCTGGGCGTTAGGTACAGACCCGTACGATTTAAGAAGTCAGCAATTCTCTGCAGGTATCAGCGCATCGCGAGGAAACTCATCAATGAGTATGAGCAGTTCGTTAAGCAAAATGAATGACATTTATGCGAATACAACAGAACAATATTATACGGTGATGTTTCAGGGCTCTCAGGAAATTAGCGATTTTCAGAAACTCGATGTCTCATCAGAATACTATCGCTATGTCGGTTTTAGTTCGCTTTCGGGCTCTGCATTGTACACGGCTACATTAAATTCCCAATTAGGTATTTCAACAAATGTCAGCGGGAACGCAGCGTCGGGAACATCCTACTCTTCAACTTCACTTGGTGCAGCGCAACTTATACAGTTTATTCAAGATGAAAATTTTCGCTACAATGCAAACTACTCATTTAAAACTTCACAAGAGGTTTATGATAATAATGGAACAAAAGCTCCCTTTAATTCGAGCGACTGGAATGCCGGAATCGGAGCAAGTCATGGACGTTCACTTGGATTTGCAAGTATCTCCAATTCCATTTCGGGCAGTTTTAGTTCGCAGAATTCAATTGTAGAGCGTCGCACGTTCGGGGGAAATTTTTCTAACAGTATGAAAGCTACAATTCACCGATTTACAATTTCCGCAAATCATGGATTATCGGGCGATGTTGTATTAGCGAAGAGTAACAGATACCATATCGGGAATCAGGCAAGGTTGACTCTTGATGGCTCTTTATTCGGAAAGTTTCATTCGCATACAAATGCTGATTTTCGGAACGAAAGATTTTATGGTGCAATAAGTTCGTTTAATACAAGAAAACATCTACAAGTGCAGCAAACACTGAGAACTTCTTTTTATTATTCCATTCCGTTTACTATTTCATTTGGCGGTTCATCAAGTTGGATGTTTACGAAAAATATCGGAAATACGTATGGATGGAATGTAAACTTCACCAGTTCAAGTTTTTTTGTCAGCGCACTTACAGCGAATTACCGCTACAGCCGCTCTTTCGACCCGTATTATATTCGCCACGCGATTGAACAGAACGCAGAATTTACATATCGCTTTCGCGCTCTTTCCTTTCAGTTGCGATTGCGCAGTTTTCAACTTACAGAACGAAGAAGGGAAATCTGGTTTAGCGTGCGCAGACCATTTTAAAAAAAAATGAGTTGACAGAGGCTTCTTATTCAAATAGAAAATCATACGAAAAAAAATTTCTATATTGAATCAAATCTGTTTACACAAAAACAAAATTGTACAATTTATATTTGATATTGCCTTTTCAAGCAGCGAAAAAAATGAAGCGATGTTTCATCGCATTATTGTTTTTTTCACTTGGAGTAGTATGCGCAAATATTAGTATCGCACAAATCCAACGTAGCGGAAAACTCATCTGGCCTGCTTTTTCTGATACTCCGCGCATTGTATTTACATCAACCATATCTTCTTTCCGCAACATAGAAAATAAAAGCAGTAACATTTTTGAAGATGCGTTTAATTTGTTACTTGGAAATGAGGAGCAAGAGCATCAGTTTGTACAACCCGTGGGCATTACAATTTCAGTTAAAAAAAAATTATATGTAACAGACCCCGGAGCGAGAGGTGTTCATGTTATTGATATGGCAAATGAAAATTATCATTTTATAGCAAATACGCTTGAAGAGAATTTGCTGTCGCCGGTTGGCATTACAATTTCAGAAGAGGGAATGTTATATGTTTCAGATTCCGAGCAAGGCAAAATAATAGCATACGATGAAGATTATGATGTGCAGTTTGAAATTACTGAACATCTGATGCGTCCGACAGGATTACTATTTTCTGAAAAAGTATTATATGTTACAGATGCAGGAAGGCACGCAGTCGTTGCTTTTACTTCCGACGGGAAATTTCTTGCAGAATACGGGCGCCGAGGCTCTGGCACAGGAGAATTTAATTACCCAATACAACTTGCCGCAAGTGAAAATCTATATATTGTTGATGCGTTGAATTATCGTATTCAGGAAATACACCGCGATGGAATGTTTTCATCATCATTCGGGACAATCGGAAATGTTGCAGGAAAATTTGCAAGTCCGAAGGGCATTGCAATTGATTCCGCTGGTTTCGTTTATGTTACTGATGCAATGATGGATAATTTTCAAATTTTCAATCGAGAAAAAAAACTTATGCTTGTTGTCGGAACGCATGGAAGTGGAGACGGAGAGTTTATGAGTCCGGGCGGCATTGCGATTGATAGAGAAAATAATATTTACGTTGTTGATATGCTGAACAGAAGAATTCAGATTTTTCAAATGGTGAATTATAAATGAAATACTACATCGTCTGTTTTTTATTTTTTCTGTTTTTTGATTTCAGCGAGAGAATCAATGCGCAAATTCAATATCAATCTTCGATGCTGGAGACAAAACATAATTTGGGCATTACGGGAACAGGCACAATCAAAGCATCAACGGAAAAACAAGTCTGTGTTTTTTGCCACACACCGCACGTGCCAAAAGAATTTGCAAGCGCTGAATTGTGGAATCATAAATCTAATAACACAAATTACACGCTGTACTCAAGTGAATATCTTACGTCGTTGGATTATACGCTTCCCAATCAACCGAAGTCGCGTTCAAAACTTTGTCTCTCCTGCCATGATGGAACGATAGCAATTGGCGCAGTGTATAATAATAACGGAAGCACGATAATTCAAATGCAGAATGGAATTACAACGATGCCTCTTTCATCTTCGGGCAATATCGGAACATCGTTAACAAATGACCATCCTATCGGTTATATTTTCGATGCTGCAAAAGATAACGAACTCATTTCGCGCTCGTGGCCCTGGCAAACTCCTGTTAAACTTGACCCTGATGCAACGAATGGAACTCTGGAATGTCATTCCTGTCATGAGCCTCATAGTAATATCAATGCACCATTTCTGAGAGTACCAAATGAAAATGCAGCGTTGTGTACTTTTTGCCATAATAAAACGGGATGGTCGGGCTCAGTTCATAAAATTTCAACACAAAGTTTTACACCACAAGGCGGAAGCGCAACAACAGTTGGAGAGTGGGCTTGTCGTAGTTGTCATAAAACGCATGGCGGAGAAGGAACACCATATATAATGACATTGGTGGAGCAAAATACGTGTTACAATGAAGGATGCCATGGAGCAACATTAACGGGTACGAATACAAAAAATATTCAAAGTGAAATGAATAAACTGTACAGTCATCCGACAAACACTGTAAATAACAAACATAAAAATCCTGATAACGCAACAAGTCTTGGAATTTCAAACCGGCACGCAGAATGTCAGGATTGCCATAATGCGCATCAGGCAACAAAAGAGGTACATGCAATTGGAAATAATTCTGTTTCAGGGGTATTATCCGGTGTGAAGGGAGTTGTCCCTGAGTATATCGGAATCTGGCGACAACCGACGACATTTACGATTGTCAATCCTTCATCACAGGAAAATCAAATTTGTTTTAAATGTCATTCCTATTATGCGTTTGGTGACGCACCAAATGGAGTAACAAATATTATTGGACCTTCGGGAATAAATATTACGGATCAGGCAATGGAATTCAATTATGAAAATCGCGCTGCACATCCTGTTTTGTTTTCTTCAAAAGAACAATCCGGTGCATTAGAACCTCGCGGATTGAATTCTATGCAAATGAATGAAAATTGGTTCAATACAGGCGGGCAAACGATGTACTGTTCCGATTGTCACGGAAATGATGAGCAACCTTCGTCTATCATGCCACAAGGTTCACACGGTTCGAATGCAAAGTTTATGCTGACAGGCAATGCGAAATTCTGGCCAACAAACTCGAGTGCAATACTCTGGTCTCTTGATAATGTTAAAAATAATAGTAATTGGCAATCTGAGCTTTTCTGCTCGAACTGCCACTCAATGTACAACGGAATTTCTTTTATGAATAATGTGCATGATAATCCTAATCATCAGTCCGAAGAAATAAAATGTATTACCTGCCACGTTGCAGTTCCGCATGGTTCAAAACGCTCTCGTCTGATAGGATATTTAACAGATAGTGCGCCGTATAATTATTTGGGAGAAGGTCCATTAGACAGACTCGTCATAGATGGATTCCGAAAAGCGAGCAATTTTGATTTGTATGAAAAAAAAGATTGCTCAATGAAAGAAGTTTGTCACGGTGTTCAAATCGGAGAGTATGAAGATTAAATAAACTTTTTTTATACTTTTCACTACAAATTTTGTTATGAAAAGTCGCTCCACGCACAATATTTATCTCTGCGCTTCACTTACAATGTTACTGCTTGTAACATTTTTTCTGTTGCGCATTTTTTTTTATTTGCAGTACAGAGAAATATTTGCAAATGCTTCTTTCACAGAAGTAGTATTCTCTTTTTTTGTTGGTTTGCGGTTTGATATTGCAAGCGTGATGATTTGTTGCGGACTTTTTTTTCTTTTTTTACTTCTGCCGTTTTCGTTTTCATCACATACGGTTTTCAAAAAAATAATCCTCTCCTTTGTGTTCGTAATTTCCATTCTCGCAGTGTTGCTTTCGCTTGGCGATATTGTGTACTATCAATTTGTGAAAAGAAGAATGTCGTATGAGATTTTTTCAATCGTGAGCAACACGCCTGAAATAGCATCAATGATTGTGAGAGGATTTACGCTCCAGATTTTTTTTGCTATTCTGTTTTTGATAATGTTTTCATTTACATTCCGGAAAGCAGTTGCAATGTATTTGCAGGAGAAAAAAAATGAGAGAGGAAAAATATGGTTCAATGTTGCTTCATTTTTTGTTATGTGTTTTGTCGTTGTTATTGGAATTCGCGGCGGCTTACAATTAAAACCATTGCGTGAGAGTTACGCATTTCAAAATGATAATGTCGCATTGGGTCATTTATCATTGAATCCAGTCTTTACGATTGCGAGAACAGTATATAAAGGAAATGTCCCAACGAAATTTTTTGATAATAAAACAGTTGCGATTGAAAATGTCCGCGCGTTGGTGAATGATGAAGAACTATTTCCGGAAAATAATTATCCCTTGATGAGAAAAAGAAAATTGTCTTCAGGAAATGAGAAGCAATACAACGTCGTTATTTTTATGATGGAAAGTTGGGGCGCAAAGAATATTGGCATTCTCGGAAGCACATATAACGCAACACCCAATTTTGATTCGATTGCCCAGAAAGGAATTTTACTGACGAATTTTTTTGCCGCTGGACAAAGGACAATTCAGGGAATGCAGGCAGTGATTGGTTCTTTACCAACATTTTCATACAGCGATATTATCGGCAGCCCGATGGAGCAAAATTCTTTTCGCTGCCTTGGGAATATTTTGAAAGAGAAGGGCTATCAAACATTATTTGTACATGGCGCGCGCGAAGGTTCAATGGGATTTGATGCCTTTGCGCAAATAGCGGGCTTCGACAGAACAATTGCAAAAGCTGATTATGATGCAACGCAAGTACACGATGACGGAACGTGGGGAATATTTGATGAATATATTTTTGCACGCGCAAATGATGAATTTCAAAAAATGCAGCAACCGTTTTGCAGCGTTGTGTTTTCACTGACTTCACATTCACCATATTCACTTCCATCGAAAAGTTTCGAATATTTTTCTGATACAATTTCACACGACAAATATTTGAATGCTTTGCGCTATTCTGATGATGCACTGGGAAAATTTTTCACTGAGGCACACAAGCAAAAATATTTTGACAATACAATTTTCATAATTGTCGCCGACCACGTTGAAGGATTCGGAGAAAAAACAATGTACGAGAGATTTCATATTCCTTGTGTAATTTACGCACCCAAAATAATTTCACCGCAAATTATTTCTGAAGTGCATAGTCAGATTGATATTGTTCCAACCATTTTACAATTGCTGAATGTACAAACAGAACACTCTTCTTTTGGAAAATCAGTATTTCAAAAAAAATCTTCATTCGCTTTTGTATCGGAAGGAGAGATGTTTGGTTGGATACAGGATTCGCTTTTTCTTATTGCTGAGCAGGAAAAAAATATCGGATTATACAATTTCAAAACTGATGCGAATATGCAGCGCAATATTCTTTCTTTCCACCCATCTGAAGTGGGAATATTGCGAAAAAATCTGCTTACTTTTCTGCAGGTTGGTACAGATGCACTCGTAGAAAACCGCATTTACAAAAAATAGTGTTGCGAGCGTTACTCCATAATGTTCCTTTTACCATTCGCTCTTCATTCCGATGGAGCAGAGGATTTTACAAAGAGAAAAATGAGCAAAAAGAAAATTTGTTTGCAGAAAGAGCAAATGAAAAATTTCTTATTGAATCTGCATTAAAACTGAAACAAACATATAAACTTGACTTTTTATATAGCCATAGTTCAGCAGAACGCTATCTTGAATCGCTGACGTATCTTGATTATCTTGTGCAATTATTTTCAACTGTAAAGTTACCGGAAAATATTTCGTTTCTCGATGTTGGAGTTAAAAATTGGGCGTATGTTGAAGGAGTGTATCGTTTTCTTGAGAAACACGCGGAGCAATTTAATTTAAAAGGCATTGAACTTGATGCTTTTCGCGTTTACAGAAATTTCTATAGCCGCACAGATTACGCTCGCAGTTTTATTCAGCATTTGAAGCATACATCATTTGAGTGTGGTGATGTTATGCAGCATCGGTCGAAATACGACATTATTTCGTGCTTTTTACCCTTTGTTTTTATTGAGCCAACGCTTGCTTGGGGATTGCCGGAAAAATATTTTCAGCCGCAAAAATTTATACGCCATCTTTTTTCACTTCTTAAAAAAGATGGAATACTTATCATTGTCAATCAGGGAAAAGATGAAAATGATGAACAGCAAAAAATATTTAGAGAATGTTTTTCTGATGATGAATTAGAAATAGAATGGAATGGACAAATGAGAGAATCATTTTTTTTGTACAAATATCAGCGATTTGGCTGGCGTTGCAGTAAAAAAATAGTCTGACAATTTGCCGATTTATTTTCATTTCAGTTTGATTTTATTGACAGAATTTCTTTTTTATTGTCAATAAAAGAATAATTTTTTTGCTTTCATTTAAAAGTACGCTAATTTTAGTGGCATAGTTTCTGCAATTGCAATTGTGCTTCTTCGTATATTTTTGTACGAAAAAATTACAAACAGGTATGGCAAAAGAACTTAAAAACAAACAACCAATCACAGAATCTCCAAAAAATAAAGAAGAAATTCCGAGCATAATGCCCGTATTACCCTTACGCGATGTTGTGCTGTTTCCTCACATGATTTTTCCCGTTTTGGTCGGAAGAGAATCATCATTAAAAGCAGCGACCGATGCTATAGAAAAACATAAATACATTTTTCTTGCCGCACAAAAAAATCCGAATGTTGACGACCCATCATCCGAAGATGTATATCGCGAAGGGACAATTGCGAAAATTTTTCAGTATTTAAAACTCCCCAACGGACTGATGAAAATTCTGGTTGATGGCGTAGTGCAGGCAGATATCGGACGCTTCACAAATTCCAGTCCGTTTTTGGAAGCAGAAGTTTTTATTTCTACGCCGCTTCTTGAACCTTCCAATGACCTCGATGCATTAGCGCGTTCTGCATCGTCATTATTTACAGAATATGTTCATTTGAACCGTCAGTTACCGCCGGAAATTCTCATTGCATTTGAAAACATTCGTGATGTGCGAAGAAAAATGTACTTCATTGCGGCAAATGTTTCCCAAAAAGTAGAAGTGAAGCAGCGTATTTTGCAAATGGCTTCTGTAAATGAGCAATTGTTTGAATTGATTTCCATTTTGACAAATGAACTGAACGTACTGAAAATTGAAAAGGAAATTGACGGCAAAGTTCATGAAAGTATGCAGAAAAATCAGCGTAAGTTTTTCATTCAGGAGCAGATTCGCATTTTACAGGAAGAACTCGGCGATGATGAAGCTTCACCGGAATTTGCCAAATTGAAAGAGCAAATTGAAAAAAGCGGGATGCCGCAACCTGTTTTTGAAAAAGCGTATGAGGAGTTTGAAAAACTCAAGAAAACTCCATCGCAATCACCCGAAGGTACAGTTATCAGAAATTATCTTGATTGGATGGTAAATGTTCCTTGGGCGGCTACGACGAATGATAATTTGCAAATTGTACACGTCAAGGAAATTCTCGACGAAGACCATTTTGGATTAGAAAAACCCAAAGAGAGAATATTAGAGCATATTGCTGTTTTGAATTTATTGCAATCAAAACAGGAAGACACGAAACAATCTCCTCCCAAAGGACAAATATTATGTTTTGTCGGACCTCCCGGTGTGGGAAAGACATCGCTCGGAAAATCTATCGCGCGTGCATTGGAAAGAAAATTTGTACGTATTTCACTTGGTGGTGTTCGTGACGAAGCAGAAATACGAGGACACCGCAGAACATATATTGGTTCGATGCCAGGGAAAATAATTCAATCAATGCGAAAAGCAGGAGTTACCAATCCGGTAATTTTAATGGATGAAGTGGACAAAATGAGTATGGATTTTCGCGGTGACCCATCTGCTGCATTGCTTGAAGTGCTCGACCCGGAGCAAAATTCTACATTTAATGACCACTATCTTGATGTAGATTATGATTTATCAAAAGTAATGTTCATCACTACCGCAAATGTGCGTTATCAGATTCCGATTCCTTTGCAGGACAGAATGGAAGTAATTGAACTTCCGGGATATTTGGAATACGATAAAAAGGAAATTGCAAAAATACATATTCTTCCCAAACAGTTGCTTGAGCATGGTTTGACAAAAGATGACGTTGTTCTCGAAGATGAAGCGATGATGAAAATAATCAGAGAATATACACGCGAAGCCGGTGTACGCAATTTAGAACGCGAAATTGCATCACTCTGTAGAAAAATTGCAAAAGAACTTGTTGTTGCTAAACAAGAAAATTCAGAAACAACAGGTGGAAAGAAATCTAAAAAACAAGCAAATAAATCTTCTGCAACTTTGATTATAGATGAAACGAAGATTGAAAAATATCTTGGTGTTCCTAAATTCCGTGAACGCATTGCTGAGAAAAAAAGACAAATTGGCTCGGTAATTGGTTTGGCGTGGACGAATGCAGGCGGAGATATTCTGAGTGTTGATGTTTCCATAATGAAAGGCGCAGAAAAACTTACGCTCACCGGACAAATGGGCGACGTAATGAAAGAATCTGCGCAAGCGGCATTGAGTTATATACGCTCTAATGCAAAGAAATTTAAAGTAAATGATAATTTTTACAAAGGCAAAGAAATTCATATCCATTTACCCGAAGGCGCTATTCCGAAAGATGGACCTTCTGCGGGAATTACAATGTCAATGGCGATTTTGTCGGCGGCTTCCGGTCGTCCTGCATCATCGGAAGTTGCAATGACAGGCGAAATTACTTTACGTGGAAATGTTCTTCCAATTGGCGGCTTAAATGAAAAACTCCTTGCCGCAAAACGCAATGGTATTTCTACTGTTCTGATTCCGAAAGACAATGAAAAAGATTTGGTTGAGATATTGGAAAAAGTAAAAGAAGGATTAAAAATTATTCCGATTGAACGAATTGAAGATGCAGTACAATACGTTTTTACGAATGATGCATCGAAGAAGAAATTGAAAAAGTAACGGTTTGGATATTGATTTTGTTGCTTTAAGCAAAGTATTAAAAGAAATACATAACCTATTCAACTACTTGACAGAGCTTTTTTTTTAATTATATTTACCCCCGAAAAATTTACCGTAGATTTAGTTCTACTGTAAGTTATTTTAGTTTTTATCTATTTTTTGTCTCACAATTTGGAGTTATGTTCATGAACAAACTAGTTAATTATTTACTTGCTCTTGGAGTACTTTTTGGTAGTTCCAAGTTAGTCGCACAGGATGCTTCTGTATTTACTCAATTTAAAATTCCTACTTTCGAGTACAAACAGTTGTATGTTGAAGGTCAGGATTTCTTGAATTATATGAGTCAGGGCGATGTTTCTGATTTTAATATGAATCTTGATGGTTACTTTAATTATCGGAACCAAAGCCCGATGATGACTTATTGGGTTGGTGACAATCTTTCATATGTGTCAAACTCACATGATAACGGTACTGTGAAAACAGATGTTTCGGTAATGGAAAATTATTTGAATTTCGGTGCACGCAAATGGCTAATGGATGATGCAAAAGGTGTTTTTGCTTTTGGTAATGGCACTTTAAATTATTCAAAAACCACCGATGTTGATGCAGTGAAGAGTTTACCCTTAACACTTGGCGCAGGATATGGTCGTGTTACTGAAGAATATGCTGTTGCACAGGCAATTGTCGTTTTAAAAGAACTCGGCGCAGATGTTTCCAATGAAAACATCTTAAAACTTGCAGATATTATTGCAAAATCAAATAGTGGTTATTATTCTGTTCAATTCAAAGATGATGCAAATATCGAATATTATAAAGATATCGCATCAGTAACAGGAAAAGCAGACGATGCAATAAAGGTTCAGCGTATTCTTGGCGGTGGAATTTATCAAACTACCAATCGCGCTAACGGCTGGTGGGGTATGGTGTCATTTTCAAATACGTTTATGACGGATTTAGATCCCGCACCAAAGGGTTCTGTCATACTCGGTGGAGAATATGCAATGCCAATGGACTTAGACAAACAGTTCAGAGCATGGGCATGGTATAATAATTCTCTCGAAGATGCTCCAAAAGTAAATACTTTTACGCTCGGTGCATTATTTTCGATTGACCACAATTACTTATGGGCATCCAAAGCGGAATTTAATTATACACAATACATGCCTGATCCAGGTGATGGAAAATCTGATTGGACATTAGGTGTTGAATCGAATTACTACGTATTGAATCAGATGTCTGCTTATGGACGTCTTGCATTCAGTAACTTAGAAGGTTCTACCGGAAATAAAGATATGAAAACCGAATTCAAAGTCGGCGCTCGTTATTATATCTGGTAATAGTTGCGATTACACATTTTAAAACAGGCGTTCAAGCAATTGGACGCCTTTTTTATTTTTATCAAAAGTGGAGTATCTATGTTTCAGGATGGCATTTCCAAAATTGGAAATAGGGCAAAACGTCTGTAAGATACCATTTCTAAAAGTGGAAATAGGGTAAAACGTTTGTAGGATACCATTTCCAAAATTGGAAATAGGGCAAAACGTTTGTAGGATACCATTTCCAAAAGTGGAAATGGGGCAAAACGTTTGGAAGATACTATTTCCAAAAGTGGAAATAGGGCAAAACGTTTAGAAGATACCATTTCCAAAATAGGAAATAGGGCAAAACACGTTTATTAGCATAATTTCAAAGTTTTAAATAACGAAACATCCTATGCACATAGCTCAATGCTTTTTGCTAATTGCTGACGGCTAACTGCCAATTGCCAATTGTTTCTTTTATTTTTATTAAAATTGCAAATAGAGAGCAAGTTTTTTTAGCAATTACACCTCTTTTGCTAAATTTATGCCGCATTTTTTCAGGAAAACCTGAAAAATAAAAAAGTTTGTAACTCTAATCATAATAATATCGCTATTTATGCAAAAAGTCAATCCCAATGCAGCGCTTAATTACGCTGAACCTGCTCCGATTCCGGATATTGAAAATCCGTTGGAATCAATGATGTCGCGATTTGATGTTGCGGCAGAAATTTTACAACTCGATAAAGGTATTTACGAATACTTAAAAACTCCCACGAAGCAAGTCATTGTTTCAATTCCCATCCAGATGGATGATGGAAGATTGCACGTATTTGAAGGATACCGTGTAATTCACAATGATGTGATGGGACCATCAAAGGGCGGTATCCGTTACGCGCCGGATGTTTCCATTGATGAAGTTCGCGCACTTGCAGCGTGGATGACGTGGAAATGCGCAGTAGTCAATATTCCATTTGGAGGTGCAAAAGGTGCAGTGAAATGCGACCCGCGCAAATTAACGCAAGTGGAATTGGAAAAAATTACACGACGTTTTACTTCCAACCTTCTTGATATATTCGGACCTGACCGCGATATTCCTGCGCCGGATATGAATACGAATGAACAAACAATGGCGTGGATTATGGATACGTACAGTATGCACATGAAACGTACCGAAAAAGCAGTGGTAACAGGCAAGCCGCTCATTCTTGGCGGTTCACTTGGCAGAAGAGAAGCCACTGGTCGTGGTGTAATGTTTGTAACATTGTGCGCAATGGAAAAGATTGGTTTGAAGCCGGCGCAATCGAATGTTGTTGTGCAAGGTTTTGGAAACGTTGGTTCTATTTCTGCATTGCTTTTGCAAGAGCAAGGTTGTAAAATTACCGCCATTGCAGATGTAACGGGCGGATACTATAATAAAAATGGTATAGATATTGAAGATGCGATTGAATACACAGAAAAAAATAACCGCACATTGGAAGGATATCCCAAAGCAGAAAAAATTTCAATGGAAGATTTGCTTTTATTGGAATGTGATATACTTGTTCCCGCCGCAAAAGAAGACCAAATTACACATAACAACGCAGGCAAAATAAAAGCCAAAATAATTTCGGAAGGAGCAAACGGACCAACGTCTGCAAGCGCGGATAAAATTCTTGAAGAAAAAGGAATTCTCGTTATTCCTGATATACTTGCAAATTCAGGCGGAGTTGCTGTTTCGTATTTAGAATGGGTGCAGAACAGAATGAGTTATTTCTGGTCGGAAAAGGAAGTGAATACGAAATTGGAAGATATGATGAACACTGCATTTGCCAACGTGTATGAATCTGCACAACAGCATAATGTTACAATGCGCATCGGCGCGTATGTAATGTCCATTGACCGTGTTGCGCGCACATTAAAAATGCGAGGCATTTACGGTTAATCTGAAAAGAAACGGTACTGTTTTTTTCTTCGTAGTTTTTCTGTTGCATTCTGCTTCAGTAGTTGCACAGGAAGAAAATATACCGTTGAATAATTTGCAGATAATTCAACGCGGAACCTCTGCAATTATTTCTACAATTAGTAAACAAACGATAATGAAGAAAGGTGATACTGCTACAATTGCAGTATCACCTGTTTCGTATCAATGGCTGTTGGAGAAAGAAATGATTTCATCGCTTAAAACGCAGGGTATTGCAGCAAGATTTTCTTCCGTAGATACATCCGATTTGTTGTTTTCTTTGCATCCGATTTCTGTTTCTATACAGTACAGCGAACCTTTTCGACATTCATTTCTGAGTGAAAGAGTTACTGAGAGGAATATTTCTTTAAATTTTTCTGCATTGATTTCTAAAAAAACTACGGGAGAAATTTACTATTCAGGAGATGAATACTGGAGCAGCACGGATACTGTTGCGTATGATGTAATTGCCCAATTAGAAAATCCAGAACATCCGGTTTCTCACGGAAAATTTTTACAGCAAAACTGGTATGAAAACTATTTTGAGCCGTTTGTTGTTATCGGAACTACCGCAATTGTAATATTTTTATTTTTTACCGTCCGCAGTTAATGAAATTTACCACAACATTAGTTTTCCTTTTCAGTATTTACGCCACTACAATTTTTTTGTCCGGATGCAGTTCAAATGAACTAACACGACAACTCACCGCCGAAGAATATTTTTTAAAAGGAAAAGAAAGCTTTCTCGATGGCAATTATCTTGAAGCCATAGAAAATTTTAAAGTTGTCGGATTGCAGTATTCAGGAAGTGAATTTGCAGATGACGCTCAGTTCTATTTGGGAGAATGTTACTTCCAACGTGAAGAATATTTACTTTCCGCATTTGAATACGAAAGTTTAAAAAAAAGAATGGCTTCCAGTCCGTACGTTCCGCTTGCAATGTATAAAATGGCGCTCAGCTATTTTCAACTTTCACCAAAATCCTTGCTTGACCAGAAATACACGCGCAAAGCAATTGATGAGTTGCAGGCATTTTTGGAATATTACCCTCAACACGATAGCGCACAGCAAGCGGGCGAAAAAATACGCTTACTCAATAACCGCTTAGCGCAAAAAGAATTTGAGATTGCAGAATTATATTTTACGCTTGAAGAATATCAGGCAGCAATACATTATTTTGAAAACGTGCTTGCCCAGTATCACGATTCAAAATATGCAGAGCAAGCGCAATTGGGCATTGTTTCTTCATGGTTTGCGAAAAAAAAATATGATAAGGCAAGCAATGAAGTAAAGAAATTTTTTGAAAAATATCCCGACAGTAATTTCAAACAAAAAGCAGAATCGCTGCAGAAGGAAATACTGGAAGGAATGAGAGAATCTTCGTTGATGCAAAATGAGAATGAAAAATATTTGAATGAGTGAATTTAAAAAGAAAATGACGAAGCGACTTGTCAAAGATTCGCAAGTTGTGATGACGGAATTAGTTCTTCCGAATGATACCAATCAATTAGGCGCGTTACTCGGTGGAAAATTAATGCACTGGCTTGATATTGCCGCTGCAATTGCCGCCGCACGACACAGCGGAAAAGTTTGTGTTACAGCATCTGTTGATGAAATTAGTTTTCTTCATCCGATTCGGTTAGGAGAAGTTGTTACACTCCGCGCATCAGTGAATCGCGCGTTTACGACATCAATGGAAGTAGGCGTGCAGGTAACTTCAGAAAATATGTTAACGGGAGAAAAGAAAACTGCCAACACAGCATATTTTACTTTTGTCGCATTGGATGGCAACGGACGACCTGTTCCGGTATATCAGATTGTACCAGAAGCAAAAGATGAAAAACGACGATTCAAAGAAGCATTGGAGCGGAGAAAGCAGCGATTGCTTCACCGACAAAGCGGAGCAAAGTAAGTGTTCACTTTTTTGAGGGGGAAAAAGTTGAAAAATAATTTTTATCAATTTATTTTTCAACCGATGTATAAAGTTCACTACGTTGTTTCATTCGGTGCAACATTATTCGTATTCAATGCCATTGCAATGGCGCAGATGAACAGAACATCATTTGGTATTGTCAATGAATTTGCAACACAGAAGTATCCACAGGAAATTTTTATCGGTGATTTCAACGGTAATAAGCAAATGGATTTTGGCGTGCGTTCCAAAAGTGTTATTGCATTCTTCCGCAAAAATTCATTGGGCTATTGGGTGAAAAAACAATTTCTGCTTGATACGCCAAGTACATCTTCTGCCGTAGCAGATTTCAACCGCGATGGTTTTGATGATGTTGCAATCCTCGAGCCTTCACCACTGAAAATAGAAATATTCTGGGGAGGAAAACGTGATTCACTGTATTCAACAAAAGCATTTTCCTCAGGAAAAAATTATGATGATTTGGTCGCGGCAGATATGAACAATGACGGACTTTCCGATTTGCTCCTCTTTGGAAAATCTTCCTCGGGCATTGGGGTTGTAATGCAAAGTGAAACGGGAGATTTTTATTATGCGGCAACATTATTTCGTGAAATATCTGTCGGCAGCATTATTCCATTGGATATCAACGGCGACAGGAATATTGATTTATACGTTCAGGATTGGATAGGAAATAAAATTAAATTATTGCAGCAACGCAGCTATTTAAAATTTTCATCAGTGTATCAATGGCAAATGAACAGTGCGCCCAATCAATTTCTCGTTCGGGATGTAAATGATGACGGACTTTTTGACATACTGATAAATGTTCCCGATGAAAAAAAAATGCACATATACTATGCCGATGCGTTTGGAAAATTTATTGAACAACAAGCGATTACATTTGAAATTTCCCCCAGTTCTTTTTCCGTTTCTGATGTGAATAATGATAAGTTGCCTGATATTCTTGTTTCTGTTCATCACCAAAAAAAAATTATGCTCTATTGGAATGAAAAAGAAAATGCTTTTCAGGAATGGTATGAATTTGCAGCAGGCGAAAATCCGATGCAAGTTATGACAGCAACATTAAACGGCAAATATTCTGATGCTGTTATTCTTGATAAGCAGCAGAATGAAATTTTTATTTTTACCAATGGTAAAAATTCTCCGCAATTTGAAAGTGTGCAACAACTGGCAGCCGGAATATATCCTACGGGAATAATTTTTACTGATGTTTTTCACGATGGTAATGCTGATTTTATAATAGCAAATGAAGGTTCACATTCACTTTCTATTTTTCCACATCAGAAAAAGGAACGTTTTGACGGACAATTACAATTAAAAGTCAATGATTCCCCTCTGGCTCTTCAGATAATTTCAGAAGGAAAAACTGCGGAGTTTTTAACTACGCATAAGCAAACGCAAAAAATTTCAGTTATAAAAATTCAATACCCATCGCTGGAAAGTAGCTTCGAACAAATTGGCACAGAAAAAAATCCTGCAATCAGAGGGGTGCAGAAAAATGAAAAATCTTCATTATTGCAAATATTTGTTGAACACGCTTCTGCTGGCTCGCTCGTAAAAAATAAAGACGCACAGACCGTATCTCTTTCTCTCTTTCAGGAAGTATCAAACGGACAATTTATTGAAGATGAAATAGAACCACTGCAAAAAGAAAAAATGCTTGGTACGTTAATGACAGATGTTAATCAGGACGGACTGAGCGATATTGTCTTCTCATCTATTGATGAACACTTTCATCTCGTAAGTTTATTCAGTGCGAAAGGAAAAAAAGTGAAAGAAAATACTCCGCCTGCATTTTACTATCCGGAAAAAATATTTTCACTTGCAGATTCTGCGGCGGCACGTGTATTGTTGTGGAGTAACGATTTAAATGGTGATAAATTATCTGATATTGTTGGCAATGTACAATCGGGAACGAATACATTATTTTTCAGCTATCACACTAACGCCACTACGTTTATTCCGCCTTTGCAACGATTGCACAATGTGCAGATTTCACATACAGACTTGTTGCAATTTTATGATTATAATTCAGACGGAATCGTTGATATACTTTTTTATAATTCACTAACAAAATCATTGCAGGTGAGTTACGGAAAACGCAATGGACAATTTCAATTGCCGCGCACCATTTTTTCTTCAAAAAATCTTGGCGGGTTTGTTGTCGGTGATTTTAATAGCGATGGCTCTGCAGATATAGCGGCGACAGAAACTTCATTAGGTGTTGTATCACTTTACTGGGGAAATTAAGTGAAACAATTTTTATTTTTTTGTATGCTCGCATTTTTCTCTTTTGTATCGTCTGTAAATCTTTTTGCAGAGGAGAATATTTCCACTGATTCACTATTAGCGATATTGCGTGCACAGCGGGAAACTATTCAGCAAAGAAAATCCGATGAGTTGCATCTGCCATTGAAATGCGGGACACCAATATTGCACATCATCCGTGAGCGATGGAATACACTTACAGCACAGCAGAAGGAACAATTTCGTTTTTATACTGAAGCAAAATCGTTTCACAAAAACCGTGTGATTGGCAATTTTCGTTTTTATTATGATACAACCGGAACAGATGCTGCCGCAATGATTGATGCAAATAATAATCCCATTGATGGAACAGCAGATGAGTATATTGATTCACTGGGTGTGATTTTTAATTACACAATGAATGTGGAGATTAATCAACTTGGCTATAAATCGCCTAACCCATTTTTATTTCCGATGACGGTAGAAGTGTTAAATTTAAATGATGAGTATGGAGATGCAAACGGATTTAAAGTACGATTGGATAACGATTTTTCTGATTTTCCCACAACGGGATTACACGCTGCGAAAGTAACTGCTGCGCACGAATTTCATCACAATATTCAATTTGCATACGCACAAAATCCTGACCGCTCGTATATGGAACTTACTTCCGTGTGGATGGAAGAAGTTGTGTATAATCATGTAAATGATTATTACAACTACATAAGAAGTTACAGAGGATTACTTGGCAATCCCTCCGCAACTTTTTTTAGCATTGAAGGTATCAGTGAATACAGCCGCGGCTTGTGGGGAAAATTTTTGGAAGAAAAATTTCAACACGAATACGGAACGATTGATACCGGTCGTGCAATAATGAAACGGAGTTGGGAAAATATCGGACGAGGACATCCTGCACATATTGCAATTGATTCTTCATTACTTCCGCATGGAGGATTTTCCAATGCATTTGGTGAGTTTACACAATGGAATTTATCTATAGGCAATAATGCTGATACGGTGCATTACTATTCCGAAGGGAAAAATTATTACTGGCTTGAACCCATCGGTAACGGATATGGAAAACGTTATGACCATCCGCGATTTGAAGAAGTGCAAAATGTTTCAGGAATCAGATATACATTGGTAGATTCGTTCATTCCGAATTTTGCTGTTCGCTATCTTCTGACGCAAATGAACGGCGATACAATTATGACAATGCTGAGCCATCATTCAATGACGGTTGGCGGCGATGTGCCATTTCGCTATAGGATACAGCAGGAAGAAGGCGATTCTACATTTCACAAATTGCCAAATTCACTCTATACGAAATTAGAAACACGCAGCACTAATTTTTGGACAGATGCAAGTTCATCCGATTGGACAAATTATGAATTGGTTACACGAGCAACATCGGAAGAAAATCTCATTATTTATCCCAATCCGTTTGTTTTCGATGGAAGCCAACGTCTGAAAATACAATTACCTCCAAGCGCGGGAGATAAGGTTTCATTGAATATAATAAGCATAGATTTGTCGTCAGTGTATGCAGGTACTAATTTATATGCGTATGAAGATTTTCGCGAGCAAATCGGATATCGTAGCCGCGTCGTTGAGTGGAACGGAAAAACAGATGAGCATGATATTCCTGCAAGCGGTATATATTTTATTGTTTTGACATCAGGCGAAAAACAGTGGATGGGAAAATTTGCGTTCATCAGGAAATAGCACTATGAAATTTTCTGCTCAAAATTTATTTAAACGCTTTGGAAGACGAGTTATTTTTCAGAATATTGTTTTTGAATTATCAAACGGAGATTCCATTGCTTTTACAGGAAAAAATGGTTCCGGAAAATCTACATTGGTGAAAATATGTGCAGGTGTCCTTTCACCAACAAGCGGAACTATCGAATTGACTATTGATGGAAAAATAATTTCTGCAGATAAGTATTTTCAATATATCGGATTTGTTGCGCCGTATTTACAACTCTATGATGAGTTTTCACCAATTGAAAACCTGCATTTCTTTTCCACAATTCGCGGATTGAAAATTTCTGTAAAAGAAAAAGAGGAACTTTTAAAGCGTGTAAATCTTTTTCACCGCAAAGATGATTACGTGAGAACATTTTCTTCGGGAATGAAACAACGAATGAAATTTGCGTTTGCTTTGCTCCACAATCCGCCAATCCTTATTCTTGATGAGCCGACTACCAATCTTGATGCAGAGGGAAGCACAATGGTATTTCAGATAATGGAAGAGCAAAAGAAGAAAGGTATATTACTCCTCGCTACGAATACACAATCTGAACAGGAGCATTGTGAAAAAATTATTTCCTTATCCTAAAATCACTTGCAAAAAAACCGATAATTCGTTTGAGTATGTAAGTAATATTTCGTAATATTCTTCCCAATTTTTGTCCTATACTCATATTTTACATATTGAAATTATGAAAAAATTTACCGTCCTTATCGCAGCAGTTTTTGCGGTTTCATCTTTCGCAATGTCGCAAATGAAACCATCGCAAATGTTTTCATTTGCAGAAAACACACGCATCAATAAACTTGAAACGTATGCAACATATTCTCCGAAGAAGACAATGAAAGAGCATATTCACGCTTCGGTGAGTTTTCAACTTGGGTTATTTTCAAGTTCCGTGCCCCAGTTTGATTCTGTATTTAGTTCTTCAAGCGGATATTTTTACGGATTAAGCGCAGATTTTAACGTACTGCAAAGTTTAAACGTAGAAATCAAATACAGAACGTTTTCAAAGGAAGCGAGCAAGACTTTTGAATCAATTGACGGGGCAGGCGTTTCAACGAAAGATGTAGTAAAAGCGGGATGGGACCAGTCATGGGTACTTATTGGTCCGAAATATTTCTTTAAGCCAAATGGAAATGTTTATCCGTATGTTGGCGCAGCATTCGGATATTTCGGCGCAAATCTTTCCTATGATAAAACTACCACGACAGATGATGGAATAAATCCACCAGTTAAAACGCCGTATTTAACAAAAAATAAAACATACAACACGTATTTTGGTTTTGCTTTCGAAGGCGGCATCCGATACATTCTTCCCGATGAAGGGCTTGCTTTTTTTGTAAACGGTGAAATTTCACTTGCAACTGCACCCAAATTCAGATTTGATGATAATTCCACTGCTAAATTGGTTGATGTCAATATCGGAGGAATTGGCTTTATGACAGGATTTACATATATACTGTAATTCCTCTATTTTTTAAAAATTTTGCCTTTGTTTGTAGTAATCAGACAAAGGCATTTTTTTTGGCACAATTCTTGTTTATAAAAATACCGTGAAGTCTGTTTTAGCACTTTTTTTAAAAGACGTTTCGTCTGAAATGCGAACCCGGTATGCATTGAATGCATTAGTAATGTTCGTTGTTACGTCCATTGCGATAACATTATTTGCAATAGCGGCGGAAACATCATCATCACTTGTTTTAGCGGGTGTGTTGTGGATTTTGATTTTTTTCTCAAGCATGTCGGGACTTTCAAGAACTTTTGTTAGCGAAGAAGAACGCGGAACTACACTTCTTTTGCAACTTCTTGCAATACCTTCTGTAATTTTTAGAGGAAAATTGCTATTCAATATACTTTTAATGATGTTTTTGAATCTAATAACAGTGCTTCTCTATCTCTTATTGGTTGAAGATTTTATAGTTAAAAATTTCGGCATTTTTTCCCTGACAATTTTTCTTGGAACACTTTGCTTGGCAACATCATCAACTATACTTGCAGCAATAGTAGCAAAAGCAAACACAAAAGGAACGTTATATCCCGTTCTGTCGTTTCCCATCCTGCTCCCATTGCTTGTATCGGTAATTAGTTTAACAAAACTTGCTGTGGAAGGCGCGGAATGGACAAAAACAATACAAGATTTTCAAGTCCTAATTTCGTATCTTGCAATTGCTTTAACAGCATCACTTTTACTTTTTGATTTTATCTGGAAAGAATAAAATCAGGAAAATATTCTCAATTATGACAAAGAAATATTTACTCGGATTAGTGCTGACAATAATTTTTATTGTTTCACTTTCAATTCCAATGGTGCCATTTCCACAACACTGGTATGAATTTCCCATCATTCCCGGATTAGAAGAAAAGGCACGCAACATTTTTTTTCACGTTCCGATGGCTTGGGTAAGCGTCATTGCATTTATTACTTCACTTGTGTATGCCATTCAGTTTTTGCGTAAAAAAAATTCGCTTGATGATATAAAATCTGCATCTGCAGCAGAAATCGGATTAGTATTTTGCTTTCTTGCAACGGTAACAGGAGCAATTTGGGCTAAATTTAATTGGGGAATGTTTTGGAATTGGGACCCGCGACAAACATCCATATTTATTTTACTGCTCATTTACGGAGCATATTTTGCGCTGCGGTCTGCAATTGATATTGAAGAAAAAAGAGCCACACTTTCCGCAGTGTACGCAATCATTGCAGGACTTACCGTTCCTTTTTTTATTTTTGTGATGCCTCGGATTACAACAGGTTTACATCCCGGATCAGGCGGCGACCCAAATGGTAACGGTCCGTTATTTCAGTCCAAAGGAATGGCGAGTAATATGCGCGTTTTATTTTACCTCTCTTCAATAGGATTCTGCTTATTGTATTTCTGGATGTGGAATTTGCGAGTTCGCATACAGAAAATTGCATTAACACAAGAAGAGAAATCATTTCACGAATAATTTTTAAAAACCAATTTTTATCTATAACACTTATGTACGAATTTTTCTCTGAGCATCAACTTTATATTGTATTGACTATTGTCCTCATTTGCTGGGCGGGAATTTTTGGCTATCTCGTTCGGCTGGACAAAAAAATTCAGGAAGTGGAAAAAAGTATTCACTAAATTATATTTGAAAGGAACACTATGAAAATCAAACTTATTATGGGCAGTATTATTATTGTACTCGCAATTGTTTTTCTCTCGATAAATTTTCTTGAGAGCAAAGTTGAGTACGGCACATTTTCCGAAGCAATCGAAATGCAGAAGAAGATTCAGGTAAAAGGCGCTTGGCTGAAAGAAAAAGAATCCTACTTTGATGCTGAAAAACATCAATTTGTTTTTTTTATGAAAGATGATAACGGAACGGTAACAAAAGTTATTCTTGATGGAGCGAAACCGAATAACTTTGAACTTGCAGAATCTGTGGTTGCAAAGGGGACGTTTGTTGATGGCGTATTTCATGCAAGCGATGTGCTTACGAAATGTCCGTCCAAATATGAAGGGAATGCAGAGACAATGAAGAAAACTCTGTAACAGGATTTAAAATTAATTTCACTATGATTGGTCGTTATATAATTATTTTCAGTTTTCTTTCGGCGTTGATTTCCGGCGTGTCATATTTTTTGACGTACAGAAAGAAAACGGATGAGTATCTGCAACTTGCACGATACAGTTTTCACGGTGCTGCTATTACTATATTTATGAGCGCAGCGTTGCTCTTATATTTTATTCTTACACATCAGTTTCAATACTCGTATGTGTGGAATTACAGTTCAACAGATTTGCCGTTGCACTTGCTGATTTCTACTTTCTATGCAGGACAAGAAGGAAGTTTCCATCTTTGGGCGCTCTACACTGCAATTATTGGCATAGTGCTTTTGTCTTATTCGCAGCGACGCGGATGGGAAACAGAAGTAATGGCGGTGTTCAGTCTTGTGTTCGCTTTTTTACTTGGAATGCTTGTCGTGAAAAATCCATACACGTTTGTATGGGAAACATTTCCAAAGGATTTAATACACACAGGCGCAATTCCGCAAACTACAGAAAATTTTGTCTGGCTCGACCAAGCGAAAGGAATTTGGGCGCAATTTCCGTCAGAAGGAAAGGGATTGAATCCATTGTTGCAAAATTACTGGATGGCAATTCATCCGCAAATATTATTTGCTGGATTTACTTCAATGTCTGTTCCGTTTATTTTTGCAATAGCAGGATTGATGAGAAGAGAATATCAGGAGTGGATTGCAGTTGCGAAACCTTGGACAGTTTTTGGCGCCGCAGCTTTAGGAACGGGAATAATTCTTGGTGGTTATTGGGCATACGAAACACTTGGTTGGGGCGGCTATTGGGGTTGGGACCCTGTGGAAAATTCTTCACTGATTCCTTGGCTTGTGTGTGTTGCTTCGCTACATACAATAATGTCGCAAAGGAAAATGGGCACGTTTGTTCGAACAAATTTTGTGCTGAGTATTCTTGGATTTGTACTTATTTTGTATTCTACGTTTCTTACGCGGAGCGGAGTATTGGGCGAAACATCAGTACATTCTTTTGTAGACCCGGGAATGTGGGCATACTGGCTTTTACTTTCTGTGATGTTGCTTTTTGCGGGAATTGGTTTTGGATTACTTATTTCAAGAATGAAAGAAATGCCGAAAGTTCCTGTTGAACATTCAATGCTATCGAGAGAATTTGCAATATTCTTAGGTGCTTCTGCATTGGTGATTGTATCCGTAGTTATTTTAGTTGGCACATCTTCTCCGATAATTACAAATATTATTTCCGGAAAGCAATCAGCGGTTGATATTTCATACTACACTAAAACAACACTTCCCTTTGGAATTTTTATAGCGTTGATGATGGGAATCGGACAAATGCTTTGGTGGCAAAATTCTCACGCAAAATCTTTTTTTGAAAATGTTCGTGTGTCGCTTTTGCTTTCCGTTTTGTTTACTGTCAGTACAATCTTTTTTGGTGTGCAAGATGTTTCAATGATTATTTTTATTTTTGCAGCATCGTTTGCCCTCTTTGTAAATCTGATTGTTGGCTTTCGCGTTATGAAAGGCAGCCCGAAATATGCGGGCGGTTCTGTTGCGCATATCGGAATGGCGTTAATGTTTATCGGTTTTGTTACATCTGCGCGTTATGATGAGAAGCAAACTGTTTCACTTGAAGAAGGAAAGTCAGTGGAAGTTCTCAAAGATTACAAACTTACTTATCTTGGTTATCAACCCATTGAGCGCGAACAATTTGCATTCAATGTGAAAATAGAAAAGGGAACACAAGCCGATATTATTTCTCCGGTAATGTATTTTAGCAAATTCACAGAAGGATTAGTACGCAATCCGGATATTTTAAATAAACTGACAAGTGATTTTTATATAGCGCCGCTTTCTCTCGAAACAGGAGGAGAACAGCATAATAATGAAAGTGTCGTTGTATTCAAAAAAAATGAAATGAAAGAAATTGAAGGATTGAAAGTTACATTTCTTGATTATAATTTCAGCGATGAAGACAAAGGGAAAATGGTAACAGGCGAAAGCGGCGAAGTAACCATTGGCGTTAATCTTGAAATTGAAAAAGATGGTATCAAAGAACGTGTTACACCAATGATGAAAATGGCGGCGGGCGGAATGGGCGGTAATGGACCGGAATTTATTCCTGCATCGTTCACTGGCTCTTCCGTTGAATTCAGAATTGGAAAAATAATGCCTGATAGAGACAACAAAGAAAATTCCCGTGTTGAAATTACTGTGAAAAATACTGCAGCGAATGCGATGCCCGTGAAAAAAGACACACTCGTTATAGAAGCAAGCGTAAAACCATTTATCATTTTAGTATGGATTGGCACTGCCGCATTATTCATCGGATTTATGATGACAATTGTCCGACGACTTGAAGAGGCAACGTTAAAATCTACTGAAGAATAAATTTTTTTGTAGGACAAACAAGTATAACCCGATATTAAAAAATATCGGGTTTTTTTATTTGTATTTGCACAATAAATTTGTAAGTTGTGCCGTCAAAAATTAATTCTTGTGCATCGAAATGATTATGAGAGTCAAATAAATTAGTTTGTATTATACCGTAGCACAAACAGTTTTCTCGAAATTATTGTAATACCACATTAATTTTTCAACAACTTTATCTTGTTGATTTTTAAACAAAAATTAAATGCCCACACCACATAACATTACACCGCTATCGTTGCACGAAAGCCGTTTTCGTGCACTCATTGAGAACAATATTGATGTTGTTGCATTACTTGATGCAGCAGGAACAGTAACCTACACCAGTCCATCGGTAGAAAATGTAATTGGATACACACCTGAAGAATTTGAAAACAGAAGCGCTTTTGAACTCATTCATCCGGATAATTTGGAAGAAGCAATGCGGCGTTTTGGTCTTCTTGTTGCGTCAAGAGGAATGGTTGAACGAATGGAATTACGCTATCAACATAAAGATGGCTCCTGGAGATGGCTCGAAGTTGTTGGCAAAAATATGCTTGATGAGGAGGGAATTAATGCCGTTGTTGTTAATTACCGTGATATTTCTGAACGAATTGTCGTGCAGGATGCGTTGGAAAAAAGCGTATCGTTGCTTTCATCCACGCTGGAATCAAGCACCGATGGAATTTTAGTTGTAAATCCGGAAGGGAAAATTACAATTTACAATAAAAAATTCGCAGAAATGTGGCGAATACCTGAACCTATTTTATCGTCCCATAACGATGAGCAGGCACTTGCATTTGTTCTTTCACAATTAAAATATCCAGATGAGTTTCTTACAAAAGTGAAGATGCTGTATTCTAATCTATTGGAAGCCAGTTTTGATGTGCTGGAATTTCTTGACGGAAGAATTTTTGAACGGTACTCCCATCCGCAATTGCTCGACGGAAAACCCATAGGAAGAGTATGGAGTTTTCGCGATGTAACACGACGAAAGCGTATGAAGAAAATTCAGAATACAATTTATAAAATATCAGAAGCGGCAAACACCGTTACGAATATAGACGAATTGTACCGTTCCATTCATACGATTATTGCAGAATTAATGCCCGCCAAAAATTTATTTATCGCTCAATACGATGAATCAACTTCCACGCTATCGTTTCCCTATTTTATTGATGAATTCGACCAGACACCTGCTCCAAGAGTAATGGGACGTGGAATGACTGAATACGTTATTCGTACAGGGAAACCGTTGCTGATTTATCCCAACGAATTTCAAGAACTGATACGCAGCGGCGAAGTAGAAGAAATTGGCGCAGATTCATTTGATTGGCTTGGTGTGCCGCTGAAAGTACGCGAAAAAATAGTAGGCGCAATTGTCGTGCAGAGTTATACCAAAAATATTGGCTACAATGAAGAAGATAAAATGATTCTGAATTTTGTTTCGGAGCAGATTGCGATGGCTATTGAACGGAGGCGAACAGAAGAATCGTTGCGGAAGAGCGAGGCAAATGTTATTTCTATTATAGAAAATACCTCCGATATGATTTGGTCCATTGATAGACAGTATCGTATAGTTGCAATGAATACGACATATAGAAATGTTCAAAAGAAATTATTTGATATAGATCTGGAAATAGGGATGCACAAATTAGAAACACTCCCTGATAAATTTCGCGCACAATGGAAAGAATTATACGACCGTGCGCTTCGCGGTGAACGATTTATGCTTGAGCATCATTACGATTTTCCCACGATGTCAATGGATGTGGATTTTTCATTCAATCCGATTTTTTCCGATGATGGAACAGTGCGCGGAGTTTCAATTTTTGCGCGGGATATTTCGGAGCGCAATCGTAACGAGCAGGCGCTGAAGCAAAGTGAAGTACGATTTAATCTTGTGATGGAAGCGACTAAAGACATTATTTACGATTGGGATATGATGAATGATTTCATTCTTTGGAATCCTACTTTAACGGAGGTATTGGGGTACACGATTGAGGAATTCGGGAGTTCATTGCTTAACTGGGAGGAAAAAATTCATCCTGATGACTGCAAGTTTGTTGTTGAAAAATTAGAGAAGTCAATAGCATTGCACGAATTGTTTCTTTGCGAATATCGTTTCAGAAAAAAAGATGGTGAATACGCAACTGTACTTGATAAAGGGAAAGTGATGTACGATGGTAACAATAAACCCATCCGGATGGTTGGCGCAATGGTGGATTTAACGAGTTTAAAACAGACAGAAATCAAACTAAGAGAATCAGAAGAGCGATATCGTTTATTATTCGAGAGAAATCTTGCAGGCGTCTATCGTACCTCGCTGGAGGGAGCGATTCTTGATGCAAATATCGCCGCCGCAAAAATTCTTGGATATAAATCTGTTGTAGATATTTTAGAAGGTACGGCGCAAAATTTATATATAAACCCTGTTGAACGCATTGAATTTATAGACCGATTGCAACGTTTTGGCTCATTGACAAATATGGAAACGCAATTGCGACGCAAAGATGGCTCAACCGTGTGGGTGTTGGAAAATGCAAATCTCATTCGCGAAACGGCAACAACACCAGCAATGATTGAAGGAACGCTGATAGATATTACCAATATTAAGCGCGCAGAAGAATCCTTGATTAAAGATGCAGAGCAGCGCAAACATTTACTGGAAATCTCACAGAAGATTCTTTCTCTCCATTCTCTTGATGAAGTGATTCGTACCGTGTTCAGTGCGTTAAAGGAAGTAGTATTTTTTGAAACGTGCGGCGTAATGTTTGTTGATGATGAACAAAAATTATTGCGACCCTATTTATTTATCGGCGCAGAATGGATTTCAAAAGATTTTCATCGCTGGTCAATGCCCATGCACAAAGGAATTGCAGGGGAAGTTGCTGCAACAGGCAAACCGGTGCTTATCAATAATTCCCATCTTGATGCGCGTTCATTTTATCCGCCAGAAGCAAATGTAAATTGTGAACATTTAATCTGTCTTCCATTGACCACAAAAGGAAAAACCATCGGCGTAATTTTGATTTCACGAAAAAGCGACCCGAAATTTACACAGGATGAATATGAACTTATACAATTGTACTTCAACAGCGCATCGCTCATTATTGAAAATACGAGATTGTTCGAGCAGATGAAAATCTCGGAAGAAAAATACCGCACACTGTTTGAAGAATCGAAAGATGTTATTTTATTTTCAACTCTTGATGGAAAGATTCTCGATATTAATTCCGCAGGCATTGAACTCTTTGGTTACGATGCAAAAGAAGAAATGCTCAAATTACATATCGGAAAAAATTTATTAGTAGATGAAAATCAACGGAAAGATTTTATTACAAAAGTGCAGAAGAATGGGTTTGTAAAAGATTATGAAAAAATGATGAAGCGCAAAGATGGCAGCATTATCACTCTTCTTGCGACAGCAACACCAGAATATAATGAGAGCGGCGCCATTATTGGATTCCGTGAAATTCTCCGTGATGTTACGGAAAAGAAAAAACTTGAAGAACAACTGCGCCACGCGCAAAAAATGGAAAGTATCGGCACGCTCGCAGGGGGCATTGCGCACGATTTCAACAATACACTTGGCATTATGCTCGCCAATTTAACCGTTGTAAGAAAACAACTTGAACTTCCGCACGATGTGTTAGACGTTGAAAAGATTGCGCATCATATTTCTTCTGTGGATAAAGCAATTCAACGTGGCGCAGGATTAGTTAAACAACTGCTCACATTTGCACGCAAATCGGAACCGCTCTTTGAATCCGTGAATGTCAATGAAAGTATTCAGGAAATTATTTCCCTGATTCATGATACATTTTCAAAAACAATTACCGTACAAGCGGATTTGCAGGAGCAACTTCCTTCCATTGTAGCAGACCACAATCAAGTGCACGGAGTACTCTTGAATCTTTGTGTGAATGCACGTGATGCAATGCCAAAAGGCGGGACGTTAAGTTTTAAAACATCAACAGTGCTGTTGGAGCAGTTAAACAAAAAATATGCTGATGCACATGATAATGAATATGTATGTATGCAGGTTTCTGATACAGGCACAGGAATTGAAAGAGAAATTCTTGAGAGAATTTTCGAACCATTTTTTACGACAAAAGAGCGCGGGAAAGGAACAGGGCTTGGTCTATCTGTTGTTTATGGTACGGTAAAAAGTCATCGTGGATTTATAGATGTGCAGAGCGAAGATGGAAAAGGCACAACATTCTTTTTATATTTTCCGGTGCAACCTCTCGGCGTTGAGAAAATAAAAAAGCATACAGAAAGACTAACGTCAAAAACGCTTAAAGGTTCGGAAACAATTTTACTTGTAGAAGATGAAGAGTCATTGATGGAAGTACTTGTTTCGTTGCTTGAAGAAGCGGGATATAATGTTATTTCTGCAGAAGACGGCGAAGAAGCAGTTGCAATGTTCAGTGAATTTCATAAAGATATTGCGATTGTAGTTTCCGATTTGGGTTTACCGCGCTTAAGCGGCTGGGAAGCATATTTAAAGATGAAAGAAATTCAGCCGCGTATCAAAGCGATACTTGCAAGCGGCTATCTTGACCCTGCAATACGCGCGCAAATGAACAAAGAAGGCGTACGCGATTTTATGCAGAAACCGTACGACCCGCAGGCAATTTTGCAGCAAATCCGTGAAGTGATAGACAGGCAAACAGTACATTGAAAAATATGAAGGGGAAATAATTTTTTATGAACGAACAGGAAGATACAAACGCTCGCACCGAGAAAGAACTTGCTGAACTGCAAACTCTTTCTGCAGGAAAAATACGTGAGCACATTGCGGAACTTAACGAAAGTGAAACAGTGTATCGTTTTATGTTTGAAAACAATCCTCTGCCAATGTATGTAGTGGATTTTGCAACGCTTCAGTTTCTCTTTGTGAATGAAGCAGCGATTGCTCTTTACGGATACAGCAAAGAAGAGTTTTTTGCAATGACTGTTGCAGATATTCGTCTTCCCGATGAAGTAGAGAATTTACAAAATGAGGCAAAGAGCATTTCAAAAACATATTACTATGGAGATGCACGGCGGCATAAAAAGAAAAACGGCGACATTATTTGGGTGGAAATTGCTACAATGGGTTTTCTTTACAATGGAAAAAAATCCGCTATTGTATTAATAAATGATGTAACGAAGAGAAAACTTGATGAAGAGATTCTGCGCGATAGTGAAGCACAGTTCCGCAAACTGACTGAACTATCGCCGGAAGGGATAATGATTTTGGATGACGAGGGATTCATTCATTTCGCAAACCCGGCGATGTTGCATTTGTTTCAGACAGAACGCGGCGAAAAAATTATCGGGAAAAATATTTTTCAAATGATTGCTACACGAGGGTTGGATGATTGTATGGAATGTTTTTCCAAACTGATGAACGGACATACTGATACGTGGAAAACGGAGACTGTTTTTATTGCCATGAACGGTGTTGAGTTTGATGCAGAAGTGGTTGCGGGAATGTTTCAGTTTGCAGGGACAAATGCAGTGCAAATGCTCGTTCGCGATATATCCGAAAGAAAAACTGCGAATGTTGCATTGAGCAAGTCGGAAGAACGATACCGCACATTATTTGAAGAATCAAAAGATGTAATTTTTATCTGCACAGCAGACGGACATTTTATTGATATCAACCAAGCGGGGATAGAACTCTTCGGATATGCATCGAAAGAAGAAATTAATCATCTGCACATTGGCAATGATATTTATGTTGATGCGCACGTGCGTGAATCAAATAACCGCTTGCTCAATGAACAAGGTTTTGTAAAAGATTTTGAAATTGCAATCCGAAGAAAAAATGGTGAAGTGCGCATTGTTCTCGAAACTTCAACAGTTGTAAAAGATGATATTGGAAACGTGATTGGATATCGCGGCATACTGCGTGATATTACCGCGCAAAAAAATCTCGAAGCGCAACTTCTCCACGCGCAGAAAATGGAAAGCATCGGTACGCTTGCAGGCGGTATTGCGCACGACTTCAATAATATACTTGCCATTATTACCGGCTACACATCTCTTTTGCAAATGCAGAAAGATACCATTGTAAGAGATGAAAATGCAGCAGTGCAATTGAATAAAGCATTGGGTGCAATTACCGTTGCATCGGAACGAGCGGCTCATCTCGTCGGGCAGATTCTTACGTTTGCGCGTAAAACTTCTGTAGAATTTACCTACGTCAATGTGAACAGCGTAATTGAAGATATTGTCGAACTTCTGCGCACAACATTTGCAAAAATATTAACTGTTGTTTTCAAACCGGGATATAGTGTTCCGCTCATTCGCGCAGATGAAACACAAATTCATCAGACGCTGATGAATTTATGTGTTAATGCGCGTGATGCAATGCCTGATGGTGGAACGCTCAGCATTTACACAAAGACAGTAGAAGGAATTTATCTTAAGAAACGTTTCCCGAAAGCAACGGAACAAATGTATGTACACATCATCGTGAGCGATACAGGAATAGGAATGGATGATGAAACCATTGCACGAGTTTTTGAACCATTTTTTACAACGAAAGATAAAGGCAAAGGAACTGGGCTTGGATTATCTGTCGTTTTCGGTATTGTCGAAAGCCATAATGGGTTTATAGAAGTTGAAAGCGTGAGGGGAAGAGGAACTGCATTTATGTTGTACTTTCCTTCGGCAGGAGAGCAAATTGTTTTAGTGCCGCAAGAACATACTTTGGTTACAAAAGAAAAGCATATCAACAAAAACGGGAATCAAACAATTCTCGTCGTGGAAGATGAAGAAATGCTTGCGGATATGATTACAACGCTGTTAAAAAAAGAAGGGTACACAGTAATAAATGCTTACGATGGCTGGGAAGCAATTGAACAATTACGCACGTACAAAGATGAAATAGGCATAGTACTTTCCGATTTGGGATTGCCAAAACTGGGAGGGTGGGAAGCGTATTTAAAAATGCGTCAGATAAAACCCGATTTGCCTGTGCTTATTGCGAGCGGCTTTCTCGAACCGCAATTGCGCGCCGAAATGAAAAATTTCAGCAGTGCAAAATTTTTACAAAAGCCCTACGATGCGGCGGAAGTAATGAAAATATTACGCACAATGCTACGATAAAAAGAATATAGTTCTGAAAGTTTTTTTTAAAATTCCTCTATTCACAAACGAAAGGACCTTCAATGGCAAAATCAATAAAAAAGACTGCGAAGAAATCCGCAGCAACGAAGCCTGCTCCTAAAAAAGCAGTAACACCTCGACAACCGAAATGGTGGGGTAAAGGATACCAATCCATTTCAGTATTTCTCAATATGAAAGATGTGGAAACCGCATACAATTTCTATCAGAAAGCGTTTGGTTTCGCAGGGCGCGGCATAATGAAAATGCCGGATGGAAAAGCGATGCACGCAGAAGTAACATACAACGGTTCCGCCGTAATGATGGGTCCGGAAAATCCAATGCAGAACGGATATTCGCCTTCGTATTTTAAGGGCTCGCCTGCATCAATGTACGTCTATGTAAAAGATGTAGATGCCTTTTGCGCAAATGCCAAAAAAGCAGGCGCAAAATGTGTGCAGGAATGTAAAGACGAATTTTGGGGCGATAGAGTTTGTCTGTTCACGGATACCGAAGGATATTTCTGGTGTTTCGCAACGCATCAGAAAGATGTAAAGCCGGAAGATATGATGCCGCCGACAAATTAAGCGAAAAATGAAGCGATTGTGTTTCTCCATAATGAGAATTTATTGAGATATTCACAATCTATTTACATCGTTTTTGACCCCTGACATCAAAATAATGAGGTCAGAGGTCAAATTTTAAAGGTCGAAGTTCAATTTTTGATGTTTGAAGTCGGGTTTTCTGAGTTTGATGCCAGATTACTTGATGTTGAAGATTAATAATTGTAGTGAACAGTCGCGTGTGGATAGATAACAGTGAAAAAAAGCGAAACGGATGAACAGCATAACCTTCGCATTTCCATTCAAAAAGTGTTGGATTTGCGAAAGTTTTAATAAATTAATTTCGCATATTTAAATGTTAGGCGTCATTGTACAGCGACACACTACAAACAGACAATACATTGAAAAACCACGACTACTGAAAACTTTTCGTTACGAGTGTGAAGAATTAGATTAATTAAAAAATAAAATTTCAATAACAATTAAAAATTAAAATTATGGCAAGTATCAATCCACACATTAATTTCAACGGCAATGCAGAAGAAGCATTCAACTTTTACAAATCAGTATTTGGCGGAGAGTTTGCAAAAATAATGCGTTTCAAAGATTTAGCAAGTGCTGAATTTCAAGTAGCAGAAAATGAAGCGAATAAAATAATGCACATTGCTTTACCAATCGGTAAAAGTATTTTAATGGCTAATGATGTACCTGAAATAATGGGACGAACAAACGAAAATGAGAACAGAAGCAAAATTGTAATTAGTGCAGAAAGCAAAGAAGAAGCTGACAAATTATTCAATGGACTTTCGGCAGGCGGACAAATTGAAATGCCTATTTCTGACAGCCCTTGGGGTTCATATTTTGGTATGTTTAGAGACAAATATGGAATTGAATGGATGGTAGATTTTGACTCGAATTATAAGGGACAAATATAGCCGAAGAAAAACAACGAACGCCTAACAAGGTATTGCCAAAAGCGGGGCTGAACAGCTTCGATTGGACATTTGTGCAAGGTTCAAATTTCGTTCTTCGATAGAACTTTTGTGCTAAATATCCCCGCCTTCGGCAATACCCGAACCGTTATGTGCTATTATTTGGATGCAGTGCGACATTAATTAATTAGGAAGTTAATCTAACATTGATTAATTAAAAAAAATCTTTAAAACAGGCAGCAATGAAAACACAAAAAATTAGTCTGGCAATCTTCTTCTGTGCTATTTCCATTCAGGCAGTATTATGTCAGAATACAAGTAAGCGGATTTATTATTTTAACCCACAGTTTTCGCCTGATGGTACTTCCATTGTATTTGAATCAACAAAAGATGGCAAATCTTCCATCTATACAATTGCTCCTGACGGAACAGACTTAAAAAAAATTACCGACACGATATTTGATTACGGGCAGCCGGCATGGTCGCCCGACGGAAAGCATCTTGTTTATTATGGAAGCAAACGCCCAATGCAGCTTTTTACAAATTCATCAAAAGGCGGGGAACAGAAGCAGTTAGCCACTCCAGGTTTTGATGCTTACCAACCTTCATGGTCGTTACAAAATAAAATTGCTTTTGACTCAAGGGCAATCGGGCAAACTCCGAACGATATAGCTGTAATGAATGCTGACGGAACTGGATTTACAAAAATTACCACTGATGAGAAGTATGATTACTCATCTCCGCAATGGTCACCTGACGGAAAGAAAATTCTTTTCCATCGTTCCATCGCCATCCGTAAACCGTGGAAAGAAATTACAAAAGAGGAAATGATGCAAAAGAAAAAATCAGGAGAGATAATGACTATGAATAGTGATGGTTCGGACCAACGCATCCTGATTTCTAACCTTGAAGGAGAGGTTGCACCCTTCTGGTCTCAAGACGGGAAAACTATTTACTTCATAGCCAAACGGGATACATTGCCGGGTATCTATTGCATGAAGCCGGATCAAAATAAACCTGAACTAATGCTTACTTTATCGGGCGTTATTTATAGTGTAAGTATTTCTCCCGATGGAAAATATATAACCTATGCGACAGAAAGAAAGAAGAAGCATGCAGTGTATGTGCTTGAGATAAATAATAAAACAGAGACAAAACTTATTGGAGATTGATTGAAATTAAACTTCGCAGGAGAAGCTTGGAATACGTATAATCTTTCTTCGTTATTCGCAATGCAATACAAACTCTCTACAAACGAAATAGTGTATAAATGAAAACAATTGAAGAAAGCGTCGTAACAGGAATGGATGGTTCCGACAAGGAACTTTTTCCATTTTTACCTTATATACTGCAAGACCTATGGGAAATTGGCGCAGACCCAGATGCAATAATCAGCTTGATAAGCAAACAGTTTAAAAAATATGACGACCTTAAAGTTCTTGATTTAGGTTGTGGTAAAGGAGCAGTTTCTGTCAAGGTGTCTCAAAAACTTGGATGTACTTGTTATGGGATAGATGCAATCCCTGAATTTATTGAATTTGCCAAAGCCAAAGCAGATGAATTAAAAGTTAAGCATCTATGTACATTCGAGACAGGTGATATTCGAGACAAAATTAAACAATTGACCGACTATGATATAATAATACTTGGAGCAATCGGTCCTGTGTTTGGCGACTATTACAAAACCCTGACAACATTATCAAAATGTATTAACAAAAATGGAATTTTTATAATTGACGATGGATACATAGATGACAACAGTAATTATAACCATCCATTGATGCTTAAAAAAAACACCATATTACAACAAATTGAAAAAGCAGGGATGGAACTTGTTGACAATGATATTATGGATAGGCAAGACATTAAAGACTCAGACGATTATATCTTTACTAACCTTAAAAAGAGATCCTATGAGTTGATTGAAAAATATCCTGATAAACAAAATTTATTTCTTGATTACATAAAACAACAAGAGATAGAAAATGACGTTCTCGAAAATAAAGTAATCGGAACGACAATAGTTATCAAGAAAAAATTCTGATTTATAAAAACGAACGAACGCAAAATAAATAGATTAAACGCAATAAAAAAAGAAGGGCTTTGTTCAGTAATCAAACCGTGGTGTTACTAATTTTCTCATTCAACCACTTCAACTCCTCTTTTTGCTATGCACATCTCTTTTCGTATTTTTTGCCCTAAATTTTAACAAAGATGCCCTCAGATACGACCAACGCCGATTTATCGAAACTCAAAATTAAACGGGAAGAAAAGAAAATTAATCCCGATGCGCCAAATAGAATTCTTCAGATTTTACTTGTTGTCGGCGTACTTATTATTGCAGTTGTTGCGTACTATTCATTTCGTGATAAATTTACTTCGGCAATTGAAGTGGAAACCACATCCGTCTCTCTGATGTATCCATCGCAGGCAAATGCTCTTTTAACGGCAAGCGGATATGTTGTAGCACATCGTAAAGCCGCAATTGCATCCAAAGGAACAGGAAAACTTGTTCTCTTAAATGTGGAAGAAGGCGATGTTGTAAAGAAAAATGACATTATTGCGCGCATTGAATATGCTGATGTGGAAGCAAGTTATGCGCAGACAAAAGCCGCGCTTAATGTAGCAAAAGCAAATCTGGAACAGGCAAGCGCAGAGCAATACGAAGCACAAAAAATATTTGAACGCATCACACCATTGTATGCTGCAAAATTAATTTCGCAACAGGAATTTGAAACAGCCGAAGCGAGACTGAAACGTGCGAATGCATCCATCAGCGGAGCAACAGCAGGAATCGCCGCCGCAGAAGCAAATGTTTCCGCACTCGAAGTGCAAATGGAAAACACCTACATCCGCGCACCATTTGACGGCACAATTTTAAATAAGAATGCAGAAGTCGGAGAAATTGTTGCGCCGTTTGCGGCATCAGCAAGTTCACGCGGCGCAGTTGTTACCATAGCGGATATGAAATCCATCGAAGTAGAAGCGGATGTATCCGAATCAAATATTGAACGCATTATCCTTGGCAGTCCTTGTGAAATTGTACTTGATGCAGTTCCCAAAAAGCGTTATCGCGGATATGTGCATAAAGTTGTTCCGACTGCCGATAGAGCCAAAGCAACTGTACTTACCAAAATTCGCTTTGTAGAGTACGACAGCCGTGTGCTTCCTGAAATGAGCGCAAAAATTTCTTTTTTAAATGAAAATGATACTGCAAAAACAAATGCAGATGCGCAACCGATACTCACTGTCCGACAGGAAGCAATAGTAGAGCGCGATGGAAATAAAGTTGCATTTCTTTTGCGCAATGAAACAGTGGAAGAAATAACTGTTCAACTCGGGCAAACAATGGGAAGTATGTATGAAGTAATTGCAGGATTATCTGCAAACGATAAAGTCGTCGTTCGTCCCGATGAAAAACTGAAAAGCGGAACAAAAATAAAAGTGAAAGAGTAAAAAAAATTAAATCTATGTCAACAACAAACAACACACTTGTCTCAATTAACAATGTTTCCAAATCCTACTGGAGAGATTCGCTCGAAATACCTGTTCTGAGTAATATTTCATTTGAAATTCCTGAAGGAGAATTTCTTGCATTGATGGGTCCTTCCGGTTCCGGAAAAACAACACTGCTCAATCTTATCGCGGGAATTGATAAAGTCAGTGCAGGAAAAATTACTGTCGCAGGAACTGATGTAACCACACTGAACGAAACTGCTCTTGCAAAATGGCGTTCAGGAAATGTTGGTTTCGTATTTCAGTTTTACAATTTGCTCCCTGTACTCACTGCGTTTGAAAATGTTGAACTGCCATTGCTTTTAACAAAACTTTCTAAAAAAGAACGGAAAGAACATGTAGAAAATGTGTTAAACTTAGTTGGACTTGGCGACAGAATAGACCACTATCCGAAACAACTCTCCGGTGGTCAGCAGCAGCGTGTAGCAATTGCGCGCGCAGTTGTTACAGACCCAACGTTACTTGTCGCAGACGAACCCACAGGAGATTTGGATAAACATTCCGCAGAAGAAATAATGATTCTTCTTGAGCGAATGAACAGAGAATTAAAGAAGACGATAGTAATGGTAACACACGACCAGCGCGCCGCAGAAAAAGCACATACGATGAAGCATTTGGATAAAGGTGAATTGTCATAAGCAGCAATTCTTACAAAATTATTTCTGACAAATTGTATTTATGAAAATATTCACACTCATCTTCAAAAATCTTAAGCGACACAAACTTCGTCTTTCGCTGACTATTGTTGGAATTGCGATTGCGGTTGTTGCATTTGGAATACTTCGCACAGTTATTGATGCATGGAATGCAGGCGCAGATGCAGCAGCGGCAAATCGTGTTATTTCGCGTCATGCGGTATCATTTATTTTTCCTCTTCCGCTTTCGTATCGCGATAAAATTGCAAGCGTTCCCGGTGTTGAGGTTGTATCGTATGCGACGTGGTTTTCAGGAATTTACAAAGACCGCAGTCAGTTCTTTCCGCGAATGGCAATTGACCCGGAAACATTTTTCGATGTGTATTTTGAATACAAAGTTGAGAAGCCGGAATATCTTGAACAATTGAAGAAGCAGCGCAAAGGATGTCTTATCGGAACAAAAATAGCGAAAGAATATAATCTGAAAATCGGGGACATTATGACGATTGATGGCGATATTTATCCCGGTCGCTGGGATTTTGAAGTTGTCGGGTTTTACAGCGGTCAGGGAAATAAAAAAGTTGATGAAACCTGGATGGTATTCAATTGGAAATATCTTGATGAACGGATTAAAGAACAAAATCCGGGAAGAGAAGGAAATGTTGGCTGGTATATTTTCAAAGTAAAAGACCCGAACAAAATTGCGCAAATTTCGCACGATATAGATGCGATGTTCACCAATTCTTTTGCAAAAACAAAAACAGAAACAGAGCAGGCATTCAATCAGAGTTTTATCTCAATGTCCGGCGCAATTTTAACGGCAATACAATTTGTGTCTTTTGTTATCATCGGAATATTGTTGCTTGTTCTTGCAAACACAATGGTAATGTCAGCACGTGAACGTATTCGTGAATATGCAGTATTGAAAACATTAGGATTTACCACGTCGCATTTAGTGGTTTTGATTGGCGGAGAATCAATTCTCATTGCACTCATTGGCGGAGGAATCGGGCACGCGCTTTCTGCATTTCTGTTTGTCCCTGCGTTAGGAGAAGCATTTTCAAGGCTGTTCCCGATATTTTTAATGTCGGATACTACACTGGCACTTGCATTTTCCTTTACACTTATCGCAGGAATTATTTCTTCCATCTTCCCATTGATGCGCGCTATTAAAATGAGCATAGTAGATGGATTGCGGCACATCGGATAATTTAACCAGTTTTTTTTTCTCACAGCATTTTATGAAAATTCCAATCAGTTATACGTTTCGCAGTTTATGGACGCGAAAATTAACAACGTCAATGACAATTATGGGTGTAACACTCGTCGTATTTGTCTTCGCCGCAGTGTTAATGCTTTCCTATGGAGTAGAAAAAACTCTTGTTGATACAGGATACGATAATAACGTTATTGCGCTTCGCAAGGCATCACAGGGTGAACTTGCAAGTCAGATAGGGCGCGACGGAATAAATCAAATAAAAACGTACCCGGAAATAAAACTTTCCAAAGAAGGAAAACCTCTCGCATCAAATGAATTGTACACACTCATAAATATTTTAAAAATCGGTTCCGGCGATATGGGCAATGTTACGGTTCGTGGTGTTACACCGGAAGCATTTGAACTTCGTCCGAATGTAAAAATTATTGATGGAAAAATGTTTCGCTACGGAACAAACGAAGTGCTTATCGGCTCCAATCTGCACAAACGATTTGTCGGATGTCAGATTGGTCAGATGCTGGAATTTGCAGGAGACAAATGGCAAATTGTCGGCGTACTCGAAGCAGGCGGAACTGGATTTGAATCCGAAGTGTGGGGCGATGCTGAGCGTATGATGAATGCTTTTGACAGAGGAAATGTTTTTTCTTCGCTCACGTTTAGTTTGAATAACCGCGATGATTTTCAAAAACTTGTTGCTCGCGTAGAAAAAGACCCGCGTTTTAACTATATGGAATTAAAGAGAGAAAAAGAATATTATAAAGAGCAATCAGAAATGATGGCTGGTTTTATTCGCATCCTTGGCACATTCATTACCGTCATTTTCAGTTTTGGTTCGATGATTGGTGCAATGATTACTATGTATTCATCCGTCGCAAACAGAACAGTGGAAATAGGAACGCTGCGCGCACTCGGATTCCGCAGAAGAAATATTCTCTCAGCATTTCTCATTGAAGCAATGCTCATCGCTTTCATCGGCGCAGTAACAGGATTGTTCCTTGCATCGTTCTTGCAGTTTTTCGCAATATCCACCGTCAATTTCGGTACATTTTCAGAACTCTCGTTTGGATTTAATCTCAATCCGGAAATAATAGTTTCGTGTTTTATCTTTGCTGCAGCAATGGGATTATTCGGTGGATTTTTTCCCGCAGTGCGAGGAGCAAAAATGAACATCATCAATGCGTTGCGCGCACAATAATTTTTTTTGAATCATTATGCCATACGACGAACAACTTGCAGAACGAGTCAGATTTTTTTTCAAAAGTCAGAAAAAAATTGAAGAGAAAAAGATGATGGGCGGTTTGACATTTATGGTGAATGAAAAAATGTGCGTCGGAATTTTACAGGATGAATTGATGGCGCGGATTCATCCCAATATGTACGAAACAGCGCTTGAAAAAAACGGATGCCGCGAAATGAATTTTACAGGAAGACCGATGAAAGGGTTTGTTTTTATCGGTCCCGAAGGAACAACAACGAAGAAAGATTTGGAGTACTGGCTTTCACTTGCGCTTGAATTTAATGCAGAAGCGAAAGCATCAAAGAAAAAAAGAAATAGAGTGTAGCAATGATTTCTCCCTTTGTTATGTTTTTCATTCCTCAAATTTTTCCTATTTTTAACCCCCAATTTTAGAAAACTAGTTTTAACTATATATCAAAAAATGCTCAAAGCAAAGAAAAAAATAAAACTCAATCAAAAAGAATTAAAGCAGGATGAACTTCTGAATTTTGTAGAGAAAACCACCGTGTGGTATTATGCAAATCAGCAAAAAGTGCTTATCGTTGCCGCCATTATTATTGTCATTACAGGCGGAATGTATTGGTACACGTATTCCTCGCGCACCAAAAATGAAAGCGCGTCATCGGAACTCGGAAAAATTTATGCGATGTACGATAATCAGCAATATCAGCAGGCAATTGACGGCAATCCGGAAGCAAAAATTCCGGGATTAAAAACAATTGCAGATATGTACAGCGGAACAAATGCAGGAGAAGTCGCGCGATTGCTTCTTGCAAATTCATACTATGCGCTTGGCAAAACCGATGATGCAATGAAAGAATATGAAAATTGCAGTCTCGCAGACTCGCGTTTAAAAGCCGCAGTATATGCAGGAGTAGCCGCTTGCTATGAATCGAAAAAAAATTATGCTGATGCAGCAACGCAATATCAAAAAGCCGCTTCATTTGGTGAATCTGTTCCCGGTACAGCGGAATATATGTTCAATGCTGCACGTTGCTTTAGTTTATCCGGTCAGTCAGAATCCGCAATCGAATTACTCAAACGCATAAAATCAGAATTTCCATTATCACAATACGCACGTGATATTGACCGCTATCTCGTAGAATTTGCGGGATAGGTTTTAAACAATTTGAATATTCTTCACGCAATTATTCTCGGAATAATTCAAGGACTTTCTGAATTTATTCCGATTAGCAGCACAGCGCATTTAACCATTGCGGGAAAACTTTTTGGTCTTATTTCAGCAGAGCATCCGGAAGAATGGACTGCATTTATCGCTGTGTTGCAATTAGGAACAATTGCGGCAGTTCTGGTATTTTTCCGCAAGAGAATCATCAGTATTTGTTTCTCTTTTTTTAAAGATGTATTTATCGAACGGAAAAGTTATTCATCCGTTGCGCACGATACAAAACTCGGATGGTTTGTAATTATAGGAACGCTCCCTGTCGTTACAATCGGTATCGCACTCAAAAAAATTATCGAAGGAAGCATCACCAAAAATTTATGGATGATTGCCATTAATCTGTTTGTGTTTGCAATTATTCTCGCAGTAGCAGAAAAATTTTCAACACACACGCGCCCGATGGAAAAAATTTCTCTGCGTGATGCAATTGCTATTGGGTGTGCACAGGTGTTTGCGTTATTCCCCGGCGCATCACGGTCGGGAGTAACAATGTCGGCAGGATTATTTTCGGGATTAACGAGAGAAACTGCAGCAGAATTTTCGTTTCTGCTCTCCATTCCTGCAATTGTCGGAAGCGGCATTTTGGAATTGCGCGAGTCGCTGCAACAGCAACATTCCTTTGGCGGAGTTGAAACATTTATCGGAACACTCACCGCAGGAATTGTTGGGTACGCTTCCATCTGGTTTTTATTGCACTATTTGAAAACACACACCAACGCGCTTTTTATTGCCTATCGCATTGCGCTGGGAATTATTATTTGCGGGTTGTTGTTGTTTTCCATCATTCCTGCATAGGAGTGGTATTTATATTTTTTTTACACTACTAATTTACAATTACTTATGAAACATTTTACATTTTTATTTTTACTTGTTATGTTCGCCGCGCAGTGCACCTTTGCGCAATCAGAAAAGGCACGTGAGATGAAAAAGAAAGAAGCACCAATGGAAAAAGCAACAGCAAAAAATCCCATCGTTGTGATGGAGACATCGTTCGGCAATGTTGAGATTGAACTCTATTCCGATAAAGCGCCAAAGACAGTGGAAAATTTTCTCGCGTACGTACGTGAAAAATATTATGACGGAACAATCTTTCACCGTGTTATTAAAAATTTTATGATACAGGGCGGAGGTTTCAGCGCAGAGAAAAAAGAAAAGCCAACAAAAGACGCAGTCATCAACGAAGCCGATAATGGTTTGAAAAATGAAATCGGCACGATTGCAATGGCACGCACGCCAGACCCGAATTCTGCAACGAGCCAGTTCTTTATCAATGTAAAAGATAATCCGTTTTTAAATTTTTCTTCCAAGACAAATGAAGGATGGGGCTACTGTGTTTTTGGAAAAGTTATCGAAGGAATGGATGTTGTGGAGAAAATAAAATCTGTGAAAACAGGAACATCGCAGTTTGAAACGCACGGACAGAAGGCGCCATTTCAGGATGTGCCTGTGGAAACAGTGCTTATTAAATCCATTACAGAAAAGAAGTAAAAGTTTTTTTTAAAAAAGAAGAAGAAATCCCGAAAGGTTGAAAGACTTTTCGGGATTTTTTATTCACGAATGAAAATTTTTTTCTTCACCGCTTTTTTATTTCCCGCTCTCTCTTCATTTTTGTAATTTCTGCCGCAAAATTATGGCTTACGAAAAACGAACAACTACAAATCCGCTTGTTGCTTTTAATTCCGCAACAGAACTACTTACAAAAAAAATCTTTTCCTCCGTTTATCTTCTGACGGGAGAAGAAAATTTTCTTGCGAATGAATTTATTCAGAAATTAATTCATTATGCGCTTGATGATGAAGCGAAGCAATTCAACCTTGATATTCTGGATGGAAAAGAAACGCCTGCGGATAAAGTATTTACTTTTGCGCGCCAACTTCCTGCCGCACAAGGTATGTTTTCTACTGGTCCTGAACGGCGTGTCGTTATTGTGCGCGGGTTTGAACTCGGCAGGAAAAAAAGCAACGAGGAGTTATTTTTTAAATATTTGAGTATTCCCTCGTCAACAACTGTTCTTGTTCTGGAGATGCCAAAACTTGAATCGAAATCCGAACTCTTCAAAAAAATATCCTCGCAGGCGACTGTCATTTTGTGCGAGACGCTGAATGATATACACGTTCTCTCGTGGTTAGAAACAGAATTTAAAAATCAAAAGCGCAGTGCATCGGAACAAGTGTGTAGAAAATTACATTCGTATGTTGGCAATTCACTTAATGAACTTACCAATGCCATTGCAAAAATAATTTTATTCATCGGCGCGCGCGAAACAATTTCGGAAAATGATGTGGAAGAAATTATCGGAAACTCGCGCACGTATGATGTGTGGAAATTGCAAAAAGCAGTTGCAGAAAAAAACCTGCCGCGCTCGCTGGAAATTCTGCAGCGGTTGCTTGAAACAGGAAATGAGCCGGTTGCAATAGTCGCAATGCTCAGCGGATTATTTATTCGCGGAATGCAGGCAAAACAGACGTATGGAGAACGGCCTGCGCACTATTCGTACGCGGAAATGCACAACGCATTGCATACACTTCTGCTCACGGATGAAAAATTGAAAACATCTTCTTCTGATAAAGAAATGTGGATGACGCAATTGCTGCAGAAAATCGTTCCGCATACTCCTCGTTGAAACTATTTTTTTAACAAAGAATCCCATCAATTTACAGACGAACAAATGATATCAGCATTTCGCAAACAGTTTAATGACAATTATTCTCCGGAAAAATATCAGCGTTTCCTTGCAATGCTTGACGAAATGTGTTTGACGCATATTCAGTTTCGTCCATGTGAAACACCGATGTTTTTACCGGAAGCATTAGTAAAAACGCTGGAAAAATCTTCTGTGGAAATTATCGCGCAGTTGATGAATAATAGTGCGTATCTCAAAAAATCCGCGGATGCAATTCCGGATAAATACAATGTGCCGAATGAAACTCCACATCCGTTATTTTTGCAAATTGATTTCGGATTAGTGGACGATGGTGCGGGAAATATTATTCCTAAGTTAATTGAGTTACAGGCGTTTGCTTCAATGTATATGTATCAGGTTGCGATGGTGGAAACATATAAAAAAGCATATCAACTTGATGCGCGATTATCACCTTTTTTCGGCGCGTTGGAAATGGAGGAATATCTTGCAATTATGCGCAAAGCGTTTCTCGGTGAACATTCTGCGGAAAATGTAGTGCTGATGGAAATTGAACCGTACAAGCAAAAGACACTACCGGATTTTCTTTTAACGCAACACTATTTCGACATCACGCCGGTGGATATTTCTTCGATTAAAAAAGAAGGGAAAAAATTATTCTATCAACGCAATGGAAAATGGACGCCGATACACCGCATTTATAACCGCACTATTGTTGATGAACTTGAACGGAAAAATATTATTCCACCGTTTGATTTTCGTGATGAACTGGAAGTGGAATGGGCAGACCATCCGAACTGGTTTTTCCGCATCAGTAAATTTTCTATTCCGTATTTACAGCATCCATCTGTGCCGCAATCTATTTTTCTGAATGAAATAAAAACTCTTCCGGATGATTTGCATAATTATGTTTTAAAGCCATTATTTTCTTTTGCAGGCGCTGGCGTAATTGTTGAGCCAACGTACGAAGATGTAATGTGTATTGCAGAAAATGAAAAAGCAAATTTTATTTTGCAGGAAAAAGTAACATACAAACCTGTCGTCGAAACACCATTCGGCGGAACAAAAGCAGAAGTGCGGTGTATGTTCGTGTGGCAAGAAAAACTTATGCCTGTGTTGTTTCTTGTACGAATGGGTCGAGGGAAACAAATGGGTGTGGATTTTAATAAAAATATGGAATGGGTGGGTTCATCTGCGGGGCTGTATTTTCGTGAGTGATTGAAATAGTTTCTATGAAGAAATATAGTTTAGTGAATACAGAAGAACTTTTGAAAACGTTGCAATCGCTCAGCACTCCGAAAGCAAAAGAAGCGCTTTCCCATTTTAAAGTTACCACGAAAATTGCATACGGAATTCCAACACCTGCATTGAAAAAATTAGCGAAGGAGATAGGAAAGAATCACCAATTTGCGCAGGAACTTTGGAAAACAGAAGTATTTGAAGCGCGTGCAATTGCAGTATTAATTGAACAGCCGGAAAAAGTAACTGCAAAGCAAATGGAATTGTGGCTGAAGGATTTTGATAGTTGGGCAATTGTAGATACGTGTTGCTGCTATCTTTTTCGATTGATGCCGAATGCGTACGAGAAAGCGATGGAATGGACGTTGCGCGAAAAAGAATTTGAAAAACGAACAGGATTTTCGCTGATGGCGTATCTTGCAGTTCACGATAAGAAAGAAAGCGATGAAAAGTTTGAACAGTTTTTACCGTTGATTATCCGCGAAGCAATAGACGAAAGAAATTTTGTAAAGAAAGCAATCAACTGGGCATTGCGGCAGATTGGGAAGAGAAATAAACGAATGAATACGATTGCAATTAAAGTAGCGAATGAACTACTGCAAACACCATCACGAAGTGCGCGATGGATTGCAACAGATGCGCTGAAAGAATTGCATAGCGAAGCAATACAAAAGAGAATCAAGAGTAAATAGAATGTATTAAAATCAATTTGCTGTTCTCAATATTTTTGAGAAATCAAATTCTTTTTCGCTATCTTCCAGCCACCTTTTTATAAATTTATTTATTAAGCAGTCGAGCAATTATGGAATCATTTTTAAACAACAGAGAATACAACCGCCGCGATTTCTTTTCTACCGTGGGAAAAGGAATTGGTTTTGCGGCGCTTTCTTCTGTGTATGCGGCTTCTTTTCTTGATGAATTGAATGCGGCAACACGCGGCATAGAACATCTTCCTTTTACAGAAGTTGCAGGTGATGAAGATTTCTGGTTCACTATTCAACAAGCGTTTTCAAGCGGACGCGGAATACTGAACCTGAATAATGGCGGAGTATCACCTTCGCCGCGCATTGTTACAGAAGCGCTTGTTCGCTATATATGGGAACAGGAAGATACTACCGCATATACAATGTGGCAGATACTCGAACCTCAATCGGAGAATGTTCGTGCGGGGCTTGCAGATGTATTCGGTTGCGATAAGGAAGAAATTGCAATCACGCGCAATGCATCGGAATCACTGGAAATATTATTGATGGGAATGGAGTTAAAATCTGGGGATGAAGTACTGACCACAACGCAAGACTATCCGAGAATGTTGACGACACTTCGGCAAAGAGAACAGCGGGAGGGAATTGCATTGAAACTCATTCAAGTGCCGATTGCGCCAAAGAACCTGAATGAAATAGCGCAGAGATTTGAAGATGCTGTAACATCGCGAACGAAAGTGATATTAGTGTCGCACGTTATCAATATTACGGGACAAATTCTTCCCGTGAAAGAAATATGCGCGATGGCATCAGCAAAAGGCATCGAAGTGATTGTAGATGGCGCACATTCATTTGCGCATTTTGATTTCAAACAAAAAGATATTCAATGCGATTACTTTGGTACAAGTCTGCATAAGTGGTTGTATGCGCCGAAAGGAACAGGGCTTCTCTATGTAAAGAAAGAGAAGATTGAAAAAATATGGTCGCTCTTTGCATCAGAGAAGAAGCAAGCGAACGATATACGTAAGTTTGAAGAGATTGGAACACATTCTGCCGCGCCGCGACTTGCGATTGCTGAAGCAATAGCATTTCATAATGGGATTGGCGCAAAGCGCAAGGAAGAGAGACTCCGCTATCTCTCGCGTTATTGGATGAATCAATTGAAGGATGCGCCGAATGTGCAGTTTCATACATCGTTTGATGCGGCGCAATCGTGCGGTGTTGCGAATATCGAAATAGTTGGCGTTGACCCTGTTGCGCTTGTGGGTCATTTAATGAGTAAGCACAAAATTTACACAACACCGATTGTGCATGATGAATTTAAAGGCGTGCGCATAACCCCAAATCTTTATACAACGCTGAAAGAACTGGATAGATTCTGCGAAGTGATGGTAACAATAGCGAAAAAAGGATTACCGAAAGAATAGTGTTTGCGCCATTTGTTTTTTACTAACGATATTCCTTTGGGAATGTCATAATATCTTATTCACACACAACAAATTAAATTATTATGGATAGTGTAGTTCACTTTGAAATCCCTGCGGATGATGTTTCGCGGGCAAATAACTTTTATAAAACCGTATTCGGCTGGAGTATTGAGAAAGCGCCGATGCCTGATATGGAATACTATATGGCAAACACCGCAACGGTTGATGAGCAGGGGAAAACCAATCAGCCCGGCGCAATTAATGGTGGAATGATGCCGCGTAATTTTCCCGGCGAATATCCCGTACTTGTTCTCAACGTTGCATCCATTGAAGAATCTATTGCAAAAGTTGAAAACGCGGGCGGAAAAGTCGTTATGCCGGTTATGCCCGTTGGCGACTTCGGTCGGTACGCGCGTATTGAAGATACGGAAGGCAATACCATTGGGATATGGGAGGACGTAAAGAAGTAATACGATTTCAATAGCAATGCAAGTGAAAGCGGAGAATGACAAAATGTTGTTCTTCGCTTTTTTTATTTTGCTGTTGGCTGATGGCTCTTTGCTTTTGGTAATATTTATTTTATCATCTTACTTCTTACTTCTTACTTCTTGCTTCTTTCTTCTTGCATCTTGCTTCTTTCTTCTTGCATCTCTTCACACAATTCTCACCGAGTTTCAATATCTTTCGCCTGCATTTTTGTAAACAAGAGAATTAATGAAAGAACTTTTTCGTGCATTGCGCTCGCGTAATTACCGTTTCTTCTTCGTGGGACAAGGTGTTTCATTGATTGGGTCGTGGTTAACGCGCATTGCAATGAGTTGGCTTGTCTATCGCTTAACGAACTCTGCGCTATTGCTCGGCGTTGTCGGATTTTCTTCGCAGATTCTTACGTTTGTCTTTACGCCTCTTGCGGGTGTATTAGTAGATAGATGGGAGCGACGCAGTATTTTACTGATTGCGCAAATCGGTTTGATGTTGCACGCATTTGCGCTTGCGGCGTTAACATTTCTTGGCATTATTGAAGTATGGCACATCATTGCATTAAGTGTCGTACAAGGATTATTCGTTGCATTTGATACGCCATCGCGGCAATCGTTCGTCGTAGATATGGTGGAGCGGCGCGAGGATGTACCGAATGCTATTGCATTGAACTCCGCTATGTTTCAGGGCGCACGGTTTATTGGTCCTTCGGTGGGCGGCGTGCTGATTGCGTTAAGTAATGAAGGCGTGTGCTTTTTGATTGATGGAATTTCGTACATCGCTGTTATCATTGCGTTGTTGCTGATGCAGATTCCGAAGAGGAATATTGCAAAAACTACGATGCGTGTTTCAGAAGAATTGATTGATGGATTTCACTATGCGTATGCTTCGCTGCCAATACGCGCGATATTATTGCTCATCGTTGTCGTCAGTTTGTTTGGCATGCCGTACGCTACACTGATGCCGATTGTTGCAAAAGAAATACTGGGTGGCGGTCCGCAGACACTGGGAATTTTAATGGCATCGTCAGGTGTTGGAGCAATGGCAGCGGCGTTACTTCTTGCATCACGAAAAAGTGTGCGCGGATTGGGAAAATTTCTTCCGCTTGCTGTTCTGCTTTTCGGATGCGGCTTAATTGCTGTTGCGTTTTCACGGAATATGTATCTCTCTATGGGATGTTTGTTCTTCGGTTCGTTTGGCGCGCTCTCATTTCTTGCATCGTCCAATACCATTTTGCAAACGATTGTAGATGAAAATAAACGTGGACGCATCCTTTCGTTATATGCAATGGCGTTTCTCGGAATGGCGCCCTTCGGAAACCTTCTCGCAGGGTATGTTGCAGAGTATATCGGTGTAATGCTTACGTTGCTTGCGGGCGGCATAGCGTGTATTGCGGCGGCATTTGTTTTCTCGCGGCATCTTCCTTCTATTCGTGAAGACCTGCGACCGATTTATATTGCGAAAGGAATAATAGAAGAGTAGCCATTAGCGGTTAGCATATAGCATTTAGCTGTGAGCGTTCAGCAATGAGCAATGATGAATCGGTTATGAATACAGTATTACGATATTTTACAAAAACATTTCTCTGCATAAGCATTGCTTTGCTGTGCATTACTTATGCACACGCGCAACACAGGATTGTCTATGGAAGAGATACTGTTGCGCGTATCGGCGTTGGTATTGGTGTTAATCCCATTCAACTTGTTACGTTTCTCTATGAGTTCGGGCATAAAACTTTTATTCAACACAAGCAAAAAGCATTTGCAAGCACGCAATTCCCTGCAATGTTTTTCACCGTGCCATTGCGCATTTCTTCATCATTGCGTTTAGAACCGGAAATCGGTATTGTTTCTCTTACGCGCTCGTTTACAAAAGAATCGCCCGATGCAATTGTGCGCGCAGAGTATGGCGAATCGTTTCTTCGCGCGGGAATTGGATTGATGGGTAATTGGGAATTTGTGGAGGAATATCGTTTTGCAATTGGTATGCGCGGGGGAATTGTGCCGCTCAACATTAAAAGCGAAATGGAATATGCAACACTGCATACAAGCAAGAAGGGCATCAGTACGTATTACGCTCCGTTCATTGCATTAGAACGCCCGTTGATTGATAATGTTTTTATTGCATTGGAAGCGCAGATGAGTTTTTACCATTTCGTTGACGATGTGTATAATGATGATGCGGCAACATATTTCCGCAATGATGAAATGAGGCTTTCGACTGCGGATGTATTGCTTGCATTTCGATGGAAGAAATGAGCGAGGAACAGAGAGCATATAGCAATGAGCATTGAGCGGTCAGCAAAGAGCAAAGAGCAGGGAGCGAGGAGAGAATATGTCATTCCGAGAAGCGAAGCGTCGAGGAATCTCTTGCAATTTCTGCATACATGAGAAAAGATTCCTCACAGCATTCGGAATGACAAGTGTGAGGGGAATGAAATTACATTCGTCAATAGCACAATACGAACAGCCAATGGTAAACGCCATCTCACTGATATACTACGTTCACGTACACTGTAAAAAATTATGATAAAGAAATACGAAATTCAGAACAACGTTATTATCGAATCGCAAAACGACAACAGCACCATCGCAGTCTTTATCAATCCCGATGAAAGCGAGAAGCGCTATCTCGTGGATGAATTAAAGATTGACGAGCATACGCTCCAATCATCGTTGGATCCTGATGAACTTTCGCGGTTGGAATTTGAACCGACGCATCTTGCAATAATTTTAAAGCGACCGAAGAACCATTCCGGCAAAGATGGATTGCTGTTTAAGGTTGCATCTATCGGCGCGTTTCTGTTTAAAGAGAAATTGATTATTATTCTCACAGAAGATATACCGCTCTTTGATGGGAAGATGTTTGCAAAGATACACACCCTGCCCGAGATAATGTTGAAACTCATCAATCGCTCCATCTTTCACTATCTTGAACATCTGAAGATTATCAATATGCTTTCGGATGAATTGGAGAAGAAAATAAATCAGGCGATGGAAAATAAATACCTCATCAATTTATTCTCGCTCGGAAAAAGTCTCGTCTATTATCTCAATGCAATCAATTCCAACGGCGCGCTGATTGAGAAGTTAAAAATCAATGCGGCAAAAATCGGCTTTACACAGGAAGAAATTGAGTTCATTGACGATATGTTCATTGAAAATAATCAATGCTACAAACAAGCAGAAATATATTCCAACATCCTTGCGAGTCTGATGGATGCGCGTGCGTCAATTGTCGGCAACAATCTCAATGTGCTGATGAAGACATTGAACCTCGTTACTATCGGTATAATGGTGCCAACGCTCATTGTCAGTATTTTTTCGATGAATGTCCATATTCCTATGGAGAAATTAGAATTTGCGTTCTGGATTATAATGGGGTTTGCATCGCTTTCGGTTGCAGTCTTTCTGTATTTGTGGAAGCGGAAGAAGTGGTGAGGAGCAATTAGCCATTAGCATTTAGCGTTTAGCGGGAAGATGGAATAGTGTATTGATGCAATGCGATAGTCTGTGCTTGCAATACATGAAGCGACAAAGAATCTCTTGCGATATGGAATGTGCGATGTGCGATATGGGAATTGTATATTATACATTTTTGATGAGTTCCTTACGCTTCCGTAGTTGCTCAATGAAATAACGCTGACTGCTGATTGCTGAGCGCTAATTGCTTTTCTTCCACTTGACATTCTCATAAAAATTTCTTAAATTTTATCCGCAATTTTGTAAAAGATACAGTTGTTCATCTCTCTTTTTGCATTATGAAACAATACTATATTAATATCGCTTTTGCAGTTCTCCTTCTCTGCACAACTTTATGCGCACAGGATGGACAATTCTCTATCGGCGCGGGTGTGGGTGTGAATCCCGTTACGAGTGTTACTTATCTCTTCTATGGTAGAGATAAGCAATCTTCGACTTCTGCTGTTTTTCCTTATGAATATTACAGTTTTCCCAGAATCAATATCTATCTTCCCATCACGTATAATGAACACTTTCGCATCGAGCCGGAATTTGGTATGCTCAAAAGCAGACGCAGTGAAACGAATTCATCTTCTTATTATTATTCATCAAATGTACGCACGCTTACTATGATTCGTTACGGAAGCGGTTTCTTTTACCGGTGGCTTGTTGATAGCGCAGTGGCAATGTATGGAGGAACTCGCGCAGGATTTTTTTCCTATCATTATAAATATGTAGAACAAGACATTACAGATAACTACGATAGGAGGGAAAATGATTATTACATCAGCCCTTCATTAGGCGGCGAGTATCTCTTTTCGAAATACTTTGCATTAGGCGGCGAAATGCAGTTCAATTATGTACGCTACGGCGACCTTATTAATGAAGGACAGAGTACAGAAAATACAGATACTATAACCGAAGATGAACTCACCACAAGCGGGCTTATATTTATACGCTGGTATTGGAAATAGGGGAATGGCGATTGGCTGTTAGCGGTTGGCTGTTGACAAATAGCGGATGGCAATGTCAAAATTCCTGCAAGACCGTAAATCCCGAAAGCGTTCGGGACTGGACAAAGAAATGATTCTTGTTGCATTATCCCGCTTGAGCGGGATTTATTCGCAAACAGCACGACTATTTATGGTCGTGTGAACAAAGCAAGCCATTGCAACTGTGTTGTAAATTCTAACATTGATATTGTATATACATACAATATCAATGTATACGCAGGCAATAGTATTGGATAACCATACAATAGTATTGCAATGCCGTGTAATAGTATTGTAAAATAAAGCAATAGTATTGCAATGGTGTACATTACGTAAATTTAGCCAAACAATAAGATTTTTTTCAAACCATTTCCTTTTCGGAGGAAATAAATTCACTAAATATATAATAAAGGAACCATTTATTATGGCAAAAAATCAAACACGTCGGTTAACGCCGAGAGTACGAGAAAACGATGTCGCAGTGCTCAATTCACTGCGCGGAATCGGAGATTATGCACCGCGAGATGAAGAAGCATCAATTGGAAAACTCACAGAATCGTCTGCCGCAATAGAGCAGGCACTAATTGTGAACACACAGGCAGAAGATGCATTTTTAGTAGCACGGGATAGTTTAGTAGCCGCAGAATGGCGTTTTCATAATGCGTTACTTACAGCGAAGAAGCAAATAATAGGGCAATATGGAGATGATAGCAATGAAGCGCAAGCGGTAGGAATTAAAAAGGTTTCTGAACGAAAAGCGCCCGGAAGGAGAGCACAACCGCCTGTTAATCCGAATTAGTGTATCGTGAATCGTGTATAGTGAATCGTAGTTCGTACATCACGACTACGATTCACGACTCACGATTGACGAACTCCGTTTTACTCTCCAAAGAATCCCGCAAAGATTCCTGCATTGATGGTCATTCCGCTGCCATTTATTTTGGAAGGCACGTTGTAGATTTTAAATTTATCATCTAATTTCCATTCGCCGCCTACCATTCCCGTATAACCAACACCGACTCGCAGACCAAGCCAATGCAATAAAGCATATTCAACATTGAGTGAAGCATTGTACGTCCAAAATGAACCATTGATGCGCTGCGTATATTCATCTCCACTAAAGTTTTCATCGCCGTAATGCGTAAATAATGTATCCCACACCCATTCCGTGCCGCGCGAGCGATTGATGGTAATATTCATATCGCCGCCGCCCAGCATTACATCGCACGCAATATCCAATTTTTTAACAACCGGAAGAACGTATCCCATCTTAAAGCCGCCCATACTTATATCAACGGTAGTTTCGCGATAAATATTTCCCGAAGTTGTGGATTGAATGCGGGAAGTAGTCATCATTCCGCTTACTCCCATACCGCCAACGCGGAGATTTTTAAGAAACATCACGTAGCCGTATCCTTCGCCGCCATAGAGCAACAAACCATTGGTGGGAAGCACGCCATCCTGCCCGATAGCAAGGAAGCGATTGAGTTCTTTCATATCGGTTGTAAGATAGACGGGAATAAATCCGCCTGCGCCGCCGAGTTTTGTACGAAGCGGCGTACTGTTTGCCTCATCGTCATCTTTCATAAACGAATCGAATGAAGTATCCATTTGCGTGTATGCGGAAGTAAAGAGAAATGCAGATGCTGCGAGAGCAATGAGCAGAGAGCGTAGAGTATTCATAAGTGTAATTTCAGGGAAATGGTTAAAAAATCAGGTTAAATTTAGAAAAATAATAAAACGTGCAGAATAAATTTTTTGAAAAAATATGGGAAATGTACTAATAGCCAACAGCCAAAAGCCAAGAGCATACTGCCCTTTCATTTGTACATCACAAACGAAAGTTGTATTTTTTGCCGCAATAATATGGACGTACCTTTATCCAGCGCGTTGAACGCAACGCATACCCGCACATCCCCATCGCCACGCATCAGCAATTTCGGTTATGAAATCGCTTGCACTGTGTGTTCTCACATTTAACCGCACATCACTGTTTTGATGAATATCTGGGTCGAATTTCTCGTCATTTTTATACTTGTACTTATCAGCGCATTCTTTGCCGCAAGTGAAATTGCTATTGTTTCCGTAAGACGTTCTTTAATTAAAGAACTTATTGAGAAGGGTTCTCCACGCGCAAAGATAATTGAGCAACTGCTTGCCAATCCCAATATGTTCCTTGCGACAATTCAAATCGGCATCACGCTTGCAGGCACATTCGCATCCGCCATCGGCGGAACAATAGCCGTTGAATACCTGAAAGTTCCTATTGCAAACCTTCACCTTCCTGTAATTTCAGAAAATGCAGAATTCATTGCCGTTGCGATTATCGTCGTTTGCATCTCCTATATTTCCCTTGTTGCAGGCGAACTTGTTCCGAAGTCACTCGCATTGCGGTACGCAGAGAAGATTGCAATTAGTGTTGCGCCGGTTATTTTATTTTGTTCAAAACTCTTTTCCTTTGGCGTAAAATTTCTTGTTGGCTCCAGTAATATTCTTCTCAAACCATTTCACGATGAGACATCCTTCGGCGAATCCAAAATCTCCGAAGAAGAATTCCGCATCATGCTTGATGAAGGAAAGAAAAGCGGCGTGATAGATAAAACAGAACACGAACTCATCAACAGCATTTTTGAATTCACCGAAACAACCGCAAAAGAAATTATTGTGCCGCGCACGGACATTACTGCAATTGAAATAAGCATTGGCAAAGACAAAGAGAAACTCATCCATTTCGTCAGCGAAATGCAATACTCGCGCCTGCCCGTCTATGAAAACAACCTTGACAATATCATTGGCATCGTCTATACGAAAGATGTCATACCGCTCATTGAGCATCCGTTGCTTCTCGTCTTTGATGATTTGATACGTCCCGCGATATTTGTTCCTGAGACAAAGAAAATCAGCGAACTCCTTCGCGAAATGCAACAAAAGAAAATTCACATGGTCATCGTCAATGATGAATACGGCGGTACTGCGGGCATAGTAACAATGGAAGATATTATAGAAGAAATTGTCGGCGAGATACAAGATGAGTCCGATGAAGAGTTGAAGCAAATAGAGCAAGGAAGCGATGGCGCATTTATGATTGACGGGCGATATTCCGTGAGCGATTTCAACGAGCGCTTCAATTCGTTTCTTCCCACTGATGAAGGATACGATACGATGAGCGGATTTTTGCAAACGATTGCAGGAAAGATTCCTGATACCAAAGACGAGCACCGCTACAATAATTGGTCGTTCATTGTCGTAAAGAAAAGTCAACGGCGCATTCGTCAGATACAAGTAAAGAAAATCGCAGCATAGATTTACAATCCACGAATCACGATTCACGACACACGAACTACGATTCACGACAATGAAACTTGGCATTTTCGGCGGCTCATTTAACCCTCCGCACATCGGACATCTCATCATTGCAGAATCTGTTCGTGAAAAATTACAATTGGACAACGTCATTTTCGTTCCCGCAGGACAGCCGCCGCACAAATCTTCTCAGCCAATGCTTGAAGCAATGCTGCGATTAAAGTTGCTGCAGCTTGCAATCGCATCGCAACCCCAATTTATCATAGATGAAATTGAACTGCAACGAATCGGATTATCGTATTCAGTGGAAACGTTGCAGTATTTCGCAAAAAAATATCCGCATGATGCATTGTATTTCCTGATTGGCGCAGATAGTTTTCTCGAATTGCACACGTGGAAATCGCCAAAAGAAATATGTTCGCTTGCAACAGTCGTCGTAATGAATCGCGGAGGAATTGAAATAAAAAATGAAACAGAATTTACACGGCTTGTCCAATTCGTGCGTGTACCAAACATAGAAATTTCATCAACGGAAATCCGACAACGTGTTGCAATGGGAAAGTCCATACGCTATTTGGTAACGCCATCGGTTGAGGAATATATAACAACACACGCAATTTATAAGTAAGAACTATGTTTCGTAATCTCATACTCATCGTAACGTTTGTAACACTCTGCCGCGCACAAAGCGAAACAGCAATTGATATTCGCCGTGTACTTGATAGTCAATCCGCCGCATGGAACAGCGGCGATATTGATGGCTATATGAATGGTTATTGGCAATCCGACAGTTTGCTCTTTACGAGCGGAGGAAACATTACGCGCGGATTTGATTCTACAAAAGCGAAGTACAAACGCAAGTACAATTCAAAAGAAGCAATGGGAACACTCGCATTTTCTGCTATGGAAATTAATGAACTTGAAGAAAATTCAGCGTGGGTTCTCGGAAAGTGGCGATTGGAGAGAGCAACTGATTCACCGCACGGTATCTTTACGCTTGTGTTGAAAAAAATAAGCGGTGTGTGGAAAATAATTCACGACCACACTTCATTGCAAAGCGAAAAGTAAAACGAATCATTGCTATTTGATTCAATGCGAATAGCAATGCCCTGACGAACTTCGGGAATTACAGCGTAAAAAAGAAATAAAGAAATGTCGTTGCCATTCCCACCTGAATATATCTCAACGCAGTGAGGCGATGTGTTTTCATATAATGCCATTGTTTTGTTACATAGACGATAAACGTAGCAAGCGCAATAAATACAATACTTGCCTGCAGCACATTCATTTGCGAACCGAAGAACACATATAAACTATGGTAATTCACCGGACTTCCGTATATGAGTGGCAAATGGAAAATGTAGATGAACAACGATTCTTTTCCAAGTAGTGGAATGTTGGGATTGATAGATTGTACTTTTGCTGTCAGATACCATACCGCAGTTAATAATAACACAACGCAACCGAATCGGATCAACACAAAATTCGGACTTGTTTTCCAGAAATCATTTACAGGATAAAACTGCATCGGCACAAAATATACTGCAAGCGCAATAAGCGCTAATCCAATGCCAAAGAGAGAAAGTTTCTTAAAGAAAATTTCTATGTGCGCTTCAGAATCGAGTTTTAAGAATTTTTCTGCTAACATCATTCCGGCAAAAATATATACTGCGTTTGGCAGAAGCGGAAAATTTGAACCATTGTAAATATCGAGATATTGCGCAACAGAAAGCGGAAGCGATTTGAGAAACGATTGATTTTGTAACAGCGGCGTTAAGAGAAGAATTGCTATTGACATTACGCCAATAGTACGAAGGAAATATTTCTCTTCTTTTACAAAGAATAATAATAGTTGTGAGAACAGCAAGGTAATTCCTATACATTGCAACACATCAACTTGCGTTAAACTGATATAATCGTAGTACGTTCCTGCGTTCATCAATTGTGTAAGCGAAAGTTTTGGAAGATGCAGCGCATATCCGAGCAGTAATATCAAAGAAAATCGTCCGAGGCGTTTATAAAAAACAGGGGAGAGTTGAATATACTCCTGATGCCGTTTCAGCGTTGAGATACCGAATGTCAATCCTGCAGAAACAAGAAATCCCGGAGCGGTAAGACCGTGAATAAATTCGTGAATATCAAACCATGTGGTTAATCGTGAGGTTGTATCAAGCAACGCGCGGAAAACGTGTCCTTGCAACATAAGAATAATTGAGACGAAACGAAATACATCAAGAAATAAATAGCGTCCGTTATTTTGTTTTAATAGCATTATACGATAAGCAAACCATAATCATAAGTAATGAGGGCAACATTACTTTCAGTAAAAAGATAGTATTAAATTTTATTCCCCAACACTGCATTAATGGCAGTAACATTGACGATATCATTCACAGAGCATCCACGCGATAAATCAAAACATGGTTTTCGTAATCCCTGCACGATAGGACCGTACGCCTGCGCTCCTCCAAGACGCTCTGCAAGTTTGTATCCTATGTTGCCGGCGTTTAAATCCGGGAAAATCAGTACGTTTGCATTTCCTGCAACAGAACTATTCGGCGCTTTTCTTTTTCCAATTTCGGGAACAATTGCCGCATCAAGTTGCAATTCTCCATCAACAGAAAGTTGCGGCGCTTTTTTATGAAGTAGTTCTGTCGCTTGCTGCACTTTATCAACAAGCGCATGCGAAGCGCTTCCTTTTGTCGAAAAACTTAACATTGCAACACGCGGTTCTTCACCTGTTAAAAGTTGGTGATTTTTTGCCGCAGAAATTGCGATGTCAGCAAGTTGCAACGGATTTGGATCCGGAACTACACCGCAATCAGAAAAAGTAAATACCTGCTGAGGAAACACCATCAAAAAGAAACTTGAAACAATGGAAATTCCTTCTGCCATTCCCACTATTTGAATTCCTGCTCTTAATACATCTCCCGTTGTTGATAATGAACCTGCAACACTGCCATCTGCCATTCTTTCTTTTACAAGCATTGCGCCGAAAAATAATGGATGTTGCATTTGCTTTTGCGCTTCTTCAAATTGTATTCCTTTTGTTTTTCTCAGATTAAAGTAAATGTGAGAAAAATCAGAAAGTTTATCAGATGTTTTTGGGTCTAAAATCCGAATTCCGCTTAATGGAATACCTATGGATTCTGCTTTTTTTCTGATTTCATTTTCATTTCCGACTAAAATTACATTTGCAATTTGCTCATCTGTAACTATTCGGACTGCTTTCAGAGTTCTTTCGTCAACTGAATCGGGTAAAACTATGGTGCGTTTTAATTGCTTCGCCTGTTCTTTTATGGAAATTAATAATTGTGCTGGTATCATAAATAGTTCATAATTTGTGTAATGAACACAAAAAACGCGGAATAATATACCACAACATTAAAATACTGCCAATGAATTTGCTGATTTTGAATGAAATTAAAAGAAATTTATAGCCATTTCAATACTTTAATGCCGATATAAATTTTAGTATCTTTTTGCCCAAATTTTAACTTATACCTTGCAGAATTTACCCAACCAAAAACGCCTGTACATAGAAACCTACGGATGCCAAATGAATATTGCTGATACGGAAGTAGTGCAGTCAATAATGAATCTGGAAGGTTTTGACATTACGAAAGAAATGAACAGCGCAGATGTAATTTTAATAAACACCTGTGCGGTAAGAGAAAACGCAGAGCAACGCATTGTTGGAAGATTAGGCGATTTCAAGCATTACAAAAGTTCAAATCCAAATGTAGTTATCGGCATTATGGGATGTATGGCTGAGCGGTTACGAACTAAATTGATGGATGAAAATTACAATGCGCTCGGTGAGGTTATTGATATTGTTATTGGTCCCGATGAATACAGAAAATTGCCGCAATTGGTTGAGAATGCTTTTGTGGGAGAAAAAGGAATTGCCGTTCGTCTTTCGCGCGTAGAAAATTACGATGATATCATTCCTTTTCGTACAGATGGAATTTCTGCATGGCTTTCTGTTATGCGCGGGTGTGATAAATTTTGCACGTTTTGCGTTGTACCATTTACGCGAGGCAGAGAGCGTAGCAGAACAGTTGCGAGCGTGGTAAATGAAGTGGAAGAACTTGCTTCACGCGGCTTTAAAGAAGTAACGCTGCTTGGACAAAATGTAAATTCATTTTATGATGAAGAAAATGATTTTGCTGACCTTTTGCAAGCCGTAGCAGATGTTGATAAAAAGATTCGCGTTCGTTTTACGACTTCGCATCCGCAAGATATGAGCGAGAAACTTATTTGCACCATTGCAGATAATGAAAATATTTGCAAGTATATTCATTTGCCTGTTCAATCCGGTTCAGATAGAATTTTGGAACTGATGAACCGCACGTACAACAGCGCACATTACTACGAACTCGTAAGAAAAATCCGCGCGTACATTCCCGATGTTGCTCTTTCCACAGATATTATTGTTGGCTTTCCGACAGAAACGGAAGATGACCACAACCGCACCGTAGAAATGATTTCGAATATCGGTTATGATGGCGCGTTTATGTTCAATTATTCTCCGCGTGAAAATACCAAAGCGTATGAAATGGGCGATGATGTTTCGATGGAAATTAAAACGCAACGGCTCAATGAAATTATCAAATTACAAAATGAAATTTCTACACAAAAAAATAAAGAGCTGGTTGGGAAAACAGAAATTGTTTTAGTAGAAGGTGAAAGTAAAAAATCAAAAGAAGAATTTTGCGGTAGAACAGATACAAATAAAACAGTCATTTTTTCGCGCAAAGGGCTGAATGTTGGTGAGTACGTCCCGATAAAAATACACCGAGCAAATTCTGCAACACTATTTGGCGAAGTAGAAAAGAATAAGGTCGTCTTTGAACGTGCGAATGATTTATTCGTGAATTACTGATTTCTAAAAATGACACGCGAAGAATTTCAAATCAAACACGGACTCATCGGAGCATCACCGGAGATGCACGAACTTGCTGATATTATTCAGCAAGTCGCGCCGACAGATTTGACGGTGTTGATTACAGGCGAAAGCGGAACAGGAAAAGAAGTTGTCGCAAAGGCAATTCACGCCGCAAGTTTGCGCGCAAATAAAACACTCGTTACAGTCAATGCAGGCGCAATTCCTGAAGGAATAATCGAAAGTGAATTATTCGGACACGAAAAAGGTTCGTTTACAGGCGCTGGTGATACGCGGAAAGGATATTTTGAACTCGCAAATGAAGGAACAATTTTTCTTGATGAAATCGGAGAAATGCCGCTCGTGCTGCAAGTAAAATTTCTGCGCGTCTTGGAATCGGGAGAATTTATGCGTGTTGGTTCAGGAATAACAAAAAAAGTAAATGTCCGTGTAATTGCTGCGACGAATAAAAATTTAGAAACAGAAGTTCATCAAAAACAATTTCGACCGGATTTATTTTATCGTTTGCGTTCAGTGAATATTCACATTCCTTCTTTGCGGCAACGAAGAGAAGATATTCCTTTGCTGATGGATTTTTTTGCCAAAGAATTTTCAGAAAGAAATCACATTGCGTTTCTTGGTTTTTCAGATGATGCGATTGATATTTTTACGCATGCAAACTGGAATGGAAATGTGCGCGAGTTACGCAATGTTATCGAAAGTCTGATTGTCATTGAAAAAGGAAAACGCATCGAAGCGGACGATGCGCGAAGATATGTTCACGATGTACAGGTGTGGAACAATGCGGAGCGGAATTTACCTGTTTATACTGCAAAATCGGTTGAGCAGGCAGAGCGTGAATTAATTTACCGCGCGTTGCTTGATTTAAAAGCCAGCGTGATTGATTTGCGCTATTTTTTGGAAGAACGATTCGGAGAAAAAATTCCAAGCGGATTTCTTCCACAAAATGCAGGAACTTTGCAATCTGCTTCTTCTGTAAATAATGCGGATGTTGTATCCATAGCAGAAGCGGAAAAGCGAGCGATACTTTCAGTCTATGAAAAATACAGAGGCAGGAAAAATCAGATGGCAGAAGTGCTTGGAGTCAGTGAACGAACGCTGTACAGAAAATTGAAAGAATATGGTGTGGAATGAAAATGCACATTTTTTTTTCTGCGGTATTTTTGTTTGTTTGCGGATGCGGCGTGTATTCTTTTACCGGCTCATCAGTGCCGACGCATTTGAAAACAATTGCCATTCCGCTGTTTGATGACCAGAGTGGTTTTGGTCAACCCCATTTACGCGAGCAGTTCACCAATAAGATTATTGAAAAAATTGTATCAGATAACAGTTTGCTCATTGCAGAAAAAAACAGTGCAGACGCAACGCTGGAAGGAACAATTACAAAAGTAGTAAATGAAGCCGCTGTTGTGAACCCCGGCGAAATAGTAGCGCAAAAAAAAATTACGATTACCGTTACTGTTTCAATGTTTGATAAAGTAATGAAGAAAAAAATGTGGGAAAAAAGTTTTTCAAATTGGGGAAATTATGACATCGGTTCCGGAATACCTTTAATGCCAAACGGAATTGACGTTGCATTAGAAAAACTCACCGACGATATTGTTCTTGCAACAATTTCTAATTGGTAAAAAAAAATAAAAATAAAAACTAAAATAATATGGGTAGTAATTTAGAAACAATAATTCTCAGTTCATATTTTGTTTCATTGTGCGTATTGTTTGGATTCGGGTTGCATGGTTTTATAATGGTGTACCATCATTTGAAGCATCGCAACGATGAAACAATTCTGCCAAATGCAATGGAAAATGAAAATGATTTTCCCGTTGTAACCGTGCAACTTCCTGTTTATAACGAAGTGTATGTTGTAAAGCGCGTCATAGATTCTACGTGTACATTGAATTATCCGAAGGAGAAATTAGAGATTCAGATATTGGATGATTCAACCGATGAAACTACTTCTGTAATAGCAGAAACTGTTGTGAATTATCAGCGCAAAGGATTTGATATCAAACATATTCGTCGCGGAACACGGGAAGGATTTAAAGCAGGCGCGTTAAAAAAAGGATTGGAAACTGCGCATGGAGAATTTGTTGCAGTATTCGATGCTGATTTTATTGTACAAAAGAATTTCCTATTAGATACGTTGCCATTTTTTGCAGATGCCAAAATCGGAATGGTCCAAACCCGATGGGAGCATTTGAATGGCGAAAGTTCAATGCTTACACGAGCGCAAGCGATGGCTCTTGACGGTCATTTTATGATGGAGCAAAATGTTCGCAATCGCGCTGGGTATTTTATTAATTTCAACGGCACTGCAGGAATATGGAGAAAGGAATGTATTTTTGATGCAGGAAATTGGGAAGGTGATACACTTACAGAAGATTTGGATTTAAGTTATCGGGCGCAACTTAAAGGTTGGAAATTCAAGTTTTTGCCCAACGTAACTTCTCCCGCAGAGTTGCCATCGGAAATAAACGCATTAAAATCTCAACAATTCCGATGGACAAAAGGTGCAATTGAAGTAGCATGGAAATTACTTCCGAAAGTGTGGAAATCTGATGTATCGTTCAATCAGAAAATTCATTCAACTTTTCATCTAACAAATAATATTGTATTTCCGTTTATTTTAATTGCAGGAATGTTGAATGTTCCGATTGTCTTCATAAAACATCAGGGTGGATTTGAAACATATTTTTCAATAATGTCAATTTTTGTTTTATCCTTCGTCGGTTCATTTATGTTTTATTTTTACGGACAAAAAGAAATTTACGAAAACTGGCAACGACGGATTTTGTTGTTTCCATTATTCATGGCAGGCAGTATGGGTTTTGCAGTCAATAATACAAAGGCAGTTATTGAAGGAATAATCAGAAAGAAGTCAGAATTTGTCCGCACGCCCAAATATAATTTTGTTGATAATGGAACTCAAATGCCTGTAGTTAATTCACTTAGTACAAAAAAGTATGTTCCCAATAAATTAAAATTAAGTGTATTTTTTGAATTGCTTTTAGCACTGTATTTTGTTTTTGGATTATTATCATCACTATATTTTCTGGAGTTCGCTGCAATTCCATTTCAAGCATTATTTTTTATGGGCTTTAGTTTCACATCTTTTCTCTCTTTGAAGCATATTTGGCTTGCAAGAAAGAAAAGAAATATTGCAGTTGAGCCAATTTACGCTGAGTAATTGGTTAAAAAAGTACAGTTTTGGCTAATTATTTATTCAGTTAATTGTTTGTTAATCAATGAGTTACAATTTATTTCTTATTTTTTGTAAGAAATAAATTAAAAAAACTAAAAACTCTTGATACACTTCCGATAATTGTTTTTGTAAAGACCCTGTAGGTCTATATATTTTTATCTAACGCTCCGTTTCGGCGGGGTATATTTTACTTATTTTTTAACTTTCAGGAGTTAATTATTTATGAATATTAATGTATTAGGCGCATTAGCGTCTGCTAACAGTGCTTTGTCGCACACTCAATTAACACTTGCTTCTGGCAAGAAAGTAAATTCAGTTCGCGATGACCAGACTGGTTATATGATTGCTCGTCGTGCGGAAACATCCACACGCGTTAACAATGCCGCAAGTGGCAACGATGCCGATTTGATGGGCATGCTCAATGTTATGATTGCATCATTGCAAGATATGGAAGCGGATATGATTCGCGAACAAGAGCTTTCAATGGCGTATAATGCCGGTTCCACCGTTTTAAGCGTTGACGAATTGACTGCAATCGAAATCGAAGCAGCAACACTCGCCAATCAATGGAACGATGACCAATTGGCAATTGCATTTACCTACAATGGTTATCTTCTCAGCGATGGCGGTATGGATTTTTCAACCGTCCAAATCGGTGAAGGTGCAACCAATACTGCTGGTGCAGCATCCAATACATTCGTCGGTGCCAACGCAAGTACACCACGTGTATGGGCGGAATTGTGGGACGCTTCCGCAATTGACCGTGCAACAGACGTTTCCGCAGGCGGATTTGCACAGGGAACTGTGGCATTTGATGCTGGTGCAATCGAACTTGCATTACAAGATATTCGTACTGAACTTGCTCGTCTCGCTGGCTGGCAGAATCAGTTACAGGAACAAATCAACTCAAATGATGCGAATGCTTCTTCAACAGATGCACTCCGCTCACGTTGGGAAGATACGGATACTGCAGCCGCAACAGTTGCAGCAACCAGGGGAGCAATCCTGAGCCAAATCGCAACTGCACAATTAGCAGCTGCAAATACAGCTCGTTCCTATGCATTAGGTTTATTCTAATAGCATTATCTTATACTGGATATGGAAAAAGTGGATATTATTTTAATATCCACTTTTCCTTTAATAATTCTGAACAATGGATTCTTATAATACCAAAAAAACTTTCCCAAATCGTCCGGCACGTGTGGCTCTTTCGCAATATCAAAATAATGCTGAAGTAAGTCTCTCTCCAATTGAGCGATTGATAAAAACATATGATGCCGCTATTTTTAATCTCCGACGCGGAGATGTTCAGAAGTCATCTGATGCAATAACAGAATTAGTTTTGGCACTTAATTTTCATAAATCCGCTCCTGCGAATGTAAAAGAAATTGCGTCAGGTTTTTTAAATATATATGAATATTGCAGAGCTTGTGTTCGGAAAAATAAGCTGGAAGCCGCCGCAAATTTATTGCAAGAGTTACGTGACGCATGGGAAGAATCCTTTAAACGACAGCGGGAAGAGCAGTTTCAGGCTTGATTTTTTATTATTACAAATTTAAACAAACAAATTTTTATAAAAGTATATGGCAACGATAGCAGGTGCACAAAACTTAACAACCAATACTCAGATAGATCAACTTATTGAGCAATATCGGACACAAAAAAGTAAACCGGTTAAGAAATTAGAAGAAAAAATTACTTCTATAAATAAAAAAATAGGTTCTTATGGAGATATAAAATCAAAGTTGAATACATTAATGGATTCAGCCAAGGCTCTCATAAGTTCCGACTTAACATCTCCAAGTTCTCCAGATAAATTTGAAAGTAAAACTGTTTCCTCTTCCGATTCAACAATTGTAAGCGCTACTGCTACTTCGGATGCTTCAAATAGTACTTATGAAATTCTTGTTACCCGGTTAGCAAAATCTGATTCTATTTTTTCTAACCAAGTAACTTCAACAGATACAACAATTGTTGGTATAGAAGGTGCCGGAGCAAAAACTTTTAGTTTGACTGTTAATGGTACCACATCAAATATAGTTGTAACACTCAACGTAGGCGACACTAATTCAGATATAATAAAAGCCATTGCAAGTGCTATCAATTCATCGGATGCAAATGTTACTGCATCTGCTGTTTCTGATACTGCAACTACATCTCGATTATTGATTTCGTCAAAAAATACAGGAACCGTTGATGCCATTTCGTTTGCAGATGTTGCAGGTACATTATTTGATAATATAGGTCTTTCTGCCGCTGTAAATGCTGGAAGGACTGCATACACAAACGCAACGGCTGGTTTTCAATATACAGATTCAAGTACCCTCAACGCAAGTTTTAAATTCAATGGCGTTGATATGACCCGCGGTTCAAATACAATTACTGATTTAATTGATGGCATTACTTTTACTTTAAAGAAAACTCAGCTTATAACTGATACTCCAATTACTATTTCAACCACACTTGATAAAGATTCTGCAAAAAGTAAAATTGATAAGTTTATAACCGATTATAACGACGTAATTAAGTTTTTGAATTCAAAAACTGCTCGTAACTCAAATTCCGATATCGCGGGAGATTCTACTTATACAACAATTTTATCAAAATTACGCAGTATTGCACGTTCTCAAATTGAATCAATTTCAACAGCAGATGGACCAGATCAAATCTCGTTACTTGGTATAAAAGTAAATAGTGATGGCACTCTTTCTTTCGATGATGTAAGCAAATTTAACTCGTATCTTGACCAAAATGTAAGGTATGTAGCCGATATTTTCGTAAGTACTGACGAGGACGGTTTTGTTTTTGAAGCCAAAGACGGATTGGCACATCAATTTAAAACTTACATAGATTCGTTAACAAAACCCGGCGGTCAGCTTGCACTTTCAACACAATCTTCTCAGCAGGATGTTCGCAGAATAAAAAAACAGATTACAAAACTTGAAACTAAAATCGAAATTGAGGTACAAAAGTATCGCGACGAATTTTCACGTATGCAAACATTAGTGCAACAACTTGGACAACAATATTCAACTGTTCAATCGCTTACAAGCGGATTACTGAGTAATTTCTAATTAGTATTGTTATATGCCTGTTGTTGAAAGCATAGAGCGTAAGTATTCGATAGTCCCTGTCAATGAAAATAATGGCGATAATGGAAGACAGAAAAAGGAAGAGAAGAAATCGAAGAGCCAGCGGAATACGAAAACTTCAAATATAGTAGAAGCAACGCCTTCCACTGTTTCTGATTATAATGGATTTATTAAGGAAAATGTTTCTTTACTTTTCAGTTTAGATAAATCAACCGGTGAAACAGAAGCATACGTAGTTGATAAAAGCAATAATACTATCCGGTCTATTGATTTTGATGATGTAACTAAGGCAAGTGAAAAGATTTACGAAAGGCGCGGTGTTATTTTTGATAAGCGGCTGTAGCAATTTATAACGATGCAGAATACATCACATCATATTTCAGAGGATACAGAAATTCTTGAAACTATTTTAAGCGTATCGGATGAAATTTTAAAGAAAGCAAATGAGGAAGACCTCGACGAAGTAACGTTCCTTCTCACAAAGAGAGGTGAGTTAATTCAAAATGCAATATTACAAAAAGATTTTTTAAAGCAATCAGCGCGTCAGCGTAGATTACAAACAAAGCGAACACTTGAACTCCTTCAGGAAAGGGAAATCCACTTAAAGAAAATTTTTAAAGAGTGGAGTGACAGAATATTTAACAACCTGCAGGAAGCTCAAAAACTTAAACAAATATCAAATTACGTATCACCAAAGATTATTTCACGGGGAACATTATGAATATCACAAAAATTGAAAATGAGAAACGCATCGGTACCGTCGAGGTTGCTCCGGTAAAATTATACAAAGTTGCAAATCATCGAAACGATGTCGCGCTTCTTTCTTCAGAGGCACAATCACAGTATCGCACGCAACGTTTACATAATCTTGATGCAATTCAACAAAAAATTACAGACGGATATTATTTCCGACGCGATGTTACCGAGAAAATTGCAAGCGCAATTTTAAAGGCAAACGTTCTGTAAATAAATTTTCTTATATGAGAAACTCTCTTGTTGGTGTAAAATTAACAAGAGAGTTTTTTATTTTTAATCTATGAACGTCCCGATGAATTATACGGGGCGTTTTTTTTTCCAACTCCAATTTAATTAATGAATCAAAGAACTGATATACGAAATATTGCAATTATTGCTCACGTTGACCATGGAAAAACAACACTTGTTGACCACATGCTTCGGCAAACAGGAACTTTTCGCGACAACCAACAAGTGGTAACACGTGTAATGGATTCCAATGACCTAGAGCGGGAGCGCGGTATTACCATTATTGCTAAAAATACATCTGTACGTTATAAAAATATAAAAATCAATATCGTTTACACACCGGGACACTCTGATTTTTCGGGTGAAGTGGAACGCACACTGAAAATGGTGGATGGTGTTCTTCTTCTTGTTGATGCTGCTGAAGGACCTTTGCCCGGTACTCGCTTCGTGTTAAAAAAATCCCTCGAACTCAATCTTACTCCTCTTGTTATAATCAACAAAATTGATAGAAAAGATGCGCGCGCTCATGAAGTATTGGATGAAGTTTTTGAACTTTTCCTTTCGCTTGGTGCCAATGATAAGCAACTTGATTTTAAAACAATTTATGCAATTGCAAAATTTGGAATTGCCCGCTATGAATTAGATGATGATAGTGAAAATTTAGAACCGCTGTTTCAAACAATTGTCAATTCCATTCCCCCTACTCCCGCAGATTCGGAACATCCGTTTCGTATGCTGGTTACAACGATTGATTACAATGAATATCTCGGCAGATTAGGCATTGGAAGAATTCATTCCGGTATAATTCGAAGCGGTGAACAAATGCTTATTATTCACCGTGATGGCACAAAGGAGCAGGCAAAGGTCTCCAAACTGTACACGTTTGAAGGATTGAAGCGCGTGGAAATTCAGGAAGCAAGCGCCGGCGATATTATTGCCATTGCAGGAATGGAAGATGTGGATATCGGCGAAACAATTACCCATATTTCATTTCCCGAAGCGCTACCATTTGTTGCAGTGGAAGAGCCGACACTTTCTATGAATTTTATTGTGAACAATTCTCCCTTTGCAGGAATGGAAGGAAAGTACGTAACCACACGCAATCTTGGAGAGCGGTTACAAAAAGAATTACGCTCCAATGTTAGTTTGCGCGTTGAACTAACAGATTCACCCGATGTATTTCGCGTTTCAGGACGCGGGGAATTGCACCTTGCAATACTCATTGAAACAATGCGTCGTGAGGGATATGAATTTCAGGTATCGCGACCGGAAGTAATTTACAAACGTATTGATGATGTGCATTGCGAACCCATTGAGCGCGCTATCATTGATGTCCCTGATGAATTTGTCGGGAAGGTAATTGAGAATCTTGGTTCGCGCAGGGGAGAGATGAAGAATATGTTTTCCCTCAATAATGTAACGCGCATCGAGTTTCTTGTTCCTGCGCGCGGTTTGATTGGTTTCCGTACGGAATTTATGACGGAGACAAAAGGACTGGGTATTCTTCACCACAATTTTTTTGGCTATGAACCTTTTAAAGGAGAATTAGTAACTCGCCATCGCGGCGCTATTGTTTGTCTGGAAGATGGAGTTGCTGTTCCGTATGCAATGTTTAAACTCCAGGAGCGTATTACCTTTTTTGTCGAACCCGGCATCCGTGTGTACAAAGGAATGATTGTCGGAGAAAATTCGCGCGATGATGATATGGTGGTGAATATCTGCAAGACAAAACAATTAACAAACATGCGCGCAAGCGGCACCGATGAATCTGTACGTTTGGAACCGCCCCGTTTACATTCATTAGAGCAGGCAATTGAATGGCTGAGTGATGATGAATATTTGGAAATCACTCCCAAATCATTGCGGATGAGAAAAAAATATCTCGACCACAATGAACGTTCACGAATGGATAAAAAACGTGAACTTCAAATTCTTGAAGCAGAGTGAGATAGCACATCACTGTTTAAAAATAGAAAATCCCGACAAAAAATAATTTTGCCGGGATTTTTTTTTGATTCAAAACTTCACAATGATTTTTTATCTCGCACAGGTTTGCGCTCTTCCACCATCAATTGCAATTGTTTCACCTGTAATCCATCCGGCATTTTCTGATGCAAGAAATAAAATCAATTTAGCAACTTCTTCCGGCGAACCAACTCTTCCGAGCGGGTGAGTTGTTTTGCTGTGTTCCAAAAATTTCTGATATGCTTCATCGCTCATTCCGCTTGCTTTATGTAAATTTGTAAAAACAACTCCCGGATTTACTGCATTTACTCTTACGCCTTTTGGTGCAAGTTCCAGTGCCGTACAGCGAGTAAATTGGTCAACGCCCGCTTTACTCACACAGTAAGAAAGTACATTTGGAAACGCGCGGACTCCCGTTACACTTGATACATTGACGATGTTTCCTTTGCTTTGCATTAAGAAAGGAATTGCAAGTTGTGTTAGCCGAAATAAAGAACGCAGGTTGACATCAAGCATTGTATCCCAATTTTCCATAGTAGTATTTTCAATGGAGCCCATGCCGATTATTCCAGCCGCATTAATTAAAACATCAATTCCACCAAAGCGTGCAACTGTTTTTTCAATAATGCGTTTTCTGTCAGCATCATTTGTAATATCCGCAGCAATAATTTCTACATTTTGAAAGTGCTCAAATATTTTTTTTAACTCCGATTCCCTTCTCGCTACAACAGAAACATTGGCTTCGTTATTAATCGCTTGCAGTGCAGATTCTTTTCCTATTCCACTTGTTGCGCCAGTAACAATAAATATCTGCTTTCGAAAATTATTCATTCGCTGATTTCCTTTGGCTTAATCCTTTGCGTGAAATTTTATGAATAACGGCGCTTTCGGTGCGTCCCAGTTTTTTTGCTATCTCTTTTGCAGTCATTGCAGGGTAATTATTGATAAGAAAATCGTGCTCGCTTTCTGACCAAATCATTGGACTTTTTAATCCCCAACGTGATATTCTTGTACGAATTGACGTTACAGGTTTTCCAAAACGCTGCGCAATTTGTCGCGTTGTTGCTTTTCCTGATTCATACAAGTCGCGGATAAGTTGTCGTTCCTCTGCTGTGTAGCGAGGACGCGCTTTTTCGGAGAGACCTAATTTTTGCGCTTTTAATTGCACAGCATCTTTTGAACGCTTTAATGTTCGTGCAATACTTCTTGCTGTTTTATGCCCGAAATTTTTTTTCAGGTATCGGGTCTCAAATTCTGACCACAATTTAAAAGTCTCACGATACAATTTCAGTTTGACTTTTATTGCAGATACGCTGACAATGCTGCGGTTCAATCTTTTTGCACACCACGCTACACCTTGTTTCGAGTAATGTTTTTTAAGGAATTTTATTTCACTTGGCTTCCAGAGTTTTCCTTTGTTCGATTGAGGAGCTGGGGCTTCTTTTTTAACTGGTTGTTTTTTCGTTTGCATAAGAGTTGTTATTTAAATTTGAAAAACTGGTAATAAATAGGAAGGAAATTAAAATGAAATTAACTGCATCCATATTCTGGCAATGAAACATTTGTCTCATTGAGTTGTATGGTTTTTCCACCGACGAAGAATTGCTTTTTTACAAGTACACTATACCAACGCTTCAACGATTCAAAAAGAATTATGACAGCGCATATCATAATTATTGCTGTCAGAGTGCTATTTATATATCCTTGTGTTGCTGTTGACGGAGTATGTGTGAGCGGAATAAAATTATTGAAAATATTCATCCAACCTGCTGTTAAAGTAGAAATAGATACAAAAAGCATTGGCAGAAATGTTACCCATGCATATTTTACTTTTCCTGTATTGATGATTGCGCTTGTAGCAACGGCAAGTGCAACTGCAGCGAGTAACTGATTCGCTGTTCCAAACATTGGCCAAATGGTACTGATGTTGCCTGTCCAAATGAAATACGCCCACGCAAACACGACAAGGCTTGTCGAAAGAATTGTTCCCGGAATCCAATCAGTTTTTTCAAATGGTTTCCAGATTCTCCCTCCGAATTCCTGCACAAGAAATCGCGCAACACGTGTTCCTGTATCAATGGTTGTAAGTATAAAAAGCGCTTCAAACATTATCGCAAAATGGTACCAAAACGACATTAACGATTTCATTCCCGGAATTCCAGAAAAAATTTGCGCAAAACCAACAGCAAGTGATACCGCACCGCCGGGTCTTCCGGAAATATTTTCACCCACTTCACTCGCTAATTCCTGCAAATGGACAGGAGATATTCCAAGCGCGGCAAATTTTTCCGGCGAAAGATTTATTGCAAAATAATCTGCAGGAAATAGTGAACTCGATGCAATTAATGCAATAATGCCGACAAGTCCTTCCATTAGCATTGCGCCGTAGCCAATCATTCTTGCATCGGTTTCTTTGTTCAGCATTTTTGGTGTTGTACCAGACGAAACCAGCGAATGAAATCCTGAAATAGCGCCGCACGCAATCGTAATAAAAACAAACGGAAACATTTTCCCCGGAATAATCGGACCGCCGCCATGGATGAATTCTGTAACTGCGGGCATTTGTAATTCAGGTGCAACGATAACCACACCGAGAATCAATGCCGCAATTGTTCCGATTTTCATATAGGAACTAAGATAATCGCGCGGGCAAAGTAATAACCACACGGGAAGAACTGAGGCAATAAATCCATACAATGCAATGGAGATAATTATTCCTTCACGTGAAAAAGTAAAATATGGCGCAAGGAAAGAATCAGGAATATAACTTCCAAAATAAACAGCGAGCAATGTGCCGAGGACTCCTATTAAACTTGCCTCTGCAATTTTTCCCGGACGAATTTTATACATCCAGAGTCCAACAAAAAGCGCAATGGGAATTGTCATAGCAATTGTAAATGTTCCCCAAGAACTTTCACGAAGAGCATTCACCACTGCCAGTCCAAGTCCAGCAAGAGCAATGACAACAATTATTAAAATAGCGACAGAAGCAATTGCTCCAGCAAGCGGAGATACTTCATTCCGTGCAATTTCTGCGAGAGATTTTCCTTTGCGCCTGATTGAAGCCGCGAGAATAACAAAATCGTGAACTGCTCCAGCAAGACAAACTCCGATGAGCAACCATAAAAATCCAGGTAAATATCCAAACTGCGTAGCCAGAACAGGACCGATGAGCGGACCGGCTCCGGAAATTGCTGCAAAATGGTGTCCGAATAATACCCATTTATTTGTCGGATGATAATTTTGTCCGTCGTTTAATTCGTGTGCAGGTGTTGTTCGCAAATCATTCAACGCTACTACTTTTGCAGCGATGAATGCGCTGTAATAGCGATACGCAATCGTCATAACAAGCAATGCAACCAAAATAAGTGGAAGTGCATTCATAAATTATGCATTATTGTTTTGAGAATTTTTCACAATGTTAAAAAGCATCAATGAAATGGCGTATAGTTGTTTTATGATTTTGATAATCAATCGCAATGACATCAAAGCGACATTCTGTAAATTGTAACTCAGGATGTTGTAGTATAAAGATATCCGCAACTCGTCGCAAAGAATTTTGCTTCTTCAACGTAATTGATTCCTCCGGAGCGCCAAATTTATTATTGGTGCGCGCCTTCACTTCCACAAATACAAGTGTAGAATTTTCCTTTGCAATGATATCTGCTTCTCCATGCTGGATGTAAAAATTACGATATAATATCTCAAAATTTTTTTCTTGCAAATACTGTACGGCAATGCTTTCAAAAAAATTGCCCTTTGCACGGAGATGTTTTTTTTCCATTGTGTTCAATGAAATCATTGAGAGAATTCAAACTGCTCGTGCTGTAATTTTTTCACAATAAAACTTTTTCTGTGAATTTCACATAACCCGTATTTGCGAATTGCATCAATGTGCGCTTGTGTCGGGTATCCCTTGTGCTTTTCAAAATTGTAGCGAGGAAATTGTGAACCAATTTTTTTCATGAGGTTATCGCGTGTAACTTTTGCTATAATAGACGCGGCGGCAATGGAAAAACATTTTGCGTCTCCTTTCACAATTGTAGTAAATGGAATTTCCGTTTTACTAAATCTATTGCCATCAATCAGTAAATAATCAGGGCAAATATGTAAATTTTTTACTGCTCTGTGCATTGCTGCAAATGTCGCGTTTAAAATATTTATCGCATCAATTTCTGTATGCGCTGCAAATCCAATTCCGATGCTAAGTGCCGATGCAGAAATTGTGTGAAATAATTCCTCTCTTTTTTTCTCTGAAAGTTGTTTGGAATCATTTACGCCATCAATAAAAACATCCTTTGAAAAAATTACTGCAGCCGCAACCACTGGTCCTGCAAGAGGTCCGCGTCCTGCTTCATCAATGCCGGCAATAAAACGAAATTTTCTTTTCCACAGTGAATTTTCAAATTGCAATGAAGGCATTTAAAATCCTGCAATAAAACCAAAATGAATCTTTGCCTGCGAAAATGAATTTCCTTCTCCGAAAGCAAAACTTGTTGAAATATTTCCCACCTTTGTATGAAAACGGAGCCCTATGCCAAAACCTGCTTTCCATTGCTCATTTTGAACAAGATAATATTGAGGCAATGCAGGAGATGAAAAATAAGCGACATCTGCAAACGGAAAAAATGCAATAGTGCTTGAGATGAGAAAGCGATATTCAAAATTTGCCCGTACAATTCTGTCTCCCAAAAATATATTCTCTCGATAGCCGCGAAGAGAATTGATTCCTCCAAATCGAAATAAATCGCTTTGGTCGAGTTCATTTCCTGTAATGCTTTTCGTATGCAATCCGAGAGATAAAACTTGTCTTGAAAATGCCAAATAATAAAATTCAAAATCTGAGAAAAATTTTCGTCTGGATTGAATTGTCTTATTCGATGGAATTTGCTTGTTGCCTGCATTCGATTCTATGCTAAATAAATATCCTTCTGTTGGAAAAAATAAATCATCACGGTTGTCATATTTTGCATTTACACCAAAGTACAATACAGAAGAATACGGAAAATTTGAAAAGGTAGCAGCAGGAGTAATACTTTCAAACGAAACAGATGCAGCAATCGTGAATGGCTCTGCAACAAAAGAAGGCTGAAATGTATATGAAGTTTTTACGAAAAGAGAATCCTGCTTGTGCTGAGAAAAATTTCCCTGCAGAAGTACTGGATAATCGAGGAACCATGGTTCGTTGTATTGCAAAAACGTTTCATATGTTGAATAACTTTCACGCATCCAGCGAATTTGTGCTTTGCGGTTTGTTCCAAATAGATTATGAAATGAAATGTTTACTGAACCGTTGATAAAATTTTTTGTTGTTGATGTTGCAGGGATAAAGCCAATGATGCCGTCGAAGGAATTCATTCTTCCTTCGTGAACTTTGCACAGAAGAACACCGCCATTTTCATTTAAAAAAAAATCCGGCGGCTCAACAGAGGTAAAAATATTGAGGCGCTTCAAACGTTGCTGTAGTTGAACAATTTTTTTTTGATTGTATAGTTCTGCTCGCTGAATACCACATTCCCGCAACAGGACAAAATTTTTTGTAATGTCATTGCCGTCAAATTGCAATCGCTCAATATATACTAAAGGTCCCTCTTCAATTTTCATTGTTATGATGAGTGTATCTGAGAGTTCGGCAGTTGTGTCAATAGATATTTTTGTAAATGGGAATCCGTTTTCTTCATACAAAGTGAGAACAGTTTCTATATGAAGTTCAATTTCGTGCTGTGAAAAATCTCTCCCATTTTTTTTTGAAGCAAGGAGTGAAAGTATTTCTTCTGAAGTAAATTTGTGGTTGCCATCAAAAGTAAATTGAAAAATCTTGAAAGCAGTATCGCTGTCGCGTACATCTAAATTTTTCTTCGTATTGGCAAAGAGGGTACTGCAAATGAAACAAAACAAAGCGCAAAAAATTACACGTATTTGAATAAGTGAACGAGAAAAAAAAATTATTATTATCCTCCCTGTGTAAGATTCCGCAATTCGTTTAATATCTCTTGACGGTGGTCTTCCGTATCATCTTCTTCGATAACACTGCGAATAATACCGCTAGGGTCAATAATAAACGTTACACGTTTTGCGGAACCAAATCCACCGGATACGCGATATGCTTTTATAGTTTTCTTTTCGCGGTCAGATAAGAGGTCGAAGGATAAGCGAAGTCGTCTGTGAACATTACGGATTATTTCTTCTCTCTCGTGGTTAATTCCAATAACTGCGGCTCCTAATCCAATATATTTACTGTAATCAGATTCAATATTTGTCAAGTGTTCGATGGTTGAATTATTATCTGTTCTTCCATAAAAAACTAAAATGACAAATTTCCCCTTGTAATTGGAGAGCCGTATTTCGTCGTTTTCCTGATTTTCCAAATTAAAATCCGGCGCGATATCACCGATATCAAGAGTATCTCGGCTGCAACTCATCAATACAGATGAGAGGAGTACAAAAATAAATATGTTGATAAGTAAAACAGAATTTTTCATAGAGCCTCAAACGTAGTTAAGTAATAAAATATTCTTATCATTTTTTTTGAGAAGGTGCTATTTTTCTGGAGAATTATACAAAACTCTCTCGTGAAAGACAAGAAAATTTGGAAAAAAAATCGAACTCTTTATAATTTAACAATATTTGTGCCAAATGATTTTTTCTCATAAAATTGCTGTTGTATATTTGTAATGTATGAAGAAAATCTATCTTGATTACGCATCATCTACTCCACTTGACCCTGAAGTATTTGAAGAAATGCTTCCGTATTTTGCAAATAAAACAGGTAATGCATCATCAGTTCATCGCTTTGGTCAGGAATTGAAGGTTGTAATTGAAGAATGTAGAGAGAGTATTGCGCACACAATAAATGCTGAGTCAGCAGAAATAGTATTTGTCTCAGGAGGAACAGAATCTGATAATTTTGCACTAAAAGGAATGATGAAATTTCTGCGTGCAAAAAATAAAACACACGTTATTACTTCATCTATAGAACATCAGGCGGTTCTTGAAACTTGCGATTATCTATCTAATAATGATTTTCAAATTTCGCATTTAATTCCTGAAAAAGATGGAACGATATCAGTAGCATCGGTGCAAAACCTGATCCGCAATGAAACCGGAATGATTTCGCTAATGCACGTGAACAATGAATTGGGAACGATAAACCCAATTGAAGAAATTGGAGCAATTGCAGCAAAGAATAATATTCTTTTTCATACAGATGCAGTACAATCATTTGGTAAAATTCCTATTGATGTAAAAAAAATAAATATAGATTTACTTTCTGCATCTGCGCATAAAATTTATGGACCCAAAGGAATCGGAATTTTATATATACGAAATGGAACGGAAATTGAATCACTTATACACGGCGGCGGACAGGAGAGAGGAAGACGTGCAGGAACAGAATCTGTACCGCTCATCAAAGGATTTGCATCTGCATTACAAAAAATTGTACATAATTCTCCGTTGGAATTTTCAAGAAATAATTTTCTCAAAAAAATACTGATTGCGAAACTTAGCGAAAATTTTTCTTCATCTGCAAGCGGAATTTCATTTACTATTAATGGCAACCTTGAAAATGCTATTCCTAATATTTTAAATATTTCTTTCGTATCACCAGATTTTGAAATTGACGGAGAAATGGTATTGCTTAATTTAGATTTAGAGGGAATTGCAGTTTCAAGCGGTTCAGCCTGCACATCCGGGAGTCTAAAACCTTCGCATGTTCTGCTTGCATTAGGATGCGATGAGAAAACAGCAAATGCAAGTATCCGTTTTTCTTTTGGAAGACGGACGACGGAAGAAGAAATTGATTACACAGCAAAAACTCTTTTTGAGATTGTAAAACGAATCGCCCATAAAATAAAAAAAGCATGAAACGTTTTATTTCATGCCAATATTATCTGCAGGTTTGCAAATGTTATTCAGGAGTTTTTTGTTGTGTAGAATTTGAGTCTTCTTTTTCTTTTGTCGGTACAATGTGTATTAAATGGGAATTACACTCAGCACAATTTCCGTCTTTTAAGGAAATTTTATCGGGATGATTGGGACAAATAAAATAAATGGATTTTTTTTTCGCCGCCTCACGAGCCTTTCTGCTTATGAGTTTCCATTCCATCTGTGAGCGATACGTTCCATGCGAAGGGAAAGACATAGAATCCGTTCCTTCAGAATTAATTGAATCTGAACCGGAAACTGATAGTAGAGTATCTTTTTTTGATGTGCTATTCAAAGTTTGCGAATTACTCGCCTGAATAAGCATCAACGTTCCAAAAAGTAAAATTGTAATTTTTGGAGTTGTAAAAGTTTTTAAAGTATTTTTTAGCCGATGGTTTGACATATAAAAGTCAAAATTTACGGGTAAAATATACTACTACTCTTTCGTTAAGAAGATGAAATTTCAGTTAAGTATTCTTAACGGTGACTGCTCTCACAAAATTGCAGTGCAATTCAATTATGAGAAGTTGCTAACGGTAATTTAACTGTAAAAGTTGTCCCCTGATGAATTACACTATAAACACTGATAGTTCCGCTGTGCAGTTCCGTTACCCATTTTGCAATTGAAAGTCCCAAACCGCTGCCACCCAGTTCTCGAGAGCGGGCTTTATCAACTCTGTAAAAACGATTAAAAATTTTTGGTAATTCTTTTTGAGGAATACCAATTCCGGAGTCAGAAATTTTTATGATTGCGAACGCATTTTCTTTTTTCAATGAAATTGAAACTTTGCCACATTCAGGTGTGTATTTGATTGCATTTTCCAAAAGATTGAGGAATAGTTGCCGTAATCTGAGTTTATCTCCCGACATTGAAATCTTTTCATTATGGTCAAGAGTTACTTCAATTTTTTTCTGCATTGCAAGAAGTGTCCCATCTTCATATAGTTCTTCAATAATTTCGTGCAAATCTACTGGTTCCCAATTGGGTTTGTATTGATTTAAATCCGATTTTGCAAGAAGCATTAAACTTTCGATAATTGCATTCATCCGCAGCACTTCATCAAGAACAGAAATAAGTACTTCCCGAAATTCTTCATCGCTTGGTTCTTCTTTGTGAAGCAATAGTTCTATTTCGCCGCGCATTATTGTAAGCGGTGTGCGTAGTTCGTGCGATGCATCTATCGAAAATTGCCGTGTTAATTCAAATGAATTTTGCAAGCGCAATAACATTTCATTCAGTGTTTGTATGAGTCTGCCAATTTCATCATCAATGTACCGAGGCGGAATTTGCTGGTCAAGATTCATCGCGCTGATTTTTCTTGCAATTCCTGTTACTTCATCCACTGGTCGCAGCGAAGATTTTGCGATAAACCATGCGCCAAGCACAGAAATTACAATTGCAAAAGGAGAGATTACTAAAAAAACACGGAATAAATTTTTGAGAATAGTTTCGAGGTCTTCCAACGGATATGCAACCCAAATTTCTCCGTTTGAATTAGTTAAATATGCCAGACGCCGCTCTTCTCCATCTTTAGCAAAATACGTAGTGAGTATTGTAGTATCCTTTTGCGCAACTTCAGGAATGTAAATAGAATCCGGGTCTTCCAAATTTGAGGATTGAAAAAACATTTTTCCTCGATTATCACGGACAAGAATTAATGTTTTTTTGGGATTCCTCATTGCGTGCTCATATATCTGATACCAGATTGAATCTTCTTCTGTCCAAGGTCCAAGTTGTTGCGATACCAATGTTGAATCAATAGTAGATTGCTCTTTTGCTTTGCTTTTTTGAGTGTTTTTTTTTGCGGGTGTTTTTGCTGGACGCTTTTTCTTCTTTCGGATTTCTGCACGTTCGCGTAAATATCCTTTCAGCCATTCTACCTCATTGCGTAAAGTTAAATCCAGTGATGATGAAAGAGTTTCTTTTGTAAAAAAAAATGCGCCTGAACCAAAGAGCGCAAAAGTGCCTATCAGAATGAGTGCGTACCAAAATGTTAATTTCGTACGGATTGAAAAGTGAAATTTCAATTACGTAGGGGAGAGATTGGGGATAGAGAAACTGAAACTATTCTTCAGATTTCATTATGTAACCTACACCGCGTACTGTATAAATAAGTGTCTGTGCAAAACCAGAATCAATTTTTTGTCGTAAATGATTGACATACACATCAATAATATTTGTTCCGGTATCAAAATTGTAATTCCAGATATGTTCAGAAATGAGCGCCCGCGAAAGAACTCTGTTTTTATTTCTCATAAAATATTCCAGCAAGCCGTATTCTTTTACAGTGAGTTCAATCATTTTATCGCCTCGCTTTGCTTTATGCGAAACCAAATCAAGTTCCAGATCTGCAATGCGTAGCGTGGGAGTTTTTTCTACTGAACCACGACGTAACAGTGAGCGAACACGTGCAAGCAGTTCTTCAAATGCAAATGGTTTAGTGAGATAATCATCTGCGCCGCTGTCCAATCCATGCACGCGGTCTTCAATTGAGGTCTTTGCAGTAAGCATTAATACCGGAGTCTGGATTTTTTTCTCACGTAACTCTTTAACAATAGAGTAGCCATCTTTACGAGGCAGTGCGATATCAAGAATAATGATATCGTACGGTTCAGTTTTTGCGAGATGCAATCCTGAATCTCCATCGTGAGCAACGTCCACGGTGTATTTATCTTCCTCCAGCCCCTTCTTTATAAATTTCGCAACCTTTTTTTCGTCTTCAACTACAAGTGCACGCATAAGAGAATTTATTTTTGTTAATAAAAAATGCTGACAAAAGTAATAGTTTTTTAGTAGAAATACAAATATGAGAAAGTTATTTTACTAATTTTCTTATGATGTGCAGATTCATAAGCAATTCTTCCATTTTCGGGCGATGTTTTGCGCTGAGTGAGACAAGCGGAAGACGAACAATATCATTTATTTTTCCCATTCTTGCGAGTGCGGCTTTTACCGGAATGGGATTGGACTCGACAAAATTGAAATTCATCAAGGGAAGCAATTGATTGTGGAGTCGCAACGCATGTAAAAAATTTCCTGCGAGGCACAAGCGAATCATTTGAGTAAATAATTTCGGCGCTTCATTTGCAATAACAGAAATTACTCCATCTCCTCCCAATGCAATAAATGGCAACGCCATAGCATCATCGCCTGCGTACACAGCAAAATTTTTCGGACGATTACGCAGAATTTCCATTACTTGCTCGATATTTCCCGACGCTTCTTTTATGCCGACAATATTTGGAATTTCTTCAGCAAGCCGCAGAGTTGTTTCCGCAGTAAAATTTGAGCCAGTGCGACCGGGAATGTTATACAAAATAATTGGAAGAGAAACTTTGCTCGCAATTTCTGCAAAGTGGCGATAGAAACCTTCCTGCGTTGGTTTATTGTAATATGGTCCGACAAGCAAAAAACCATCCACGCCAAATTCTTTCACATGCAATGAAAGCGAAATTGTTTGCGCAGTCGAATTGCTTCCTGTTCCTGCGATTATTTTTTTTCTTCCGCGATTTTGCTTTGCAACAATTTCTATAACACGCGCGTGTTCTTCTTTTGTCAATGTAGGGCTTTCACCGGTTGTACCAGTGGGAATGAGCGCATCAACACCATTTTTTATTTGGAACTCAACAAGTTTTTGCAGTGCGCTTTCCTCAAGTGTATTTTCAATTGTAAAAGGTGTAACTAATGCAGTTCCTGTTCCGCGAAAGAGAATTTTCTTTTTCATTTTAAATATTTGTTGTGAATTACTTTTTCCCTTTACGGAAAAATTACATCCTGCATAGAAAAACATCCCTGTTTTCCTTGCAGCCATTTTGCCGCAGTGAGCGCTCCGAGCGCAAACCCTCTGCGATTTCGTGCAGTATGCGTCAACTCAATAATATCAACTTCAGAATCGAACACAACTTTGTGTTGTCCAATCCAATATCCCGCGCGTGAAGAGGTAACATGAAGTTGGTTTGTTGCAATTGGCTGTTTAAGTTTATCCGCTACAATTTCCTTTTTGCGCGGGAAATTTTGCAAAATAGTCGAAGCAAGTGAAAGCGCAGTTCCGCTCGGAGAATCTTTTTTTTGCGCATGATGAAGTTCGTGTATAAACACATCATAATCATCAAACTTGTTAAACAACTCAGAAGCAGAAGCAAGAATGTGGGAAAAAATATTTAATCCGATGGAAAAATTTGCCGCGAACAAGAATCCGACATTATTTTTCGATGCTAATTTTTTTGCATCGTTCATTTTACTCATCCATCCGGTTGTTCCGCAGACTACATTTTTTCCTGCACTGAGCGCCGCAGATACATTATCAAATGCTGTATCTGGTGTGCTGAATTCAAGGCAGACATCAACACCCTTCAGAGATTGTTTTGTCAGCCCTGTTCCTGCAATGTTATTTTTTGAAGTAAATATTTTTTTGATGGTAATGTTTCGTTCGTTTGCTATGGTTTCTATTTCTTTTCCCATTCTTCCATAGCCGATGATTGCTATATTCATTGTTTGTTCATTTCTTTCTGAAGTTGTTGTTCTTCTAAATATTCTTTGATGGTATCAATTGCGGATGAACCTATGTATTGCGTATTGATTCCCGCAATTTTCGTTGCAAAATCTGCGGATGCAATTGCGTTTTTTGTTTTTGCAAAATGATACAGATATGATGCGCCAAATACGTCGCCGCATCCTGTCGAATCAATTGCTTTCATTTTTTCTTCAGGCACGCTGTCGTAGTGTGAAAAATTTTTGTGGTCCAATGTGTAGAGAGTCGTTCCTTTTGCACCTTTCGTGATGAGTAGCGAAGAAACATCAAGTGAGAGTAGTTGCTTTGCAAGTGTATCTTCATCCATCCGTTCGAGCGTGAGACTTTTTGCTTCATCCTGATTCATCTGTACATGATTCAACATAAAAGCCCATCGTCTCCATTCAATGAGCGGCGTGCGGAATCGTGTAAAATCATCATTGATACCGAGAGTTAAACTATGAAAATCAATAAACGAAATTACATCCTGTTCGCGAATTGAAAGCCGAATATAATCAAGTGTATCAAGTGAAATATCATATCCCGAAATCATATTTATCAGCAGTGTATCAGTTTTTAAATAGGGCTGAATTTTTTTGAGCGGAATTGCAAGCGCAATATTTTTTGAACACTCTATGCGAGTACTCCCGGATGAATACATCAAATGCACTTCATTTGTCGGCGTTTTTGTTTTAAAAATCCCCTCCGTTGAAACATTAGGATATATGCGCAAACGCTCAATAAGTTCATCATAATCTTTTTCACCAATCGGAAAAACCGGCGTAATAATATCAGTCGGAGAAGCAATATTGGCAAGTGTTGCAACAGCAAAAAAAATGCCGCCCCACAATGGCTCAATATTCTCCGCTGCTTTTCCGTTTTTTTTCGGATGAATAAAATCTTTGCAAATATGTCCAATGACGGTAAATTCCATAATTTAAATACGTGCTGTGTAAGGAAAATGTCCGGTCTCGCTCATACGCCACAACTGCTGGCAGGAAAATTTATTTTCGTACAATGCGCGACCGATAATTACTGAATCAACTCCAAGAGATTCAAATTCCTGAAGTTTGAGCAACTCTTTTATGCTGCAAATGCCTCCTGCAACGGTGATGCGCATTTTTGATTTGCTCTGCACTTTTTGTAACAGTTCTGCAAGCATTTTTATTGCGGAATAATTTGGCTCAATGTCCATTCCGTAGCGATGAATATCTTTATAAATAATTCTTGTAAAACCCAACTCTTTAGCATTGGAAGCAACTGTCGCAGGCAAAAGTCCTGAATCAATTTCTCGCCCGTGCACTTTAATAAAAGAATTGCAAATATCAAGCCCAAGTACGACACGACTCGCGCCGAATGTTTCAAGTGTTTTTATTGCCTCGTCCGGATTATCAATCAGCATTGTGCCGATGACGATGCGCATAACACCAGCGTTGAATGCACGCTGCGCATCATCGTAAGAACGGATTCCGCCGCTCAGTTCAATGGGAATATCCACCGCGCGAATCATTTGTTCTATCACATCAAGATTGCACAAGCGTCCTGCAACTGCGCCATCCACATCTGTAACATGCAGTGATTTTGCGTTTTCCATTCGCCACAAACGCGCCATCGCAATGGGCTCGCTGGAATACGTTCCGGTTTCTTCGTTCTGAACAATGCGCACACATCGTCCGGTTTTTATTTCTATTGCAGGAATTATCAGTAGCATTGCATTAAAATTTGCGATGAAAAATGCGAAAACTTTGTGAGGATAAAAAAAATCCGAATGAAGAATACTCTTCACTCGGATGTATCTTTGGTGCAAACAATATTTTGGAAGTTACGTGGAAGAAGTATCCAATAATTTTTTATACTTGCGCTCAAATTCTAAGCGGATTTTCTGATGCTCGGGAAAAATAAATTGGGGGTCTTCTTCGAGTATTGCAAACGCTTCTTCGCGCGCTTGCTCAATAAGAACTTTATCTTCAGCAAAATTTACAAAACGAAATTCAGGCAAGCCGCTTTGTCGTGTGCCAAAAAAATCTCCCGGTCCGCGCAATCGCAAATCTTCTTCGGCGATTTCAAATCCATTATTTGTCCGCACGACTGCTATGAGTCGCTGATTCGCTTCGTCTTCTGTTCGCAGCAAACAATATGATTGCTCGGTTCCTCTTCCGACACGTCCGCGCAACTGATGAATCTGCGCAAGTCCGAATCGCTCTGCATTTACTATGACAATTACGGTTGCATTCGGAATATCAATGCCCACTTCGATGACTGTTGTGGAAACAAGTATATCTAATTTTTTATTCTTGAATTGCTCCATCACCGCATCTTTTTGCTCCGAAGTCATTTTTCCGTGGAGCAATCCTATGCGGTCTTTCAGTTCGGCAAATGTTTCACTGCGCATTTTTTCATATCCATCTACAGCCGCTCGTAAATCACTCTTTTCGGATTCTTCAATGAGCGGATACACAATGTAAATTTGCTTGCCGTGTTTTATCTGCGACACAAGAAATTCTTTGAGTTCTTTTGATTTATCACGTGCGACAATTTTTGTAATGACAGGTTTGCGGTCTTTCGGAAGTTCTGTAATTGTAGAAACGTCCATATCGCCATAAACAGTCATTGCAAGTGTTCGCGGAATGGGTGTTGCAGACATCAATAAAATATCAGGGGCTAATTCACCAGCGGCTTTTTCTTTCAATTTCATTCTTTGCATTACTCCAAAACGATGCTGTTCGTCAATGACTATAAACCCCAATTTTGCAAATGCCACTTTTTCTTGAAAGAGTGCGTGTGTTCCAACAATTATCTGCGCTTTTCCGCTTACAATCTGTTCTAATTTTTCTGCGCGCTCTGTCTGTGTCTGGCTTCCCGTGAGAAGTGTAATTTCGACATTGAGCTCATCCAGCCAAAGTTTCAACAACTTATAATGTTGCTCGGCAAGAATTTCTGTCGGAGCCATAAATGCGCATTGGTATTCATTTTCTACTGCTGTCAGCATTGCGTATAATGCAACAACTGTTTTTCCGCTGCCAACATCACCTTGCAATAAGCGATTCATCGGCGTTTCCGATTTCATATCTTCCATTATTTCCCGCAACACATTTTCCTGCGATTCGGTGAGTGCAAACGGAAGACTGCTGAGCAGTTTTTTCGGGAAACCGGTGCGTTTGATTTTAAAAGGAATTCCTTTTATTGCGAGTGATTTTTTCTTTCTCATTCCGAGAAGCAATTCGGTAAAAAATAATTCTTCAAATGCAAGCCGCGCATGCGCTCTTCCGATGCTATCCATACTAATCGGGAAGTGCATTTCCTGAATTGCCTGCGAAAGCAGAATGAGATTATTTCTTCGCAAAATATCGCTGGGAAAAATTTCATCGAATAAATACAAATACTCGGGAATAACTTTGCGCATCAGCATACGGAAATTTGAACTCCACATTCCTTTATCCTGCAATTGCTGCGTTGAAGAGTAGAGTGGAATGATGCCGCCGGTGCTGAATTGCATTCCTCCTTCAAACAGACGGTCGTACGTGATGTCGTTGTATTTCAATTTTCCATCCACCATTTCAAAGCGCGCGGAAATTGCGACAAGGTCTCCTTTACGAAAATGATTCATCCAAAAACTTTCGACGATATAGCGCGGACGAAAAAATGTAAATAAAAATTTCCCCGTTCTATCCGAAATGGTAATTTCAAATGGCATCATTTTTATATCGCGGTTTCTTAATGCTCTGCACTGCACATCTTCCACTCTTCCTGCAACAGTAATGTATTTTACAACGCCGGGTTTCCAGCGATGGAGGTCTGCTACTTTCACCGTCATTGTTCGGTCAACGTAGCGATAGGGAAAGTGGTAGAGAAAATCGCGCACGGTGCGTATTCCGTAACTGCGCTCAAGTAATGTTGCGCGGTTTGGTCCGATTGTTTTTATATGGCGTACTGATGCTTCAAGTCCTAACGGTGACTTGACGTTATAAGATTTGTATTGCCTTGGCGCAGTATTTTTGCCCGCAGGTCTTTTTGTTGGAAATCGTTTTTCCGTAAACATAAAAATGTCCTTCTGTAAAATAAAAAAAGTATCCTTGTAATAATGTGCATCGTAGTGATGCTGTAAAAAAACGCTGAACGTGTATCGCTACGCTTGTTCATTCGTTATTTTTTTCAACAACGTTGAAAAAAATTGTTGAATAATATTTCTGCTTTATTAACATTGCAGAAAATTTTTCAGTTAAAAAATCATTCGCCCTTTGCCAGCCGGGTCATCAGGTCGTTTGTAGCGATGTGCGCATCTTTTCCTTCAAAAAGAATAGCGTGTGTTTCGCTTGCTATCGGCATCTCAATGGAATATTTTTGCGCAAGCAGAAATGCGGAGCGCGTTGTTCCCACTCCCTCTGCAACCATTTCCATTTCACGCAAAACAAATTCCAACTTTCGTCCTTTGCCCATTTGCTCGCCGACGTGTCTGTTGCGGCTGTGTTTGCTGTTGCAGGTTACTACTAAATCGCCGATGCCGGAAAGTCCATAAAAAGTTTTTTCTGTCGCTCCCATTGCAACACCGAGCCGCGTCATTTCCGCAAGCCCGCGTGAAATAAGCGCCGCTTTTGTATTGTCGCCAAATCCTGCGCCGTCCACAATTCCTGCTGCGATAGCAATGACATTTTTCAGTGAACCGCCAAGTTCTACGCCGCGCAAATCAGTAGAAGTATAAACTCTGAAACGCTCTGTCATAAAAGTGTGCTGCACTATTTTTGACATTTCAATATTCGATGATGCAACGACAACTAATGTTGGATAATTTTCGCTGACTTCTTCTGCGTGGCTCGGACCCGAAAGCGTTGCAATCAATGTGCTGTTGTGTTGCGGAAAAACTTCTGCAATAACTTCGCTCATTGTCTGCAGTGTCGTCGTTTCAATTCCTTTTGCAACATTGATGAACATTGATGTGCGCACATCTTCATCGCGTATTGTTGCGAGTACGGAACGCAGATATTGCGCCGGTACTGCCAAAACAATCATTTCTTTTTCCCGAACTGCCTGCTGAATTTTTCCCGTTATCTCTATGGATGAAGGAATCGGAATGCCCGGAAGAAACGATGTATTTTCCCGTTGCTGCAACATCATTTGCACATATTCATCTTTATGCGACCACAATGTTACTGCGTGTGCATTGTTTGAGAGAAGTATTGCAAGCGTTGTTCCCCAACTGCCGGCGCCAAGTACGCCAATATTCATAGTGCTGGCTTCAGTATTATTTTTTTTCTTTCGGAATGCCTGAAGAATCTTTCGTTTTCTTGTGCGAAATTCCTGTTAAGCGGTTTTCCGTTCCTGCAATCAATCTTTTAATATTTGCTCTGTGGGTAAAAAGCAACAGCACTGTAATTCCTACTGAAACATAAATCAACGTGTTGTAACCTGTCAGATGCGCGTCAAAAATATTGTGTCGCACAAGCATAACAAGCGGCAATGAAACTGCGGCAGAAATTGACCCGAGAGAAATATATTTTGAGCCCGTAAACACCAGCGAAAAAACGCCGAGTGAAATGCCCGATTCTATGGGTGCAAGTGCAAGCAACACACCGCACGCAGTTGCAATTCCCTTGCCTCCGCGAAAATTTGCAAACACACTCCAGATATGCCCGATGATTGCAGAAACTCCCGCAATAATCTGCACAACGGTAAAATCATTAAACGGCGTATAATTTTTGAAAGGAAGTACATCGTACATCACACGCGCAATCAACAGAATTGCAAGTGCGCCTTTTACTGCGTCAAGAAGCATAACAAGTACGCCAAGTTTCCAGCCAAATACGCGCACGACATTCGTTCCGCCGGCATTTCCGCTGCCGAAATTACGAATATCAATGCCGCCTTTCAATTTGCTGAAAATTAAACTTGTCGGAATAGAGCCGAGCAGATACGAGAGGAGTACTACAAGCGATAGCGAATACATTAAATAATTACTGATTTCTCAATTTAAACGGCAAAAAGATAGAAATTTTTTCTGAAACAGTGAATAGTTTGCAGTGTATTTCAGAAAAAAGAATTGGAGAGCGCAATTAATAATCCGGAATATTTTAGAGTACAAAAACAAGTATATTTGTGCAAAATTTTGTATGGCAAAAAAAGAAAAGGAAATAAAAGACGAACCGCTTGAAAAGAAACTTTGGAAAGCGGCTGACAAGCTCCGTAAAAACATGGATGCTGCCGAATACAAGCATGTGGTGTTGGGTTTAATTTTTCTCAAATACATTTCTGATGCGTTTGAAGAACTGTTTGAAAAACTGACTGCACAGAAAAGTGAAGGTGCAGACCCCGAAGACAAGAATGAATACACAGCCGAAAAAGTTTTTTATGTGCCGCCTTCTGCACGGTGGAAATGGATTCAGGGCAGAGCCAAACTCCCAACCATTGGCAAAGACATTGACGATGCAATGGATGCCATTGAAAAAGACAACTCTTCTTTGAAAGGTGTGTTGCCAAAAGTTTTTGCACAGGAAAAATTAGACAAAGCAAATCTTGGCGGTTTGGTTGACTTGGTAAGCACCGCCACTTTTATTGTAAGGGCTGAAGATTTTCAGTCCTTACAGAGCAAGGATTTGTTGGGCAGAGTGTTTGAATATTTTTTGGGTGAGTTTGCTTTAGCAGAAGGAAAAAAAGGCGGACAGTTTTATACGCCAGGCAGTGTTGTAAAATTATTGGTGCAAATGTTAGAGCCGTATGAAGGCAGAGTATTTGACCCGTGTTGCGGAAGCGGTGGAATGTTTGTGCAGAGTGAAAAATTTATTTTGCACCACCAAGACCATTACAAAAAGAATCCCGCAAAAGGCGGGAGCAAAAAACTTTCTCTAAACCCTGCAGACCGCATTTCCATTTACGGACAAGAGAGCAATCAAACCACATGGCGACTTGCAAAAATGAATTTGGCAATAAGAGGAATTGACAGCAGCAATGTGAAGTGGAACAACGAAGGAAGTTTTCTGAACGATGCACACAAAGACCTGAAAGCCGATTACATTATTGCCAACCCGCCTTTTAACGACAGCGACTGGAGCGGTGAACTCCTGCAGAAAGATGCTCGGTGGGTTTACGGTGTGCCACCTGCCGGCAATGCCAACTACGCATGGATACAACATTTCCTTTTTCACTTATCTGCAAACGGACAAGCAGGTTTTGTTTTATCAAAAGGTTCTTTGGCTACCAACACAAGCAACGAAGGAGAAATACGAAAAGCGTTAGTTGAAAATGATTTGATTGATTGTATTGTAAACCTTCCTGCAAAACTTTTTCTCAATACTCAAATCCCTGCTTGTCTTTGGTTTTTGAGCAAGAACAAAAGCAAACGTAAAGGAAAAATTCTTTTTATTGATGCAAGAAATTTGGGTTTCCTTGTAAACCGCAGAACAAAAGAATTTACGGAGGATGACATTAACCTGATTGCAACTACCTATCACAACTGGCGAATAAGCCACGATGATTACAATGACATTGCAGGTTTTTGTAAAGAAGCAACTGTAGAAGAAGTAAAAGCACTTAACTATGTGGTAACACCCGGCAGGTATGTGGGTTTGCCTGATGATGACCCCGATAGCTATCGGGGCAATTTTGCTGAACGCTTTAGCAATTTGAAAACAGAATTAGAAAATCAAATTGCAGAAGAAGATGCGTTGAACAAACGCATCGCAAGAAATCTTTCCAATATTAAAATTGAAGTTGAAGCATGAGTGAATGGAAGGAAATAAAATTGGGTGATGTCATTACTTTTCAAAGAGGACACGATTTGCCTAAAACAGATATGGTAATTGGCGAATTCCCAGTTGCTGGTTCTAATGGCATTATTGGATTTCATAACAAAGCGACAACGAAAGGACCCGGAGTTACAATAGGAAGAAGCGGCAATATTGGAACACCAATTTTTTATTCAAAAGATTATTGGGCACATAATACTGTTTTGTTTATAAAGGATTTTAAAAACTCATTTCCAAAATTCATTTATTATTTTCTAAAGAGTTTTGATTTTTCTCAATTCAATGCTGGCAGTGCTGTCCCAACTTTAAACAGAAATCACATTCATGAACTGAATGTAAAAGTTCCCACACTTCCCGAACAAAAATTAATTGCAGAAACACTAAGCAGCTTAGATGATAAAATAGATTTACTGCATCGCCAAAACAAAACTCTTGAGCAATTAGCCGAAACACTTTTCAGGCAGTGGTTTATTGAGGAAGCGGAAGAAAGTTGGGAAGGAGGAACAATAAATTCCCTAATAGAAATTCAATCTGGCTTTGCTTTTAAAAGCACTGACTTTGTTGAGCAAGGAAAATACAAACTTGTTACAATCAAAAATGTGCAAGACGGATATTTAGATTTGTCAAGCACGAATTTTATAAATGAAATTCCTAAACGTATGCCTGAATATTGTCTTTTGCAGCAAGGAGATATTCTTCTTTCACTCACAGGAAATGTTGGAAGGTGTTGTTTAATAACAGAAGAAAATCTTTTTTTAAATCAACGAGTAGCAAAATTAAGAGCAAAAAATAATCGTGATTGGGGCTTCACTTACATAATGTTCCGACAAACAACAATGAGAAGAATGTTAGAAGAACTTGCAAAGGGAACAGCACAAGCTAATTTAAGTCCAATTGAAACAGGGAAAATGGAAATTCAAATTCCGCCAAAAGAATTGTTACAAAAATATTCGCTTGAAGCAACTCCGCTTTTGGAGAAAGTTTTGAAAAATAAAAATCAAATCAATACCCTCACAAAACTTCGTGATACATTGTTGCCAAAGTTGATGAGTGGAGAAATACGTCTGAACCACTGATTATTTTGATTAGATGATTAACCATGATTAAAGAGGAATACAAATATTCGGAATTGACAGGAAAGATAATCGGGTGCGCCATGAAGGTTCATTCGGCATTGGGCAACGGTTTTCAGGAAGTGATTTATCAAAGAGCCTTGGAAATTGAAATGGCTGATGCCGGTTTGTCGTTTAGCCGTGAACATGAAATGCCGGTTTTTTACAAGCAGCAGCAAATAGGGACACGAAGGGTTGATTTTTTAGTAGAAGAAATTGTATCTGTGGAATTGAAAGCCATAACAGTATTGGAAGATGTGCATCTGGCTCAGGCAATTAACTATCTTGAAGCGTATGATCTGGAAGTAGGACTGCTCATTAATTTCGGTTCAAAAAGTTTGCAACAAAAGCGAATAGTGAATAAGAAGTTTAATCAAAAAAATCAGGGAAATCCTGAAATCAAATGAATCAATGGTTCAGACAATTAAGACAAATCAAAACCCTCACCCACCTCAGAGATACGTTGTTGCCAAAGTTGATGAGTGGCGAGGTGAGGGTGGAAAATTGAGTTATTAAGGAAAGCAGAATAACTGAAAAACAGTTTATAAAGAATGAGCAAAAAGAAAAACATAACACCTACAGAAGGATTCAATGAAATTCTGCTTTACACTACGCCCAACGGCAATGTGAAAGTGGAAATCTATTTGCAGAACGAAACCATCTGGCTTACACAACAAAAAATAGCCGACCTGTTCGGAGTGGAGAGAAGTGTTGTTACAAAGCATTTAAAAAACATTTTTGAGAGTAGCGAGCTGACCGAAATTTCAGTATGTGCAAAAATTGCACATACTGCCGCTGATGGCAAAAGTTATCAAACAACATTCTACAATCTGGATGCAATCATTTCCGTTGGCTATCGTGTAAGCAGCACACAGGCAACAGCGTTTCGTATTTGGGCTACCGAACGGTTAAAGGAATACATCATCAAAGGTTTTACAATGGATGATGAACGATTGAAAAATCCCAACAACATTTTCGGCAAAGATTATTTTGAAGAACAGCTTGCACGAATTCGTGATATACGCAGCAGTGAACGAAGGTTTTATCAAAAGATAACCGACATCTATACCCAATGCAGTGCTGACTATAATGTGGAAACACAAAGCACAAAAGATTTTTTTGCAACAGTTCAAAACAAATTGCATTGGGCTATAACGGGACAAACGGCAGCCGAACTTATTGCAGCAAGAGTGGACAGCACAAAACAAAATATGGGCTTAACCACATGGAAAAATGCACCGAAAGGAAGCATCAGAAAAACCGATGTGAGTATTGCTAAAAATTATTTGAATGAAAAAGAATTAGATGGCTTGAACAGAATAGTTGCGATGTATTTAGATTATGCCGAAAGTCAGGCACTGAAAGGAGTAGTAATGTTTATGAAAGATTGGATAATAAAATTAGATGCGTTTTTACAGTTTAACGAAACCGCAGTGTTAAAACATCCGGGAAAAGTTTCACACGAAGTGGCATTGGCTCTTGCAGAAACTGAATTTGAACAATATAGAATTGCACAAGACAAATTACTTGAAAGTGATTTTGACAAAGCAATTAAGAAACTAAATCCACCAAAGAAGAAAAAGAAGTGAGTAAACCCATCACTGAAAATATCATTGAAGAATCAGCGATTGAAGTTTTGCAATCGCAGGGTTGGGAGTATATTCACGGATTAGCAATTGCCCCTGGAGCAGAACAAACAGAACGGAAAAGTTTTGAACACGTGGTGTTAGTGGAACGATTGCGAAAAGCCGTTGCACGATTCAATCCTCACATCCCCGAAAGCGCTCAAGAGCAGGCAATTCAAAAAATTTTACGCATCTCTTCTCCCGAATTGCTGCACAACAACGAAACATTCCATCGTTGTGTAATAGAGAAAATAAAAGTTCCTTATCAGCATGAGGGATACGAGCGAAGTTATGAAGTCTCGCTGATAGATTTTGAGAATCCGTTTAATAATGAATTTCTTTCCGTCAATCAGTTCACCGTTATTGAACGGAATCAAAACAAACGACCGGATATCGTTCTTTTTATCAATGGTATTCCCTTTGTCGTAATCGAATTAAAAAATCCCGCCGATGAATATGCGACAATAGAAAAAGCATACGAACAAATCCAAACATACAAAGTAACGATACCGAGTTTATTTACCTTCAATGCCGTTTGTATTATTTCCGATGGTCACGAATGTAAAGCAGGAAGCGTATCAGCAGAGTTCAGCAGATTTATGGCGTGGAAATCAGCCGATGGTGTTAAAGATGCGTCGCGCTTCAAACCGCAATTAGAAACATTGCTGAACGGAATGTTGAAACCGGAAACACTGCTTGACCTTCTTCAAAATTTCATCGTGTTTGAAAAAACAAAACGAGAGGATGCAAAAACCGGACTGACACAAATAGTTACCGAGAAAAAACTTGCCGCGTATCATCAGTACTATGCAGTGAATAAAGCGATAGAAAATACAATTGCCGCAGCGAAGAACAACGGCACGAAAAAAGGAGGCGTTGTTTGGCATACGCAGGGTTCGGGAAAGAGTTTGAGCATGGTGTTTTTTTCTGGCAAACTTATCACTGCTCCGGCAATGCAAAACCCCACCATTATTGTTATTACCGACAGAAATGATTTAGACCAGCAATTGTTTGAAACATTTGCTACTTCAACATCGCTGCTTCGCCAAGAACCGAAACAGGCGAGGAACAGAGAGCATTTAAAAGAACTATTGAAAGTTGCAAGCGGAGGAATTGTTTTTACCACGATTCAAAAATTTCTTCCCGCGGATGGGAAAATTGAATACGACCTTCTTTCTGCACGGGAAAATATTGTTGTGATAGCCGATGAAGCGCACAGGACACAATATGGATTTGAAGCGGTAATGAAAGATGTGAAAGACAATGCAACAAAAGAAATTATCGGAAAACGTATTGCTTACGGATTTGCAAAATATTTACGCGATGCATTACCGAAAGCAACATATATCGGCTTTACCGGAACACCTATTGAAAGCACCGATGTCAATACGCCCGCGGTGTTTGGACAATACGTTGATATTTATGATGTCTCACAATCAATCGCTGACGGCGCGACGGTAAAAATTTATTACGAAAGCCGATTGGCAAAGGTAAATTTGGATAAGGAAGGAAGAAGATTGATTGAGGAGTTTGATACTGATTTGGAGCAGGACGAAGAAATAACGGAGAAGCAAAAAACAAAAGCGAAGTGGACGAAGTTAGAAGCAATTGTCGGGAGTACACATCGCATCAAAAACCTTGCGAACGATATTGTTATTCATTTTGAACAACGGCAAAACGCTATTGAAGGGAAAGCAATGATTGTTGCGATGAGCCGTAGAATTGCGGTTGACTTATACAATGAAATAATTTTGCTCCGACCTGAGTGGCACAATGATGATTTGGCAAAGGGTGTTATTAAAGTTGTAATGACAGCATCAAGCTCCGATGGTCCTGTAATGCAAAAACATCATACAACATCATCGCAACGAAAAGAGTTATCCGACAGAATGAAAGATGAATCGAATGTATTGAAACTCGTTATTGTTCGGGATATGTGGCTTACGGGTTTTGATGTGCCGTGCCTGCATACAATGTATATAGATAAACCGATGCGAGGACATAATCTCATGCAAGCCATCGCACGAGTAAACCGCGTGTTCAAAGATAAGCCCGGTGGTTTGGTAGTAGATTATCTCGGTATTGCGTCCGATTTGAAACAGGCATTATCATTCTATTCTGATTCAGGAGGAAAAGGAGAACCGGCAGAAAATCAAGAGAAAGCAGTAGCGGTAATGTTGGAAAAATTAGAAATTGTGCGTCAACTGTTTGCGGAGAAAAGCGATTACAGAAAAAATATCGTTATGGAGGAACCCCAGGCATATTATGGAGCGAGTAAAGGATTTAATTACGCTCGCTTCTTTACTGCTGACGCGAAAGAAAAACTTTCTATTATTCTTCAAGCGGAAGAACATATTATTGGATTACAAGACGGAAAGAACCGATTTGTGAAGGAAGTTTCGTTGCTTAGTCAGGCATTCGCGTTATCTATTCCGCAATTACAAGCGATGAAAATAAAAGAGGACGTTGCTTTTTTTCAGGCAGTGAAAGCGCGGTTAGTAAAGTTTGAAGGGCAAGGGACAGGAAAATCCAATGCAGAAATTGAATCAGCAATTAAACAAATAGTTGACCAAGCATTGAGCTCAGAAAAAGTAATAGATATTTTTGATGCGGCAGGAATTAAGAAACCCGAAATCTCCATTCTCTCCGAAGAATTTTTACTCGAAGTGAAAGGAATGAAGCATCAAAATCTTGCACTTGAATTATTGAAAAGAATTTTGAACGATGAGATTAAAAGCAGAGCAAGAGTGAATTTGGTGAAAAGCAGAAAACTTCTCGAAATGTTAGAATCTTCAATCAAAAAATATCAGAATAATCTCTTAACAACCGCAGAAATCATTCAAGAGTTAATCAACATTGCGCAAGAAATTAAGGAAGCAGATAAAGAAGGCGAAAGACTTGGTCTCTCGATTGAAGAAGTTGCTTTCTATAATGCGCTTGAAGTAAATGACAGCGCTGTGCAAGTTTTAGGAAACGAAATACTCAAGCATATTGCCGTAGAGATTTCTGAGAAAGTGCGGGCAAACGCTACGATTGATTGGACAATACGTGAAAGCGCAAGAGCAAAGTTAATGGTTTTAGTTAAACGAACACTCACGAAATACGGTTATCCACCTGATAAACAACAGAGAGCAATTGATACCGTTTTAAAACAAGCGGAGTTGATGGCAGACTTTGTTGTGCAGAGTTTTGAGCGCTAAAATTTCCCCCTCCCCTCACACCCTCTCCATCAATTTCTTCAACTCTCTTTTTGCGGTTTCCAATATTTTCTTTTCATCTAAAGCAATCAGTTCCTTATTGCGCACGACCCATCGTCCATCAATCATAACAGAATGAATATTTTCTGCTGTTGCGGAATAGACAATCGTAGAATATAAATTTTCTGCGTATGATTCAACAGGATTCCAGACATTATTTAAATCAAGTAAAACGATATCTGCCTTTCTTCCTGTTTCCAATGAGCCGATTTCATCGCTCAATCCTAATGCTTTTGCGCCGTTCACCGTTGCCATCTCAAAAACGGTTTTTGCATCCAATGCAGTTGCTCCGTGCAATGGCTTTTGCAGTAATGCCGCAAACCGCATTTCCTGAAACACGCTCAAATTATTATTGCACGGCGCTCCGTCTGCTCCTAATGAAACATTGATTCCGGATTGTTTATACAAAAGAGTATTTGCAATTCCTGATGCAAGTTTCAAATTTGATGAAGGGCAGTGCGCAATATTCGTCTTCGTTTTTTGCAGTAACGAAATTTCTTTTGAGTTGAGATGAACACAATGAGCGAGCACAGTTTTTTCCGACAGCGCACCAAAAGAATGAAGTGCGGCGATATTATCTTTGTCGTACATTTTTTTTACTTCTGCAATTTCATTTTTATTTTCAGATGCGTGCGTGTGCAGTAACATCCCATCAAAACTTTGCACCAGTTCACTTGTTTCGCGCAGTAATTTCTCTGAACAGGAAAGTACAAAACGCGGCGCCGCTGCATATTTTACTCTGCCATCGTAAGTATTGTGAAATCGCTCCGCAAGATTTCTTGTGGATGAAAGCGCGGATTTTGTTGTCTCTTTCAGTTTCGGATACAAATCATTTTTATCCATCATTGCTTTGCCGAGAAATGCACGCATTCCGCTCTCGCCGACTGCGCGAATAACTTCTTCCTGAAAATGAATACTTCCCATATCAAGAATTGTTGTCGTGCCGGAGCGAAAAAGTTCTGCAACGCCAAGCAATGCGGAAATATTCATTGAGTGTTCATTGTGCGCGGCTTCAAACGGAAATATCTTTTGCTGAAGCCAATCAAGCAATTGCAAATCATCTGCAAGTCCGCGAAATAATGTTTGACAAAGATGAATATGTGTTTGAATAAATCCCGGCATTGCAACAAGATGTTTTGCATCAATAATGTCGCCGACGTAATTTTTAAAATCAGTTTTACCGCCGATTTTTTTAATGTGGTTATCTTCGATGAGTATAGTTGAGTGCGGCAAAATATCGCGGGAAGAATTCATCGTGATAATATAGCCCACATCAAGAAGAGTGTATTTGTGGTTCGTCATAAACAATCAGAAATTCGATTCATCACGCCATTGCGCAATTTTCCAGTACGATTTTTTTGTTGCGCGGCGCAGTTTTATATTTGCATAGCCATCAATGCGGATAATATCACTTGGATTGAACGTGATGGTGAGATTAAATGCGCGTAAAATTGTCGCGCTTGTGGAATCAAGATTTTGTGAAATAACAGCGTTCCACACGAGATTGAGTTGTTGCGCGTTGCTGAATAATCCGTGCGTGCTTCGTATTTCATCATCGCGCCCCCACGAAACATCAACGCCGTTATCGTAATCGCGATAGACAAATGTGAAATTATCCGAGAGAAGCGAAGCATACATCGTCGTGTCCTTAAAAGTGTATGCATTGCGGAAGGTGTGAAAAATATTTTCTGTCTTTGTTAAATCGCTGTAAATATTTTCTGAAAGTCCCTCTTCCAGCGATGGCGCAAAAGGATTACAACTTCCGCACAAAACAATAAAAAAAACTGATGAAAATAATGCAAAATATTTCATCGTCGCTATTGATTGAAGAGCGCTTTCCAGTCGCTCCACGTTAACGTAGAATCGCTTGTTATTTTAAAATCACTCCAGCGTTGAATGCTCCACGTTCCTTTTGCAGCATTGCGGGAAAGCAAAAATTCTGCGTAGCCGCGTGCAGAGCGTGAAAAAGGTTTATTGTGGAAAAAGGATAACGTGTATTTTGCGGTGAACAATACGGAGTCGCTGGATTCTGTGCGTCTCTGTTCGGAAAATGATAATGCAGATGGTGTATTTTCTATTGTAGAAATACGGAGTTTTTCGAAATAATTTTTTTCTGATGTCAAATCCCAGTCTGCAAAAATTGCTGTGTGCTGTATAAATGCATCCTGCGAAGGAGTAAATGTAAAAGCATTTTCGCCGCGCGCGGTGTCAGAAAAACATTTAATGTAATTCGTAGAATTTCTTTCCTGAATTGCATACAATAAATTTTCGATGACTAAACTATCTGTGGTCGGTGTAAAGAAATGCGAACGGTTTTCTGCGGGATTTTCAGGATTGCGTGTGTCAAAAATATCGCAGCCTCCGAAAATGAACAGGAGAAAAAATGTGTGCAGCAAAAATTGTAGCGGAAATTTCGAACTCACAAAAGAACTCTTCCTTTCAGTGCGCTTGCAAGAGTTGCTTCGTCAACAAATTCCAGTTCACCGCCGACAGGAATTCCGCGAGCGATGCGCGAAATAGTAATTCCAAGAGGTTTGGTAAGTTTGGTGAGATACAGAATTGTTGCTTCGCCTTCAATGGTTGGATTGAGCGCAAGAATGATTTCTTTTGTATGCCCATTCATTCGTGCAAGCAATTCTTTTATTTTTATATCATTGGGTCCGATATTATCAAGTGGAGAAATAATTCCTCCGAGAACGTGATACAATCCACGAAACGCATTGCTTTTTTCAAATGCAAGCACATCGCGCGGCTCTTCAACAACACAAATCATTGATGTATCGCGCCGGGTATCTTTGCAAATATCGCATGGGTCATTCTCTGTAAAGTTCCAACAGACAGAGCACGAACGGATTTTTTCTTTTACATCTTCCAATGCCTGCGCAAGTATCTGTACTTCATCTTTCGGAGTTTTCAGAATATGTAATGCGAGGCGTTGCGCTGTTTTTCGTCCGATACTCGGCAGCAACGCAAGTTGGTCAATCAAATGTTCCAACGAAACAGGATTGGCGCTCATTGTTAAAATCCGGGCATGCTCAATCCCGGAACATTTGGAACTAATCCTGCCGTTGCTTTGCTCATTTCCTCCGATGCCATTTTGCTCGCATCTTCCAATGCCTTATTGACTGCTGCGACAACTAAATCTTCCAACATTTCTTTATCGTCGGGAACTATTACTTCTTTTTCAATTTCCAATTTGATGATTTGCTGTTTTCCGTTTGCAGTTGCCTTTACCACTCCGCCGCCGACTTCTGCAGATACAGTCTTGTGTTCCAGTTCCGCCTGCACTTGGTCCATTTTCTGCTGGAGTTTTTGCATTTGCTTCATCATATTTTGCATATTGGGCATTGCCATAATTTTTGTCTTTCGTCCTTGTATGTATTAAATTTGTTTTGTAAAAATTAAAATCTTGCGGGGAAAATATATTGGTTTTGGCGTTCATAACAAATTTTAGCGCAAATTCTTTTTGTTATTATTTTTTTCAGAAATTATGCCCGAATTTTGTATTGCTTATGAACTTTATCCGCACAACGCTCCTTATTTTAATCTGTATTTGCATCGGTGAAATTTATTCCGCACCAAAGACAAGTCTGGCGAAAAAATTACAAAAAATTTTATCGGATTCATCATTGCGCTCATGCACTATGGGTGTTAAAATTGTTTCGCTTCCATCGGGAAAAACTCTTTTTGAACTGAATAGCGACAAACTTCTCCATCCCGCATCGAATGTTAAATTATTGACTACTGCATCAGCGCTGCACTATTTAGGAAGTAATTTTGAAATACGTACGGAATTTTCGATGGATGGCAATAAAAACCTCTATATCAAATCGTATGGCAATTCACTTTTGCGCACTGAACATTTTACTGAAATTGCGCAACACATAGTGCAGAAAAAATATCATACGCTCAACGATATTATCGCGGATGTTTCGTATTTCGACGACACGTACTGGGGAAAGGGCTGGATGTGGGATGATGAACCTGATAAAACTGCAATGTACATTTCTCCGCTTTCATTGAATGGAAATACTGTTGCAGTGTATGTTACTCCGTCTTCAGTTGGAAAAAATCCAATGGTAGAAATTGCACCGAACACACATTTTATTGCATTGCAAAATACTGCAATAACATCACGTATTGCTTCATTGCCAAAATTTGAAGTTACAAGAAAGTGGAAAGAGAGCGAAAATACTATAATCGTAAAGGGAAATCTTCCTGCCGCATCTGCACGGGATACTTTTTTTGTCAATGTTTGGAATCCGGTAATGTACGCGCTGACGGTTTTTAAAGAGCAATACGAACAATCGGGAGGAAAAGTGCATGGAACTCTGCGCATCGGAAAGAAAGAAAAAAGCACGCTAATAATTTCTCAACGCACATTGCTGGATTCGCTACTGTGGAAAGCAAATAAAGAAAGCGATAATCTTTCCGCAGAAAATCTTCTGCGGATTATTGCCGCTGAAAAATTTGCACAACCTGCTTCCGCAGAAGATGGAATATTTCTTGAAAAAAAATATTTCCATACGATGGGAATTGATACAACGCAGATTATTCTTGCAGATGGTTCCGGCGCATCGGATTACAATCTTGCAAGCGCAAATCAGATTGCAATGCTGCTGCAAAATCAATTTCAAAATAAAGCAACATTCAATAATTTTCTTCATTCGCTTGCAATAGCAGGGAGAGATGGCACGTTAAAAAACAGAATGAACGGTACTCTCGCTGAAAATATTGTCTATGCAAAAACAGGAACGAAACGCGGAGTAAGCAGTCTTTCCGGTTATGTTATGAACGGAAAGGATGCAGAAATTGCTTTTTCCATAATCATTAATCACTTCTACGGCGAAGGGAAAATACTGCGCGGCATAATTGACCAATGTGTTACCGCACTTGCAACAGAAGCGAAAAAAGAAAAGTGAAATGGAGTTTTTTATTTCAGCGATAAAATTTGCACTAAGTCCTGTTCAAGCGTTCCATCCGGCTTTTCAATAATATTCCCGATTTCCGTTCCGTCTTTTCTGTAAAAATAAAACGTGGGAACGGCGATAACATTTTTTTCCTGCGGACGACCGGGAGGAAACATTTTCGTTCGGTCAACACAATAGAGCGAAATTGTTTCGGTGGGATATTTTATTGCGTCAAGAATTTTATATAATCGTGGAATGTGTTCACGAGAATCGCCGCACCACGTCCCGAGGATAATTTCTATTTTAACATCCACTGCCAACATTGCAATTGCAGGAAGTAATTGTGCATCCGGTACGTACGCATTGTACATTGAATCCATCCACTGATACGGCTGTTCGTGTAAATCATCTCGCGAAATTGTTCCGAGCAACATTTCCTGTTGTTTCTTTTCGTCGAATCCGCGTATCGGTGTGCTGTTCATATCAATCTTCTTCGTCATTTGTGATGAACAGGCAATGAGCAGGAGCGGAAGTAACGCGACAAAAATTCGTAAATCGTATGGTATAATTCGTAAATTCATTTTGTTTCTCTATTTTTATTGCAAAATTTTCGGATAGAAATTACTGAATTATGAAGAAGAAACAAACTCAATTCGCACCGCTTGATAAATCATTGCCGTTTGATGGCTACGAAAAAATTGAAACATCTGTTCTCGCAACATTTCCATACGAGCACGTCGGGAAAAATATTGTCATCAATATTGATACGAATGAATTTACTGCCGTGTGCCCGTTTTCCGGTTTGCCGGATTTTGCAATTATCAAAGTAAATTATATTCCCAACAAAGAAATCATTGAGTTGCGTTCGTTCAAATATTATTTGCTTTCGTACCGCACAGTCGGAATTTATCAGGAGCATTTGGTGAATCATATTCTCAATGATTTAGTGCAGTGCTGCAAACCAAAATGGATAGAAGTTATTGCGGATTACAATATTCGCGGCGGAGTGCATACGGTTGCGAATGTGGAGTTTGGGAAGAAGTAGTTGAGTAGGTGAGTAGATGAGTATGTTAGTAGTTTAGTATGTTAGATTATTAGAAAAAAAATATGGAACGAATGACATTTATAGAACTTGCAGAAAAGATTTTACGTGAAGAAAAACGACCGCTTTCAATCGAAGAAATTTGGAGAATCGCAGTCGAAAAAAACTACGATAAAGAATTTTCTAAATTAGGAAAAACTCCGTGGGCTACTCTTGGAGCAAGAATTTATGTTGAAATTCAAAACAATAAGAATTCAAATTTTTTCAAAGCAAGTTTGCGTCCGACTAAATTTTTCTTGAGAGATTTATCAAATGAAGAAATAGTTACTGAAGAAAACACGAAGAGGGAAAAATTGAAGAAAGAAGATAAGTTTGAATTTCTCGAAAGTGATTTGCATCCTTTCTTGACATATTTTGCAAACATATTTTTAAAAGCATTTACGAAAACGATCAATCATTCAAAATCGGGAAAGAAAAGTTATGGTGAATGGGTTCATCCTGATATGGTTGGTTGTTACTTTCCGATTGAAGATTGGAACGCAGAAGTTCTTGATTTCAGCAATGCAATTAGAAACACAGCAATAAAAATGTTTTCATTTGAGTTGAAACGAGAACTTGATTTTGGTAATCTTCGAGAATCATTTTTTCAAGCGGTTTCTAATTCATCATGGGCAAATGAAGGTTATTTAGTTGCAAATGAAATTTCTAAAGATGAAGAATTTCGCGATGAACTTCGCAGACTCGTTGGTTCATTTGGAATTGGAATTATTGAATTAGATATTACTGACCCGGATTCTTCTTCGGTCATTTTTCCAGCGAAACAAAAAGAATATCTCGATTGGGAAACGATGAACAAGTTAGCCGATATGAATAGCGATTTCCGTGATTTTCTTAAGCGTGTGAATAAAGATGTAACAGGCAAAGAAATAAGAAAAGAACTTTATAATGATGTTTTGTCAAGAGAAAAATTGGTGAAAATGATTTTGAAGAAGAAATAAGTAAACCTCATAAACAACGTCAAGCCGAATTTATTTCGGCATCTTTTTAATTTGCAATGGAAGTTCCCGAAACAAGTTCGGGATGACGTACTTTTTTGTAATCTAAAATCTGAAATCTAAAATCTAAAATGCAAAAAACTCTTATTCTCGGCGGCGGGTTAGTTGGCAGCGTTATTGCCCGCGATTTACACAATGAATTTGATGTTACAATCGCAGATGTTTCCAAAGAGCGGCTAAAATTTCTCGAAGAAAGATTTTCTTTGAATGGAATTGAAGCAGATTTATCGGATGCAAAAACAATTAAAAAAGTTGTTGTAAATTTTGATTTAGTTATTGGCGCAGTTCCCGGATTTCTCGGTTTCAGTATGCTCAAAGCAGTGCTCGAATCGAAGAAAAACATCGTGGATATTTCTTTCTTTCCCGAAGATGCATTTGAACTTGATGCGCTTGCGAAGAAAAATAATGTAACAGCAATTGTGGATTGCGGCGTTGCTCCCGGTTGCAGCAATATCATTATTGGCTATCACCAGGCGCAAATGGATGAAGTGGAAAATGTGGAATGTTATGTTGGCGGACTTCCTGTTGTGCGCGAACTTCCGTTTGAATACAAAATTGTTTTCTCGCCAATTGATGTGATTGAAGAATATACACGCCCCGCGCGCATAATCGAAAATAGAAAAGTTGTTGTGAAAGATGCGCTTTCAGAAATTGAACTGCATAATTTTCCGAATGTCGGAACGTTGGAATCGTTTAACAGCGATGGATTGCGCTCGTTGATGCAAACAATCAAAGCGAAAAATATGAAGGAAAAAACTTTGCGCTATCCCGGACACGCAGAGAAAATGAAACTCTTTCGCGACACAGGATTATTCAGTAAAGAAGAAATTTCTGTAAATGGAAAACAAATTCGTCCGCTCGATGTAACAGCAAAACTTCTTTTCCCGAAATGGAAACTGAATGAGGGCGAGGAAGATATAACTGTATTGCAAGTAATCGTAGAAGGAAAGGAAAAGAAGAAACACATTCGCTATCAATATGATATGCTGGATAGATTTGATAACGAAAACAACATTACTTCGATGGCAAGAACAACGGGTTACACGTGTTCCGTTGCCGCAAGATTGGTTGCACATAAATTGTATCAGCAAAAAGGAATTTCTCCGCCGGAATTTATCGGTGCAAAAAAACAATGTTTTGACTTTATGATGAAAGAATTAAAACAGCGGAATATTTCATTCACAAAAAATGTGTTTGAAATGAAAGTGAAATAGTTTTTAATTATTCAACGCCCCCTCAAAAATCCAAATCCGCAATCCTCTGATTTGATTATTCGTCAATGGTGGTTTGTTCAAAGGCATACGTGCAGAATTAGGATTTGTTCCTTCTACGCTTAATATCAACGGGCTGTTATCGGGCGCGCCTTCATACACAATAACACGCGGCGCAATCATAAATCCACCATAACTCATCAAATCAAATTCCCTGTCAGGATAGCGCTGATTGTGGCACCCGCTTGTATTACAACGCTGATTAAATAAGGGCAACAAATGTTTTTTAAAACTCACATTGGAATCAGGAAAAACAATTGTTGTGCCGTTGTTGCCGTTATTTGTTACTTCATCTTTACAGGAAATCAGCAACAATGCGAACATCAATATTGCGATATTTTTTATCATTGTATTATTCATCCTTTTTATCACGCACGCGCCCTTCAATGTGCGAAGAAATATTTTTCTGCAAACGAACCTCTTCAATGAAAGCGTCGCGGTCAATAATACCGGTTTCGGAAATAGTGATGTTCTCATCCCGCACGCCAAAAAAATCGTAGAGATGACTTGCGACATAATTATTTGTGCTGATGGAATACACGGAATCATTTTCAATATGTTCTCCATTCATAGTTATGATAATATTTTGCTCTTCTTTCGGCAATTCTGAATTATATAAATATTGTATTCCCGAAGGAATGAGAAATTCTCTTGATGGAATATTTGCCTGCCACATTATCATTTGTATCAATGTATCGCCGTGTATAGAAAAAATCTGAAGTGTATTGCCAAACGGATTTATTTCCCAAATATCACGCAAAGTAATTGGTCCTGCACGCAGGTCTTTACGAATGCCGCCCGCATTGATAAAAGCAATATCGGTATTGCAACTTTTGCGAATGACATCTGCTTCCCAATTGCCAATATTACTTTCTCTTTTTCCCGAACGCCGTTCCCAATTTACCTGCAGAGTTCCGATTACTTCTCCAAGTGCGCTGTTTACTTGCTCTTCCATTGCTGCAACTTTCTTTTCAACACTTGAATCGGGAGTAATATTTTGTGTTAACGTTTCTATGAGTCTTCCATCAAATTTTACAATAGAATCGCCTTGCACATCAATATCAACATCTAATGTTCCGAGAAATGCGCCGCGTGAACCTGCTTGTACGACAATTGTTTTATTTTTTTTGATGGGATAGAGAAGTTGTGTATGCGAATGTCCGCCGACAATAATATCAATATCAGGAAATTCTTTTGCTATGGTAGTATCAAGTTCTATGCCCATGTGACTGAGAAGAATAATAATATCCGCATTTAAAAAATGAAGTGAATCAATATATTTTTTTGCAGATGTGCGAATATCTGCAACTTCAATGCCTTCAATATTTTTTTTCATTGTCAGCAAAGTTAAATCAGGAGCCATCAAGCCCAGTATGCCGATTTTTAATTTTTTTATGGTAACAATTCTGTATGGTTGCACAAAGGGTTTTTGTGATTTGCTCCAAATTATATTTGAACAAATGACGGGATATTTTGCTTTTTGAATAACATCATTCAGATTTTCAAGCCCATAATCAAATTCGTGGTTGCCAAGTGTTACAGCATTGGGGCGAATCATATTCATCAATTCAATTTGCGACGCGCCTTTTGTGATGGAAGAAATTGGCGTTCCCTGAAAATCATCGCCGGCATTGAGTACGAGAATATTATTTTGATGTTCTGCGCGTATTGTATTTATGTATCCAAGCAATGCAGCAGTTCCTCCAATTTCTACAACTGTATCTTTCGATTTGTCTGCATTCTTTTTTACTGTTTGCATCGGTGTATTTTGTGCATGGAAATCATTCCAGTACACAATAGTTAATTTTTCATTTAATGCCGCTTCTGTTGCAAAAACAGTAAGCGAAAAGATTGTGAGGAAGAGAAATATTTTTTTGAACATAAGTACTACAATTATTGCATCGTTGTTACAAGCGCAGAAATGATAACAGAACTTCCGAGCGCGATAAGGATAATTCCTGAAAAGAGTTGCAAATTGCGAAGCGCGATAATTCCCAATTTATGCTTATTCCACACAATAATTTTCAGCAAAAGAAAAAACCATCCGTACGTTCCTAAAAAAACTCCCGCCGCAAACAGCACGCCGCCGCGAAATGTATGCTCGATAATATTTTGGCTTTTCAACACACCCGCAATCGCCATCCACGATGCAGGAAGCGTGATGGAAGAAAAACACAATAACATTCCCGTAACGAGTTGCTTTCGTCCGTTCCCGTCAATATTTTTTAAGACGGAGAGGAAGGAAAATTTTTCCACATTACTTTTGGTCTTGTGCATGAAATCTGTTGCCTGCTTTTCTTTTGCTACTAAAATCATTTCCTGCGCGGCATCATCCGGTTGCGATGCGTTGGAAAATATTTTTTTCTTTGAGAGCAGTATCTTCACGCCATACATACATACAAAACTTCCTCCGAGAAATGAAAGGAGGAGAAGAATTTGCATTTCGTTTGCGGCGTACAGGGCAATTATTTTTTTCGGTAATAAGGAAATAATAAGCGCAATACCGCCAACTGCGCTTGCGGCATAGAAGCCATCAACAAATGCGGCGCCCATTCCTATTGTAAGTCCTTCGTGATTTTTATTGTGCAATCCCTTCGAGATAACAGCAAAAATCACCGGACCCAATGGCGGCATCGAGACGATAAACCCAAAAATTATTCCTGCAAAAATGCTTAACAGCACGTCGTTAAATTCTTTTATTTGAAAATCGGGAAAAAATTTATAGAAAACAGATTTCAAAATCAACTGAAAAAGGAAAAACATTTGAAAAAGACATTTTACTGACAGACAGGAATGTCTGTCCTACCAATTTTTTTTGGGGGGAATGAGAGTACAATGCAAAGGCACGCGAGGGTGATGTGGGGATTTGGGGATTTTAGATTTTAGAAGTGAGATTGTAGATTGTTTTGTACAACTTCCTTTGCGGACTCTGCGTTTAAGAAAGATTGTTATGAACCGCACACCATATTGTCTTTCCCGCG
>CAYHPL010000002.1:0-151994 GCA_964358705.1 uncultured Chitinophagales bacterium
CAAATCACAGCGTGAATAATTATGATTTTTTTCTTGTAAAACTTAACACTAACGGCAATGTGCTGTGGGCAAAAAGTTTCGGAGGAAGCAGTGCGGATTATGCTTCTGATATTAATCTCGGTAGTGATGGAAGTATTGTCGTTTCAGGAAGTTTTTCAAGTTCTACAATTACTTTTGGTGATACAACTCTTGCCAATGCAGATAGCAGCAATAGTTTTTTCTATGATATATACGTTGTTAAGTTTGATACAAATGGGAATGTAATCTGGGTGCGGAGTGCTGGAGGGAACCAGGTGGACGATGGATATGGTAACTGTATTGATGCGAACGGTAATGTTTATGTAACGGGAGCTTTTCGCAGTCCAACAATTACTTTCGGTAATACAATACTCACCAACAACGGGAATTGGGATATGTTTGTTGTAAAATACGATGCAGATGGCAATGTGCTCTGGGCAAAAAGCGCAGGGGGAATACAGTATGAGGATGGACGTGAAATTATACAATCAGAGAATGGAGGTATTATTGTTACAGGGATATTAGCAGGTTCATCTGCTGTTTTCGGTGATACTGTTTTATCTACGAGAGGCGGCTTTGATATTCTTCTTGTGAAATATGATGCAAACGGCAATATTCTTTGGGCGCGCAACGAAGGAGGAACAAATAATGAGAGTGGAAACCTGATAGTAGAATCGGAAAGATATATTCTTTCGGGGAGTTTCAACAGCCCCACAATTGCCTTTGGGGATACGGTATTAAGCAGCGCAGGAGGCTATGATGCATTTGTGGCAGTGTTTGATTTAAACTGGAACATTATTAATGCGTTCACTATTGGCGGTCCACTTGATGATGCTGGAATTGTTGATGTAGAACCCAATGGGATGGTCTATACTTTAGGAGGTTTTCAAAGTCCACAACTTCATTTTGGTACTATAACTTTAAACAATCTTGATACACTCAATCCTCAAACGGATTTATTTCTTGCCAAACATTCTCCGTTTACAGAAGTGAAAGAAGATGGCAATGCGCAATTTGATTTTTCTCTCAAGCAAAACTATCCCAATCCGTTTAATCCGCAAACTGCTATTAGTTTTTCGCTATTGGCTGTTGGGAATGTTACATTGAAAGTGTATGATATTCTCGGAAGAGAAGTTGCAACACTCATCAATAATGAAATAATGGAGGCAGGCAGACACGAAATACAATTTGACGGAAGCACTCTGACAAGCGGTGTGTATTTTTATCGTTTAAATGTAGATGGAAAATTTTCTGAGACAAAGAAATTTGTGCTGATGAAATAGGAAGAAGCGATTAGCTTTTAGCAATTGGCTATTAGCATTTATAGTGCTACGTATTTCAAAAATGCGTAGCACTTTTTTTTTTGACTCAAATTTAAAAAAATGTATAAATCAGTTTTTGTTGCATTTGCCAAATTAGTATAGTATATTTTCCCCGCGAAAATTATTGTCCGCCTATTTGGTAAGTTTTTGCAACTCCACTCAACCACAAGTGGAATATTTATCAACCTTCCAATTATTTTTTTATGAAAAAAAATATTCTCCTTTATGTATCCGCTCTTTTTCTATTCATAACTTATTCAGCACTGTCACAGAACCTTGAAATCCACACTATCAATGTTGGTTGGGGTGGTTCTGTTTTGGTAAAAGGTCCTAATGGAACAACAGTTTTATTGGATGCAGGTAATACAGGTAAAGGAACAAATGAAGTTGTTCCGTATTTGCAATCCATTGGCATTACCCCTGCAATGGGATTAAACTATACCATTGTCAGCCATCAGCATTGCGACCATAATGGCGGAATGGATGAAGTGGTAAATGCGGGATATAATATTCTCAATAAAAATTACTACAATGGTTCTACGTATGCTTCAACGTGTGTAGATGGTTGGAATTCCACTTCTGCCTTAACAACGGGCGGCGCAATTATATCAATGCCTGTTGGAACTATCATCCCGTTAGGAAATGGCGCAACACTTACTTGCATTGCGAGAAATGGAAGCATCATTGGCGGCGGAACGGTTTCTGTATCTGACGAGAATGATCGCTCAATAGCAGTGCTTGTGGAGTACGGTGGTTTTGATTTTCTGTGGGCTGGCGATATGGGCGGCGGTTCTGATGCTTGTACAGGTCGCTCAACATCACAAACGAATGTTGAAACTGCAGTGGTGCAGGCAATTTCTCCCGGCGGTGCATTTCCACTTATTTCTTCAGGTGGCATTGATGTTCTGTACAGTAATCATCACGGAAGCGAAAGCAGTACGAATCCTGATTGGATGAATTTATCGCGACCAGCAGTTGCATTAATCAATACCGGCGCAGGTCAGACAACTGGTTGGGATTTACCGCGCACTGATGTTGTAGATAAAGTTCTCCGCGCACAAGCAACGGCTTGTATTACTGTTCCTGCCGCAGATGTCTATCAAACAGAAGAAGGCGCTCCTTCCGGCTCGCTTACAAGTTTTTCTGGCTATTGCGTTGGTGATATAAAAATCACGACAGATGGCGTTAGTACTTTTACTGTGTCAGGAAATGGTGCCGTTACACAAGGACCAAATGAAGTTGCAGCAGCAGGTTTACCAAAATCTTATACTCTTGATGACTCAGGAGCTCCACCGGATATTATTCCTCCTGTTATTTCCAATGTAGCATCGTCTGGAATTACAGCATCTGCAGCTACCATTACGTGGACAACCGATGAAGCATCAAATTCTGTTGTGGAATATGGACTCACAACTTCATACGGAAGCACAACAAGTAATGCATCAAATGTTACTAATCATAGCATCGGTTTAAGCGGATTGAGTGCAAGCACATTGTATCATTATCGTGTAAAATCAACTGATGCCGCAGGAAATACTGCAACATCAGGAGACTTTACGTTTACGACGAGCGCTCCAGCAGACGTTACTCCGCCTGTTATTTCCAATGTAGTTGCAGGAAGCATTACGACAAGTGGCGCAACAATTACATGGACGACTAATGAAGCATCCAATTCAGTGGTGAATTACGGTTTAACGACAAGTTATGGTAGCAACAGTTCCAATGCGTCAATGGTAACGAACCACAGTATTGCTCTTTCAGGATTAACTGCGAATACGTTGTATCACTATCGCGTGAATTCTACCGATGCTTCAAATAATACTGCAACATCAACAGATTTTACGTTTACAACTTCTGCTGCATCACTCGCACCGATTGAAACGTTCGCTGATGGAAATTTTACTGCAAATCCTGTTTGGGGAGGAAATACTACGGCGTTTCAAGTTGTAGCGAGCAGTGATGTTGCCGCAGGCGCAACAAGTTCAAACACATTGCGCTTAAATTACGCTTCAGCATCTGCAGGAACACGATACATCCGCACACAGCGAACTGCATCGTGGGGAACGTCGCAATCGTGGTCGTTTTGGATTGGAAGAAGAGTACAAGCCGCAACAGCAGCAAACCACAGCATCGTGTGGTTATTTGGAAATAATTCCAATCTCACTGCTTCCGGTGTAGATGGCTACAGAGTTCGGTTTGGCGATGATACCGGCAATGACAACATCGTTTTGCAGGTGGTAACGAACAATGTTGCCACGGATATTATTACTTCTACAGGAGCAGTGCTGAATGGGTTAACAGATATAGGTTTTATGGTGCGTGTAACAAGAACAAGCGGAAATGTATGGGCTTTATACACTTCCACACTTCCCACCACAAGTGGAAGCGGAGCAATTGCAACAGCGCAACCAACCGCCGCGAACACTCCAATTAATCAAGGAAGCGCCACGAACTCTGCCTATACAACATTCACAAATGGATACTTTGGATTTATGGCTGTTCACAGTTCCGGAGCAGATGCAAGAGCAGGAGCAGAATTTGACCAGTTATATTTTGATATCAGCAGTTCATCTCCGCTTTCTAAAAATGTCGTCGTGTTAGAGACGAAAACGGAACCTTCTGCATTCGTACTATTCCAAAATGTTCCTAATCCCTTCAATCCATCAACGAAGATTTCGTTTGCATTACCTTACGAATCAAATATTACACTGAAAGTATTTAACGTTCTCGGTGTTGAAGTTGCAACATTGATTGATAATATCGAAATGAGTGCAGGTGAGCACAGTGTGCAATTTGAAGCAGGGAATCTTACGAGTGGTGTGTATTTCTATCGGTTAATATCGGGGCAGTTTTCAGAAACGAAGAAATTGTTGCTACTCAAATAAAATAATTCAGAATGAAAATTTGTGACGAAGTTTGCTTCTTCACAAAATTTTCGTATATACGCCACAGAAAATTTACACTATGAACAATCTCCTGCACACAGAAAACTCGCTCAATCGGTATTGGTACGGATATCGTTGGTGGAGTGTGTCCGCAAATATAAAACGCAGTGGAAAGAGATTGGTTTAATTTTACATAAAATTTTATTGCAAGCCCTTCTTGGAACACCGAGAAGGGCTTTTTGATTTTATAATGACACAACAGGAATTTTTTACACTCGCAGAAACACATAACGTTATTCCTATCAGCAAAACTTTTTTTGCAGATACGTTAACGCCCGTTTCCGCTTTCTTACGATTGCGCGAAGGTAGTTCATCATCGTTTCTCTTTGAAAGTGTTGAAGGTGGAGAGCGATTTGCGCGATATTCATTTATCGGACGCGACCCGATTGCATCATTGCGATGTAAAGAGAAAATTACAATTGTGCAGGAAAAAGATGCAACACACACTACATCGGAAAATTTTTTTGATGTTGTCGAAGATTTTCTCCATCGCTACACTCAGCCACCGCTATCACATCTGCCATCGTTTTATGCGGGGCTTGTAGGATTTATCGGCTATGATGCAATTCGCTTTATAGAAGATATTCCGCTGCAGAATTCTGCATCAATGCCTTTCGATGAAAGTATGCTGCTCTTTTTTTCTTCAGTTTTCATTATAGACCATTTTAAACACCAGATTACGCTTGTTGTGAACTGCGTAATTGAAAAAGAACATAATCGTACTGAACTTTATGAACAGGCGCAAAAAAAAATTGCGATGCTTGAATCGTTGCTTCTCAATGCAAATTATTTTCCCAATATTTTTCGCGCCTTTCCCGAGCGCATTGAATCTGAAATTGCAAAAGAGGAGTTTTTAGAAAGCGTGAATAAGGCAAAAGAATATATTGCCGCAGGGGATATTTTTCAGGTCGTTCTCTCCCAACGTTTTTCAATGAAATATTCCGGCGATGTCTTTGATGTCTATCGCGCATTGCGAATCGTCAATCCATCGCCGTATTTATATTTTCTTGATTTTGAAGGTATGAACATCATCGGCTCTTCGCCGGAAATATTAGTGCGCGCAATGAATGGTATCGCAGAAGTGTTTCCGATTGCAGGTACAAGTCCGCGCGGACGAACTGAAGAAGAGGATAAACATTTTGAAGAGCAACTTCTCGCTGACGAAAAAGAACGCGCAGAGCATATTATGCTTGTTGATTTAGGAAGAAATGACCTCGGGCGCGTTTGTGAAATTGGCTCAGTAAAAATTGACCAACTAATGAATGTCGTGCGGTATTCGCACGTAATGCACATTGCATCGCGTGTTGCAGGAAAAATTGTGGAGGAAAAAAATATCATAGATGTTTTTCGCGCTGTATTTCCTGCTGGAACGGTTTCCGGAGCGCCGAAAATTCGCGCGATGGAAATAATTGATGAACTCGAGAAAAGCCGCCGTGGTATTTATGCCGGAGGGGTTGGCTATTTTGATTTTTCAGGAAATATGGATATGTGTATAACGATTCGAACAATTGTTGCGGTGAATGGAACGATGTATTTTCAATCAGGCGCAGGTATCGTCGCAGATTCTGATGCAGAAAAAGAATTTGAAGAAACGATGAATAAATCCCGCGCATTATTTGAAGCCGTTAAAAAAGCGGAGAATGTTTTTTTATGATAGTGATAATTGATAACTATGATTCATTCACATATAATCTTGTGCAACTTGTGGGAGCAAACGCAAAGAAATATGTTGTGGTTCGCAATGACAAAATTTCGCTTGATGAAATCAGTACGCTGAAACCATCGCATATTCTTATTTCTCCGGGTCCGGGGCGTCCTGAAAATGCTGGAATTATTGTGGATGTCATTAAGAATTTTTCCTCTTCAATTTCCATTCTCGGCGTATGTCTTGGTCATCAGGCAATTGGCTATGCATGCGGTGGAACAATTCGCCGCGCACCGGTTTTAATGCACGGCAAAACTTCACATATTCATCATAATAACAGTGGAATTTATTCATCTCTTGAAAATCCATTCATTGCCACACGTTATCATTCGCTGATTATTGCAAAAGAAAATTTACCAAGCGAACTGGAAATAACAGCAACAACGGATGATGGAATTATTATGGGTGTCCGTCATCGAACGCATCCGCTCGAAGGGATGCAGTTTCATCCGGAATCTATTTTAACAACTGCTGGCGCTACACTAATCAGTAACTGGCTCAATCAATAATTGTATGAAATATTTTTTGGAAAAAATTTCTTGCAAGGAAAATCTGACATTGCAAGAAGCGCGAGATGCAATGAGAATTATTATGGAAGGAAGTGCATCGGATACACAGATTGCCGGATTTCTTCTCGCAATGAAAACAAAGGGCGAACATTCTGATGAACTACTTGGATTTGTAGAAGTAATGCGGGAAAAATCTTTGAAAATATTTCTTGAAGATGAAAACGCGATAGATGTATGCGGTACGGGCGGCGATGGAAGCGGAACATTTAACATTTCCACTGTCGTTGCATTTGTTGTTGCCGGTGCTGAAATTACCGTCGCAAAACATGGCAATCGTTCTGTTTCCGGTGCGTGCGGAAGCGCGGATGTACTCAGAGCATTGGGAGTAAATATCGAACTGTCGCCAGAGCGCGTACAGCATTGCATTAACACAACAGGAATCGGATTTTTATTTGCGCCGATGTTTCATCCGTCTATGAAATTTGCTGCAAAAGTTCGTGCAGAATTGGGAATAAAAACGTGCTTCAATCTTCTTGGACCATTAACTAATCCGGCTGGGGTTCAGCGCCAACTCATTGGTGTGTATAATCGGGAAGTGCAGAATAAAATGGCGAAAGTCTATGAACAATTACCACACAAAAAAATTTGTTTTGTGCATTCAGATGATGAATTGGACGAAATTTCTTTGAACGGAATAACGAGTGTAATTGAACTGAATGTGCAGGAGGAAGTGAAAGATTATTCTATCAGTGCATCCTCGTTCGGAATTGACCGTACTGCGTCAAACACAATAGCAGGAGGAGATAGTAAATACAATGCTGAAGTTGCGTTGTCAATATTACAAGGAGAAAAATCTGCACTTCGAGATATTGTGTTACTCAATGCTGCAATGGCATTATATATTGCGGATAAAGTTACAGCATTAACAGATGGTATCGTATTGTCGAGAGAATCAATTGATTCAGGAAGAGCATTACAGAAACTCAATATTTTGAGGAAATTCTCTACACAATGAATATACTTGAAAACATTGTTGCAACTAAAGTTGAAGAAATTGCTCTTCTGAAAAAAAAGAAAAATTGTTCTGATTTTATAAATGAAGAATTATTTCATCACACTTGTGTTTCACTGCATCACTCGTTACACCAACAGCGTTTTGCAATTATTGCAGAAATAAAACGAGCATCACCGAGCGCAGGAATTTTTCGCAAAGAAATTGTTCCGGAGGAAATTGCAACAATCTATTCTGAAAATGGCGCAACAGGGATTTCTGTGTTAACTGACGAAAAATATTTCAATGGTTCGCTGCACGATTTGAAAAAAGCACGCGCTGTCGTTTCGCTTCCGCTGTTACGGAAAGATTTTATACTTGATGAAATACAAATTTATGAAGCAAAGGCATACGGTGCAGATGCAATTTTACTCATAGCAAAAATTTTGGAGAAAAATCAAATAGAAGATTTATTTTTTTGTACAAGAGAATTAGGAATGGAAGCGCTTATCGAATTGTACGATGAAAATGAAATTGAAAATCTCGATTTCGGCAATATGAAACTCATTGGCGTCAATAATCGAAATTTAGAAACATTTCAGATTGATATCCGAAGAACAGTTCAGATGAGCAAATATATTCCGACTGATTGTTGCGTTGTGAGCGAAAGTGGAATTGCATCAGCAGATGATGTGCGATTCCTTGCTGAACATAATATTCACGCCGCGCTTGTTGGTGAACATTTGATGCGCTCAGAACATCCGGGAGAAACGTTAAAAAAATTAGTTTCAATTTTTTGAGAAATGAAACCACACGTTAAAATTTGCGGCATAACACGACTCAAAGATGCATTAGCAGCAACTGAGTGCGGAGCAAATGCGCTGGGATTTATTTTTTATAATAAAAGTCCGCGATATGTTCAGCCGCAAATTGCATCAGAAATAATTTCTCATCTTCATCCACTTATTATTCCTGTTGGAGTATTTGTCAATGCAAAACGTGATGAAGTAAGAGAAATTATTCAGCAGACAAAAATCAAAGTATTACAGTTTAGTGGAGATGAATCGCCTGAAGAGTGCGATGGTTACGAATTGCCTGTCATAAAATCATTCCGATTGAGCAACGTGAATGAAATTGAAAGAATACGTTCCTTTTCCAACGCAAACATTCTTCTTGATAGCGGTGGAAATGATGAATATGGCGGTACAGGCAAGCGCGTAGATAATCCGATTGCCAATATTGTATGCAGAAAATATCCTTCCACAATGCTCGCAGGAGGAATTTCTCCTGAAAATGTGCGCGAAATTATTGCTTCTGTTCATCCTTTTGCAATTGATGTGAATAGCGGCGTCGAAGATTTTCCCGGAGTGAAAAGTGAAAAAAAAATTCAAACTTTATTTGCACAAATTGATTCACCGCAATGAATACAATGAACAACTAACGTTTCGTGTGAATAAACAACAAGTGTATATTTATTTCCAAAAATTAACAATGTAATTATGCTTATAGTAATGAAACTTGATGCTCTGCGTTCTGACGTGGAGCGGGTAAAAGAAAAAATTTTAAAACTTGGATATACTCCCAACGAAGTTCCCGGTGAAAGTCGTTTGGGAATAGTAATAACAGGTAATCGCGGTAAGATTGACCCGGAGCAATTTCTCAATCTGTCAGGAGTTGTGGATGCAATTCCTATTTCAAAACCGTATAAACTTGTCAGCCGTGATATGAAGTTGGAAGATTCAACGTTCTGCGTCGGCGACAAAAAAATAGGCGGCAAAGAACTGACGATGATTGCGGGTCCATGTTCAGTGGAAAGTAAACAGCAAATATTAGATATTGCAATTACATTAAAAGAACTTGGCGTTCATTTTTTACGTGGAGGCGCCTATAAGCCACGCACGTCACCATATTCTTTTCAAGGAATGAAAGAAGAAGCATTGCAATATTTGAAAGAAGCAAGCGAAAAAACGGGAATGAAAATTGTAACAGAAGTGAAGGATACAGAAACACTACCACTTGTCGCAGAATATGCAGATGTGTTGCAGGTTGGCGCACGTAATATGTATAATTATTCTTTACTTGAGGCATTAGGTGATTTGCAAAAACCAGTTCTTTTAAAACGAAGTTTTTCTGCAACGATAGAAGAATTTCTCATGGCAGCGGAGTATATTCTTAGCGGCGGAAATTACAACGTTGTTCTCTGCGAGCGTGGCATCCGCACATTTGAAACTGCAACACGCAACACACTCGATTTAAATTCTATTCCGATAATAAAAAAACTATCTCATCTGCCGATTCTCGTTGACCCAAGTCATGGTATTGGTGTGTGGGAAGGAATTTTACCAATGTCGCTTGCCGGTATTGCGGCAGGCGCTGACGGGTTGATAATTGAAGTCCACAGCGACCCAAAGATGGCGCTTTCTGATGGCTATCAATCTTTAAAACCATCGAAGTTTAAAATTCTTCTTGATAAATTGAAACAACTTGCACCTGTCGTTGAGCGAACATTTCAGGAATAGTTTTGAATGACAGCGAGAAATTTTATACAAACAATTTCGTTCAAAGAATTTCCCGATGTAAGCGGACATTTTGGAAAATTTGGCGGAAGATTTGTTCCTGAAACACTGATGTATGCTTTACTCGAATTAGAGCAAGCATATAATTCAAAGAAAAAATCTGTTGCGTTTCAAAAAGAATTTCATTCTTTATTATGTGATTTTGCAGGGCGTCCAACGTCATTATATTTTGCAGAACGATTAACTGAAAAGTTCGGGAAAGCCAAAATTTATTTAAAGCGCGAAGATTTGTGTCATACCGGCGCACACAAAATCAATAATACCATCGGGCAAATATTACTCGCAAAATATTTGAACAAACATCGTATTATTGCAGAGACCGGCGCAGGGCAACATGGAGTTGCAACTGCAACAGTCGCAGCGAAAATGGGTTTTCAGTGCATTGTTTATATGGGGGAAGAAGATATGAAGCGGCAGGAAATAAATGTTCAAAGAATGAAATTGCTCGGTGCAGAAGTCGTTCCGGTAACTTCGGGAACAAAAACTTTGAAAGATGCAACGAATGAAGCATTGCGTGATTGGGTTACAAATGTACGCGATACGTTTTATGTTATTGGTTCTGTTGTCGGACCGCATCCATATCCGATGATGGTGCGCGATTTTCAATCCGTGATTGGAAAGGAAACAAAAATACAGGTGATGGAAAAAGAAAAAAAGTTACCGGATTATTTAGTTGCGTGTGTTGGCGGAGGAAGCAATTCACTTGGCTTATTTTTTGAATTTTTACATGACAATGTAAAAATGTTTGGGGTTGAAGCTGCTGGTAAAGGTCTTTCAACAGAATTTCATTCTGCAACATTATCCAAAGGAAGACCCGGAATTCTGCATGGCTCAATGAGTTACGTTTTACAAAATGATGACGGACAAATTTTGCCAGCACATTCTGTTTCTGCGGGCTTGGATTATCCGGGCGTTGGACCTGAACATAGTTTTCTTTTCGATGAGCAACGAGTTCACTATGTTTCTGTAACTGATGACGAAGCGCTTGAAGCAAATACTGTACTCACGCAACGCGAAGGAATTCTCCCCGCGCTTGAATCATCTCACGCGCTTGCTTATTTGAATTATCTTATGCCGACAACACAACACAACGAAATTGTAATTGTCAATCTTTCTGGCAGAGGAGAAAAAGATTTGCCTGCTATTTCAAAATATTGTGGAGGAAAATTGTGAAACGATTGGAAAATATTTTTCAACAGAGAAAGAAAGAGGGAAGGAAAATTCTTTCTTTTTTTTTAACTGCGGGATTTCCATCAGAAGATGAAACTGTTGCACTTGTCGCGAAAATTTTCAGTGCAGGCGCAGATATAATAGAACTCGGCATTCCTTTTTCTGACCCGATTGCAGACGGTCCGGTAATTCAGCAGAGTTCAGAAATTGCGCTGCGAAACGGCATTACAGTAGAAAAAATATTCTCGCTCACACAGAAAATTCGCACGAACACAAGCGCACCAATTATTTTGATGGGATATGCCAATCCGATATATGCATTCGGGATTGAAAAATTTTTTCAGCACTGTGCAACGTTCGGAATAGATGGAACAATTATTCCGGATATTTCAGTGGAAGAGAGTGAACAATATTGTACGCTTGCGAAACGCTATTCTATTGCAAATATTTTTTTAGCGACGCCGACTACACCACTACAACGGTTGAAAAGCATTGACAATCTTTCAAACGGATTTGTGTATGCGGTTTCACTCACGGGAGTTACGGGCGTGCGTGAAAATGTTGTTCAGGAAGCAAAAGAATTTTTACAGCGTGCAAGGAAAGAAGTAGTGAAAAATCCTCTTCTCGCCGGTTTCGGAATTTCTACTCCCGAAGATGCAAGAAATATTTCGCGGGATTGTGATGGAGTTATTGTTGGAAGCGCACTGATAAAATTGTTGATGCAATTTCCACAAGAGCAGAGAGAAGAAAAAATTTTCTTGTTTGCACAGGAATTTCGCCGTGAACTTGACAAATAATTTTTTTTGAATTTGTGAAACTCTGCATTTCTCTCTCTCCATCAACCACAGAAGAAGCAATTGAAAAAATTCAGTACGCTTCGCAATACAATTCATTGATTGAATTGCGAATAGACGGAATGAAAGAAATAAATCTTCCACGCATTTTTGAACAGACACAACAAAAAATAATTATAACAAACCGCACAGCACGCGAGGGAGGGAAATTTTCCGGCACACTTGATGAATACGAACAATTATTTTTTGAAGCAATTGAATGCGGGGCAGCATACATTGATATAGAATTTGCGTTTGGAAAAAATTTCTTTCAAAAAATTAATTCCAGAAAGAAAAAAACTAAAATAATTCTTTCCCATCACAATGTGCAGAAAACTCCCGCATCACTTTTATCAACGTATAATACAATGAAATTATTCGGCGCGGATGTTATGAAAATCGTTTCGCTTGCCAATTCTATTGCGGATAATAAAATTATTTTTGACATTCTGCACACTGCACGATTGGAAAGACAAAAACTTATTTCATTTTGTATGGGCGAATGTGGACACGTCAGCAGAATTCTTGCGGGAAAATATGGCTCGCATTTACTCTTTGCTCCGCTGAATGAAAAAGAAATTACCGCGCCGGGACAATTGCCTTTTACAAAATTGTATGAAGTATTCCGCGCCGACAAAATTAACAAAACAACAAAAGTATTTGGATTGATAGGAAATCCTGTTTCACAAAGCAAGGGAATTTATTTCCACAATGAAATATTTTCACGAAAAAAAATGAACGCAGTGTATGTGAATTTTCTTGTCCACGATTTGGATTTGTTTTTCAATTCTTATTCGGAAGAATTTATGGGCGCAAGCGTTACAATGCCATTCAAAGAAAAAATTATTCCGTATCTCGATACCGTTGATGATGTTTGTCTGAATATCGGTTCTGTCAATACCATACTCAGAAAAAAAAATAAATTTTTCGGATACAATACTGATTATACTGCAATCTATTCATTACTTCGTTCTCGCACATCACTGAAAGGGAAAAAAATAATTGTGCTTGGAACCGGAGGCGTTGCCAAAACAATGGCGCACATTGGAGTCAGCAACAATGCTGCACTTACAATTTTGGGAAGAAATATTATTGAGGAGGCAGAGCAATTATCAAGTGAATTGCATTGCCGCTTTGATGCTTTAGATAATATCCACAATTATCAGTCCGATATTATTATGAATGGAACATCAGTCGGAATGGAGACGAATGAAGTGAAAAATATTCTTCCAAATAATTTTCTTAAAAAAAATATGGTGGTTGTTGAAGCAGTATATTCTCCTGAATTGACGCCGTTGGTAATTGCTGCGAAAGAAAAGGGCTGTAAAGTCATCACCGGAAAAGAAATATTTGAAATGCAGGCGAAATTGCAATCACAATTATTTTTGGAAATACTATAATGGAGAATTGCGAAATCCGTTCCATTCGCTCATCGAATAATAAGGATGTTACAATAGAAGTTCCACCATCAAAAAGTTATATGAATCGCGCGCTGTTTTGTGCGGCATTGGCGGAAGGAACAAGTGTTTTGCACAATCCTTCGTACAGCGATGATTCAAAATATTTTATTCACGCGCTTCACGCATTTGGAATTCGTACAGAACACCAAAAAAATGCGTTGCTTGTTTATGGAACAGGTGAAAAACTGCAGATTCCAAATAAAGAAATTTTTGTAGGAAATGCTGGAACAACATTACGATTCTTAACGACATTTGCTGCGCTTGCTAAAGGTGAGACGGTTTTATCCGGGGACGTACAAATGCAGCAGCGTCCGATACAGGATTTACTTGATGCGCTTCATTCCGCTGGTATTCACAGCGAAAGCGCAAATGGATTTCCTCCTGTTAAAATTTATGGTGGAAAATTTTTAGGAGGAGAATTGAAAATGAATGCAACTATTTCGAGTCAGTTTCTTTCTTCTATTCTTCTGTGTGCTCCTTATTCACAAAACGGCGTAACGGTGAAAATTGAAGGAAGTATTTCTTCCCGTCCGTACGTAGATATGACGATTGACGTGATGAAAAAATTCGGTGTTTCAGTAGAACTTGCTGATGAACACACGTTTAAAATTTCCAGTCAGAAAAAATATACACGACGTGAATATACAATCGAAAATGATGCTTCATCTGCATCATATTTTTTTGCCGCCGCGGCAATAACAAAAAGCGAAGTTACTGTAAAAAATCTTTCTGCACATTCACTACAGGGAGATATTGCATTTCTTGATGTTCTGGAACAAATGGGATGCCGTGTGAATAAAAAAAGAAACGAAGTAAGCGTTACCGGAAAAAAATTGAATGGAATTACCGTTGATATGAACGCAATGCTTGATGCTGTTCCGACTCTCGCTGTTGTTGCATTATTTGCAGATGGCGTTACAACAATTACCAATGTATCGCAATTAAAATTTAAAGAATCGGACAGAATGACAGCCATTGCAACTGAGCTTAAAAAAGTCGGCGCCGAAGTTGAAGTATATGACGATTCGTTAGTAATAATTCCCCAAAAATATTCTTCCGCAACGATTGAAACATATAACGACCACCGCATTGCAATGAGTTTTGCAGTAGCCGGTTTGTGCATAGAAGGCATCGGAATAAAAAATCCATCATGTGTTTCAAAATCATTTCCTGGTTTTTGGGATGAGTTTTCAAAATTAGAATCAACGAAATAATATGGCAGGAAATACATTCGGAAGTTTTTTCAGAATAACTACATTCGGCGAAAGTCATGGCAAAGCAGTGGGCGTTATCATTGATGGTGTGCAACCGAATATCAAATTTACGCTTGAAGAAATTCAGAGCGAACTTGACCGTCGTCGTCCGGGACAAAGCAGCGTTACTACACAGCGAAAAGAGGAAGATATTGTACATATTATGAGTGGTGTGTACAAAGGTAAAACACTTGGTACGCCGATATGTTTATTGATTTGGAATAAAGACCAGAATTCAAAAGCATACGATGCAATTAAAGATATGTTTCGTCCGGGACATGCGGGATATACCTATCTCGCTAAATATGGCATTCACGATTATCGCGGCGGCGGGCGTTCATCAGGAAGAGAGACTGCAGGGCGTGTTGCTGCAGGAGGTTTTGCGAAATTCCTTCTCGCAAAAAGGGGAATACAAATATATGCTTACACAAAAGAAATTGGCGGGATTGTTGCGAAGAATATTTCATTTGATGAAATAGAAAAAAATTCTGTGCGATGCGGAGATAAATTTGCTTCAAAAAAAATGGAGAAAAAAATTCTTCTTGCAAAAAAAGATGGCGATTCACTCGGCGGCATTATCGAAGCAGTAGTTAAAAATTGTCCATCAGGATTGGGCGAACCTGTGTTTGATAAATTAGAAGCGGATTTAGCAAAAGCATTGCTTTCTATTCCTGCTGTGAAAGGATTTGAAATTGGTTCGGGATTTTCTGCTGCGCGTATGAAAGGCAGTGAGCACAATGATGAATTTTACACCGATGCAAATGGGAGCGTACACACGAAAACAAACTTTGCAGGAGGAATTCTCGGAGGAATTTCCAATGGAGAAGATATTGTTATGCGCATTGCAGTAAAACCAACTTCTTCCATTGCAAAAGAGCAGGAGACCGTTTCTGTAAAAGGGGAGAAGAGAAAAATAAAAGTGGAAGGACGCCACGACCCGTGTTTGCTTCCGCGTGTTGTTCCTGTTGTGGAATCTATGGTTGCACTAGTTCTTGCAGAACATTTAATGAGACAAAATTTATTACAGAGGAAAAATAAATCTGTAACACGATTACGCAAAGAAATAGATACGATAGACGATATGATTTTGCTGCTGTTGAATCAGCGAAAAGAATTAGTGCGCGAGGTTGGCGAATGGAAAAAGAAGAAAAAAATTCCCGTTCCAGACCCGTTGCGTGAAAAAAATATTATGCAGCGGGTTTTCAATTTACTTCCGGAAACGAATCTTGAAAAAGAATTTGTCGAGCAATTGTTCCAATTGTTATTTGAAGATTCGAAGCGGATACAGAGTGGATTAGTAAATAGTAAATAGTAAAAAGTAAGTAGTAAGTAGTATTATCAGTATATGAAACCATCAGTTGTCATTATTGGCTATGGACGATTTGGAAAAATATTTGCATCAATTCTAAAAAAGAAATGCAATGTATTTATCGTTGAACGAAAAAATAATATTATACTTGAACGAGGAATAAAAAGAATTGCAGTCGAAGACATAGGAGATAAAGAGTACATTTTTCTTGCGGTTCCCATCAATAAAATTCCAGATATTCTGCGAGAAATTGCAGCATATATTTCCCCGCAAACAATTGTGTGCGACGTGTGTTCTGTGAAAGAGCAGCCGATTCTTTGGATGAAAAAATATCTTCCCTCAACAATTTCTATTATTGGAACACATCCTTTATTTGGACCTGACAGTGTTACTCTTGCCAAAAATATTTGCATTAGCACCGCAAGAATATCAAAAAATAAACTGAATGAATTTCTTCTACTTCTTAAAAAAGTGCGATTAATCCCAATAACAATAACAGCGCCAAAACACGATAAATTGATGGCGCAATCTCTTTTTGTTACACAATTTATCGGAAGAAGTATCGCCACTGCACGTTTGTTATCGAATAAAAATGTAACGAAAAACAGTGCAATGCTGAATCATATCGCGTATGCAAGCAATAATGATTCCATGGAATTATTTCGCGATATGTATCGCTATAATCGTTTCGCAAAAGAAATCCCGGAGAAGATTATTGCTTCAATGCAAAACCTAAAGAAACTACTACAAAACAAGAAGTGAAACTATGTGGAAAAAAATAAATCCCACAGTTCAGAAGCGATTTCTGTTACTTCTTGCCGGAAGTGTGTGGGTTTGTATCGGCATATTGTTATGTACGCGCGCGCTACTGTGGTTGTCGGAGTTTTCGATATTCAACGAAATTTTATTAGCAGGAGTAGGATTTACTTTTTCTTTTTGGGGTCACAAATATGGCGTGTCAAAAATCGTAAGAAAAAATGTTCAAAGAATTCACGGACTGCCGGAAAGTGTTTGCTGTTTTGCATTTACTCCTTTGCGCGGGTACACGATGATTGCGTTGATGATTACAATCGGCATTCTTCTGAGAAGTTCATCGTTGCCTCGTTACTATCTTTCACTTCCCTACATCGCAATGGGTGGCGCGTTGCTTATGGGAAGCGGGCAATTCTTTCGGGAATTTTATAATTACAAATCAAAGAAACCACTACATGAATAATTTGATTGGATATCTTGCTGAAAAATGCACTCAACAATTTAAACGCTATTCAAAAATGTTGTGTAAGTATTATGTACATATTATATTCATATCAGATTTGTTATTAAATAATCTTTAAGTGTATTTTTTATGAATGGACTAAGCGAACGTGATATTTGTACAAAATTAATAACTCCTGCAATTATTAATGCTGGGTGGAATTCACAATTGCAAATCCGTGAAGAGGTATCATTCACTGATGGAAAAATCTATGTAAAAGGAAAACTTACTGCTCGAGGGAGTAAGAAACGTGCAGATTATATTCTCTACCTTAAGCCAAATATTCCCATTGCTGTCATTGAGGCAAAAGATAGCAGTCATAATGTTGGTGATGGAATGCAACAAGCATTGGAGTATGCAAGAATCCTTGATATTCCATTTGTCTTTAGCAGTAATGGTGTTGGGTTCCTTTTTCATAATAGTTTTATTAAAGAAGGACTTATCGAAAAAGAATTATTACTCAATGAATTTCCTTCTCCGAACGAACTTTGGAAAATGTATAAGCGCCATAAAGCGATAGACAATCCCGAAACAGAAAAAATAATTACTCAAGACTATTATTATGACGGTTCAGGACGAAATCCAAGATACTATCAGCAAATAGCCGTAAATAGAACTATAGAAGCAATCGCCAAGGGAAAAAATAGAATATTATTGGTCATGGCAACCGGAACTGGAAAAACGTACACAGCATTTCAAATTATTCATCGCTTATGGAAAGCAGGAGCGAAAAAGAGAATTCTGTTTTTAGCTGACAGAAACGCTTTAATTGACCAAACAAGACGAGGTGACTTCAAACATTTTCGGGATAAAATGACAGTAGTGAAACATCGTCAAGTTGATAAAGCATATGAAATTTATTTAGCATTATATCAAGGGTTATCGGGAAATGAAGAAGAGCAAAATATTTATAAACAATTTACACGTGATTTTTTTGATTTAGTTATTATTGATGAATGTCATCGCGGGAGTGCAAATGCAGATAGTGCGTGGAGAGAAATACTTGACTATTTTTCTAAAGCAACACATATCGGACTAACGGCTACACCGAAAGAAACAAACGTAACTTCAAACAGTGAATATTTTGGGGAGCCGATTTATACTTATTCGTTGAAACAAGGAATTGACGATGGTTTTCTTGCACCGTACCGCGTTGTTCGCATAAGCTTGAATATTGATTTAGAGGGATGGAGACCACCAAAAGATTACCTTGACAAAGATGGAAACCCTGTTGAAGACAGAATCTATAACCGCACTGATTTCGATAGAAACCTTGCCATTGATGAACGCAGAAAAATTGTTGCAAAAAAAGTATCAGAATTTCTGAAAGGAACAAATCGGTTTGATAAAACAATCGTATTTTGCGTGGACATTGAACACGCGCGCGCAACAAGACAAGAACTCGTTAATTGCAATGCTGACCTCGTTTCTGAGAATGATAAATATGTAATGAATATTACCGGAGATGATGATGAAGGAAAACGTGAACTCGATAACTTTACCAATCCCGAAGAACGTTACCCCGTAATTGCAACAACCTCAAAACTGATGACAACCGGAATTGATGCACAAACATGCAAAGTCATTGTTCTTGATAGCAACATTCAATCAATGACGGAGTTTAAACAAATTATTGGAAGGGGAACACGCGTCAATGAAGATTATGGAAAACAATATTTCACAATTCTCGATTTTCGGAATGTAACAGATTTATTTGCGGATAAAAATTTTGATGGCATCCCAATACGGATAAAACCTGCAACCGAAGAAACTGATTTAAGCGCAATAATTGAAGAAGAAGAAAACGACACAACACCAATTACTGATGAAGCAACGGGAGAGGAAATAATTCCCGAAAAATCTCAAATAATTAGCGGAGATGTATTTCGTGAACCACGTAAAAAAATCTTCATAAACGGAATTGATGTTACTGTATTAGTCGAGCGAGAAATGTATTTCGACCACAACGGAAAACCGATTACAGTTTCGTTAAAAGAATACACAAAAGAAATTGTGCGCAGCCATTTCCAAACAATAAAAGATTTTCTCAATCATTGGACGGAAGCAGAGCGAAAAGAAGTTATTGTTGATGAACTGAAGCAACAAGGAGTGTTAGTAGAAGAATTACAAAAAGCAGTGAACCGTGAGCTTGATATTTTTGACCTTATTTGCCATACTGCATTTGACACAAAACCTCTTACACGAAAAGAGAGGGCATACAACGTAAAGAAGCGAAATTATTTTGCAAAATACGGTGAGCAAGCGCGGAAAGTTTTGGAAGCATTGCTTGACAAATACTCTGATGAGGGGATTGAAAATTTGGAAAGCATGGAAGTGTTGCGAGTTTCTCCTTTAACGGAATATGGTTCGCCTATAGAAATTGTTCAAACATTCGGCGGAAGAGAACAATATCTTTTTGCTATTCGGCAATTAGAAAACGAACTGTATAAAACAGCAGAATAAATCCCGAAGGGATTGAATGTGAATAACTATAGGTGAAACCTATGGAAAACAGAACCAAACAACACAACCCCGAAGGGGTTCAACAAAAAGCATGAGCACGTACACCCAGATACTCTATCAAATTGTTTTCGGAACAAAGCATCATCACATGACGCTTGTCAAAGAGCATCGTGAAGAATTGTTCAAATACATTTGGGGAATATTGGAAAATAAAAAATGTCATCTGTACCGCATCAACGGAATTGAAAACCATGTGCATATTCTTACACATCTTCACCCTTCAGTTTCATTGGCTGGTTTAGTGAAAGACATAAAGCTGGCAAGTACAAAATTTATAAAAGAGAAAAATCTGTTTCCTGCTTTTGAGGGATGGCAAGATGGATACGGAGCTTTCACATATTCTCTTGATGCAAAAGATAATTTGATAAACTACATCAAAAATCAAGTAGAGCACCATAGGGAAAAGACCTTCCGTGAGGAATATATAGAACTGCTAAAAGAACATGGAATTGAATATGACGAAAAATATTTGTTATGAGTTCAACCCTTTCAGGGTTGAGGATAGCGGAGATTTTTTCACCGCATTACATACACTTCTCTCTGCATTTCATGCAGAGTTATTCATATTCAATCCTTCGGATTGTGTAAACCAATTAAAAGAAGTAGTACAATAATAATCCCGAAGGGATTAAAAATGAATAACAGCAGAGATAATCTGGGGAAATCAAAAAAACAAACCAAATCCCAAAGGGATTAAATGTGAATAGCGAGATGAAATCTGTGGAAATGAAAAAACAGAACAAAAACAATTATGAGCAACATTTCAGGAATTATAGCAGCAATAAGAACAATCATGTGGCAAGACACAGGATTGAACGGAGATGCACAACGCATTGAGCAATTAGGTTGGATGCTTTTCTTAAAAATATTTTCCGATAAAGATTTGGAAATGGAGTTGATGAATTCAAAATACAAATCTCCCATTCCCGAAAAATTTCATTGGGTAAAAGAAAAAGGAAATTGGGCCGGTGATGATGAAGGAATGACAGGCGATGAATTGTTGGCGTTTGTGGACAGAGAATTATTTCCTGCATTGCGTAACATCAATGTAGCCACAGGCAACCGCAGAGCATTGATAGTTCGTGAAGTGTTTGAAGGAAACAACAACTACATGAAAAGCGGAATCAATCTTCGCAAAGTGTTGAACAAGCTGAACGAAATTGATTTTAATGTTGCAAAAGACCGTCATGCTTTTGGTGAGTTGTATGAAAACATTTTGAAAGAATTACAGAGTGCAGGAAAAAGCGGAGAGTTCTACACACCAAGAGCAGTAACGCAATTCATCACCGACATTATAAATCCAAAAGAAGGAGAAAAAATTCTTGACCCTGCTTGTGGCACTGGTGGTTTCTTGACTTGTGCAATTGAAAACTTAAAGAAGAAAGCAAACAGTGTTGAAGCAAGAAAAGCATTGCAAGAAAATGTGAACGGTTGGGAATACAAACCACTTCCCTATTTGTTGGCAACAACAAATTTAATTCTTCACGACATTGAAGTTCCCAACATTCGTTTTGGTGATGCACTTGACCAACCATTAAGCAACTTCACAGAAAAAAACAGAGTTGATGTAATTATTGCCAATCCACCTTTCGGTGGAATTGTGGCAAACAACAACGAGAATAATTTTCCGCAATCATACAGGACAAAAGAAAGTGCCGACTTGTTTTTGATTCTTATGATTCACTTATTGAAAATTGGAGGCAGGGCAGGAATTGTTTTACCTGACGGAAGTTTAACTGGTGATGGAGTGAAACAAAGAGTAAGACAACGCTTGTTGGAAGAATGTAATCTGCATACCATAATTCGTTTGCCTAATTCAGTTTTCCAACCTTATGCAACGGTAGCTACCAATCTTTTATTTTTTGAAAAAGGAAAACCGACAAAAGATATTTGGTATTACGAACACCGAATGCCTGAAGGAATAAAATCCTACAACAAAACAAAACCCATTCGTGTTGAAGAATTTGAACCAATAAAAAAATGGTGGAAGAAAAGAACAGAGAGTGAAATTTGTTGGAAGGTTTCTATTGACACCATTATTGAAAGAGGTTACGACCTTGATATAAAAAATCCAATACAAAAAGAGGAAGCACATGAATACAGCAGCACAGAGTTGATGGAGATGATGGATAAGAGTTTTGCAAAAAGCAATTCATTGTTAAGCAAATTAAAAGAAGCAGTTCAATGAGTTGGCTGAAAACAAAAATTGGAGATTTTTTAATTCGGAGTAAAATACCTGTTGACATTGACGACAACAAGGAATACAAACGAGTTACAATCCGAATAAATCACAATGGAGTTTCTTTACGAGATATTGAAAAAGGAAATAAAATTGGAACTAAAAAACAATTCATTCTAAAGGCTGGGCAGTTTATTCTCTCAAAGATTGATGCACGGTATGGAGCTTTTGGAATTGCACCCGAAGAAGTTGACGGAGCAATTATTACTGGAAATTTTTGGGCATATAATTTTGATAAAAAGAAAATAAATATTGATTGGTTGAATCAATACACCAATTCTCCAGTGTTTTATGAAATATGCGAAAGGGCAAGTTCTGGAATCACGCACAGAAAATATTTAGACGAGCAAGTTTTTTTGAACCATGAAATTTATTTGCCTGATCCCACTGATCAGAAAATTGCGGTTGAAATTGTTCGTGAACAAAAAAACTCTTTCAGTTTTCTTTCTGATGAAATAATTTTGCAACAAAATTTATTCAAACAGCTTTTACAATCCTTTTCACGAGAAGCAATGCAGGGAAAGTTGGTAAAACAAAATTCTAAAGAGGGTAATGCAATTGACTTATTAAAAAAACTGAAAGCAGAGAAAACAAAACTTATTAAGGAAAAGAAATTAAAAAAAGAAAAGGAGCTACCCGAAATTACAGAAGAAGAAATTCCTTTTGTGATACCAGACAATTGGGTTTGGTGTAGATTAGGTGATTTGGGAAGTTTTAGAAGAGGACCATTTGGAAGTGCTTTAACAAAAGCGATTTTTGTTAAGGAAGGATACAAGGTTTACGAACAGAGAAATGCGATTTACGATAACCACACATTAGGAAACTACTTTGTTACAAAGGAAAAATTTCAACAGCTAAAAGCGTTTCGTGTTTTTCCAAAGGATTTAATTGTTAGTTGTTCCGGCGCGACACTTGGAAGAATTGCTGAAATTCCGGAGGAAGCAAGAGAAGGAATAATGAATCAAGCATTGATGAGAATTACTTTATTCAACTCTACAATTCTGAATTCCTTTTTTATAAAATTATTTCGTTCACCATTCATTCAAAAAAATATTTTTGGACAAGCGTGGGGAACAGCAATTCCAAACATGGTTGGATTAGTTGAAATAAAAAAAATATTAATTCCGCTACCGCCGCTTGATGAACAAAAGCGAATTGTAAAAAAGTTAGAAGAAGTAATGAACCTTTGTGAAGAATTAAAAACAACAATAACAGCTCATCAAAACTACACAGATATGCTTTTGCAAGTTGCATTGAAAGATGCTTTGTCGGAAAAGAGAGTACTCTAATCAATGAATTTTATTTCCGTGGAAAATATTTCGAAATCGTACGGCGAAAAAGTGTTGTTTGAAAATTTAAACTTCGCTGTGGAAGAAGGACAAAAAATTGCGCTCATCGCAAATAACGGAACAGGAAAATCTACATTGCTGCGCATTCTTGTCGGAAATGATTTTGTTGATGCGGGAAGCGTTTCAAGAAAAAAAAATCTCTCCATTGGGTATTTGGACCAGCACCCGAAATTTGACGAAGGCAATTCTATCGTTGAAAATATATTTCAAGCAGATACTGTAGCATTGCGTGCGATAAAGCATTACGAAATTTGTCTGGAGGAACAAACGGAATTTCCTTCCGATGAAAATTTGCAGAATCTGCACCACGCAATGAGCGTAATGAATGATTTGCATGCGTGGGATTACGAATCGAAAGTGAAGCAGATTATTACACGATTGAATATTTCTCATCTCAATCAGCCGCTACGATTTCTTTCCGGCGGTCAGCGAAAACGTGTTGCGCTTGCGCGTGTGCTCGTCGAACAACCGGATGTACTTATTCTCGATGAGCCGACGAATCATTTGGATTTGGATATGATAGAATGGTTGGAGCAATATCTGACACGGCAGAATATTACACTGCTGATGGTAACGCACGACAGATATTTTCTTGATGCGGTCTGCGATGAAATTGTGGAATTGGAAAACGGTACACTCTACCACTACAACGGCGACTATCATTATTTTTTGGAAAGAAAAGCAGAGCGTGAATTTATAGAGGCGCAGACACTTGACAAAACTAAAAATATTTTCCGCCGAGAACTTGAGTGGATGAAAAAACAGCCGAGAGCACGAACGACAAAATCCAAATCGCGGATAGATGCATTTTATGAACTTGAAAAGCGCGCAACAGATTCACTTGAAAAAATAGAATTGCAACTTGATGTGCGGATGAATCGCGTGGGCGGAAAAATTCTTGAATTAAAAAAAGTGTACAAAAGTTTTGGTGCAACTGCAATACTGAATGGATTTGATTACACATTTAAACTTGGCGAGCGCATTGGCATTGTCGGGAAGAATGGTGTTGGAAAATCCACGCTGCTCAATTTGATAGCAGGAAAAGAGAAAGCGGATTCAGGAAAAATAAATATCGGTGAAACGATTGTGTTCGGATATTTTTCGCAGCAAGGTCTGGAAGTGAAAAGTGATAAGCGCCTGATTGATATTGTAAAAGATATTGCAGAAACAATTGAATTGAGTGACAGAACAAAACTTACGCCCGCACAATTTCTGCAACTATTTCAGTTTCCGCCTTCGATGCACCATACACACATTGCGCGATTAAGCGGCGGTGAAAAAAGGCGGCTCTATTTGCTGACACTTCTTGCCCGCTCGCCGAATTTTCTTATTCTCGATGAGCCGACGAATGATTTTGATTTAATTACGCTGAGTATTCTCGAAGAGTTTTTGTTGAATTTTAAAGGATGTCTGCTCATCGTTTCACACGACAGATATTTTATGGATAAGTTAGTTGACCATCTTTTTGTATTTGAAGGCAACGGAGCGGTCAAGGATTTTAATGGCAATTATTCCGAGTATCGCACTGCAAGAAATGCACAGGATATTGCTGAGAAAAAAGAAATAAAATCTGTAAATGAAAAGCCACCAGTACCAGCGCTTCCGAAAAAAAAGAAATTATCTTTTAAAGAAAAGATGGAATTTGAATCGCTTGAAAAAGAACTTGCTATTCTCGAAAAAGAAAAAGATGCATTGAATGAAAAACTCCATAATGGAAATTCCAATCACACTGAATTGCATCAATGGTCGCAGCGGTTGACAAATATTATGACAATGCTCGATGAAAAATCAACACGCTGGCTGGAGTTATCAGAATTAGTGTAACAAAATATTCTCGTTATATTTTGGCACAAAAAATTTAACAATGACAAACCGAACACGCGCTGAATCAATTCTGCTGGCAATGACAATGATATGGGGAAGCACATTTGTCGTTGTGAAACTTGGTCTTGCAGATATATCGCCGGTGTTTTATACATCGTTGCGCTTTCTGATTTCCTGCATCATATTTCTTCCGTTGTTTTATCATAAAATATTTCCGATTCCGCGCACAGCATGGAAGAAAGGAATAGTGCTGGGATTTTTTCTGCTCGCAGGATTTGTTACGCAGGTTATCGGATTAAATATTACTACTGCATCGAAATCAGGATTTATTACCGGTACACTTGTCATCTTCACGCCTTTGTTGCAAATCTTTATTGAAAAAAAATTCCCGCGCATTGGCAATTTCATTGGTGTTGTTTTTGTAACGACAGGATTATATCTGCTCACTTCTCCCGAAGGTTCGCAATTCAACGCGGGTGATTTTCTCACATTGTGTTGCGCCATTTTATATGCGCTGTACATTATCTTTCTCGATATGTATTCCGATGAAAAAGTGGAAGTGCTTACATTTTTGCAATTCTTATTTGTTGGTGTCGGCGGGCTTCTTTATGCGCTGTTATCTGAAAAGATAGTTTTTAATTTTACAACGCCTGCAGTTCTCTCACTTGGTTACACGTGTTTATTTGCAACACTGCTCACTACGTTTATTCAAACGAAATATCAGAAACAGACAACACCAACACGCGCGGCTATTATTTTTTCCATTGAACCTGTCATCTCTGCATGTTTGGCATATATCATTTTATATGAACGCATCGGCGCGATGGGTATTCTTGGAGGAGGTTTGATTATAACGGGAATACTTATTTCGGAAACGTCGGATATGTGGAAGAAGAAGTAAGAAGTAAGAAGTAAGAAGTTGTAAGTGCGAATGGGAAAACGAACTAACCAGCAAACTAACTAACTAACCAACCAACAAACAAACCAACGAACATACAAACGATGTCGCCACAAATACTAAATAAACTCAAAGAAATAGTTGGGAAAGAAAATGTTCTGACTGCAAAAGAAGAATTGTATGTGTATTCTTATGATGCATTGCATTATCAGCGCAATCTTCCCGAAGCCGCAATTGTTCCTTCTTCTGCGGAGCACATTGCGAAAATAATGTTGCTTGCAAATGAAGAACGATTTGGAGTTGTGCCGCGCGGTTCAGGAACAGGTTTGAGCGGCGGTTCTATTCCGATGAATAATTGCATTGTACTTTTATTGAACAGTTGGAATTCTATTCTCGAAATAGATGAAGAAAATCTTACTGCGTGGGTGCAGCCGGGAGTAATTACAGGACAGTTTCAAACAGTAGTAGAAGAAAAAGGATTGATGTATCCGCCCGACCCGGGAAGCAGTTTAATCTGTTCACTCGGCGGAAATGTTGCAGAGAATGCAGGCGGATTGCGTGGGTTAAAATATGGCGTTACGAAAAACTACGTAATGGGAATGGAAGTAATATTGCCGAATGGAGAAATTGCAATGCTTGGAGGGAAAAATATGAAAGACGTTGCCGGCTACAATATGAAAGAAGTGTTGGTCGGTTCAGAAGGAACGTTGGGCATCTTTACAAAAATACTCTTGCGGCTTGTGCCAAAGCCGGAAACAACACGCACCTTACTTGCTTCCTTTGCAACAATGAATGATGCGGCAAAAACTGTTTCGGGTGTTATTGCGGGAAAAATAATGCCTGCCGCGATGGAATTTCTTGATGCGACTACAATTAAAGCCGTTGATGATTATGCGAAATTAGGATTGGATACAACAAGCGGCGCAATACTTCTTATTGAAATGGACGGCAGAACAATTATCGTGGATGAAGATATTGAGCACATTCAGGAAATCTGTTTGAAAAACAACGCAACCAATGTTCAGGTTGCAACGGATAATTTTAAATCCATACGATTACGTGCGGCACGGAAAGCCGCGTATGCTGCGTTAGCGCGTTTATCTCCTACATTACTTTCGGAAGATGTTGCTGTGCCGCGCAGTGAACTTGCAAAGATGACAGAGAAAATTCAAACAATCAGCAGAAAAAATAATGTTACTATCGGCACATTCGGACATGCGGGCGATGGCAATCTGCATCCGCTGACATTGACGGATGAAAATGACAAGCAACATTTTGCACGCGCAGAAAAAACGGTGGAAGAGATTTACGATGCAGCTCTCTCACTCGGCGGAACAATTACCGGCGAACACGGTGTCGGATTGGCAAAGCGCAATATCCTCGAACACGCAATCGGTACGCCGGCAATACGTATGATGAATAAACTCAAAGAAATATTTGACCCGCATAATGTGCTTAATCCGGGAAAGATATTCTCTGCAAAAATTCGTTGCGAGGGAACTTTGCCGAAAAGCAGAGAACAGATTAAGCAGTATGATGAAAAAGCGTGGATTTAGGAGAAGCATTTAAGATTGTAGAAGTGAGGTTTTAGATTTGGGATGTAGGATATGCGGCGTGAGTATTTTAGATTTTAGAAGTAAGATTTTAGATTTTTTTTAAACACTTCCTTTGCGTAACTCTGCGCTACCCTTTGCGGACTCTTCGTTTAAGAAAGATTGTTATTTACCGCAAAGGCACACAAAGCAAGTCGCAAAGGTACGCAAAGAGTGAAATGTCTGTTTTATGACATTCTCAAAAATGAAAGAAGAGTGCAGTATCTGTTTTATGGCATTTCCAAAAGTGGAAATGGGGCAAATAACTTTATAGATGGCATTTCCAAAAGCGGAAATAGGGCAAAACGCTTGGAAGATACCATTTCCCAAATTAGTAGCGCTATAAAAAGCGAAAATTTAAGGTATTTCGGAAAAAATGACTATGTTCCGACAAAAAGTCGTTGGGAATTTTTTTCTGGAAGGTGTGCGGCAAGGATTTTTCGCGAGGCGGAAAGTATATCATATTCGGCGCGGATGTGTTCGAATGAGTATTCTTCTGTATTAAATACGCCAAAACTCAGTTGCGTATTGAAATCGCGCGGTTGACCGATACTGCCGGGGTTTATGAGATATTTCTCTTTTTTATGAAGAAAGAGTTTGCGCACGGAGTATCCATTTTTGTGTTCTTCCATTTGATGAATCGGATAATTGTTTTCAAATTCAAAAATGTACGGCACGTGTGTGTGTCCGAAAAAGCAAATTGGCTCATTGAACGTGCGGAAGTTTTTCAGCGCGTCGTAGTGTGAAAGAATATAATTCCAGATGGTAGGTTCTTTGGGTGATGAGTGAACAAAAAGAAAATTGTGCTTCGCTGCTGTCCGTTGAAGGTCTTCAATCCATTTTTTATTCTTTTTGGTAACGTGGGTGTGCGTCCATTCTGCAGAACGTAGCGCATTGTCGTTAAATTGCTCCTGTGCAAATTCAAAGTTGAGGAGCGTTTCGTCGTGATTGCCGAGAATAACTGTGGAGCAGTGTTTTCTGACAAGTTCAATACATTCGTTAGGGTTTGCGCCGTATCCTATTATATCGCCGAGACAAATAATTTCTTTTATCTTGCGGGATTCAATTATATTGAGCGCAACGGAAAGCGCATCAATGTTTGCGTGTATGTCCGATATGATTGCAAATTTCATAGGTCAAAAATAAGAAAAAAAGTGCAGATGAAATTTTTTTTTGAAAAGAAGAAAGAGCAAAAATAATTTTTCTCTTGAAATAATATTTTCGATTTTTGTGCGGTTTTTATGGTAGAAGTTTCAGTTGCGATAGTAGAAAAGTATGAACAGGTGCTTGTGTGCCAGCGAAAACGCAGTACACGCTATGCGTTGCAATGGGAATTTCCCGGCGGCAAAGTAGAAAATGGTGAAACGGCGATGGAATGTTTGCAGAGAGAATTAAAGGAGGAGTTGAATATTACCGCCGAAATTGGTGAATGTCTTTTAAAGAAAACCAATGTGTATCCCGATGGGGGAATATTTACCGTGTCGTATTTTCTTGTGCATACATATCGCGGAAGAATTCGCAATAAAATATTCGAGAAGATAGTGTGGATTGATATTGCGGAATTATCCACGCTGCCAATGCTTGCAGGGAACAGAGAAATAGTGCAGATACTGAATGAAAAGCAGTAAAAAAAAAGAAGCATCGTTCATCAGCGATGTTACCGTACCGCAGAAATTTTTTACGCAAAAATTATTTCGGTGGTTTCGTTTGCATAAAAGAGCAATGCCATGGCGTACAACACAAAATGTGTATAAAATTTTTGTGTCGGAAATAATGTTGCAGCAAACACAGGTTGCACGAGTGAAAGAGAAATTTCCGCTATTTATCAGAACGTATCCGACCGTGCGTTCGCTGGCAAATGCATCAAAAGCAGAGGTGATAAAATCGTGGCAAGGAATGGGATACAACAATCGTGTGCTGCGTTTAAAGGAAAGTGCGCAAATCATTACAGAAAAATACAAGGGAAAATTTCCTGCAACGGTGGAAGAGTTGCTTGATTTGCCGGGAGTTGGAAAATATACCGCGCATGCGTTTCTTTGTTTTGCTTTGAAACAGAATGTGGCAGTAGTGGATGTCAATGTGGTGCGTGTGTTTTCGCGATTCTTCTTTCCAATGAACAATGCAGCGGAGATGAAATCGGAAAAAGAAATCTGGCAATTTGCAGAAGCAATACTTCCAAAGAAGCGTGCATACGAATGGAATCAGGCGTTAATGGATTTTGGCGCAACAGTGTGTACTGCACGGCAACCACAATGCTCAATATGCGCATTGCGAAATGAATGCCGTTCACGTGATTTATTTTCCCGCAAAGAAGTACAGATTGAAAAAGCAACAACACGAGAAAAAAAGTATTACGGATTTCCTGCACGTTACTATCGTGGAAAAATAATTGAGATGTTTTGCAAACGCGATGAATATATTTCGATAGAACAAATGACTGCACAAGTATTTTCAAAGAGTAGTTCGCAAAAAATACGCTTTGTACACATTCTCGCTGATGCATTGAAAAAAGATGGCTTGCTTGCAACAAAGAAATTTCGCAATATAATTTGTTACCGACTTGCCGTTCATTGAAGAAATACGAAAGCAGTATCAATTGCGCGGCAAGGCAATTGAAACAAGATTGCGGGAATTTACCCGTGTTCCGCAATCCGAATATTTTTATGAACTTGCATATTGCTTACTTACTCCGCAAACGAGCGCAATACATGCGGGAAGAGTTATTGAAGAATTAAGGAAAAATGATTTCCAAAATACCGATATTCATCCCGGAATATTTTTGCGCAGGAAAGAACACTACATACGATTTCACAATATGAAATCAGGGTATCTTGTTGCAATGAAGAAACAGTATCCGGAATTATATAAAATTATACTCTCAACAATATCGCCGGTTGCATTGCGCGAAGAATTCATTGCACGTATAGCGGGAATAGGATATAAAGAAGCATCGCATTTTTTGCGCAACATCGGAAAGCGCAATCTCGCAATACTCGACAGACACATTTTAAAAAATGTAGTGCGTTGCGGCGTGATTCAATCTGTACCGAAAACATTATCACGGAAAGTATATCTGGAAATTGAACAGAAGTTTTTGCAATTTGCAGAGCAAATAAAAGTACCAATGGATGCATTGGATTTATTATTCTGGAGTATGGAAACGGGCGAGATATTGAAGTGAGAAGTTGCAGAAAAATAAATAAATATAAATTCTTAAAATCTAAAATTTAAAATACTACTATGGCATCAGATAGTTCCTTCGATATAGTTTCGCACGTTGATTTTCAGGAAGTGGATAACGCACTGAATCAGGCGCGCAAGGAAATTATACAACGCTACGATTTCAAAGACACAAAATCATCAATAGAATTTCACGAAAAGGAAAAAGAAATAATTCTTATTTCCGATGATGAATACAAAATGAAATCCGTTTTGGAAATTGTGCAATCAAAACTCATTAAGCGCGGTATTCATTTAAAAGCATTGAAACTTGGCAAAGTTGAGCCAGCCGCTAACTCAACAGTAAGACAAGTTGTAACGCTTCGCAATGGCATTGAAAAAGAAGATGCAAAACTCATTACAAAGATGGTCAAGGATTCAAAAATAAAAGTGAATGCACAGATAATGGAAGACCAGGTGCGTGTTGCAGGAAAAAACAAAGACGACTTACAATCAGTAATACAATTAGTAAAGAATGCAGATTTACCGTTTCCTGTACAGTTTATCAATTACCGATAAGTGTGCGATGTGCGATGGGAGATATGCAAGAATGAAGAGTGTATAATGGGAACAGAAATCTCAACTCCACTATCGCACATCATTTCACATTCTCCGCGAGAGATTGATGATGCATTTGAATATTGTGCGCACATAACCAATGCGCATTATGAAAATTTTCCTGTTGCGTCTCTTTTTTTACCGAATGAAAAGCGTCCGTACATTCAAGCGATTTATGCATTTGCAAGAACAGCAGACGATTTTTCTGATGAGGGAAATTTGAGCGTGAGCGAGCGTTTGCAAAAATTGGAAGAATGGCAAACACAACTTGATCTATGTTTCGAGCAACAATCAACGCATCCGATATTTATCGCGCTTGAAGAAACAATAAAACGATTGCACTTGCCGAAAGAACCCTTTACTGACTTGATTACTGCATTTACGATGGATGTTAACAAAAATTGCTTTGCTGATTTTGAAGAACTGATGTTCTATTGTAAACACTCAGCAAATCCGGTGGGAAGATTAGTGTTGCTTGTTTTTGGGTATAGTGAAAAAGAATTATTTCAGTATTCCGATAATATTTGTACTGCATTACAATTAACGAATTTCTGGCAGGATGTTTCTATTGATTTGAAAAAGAACCGTATGTATATTCCTCAAGATGAAATGCAGCAATATGATTGTTCATCGGAGTATTGGAGTAATGGAGCGATGAATGAAAAATTTCGTGCGATGATGAAATTTCAGGTAGAGCGAACAAAGCAACTTTTTTATGATGGTACAGAATTATTGAATCTCGTTGATAAAGATTTACGATTGGAATTACGTCTTGTTTGGTTTGGCGGAATGAAAATTTTAAGAAAGATAGAAAAGCAACAGTACGATGTCTTGAGAAAACGCCCGCAGTTGAATATGTTCAATAAATTCTCAGTATTTTGGAAAGCAATGGTTGCAAAAAATTATTATCAAAACATTGAATCGCCTGCACGATGGGATTGAGTATTGCCGCCGATATAACAAAAGCAAGTAATTCGAGCTTGACCTTGCCGTTTCTTTTTTTTCCGAAAGAACAACGGAGCGCATTGCAGACGGTGTATGCGTTTTGCCGTCAGACAGATGATATCGTGGATGAAACACCTGATGAAAATAGCAGAGTAGTGCTGTTAAAAAAATGGCGCGATGAATTAGGAAAGGCATTAAACGGAAATTCTGAATTTTCTTTACTCAATCAATTACATGCAACTGCAAAAACGTTTTCAATTCCCGTGCAGCATTTCTATGAACTCATTGCAGGCGTAGAAATGGATTTGAATAAAAAACGCTACGCTACATTTGATGAATTACAAGAATATTGCTATCACGTTGCTTCTTCTGTCGGGCTGATGTGTCTTGGCATTTTCGGCACACACAATGAACAGACTAAAAAATACGCCGTGCATTTGGGAGTTGCATTGCAACTGACAAATATCATTCGCGATATTCATTTCGACGCGCAGCAGGGAAGAATATATTTGCCGCTCGAAGATTTGAAACGATTTAATTATTCCGAAGATGAATTGTTGCGCAATGTGTATAATGAAAATTTTATCGCGCTGATGAATTTTGAAACGCAACGCGCACAGGAATACTATGAGTGTGCGAAACAATCATTACCAAAAGAAGATAAGCGGATAATGTTTGCCGCGAAAATAATGGAGCGCATTTATTTTCACACACTCATTAGAATAAAAAAATTCCGTTACAATGTGTTCGAACGGAAATTATCCTTGCCAAAATATTTGCAATTCTTAATCGCAGCAAAATACTGGATGAAGTTGCGTTTGTTCGGATAATTTTTTTTTGCTGTGAAAACAGATGTGCTTATCATCGGCGGCGGATTAAGCGGGCTTGCTGCGGCAATTAAACTTTCCGAAAGTAATTTAAAAATTACACTTGTCGAATCAAGCGGGAAACTTGGCGGCAGAACATATTCATTTCAACATAAGGAGACCGGTGATATTATTGATAATGGTCAGCACATTCTTGCAGGCGCATATTCCAACACACTTTTGTATCTCAAAAAAATAGGTGCCACGCATTTTCTTTCCTTTCAAAAAAATCCACATATCAATTTCTGGTCAGCGAAATACGGATTCTCAACGTTTCGTATTTCCAAAATATTTCCTCCTTCTGTTTCTCTTTTTTTTGCAGTACTGTTATTCAGTGGGCTTTCATTTCGTGATAGAGTAAATTTATTACGAATTGGTAAATTTATTTCTTCACTTCATGAAAATGAAAAAAGTATTGCATTACAAACAATCAGCGAATGGCTTGATGAATTTCATCAGTCAGAAGAAGCGCGTGAATACTTCTGGAAGCCGCTGGCAATTGCAGTAATGAATGAAGAGATGCACAAAGCATCTGCATTGCTCTTTGCACGCGCATTGCAACACACGTTGTTCCGTTCCGCATCAAATGCACAAATGATTTTTCCTCGTGTTGGACAGACCGAATTGTATGTAGATAATGCAGAGAAAATATTTTCTGAAAGGAGTGTGCTGGTTAAAAAACATACTGAAGTTGTTTCATATAAAATTAATGGAGATACAATACAGAGGGTACAATGTAAAAGCGGAGAGGAAATAGAGGCAACAAATATCATAAGTTGTGTTCCTTCAAATGTGTTACATACGATTTCTAAAAATTCCGGAATACAGCAAAAAGAATTTGATGACTTAATGGAATTTACTACATCTGCAATTATAACTATTTATCTTTGGTTGGATAGCATAATAATGAATGAAGAATTTATTGGCGTTGGAGGAAAAACAATTCAGTGGATATTCAACCGAAACAAAATAATGTTGTTTTTGCAACGGGAAACACAATGCATTGCAGTTGTTATGAGCGGAGCAAATGAATTGATTGCACTTGATAAAGAAAGACTTGTTGCACTATGTTCGTCAGAACTTTTCGCCATATTTCCTTCGATGAATACTGCACGAATACTACATACTTTTGTTATAAAAGAAAAGCGTGCCACGTTTTCCGCAACACCATCGGTGGAAAAATATAGAATGAATACATTAACAACGATTGAAAATTTATATCTTGCAGGCGACTGGACGCAAACAAAATTACCAGCAACGATAGAAGGAGCAGTACAAAGTGGATTTGAAGCGGCCCAAAAAATTTTAGAAAAAAAAATGTAATATTTCTTGACTATACGACAAATTCGTTTTATATTCACCGCAGAAAATTGAAATGGAATCAGTTTTTTCGGGTGATGTGTTGCTGTGAAAATTTTTTGAATTTAGAAAATTTTCTTGCTACTTATCAGTTGGCTTCTTATATTAGCCCCCGCTTTGTTGTGGTACTATAAATTATCCTTATAAACATTCCCGCAAATCTTATCGAACGTTTGATACTTTTTTAAAAAGAACCAAAAAATCAGCGCAAAAAAATGCGTTGATGTATTTTATTGTTTTTCAGGGAAGAAAAAGTATGAAAACGCTAACACAAAGAAAGTACCACTTTGAGGTACATAATCACTCAAGTATTTTCCACCAATGCGAAGCATGCGGCAAATCGTGGAGAACGAAACAAGAATTTTTAAAAGATAGACGTGTCTCGTTAAGCAATTACAGCCTAAAGCACGACGACCTTTATTCCGGTTTAGCTGATGAAGGGACTTTAGTTTTTGTTCACAGGGAGCGTTCGTGCGGTAAGTTTTTTAAGATTACTGCAAACAATTTCCGTGACAGAGAAATAGGTCCATCAATAGTTAAAATTCGATAGTTATTTTATCCGTTTTTTTTACAAGAGTTATGTTTCAAGAATTATCAAAGTTTGACGACGTTTCAGAACTTAAGGAAGAAGTAGAAATTCGTAAGCCTAATTTTATTGAGTTTGGCTCCTTTGACCAGATTGAAGGAAAACAAATTCGTTCGACGGGAAGTATATTCAAGTCGGACACGATTACGCACAACGACAGCAAAAAAATCGAAGTATCACGAGAGGACGATGACCAGCCGATTATCGTCATTCGTCGCAGAGGTGATGATATTGAGTCAATTGAATTTGCTTGCAAATGCGGACGTTCAAGTGTTGTTAAAATTGAACATTTATAATGTATTGGTCATTTTTAGCCAATATTGAGTAAAAATTAAATAATTGGTACTGTTTTTAAGTTAAAAATGGCAAAAAGAATTTTGGTACAAATGTTGAGTATAATTCAACAGTTGATTTAAAGATTACGTATGATTTTTCAAAGCACAAATATTCCATTTCTCAACAAAGCTCTTGATGCCTATTCACTTAGGCAACAAGTTATAGCCGATAACATTGCTAATGTTACAACAATCGGCTATAAATCCAAACATGTTTCTTTTGAGGAGCAGTTAGATACTGCGCTTGGAAAGAAATCTCTTCCTGTTATCAGAACACACTATAACCATATTCCATACGGTTGCCCTGCCCCCGATGATGGTGGTGCAAAAATCGTCGAGGATGATGCGGATAATTATATAAGTGGTGTCAATAACGTTGATTTTGACCATCAGATGTCCGAACTTGCCAAAAATCAAATTCGTTTTAAATTCTCAACAAAAATGGTTCAGGATATTTTCCGTGGACTGCAAAAAAGTATAAAGGGTACATTATGAGCATAGAAAAAATGTTTAATGGATTTAATCTCAGCGCAATGGGGATGACGCTTCAGAGAAAGCGAATGAGTGTTATTGCGGAGAATCTTGCAAATATAGAAACCACAAGAACAAACGATGGCACGTACTACAAAAGAAAAATTGTTGTTCCTCGTGCCAATCTTGAAGATGGTTTTTTAGGTTTTTTACAAAATGCACAGGCAAGACTTTCTATTACGCACTCAAATCATATTCCGTTTTCATCAATTGAACATTCGTCGAAATCAATGGATGATAGCGGGTTATTAGGAGATGTAGTAGAAGACCCTACGGCAGCTCATCTTGAGTATGACCCTACGCACCCCGATGCAAATAAAGATGGATATGTTGAAATGCCGCCAATCAATGTCGTTAACGAAATGACTGATATGCTTTCGGCATCACGAACATTTGAAGCAAATGTTGTCGCTATAAATGCGGCAAAAAATATGGCAAAAGATTCATTAGAAATTTAGTTTTTTTATTTCACTATTTAATAATTTAAAATAATACAGTTCCCGGAGATAACATGGAAATAATCGGTCATAGTGTAAATACAGTCCCAGAATTTTGCATAGATGCAAAAATTAAACATCAAGCCACACCTGAGACTACATTTAGCGATGTTATTCGTGATGTAGTTTGTGATGTAAATGCACAACAGGTCAATGCAGGAAAAGCAGTGCAGCAAATGATAAGCGGTGAAGCAGATAATATTCATGATGTAATGATTGCCGTCGAAAAAGCTCGTACGAGTTTTGACTTACTTATGGAAGTGCGTAATAAAGCGCTCGATATGTATCGTGAACTTATGAGAATACAAATATAATAAATGGAATTCTTCCGAAATCTCGCTCAACAAATTAAAGCGTTTTATCAGAACCTCACGCAGCAACAACGCGTACTTTTTGCAGTCGTTGTTGCCGCCGCGATTATTTCTGTTGTGGGAATTTTCGCTTTTAGTGGACCAACGTATGGAACGCTTTTCAGCAACCTGAGTCCTCAGGATGCTAACCAAATCGTCAAAAAACTTCAGGAAAAAAATACTAAATACAAACTTGAATCAGAAGGAACAACTGTTTTAGTGCCCGATGACCAAATTTATGATTTGCGTCTTTCACTTGCAGGCGAAGGAATTCCCAATTCAAGTATTGTAGGGTATGAAATTTTTGACCGCTCAAATCTTGGAGTTTCTGACCAAACACAACGATTAAACAGACAACGTGCTTTAGAAGGCGAATTAACACGTACAATTCTACAAATTCAAAATGTTGAAGCGGCTCGTGTACACATTGTTGTTCCCGAAAAAAGACTTTTTCGGGAAGACCAAAAACCAGCGACAGCCTCCGTTTGGTTGAGAATGAAAGGCGGTGCTCAATTAGGTGCTGAAGCTGCACAAGGAGTTCAACATTTGGTTGCAAGCAGTATTGAAGGCTTGGAACCGGGTAATGTTCGCATTTTTGACCAACGAGGAATTTTACGTTCGATTTCCCGTCAAGGTAATTCTCTTGCAGGTGCGATAGCAAGTAATCTTGATATTCAACATGATGCTGAACTTTCATTAACGAGAAAAGTACAGGGAATGTTGGATGCAGTTATGGGTCCGGGAAATTCGTATGTCGAAGTAAATTTAGATTTTGATTTTCGACAGGTGAATCGTACAGAGGAAAAATTTGACCCTGAAGATCAGGTTGTACGCAGCGAACAAATTACGGATCAAACAAGTACAAGCGCAGATACTTCACACGTCAATGCGAAAAGCATAAATCAAAAAAGTAACAATAATGTTACTAATTATGAAATAGGAAAAACAGTTGAATCAAGTGTCTCAAATGGAGGAGATGTTAAGCGCGTTAGTGTGAGTGTTGTTGTCAATGGACGTTACGAGGACAGTATTGATGAAAATAGACAGATTGCTTTGGACGAGAACGAGTTGCCAATACGTATTTATCGTTCTCTTTCAGATAAAGAATTAAACGATATTTCTGAAGTTGTTAAAAAACAGGTAGGTTTTTCATCAGACCGAAATGACCAGATTGCAGTAGTAAATATGCAATTTATGGCAGATAAAGAGTTAATGATGAAAGAACTGCCAAAATCAGTGTGGAAATGGTGTATGGAACAATTATATAACCCGACTACATGGTTGATGGTCATATTTATGCTTCTTTCAGTTCTGTTGCTCTATCGTATGGCAAGTAGAATTAAATTCAACCGCGAACTTGAAACAGCGGTAGCATTACAGGAAGCCGCGAAAAAAGCAAAAGTAAAAGCTACCGTAGCACCTGCTAGTGGAATTGTCGAAGCAGGCACACCCGCATCAGCAGCAATGGAAGCGGCACGATTAGCAGTAACACAGGCGGAAGAATTAGGAGAAGAGGAATTACGTGCACAAGATGAAACTCGCGAAAAAGTAAAATTATATTTCCGCGATAAACCCGAAGAAGCAGCATCACTTCTCAAAGTGTGGTTAACAGAAAACCAATAAATGACAGAATTTTATGCCAAGCATTAAAAAAGAAGAAACACCTGAACAAATTTCCGGAGCACGAAAGGCAGCATTGCTCCTTCTTTCCGTTGATATGGAACTCGCATCGAACATTATGTCGCGGATGAATACTGAAGAAATCGAAAAAATTACTTCAGAAATCAGCAATATTAAATCTGCACCAGCGCGCGTCGTTGCGAATGTTCTTGACGAATTTAAGCAAATGATTCAAGCACAGGAATATGTCATCGAGGGTGGAGTGGAATATGCTGGCAAACTTCTCGAAAGTTCATTAGGATTTTTAAAGGCGACAGAAATATTAGAACGCGTTAAAACAAAAAATCAACCAACATCTACACGCGGTTTCAGTGCCTTGAAAAAAGTAGATAGTATTCAGCTGGCAAATTTTCTTTCAAAGGAGCATCCACAAACTATTGCTATAGTTTTATCTCAATTACCTCCCGAACAGGTCGCACAGGTGCTTGTACAATTTGAAGAAGAAATCCGAAGTGATGTTGTTTACAGAATGGCAACATTAGGTAAAATTGCACCATCTCTTTTGGCAGAAATGGAAGAAGTTATTGGCAATGTTGCAGAAGCTGAATTAACAACGAATGTCAGCACAACCGGTGGTGTTCGCGTGGTTGCAACAATGCTGAATAAATGTAATTCTGCCGTAGCAAAGAGTGTTTTGGAAATCATAGAAAAAAGAGAACCGCAGGTTGCAAACGAAATCAAACGTTTGATGTTAATGTTTGAAGACTTGCTCTTTGTTGATGACAGAGGTATTCAAAGAATTCTCCGCGATGTTGACAGAAAAGATTTGGCAATGTCATTGAAAGTTGCTGACGACAGATTAAAGAATAAGTTCTTTATGAATATGTCCGAAGGTATGCGCCAATTGGTAAAAGAAGAGTTGGATTATATGGGACCGATGCGTTTCCGCGATGTACAAGATGCTCAGAACAGAATTCTCGAAATTGTAAAGAACCTTGAAGAAAAAGGTGAAATCTTCATTGCTGGTCGTGGCGGTACGGAAGAAACATTTGTCTAATGGCAGAAATTCTTAAAACACATACTCCGTTACGGCGCATATCAATCATTAAATCTGCTGTAGTTAAAAAAAATACTCAGGCAATCGAAAGTTCACCGGAAAATTTTTTTCCGATTGATGCCGAAACGGTAGCAGTTGATAATGCACAAAATGACATTGCGCATTTTACAGAAAAACTGCACGAGGAGTATGAACGTGGATTTGCTGAAGCGCGTGTGCAGTTAGAATCTGAAATGATTGCGCGAGGTGAGCAGAAAGTAGCACAACTCTCGCAAAATTTTGAAAAACTCGAGCAAAATTTTTCAAAAGAATTTAATTTGTTTCGCAATAAAATCGAGATGATGATTCCAAAACTTTCGATTGCAATTGCTGAAAAAATTATTAAACAGCAGGTCGTTGCTTCTGATGTTATCATTGTGCAGATACGGGAAGCTGTTCGTCGTGTTGTTGGCGTAGAAAAAATCAGAATTCGCTTGAATCCACTTGATGAAACTACCATTCGTGAGCATCGTGGAACAATTACAAGCGGCGCAGATTCTGTCCGCGATATCATCATTGAAGTAGATGAAAAAATTGAGCAGGGCGGATGTATTATTGAAAGTGAAATGGGAAATGTTGATGCACGTATTTCAACTCAGCTGAAGCAAATCGAAGACGTATTTAGAGAGCAGGTTGCAGCCAAAGAGTAAATGAATTTGTCTTCATCAGAAATATCTTTTTCGCAACAGGAACGACATTTGGCAAATCATAACGTTGATTTGGATAGTTATCTTTCAAAATTGGATACCATTGATTTATTGAAAGTTAATGGAAGAGTGTCGCAGGTAATAGGACTCGTTATTGAATCTGTTGGTCCAAATTGTTCGCTTGGTGAAGTGTGTATCGTAAAATCTCATTCAGGTGAAGATTTGTGTTTATCTGAAGTTGTTGGATTTAAAGAAAACCGTGTTCTCTCAATGATGTTGGGTGGAACAGCGCGAATAAGTCCCGGAAGCGAAATAGTTGCAAGCGGAAAAACATTTACCGTTCCCGTTGGCAAAGCGTTATTAGGAAGAATACTTGATGGACTTGGTCAGCCGATGGATAAAAAGGGACCAATTGAAGGCGAAGAGACGCGCTCAATTTATGCGGCTCCTCCAAATCCGCTGACAAGGAAAAGAATTACAGAGCCGGTTGCAACTGGAATTCGTTCGATAGATACACTTTTAACTTGCGGAAAAGGACAACGTATAGGAATTTTTTCTGCAAGCGGTGTTGGAAAAAGTACAACACTTGGTATGATTGCCCGCAATACAAATGCGGATGTGAATGTTATCGCACTTATTGGCGAACGCGGTCGTGAAGTGCGCGAGTTTATTGATGTAGATTTAAAGGAAGAAGGTCTTGCTCGCTCAGTTGTTATTGTTGCAACAAGCGATCAGGAAGCGTTGGTACGATTGAAGGCGGCATTTATTGCTACGACAATAGCGGAATTTTTTCGTGACAAAGGATTAAACGTAATGTTTTTATTTGATTCCATCACTCGTGTTGCTACGGCACAACGTGAAGTAGGTTTAGCAATTGGCGAACCGCCGACAACGAAAGGATATACGCCATCAGTTTTTGCATTGTTACCAAAATTACTTGAACGCGCAGGCAATTCAGATAAAGGAAGTATTACCGGAATGTACACTGTTTTGGTTGAAGGCGATGATATGAATGAACCTGTTGCAGATACAACACGCGCTATACTTGACGGACATATAATTTTATCACGCAGACTTGCATCCGCGGGTCATTATCCTGCTGTTGATGTTCTTGAAAGCATAAGTCGTGTAATGCCAAATATAACTACACCGGAACAGCGACAGGCAATACATCGTTTTTCAGATTTACTTGCCACGTATCGCGAAGCAGAAGATTTGGTGAATATTGGCGCCTATGTGAAAGGTAGCAATCCGAAGATTGATAAAGCCATTACATTAATTGATGAGATGCGGAATTTTTTGAAGCAGAACTCGTCTGAAAAAGTAGATTATACGAAAAGTGTTCAGCGGCTTATTTCATTAATGAACCAGCCCGGCGCACTGAACTAAATAGATTATGAAAAACAATAATTTGGAATTTCGATTGCAGACTGTTTTAACTGTCCGAGAATATCAGGAAAAACAGTTGCAGAGTGAATTATTCCAGATTAACAAAGCGATTGAACAAGAATCTCAAGTTCTTTCTGAACTCAATGATGAAATTGAATCAGCAATATTTGAGGAATCAACAATCGTGAAAGCGCGCGCAGAAGAATTGCAAGTGAGCAAAGCATTTATTGACATTCTTGCAACAAAAAAAGATGACCATGAACACAAAATAGTGGATTTTGAAGTGAAAGAAAAAGAGAAGAGAGATGAACTTGTTGTGAAGCGTCAGTCCAAGCATATGTTGCAAACACTAAAAAATACACATATAGAAAAAGTACGTAAAGAAAATGATGCAAAATTACAAAAAGTCATTGATGATTTCGCAAATCGTGAACGAAGGAAAATAGGCGAGTGAATCCGAAAAATCTTATTACGATTATTTTAATTGTTGCTCTTGTGGGTATCGGTGGATATTTAGGCTACCGTTACATTATGTTCAAAGAAAATCCTTACAATATTATTTTCGGAACATCAGTTATTCAGGATACAATTATAACAGTAGATTCTTCCAAGAAAACTATTGTCGCATCAAAAGATTCAACAAAATTTGATACGCTCTACCATCGGGATACAACGATTATACCAAGATTGGTAACGGATAGTTTAAAAGATTCAATGATGCTTGTTGCTGATTCTGTTTCAACTCAGCCGGAGTTTGTAGAGCAAACAACAATAAATACTGCACCGGATACTGCAAGTGTGGTTGAATCCGGAAGCGCTTCGAGTGTTTCGAGCGGTAGTCAAAGCAGTTCATCTTCTGTACAAACCGATAAGGACAGAAAAAAATTGATTGCAATTTATGAATCAATGCCGCCTGCAAAAGTTGCCGAGATTCTTGAATTAGAAAAAGATGATGCGCGTGTGCGTGAAGTGATAATGTCATTAAAAAAACGCACTGCCGCTGCAGTTATGGAATTACTTCCGCCAGAGCGTCGGAAAAAGATTTTAAGTTTCCATCCGTCATATTAATTTTACAATGGTTTCTGAAAAAATAAATTTTTTATCACAAATATTTGGCATTGGTGAACAAAACGCCGATAACAATGCTGTGCCTGCAAAGAGCGAATTGTCAGAGCAATTTCAGACTTTGTTAGCACAATCACTTTCTGATGCTAATAAACTTGATGTAGCAAAGAAATCCGATATCTCAGAAACTGGTATTGTTGAACTTTTAATAAATCAACAAATTGATTCTCAGATTGCTGAACAGCCATCGTTAAATAAAACTGAAAATGCTGATGACAAAATTGAATCTGCAGATGTCGTCATCAATGAACTTGAAGCGAATGTATTTGTGCAAAGTGCAGTTGCTGCTTCGACAGATGTTTTTAATATCGTAAGTAAAAATAACAGTACGAATGATACATTAGTTGATACAAAAAATATTGTAATTCAAACAAAGCAAAGTGAAATTGTTCTTCCTAAAGTCGGATTACCAATTGTTATGCTAGTGGTACAGCAAAAAAAATCTTTAGAAGTAAGTGCAGTTAATTCTGCAACAAGTGTTACAATTGAACCCACGTTAATTGATGAAATAAAGCCGTCAGTAATATTTACCGGTAAAAATATTCCTGTACAAACTGCACCTGTTCTATCAGAGAAAAATTTTACCACTGAAAAACTTTCTGACCCAATAAAATCTTTTCAGACTAACACCGAGAAAAATGTAGTGCAACAGGCGACTGCATCAGTTGAACAGAGCGATAAAAATGTTGCCAAATCAGAATTTCTATTTATTGCGTCGAAAGAAACAAATGTTGTTTCATCAGATAACGGTTTGCCGTTAAAACAAGATGTAAAAGTTCAACAAATAAGTGGTAAAACGGATACTAATATTGAATCTGAAACGATTGGAAAAAATAATTCAGTCATCGTAGAAAAGATTTCTACGTCTCCTGTTGAAGCAGATAAAAGTGAGCAGACAAAAAATCAATTTGTCAGAACCCGCGTTGATACAGTTCTTACAGAAGTAAATGAGAGCAAAACAAATATCGCACAGAGAATAGTTACTGCACCGACAGTTGTTACAGATGCAAAACGAGTAATACAAAGTGGGGCAAACGCACAAGTTTTATCAGAACTACAAACACTGGAACGCAGCAAAATAAAAATTTCTTCTTTTGAAAAGGGAAATAATTCGGCAGTTACAAAACAAGAAGTTATTTCAACCGATGCATCACTCAAGCAAGTTGTAAAAAATATTTCCGATGATGTAAAAACCCAACTGCAAACATCAAATAAGGAAGAAATTACGATTTCAACAAAAGAAAGTGAGATTCAGAAAGTCAATAATAAATCTGAAAAGAATAATTTCAATCCGACTGAAAAAAAGCAGGATGCAAATTTTACTGAAGTATCGAATGAATTGAAGCCAACGGTTCCAAAGCAAGAAAAAAAGCAAGTTGTTGAAACGTTAAAACAAACCGTCTCTGAAAAACCTTTGTCGGTTCAATCTGATGAATCACTCTCTTCAAAGTTCTCAGATGTAAAACTGTCAAATACAACACCGATAGAAAATACATCGCAGTCTATTCGACAAACAGAAGTAACTACAGTACGAAATGAACAACCTGTTCGTTACTCAACAGCACTTTCTGAACAATGGACAAAACAAGTAATTGATGACATTGGAAAAGCAACTTCCAATGTAAAACTTACTTCGCAGAGTTCAGAAATTCGCTTGAAACTTCATCCTGAAGAATTAGGAGAAATTTCATTGACGATAAAATCTGAAAATAATAAAATGAATGTTACATTGCGCGTTAATTCCAGCGATGTAAAAGATGTTTTAGAAAAGAATTTACCGATGTTGCAGGAAACTTTTGCTCAACGCGGATTGGAAATGCGCAAGATAGAAATTTTCAATAACAATGATACAAACTCACAAAGTCGAAATCGTGATGAACATCAGCAATCAGGACAAGAGAGACCAAAGCCGCAAGTATTTGATGAAGAGCGTGCAAAACAGTTTGAACGCTTCTTTGGTTATAACACAATGGAAAAGACAGTTTAATAATTTTTTAAAATTTTAATTTACTATGCCCATACAAAATGTAATTGCACCCGACCTTCCGTTTCCAGGAATTGAACAGCCGCCAAAAGGGTCTGGCGGAGTTTTAGGAAAAGATGATTTTCTGAAACTTCTTATCGGACAAATGAAATATCAGGACCCTCTGAATCCAATGAAAGGAACTGAATTTGCAGCGCAGTTAGCGCAATTCAGCGGACTTGAACAGTTGCAGAATATGAACGATAACTTAACAGAAAGTTTGAGTACAAATTATGTTTTGACATCGTCAATTAATAATGCACTCGCATCGAACTTTGTTGGAAAAGATGTAAAAGCAATGTCGAATAAATTTGCATGGACTGGTGGAAGCAGTGTTAAATTAGGGTATATTTTACCGGAAGGCGCTTCAACAGTTGATGTCAGAATTATTGACGAGGCAGGAAATGAAGTGCGGAAATTACGTGGTGGTACGATTTCAGGAGAAAATGTTGTGCTTTGGGATGGTAAAAACGGTCAAGGTGGAATCCTTGATGAAGGAACATACACCATCGAAGTTATTGCAAAGGGCGCAGATTCTCGAAGAATTTCCGGCATTAAATCATTTATGTTCGGACACGTACAAGGCGTGCGATACGGACAAAATGGTACAGAATTTATTGTTGACGGCGTACCGGTAAGTCTTTCTGAAATTCTTGAAGTATTTGACGGACAAGGTTAGAAGATGTCAGATACTCCCATTATAAATGGTGTACAGCCGCCTTTTTTACCGATTGGCGGCATTGAAACACTGCGTGGAAAGAAATCATCCGAAATTTTTGAGAAGGATGACAATTCGTTTCAAGCCGTATTAGAAAAAGAACTTCGTACAGTTAAATTTTCAGCGCACGCATCCGAGCGTTTAAAATCGCGGAATATTGAATTTAATGATGAAGAGATGGAGAAATTGGAAAATGCAGTGAATCGCGCGGAAGAAAAAGGTTCTCGGGAATCGTTGGTAATGATGAACAATTTGGCTCTCATTGTCAGTGTGAAAAACCGCACTGTCGTTACGGCAATGGATAAGCAGATGTTCAATCATCATGTGTTTACGAATATTGATAGTGTTGTATTTGCATAACAGATTTTTTTTAACTCACAAAGGGCTGGACCTCAATAACGAGGAAGCCCTCGATTGAGCGGAACGACAGACGCTCGGTCAATTTAATTCACTTACTTTTTACTGAAAGGGTAATAATATGTCATTTATTAGAGCATTATTCTCTGGTGTATCCGGAATCAAAGGACACCAAACTATGATGGATGTTATTGGTAATAATATTGCCAATATTAATACGATTGGTTTTAAAGCTGGTCGCGCTACTTTTGCTGAAACGTTTTCACAGACGTTGAATTCTGCTACTGCTCCTCCAGGAGAAAGTGCATCAGGAGTTCAACTCCTTCGTGGTGGTACAAATCCAATGCAAATTGGTTTAGGTACATCAATCGGAAGTATTGATAATCTCTTTGCGCAGGGAACATTACAATCAACCGGTCAAACTACCGATTTAGCGGTTGAAGGTGAAGGTATGTTTGCGGCACGCATCGGAGATAATATTTATTATACACGTGCTGGTAATTTTGTTGTTGATGGTGAAGGTCGTTTAATTCACCCATCAACAGGTGGATTTTTACTCGGTCGCTTGGCAAATGAATTTGGTACTTTTCCTGCTGGCTCAGACACCGTACCTGGTGCGGATTTGTTAGATGATTTACGGATTAATCGTAATCAAAAAGCTGCTTCAAAACAGACTTCAGAAGTGAGTTTTCTTGGGAATCTTGACGCTGCATCTCATTCCGTTGATAATGGTGCCGCTCCAATTACCGTTACATCACCTATGTATGATTCATTAGGTGATAAATGGAATTTAACTATGACATTTGAGAAAACTACTGAACTTGCAGATGGTCAGCAAATATGGACGTGGACCTTGCAAACTGCAACACGTGAAGATTCTACTGAAGATGGAGGTTTAGCCATTATTGATATTGGAGAATCAGGGGATATAACTTTTAATGAGGACGGTTCTATCAATGATGATGGATTTGACCCAGAAACTCCAATAGAAATAGATTTTGCAGGATTTGGTGGAACATTAACACCAATCACGTTAAATTTTGGAACAGAAAATCCTGATTTTGATCCTGATGACCAAACAACTTGGGGTCCTTATGATGGCGTAACTGGATTTGCATCACAAAATTCTATTGCAGTACATAAACAAGATGGTTATGGTTCCGGGCTATTGGAAGATTTTTTTGTTGACCAGAATGGAAAAATTACTGGAAAGTTTTCTAATGGAACAACATTAGTTCTTGCACAGGTTATGCTTGCCAATTTTGATAATGTTGGTGGACTCGAAAAAGTCGGAAATAATCTTTTTGCTGAAACAGGTAACTCGGGCGCACCAATTTTCTCTGAAGCAGGAAAGCAGACTTCTACACGTATTCGTGGCGGAACGCTTGAACAATCAAACGTTGATTTAACCGAAGAATTTACTAATTTAATTCTGGCTCAGCGTGGATTCCAATCCAATGCAAAAGTCGTTACCACAAGTGACGAATTGATTCAGGATTTAATTAATATGAAACGGTAATTTATAAAAATAATTTGAGCGGTTTGTAATGCAATAATTGCAAGCCGCTCAATATTAATCCAGAAATGATAGAACTTACACGATTCAACAATCAGAAAATAGTTATAAATGCAGAGATGATTGAATTTATTGAGGCAACACCGGACTCATCAATTCATATGAATAATGGAAAGACGCATATCGTAAAAGAATCTATTGAAGAAGTAATCGAAAAAGTTATTCGTTACCGTCAGGAAGTTAATCGAACAATTGTAATGTAGCATTGTCGTAATTCATATTTATATTTAGTTTAATGAGCAAAAGTACTTTAATACTCGTCATAGTTTTGAACATCGCTGTAATAGGCGGAGTTGTTTATTATTTTTCGTCAGCAAAACACACCAGTTCCGCATCTGCAGAAGCCGGAGAAGTAACCGAAGAAGGAACAGATGCGCCAAAAGAAGAAGTGATGGTGGTTGATAAAACAAAGACGGAGATATTTAAACTCGGAAAAAAAATGCAAATCAACATCATCAGTGAAGCAGGAAGAAATTATATTCTTGTTACAGAAGTCGGGCTTGAAATTTCCAACAAAAAAACATTGGAAGAAATGACAAAATTTGAGCCGAAAATTGCTGATGTTGTAAATACGATACTGAGTGGAAAAACATACGAAGAATTGACCATAAAAGACCGGGACCGCTCTTTATTAAAGAATGATATTAAATCGAAAATAAACGATTTTTTAAATAACGGAAAAGTAGTTGATGTCTTGTTTCAGACATTTGTATTTCAACCAATATAATTTTATACACGCAATCAGGTAACACACCGTGGCGGAAATTTTATCAAAACAAGAAATAGACAGTCTTCTCGGCGGTATCGCTTCAGGACAAGTGCGAACACAATCCGAAGGCGACGAGAATGGCGATAAAATCGTAGAGCGATTTGATTTCAGACTACCGCAGCGTATATCCGAAGACCATTTGCGGATAATACGGGCAATCCATGAAAATTTTGCGGATTCTTTTAAAACCTACCTCGTCTCGCGTTTACAGATGATGGTCTCGGTTACATTGCAAAGTGTTGAACAAATGCAGTATAACGAATACGTCTTTGGCAATATTGGTCCGCGCAGTTTATATGTGTTTCGTGTTGAGGAATCAAGTACGTATGCAATTTTTGAATTAACACCGGAACTCATTCTTGCATTGGTTGAGCGTTTACTTGGTGGCTCCCTTGCAGATGCAATTGCTCAAGGAAGTCAGGAGCCTCGCGCTATTACAAAAATAGAACAGAGTATTGTCAAAGGATTTATACAGCGCGGCTTAACAGATTTACAAAACGCATGGAGAAGATTAGCTCCTTTAACATTTAGGTTAGAGCGATACGAAAGTCGCGGGGATTTTGCACAGATAACACCTTCTAATGAAATCGTTCTTGTATTAGTTTTTGATATTGCAATAGCAGATAAACATTTTGGTTTGAATGTCTGCTTTCCAACAGCGGCAGTAAAAGATGTTTTGGAAAAATTAGAGGGACAAGAAAAAATTCAGCTTCGCGCATCCAAGGGAAGAGATTCATGGACAGGCGAACTAACAAGAAAAATTGAAATGACGGAACTTCCTATGACCATTCGATTAGGTCAGGTAAAATTACCTATTCAGGATTTATTGCACATGGAAGTTGGAGATGTTTTACGTTTAGATACAAAAATTACTGATGAGGTAAGCATCCTTATCGGTGGTAAACAAAAGTTTTTTGGAAAACCTGGAACAAGTAATGGCAATATTGCTGTAAAAGTTACCAGACCTATATCAGAGGACCAATTAAGAGGAGAAAATTAATCCCTTATGGCACACAGTCGTTTTGCAGCAAATGAACCAATAGGAGCATCCCATTCAATGGGAGACTCAGAACCCATCATAGAAACCCAGCGTCCGGATTTCGATACGTTACAGCCTGGCTCGCCAATGATGAGTATGGAAGCAGAAAAAAAAGAGAGGAAGATGGATATTCTTCTCGATTTGAAACTTCCACTCAACATAGAGTTAGGACGTACCGCTATGCAAATCAAGGATATTCTTGAATTAGAACGCGGGTCATTAATAGAGTTAGACAAATATTCTACCGAGCCGGTAGATATTTGGATTAACGGAAAAAAGATGGCAGAAGGAGAAGTGGTTGTTATAGATAAACACTTCGGCGTACGTATTACCAACCTTGTAGATGCATCAGAGCGTCTCAAGGTTTTAGGAAGATAACAATGGAGTGGATTGCGCTTCGTGCAATTGGCTCCCTGATACTTGTTCTTGGTTTAATGGGCGTTGTATTGTACTTGTTGAAGAAATATTTTGTTGGAAAACCATTTTCTCCGACATCAAAAGAATCCAATATGAAAATTATTGGTGTACTTCATCTTCAACCAAAGAAGTCAATTTATCTTGTTCAGATTCTTCATAAATTTTTTGTAATCGGGCTTGCCGGAGAGGCTATGTATCCAATTACAGAACTTTCTGATGATGAAAGTGTTAGAATACTTTCTGAAGCAAATAGTTCATCTCAAACACCGCAGAAGAATTTTTCTGATGTGTTAAGTGAGTACATGAGTTCATTTGGATGGAAAAAAAAAGGAAAATCGTCGCTCAATTCATTTGATGTACATAATTTCAATCTGTAGTTTTTTTCGATGAAAAAATGGTTGTATGCAATTGTTGTTGCATTAGTATTTTGCACTGCAACGACACTTGCTCAGGATAAAACAATTCCATTTCCGAAAATTGGAGTTGAAGTTGGAAAGGCAACGAAACCCGAAGATGTAGCGGTAACGTTGCAAATTTTGTTTTTAATGACGATTCTCTCTCTTGCACCTGCTATTTTTATTTTAACAACAGCATTTACAAGAGTTATTATCGTACTGCATTTCATAAAGCAGGCATTAGGCACACAGCAAATTCCTCCTTCGCAAGTGTTGGTTGGGTTGGCAATTTTTATAACATTTTTTATAATGGCGCCAACATGGAATCAGGTGAACACGAAAGGATTGCAGCCGTACCTCAAAGAGCAAATAACTCTTGAAGAAGCATACAATCGTGGTATTGACCCGATACGTGAGTTTATGTTTAAACACACACGAGAAGAAGATTTGGAATTGTTTATTAAAATGTCTGAACTTGGCAAACCAAAAACACAGGAAGATGTACCAACATATACGCTTGTCCCGGCATTTGCGCTCAGCGAACTTCGCGTAGGATTTCAAATTGGTTTTGTGCTTTTCATCCCTTTTTTGATAATAGATATGGTGGTTGCAAGTGTGTTAATGTCAATGGGTATGATGATGTTACCGCCAGTAATTATTTCCCTGCCATTTAAATTATTACTGTTTGTATTAGTTGATGGATGGTATCTTATCGTAAATTCACTTGTACAGAGTTTCCGATAAGTTATGACGGAAGAATTTGTCGTTACACTTATTCGTGACGCATTTTGGACGATGATGATGGTTGCAGGTCCAACATTAATAGTATCTCTTTTGATTGGGTTGGCTATCTCCATTGTGCAGGCGGCAACGAGTATTCAGGAATATACTTTGACATTTGTTCCAAAAGTACTTGCAATAGCAGTGGTTATTATTTTGTTGTGGCCTTGGACAACCGATGTACTGCTAACATTTACCAGAAATTTGTTTGAACAGATTCCCAATTTAGCAAAGTAGAGTTGTGAATATTTACGTCTCGCAGTTTATATTATACTTGTTAATCGTTGTACGGATAACGTCATTATTGGCTGTTGCGCCAATATTCGGGCACGAATCTGTTCCTGCACAATTAAAAATTGCTTTAGGATTATTTCTTGCGTTAGCGTTTTATCCTGTGGCATCAAAAGATTTTAATGTGATTGCTTTAAGTGATTTTCAATTATTGGGTTTTGCATTACTCGTCATAAAAGAAGTGTTGGTTGGAATTTTGTTAGGATTTGCAGTGAGTATTATTTTTTATGCTGCATTGATGGCGGGAGAAATAATCGGTTTTAATATGGGTTTAGGATTTTCACAGTTTTTTAATCCTATGGTTGGACAGTCAACATCATTTATGGGGAATTTTTTTTATCTGATTGCATTGTTAATTTTTTTGTTAATTAACGGTCATCATTTTTTATTGCAAGCATTGCAATCAAGTTATTCAACAGTTCCGGTTGGCGGATTTTCAGTCAATGAATTTACATACGAAGAGATAATTAAATTGTCCCGAACACTTTTTATTGTCGGCGTAAAAATTTCTGCACCTGCTTTGGTTGCATTGTTTTTGTCCAATGTCGTACTTGGGATTCTTTCGAGAGTCGTTCCGCAGATGAACGTGTTTATTGTTGGGTTTCCGTTACAAATTGGAGTAGGTGTTGTTGTTTTGCTCATCGTTTCTCCATTAATGGTATTTGTTTTTAAAAAACTGCTGTTAGATTTTGAAGAAAGTTTTCTTGAACTGGTAAAAGTTATCTGACGCAGCATGGCAGAACAGCGTGGCAGCGGCGATAATGACCAATCGCAGGAAAAAACTGAAGAACCTACCCCAAGGAAACGTGAAAAGGCACGTGAAGAGGGGCAGACGGCAAAAAGCATGGAAGTCAATGCTGCTTTTGCTATGGTATTTGGAATGTTATTGCTTTTTTTTGTTGGTTCAGGAATTATTATAAATCTTTCCAACACCGCAAAGCATTTTTTTATGGAATCACCAACGTTTGAAATTAATACTGTCAACGTTGAACGATTGGTGTATCAGGCAGTGATTACCCTTACATCAACTATATTGCCTTTTATTGTAGGATTGATGCTTGTCGGCGTGTTATCAAATGTTGCTCAGGTTGGTTTTCTTTTTACTACGAAGCCTCTTGAATTTTCTTTTGATAAACTCAACCCGCTAACAGGAATAAAGCGAATAATTTTTTCAAAGCGTTCGCTTGTTGAATTGGGAAAAGGCGTAATGAAAGTTTTAATAGTTGCAGTGGTTGCTTATTTCTCACTGCAAAGCGTGATAGATGATTCGTTAGTGATTTTGGACAGTGATATTGCCGTCGTATTAGCATTTATCGGCAAAGCATCACTTTCGGTTGGATTCAAGATGGGACTTGCATTTCTTGCACTTGCGTTGTTTGACTATATGTTTCAACGCAGTGAATATCAAAAGAAATTGCGTATGTCGCATCAAGAATTAAAAGATGAAATGAAAGAAACAGAAGGTGACCCGCTGGTAAAACAGCGTATTCGTTCTACGCAGAAATTGTTGTCACGAAAAAGAATGATTGCAGATGTGCCGACTGCTGATGTTATCGTAACAAACCCGACACACATCGCCATTGCTTTGAAATATGAAATTGGCAAGATGGACGCTCCAAAGGTAGTCGCAAAAGGAGCAGAACTTCTTGCAGAGAAAATAAAATCTATAGCCGCTTCATACAATATTCCAATTGTAGAAGATAAACCGTTAGCACAGGCGCTGTACAAAAATGTGGATATTGGTGAAAGTATTCCCGAACATTTGTTTCAGGCTGTTGCACAAATTCTTGCGTATGTTTATAAATTGAAAAATACTCGCCGATTAGGTTTCGGATTGAATTAAAAATTAATGGCTGCTGCACGACGAAATACTACTTCTCTTGAAGGCGGATTAGTTTCTTCCCCCAAGAAAAACGGAAACCGTAAAACAGGAAACGGAGGAAATGGAAATTCTCTAAGTTCTCAAAACGGCTTTTTACGTATTTTTAATATTCTTGGAGGAAATACTGACGTTCTGATTGCAATTGGGGCAATTTCAATTCTGGCCGTTCTTGTTATCCCACTTCCGCAATGGCTTCTGGATATTCTTTTAACATTGAACATAACACTTTCAATTATTGTGTTAATGGTTTCAATTTATTTAATGAACCCTCTTGAGTTTTCAGTTTTCCCCGGTTTATTATTGCTCCTAACATTATTCAGATTATCACTCAACGTTGCCTCTACTCGACTTATATTAGGTGAAGCAGATGCAGGAAAAGTGATAGAGGCATTTGGCAGTTTTGTTGTGAGCGGAAATTACCTCGTGGGTTTTATTATATTCGTTATTCTGGTAATAATTCAGTTTATAGTAATTGTTAAAGGTTCTGGAAGAATTTCTGAAGTTGCGGCGCGCTTTACTTTAGATGCAATGCCCGGAAAACAAATGGCAATTGATGCTGATTTAAATGCAGGAATGATAGACGAAACTACTGCTCGTAATCGTCGTCAGGCAATTGTGAAAGAGGCAGATTTTTATGGCGCAATGGATGGTGCAAGTAAGTTTGTTAAAGGAGATGCAATTGCAGGATTGATAATTAATGTTGTGAATATACTTGGTGGTTTTATTGTTGGAGTTGTTCAAAAAGGATATTCCTTTACGGATGCATTACAAAAATATACTTTGTTGACAGTTGGTGATGGCTTAGTTACACAAATTCCAGCGCTTGTTGTCGCTACCGCAGCCGGTATTGTCGTTACGAGAAGCAGCTCCAGCGGAGGCACACTTGATGTTGAACTAAAACAACAGTTACTAAATAATCCTAAAGTTCTTTTTGTCGCAGCAAGTACATTATTATTTTTCGCAATTATACCGGGTTTGCCTACGGTTCCATTTTTAGTCTTGTCAATACTTACAGGCGGATTAGGTTTCATTGTTCAAAAAGATAAAAAGAGTCAGGCAGAAGAAAAGGAGAAAGCAAAAACCGCACAACCTGTTGCCGAGCGGGAGGAAAAAGTTGAAGAATTTCTCCAAGTTGACCCATTGGAACTTGAAATCGGTTACGGTCTGATTAGTTTGGTGGATGAAGCGCAGGGCGGTGACCTTTTTAAACGCATTGGTATTTTGCGCAAACAACTTGCAATTGATTTAGGTGTCGTTGTTCCCGCAATTCGTGTGCGAGATAATTTGCAACTCGAACCCCACGAATATGTTTTTAAACTACGTGGCAATATTGTAGGCAGAGATAATTTGCGCATTGGGCGTTTGCTTGCTATGAGTCCCGGAGAATTAGATGAAAAAATTGATGGTATAGAAGTGCGCGACCCAGCGTTTGGATTACCCGCAGTCTGGATTGCCGAACGAGACAGAGAGCGTGCCGAACTTGCAGGTTATACTGTAGTTGAACCTTCTGCCGTTCTTTCAACGCACTTACAGGAAATTCTCAAACAAAATTCTCATAAGATTCTTGGTCGTCAGGAAGTCAGGAAACTTATTGAAAATCTTAAAAAAGATTATCCCGCAATCGTTGATGAATTATCGCCGGAATTATTACCGCAAGGAATGGTGCAAAAAGTTTTGCAGAATTTATTGAAAGAAGGAATTCCTGTACGCGACCTTGCTACGATTCTTGAGTCATTAATTGATTATGCCCGTGTAACAAAAAATGTTGACGTGCTCACAGAGTATGTTCGCCACTCACTCTCTGAAACTATTGCACGATTGTATGCTGATGAAAGAGGAATTGTACACAGTCTAGCAATGGGTTCAAAATTGGAACTCACGCTTGTTACTGCAATTCAAGGTCAAAAAGAAATTGGTCCGAGTCTTGGTTTATCTCCTGCAGTCATTCGTGCAATTCAGGCGAGTGTTACGAAATCAATTGAAACATCAATTGGCGCAGGATATCAGCCGATTATTGTGTGCGCAGCAACAATACGTCCGTATTTCTACCGTATGATTCACACAACATTTCCTAATGTTGCAGTGCTTTCTTTTACCGAACTTCCGCCTGAAACGGAAATTGAATTTATCGGAAAGGTAGAGATAAACGGTGAAGTTTAGAAAATACATTGGCGCAACATTAAAAGAGGCAATGGACCAGATGAAATCGGAGCTTGGTGAAAATGCACTTATTGTTGGAACAAGAAAGGTAAATCAAGGTGGAGTATTTAGTTTTCTCAAAAAAGATTTATTGGAAATTACTGCAGGTATTGAAGAAGATGTTTTAGAAAATGTTTCTACTACAGGTAATCAGTCATCGCAGTCCTTTGATGCGTATTTACTTTCAAGACTTGCTTCAGAGGAAAAGACAACGGAACAATTTCAGCCACCGCAATTTTCAAAACAGCCGCAAGTAAATGGAAAAAATGATGCGCAAACTCTTTTCGATAAATCAAAAGAGAATGATGCGAAGTTAAAAAATAACAGAGGTGTTTCATCTGCACCATCAATAGTAGATTATCATTCTCTGAAAGGAGAATTGGAAGATGTTAAGTTTACTTTACGCGAAATAGTTGACCAGTTAAAATACAGTAAGATGCCAAGTCTTCCTGACCAGTTGCGAAAAACATTTGTAACTCTCGTAGGGCAGGATGTGAGTGAACAAATCGCCGCCCATATTGTACAAACGGTGTATGGACAATTGAGTGGAGAACAATTAGAAAATAAAGAACTTGTTGAGCAACGCTTAATTGCAGAAATGACGAAGATGGTAAACACATCCGGAGGAGTTGAACAAAAACTCAATCGTACAAAGATTGTTGTATTTGTTGGACCGACGGGTGTTGGCAAAACAACAACAATTGCAAAGTTAGCTGCAATTAACAAATTGTTTAACGGTTTAAATGTCGCATTGATTTCAGCAGATACGTATCGCATCGCAGCGATAGAACAGTTGAAAACATTTGCTGCAATTGCTAATATAGAAATGGATGTTGTATATCGCCCCGGTGAAATGCAGAAGGCAATTAAAAAACATCGAGGAAAAGATGTCGTTTTTGTTGATACGTTTGGTCGTGGTCAACGCGAGGCAAAAGGGCTGTCACAGTTACGAAAATTTTTAGAAGTTGCAGAACCAGATGAAGTGCATCTTGTTCTTTCAGCAGCAGCAAATGAAAAAACACAATTAGATATTTGCGAACGTTTTGATTTAACAAAACCCAACAGGTTAGTATTTTCCAAAATTGATGAGTGCGTTACATTCGGTTCGGTATTAAATATTGCATATAAGACGGCGATACCGATTTCCTATATTACAACCGGACAAACAGTACCCGACGACATTATTACAGCCGATGCAAAAAAAATTGCAATGATGATTTACCGAGGAGTTATTTATGATGTTTGATCAAGCTGCAAAACTTCGCACGATTGCATCGCGTCATAGAGAAGAAACGACTATGACAGCACAGCCGTTCATTATTACTGTAACAAGTGGAAAAGGCGGAGTCGGAAAAAGTACAATATCGCTCAATCTTTCACTTGCAATTGCAGCAACAGGGAAAAAAGTGTTGCTCGTTGATGCGGATTCAAATCTTGCAAATCTCGATGTGTTGCTTGGGATGTCGCCTCAGGTTCGATTAAGTCACGTATTGCGTGGTGAAAAAAGTATGGAGGAAGCAATACTTCCGGTGTGGAAAGGAATGAAAATACTTCCCGGAAGTTCCGGTGATATTCGCTTTCCTCTTTTTGATACAGAAATTCAATTAAAATTGTTAGAAGATTTACGGTCGTTGACAAATCCGTTTGATTACATCATCATTGATACGGGTGCCGGTTTGAATTCTGAAGTTGTAACAGCGGCTTTGAACACAGATGCAACACTCGTAGTAACAACACCGGAGCCAACTGCTGTAATGGATGCGTATGCAGTAATAAAAACCGTTTGCCTCGAATCAAATGGAGAACTTGATTTAAAATTAATTGTCAATGCCGCTTGGTCGCCAATAGATGCAGAAGAAACAGGCAGAAAATTGCAAATGGTCGTAAATCATTTTTTAAAAGTTAATCTCAATTATCTTGGATATATTCCATACGATAAAAATGTTCATCAGGCAGTTGTAGAGCAACAACCAGTGGTATTGCGTTTTCCGCGTTCTGCTTCTGCCTTATCAATTCAAAAAATTGCTCAAATAATTGTTCGTCAGCCACGCGTTCAATTTAATGAAAGGGTTGCAGTCAAATGATAAAATTAATTTATGAGTTCGGATTTTTCGTCTTCTGTATAGCCGGAATAGTTTTTGGCTTAAGGAAGTATTGTTTCGTTGATTTAATAATGTACTCGTACCTTATCTTCATTTCAACGATGGTGCTCACCGTCATCTTTGCCGCAATTTTTGGTGCGGGAAATCCACAAACTATTGTAGATGGCAATAATGGGAACGGCAACGGTAATGGAAATGGGCATACTCACAAAGATGAGAATGCATCATCAGGATTAATGCCGAATGTTGCTCCGGCGCCATTGGCAGGTAACGCAGTTTTAAAATAAAATAGATTACTATGCCGTTTGCAACACAACAAAATAAACACCCATTGTGGGACGGTGACAGTACCACAATAATTTCTGCTTCGAAAGAGCAGAAAATAATCCACTATCTTGGATTGGTGAAATATGTTGTGCGCCAAATGCGAATTGCACAGGGAATTATTTTAACGCAAAATGATTTGCTGCACTTTGGAATTATTGGATTGAATGAAGCTATTGATAATTTTGATACGACAAAACAGGTAAAATTTGAAACGTATGCAATTCCACGTATCAAAGGAACTATTCTTGATGAAATAAGAAAATTAGATTGGGTGCCTCGTTCTGTTCGGCAAAAAATACGTTCGAATAATCAAGCGATACAGGATATTGAACGAGAAAATGGTCGTGAAGCATTACGCGAAGAAGTAGCAAAAAAACTTTCGATAACACCGCGCGAGTATGATAAACTTCTTGATGAAGCGCATCGGGTTTTAGCGTATGATAGCAGTGTGTATCAGCGTTCTGAAGAAGTTTTTGATATTGAAGAAATCGGTGAAATAGATGACAGCAATGACCCATTTGAACTCCTCAACAGCGAAGAATCGCGTCAGATATTAATTGAAACAATTGAGCGTCTTCCTAAAAAGCATCGTTTGGTAATTGCATTATTTTATTATGAAGAATTATCATTTACAGAAATTTCAGAAGTAATGCGACTTTCAATTTCGCGCATTTCACAAATTCATACAGAAGCGTTAGAAATTCTTCGTGACGAGATTAAAGTAACATTGTGAGTACTCTGCGAAATAATATTTTTTTAAAATTATTTTTTACAGCTGAATGTGGTGGTAAAATTTTTAAAAGTATTATATTGGCAACAGTTATTTTGTGTGTATTTTTTTATAAAAGTATTGCAGACAAAAGAACCGATTTTATTCCGTCTCACAAGGTTGTGAAGTTGGATTCAATGAAAACTTCGCTTGTTGGCAAAGGAATTGTTCCGAAAAAAATGAACGAATCAGTTCCTGCAATTATTGAAAAAATAATTACGGACACTCTAAAAAATTCTTCTGCATTAAAAGCAGAACAAAAGAAAAGTGTAAAGAAAGAACCTGTGTATCGCGGACACTTAACACAGAGAAAAAAAAGTGAATCAGTTAAAAAAATACACTCTGATTCACTGTCTCAGGCAAGTAGTAGTATAGATTCGGTTGCAGAGAAAAATTCACTACTCACATCACACACGATACAAGCGCTGAGTGATGTTGAAGTTCCTGCAGAGACAGTAAAATCTGCAACAAAGAAGAAAAGTATAGCAAACGCTGTTGATGATGGAAAGCGAGCGCGTATTATTAATGTCGCTTCAATAATATTCGTGATTATTGGAATTGTATTTTTTGCGCTTCAGTCTTCGGGATTTTTCAGTAAACGAAAACCAGCGTTTGCTAAAGCATCAACGTTTACAACAGAAATCGGTGATGAAAATGAGAATATAATTACATATTCGCGTCCGAAGCAAAAAAATATTTTCGACACAATTTCTGAACGTGAAGAAGAACGCGGTCAAAAAAAATACGAACCGTTATTTCACGACGAAGAAAATGAATTTGAAGAATTACAGAATTCCAATCTTCCTGTGAATGAAGATACGCTTCATCTTGCAAAGCAGTTTCGTCGCGGACAAGGTGAAGTAGAATTAGCAATCAAAATGTCGTCGCATCGCACAAATGTATCGCATTATTCGGATTTAGCAGTACAAATTCCGGCATACGAAAGTGAAACGCCAACAGGCAGAAAAAAAGATGCAGGTGCAATAGCAAAGAAATTAGGAATCGGGAAGGGAGAAGTTCTTCTTGCCCGACATTTAGAAGAAATTGAACACAAAAACACGAAAGGGTAATTTATGCCAATAGAAGGTATCAGGTCATCATCAGCTTTTCTGAGACCGTTAATGACAAAAATGGAAATTGTTTCCAATAATCTTGCAAATATAAATTCCGTAGGTTTTAAGCGCGGAAGGTTATTCGTAGAAGTATTGAGTAACATTCAGCCTGTCGCACCCGATGGCGATACCGGAGAATTTTTTCCGGATGTAAAATTGACAGAAAAAGCAGATTTCGCGCAGGGAACACTGGAGCAAACAAGTAATCCTTTTGATTTAGCAATTGATGGACCTGGTTTTTTTGCAGTGCAAACGCAGGAAGGAACTCGTTACACGCGCGCTGGGAATTTTACACTCACAGCAGATGGAGAAATTGTAACACGTTCCGGTTATCCTGTAATAGGAGATAATAGTGGTTCAATAATTTTACCGAATTTTCATAATCTTCAAAAAGAAGATATTGCGATTAATAATCTTGGAGAAGTATTTGTAGAAAATATTTCTGTCGGAAAATTGAAAATGGTAACATTTGAAAATTTTGAATCGTTAGAAAAAGTAGGTGCGGCCCTTTTTAAAGAAAAGGAAGATGCGGTCGTAACAGATCTTGATGAAGATAAAACTTTTGTGCGACAAGGTTTTCTGGAAGGCTCAAACGTGGATGGAATAGAAGAAATGATTCAAATGATAGAAGTAACGCGTTTATTTGAAACCGGACAAAAAATGATGCAGACTCACGATGATTCTTTGACTCGCTCGCTTGAAGTCGGCAGAATGTCATAAATTGTAAATATTAACTGATAACTTTTTTTTTAAAATAATATATGAATAGAGCATTACGCGTCGCAACAACTGGTATGGCGGCACAACAAATGAATATCGAAATAATTGCGAATAACCTTTCTAACGTGAATACAACTGGATTTAAAAAGGTACGTGCAGAATTTCAGGATTTAATGTATCAGACAATGCAGATTGCTGGTGCATCTCCGGCCGGACAAAGTTCCACACAACCTGTTGAAGTGCAGGTTGGAAACGGTGTTGTTCCTGTTGGAACAGTACGCCAATTTACACAAGGCGACCCTCAAATGACAGGCAATAAATTAGATATGGCTGTTAATGGCGAAGGATTTTTTCAAATCCGACGACCTGATGGTACAATTGCTTACTCACGTGATGGACAATTTAAACTTGCGAGCGATGGACAGTTAGTTTCAGCGCAAGGTTATTTATTAGAGCCGGGAATTTCTATACCTGCAAATTCTGATATACAAATTAGCCGCGATGGAAAAATTAATACTGTTACCGATGGAGATATTCTTCCGACGCTTTCAGGTGAAGTAGAGTTAGCAAAATTTGTAAATCCAAACGGATTGCGTGCAATAGGAAATAATTTATTTGTTGAAACCGTTGCATCAGGAGCACCGACGTATGGAAAGCCAGGAGATGAGGGTTTCGGTGAACTTATTCAGTCGCAAATTGAAGCATCTAATGTTGATGTTGTAGAAGAAATGGTTGCAATGATAGTTGCGCAACGTGCTTATGAAATCAATTCTAAAACAGTGCGTACAGTTGAAGAAATGATGCAGATAGCAAATAATCTGAGACGTTAGTAAGTAGTTAGTTCCTTGATTGCTTTTTGTATCCTTTGGTTTCTGGGTATTGGCGATATAACTTTTACTCAGCAAGAGATTCGGAAAATAGTTGAAGATTTTATTTTTCAACAGATTACACTTGATAGAAATAATGTTATAGTAGAATTCAGAAATATTACTTCTGAAATTCAATTACAAACAGAACAACAAATAACGCCATCTGTTTTACTTGATAAAAATATCGCACTTCGCGGTAATGTAACTTTACCTGTCGAATTCCGAAGTAATAGCAGAGTAGAAAAAAGAGTTTTAGTTTCAGTTAAAATACGCACATTTGAAAATACCTGTACGCCATCACGACAGATATTGAAAGGCGAAATACTGAAAGATGAAGATATTTTGGAGCAAAAAATTGAAACCACGGATAATCGGGAACAATTTTTTTCTGATAAAAACGAATGTATTGGGCTACGTGCTAAGCGAACATTACAAATTGGCAGTACAATTTCAAGAGATATGCTTGAAGCCCTTCCAATTCTACTGCGTGGACAAATTGTTACAGTATATGTACAGAATGGCGGCGTAACTGTTACTGTTCGCGGAGAAGTGCAGAAAGATGGTAGTATTGGTGAAGTGATTACCGTAAAGTTAGAACGCTCGCACGAGCGAGTTAAAGTGAAAGTTTTGGATAACGAATCTGTTTTACTTGTTCAATAATTTCAAAAAAAAAAATTATGAAAAAAGCAGTTTTATATTATATTATTTTTAGCGGATTATTTTTTACTACAATCCTCAGTCAGGATTTGAGAGAAAATATTACACGCTCATTATTTAGTGATAACAAAGCAACCAGACCGGGAGATGCTATTACAATACTTGTTCTTGAAGTCAACAGTGCTACAAATGGCGCAACGACTTCTACGCAGCGCACGAGTGATCTTTCTCTGAGTGCAAACGGCTCAGCGACCGGGATAGGAAATGTTCCTGCATTTGATGCTAATTTTGGTTTAGGCACGAATAATTCATTTACCGGTGGAGGTTCCGTATCCAGCCGTGGAGATGTTCGTGCAAGAATCAGCGCTACAGTAGATTCAATTTATTCCAATGGAAATTTGCACATCATTGGCAGAAGAACAATTTCTATTGCGGGCGAGGACCAGATTATTGATATTTCCGGAATAGTGCGTCCATCGGATATTCAGGCAGATAACAGTGTGCTTTCTTCCAATATTTCTGATGCAGTAATTTCATTTTCAGGTTCAGGAATGGTAGAGCGTTCACAAGAGCCCGGATGGCTGACGAAAATTTTCCACTGGATTTTCTAAAAAGTTTATGAAAAGGATTTTAATTTCGACACTCGTATTTTTACTCCTCTCATCGCAATCAATTTTTGCTGTTCGCATCAAAGATATTGCGTACGTACAAGGAGTGAAAAGTACACAATTGATTGGATATGGTTTAGTCATCGGATTGAATGGAACCGGTGATACTCAGCGTTCTACATTTACATTGCAATCAATTACCAGTATGTTGAAACGGTTTGGAATTACTGTTCCACAGGATCAACTTCGATTAAGAAATGTTGCTGCTGTTATGGTTACTGCAACTGTTCCTCCATTTTCAAAAGTTGGCGGAACGGTTGATGTCATCGTTTCTTCAATGGGTGATGCCACGAGTATTCAAGGTGGAACACTGTTGATGACTCCAATTTCTTCTATTGAGGGAATTGTTTATGCGATGGCACAGGGTCCTGTTTCTGTTGGTGGTGGCTTTAGTGCGCAAACTTCAACAGGTTCAGAAATTCGTCGCCAACATACAGCGGCGGGAAGAATTCCCTCTGGTGCAATTTTGGAAAAAAATATTCCTATTTCCATTCACACTGATGAGTGGAAAGTTTTTATTGTTCTTTTTCAGCCGGATTTTACAACGGCAAATCGTATTGCTGATAGTGTGAATACACGTTTCGATGCAGAAATTGCTTCTGCTGTAGATGCTTCTTCTATTTCGATGAGCGTTCCGGAAGATTTCAGAAACGAATCAAAAATAGTACAGTTTGTTTCACAAGTGGAATCATTTGAAGTTGTACCGGATGTTGCTGCAAAAGTTGTAATTAATGAAAGAACAGGAACAATTGTAGCAGGAAGTAATGTAACAATTTTACCCGCTGCAATTTCACACGGAGGAATTACAATTGAAATTCAACAGATTCCTTTCATCTCTCAACCGGGAATGTTTTCCAAAGGTAATACTGTAGAAACAGAAATACAGGCATTGAAGGCACAGCAGGATAGTTCTGTAGTACGTGCAGTTTCCGGTGCAGCGACAGTTCAGGATGTTGCGCAAGCACTGAATTCTCTACGAGTGAAGCCTCGCGATATTATCGCAATATTTCAAGCGCTGAAAGAAGCGGGCGCTTTAAAAGCAGAATTAATTATAATGTAGCTATGAGTACATCACTTACACTCGCTTCTGTACCGCAGGTTAAAGGAAAAAGTATTTCCATTGACCCGCAGAAAAAAATCCGACTGCAAAAAGCAGTTCGTGATTTTGAAGCATTATTTGTAAATCAAATGTTGCAGGCAATGCGTAAAGGTGTTCCTAAATCAGGTTTATTTGATGACGAGGATAGTTCTGATACGCAGGGCAAAGATATAATGGAAACGATGTTTGATATGGAAATCTCGCGGACTCTATCTCAGTCAAAGGGAATAGGCATTGCCAATGTATTGTACCGACAAATTACCGGTGATGAACTTCCTTCAGCGCCAATGCGTAGTGTACAGCAAAATATTTTACCACCAGAAAATATTCAGGTAGCACCCAAAAAAGCAGAATTGGAAAGTGAATTTAAACCAGTACAACCCGTATCGCGCGTACTTCCGGGTGAAGCTAAAACGTTGCGTGAGCGCGTAGATGAATTTGATGAAGTGATCACTGATGCAGCGAAAAAATACTCACTTGATGAAAACCTCATAAAAGCGGTAATTGCAGCAGAGTCTCGTGGAAATACAGCGGCGCAATCTCCGAAAAATGCAAAAGGCATAATGCAATTGATAGATAGTACTGCTACAGAAATGGGCGTTACAAATATTTGGGATCCGCGAGAAAATATTTTTGGAGGAGCAAAATATTTACGCACCATGCTTGATAAATTTGATGGTGATGTTCCACTTGCAGTCGCATCTTATAATGCAGGACCGGGCGCGGTTAAAAAACATAATGGAATTCCTCCATACAAAGAAACTCAAAAGTATGTGCAGCGAGTTTTGAATTTCATGAATTATTTTGAACACCCTGATGAATAAGTCAGTAACAACGCATCGAAAAGTTAATCCGCTAATGGATGATTTGATTAAACTTTTTGAAGATGAAACGGAAGCTGTACTGAAGGTAATTGATTATCTTTTTGAACAGCAGGATGCGCTTATTACATTTTCAGGAGATGCGCTGGAATATGCTTCGGACAGATGTAATCAGGCATCCCGGAAAGTACGTCTGATTGAAAAGGAAAGAATAAAAGTTTTAGAAAAAAATATTAAAGGCACTGCCGCGGAACCTCTTGGCGCAACTCCGGAGGGATTTGAAAAGTTCATTGAAACACTTGATAATCGTAGTGGCGTAAAAACGAAATTAATAGAATTGCGTGATAAATTGCGGGTAACTATCATTGATTTGGTTCAGTTAAATTTAGTCAATAAAATGCTCATGGAACATTCAATGAATTTTACGCAAAATAAAATGCAAATGGTAACATCAAATTATAAACGACAAATAGTTGACCACAAAATTTAAAATAATATTATGGCTGGTGTAACACTCTCTCATATTCTTGAAATGGCAAAGCGCGGATTATCTGCGCAGCGACTTGGCATTGACATTACAGGACATAACATAGCAAATGCTGCAACTCCCGGATATTCGCGGCAGCGCGTTGATTTTCGCACAGGCGAAGTTTTAAAAACAAATCAGGGATTACTTGGTACTGGCGTCATAAGTTCCAATGGTGGACGTATGCGAAATGCATTTGTTGATGAGCAGGTAAGAAATTCTTACAGTTCTTTGCAAGAGTCAACTGTTCAACGGGAAGCACTAACTCGTGTTGAATCCAAAGTAAACGAATTAGCAATAAGTGGATTGGGTAATCAGTTAACAAAATTTTTTAATTCTTTTCAGACCTTAGCCCAACAGCCTGAGGAATTGGGACCTCGTACTGCTGTCATCAATCAGGCTAAGCGCCTCATTGATTCTTTTCATACTTCATATCAAACATATTTATCGTTACAGAAAGAAGCCGTTGATAAAGTACAAACTGTGTTAGAACGTATCAATGAATTGGGAAAGAAGATTGCGGATTTAGATATGGAAGTATTGCGTTTACAATCTGTGAATGCAAACCCAAGTGATGCAAAGGACCAGAGGGATATGTTGATTGATGAACTTTCAAAATTAGCGAATGTCAAAGTCTCGGAAGATTCCAAAGGTTCTGTTATTGTGTCTATCGGAGGAACCGTTGTTGCATCACGCGCCGGTTCTATTGAATTACAAATTGAATATTCAAGTGTTGACTCAGTTTTTGAAAATGCCGATGTTACAATTCCAAAACTTGTTATTGCAACGCAGCCATATAATGACGATTCAGCAGAAGATGTAAATTTAAGATTAGTCAATGTTTTTTCTGGAGAGTTGAATGGACTGATGAAAGTGTATAATGAAACGTTGACTCCATCAATCATGCGCTTGAATACAATGGCAAATAAACTTATTGAAAGAGTAAATGAGCTTCACGAAGAGGGCGCGGGACGATATAATCCTGAACTCGAAGATTCTCCAAGTGGAAATTCATTTTTTATCTCTATAGATGATTTACCCGCGGCGGATGATGTTGTGTTGGGAGCATCTGCACAATTGATAAGATTATCCGATGAAATTCTTGCTGACCCCAATGCCGTTGCTGCAAGTTCTGATTCTGCAATAGCAGGGGATAACGCTATCGCGTTACAAATTGCATCTCTCGCAAATGCATCAACACTATTACTTAATGCTGATGATGAGCCAACGGTGACTTTTAATGAATATCATCAAAAAAATATTGATTCCATTGCTTCTGCTATTTTTAATGCATCAACAAATGAACAAGCGTCACAAGTGATATTACAACAAATGCAAATACAGCAACAGGAAGTTTCCGGCGTTTCAACCGATGAAGAAATGACAAACTTAATTAATTTTCAACGTGCGTATGATGCCTCCGCAAAAGTAGCATCTACTGTCAACGATATGTATCTCACACTTTTAAATATGGTATAACACTATGAGAATCTCCGATAATACAATATCCAATAATTTTTTAATTAATGTCAACGCAAATAGAATTCGTGTTGACCAGTTACAAATTCAACTTGCATCTGGAAAAAGAATAAGCAAGCCATCTGAAAACCCAATAGACTCAAACACCTTATTGCGTTTAAAAGAGTTGAATGAAAATAATTCTCAACACAGTCTGAATATAGAAAGTACGGCAGGATACTTAACGGCAACCTCAAATGCAGTAGATCAGGTTATTGATATTTTTCAGACTGCATTGGAAACAATTACTGCATCTTCTTCTCCTGCCGCGCAAAGAGATTTAAGTGCGTATTCTGATAAACTAGATAGTTTGATAAAACAATTTGTTCAAGTTGCTAATTCTGATTACAACGGAAAATATCTTTTTGCAGGAGGTTTCACTACAACTGTTCCATACACAATGGATTTTACAGATGTTGATTTATCAGATAATTTTGCAGTTGAACGAGTAGATGCTGTTAATTATAACGGGGACGAAACCAAAATAGAAATTCCTGTCGGAGAAGGAATAAATAGCAGAATGAACGTAACCGGAATCGAAGCATTCGGTAATACGGAATCGGATGTCCGTGCATTTGAAATTCTCATAGAAGCACGTGATGCACTTGACACCGAAATTGCAGATGGAACTCCAATGGATTTGGATACACATAACACTATTTATGGAAATGTTCGTGAAATGTTAACCCGTTTGATTTCAAAAAACGGAGAAATTGGTGAATCGTTGGAATCATTAGATGTTATTCAGACTCGTTTATCTGCAGACAAAGAAAATCTCGAAAGTTTGAGAACGGTACGCGAAGACACAGATATAGCGTATGCTGTTACAGAATTGCAAAAGCAACAGATTCAATTAGAAGCAGCATACAAAATGGGCGCGAATATTCTTCCTAAATCACTTGTTGATTTTTTACGATAGTTCCTTTATTTTAATCACACTGAAATTACTTAATAAATATGGATAAAAAATTTGATGTAATGACCTTGATAGGTTTTGTACTTGGTGTATCGGGTATTGTTGTTTCCTATAAGTTTTTATCTCACGGAAAACTCAATATGCTCATCGGAAAACCTGCTCTGGAGGGAATTTTGATTGTTGTATTGGGAACTATTTCAGCAACAATCGTTGGACAATCGTGGTCTCGGTTTACTAAAATTTTTGGCTTGTTTGGCATAGCATATAATCCACCAACATACAATGTTCGTGATACCATTGAATCATTAGTAAATTATGCTGCTATGGCAAGAAAGGATGGAGTTCTTGCTCTTGAAAAGGAACTTCCCAATGTAAGAGAGCCATTTTTTAAAAAAATGTTTAATCTCGCGATTGATGGTAATGACCCTGACGTCATTCGTTCCATTGCTGAGAGTGAAATGGAATTTAAACAAGAGCGGCACAACATTAGTTATTCGATATTTGTTAAAATGGGCGGCTATTCTCCAACGATGGGTATTATAGGAACAGTTATCGCACTTATAGGTACGTTTGCTACCGCAGGAACCGGTGATACTGATAAACTTATCGGACACATCGCAACAGCATTCGTCGCAACACTATGGGGTATTTTTCTTGCTAACCTCGTATTTTTACCGATAGCCGACCGGTTAAAAAATATTAGTCTTGAAGAAAAAGAATACATGGAAATAGTTACACACGGTGTTATTGCTATTCAGGAAGGTGAAGCGCCTTCGATAGTAAAAGCGAAATTATACAGTATGCTTCCAGCGACAAAACAAGACAAAAAATAATTTAGCATTAAAATAAATTTTCAGAACCCATTACAATGGCAAAAAAGAAACATCAGGAACATGAAAATAGTGAACGCTGGCTATTAACGTATGCTGACCTTATTACACTATTACTCGCACTTTTCGTTGTACTTTGGTCACTTTCAAAAATGGATCAGCGCCAGGTTCTCGAATCAATGGCTGGAGTCTTTGGAGAAGATCAGGGAAGTCAGGGCGTGTTGGAGGGTTCAGGCGGCGCTGTTGTAACTGGTGCGATAGCTCGTTCACTTCAGCAACAAGCAGAAGCAAAGAAAATAATGGATAAACTTATAAGCCAAAAGCAGGATAATATTATTTCCGCAACGTATCAATTAGGAAAAATAACGATGACAATTCGTGGGGATGTGAGTTTTGAATCGGGAAGTGATGTATTGACAGATAAAGTTAAATCTGCAATTCAAACTGTAGAACCGTATTTGATGGAGATGGGCTCATATCCGATTGAAGTTGACGGACATTCTGATGATATTCCAATTCACACGGACAGATTTCCATCAAATCTGCACCTATCAACAGGACGTGCATTGAAAACTGCTGAGTTTTTAATTAGTTTGGGTGTTGAGCCAAAAAGGATAACTGTGCAGGGTTTTGCAGATAATAAACCTGTCGTTCCAAATACAAGTAAAGAAAACAGGCAAAAAAACAGAAGAATTGAAATTGCTTTGATAACGGGAGAAAGTAGTAAACCAATGGTAACAGAAGAAGGTCAATAATTTTTTTTTAAAAATCTAAAATAAGATTGATGCTACATTTTATGTATTACATCAATCTTTTTTTATTTCCGCTTACTCACCCACCATCTTTTTAATCGCTCCTTGATAGTAATCTCCTCTCCAATTTCTTTCGGCGCATAATATATTTTTTCTTTTAAATTATCGGGAAGATATTGTTGCTCAACAAAGCCATCAGTAAAATGATGAGCGTATTTATAATTTTTTCCATAATCCAATTCCTTCATAAGTTTTGTAGGCGCATTTCGTAAATGTAATGGCACTGCAAGATTTTGCAATAGGTGAACATCTTTCATTGCATCTTCAATTGCAAAATATGATGCATTACTTTTCTGGCTTGATGCAAGATACGTTACCGTTTGTGCAAGTATAATCCGTGCTTCAGGCATACCGATATAATGAATTGCCTGAAAACACGATGTCGCAATTACTAAAGCCATCGGGTTAGCATTTCCAATATCCTCACTTGCAAGTATTACCATCCGTCGAGCAATAAACAGAATATCTTCTCCCGCATCCAACATACGTGCAAGCCAGTAAATTGCTGCGTCAGGGTCGCTTCCGCGCATACTTTTTATAAAAGCAGAAATTATATTATAATGCTCTTCGCCTGACTTGTCGTACTTTGCATACTTACGCTGAAAAGCTTCTTCAATTATTTTTTTTGTGAGAAATGTTTCCTGATTTTTTTTAGCGTTTGATAGTCGAACTGCAATCTCAATTCCGTTCAGCATAACTCTTGCATCACCTCCGGAAAGCTCCATTAATTGTTCTCGCTCATCATCGTTTATGGTGATGATAAAATCGTTTAATACTATATCTTCTTTCAATGCTTTATCAATCAGTACATTCAAATCACTTTTTTCCAGCGATTCGAGAACATAGACACGACACCGTGAAAGAAGAGGTGAGATAATTTCAAAAGAAGGATTTTCTGTCGTTGCGCCAATTAAAATAAGAGTGCCTTCTTCAACAGAATGAAGCAATGCATCTTGCTGCGCTTTGTTAAAACGATGAATTTCGTCTATAAACAGAATTGTGCGCTTGTGTATTTTTTGAAATTTTTCTGCACGAGTAATAATTTCGCGCATTTCTTTCACGCCAGAAGAAACTGCATTAAGTTGAAAAAATTCTGACTTTGTTGATTCAGCAATAATATGTGCAAGCGAAGTTTTTCCGCTTCCCGGTGGTCCCCAAAAAATCATCGAAGGAATATTATCGCTATTAATCAGGCTTGTCAAAGGTTTTTCTTCACCAAGAAGATGGTGCTGTCCTACAAATTCTGCAAGTGTTCGCGGACGCATTCGCTCTGCAAGTGGTGCAGAGATATGTGTAAAATGTTTTGAAGGTTCTTGGATGTGGGAAGGTTCGGCGGAGGGGAAGAGTTCCATAAAAAATATGAAGGAGTACGCTGATGCCTTATTCAGGTGTGTGGCAGAATTATTTTTTTACGATTACATAAATCACTTCACGTTTCTTACTCATATTGAACAATTCACGGGCATTTTTTTCAATGAGCAATGGGTCGTTATTTTTTAGTCGTTCAATTGTATCGCGTAACGTTTGCTGAAGTTGCTGTTCATTTTCATACGTGCTTTTTAATGTAACGTTTTCATTCTCCATATCCCATCGTCTGAGTACACTAGTATCGCTCCATACATAGGCATACAATGCGACAGAAGTGATTGCGAGAAACACACGAAGTTTTGAATTTTTCCAAATACGGATAAAAATACGGATGAGTATCCAGCGGGAAAATTTTTTGCGAAGGTATTGGTCATTCATTGCGGTACAAATCTATAAAATTCTTCTGATAGAATGAAAGAAAACCAGAAAAGATTTTTTTTCTGAAGATTTTTTCACAAAAAAATTTGAAAAAAATGTCCTTCCTATTTTTTCGGGTCAAGTATTTCAAGTCCCTTTTTTGCTTCAGAATTTTTTGGGTCAAGTTTAAGTACTTTGCGGTATTGCTTTATCGCTTCTTCTTTCTTGTTCATATTCTGATATAGTTGCGCTAAAAGCAAATTATTTTGAATACTTGCATCATCGAATTCTAATGCTTTCTTTAATGATTTAACTGCATCGTTATAAATTCGCTCTCGTTCTTCCGGCTTATCATTCGGTAATTTTGAGCCGATAAGAAATTTACTGTACCCATCAAAGCCGTATGCTTCTGATAATTCTGTTTTAAATTTATCGGTTGAATCTGCAATTAATTCTATTACTTTTTTATAAGCAATTCCCTCTTCTGTGAGTTTATCCATTTGTGCATAATTCCGCGCGAGATACAAATGACCTTTGATATAGTCGTGATTTCGCGAAGTAACCTGAAGCAGAAAATCTTCTGCGCCTTTATAATCTTTTAATTGCATCTTGCAGATTGCAGTGTTCATATATGCGCTTATCGCGGTTGAATCATATTTTATACGTCTCTGAAAATTTTCAATTGCTTTCTCATAATTTTGTGCAGACATAAATAGTTCAGCAAGTGTTTTAAAAACATCTACTATACTTGAATCTTCACCGTGTTTTACAACGAAATTTTCATACGCTATTGCTGCATCTGCATTTTTTTGTAAACGGAGTTGGGATTTTGCAAGCATAAGTATTTCATCGGTTTCCAATGTATCGTGTGCCTGTAAATACAATAGTTTAGTTTCTGCGGCAGTATAATTTTTCGAATCGTAATATGCGTTTGCTAAAATTCTTTGTACTTCAATATTATTAGAATCTTTTGCCACGATTTCTTCTGCAACGGGTATTGCTTCATTCGTGCTTTTTGCGCTCACTAATGCATTGAGCAGCGAAATTTTTATTGTCTGGTCATCTGGTTTAAGTGTAGATAATCGTTTGTAAAGGCGTGCGGCGTTTGCAGGTTGTTTTGCACGCGAATAAATATCTGCAAGTTCCGTTAGTGCTTCCGTGTTCATTGTATCTCGTTTCACTACTTGTAAATATGAATTCGCTGCACTTTTATAATCACGCTGTGAGCGATATAATTTTGCAATTTTGTAATGAATGTTCACATTGGTGGAATCAAGATTAATTGCCTTTTCATATTGCTGAATTGCCATTGTGTTCAAATTACGTTTCTCGTACGATTCTGCCAATCCTACAAAAGGTGCAGTGCTGTCTGCGGAAATATTGATGACTTTGTAAAAATAAATTTCTGCGGAATCCTGCTGATTCAATTGAGCAAACACAGTAGCAAAAAGAAAATTTACTTCATAACTTTTTCTATTTTCTCTTTCCTCATACGCGTCGCGCAATTTTATTAATGCTGTTTGGTAATCTCCTTTTGTCATTGCTTCTTTTGCATCTTTAATCGGATCGCGTCCACAAAACGCGATAAGATTGAAAGCAACAGTTAAGAGTGCACAAATTAATAGTGTTTTATTTTTTAAGTGTAATTTCATTGTAAATTATTTTTATTCAATTGTATATAACGGATTGGCATACGTACTGGAACCATTCCAAAATCCGCCACTATTTTTTGTCCGCCTGATGGACTTGGGTCAAGTAAAAATGTTGTAAAGCCGCCTGATACAGTATAATCATCATCGCGCGTGTAACAGTAAACAAGTTTCGAAAGTGGAAAATAACCTAATGCTATATATGCTTGAACAGGACCAAAAAATTCTGTAGAAATTTGCTTCACAGAATCTGGAGGCGACGTATTCTGCAATTCAACCATTGTGATGGTTGAATCCATTGAGTCTCTCCAGCAAATACTGACAAAACCAATCGCTGCAATATCGTTTGAAATGAATCGGATTATTTCACGTGAGGTTGTACCCGTAAAAGAAGCATGGGTAAATTTTTTCCCAAGCAATAAATTTTTTGAAAGGTATTCCAGGTTTCCGGAATTTGCATTAGGTAATGCGATGCGTATTTTTGAATTTGCAGCGTTCCTGTCAACAAGTTGCCAGTCCGCAAGATTACCGGAAAATATACTATCAAGTTGCGAAGTGCGTAATTGCTTTACTTTATTTTTTGAATTTATAATTATTGCGATGCCATCCTTCGCGAAAATGTACTCCTGAATATCAATATTATTTTGTTTTGCAAATGAGAGCTCCTCGCTATTCATTGCGCGAGAAGTAACAATACATTTTATCTTCTTTGACGTATCATTCAGCATTGCGACAATACAATCACGCGATTCAGACGATTTCACATGAATTATTGCTTCATCATAGAGTTGATGAAATCGCTCTGCTTCACGAAAAATGAGTGGAGACAGGGATTCATCAGCGTAAATAGTTGTTATACCTTTTGTCGGCGTTTCTCGATGCTCTTTGGGACAACCCGAAAACGAGAAAATAATTACTGTCAGTAAAAAAAAATTATATAAATTCTCTCTCACTATTTTTCGCTTTATTTTTTGTCCGGATAATAACGACACGATAAATGCCATAAAGTATAAGTACGATACCAAAGAGAATTTTAAATTTTGCAGGGATATAAACCGGAATTAAGTACCCACTAAGAACAGCAACGCCGCATAATGTAAATATTGATGCGGCGCTGTAACTGAAAATTTGAAGTGCGCGTTGCAACTTCATTTTATTTTAGTTTAAACTTGAAAGGTATTGTAACGTTTACTGCCACTGGTCCATTATTCATCATTGCAGGAGTAAATGCCCACTGCCAAGCCGCTGCAACAGCTGCATCATTAAAAATCTCCGCATCACTTTTTAACACCGTTACCTTTTTTGGCTTTCCTTCTTTATCTACCCAGACTTTCACATACACTGTTCCTTCCATTCCTGCCTTGAGTGCAATTTCGGGATATTTAGGTTCCGCGCGTGAAATTGGTACGGGCTCTTTTTCATACGCAACAAAATCTTCTGGTTCTACATCCTCTTCTATTTTTATGTCTTCGGTTATATCTAACACACTTCCCGTACCTGTTTCATCATCGCCAAGCACAGGGCTTGGAGCAGAAGCTAATTCTTCTTGTGTTGCAAAAGTCTGCTCAGGGCTAACTTCGGCATCAGGAACCGGGACGGGAATACCGATAGAGGGACGAGCGACAGGAGCAGAAACAGATACTTGTGGAGCGGCTTCCGTGTTTGAAATTGATGGCGGAGGACCCAAATCACTGTATTTCATTATGCGAACAGTGTACATTGGTTCTTCCTCTTCTTGCAACCATTGCGTGATATAATAAGATGCAATGATACTGAAAAATATACCCGTAGAAATTGCCATTGCCTTGATGGCATTTTTCTTGTATATCCTAAAAATACCTTCGAGAGTAAAAAAATCACTGCGTGTTTGTGCGACTGCTGTTGACATAGATTTTTTCTCCTATCCGTTAAATTGCTTTTTCTAGAATTTTTGTATCTTCATCGCCCATAGGAGCGATACTAAAACGTGTAATGCCTGCAACATTCAATTCATCAATCATATCCACCATCATTTTGAATTTTCCCTTTCGTTCCACCTTGATGAGTGTGATAAGTTTTGGATTCATTTGAATGCTTTCTTTTAGAAATTTTGTCAATTCCTTTATTGCAAGTTTCTTTGGAATTTCCAACGCCATATTCTGGAAGATTGTTCCATCTTCTTTTATGCGTAATGTCAATAAACTGCTTTGTGCAACTTCAATAGTTGCTTTTGAAGGCGGAAGATTGATTTCCATCGTTTGTGGTTTAGACATCGTTGTTGTCAACATAAAAAATGTGAGCAACAAAAATGCAACATCCACCATTGGAGTCATATCAACACGAACGCCTATACGAGCTCGCTTATGTTTTTTCTTCTTTTTGCCATGTCCACGAGGGGCGGCAACACTATCAACACCTGCCATAATTCACCTTTCTTTAATTTCGCTCTAAATCTGTTACAAGATTGAAACGGGTTATATTTGTTTTCTGAAGAATGTCCATAACATCCTGTGTTACACCATACTCTGCTTCAACATCGCCTTTTATCACTGTTCTTAGTTTAGGATTTGTTGTACGAGCCTTAATAAGTAAGTTTGGTAGTTCTTCCTTTGTTACTTCAATGCTTGGAGCAAGAAGAGCCATTCTATCAGGGGTTTCGTAACGTCGCTTTAATTCATCGCTATAATTGTTCCAGTGATTGGTTACAAATTCTAAAAACACTCTCTCACGAACTTTTTGTGCATCCATTCCGAGAAATATACGACTGTCTTTATCTATTGCAATTAACATCACGTCTTTTTCAGGCAGTTTAATTTCAGAGTGAGAGGAAGGGATATCTACCTGAACATCTTCAGGAGGTCTAAATTGCGTAGTGAGCATAAAAAAAGTTAGGAGAAGAAATCCGACATCAACCATCGGAGTCATATCCATTTTTATACCAACGCGTGGTTTATTTATTTTTGGCATTTAGTCTTTCCTTTTTTAGACTAATTGGTACGCGAATTTAAAGTCTGAGTAATGTTGTAATTTGCTTCATCGAGCATATAAGAAAAATTATCAACACGGTTCATAAAATAGTTATATGCTATGATCGCTACAATCGCCGTTGCAATACCACCTGCAGTATTAAATAATGCTTCTGAAATTCCTCGTGAAAGTGCAATTGCATCAGGCGCTCCTGAACGTGCTAATGCAGAAAATGCTCGAATCATTCCGATGACTGTTCCTAACAAACCAACCATCGTAGCAATAGATGCAATCGTTGCCATCGCCAAAAGATTGCGCTCGAGAAGTGGCATTTGCAACATTGTTTCTTCTTCAAATGCACGTTGCACTTCCTGAATTTTTTTATCGTGGTCATGCTTATCAGAATTCACAACTTTTTGATAGCGTTCAATTCCGGATTTAATTATAAGAGCCATCGAACCGCCTTGTTTTGCACAAGCTGTTATTGCTCCGTCTATATCGCCGGCTTCGAGAGATTTTTCAATGCTTCGTAAAAAATTTACCAATGAACCTTTTCCCTGCGCTTTGGCAAGTGAAAATAATCGTTCAAAGATATATGTAAATGTCATGATAAATAATGCGATGAGCACTGCAACGAGAGGACCTCCCTCATAGATTGAATGTAGGATTGACTTATCGTCTGCCTGACCAAAAACTAAATAAAAGGTTGCAAAACCAATAGCATTGGCAATAATAATTAAAATTAGATTAAACCACTTCATAGGATAATTTGTTGTTGATAATTAATGTTTGATAAAACAAATAAAAAGTATTCACCTAAATCTGTGCATACTTTCATTTTTAGCGGACAAAAAATAAGAAATTCTGCTATTACACACAAAGGATTTACTGAATATCTTGAGAGAAAATTATTTTTTTCGATGATACAGGCACCATTCTCATTTATCAAATTGTTGTACCAAAAATTTAATTTTATTGAAGAAGTTTCGTATAATTATTCCCCAAAAATATTATTGATTTTAACTTGTACTAAAAACAAAAATTATAAATTACTTATGAAAGTATTAAGCAAAATTTCTACTCTTATATCCTCTCTTGTTTTGATATTATGTGCGCAGTTTACGGCACAATCTCAAAATTTTGATTTTTTAATTGTTAATGATAATCCTAATTCAAATTCAGCCTATCTTATGAAGCGTGCTCTGAATGATATTGGGAGGACTGCTGATATCGTTGATTTTGCAACCCATGACCCGCTGACGTATTCTGATTATAGAGTAGTGCTTTGGACTGCGGGAGATAATGCAGGACAAATGTTTAATAACATTCCCGCACGATTAGCACTGATTGAAAGAGCAACAACTGAAAAAAAAGTATGGGTGGAAGGCGGAGATGTTGGGTTCCGATATTCTTCCGCAGATGATAACTTTAAAACGAAAGTACTCCATATTAAAGATTGGAAAAGTGACGCTACAACATCAAGCGTATTTATTTCAAATATCACACATCCAATTTTTACAACACCAAATCTTATACCGTCTTCTTTTGCATTTTCAGGAAACAATACAGCGGATAGAGATGCTGTCGTGTTGATAAAAAATGATGAAGGGAGAATTCGTCAATCTGCATGGACGGGCTCAGGATTAAATGCTGATTCAATTGCCAGCATAAATTCATGGTCTTCAAGTCCAAATCTTACGACTTCACACACAATGTTTACATCGTTCAATTTTGCTGCAATAGCAGATTCTGATGTTGCAAGAAAACTTATTCAGAATATTGGTACGTTTTTACTTGTTGGCGACCCTATTCCTCAACTTGTATTATATAATCCAAAGGACCAGGAAATATGGCAACGTAATACAACCCGTTTAATTCGGTGGGGAAAAAATAAAGTGAGTTTAGTTAAAATTGAATATAAATTCAAAGGAGAAAGCGCATGGACATTAATTGCTGATTCGGTACCTGCATTTTCACTTGATAAAAACGGGAACAAAAAATATGAAGTCAGTACAGACGGAAAAATAATGGGAAGTTTCAGTTGGCTTGTTCCTGATGAAGATACATCCGCTTTTATCAAGATTTCTGATTTGGCGCAAATGGCTCAAACAGATACGAATGAATTACCATTTTATATAACTTCTTCTGCTCCACCGGAATGGACAATTCATAAAAATGCATTGAATCCGCAAAGCCGTACAATGTCAACCTATTTTGAATTAAATGATACAGGTTACGTTTATAATTTTGGGGGAAATGATAATTTTGGAGATAACCGCGTACAACGATACAATACAGAAACCGGACAATGGATTCCTAGAACCAATATGCCTGTGAAAGCGTCATCAGGCGTAGCTGTTTCTGTTGGAAATAAAATTTATGTTATTGGCGGATACAATAATGTTGATAAGACTTTAAATAAAGTACAAATCTACGACCCATCGTCAGATGCATGGTTAACGGAAGGAGTGCCGATGCCTCCACCTGTTAAAGCAGATTTTGGTGCAAGTGTGTACAATAATAAAGTGTATATCGTCGGTGGTGACTCAGCTGTTGAAGGAAGCGCTCCAATAAATAAAGTTCGTGTATATGACCCTGTCGCAGATTCGTGGAATGAGGCTACTCCGTTTACCCATAGTGTTGCAAAATGTGCTGTTGGAATTGATCAAAATCGTATCATAGTAACTGGCGGTTCAAATCGTCAGACATTTGTTAATTTTGATAGTGTTCATATCGGAATTATTAATCCATCAAATCCATTGGAAATTGAATGGAGATATGCTGGAAGTTTTCCCGGTGGCGCGATGGTAAGAATGAGTGCCGCTAAAGTTGAATCTGGTCTTGTCTTTGTTGGTGGCGACTCTGGCTATTCAAGTAATTACAGAGGTACAACGTATGTTTGTATGCTGACAGATACACATTCCGTTAAGGCATGGTTCCCGTTGCCAGAAATGCCAACGAAACGCTCAAATATGGGTCCGATGCTTGCAAGCAATAATGTAGATTCAGTATGGGCTGTCGGAGGAATTTTTAATGGCGTTCAACAAAATAAACTGGAAGCGCTTTATGTCCCCGAATTACCCGCTGTTGTTGCTGTTCGTGAATATGCAGAGGGAATTCCATCTGTTTTTTCTTTAAAGCAAAATTATCCGAATCCATTTAATCCGGCAACAATAATACGTTTTGATATAAAACAAAAAGGTATTGCAACATTGAAACTTTACAATTTGCTCGGACAGGAACTTGCAACGTTGCTTGATGAACAAAAAGAAATAGGTTCGTATGATGTAAGAATGAATGCATCAACTTATTCAAGCGGAGTATATTTTTATCGTTTAAGCGTTACAACGCAAAGTGGTAAAATTTTCTCTGAAACAAAGAAAATGATTTTGATGAAATAATTTTCAAATATTTTTATCTCAGCGGCTCTTTGGAAATTCTGAAGAGCCGTTTTTGTTTTGGCTATTGAAAATTTCTAATTTTATCTCCGAATTTTTATGAATAAAAATCAAATTGCAGATATACTTGACGAGATGGGAACATACCTCGAACTGAAAGGCGAAAACCAGTTTAAGTGTCTTGCCTTTCGCAATGCCGCACGCACATTGCGCACACTTTCGCAAGATGTAGCAGAACTTATCGCCAACAATGAACTTTCCGGAATAAAAGGAATTGGAAAATCACTTACTGCGGATATTACGGAACTTGTTACAACAGGCAGACTTTCTTTTTTTGAAGAACTGAAAAATTCTTTCCCTGCAACAATTACAGACTTGCTGAAAATTCAGGGTGTTGGCGCTAAAAAAGTAAGAGTACTTTATGAAAAATTAGGTATTGCATCTTTAGAGCAATTGAAAGAAGCATGTGAACAGCACAAACTTGCGAACCTTGAAGGATTCGGAGAAAAAACTGAGGCAAATATTCTCAATGGTATTGCAATGCTCGAAAAAGTTGCGGATAAACATTTGTTCAGTGAAGCAAAAGAAGCCGCTGATAAAATCCTTCAATTTATATTACAACAGGATGGAGTTTTGCGCGCAGAAATTGCCGGAAGTTTGAGAAGAAAAAAAGAAATTATCGGCGATATTGATATTCTTGTCAGCGCAAAGAAAAAATATGTGTCCCAAATTATGGATGCATTTACTTCTCATCCTGATGCTGTGCAAGTACTTGGTAAAGGTGAAACAAAATCAAGCGTGCTTTTGCAATCAAAAATAAATTGCGATGTGCGAGTTGTTGACGAAAATGAATTTCCCTTCGCACTCGCATATTTTACCGGAAGTAAAGAACATAACGTTGAAATGCGTTCACGCGCAAAAAAATATGGGTTGAGTTTGAATGAGTACGGATTTTCTGACATTAAAGAAAAGGAGCATCGCGGAAAAGCAAAAGAAATAGTGAAATGTAAACAAGAAAAAGATATTTATGCCGCACTTGAACTCTCGTATGTACCGCCGGAGTTACGTGAAAATATGGGAGAAATGGAAGCAGCGGAAAAACGAAATGAGTTTTCTTTAGTTGAAGAAAAAGATATACGCGGAACGTTTCACTGCCATACAACATACAGCGATGGAAAAAATACACTCGAAGAAATGGTGAATGAAGCACGACGTTTAGGATTTGCATATTTCGGCATCGCAGACCATAGTAAAGTTGCGGCGTATGCAAACGGACTTACTTCTGATCGTGTGCGCACGCAACAAAAGAATATCGAACAACTCAACAAACAGTTTTCTGATTGTAAAATTTTTTCCGGAACAGAAGTAGATATTCTCAAAGATGGGGCGTTAGATTTTGATGATGCAACGCTTGCCACGTTTGATTATGTTGTTGCATCTGTCCATTCCAATTTTAAAATGACAGAAACTGAAATGACGAAGAGAATAATTCGTGCGTTGAAAAATAAATATGTAACATTTCTCGGACATCCGACGGGAAGAATTTTATTGCAACGGGATAGTTATCCCGTCAATATGCTCGAAGTGATAAACGCTGCAAGTGATTATGGAAAAAGTATCGAAATCAATGCGCATCCGTATCGGCTTGATTTGGATTGGCGTTTGTGCAAGTATGCAAAAGAAAAAGGTGTAAAAATTGCAATCAATCCCGATGCACACAACATTTCAGAGATTTCATTCGTCAAATATGGCGTTGGAATTGCGCGTAAAGGCGGGCTCGAAGAAAATGATATCGTCAACTGCTGGACAATGCAGCAAGTTGAACAATTTTTTAAACAATGTAGAAAATAAATTATGCGTTTTAATTTTTTTGGTTTTATCTTAATCCTTCTCGGATTTTTATTTCTCCTCGATAATCTGGGTTTTGCAGATTTTGGTGATATCATTCATCGTTTCTGGCCCATCATATTTATTATATGGGGCTTCAATCTTCTTTTCAATTCTAAAAAAAAGAGAGAATACCATCGTCAGCAGGAATTTACACAAGAACATTTGCAAGCTATAAATGCACCGCCTCCTCCACTTTCAAATGCACCGCCAAACGTTTCTCCATCGTGGAGCAGCGATGCACTTAATGAATCGAATGTGTTTGGCGATTTGCGGTTTGATATTTCATCATCAAATTTTTGCGGCGGAAGAATTTCCAATGTGTTTGGTGATGTGAAAATTGATTTAACAAAAATAACGCTCAATGACGGCGATAATATGCTCGACATCAATGGAGTTTTTGGTGATACAACGATACTCATTCCGAAAGAAATGCCTATTTCCGTAACGATGAGCGCAACCTTTGGCGATGTACGTGTTTTTGATATTGTGCGCGAAGGAATATTTAAAAATGTGCAATTTCGCTCTTCGAATTTTGAAACATCCTCAAAGCGCTTACATATTGTTTGTTCGACAATGTTTGGCGATTGTAAAATCTGGTAGAATTATTTTCTTCAATACTTACTATTGTGGTCAGCGATAAGAGAATCAATACCATCATCTCACGTCTTCAAAAAGAATTTCCCGATGCGAAATGCGCATTGGAGCACGAAACGCCGTTTCAACTTTTGGTTTCGACAATTCTTTCTGCGCAATGTACGGACGTTCGCGTGAATATGGTTACTCTTTCACTCTTTAAAAAATACAAATCGGTGAAAGATTTTGCTTTTGCGAATCAAACGGAACTTGAAAAAGAAATTTACTCGACAGGATTTTATAAGAATAAAGCAAAAGCAATTATTGCATCTTCAAAAATTCTTCTTGAAAGATTTAATGGTAAAATTCCGCAAACATTGGAAGAATTAACTTCTCTTCCGGGAGTTGGAAGAAAAACCGCTAATGTTGTTCTCGGGACTGCATTCAATATTGCAACAGGAATTGTTGTTGACACACACGTCTCCCGACTTTCACAACGACTCGGATTAACGAAACAAACAAACGCTGAAAGAATAGAAGAGGATTTAATGAAACTCATTCCACAGAAACACTGGATACTTTTTTCTCATTGGATGATATTGCACGGAAGAAAAACTTGCGGTGCGCGAAATCCGAAATGCGGTGATTGTGTATTGAATGATGTTTGCCCAAGTGTGAAAATGGAGTAATGGAGTGTGGAGTGATGGAGAAGTTAAATTTAGATACTCCAATTCTCCCGTACTCCATCACTCCTTATAAAAGATATACAGAAATCAAAATTGAAAGACTAACTAAAATAAGACTATGAATCTTGATGTACTCGCCATCGGCGCACACCCTGATGATATTGAACTTGCATGTTGCGGCACAATTGCAAAACTTGTGAAACAAGGAAAGCGTGTCGGCATTCTTGATATTACGCAAGGAGAACTCGGAACACGAGGTTCGAAATCCATTCGTGAGAAAGAAGCAAAAGAAGCAGCGAAAATTCTCGGCGTTTCTCTTCGTGAAAACTTAAAACTTTCGGACGGAAGTTTTGAAGTGAATCACAAAAACATTTTGAAACTGATTCAGGTAATCAGAAAATACAGACCGAAGATTTTACTCATCCCATATTTTCATGAACGCCATCCTGACCACGAACACGCACATCAATTAGCGAAAGAAGCGTGGTTTTATTCAGGACTGAAAAATATTCGCACGCAAGAAAACGGGAAAGAACAATCTGCGTTTCGTCCGGATACGTACTTTCAATTTATGCAACGGTATGAATTTACTCCCTCATTTATCATTGATATTACGGATGTGTACGTTGTGCGTATCAATGCAATTAAAGCATTTGCTTCGCAGTTTTATAACCCCCATTCAAAAGAGCCGGAGACTGTTTTGAGTCAGCCGTCTTTTATTGAACTGCTTGAAACACGTGCAAAATATTTTGGCAGTCAAATTGGTGTAAAATACGGCGAACCATTCTTTTACCACGAGTCTATTGGGATAGAAGATTTATTTTCATTGAAACTTTTTATGGGATAAAGAGCGTTACTTCATTTGCTTGTTTACAATTTCATATTTTACACCAGCAAACGAACGCACAAACTAACAAACAAACAAACTAACTAAGAACAATGAATACACTTAAAACAACTTTTTTGATGGCTTTACTCACTGTGCTTTTTATTCTTATAGGAAGTGCACTCGGCGGTGAAAGCGGAATGGTTATGGCATTTTTCTTTGCAATTGCTATGAATTTCGGCGCATATTTTTTCAGCGATAAACTCGTCCTGCGGATGTATAAAGCACAGGAAATTCAGCACAATGATAACCCGCAACTTTTTCAAATGGTTACGGAAATGACGATGAAAGCAAATCTCCCAATGCCGAAATTATACATTATTCCTTCAGAGCAACCCAATGCTTTTGCGACAGGAAGAGACCCGCATCATTCAGCAGTTGCCGTAACGCAGGGAATATTGAATATGCTTTCCAAAGAAGAATTGCGTGGAGTAATCGGTCACGAACTTGCGCATATTAAACACCGCGATATTCTTATTGGAACAATTGCCGCAACAGTTGCCGGCGCAATTTCAATGCTCGCAAATATGGCGCAATGGGCTATGATTTTTGGCGGCAGTAATCGCGATGATAGAGAGGGAGGAAGCCCTGTTGCAGGAATATTAATGATGATACTTGCTCCGATTGCGGCAATGCTGATACAAATGGCAATTTCGCGTTCACGTGAATTTCTTGCTGACGAAGGCGGTGCAGAAATTTCCGGCAATCCGTTATATCTTTCCAATGCTTTAAGAAAACTGCACACTGCTACACAGCAAATTCCGATGCAAGCAACTCCTGCAACTGCGCACATGTTTATAGTCAGCCCGTTTGCCGGAATGGGGGGCATAACAAAATTATTCAGTACCCATCCGCCGGTGGAAGAACGTATTGAACGACTTCAAGAAATGATGACTCTCTGAAAAATTCCTTTTGGCATCACATTTTATTACATTGCTTCGTATTTTAAAATGAAGGCGATGTGAGAAGTGGGATGTACGTTCTGCGTTCTGCGATATGGGTAAAAAAAATAATTCCTCCTTCATCATTCATATTGCATCCTTTTCTCAAAACTGAAAAGCGAGTGCTGCATCTGTTTTATGGCAATACAGAAATCTATACATAGGCACTGAACGTTCAGGGTGGTAGTATGGAAATCCATACATAGGCACTGAGCGTTCAGGATGGCAGTATGGAAATTCATACATAGATGCTGAGTGTTTCAGGATGGCAGTATGGAAATCTATATATGGATGCTGAGCGTTCAGGATGGCAGTATGGAAATCTATACATAGATGCTGAGCGTTCAGGATGGTAGTATGGAAATCCATACATAGGCAAAGTGCCATTTTTAGCGGAAATTGAACTTTTTATAGCTCAAAACCATAAAAAAACTTGCTATCAGCATTGTTTCTTACGGTGAAATGCAGAATCAGTATTATTTCATTCATTTTTTTAAAATGGCTCGTATTGGAGACTACTGAAAAAGTCAATCAAATAACATTTGTCAATCCCGAGAAAGCGGGAATCTTTTCAAAAAGTGGATTATGTATCAAGTGCGCAATGACATCGGGGAGTTTTTCAGAGATTTCGTATGTTAATCTTTTTTCAGGCACTGCTTTTTTCGTAAATTTTTCGCACATTTTTATAAAATATTATGAAGAAAAAAAACATTTCACCTGCTCTGATTATCCACGGGGGAGCATGGGATATACCAGATGATTTAGTGGAGTCGCATAAGCAAGGTATAACGAAAGCGCTAAAAATCGGTTGGAAAATCCTGAAAGACGGAGGCTCATCGGTTGAAGCAGTAGAAGAAACATTAATCGTTCTGGAGAATGACCCGACATTTGATGCGGGAAAAGGTTCGTTTCTCAATGCATTAGGAGAAATTGAACTTGATGCAAGTATAATGAATGGAACAACATTTCGTGCCGGTGCAGTTGCGGCGGTAAAAAATATTCAGAATCCCATCAGTCTTGCGCGTTTAGTAATGGATAAAAGCGAACATGTGCTTCTCGTTGGAATGGGTGCAATGCGCTATGCAAAAGAAAACGGCATAAAACCTTGCAGAATGGAAGACCTTCTTGTCGGACGTGAATTACACAGATGGCTGCAATTGCAAGGTGAAAGTTCGTATTCCACAAAGAGCGTTTTCAAATCACGTAAAGAGCGTGCGCGATTCGGAGATACTGTCGGCGCAGTTGCATTAGATAACGACGGAGTGATTGCATCAGGAACATCCACGGGAGGCACACCGAATAAATATCCCGGTCGTGTAGGTGATTCTCCATTAATTGGATGCGGAACGTATGCTGATTCATCCATTGGCGGAGTTTCGACAACAGGATGGGGAGAAGCAATGATGAAAGTTGTAATGGCGAAAACAGTGATTGATTTGATGGAATATAACGAAGGCAATGCACAACTTGCGGCAGAGAAAGGAATCCAGATTTTAAAAAAGAAAGCCGATGGGTTTGGAGGCGTTATTGTTTTAAATCAGCGTGGAGAAATTGGCATTTCATTTAATACACCGCGAATGGCGCGCGGCTATATTACTGCGGAAATGAAAAAACCGATTATCGCGGTTGATTAAGCAGAACATTGATTTCCTCGCAGGGCATATTGCTGAATTGCTGGATAATATGCTCAACAGAAATAATCCGATTGATGAAACTGTCGCGTACTTTTTTAAATCAAGACGCTATCTTGGTTCGCACGACAGAGCATTTATTTCAGAAAATGTGTATGGAATAATCCGCCATCGCAGAGCCATTGAAGAATTATTACATCTGTTTTTTCCCACTCTCGCATTGCAGGAGTCGCAGCATTATATTACGTACTTTCTTGCATATTATGTTCTTCAAAACAAAGAAAGAGAGAGTGACACAATTCTTGCAGAAAAATTATCTACACGATGGCACAGTTTATCTTTTGATATAACGATAGATAATTTTCTTCAAACAGCACGCCAAATTTTTACAAAACGACTTTCCGAGACTGATGGAATAACAAATTTAGGCATCAACTATTCTTTTCCTGATTGGTTTGTAGAGAAATGTCTCATTGCATACGGCGAAACACAAACGGAACAATTGTTGATTTCACTAAATCAACAGGCACCGACAGTCATTCGTGTGAATACACTTTTGTGCACTCGTGAACAATGTAAAATTGCCTTGAAAGAAGAAAGAGTAGAATGTGAAGAAACAAAGTTTTCACCATTCGGATTGATTCTTAAGAAACGAATGAATGTGCAGACATCTCTGATTTATAAACAAGGATGGTATGAATTTCAAGATGAAGGAAGCCAATTGCTCTCCATTTTTGTGAACGCAAGAGAAAATGAAACCATACTTGATGCATGTTCCGGTGCCGGTGGAAAATCGCTGGCAATTGCAGCAATGATGAACAACAAAGGAAATATTTTTGCATTTGATATTGAAGAAATGCGTATAAGAGAAATGCAACAAAGACTACAGCGCGCTTCTGTGAATATTGTGAAAACAAATTTGTATGAACATATTGATACGCGTAAGTTCATTTCGCATGCGGATGCAGTTCTTCTTGATGTTCCTTGTACCGGCAGTGGAACAATTCGCCGCAATCCAATGTTGAAGTGGAAAATTTCAGAAGAAAGTATTGCTGAAAAAACCTTATTGCAGCAGCAGTTGATTGAAGAATATTCACAATTTGTGAAACCCGGTGGCAGACTTATTTATGCAACATGTTCATTGTTCTGTGAAGAAAATGAAAATATTGTTGAATCGTTTCTCAAGACAAGAAATAATTTTCGGGTTGTCTCTCCTGCCGAGATGCTCTCACGATATTCTCTTCCTCATTTGGAAAATGAACGGTATCTCCATTTGCTGCCGCACCTGCATAATACAGATGGATTTTTTGCTGCAATGATGATTCGTGATTTTTAATAATATTTAAACACTATGAAAAAAATAACCTTACTTTTTATTTTTACCACTACTTTTCTGCTTTCATCGTGCAGTGTGAATGAGGAAGAACTTTATTCGCAAGCGCAAATAAAAATTCAGGAAAAGAACTACGCTGAAGCATTGGACTTACTTCATCAAATAGTTGATGGGAAGCCGGACGGAAAACATGCTGAAGAAGCGCAGTATATTATTATTTCACTCAATAATTCTGAGCTGCGTAATTCGCGCACAGCAATTGATGAATCAAGAAAATTTGTGCAACTGTTTCCCAATTCTCAACACGCAACCGATGTTTCATTTATGATTGGATTTATTTTCAATAATGAATTGAAACAATCCGACAGTGCGCGGGTTGCTTACACGGAATTTCTTTCACGCTATCCACATTCGGAAATGGCGAAGTCTGCAGAATTTGAATTGCAAAATCTCGGAAAAGATGTGAATGAAATTATGAAATTTCAGTTAGCCGATTCGAACAAAGCACAAGGATTGGTAAAAACAGAAACTCTCAAAACGAAATAAAGAATGGCATCGTTCGTTCAGGATTACCAAAAATATTTTGACCCTTCTGTACTATCGAAACTTTCGAATATGGAATTGCGTGCGCGGCTTGTGGTGGAAGGATTTCTCACAGGATTGCACCAATCCCCGTATCATGGTTTCAGTGTTGAATTTGCAGAACATCGTCAATATATGCCCGGCGACGAAATCAAACGCATTGATTGGAAAATTTTCGGAAAGACTGACAGGTATTACATCAAACAATTTGAAGAAGAAACCAATCTCAAATCATACTTAATTATAGATGCAAGCCAATCCATGGGTTTTAAAGGCGAAGGAACAATTTCAAAGCTGGAATACGCATCGTATCTTGCGAGTTCACTTGCATATTTAATGATTCGGCAACAAGATGCAGTTGGATTGACAATTTACGACGAAAAAGTACGCGTGGTACTTCCACCGCACGCAACAACAGTGTATCTTCGTGAAATAATTAAAGAACTTTCCAGACTGAGTGCGGGCAATAAAACTGGAACTGCACATTCGTTGCATTTGGTTGCAGAGCAAATTAAGCGAAGAGGGTTGGTAGTAATTTTCAGCGATTTATTTGATACGCCAAAAGACGTAATGGGAGCGCTCAAACATTTTCGTCATAAAAAAAATGAAGTGGTTTTATTTCACATCCTCGACCCGCTGGAACGTTCATTTGCATTCGGAAGTGATGCTGTATTTAAAGATATGGAAACAGCAGAAGAACTGATTACGCAACCGTATCATATTCGCAAAGCATATCAGGAAGCGATGAAAGATTTTACTGATTTATACAAGCGTGAATGTCGAGAGCATGGAATTGATTACGTACTGCTTGACACTGCAACAAATTTTGATGTTGCTTTGATGGAATATCTTCATCGAAGAAAAAAGTTGTTGTAATTTATTTTTGCTATAAAAAATGTATAGCGCAATTTTTTCTGTAACTCCTTGAAGCGCTCTCTTCAAATACTTGTTATTGACCCGCATTGTCAGGTACCGTATTACAATTCCTATTTTTGTGCCGCGCTTGCCGACGAAGGACACTCCGTTGAATTATGGTCACGCTCGCCACAATATTTAGGAAATTATTTTTCGCAACAGTCATTTCGAGTCCGCAAAATGATGAGAATGACGACTGCAATTTTCGGGGATAATAATTTTTTTTCTAAAATCATAAAGTACATCGAATTATTTTTCCTCGATTTACCAGCATTTATTTTTCGCGCACAAAAATCTGATGTAATCAATATTCAATGGTTCTCTCCTGCACCTTTATTATTCTTGGAATTATGGATGCACAAACTCCTTCTTCTTCAAGGCAAAAAAATCTTTTATACTGCACATAATATTTATCCTCACCAAAAAACTACATCATCGTCACGCTATTTATCTAAAATTTATGCGTTGATGGATGGCATATTTGTTACAACTCAATACAGTAAAAAACAATTAGAATCTGATTTTTTATTTTCTGCTCCGGTGTGCGTGCTTCCTCATGGAATGATGTTTCACAATTCCCAAAATATTTCACAGCAAAGCGCAAAACAGTTGCTTGATATTTCTTCGCAACAAAAAATTATTTTACTTCAAGGAATGTTGCGTCCGTATAAAGGAATTGAATTTTTATTGCGGACATTTTCACAACTTATTAGTAATAATTCTGATGCGCTGTTATTAATTGCTGGAAGCGGGAAAAAAGAATACATCAAAAACATTTCTGCACTTGTACAGGAATTACAGATTCCATCAAAAAATGTAATGTTGCATTTGCGTTACATTGCATTCGATGAACTTCCGTCATATTTTCGTGCGGCGGATATTGTTGTATTTCCATATCAGCACATTTATCAAAGCGGCGCTTTACTGACAGCGATTGGATTGCAACGCGCAGTAATTGCAACCAATGTCGGAGGGTTTCCTGAAATTATTGAAAATGATGTATCAGGAAAATTGATAGAGTTTGGCAACGTTTCGCAATTTGTGCATGCAATGAGCGAATTGCTTTCTTCATCAGAACAAAGAGAAGTATGTGCGAGCAATGCATTTCAAAAAATGAATTCAACTTATTCTTGGAAAAATATTGCGCAGATTGCAACTGAATTTTATTCTGCAATTCTTGAGGAACGTTTCGATGAATGATGAGCTGAGAAACAGTGCAGAAGATGAAGTGCAACTTTCGAATATTATTGTGAAAGGCGCACGTGTTCATAATTTAAAAAATATTGATGTAGAAATTCCGCGCAATCAACTTACCGTTATTACCGGTCTTTCCGGGTCGGGCAAATCATCGCTTGCATTCGATACAATTTACGCAGAAGGACAGCGTCGTTATGTAGAAACGCTTTCGCCGTATGCACGACAATTTCTCGGTGTAATGGAGCGCCCGGATGTTGATGATATTCAGGGCTTATCTCCGTCCATTTCAATTCAACAGAAAATCGTAAGCCATAATCCGCGTTCAACAGTAGGAACCGTAACGGAAATTTATGATTATATGCGCGTATTATTTGCACGAGCGGGCATGCAGTTTTGTATGAATTGCGAACGCGAAGTTGCAAAACAAACATCCGATGAAATCATTGATAAACTGATGCAGCACAGCGCAGGAACAAAAATTTCTCTGCTTGCGCCAGTAGTGAAAGGGCGAAAAGGACATTACCGCGAACTGTTTGAAAAAATTCTGAAAGATGGATTTATTCGTGTTCGCGTGGACGGCGAAGTTTTTGAAATTACAGAGGGGATGCAGATTGACCGCTATAAAATTCACAATATTGAAATTGTTGTTGACAGAATCGTGATGAAATCTGATATTCGCTCACGTCTTGCAGATGCGGTAGAACTTGCGCTCAATCTTGGCGAAGGCGTACTCATTGCAGAAGTGTACGGAAGCGATTTACTTTTTTCTCAGCATTATTCGTGTCCTGTTTGTTCGCTAAGTTATGATGAACCTGCGCCAAATTCTTTTTCGTTCAATTCACCGTACGGCGCATGTCCTTCGTGTGATGGATTGGGAGAGCATAAAGAATTTGATGAGCAATTAATTTTGCCGGATGAAGAATTGACCATAAATGAAGGTGCGCTCGCTCCATTCGGAAAACCTCGCTCAACATGGATTTTCAGTCAGATAAAAGCAGTCGGTGAAAAATATGGTTTTTCATTTAATACGGCACTGAAAAAATTTTCGACGGAAGCGCGAAATATTTTGCTGCAAGGTACGGGAAAAGAAAAAATAGAAATTCCCTACACATTTTCATCAGGAAGAAAGGCAACGTATCACCATCGTTTTGAAGGAATTATTTCGCTACTGAAAAATTTTTACAGCGAAACTTCTTCAGGAAAAATACGGGATTGGGCGGAATCTTTTATGCAAATTTCCGAATGTAAAGAGTGTTGCGGCGGGCGATTAAAGAAAGAAAATCTCGCAATAAAACTTGTTGATACAAAGACAAAAACACGCTGGAGCATCTACGATATTTGCAAATTGTCGCTGACGTCATCGCGGCAGGTATTGGAGAAATTACAACTTACGAAGCGGCAGAGAATGATTGCAGAGCAACTTTTAAAAGAAATTACAGAGCGCTTGGATTTCCTGCTCAATCTTGGATTGGGTTATCTCACTCTGAATCGTTCTGCACGCACACTTTCAGGCGGGGAATCGCAGCGCATTCGTCTTGCAACACAAATCGGAACACAACTTACAGGCGTGTTGTATGTTCTTGATGAACCAAGCATTGGGTTGCATCAACGAGATAACATACAATTAATTGATTCACTCAAAGCGTTGAGGGATTTGGGAAATACCATTGTAGTTGTTGAGCACGATAAAGAAATTATGGAGCAATCGGATTATCTCATTGATTTAGGTCCTCGTGCAGGAGAACATGGAGGGGAATTAATTTTTTCCGGTGTGCCGTCCGAATATTTTTCAGAAAAAAAATCTGATGAAATACATTCTGATAATATTGAGCCACAATCATTAACACTCCAATATTTACACAAAGAAAAAAATATTGAAACGCCTACAGTACGACGAAAGAGCAATGGAAATTCATTGACGCTTGCAGGTTGTGCAGGAAATAATCTTAAAAATATTGACGTTGTATTTCCACTCGGAACGTTTATTTGCGTAACAGGCGTGAGCGGTTCAGGAAAATCTTCTTTAATAACTGAAACGCTTTTCCGCATCCTTTCAAAAGAAATTTATTTATCGAAAGAACAACCGCTCCCATACAAAAAAATTAAAGGTATCGAACTGATAGATAAAGTAATTGAAATTGACCAATCGCCAATCGGACGAACGCCACGCTCGAATCCTGCAACATACACGGGCGTATTTACATTTATACGCGATTTGTTTTCGCAGTTGCCCGAAGCAAAAATTCGCGGCTACAAACCCGGAAGGTTTAGCTTTAATGTGAAGGGAGGACGATGTGAACAATGCGAAGGAGACGGCATTAGAAAAATTGAAATGAATTTTTTACCGGATGTCTATGTCAATTGCGATGTGTGTAATGGGAAAAGATATAATCGTGAGACGCTTGAAGTGTTATACAAAGGGAAAAATATTTCAGAAGTGTTGGAAATGACAGTGGAAGATGCAGTCGAATTTTTTGATGAACATCCGCCGATGAAGAGAAAATTGCAAACATTATTCGATGTTGGTTTAAGTTACATTCGTCTCGGGCAGCAGGCGACAACACTTTCAGGAGGAGAAGCGCAACGTGTAAAACTTTCTTCGGAACTTTCTAAAATCGGCACTGGAAAAACTTTGTACATTCTTGATGAGCCGACCACAGGATTGCATTTTGAAGATATAAATGTTCTCTTAAAAGTGTTGAATAAACTTGTAGATAAAGGCAACACTGTCCTCGTCATTGAGCACAATCTTGATGTAATTAAATCTGCTGATTATATTATTGATTTGGGACCGGAAGGAGGAGAAGGAGGGGGAGAAATAGTTGCAGTAGGAACTCCGGAGGAAATTGTTAGAAATAAAAAATCACTGACGGGAAAATATTTGAAAGAAGAATTGTGAACGTTGAGAAAAGGGACGTCCAATGTACATCCTGTAGCTGCAAATTTTTCGTCACCATTTCTCAAGTCACAAATTATAATTTAAATATCAACGCCATTTCTATCGTTGTACCATCAACATTGAGCTGCGATGTGTATGATGTATTGGGAACTACATTGAACACAGGATTGCCGGAATTATCATTTGGCTGGTTCGCAAACTGATATGTTGATTCTAACTGAACATCGCGGAATTTCACTTCACTTCGCAGCGCAAAAAAATCTGTAATATTATATTCAATTCCGCTCACAACGTGGATGCCCACTCCGCCACTATTTTCTTTCACTTTTGCCTGTACATTCCCGATTTTTATTGTTCTGTTTCCAAAATATCCGCCAACTCCACCTCCGATATAAAAATTCACGCTGTTACTGCTAAACGGTACAATAAAATATCCCGTAAATTCGAGTGGAACAAGTATAAATTTATCTGATACATTAGCGTCAGCGTTTGTGTATCGTTCAGCGTGTGTAAGATATTCTGCACTGCATCCGAGTACAATATTTTCTCCTTCAATTTTTCTTCGCACATCCGCGCCGTATCCGACAAAACTGCTGTACGAATGTACATTGGAAGAATTTTCATATAAATTTGCTTCGCTTGTAAGCGAAGATTTCAAACTTGCTGAAAATAAATGTTGCTGTGAATTTGCTGATGCATACATCAACAACCCCACAGCAACAAATAAAAAAATATTCAACCGTGCCACTAACGGAAGTAGATGTCGCGGTTATCTTCTATCGAAGCTTCATCTTTTAATTTCTGCATCCATTCAGTAGAGAAGCGTCCACGTTTTTGCTCAAACAATTGTTTTCGCAAGCCATCTTTTTGTGATGTAAAGGTAGAAGAATCAAACGACGATTTTGAGAGCAAATGAATAATAAAAAATCCGCGATTCGGATTTTCTACAACGGGGGATATTTCTCCTGCTTTCATTTTTAAAACTTGTCCCATAAAGACTAAATCGCGCCCTATTCCTGCAACAGAACCAGATGGAATAAATGACATCGCAGACGTAACGTTAATTGCTGGATTAAATGTAGTAAGTTTTCTCAGCGAATCTCCTGCAGAAAGCTTTGAACGCAAATCGGCTACGAGAGGCTTAAGTTTTTCCATTTTTTTAGCACGAAGCGCACGAACTTTTACGCTTGCCTCTACTTCTGTAAGCGGCTTATGTCCCTCTTCTTTTATTTCAAATAACTGAAACACTCCGTAGCCCTGACTTGTATTTAAAATTTCAGACACGTCTTTCATCGAACTTTTAAATGCCCAGCGGATTAATCGTGGGTCTTGTCCTACACCAGGAACAAATGTTGTTTTTTCATTGAAAGCGGAAGTGAGACGTGGTTCCATTTTCATACGAGCCGCAGCGCTATCAACTCCGATTTCCATTGCGAGATTTCTAAAGTCCTGCGCCTGTTTAAACATTTCGTTGCGGGTTTTATTACTTGGCTTCACTGTCATAACGACATCAGAAATTTTTATCATTCTGCTATCACGACCTGTTAATTTGATAATATGAATTCCAAATTGTGAACGCACTAATCCGGAAGTTTCTCCAATTATTAATTTGAATGCGGCATCTTCAAATTGTTTTACCATTCTTCCTTTGCCAAACCAACCCAAGTCGCCGCCCTGCTGTGCTGAACCATCAGTAGAAAATTCCTTTGCGAGTGAAGCAAAATCTTCTCCTTTCTTCACTCTGGTTAAGACATCCTGTGCTTTCTTTTTGGTAGTATTTGAATCTGGTCCTTCGATGCGGAAAAGAATATGGCTTGCTCGAATAAATGGTGTTGTATCTTGTTTTTCTTCCAAAACTTTAAAAAGATGATAGCCATCAAAATCTTTCATCGGTCCGATGATATCGCCTACTTTTGCATCAAAGAGGAACTTTTCTCTTTCAGCGCTTAATTCGCCATGTTTAAAGAATGCATCAGATGCAGGAATTTCAGAATATTGAGCCTGTAATTCAGCAAAATCCTGACCAGCATTAATTTTGTTCATTAAGTTTTGCATATCATTAACAACTGCGAGAGTGTCATCTTTTGACGCTTCTTCTTTAAAAGTTACAAAGGTCAAGCGGCGCGTTGCTTCCTGTTTAAATTCGTCCAGATGCTCATCGTAAAACTTTTTCATATCTGCATCGGAAACTGTATTGCTGTCTTTTACCAACGCATTCGGGTCGAAGAGAATATACTCTGCATCCATGCGTGTGTTCTGGTCAAGAAATTTCTGACGTACTTCTTCATCAGAAACTTGAACTGTGGACATTATTGCGCTTGTAAGTTTTTCCTGCAATCTCTGTTTCAAAAGAGATTCTTCAACTTTTACTAATAATTCTTTGTTACGTGGGTCGCGCAACGCAGTTACGTAATTATCGCGGTTAAAATTTCCTGTAGAATCTGTGAATTGTCTGCTTAAAAATTCAGGTGGATTTGGTCCAAACACCCAATCACGAATTTCTTCATCGGAAACGGTAATGCCGATTCTCTCTGCTTCGTGGTCGAGCAATGCTTGATTGACGAGTTCATTCCATAATTGCTCGCGCAAATTTGTCATACCGCTTTCATCTAATTCAGTGCCGTTGTTCTGCTGCTTTTGATACTCAGCTGCTTGCCGGAGACGTTCTGCAAATTCCTCGTAAGTAATTTCAGTATTATAAATTTTGCCAAGAAGATTTCTTTTTCCACGACTCTTTTGTCCTGTAATATCCATTCCCCAGTCGAGAACGACGTAGATAATAAACATTCCAGCGAAGACAGCAAAAGCCGTCGTCATATTGTCGCGAATTCGTGTCATTAATGCCATAGTGGTGCTTTTTTCTCTTTATTCTTTTAAAAATTGGGCAAAAATTTACGGAAAAAATACAGACTACAAAAGGGATATAAAAGAAAAAAAAGCGCACTGATGAAATGCGCTTTTTATATTTGTTTACTATTTCAGTTAAAAAAAAATGTAATCTAATGCAAACATTCGATAATTTTATTTTACCAACATCATTTTCTTTGTTTCTGAAAATTTGCCCGCGGTTAATTTATAGAAATATATTCCGGAAGAAAATTGCGATGCATCAAATTGAACGTCGTGCTCACCTTCGTCCAATATTTCATTGTTGAGTAACGTGGCTACTTCCTGTCCAAGTGCGTTGTAGATTTTCAATGTCGTGAATTGTGGTTCGTTAATCGTAAATCGTATTGCCGTTTGCGGATTGAATGGATTAGGATAGTTTTGCTTCAATGAAAACTCAACAGGTGTTTCCGTCTTGCTTTCATTACTTGCAGAATTTTTATTCGTTCCTTTTTTAACAACGCAAACATCGCAAGCGCGTTTTGTTCCCCATAATTTTATCGCGAAAGGTTTTTTCCCTGTAACAACTGCATTGGTATCAATGTAATAATTGGAATCAGCAAGTTCATCGTAAAATCCTTCATTCACTCTGCGAAGAAATTTTTCAGTAAAAGTTCCAAGTTCGATATAATCGCTGACATCGGTAATGCCTAATTCCTGCCAGTACGTCATTACACTGTCGAGCAGTTTCCCGACATAATTGAGTGAGGAATCTTTGAGCGGTCGGCCAGCCAACGAAATAGTTGTGTCAACTACAAGGTCACCAAATCCTTTAGGAATAATCTGATATTCGCTTGCGATGAGGTTCAGTTTAAATCCCATTGCTTGTTCAAGTAATGTATTGTTGTAATTTTTATCTGGCTTGAGTGCTTTGGAGAGTTTTCTGTATTTCGCGCCTCTTCGTAGTGTATCAAACGGATATGCTTGTCCTGTGTGTATAAACGAAAACAGTTTTTGAAGCTCGCTTGCCTTCTTGTAATAAACCCATGCATATATTTTCATCTTTTGCGGGTCAGTTTGTTCAAATCCTAAAAATGTTTTTCCATTCTTTCCGATTTTATCAAACAGCGCTTCGATGACGGTACCGTAATTGGGAGGAACATTCAAAACACTATTTTTAAATTTCAGCCGCACTGATTTTGCTCCAAGTTTTGTATCTGCTTTCAATGTTCGTAAAAGTGTTAAATCCGAAAAAGTAGCATAGACGCTTTTTTCTCCGTTCATTTCAATAAACATTTCATTGAGAGTTCCGGATGCATTTCCACTCCATCCGGAAAATTCCCAGTTGGAATCGGCAACTGCAGATAAATGGACATACGAGCCATGTAAATATGTTTCCTGCTCCGGAGTTTTTTGCACCGTTCCATTGCCTGTAATAACAATATTTAAATGATACATATTCAATGCGAATGTTACTGCTATTGTATGATTCGCATTTACATTGATAAATTCGTAATTTGAAATATTGGTAAATGTTGATTCGCCATCTATTGTAACTGTATTGACGTGATATCCTTCGACAGGGAAAAATGTAAACAACTTATTAAAACCATTGTAAACAGCAACTTCTTCGTCTGGAGAAATTTCCCCGTTTAATTCTGCTGTTGGTGTAATTGTGTATGTATTGATACTAAAAAACGCTCGGATTGTGTGCGACTCTACTACATTCGTGAAAATATATTCAGTTAATGCTCCAGCATCTTCTTCATCGTCAATTATTACAGAATCAATATGATAACCGCTGATAGGTGTGATGGTAAAAATCTGACTCATTCCGTGTACAACAGATAAATTTCCTGTAGGAGCAATTGTTCCGTACGCACTTGCGGTTGATGCATTGATTGTGTAAGAATTGATACGAAATGCAGCACGAAATGTTTTATTTGCGGTAACATTTACAAATGTATAATTATCAAATGTACCGATATACACACCGTCCACAAATAAGGAATCGAGATGATATCCTGATTCGGGCACAACAGAAATTGTTACAGCGTTTCCGGGGAGAACTGGTACAACACTATCAGGTTCAGTTCCACCGTGTTCTCCGGAAATAGTAGTAATTTTATAAGCATAAATTACTTCCCCGGCGTTGTTGAAATCGTGTTTATGCACAATCATTTCTTCGACATCCTCTTCATCAACATCATTGCCAAAATAATTTCCAGAAATTGCAACTACATTTTCATTTGAAATTTTTCCATCAGATGCGCGTAGTGCTATTGCCGGTTCATCGAAAGAATATCCATTAAATCTGCTGTTTTCAATACACACATTTTTAGGAGAATTATTACCTGCGGTATCTTCGCCAATTATCTTTATGCCAACTCCGGTTGTACTACTGCGATTAAAATTTGCATGAATTATTACCGTATCAACATTGCCACTTATTAAAATACCAGATTTTTCATTTTCAAAAAATTTAACATTTTCACCGTTCCCGATTTTTATATTTGAAATCGAACCATAAAGAGCGGATATTTCGATTCCATTGAGCGGAGCGCTGGAAATTGAAACGCTTTGCACTACAACATTACTTGCGGTGATAGTAAATCCATTTCCTGATGGTGGCGCAATAATCGTATTATCGCCTGCTCCAATTATTGTTAATGATTTATTGATTGTATCTGATGTGGTGTAAGTTCCTGCCGTAATTTCTATTGTATCTCCCGCAATTGCTGCATTAATTGCTTCCTGTATAGTTGGATAGTGGCGAGGAACAGTAATGATAGTAGTCTGTACTTTTTCTGTTGTTAAGTACAGAGATAATATGAAGAGTAATAAAGTTTTTTTCATTGAAATTCTCCTTAAAGAAAGGATAAATATTTTTGTTTGTAACAATATTTGCATTTGTATTTTAATAATCGGATTGGCTTTTTCAGTAAAAAGTGTGGGTGAAATATCCCTATGGGTTTCATACGATTTAATCAGAAGAAATAGATATTTTTTGTAGGACGTAATCCTACTTTTTTTCAATTGGCAAAATACTTCCGCGAAGAAAAGTTTTTTATCAGAAAATAACAGTTAAAATCTCGTCTCATTTTTCATACTTTTGTCAACAATTTTTTGAATAAATTATGACAGATTACCAAACAACGCTATTGTTCCCTTCCTATACATTTGATGATGTGCTATTACTTCCGCGCTACTCCGATATTTTACCGAACGAAGTAGAACCATCTGTTATCCTTGCCAAAAATCTTCACTTGAAAATCCCGATTCTCAGTTCGCCGATGGATACAGTTACAGAGCACAAACTTGCGATTGCAATGGCAAATGAGGGTGGTATGGGAATAATTCATCGGAATCTTTCGATTGAACAGCAAGCAAATGAAGTACAGTTAGTAAAATCCAAAAACAAAAAAAACATCGTTGCAGCTGCTATTGGCGTTGGTGCAGATATGAAAAAACGGTCGCTTGCACTGCTCAATGTCGGAGCAAATGCGCTTGCAATTGATACTGCGCACGGGTATTCAAAAAAAGTAAAAGAAACTCTTATCTTTCTTCGTAAAGAATATCCGAAACTGACAATCATTGCCGGCAATATTGGAACATCGGAAGGAGCAAAATTTCTTATCGAAAACGGTGCGGATGTTTTACGTGTCGGCATTGGTCCGGGTTCAATTTGTACGACAAGAATTGTTGCAGGCGTTGGTGTTCCGCAACTCACTGCAATTATGGAAACATCTCGCGAAGCGAAAAAATATAATATTCCTGTTATTGCAGATGGAGGAATAAAAAATTCAGGCGATGTTGTAAAAGCGCTTGCCGCAGGTGCGAGAGTGGTTATGCTCGGCAATCTTCTTGCGGGGACAGAAGAAAGCCCGGGAGAATTAATAGAACTTGGCGGTCGTCGCTTTAAATATTATCGCGGTATGGGTTCCATTGGCGCAATGAATGGTATTGGAGGCGATAGATATACCGCTGGAGAAAAAGTTACGACCAAAACAGTTGCGGAGGGCATCGAAGGAAGAGTGCCGTACAGAGGAACCGTTTCACAAATATTGCAGCAAATCCTTGGTGGTTTGCGTTCGGGAATGGGATACGTTGGCGCAAAGAATATTGAAGAGCTTCACTCAAATGCGCAATTTACATTAATAACGCGTGCCGGAATGGTGGAAAGTATGCCGCACGATGTTGAAATAATGAGTGAGACAACAAGATAATGCACAACGAAATGCTCGCAGTACTTGATTTCGGTTCACAATTTTCGCAACTGATTTGCAGGCGGATTCGTGAATGGGGGGTGTATGCAGAACTGTTTCCGAATGATATTTCAGCAGATGAATTATTTTCGCGCAACATCAAGGGAATAATTTTATCAGGCGGACCAGCAAGTGTGTATGAAAATGATGCGCCGCAACTTCACGATTCAATGAAACAATACATTACAAACGCATCTGTTCCTGTTCTTGGTATTTGTTATGGAATGCAATTGATTGTGCAAGTTCTCGGTGGAACTGTTGCAAAAAGTGAAAAGCGTGAATTCGGATTTGCAGAAATTGCGATAAAAAAAAGTGAAGGAATATTTTTATCCCTCGAAGAAAAACAGCGTGTGTGGATGAGCCATGGAGATGAAGTGGAAATCATTCCACTGGATTTTATGCACACTGCTTCAAGCGGTAATTGTCATTTTTCTGCAATTGAAAACAGAGTAAAAAAAATATACGGCGTTCAATTTCATCCCGAAGTAACGCATACAGAAAATGGCAAAGTAGTATTGAAAAATTTTGCTCTTCATATTTGCCAATGCAAAGCGAACTGGAATTCAGAAGTTTTTATTGAAGATGCAATTGAAAAAATCCGCGCAACAGTAGGAAAAGAAAATGTTCTTCTCGGACTTTCCGGCGGGGTGGATAGTTCTGTTGCAGCAGTGTTATTACATCGCGCAATCGGCGAGCAATTAACATGCGTTTTTGTCAATAACGGATTGCTGAGAAAAAATGAAGCAGAGCAGGTACAGAAAACTTTTTCCGCATTTCCGCATTTTAATCTTATAATTGCAGATGCCAAAAAAGAATTTCTTTCTGCATTGCAAAAAATTTCTGACCCGGAAGAAAAGCGAAAACACATCGGAAAAACGTTTATAGATGTATTCACAAAATCAGTTCCTTCAAAAGCATTTCGTTTTTTAGCGCAGGGAACATTGTATCCCGATGTCATTGAAAGCGCGCATCCCGAAAGAAAAAAAGCAGGACTCATCAAAACGCACCACAATGTCGGCGGACTTCCAAAAGATTTAAAATTTGAACTTATCGAACCATTGCGCTACTTATTCAAAGATGAAGTGCGGCGGGTTGGATTACAACTTGGTTTGTCTGAAGAAATTGTATTTCGTCATCCGTTTCCTGGACCCGGGCTTGCTGTAAGAATTATTGGAGAAGTAACAGAAGAAAAATTAAATTTGTTACGCGAAGCAGATGCAATTTTTATTGAAGAGTTACGTATTGCGAATCTGTATCAGAAAATCTGGCAGGCATTTGTCGTTTTAACTTCCGTGCAAAGTGTCGGTGTAATGGGAGACGGGCGTACGTACGATAATCTTGCAGTGTTGCGTGCAGTTACAAGTGAAGATGGAATGACAGCAGATTGGGCGCATATTCCTGCAGAAGTGCTCGCAAAAGTTTCTTCAAGAATGGTGAATGAAGTGCGCGGAATTAATCGCGTTGCGTACGATATTACAAGCAAACCGCCTGCTACTATTGAATGGGAGTAGTGAAAAAAAAATATTTTATTCTTCTATCATAATTACTTCGAGTACTCTTACTTCCGTTCTTCTGTTGAGTTTTCTTCCCTCCGGATTGTCGCTTCCATCAGGATTTTCATTTGGCGCAATCGGCATGCTTTCAGAATATGCGCGGAAGACAAGTTGCTTTCTATTAATTCCTAATCGGATAAAATAATTGATAATATTCATTGCGCGTGTTTTGGATAATCCAGCATTGAATAACTCGCTTCCCTTGCTATCCGTGTGTGCGCCGATTTCTACTATGATTTGCGGCTGTTGTACTAAAAATTGTGCAGTCGAATCAAGTGATGGTTTTAGTTTTGCCGGAATATCTGTTCTTCCGAATTCAAAATGAATGGTGTGTAGAATTTGTCCGACATGTACAGGTAATTTTTCGAGTGCAATTTCAAAATAAATTGTATCATTATCATTGAGCCCGTGCGTATCAATTTTTTTTGCGTAGGGAATATACTCTTCTTTCAAAACAAAAATTTTGTATGTGCGTTCAGAAGGAACTGCAAAAATAGAATGTGTATTCTTCTGAGTAAATTCTTTTTCAATCCATTCACTATTTGCAATATCACGAAGTGTTATTGCTGCATCGCTAAGATTCTCTTCTGAGAATACATCTTTTACTCTTCCTGTAATAATAATGATGGGTTTTATTTTTTGCGGAATGAGCCAATGGTATTCGTAAATATCATCGCAGCAAGTTTCAGTTTGATTGTCTTCTGTTATTCCACCTGCGCGGTTTGAAGTTAAAAATCCATCGTTCAGAAAAGTTTGTGCATTGAAAAAAATATCATCAACGCCGGAATTTAACGGATATCCTGCATTTTTTACTTCACTCCATTGCGCAAGCGAACCGTCGCTTTGAAAAATATCATACCCGCCGCATCCGCGATGACCCTCCGAACTGAAATACAACGTTTGATTTCTCTGATGATAAAAAGGCGATGCTTCATTTTCTACTGTATTTATTACACTTCCGCAATTTTCCGCACGAGAAATTTTTCCATCACTGAAAATATTTACAAACCAAATATCATTTCCTCCTTTTCCTCCCGGACGATTGGAAACAAAATAAAGAATTAACTCTCCGCGTTTTCCCTTTGCTACTGCTGGCTGTGTAGAAATATATCCTGGAAGATTTATGTCCGAATTCAACAGAAGCGGCTCACTCCATTTTTCACTGATGAATTCGCTAACATATAACTTACATTCCAATGTGTTTATTGCAATTTGCGTGCATCGCGTGAAAAAAAAAATCTTTCTGTCAGGAGAAAATGCGCCATTTCCATTCATAAATCCTGATGTATTCAATTCACTAATTTTTTTTGCATTACGCCAACCCGAATCATTTTTTTGTGAGTAAAATAATTCTGCAAAAATCCTTATTTCACGCGGTGCATCATCTTGCTCTCTCCGTGAAGATGTGAAAATTATTGAAGTTGAATCAAACGGAATTGCTGCAAAATCTGAATATTGTGTATTGATGTGCGCTCCTGCGTTTTCAATAATAATAGGCAGCGGATGTTGCTTCAGTGAATCAGCAAAAATGCACGCATCAATTTCTCTGTGTGCGCGTCTTACAATCAAAGAATCGAAGGCGTTTGCTGTATCAAAAGCTATTTTTTCAAATGCAACTCTTGCTGCGTCATAATTTTCAGAAAATTTCAGACACATTGCATACCACAATTGCGCTTGCGGAAATTCCAGAAAACTTTCCTCAAGAACTTCTTCGTAGTAGTATTGTGCATTGACATAATCGCGCACAAAGCGATACGATTCTGCAAGGCGAAATGCAACAAAAGAATTATCTGATTCTTTTTCATAAATAATTTCATACAAAAATATTGCCTCTGCATAATTTTTCTCATCGAAGCAACTATTTGCAGAATCAAGAAGTGCTGTTGCAGATTGCGCAGTAACTTTTTGCAAGCAACATAAAAAAATTATTGTACCAAAAATTATTTTCAACTTCATTTCATTCAAAAACGAAAACACGGAAAAAAAGAAAATTCCCGTTGCGTTTTTTCACCACCGTTATACACAAGAGAAAGTTCAAATCCGCCATTGAAATCAGAAGCTGCGGAAAGGTCGGAAATAGTAACATCATAACTGAAACCGAATGTAATATTTTTGTACTCAATGCCGGTTGTTGCAACCAAGGCATCACCAAAGCGCAGTGATGTTCCGAAAAAAAATGAATTATTTTCTGCTGTATAGTGTGCAATAATCCCGGCGTTCATTTCACTCGCGGTATTTTGTTTCATCACCAGAAATTGCGGCATCAGGAAAATCATTTCACTTACGTGATACGATGTGCCTGCATAGAGAACCATTTTTTTTGAAAGCAAACTTGTCCCATTGAGAAACGATTCATTGGGTTCGGTGAGGTGAAAAAAAGAAACACCGCCGAAGGGAAGGAATAGTTGCGACGAAGAGCGTGTTTCGTAATACCAGAATACTCCGCCACCGATATCCCAAAATGCAACAGAGCTATTTCCAAAATTTTCCTGATTGGAAACGGCAGGGTCAAAAATGCCGTTCACAAATTGATTATTGAAAATCAGTTTCGAAAAATTTATACTTTTTGAAATAAGCCCTCCCTGAAAGCCCAAACGAAAATGGTGATATTTTTTTCTTCCCAACGGAAAATTGATTGCAACAGAAATTTTTCCATCAAGTGTTTTCAATTCCCCATCACCGGCGGAAGTGTTGAGAACAGAAATTCCGGTTCCCAGATATTCCTCAAACAGCACATCGAATGAAACCGACGACGTGATATAATTATTCGGTGTAATACTTCTGCCCTGACTGCGGTAATTTGAAACGATGCGAAAATTATTTTTTGTCAATCCCGTCATCGCAGGATTGATAAACAGCGGAGACGCAGAATACTGTGAAAAGTGCGCATCCTGTGCTTGCGTTGTCATCATAAAAATTGATGTGGAGAGCAACATAAGTACAAAATATATTTTTAAAAATAGTTTCATCGGAGCAGAGTGATATTTCCTTTTTTGAAATATTGTTGTCCATCAATTCCCGTTCCTTTGAAATAGTAAACATACACGCCGATATCCTGTAATTTTCCTTTGTACTTTCCGTTCCATCCGTTGCCTTCACCGACCTGATTTGATTCAAAAATAATTTCTCCCCATTGATTGAAAATTTTAAATTCGGCTTCTGTAATGCCGTAACCGATAACATACAATTCATCATTTACGCCATCACCATTCGGTGTAAATGCATTTGGAATATTTAAAAGAGAGCCGAGAGAATAAGATTTTGAAATTGTATCGGAACATCCAAAGCGGTTTGTTACAACAAATAAAATTGTTGCTGAAAGAAAGTTTTGCGAAAACGTGTGCACTGGAAGCGAATCGAAAGAAGTTGTACCGTCTCCGAAATTCCAGAAATATTTTTGCGAAAGAGAACGTGTCCCGGTATTGATAAACTTAATCGGTGTAGAAGGAAGAATCGCTGCAGGCTCGGTAATGAAATCCGCTTTTGGAACAGGGAATACTTCAAGCAATCGTTTCATCGTATCGCTGCAGATGCCATTGGAGGAAATAAGCGTTACAAAATAGAATCCTGTTTTTGTATAAATATGCATCGGATGTACATCGGTGGAAATTTCCGTGCTGTCTCCGAAATCCCAACTACTTGTAATTGCAGATTGCGATTGATTCATAAAAGTAACAGGTAAATTTACACACGGCAGCAATGGATTTGTTTCAAATGAAGCGATAACATTTTCTACAATGGTTATTATGTGAAATGCAGTATCTGCACAAAGTATATTTTGTGCAATAAGTGTAACGAGATAATTGCCGGCGGAAGAATAAATATGAGTCGGATTTTCTTCGTGTGAAATAGTGCTATCGCCAAAATTCCAGTACAATGAATCCGCGTATTGAGATGTATTCTGAAAAACAGCTGATGAAGATAAACAAAGAATAGAATCGCTCAATGAAAAATTTGCGACTGGACGATGAATAACCGTAACATTTTGCGAAAGCGTATCGCTGCACACTGCATTTGAAGCAGCCAGTGTTACTATATATGTTCCGTCATACAAATATATATGAACAGGATTTCTTTGCGTAGAAAAAGAACTGTCGCCAAAATTCCAAAAATAATTTGAAGCAGATTGTGAATTGTTTGAGAATACAACAGTTTCATTTTCGCAGGCAACAGGATTTTGAATAACAAATTGCGATTGCGGTTTTATCGCTATAGTAATTGTTTGCGTGATGGAATCTCTGCAATTGCCATAGGTAGAAACTAATTTGACAGTGAAATTTCCGGCATTTGCAAATGTATGTGTCGGATGAATTTCAAAAGAGAGAGGAGTTCCATCGCCAAAATCCCAAACATACGTTTGTGCGTTTTGTGAAGTGTTGGAAAATAAGACAGGCGTTCCATTGCAGACGGGAAGATTTATTGCAGAAAATTGTGTAGCAGGGGAAGGAATTGTGGTAATTGTTTGGGCAAATGTATCAGCGCAAATGCCGTTGGATGCAACGAGTGTAACAGCAAAAACTCCGATAGAATTGTAGGTGTGTTGTGGATTGCTGTTTTGTGATAAAGGAGAACCGTCGCCAAAATCCCAAAGATATTTTGAAGCAAACTGAGAAGCATTTTGAAATTGTATTGCCGACTGAAAACAAATTGTATCATTTGCGGTAGAAAATAATGCTACAGGATTTTGCAGTATGGTTAACGTATCACGTGCAGTATCTTCACAACTCCCATTGGAACTAATGAGTAGCGCGATGAATCTTCCAGAATTTGAATACGTATGCACAGCATTTGTATCGAATGAAATTACACTATCGCCAAATTCCCATCGAAAAGAGTTTGCGAATTGAGAATTATTTTGAAAAATAATTTGTGTACCAAGACAAACACTATCTGTATTCACTGAGTATAATGATTGCAGAGCGGCAAGCACACGCACCGAATCGAAGAGAGTATCGCGACAGGTATTTCGTGTAACAATTAACGAAATCTGAAACACGCCTGTTGCTTTATAAAAATGAAGCGGAGCAAATTCATCTGAATCTGTTCCATCGCCAAAATCCCAGAAATACTTTTTTCCGTTGTTGCTTTGATTCAATACTTGCAGCGGCTCATTTATACAAATGACAGAATCAACAATTTGAAACAGCGCTTGCGGTGAAACATACACTTTTATTTGTTTTGTAATTGAGTCAGTGCAGATGTCGTTTTTAACTACTAATTTTACTTTATACGTCCCTGCTTCATTAAAGATGTGTGTCGGAGATGAATCCGTCGAAACAGGAGAGCTATCCATAAAATCCCAAAAATATTGTGTTGCATTCAAAGATGTATTGAAAAATTTTACTTGTGCTCCCTCGCAGGGTTTTGTTTCGGAAGCAGAAAATGCGGCTTTGGGATTTGCAATAACTTCAATACTATTTGCAATCGTATCGGAAGAAAAATTATTTGATGCAATAAGCGTAACGGTGTACATTCCTTTTGCTGCGTATTTATGCGAAGGATTTTTTGAAGCAGAAGTTGAACCATCGCCAAAATTCCAGAGATATTTTTTTGCGTTGGTTGACGTATTCACAAAGTATGCTTTGTCTTTTAAACAAATTGGCGTATTGAAAGTGAAATTTGCTATGAGGGGAAACCCATAGTTTTTTTTAATCGTATCAGCGCAACCGATGTGATTTGTAACAATGAGCGTTACAGTAATTTCAGAAAAATTTTTTCTATATGTATGCACGGGTGAAAATTCAGTTGATTTTGAACGGTCGCCAAAATCCCAAAAATAGGATATATCATTTCCGGTCGTGCTCAAATTTGTAAATGTTACGGGAATATTGGGAAGAAAATCTGATGGCGTTGCAATAAAATCTGCGACAGGAATTCCATAGACCATTATACCTATATCAAATGAGCGGACGCAGTAACCATTATTTGCGTACAATGTAACAGTAAAAAATCCTGTTGAATCAAATGTATGTTCCGGATGAGTAAGTGTGGATGAATCTCCATCGCCAAAATTCCATAGATATGATATTGCACTTGTTGAGGAATTTATAAAATTTATTTTTTCTCCGACGCAAACTTTTTGACGCGCAACAGTAAACATAGGAATGGGCGCAACGCTGATTGCGAGTGTTTGCTCAGCAGTGTCGGCACACAATGTATTTATTGCGAGCATCCTTACTGTGTATGTTCCGAGCGAAGAGTAGAGATGAACAGGATTTCTGTACGTTGACGATATGCCATCACCAAAATCCCAGAAATAAGATATTGCGTTGAGTGAAGTATTTGTAAACTGAATGGGGTTGTTACTGCATGTTGCAGCAGAATCGAAGGTGAATGCAGCAATTGGTTTTGCTACGACTTTTATAAATTGTTCAACAGTATCAGGAGTTCCGTTGCCCATTGCGATGAGCGTTATTTGAAAAAGACCGGAGGCAAAAAAAATGTGAACAGGATTTTCGGATGTTGAAACAGGAGAGCCATCGTTAAAATTCCAAATATACGATGATGCATTGAGCGAGCGATTTATAAACTGTACACTGTTGTACTGACATATTTCTGTGTCGAGTTTAAAATTTGCAATCGGTGCAAAGAGAAAATATTTTCTGACAGTATCCGCGCAGAATGAAGTACTGGTAACAATAAAAATTACTTCAACACTGTCTTTTGAAGTATTGTATGTGTGGACGGGATTTTCATTATCGCTTGCAAAGTTGTCGCCAAAATTCCAGTAAAAAAGCGCATCGGAATCGGATATACTTGTATTGAAAAATGTGATTGGTACTTTTTGCTTGAATTCCAATGGCACAGTAAAAAATGATGCTGAGGGGACAGTTCCGATGGTAATCGCTTTATAAATCGTATCGCTCTGTGAAATATTGGAAGCAATGAGTTCAACTGTAAAAACACCGCTTCCGGTATAAAGATGCGTTGGGTTTTCTTCGTTTGAAATTGCACTGCTGTCCCCGAAATCCCATCGAAATGTATCTGCGTGTTGCGAAAGATTTGTAAATACTACGGGCGTATTTTCACACAAAGGAAATTCTGTTTCAAAATTTGCCATCGTGATAAATGAATATACTTTCACCATCGTATCAGCGCAACTACTTGCATTTACAACAATCAGCGTAACTATCACCGAATCTGTTCCATTTATATATGTATGAGTTGGATTTTGTAATGCTGAAGAATCGCCATCTCCAAAATACCAAAAATATTGCTGTCCCGGTAAAATATTCCCTGTGTAATTAAATTGTATTACTTGATTTGGTTCAACATCATCCGGATTTGTCGTAAACTTTGCGCGAGGCGAAGAGTACACAATGATATTTTTTTTCACGGTATCTGCAATTCCGCTTCCTGAAATAGAAATCATTTGTACAGCATAATTTCCTTTATTCGAGAAAGTATGCTGAACTTCTGTTCCTGTTGCAAATGCGCTTCCGTCGTCAAAATCCCAAAGAATTGTTTCTGCACAGCGATTAGTACTTGAAAAAACTACAGGTTGATTTTCACAGACGGGCGATGTAAAAGAAAAATCTACGGAATCTTTCACATAGATGAGCAGTGTTTTTACATTTGAACCATATATCGGACATGCATTATCACGCACTATAACATTCACAATATATGGTTGCGAACGAACTTGAGCGCAGGTAGTATTCAAACAAAATGTACCTGTTATTGCTTCGTACGAAGGCAAAGGATTATTCCAGTTGAATGTTGAACTATCAATTGACGTGTTAATGCTCATTGAAAGCAAGTTCTTTGCAGTATCATTGTCAGAATCTATGGCGGTAAAATCTACACAATATTGATTGCCTGCATAGACAGTAATAGAAGAATATGTCGGTTCTGTAAAAAAAGGGATGTTGTTATTGCAATCAATTACTGTAATTTGCAAGTCCCGTACTACTTCTCCGATTTTTATTCCATTGCGAAACTCTTCTACGCGCACTGCAAGAATTCCAACCTGATTTGCTTGCGTTGGAGTGAACGTAAAATCACCACTCGATGCATCCAGTACTGCGGGCGGAGTAGATGATATCGGATTTGTTGCAGAAAATGGAGGGAGATATGCTACGGATGAATCTTCCAGATATAAACAGGGAACAAGCGAATAAACAAGAGAATCTCCGTCTGCATCATAAGCGCCATGGCTGTATGTTACCGTCTGATTAGCGCACACATAAAGAGTCGGAGGATTGAGAAATTGGGGAGAAGAATTTCCGCGCGCAAGTTGAGGATAGATTTTTGTAGAGATATAAAAACAGCCTCCGCGTGATAAATCTACTGTTGTGATTGCCCAGTTGCGCGCGCAATCTTTGAAACTAATAGTGTACCCATCGGGTGAAAATGGCGGCTCAATGGTAAGCGTATCACTGAAAATATATTCCTGTACTCCATAATAAAGAGAAGTACTATCATTACATGCCGTATGTTGCGTATCGCAAACAGGTGTTATTTCAAATTTTGAAATTGAATCAAGTTGTATAAAATTAAACCAGCCAATTGCCGGTTCAATATAAAGCACAGCAGGAATATGCCATAAAACGCCTCTGCAATCCCTGTATCCTTTGAGCGTAAAGAGGTATTTATTATTACCGATATAACTGTACGTTATTTGTCCACCCATAATATGCGATGCATTTGCTTCAGAAAAGCAAAGAGAGAGGAGCAATATCAGTAGTATTTTTTTCACTCGCACAAAGGAAAACAAATTGATTATTCGATAATTTTTAATTTTCCTTTTACATCGTTTATGCTGCTGTAATTTTTCTTTTTCATCAATGCATGCAATTCATTTTCTATTCTTTCAAAACATTGCACGCCCTCTTCAACAAATGTTGTTCCTATTTGCACTGCGCTTGCACCACATAAAAGAAATTCGAAAACATCACCTCCGTTTTCGATTCCTCCAACGCCGATAATTGCAATATTTCTATTAAGCAATTCATAAAACTTTCTCACGTTCGCAAGAGCTGTTGGCTTTGCATACTTTCCTCCAATACCGCCAAATCCGTTTTTGGGTTTTATTGCAATGGTTTCTGTTTCGCTATCAATCGCCAATCCGTTCCCGAGTGAATTGATACACGTAACAAAAGCAAGTGGAAATTCATTGAGAATTGATGCTGCAATTTCAAAATGAACAAAATCAAAATAGGGAGGTAATTTTACTCCGAGCGGTTTTGCATTGACTGCAAAGACTTCTGCAAGCATTTTTTTTGTCATTTCAAAATCATATCCGACCTGTGGTTTTCCGGGAATGTTAGGACAGGAAAGATTCAGTTCAAGCATATCAATTTCAGCAACGGATGAAAGTTCTTCAACTATCGTAATATTATCTTGCAACGTTAAACCGGAAACACTGACGATGTATGGTTTCCCGTATTGCTTCATTTCTTTTGCGATACTTCCATAAAACTTATAGCCAAAATTCGGAATTCCCATCGAATTGATGGAGCCGAAAGGAAGTTTTATATATCGCGGTTCAGGATTTCCAGTGCGAGGTTCGAGCGTGCAGGATTTTGTGAGAATTGCGCCGGAGTGAGAATTTCCTATTGCTTCAAGTTCTTCACCTGTTGTGCAAAGTGCGCCTGAAGCATTCAAAATGCAGGATGGAAAAAAAATATCAGAGAGAGTCGTAGAAAATGAAATCATAAATTAGTATTGAAAAAAAAATTATTAATGCTCTTCCATATTGTGCTTTCCTGCTTAAACTATTGAATTGTTCACGTCCATATTTTCAGAATTTTTTCTTCGCAAGAACAATTGCGCCAACAATTGCTGTGAGAAGCAGAAATGATGTTGCTTCAAAAGGGAAAATATAATCGGTGAATAAAGTTTTACCGATAGATTCCACTGTGCCGATTTCACGCGCACTTGCAGGAAGCGAAGAAAGAGGCATCGGGGATGATGTGAAAACGTAGAGCAACTGTCCAAGAAAAACCGCCGCAAGTCCGAACGCGAGCATTTTTTTTACAGTAATTTTCTCTGTCCAAGTTGATTCTTCGCCAAGATTCAGGAGCATCAGGACAAAAAGAAATAATACCATTACTGCTCCTGCATAAACGAGCACCTGAATTATCGCAATAAATTGTGCCTGCAACGATAAATACAAAACGGCAAGCGACATCATATTCACGATGAGAAAAAGCGCGCTGATTACGGGATTTTTGCGCAGCACTACCATTGCGGCTGCAAATACGGCAAGACCGCCGATTATAAAAAAAATGATGTGTTGGGGAGTCATAGGGTGTAAATTTGCGGGCAAAAGTTACTAAAAAATATTTGTAAGGAAAAGATATTTCGCTTTGAATTACACGGCAGAAAATTCTATCTTTTTTCCGCAATTTTCTGCTAAACAATAACTTTTTTTTGACAATGAAATTTAACCGATTGACAATTCTCTTATTGCTCGGCGCGCTTGTGCGATTTGTTGCGGCTGTGTTCAGTAAAGGATTTCTTACTCTTGACGACCATTTTAATCTCGTAGTTGATGCGGATATGCTCGCCCGCGGTGTTGCACTTTCTGCATCGTACAAAGATTCGGTATTGTATCCGGGAGTTGTTGCGCTTGTAATGAATATTACCAGATTTTTCGGCATTGCTTCTCCTGATATGGAAATGCTTGTTATACGTTTATTTCACGCGGGACTTTCGCTGTTTGCGATTTATTTTGTGTACAAAATTCTTGAAGCGCTTGCAGATGAAGAAAGCGCAACGCTGGGTGGCTTGCTGATAGCAGTTTTTTACATCATTCCTGTTTTTTCTGTGCATCAGTTTGAAGAAGTCGTGTGTCAGATTCCTCTTCTTGCAGGAATCTGGTTCGTTGTGAAGCAAAACATAACAGAAAAGAAGAAAAAAACAGAATTGATTTTTGCAGGATGTTTAATGGGTATTGCATTAATAATCCGATTTCCGTTGCTCTCTTTTATTGCACCGTTTTTATTTTTTCTGTTTTTAAAAAAAGAAACCCGACGGAATTTTCTGTTTCTCATTGCAGGATTTATGCTCGTTTTATTGTTGCAATCGGTGAGTAATATTTTCATAAACGGGCTATTCGGTTATTCACTTTTGCACAATTACGGAATACTTTTTACATCTTCAAATGAATTAATTATGCACACGGACGGATATCCGGCAGGACCTTGGTATCGTTATCTGATTACGCTTTTTGGAATATTTCTTCCGCCGTTTTCAATGCTGTTTTTTATCGCCGCATTTTTTGGTGGAAAAAAATATTCCGCGCTAGGTATTTCAACGTTGGTGTTTATCATTGCGCATAGTTTGATTGCAAATAAGCAGGAGCGATTTTTATTGCCCATTCTTCCGGTATTATTTTTGCTCGCGTCTGTCGGATTTATTGAAATTAAAAAATGGTGTGAGGAAAAATTATGGCGATGGCGTTTGTATAAAATATTCTGGGTGTATTTTCTCATCCTGAATACTCTTTTGCTCTGCGTTTCAGTTTTTCACTACGGGAAAAAAGACCGCGTCGAGCCGCTTGTCTATCTCAACGCGAAAAAAAATGTTCAAGGGATTGTGATTGCACAATTCAGTTATAATTTTTTTGTACCGGAATTTTATCTTGGAAAAGATTCGCCAACTATTTATGTGTGGAAAGATTTCCGCAATATTCATCGCGATGCGCAGCAAATAAAGGACGCAATTTCTCCGCCGAATTATGTCGTTTTGTACAGTGAAATCCCTGAGACGGATAAGCAATTTTTGGAAGTGATGTTGCACAAGCATTTGATTTTGGAGACGGAAATTGAACCGAGTATCGGAGATTATATTGCGCATAAATTAAATCCGAAATTTAACAAGAGCAATTCAGCGTATGTTTATTTGATGAAATGAAGAAGAAGCGTGTCTCTTTTTTTGAAAACCTTCCATCAAATACCTATCTTTTTGGGCAAATTTTAAAAATAATAAATTGAAAGTTATGAGTACTACTAACGATAATTACGAACACGCAAAACAAGTCTGGCAAAACAAAGCCAAAAAATCGAAAATCATTCCATATAAATACACAACACTTTCCGGCGAACCGATAGAAATGCTTTATACTCCGGATGATATTGCGCATCTTGATTTTGTCAATGATGTTGGATTTCCCGGAGAGTTTCCTTATACACGCGGCATACATCAAACAGGTTATCGTGGAAAATTATGGACGATGAGGCAGTTTGCCGGTTTCGGAACACCGGAAGATACAAACGAGCGCTATCACTACCTTCTCGAACACGGACAAACAGGACTTTCGGTTGCGTTTGATTTGCCAACATTGATGGGGCGCGACCCGGATGACGTACTCGCAATCGGTGAAGTAGGAATTTGCGGCGTCAGTGTTGCTTCTCTTGCTGATATGGAAATATTATTCAAAGGAATTTCGATGAAAGATATTTCAACATCAATGACGATAAATGCACCAGCGGCAATGATGCTTGCATTTTATGCTGTTGTTGCAATGAAACAAGGAGCACAACTTTCTGATTTGCGTGGCACAATTCAAACAGATATTTTAAAAGAGTACATAGCGCAAAAAGAATGGATTTACCCGCCAACACCTTCAATGCGCATTATTACGGATATGTTTGAATTCTGCACACGTGAAATGCCGCAGTGGAATCCTATTTCCGTAAGTGGTTATCATATTCGTGAAGCCGGCTCAACGGCAGCGCAGGAACTTGCATTTACACTTGCAGATGGATTTGCATACGTGGAAGCAGGAATGGAAAAAGGATTAGATATTGATGAATTTGCGCCGCATCTTTCTTTTTTCTTTAATTCGCACATTGATTTTTTTGAAGAGATAGCAAAGTTTCGCGCTGCGCGAAGAATTTATGCGCGTCGAATGCGCGATAAATACGGCGCAAAAAATCCGCGTTCTTGGACGTTGCGTTTTCACACGCAAACGGCAGGATGTTCGCTTACTGCGCAGCAACCGGAAAATAATATTATCCGCACTGCATTTGAAGCGCTTGCGGGAGTTCTTGGAGGAACACAATCGCTCCACACCAATTCAATGGATGAAACACTCGCACTGCCATCAGAGAAAGCAGTGAAGATAGCATTGCGAACACAGCAAATAATCGCACACGAAATTGGAGTAACAAATACAATTGACCCGCTTGGCGGAAGTTATTTTGTTGAAGCATTAACCGATAAAATGGAACAGGAAGCGAATGCATATTTTGAAAAAATTGATGCGCTCGGCGGTGTTATTCCTGCAATTGAAATGGGATTTTTTCAAAGAGAAATAGCAGAAGCAGCATATCGCTATCAGCAGGAATTAGATGTGAAAGAAAAGATTATTGTCGGTGTGAATGATTTTATCGAAGAAAATGAATCCATTGATATTCCAATTCTTATTATATCGCCGGAAGTAGAAAAGAAGCAGCAACAGCGTCTCGCAGATGTGCGCGCTTCACGAAATCAGGATGAGGTGCAACGCACACTTCGTGAATTATTCCTCGCCGCAGAAGATGGAAAAAATCTTATGCCGCGCTTGATTGAATGTACGCGCGCGTATGTTACCATCGGTGAAATGTGCAGTAAACTCGCGGAAACATTTGGCATCTACGAAGAGCCGGCTGTATTTTAGTTTGTAGTAAAAACAGATGATACAGCACATTCTCATCTCCATGAGATTGCCGCAATGGATTAAAAATTTTTTTCTCTTTGCCGCAATTCTTTTCGCAGGTCATCTTGGCAATATTAACGATATTCTTCTTGTGCTGAAAGGATTTTTTATCTTTTCCATTACGAGCAGTGGTGTCTATCTTCTTAATGATATTGCGGATGCGAAAAATGATAGAATACATCCGGTTAAAAAATACCGTCCGATTGCTTCCGGTGAATTATCTGCGCTCAATGCTCTTCTCGCCGCACTTGTTTTATTTGGCATCGGAATTTCTTTTGCATTCTATTTGCATACGCAATTTGCCGGAATTTGTTTATTGTACATCAGTTTGAATATTCTGTATTCAAACTACACAAAGCATTTCGTAATTCTTGACGTGATGTCTATTGCGACAGGTTTTGTCTTGCGCGTTGTTGCTGGTGCAATGCTAATTAACGTTCCCACTTCCGTGTGGTTACTTATTTGCACATTTTTGCTTTCTCTTTTTCTCGGATTTGTAAAGCGAAGACACGAAATTACCACACTGAATATGTCCGCAGAAAATCATCGGAAAGTATTGGAGCAGTACAGCGTTCCGTTTCTCGACCAGATGGTGGGCATTGTAACCGCATGCACTGTTATTGCGTATTCTCTCTATACCATTTCTGAAGAAACAGTGCGCAAATTTCAAACAACGCATTTAATTTACACCATACCGTTTGTCCTCTTCGGAATTTTCCGCTATTTGTATCTTGTCCACAAGCAGGATTTTGGCGGCAATCCGACAAAAGTAATTTTTTCTGATTATCAGCTTTTTCTCAATATCGTACTCTGGATTCTCGCATCGGTGTACATCATATACATCCACTGATTTTTTTATGCCAAAAAGTAAAGTCGCAGTTTTAAAAACTTCTCCGCAAACAGTTCTTCATGATATTCAACAATTGAATTCATTAGCCGAAATGGAAAAATTTCTTTCCCACAATGCGCCAACGATTTTGAAAGACAATATCACGTGGCATTTCCCATACATCAGTGCCAATACAACGCCGTGGCAATTGGAAGGAACAATTCAATCATTACTGAGCGCAGGATATGCTGATTTATCCGCAGTGCATAATAATACTGTCGTTACAGACCCGTACAAAGGGGAGAAGTTAAATAAACTTGCGCCGCTGTATGCAAAGTACAACATCCCCGAAAAATATAATTTCAATCCCGATGAAATTCAATGGGCGCATTACACCCCAAAAGCAAAAATGCACGCATTGCATAAAATTTATCCCGATGGAATTTACATTCCGGATTTCTTTGTCGGAAAAAATATTATCCATTTACCAACCGTGAAAACGCATATTTACACCACCACAACAGGCGCAATGAAAAATGCTTTCGGCGGTTTGCTGAATACGCGGCGACATTACACGCACACATGGATTCACGAAACGCTTGTAGATTTGCTTGCAATTCAAAAAGAAATTCACGCAGGAATTTTTGCCGTAATGGATGGAACTATTTGCGGAAGCGGTCCCGGTCCGCGTACAATGATTCCTGTAGAAAAAGATTATATGCTTGCATCAGGAGACCAAGTTGCCATTGATGCAATTTCCGCAAAGATGATGGGATTTGACCCGCTCAGTATAAAATATATTCGGCTTGCTCACGAAGATGGACTTGGCGTTGGCGACCCGCGTGATATCGAAATTGTCGGCGAAGATATTTCCAAAGTAAATTTTAAATTTACCGATGTCGGCGATAATCTTGCAAGCATGGCTGGCGATTTTATCTGGTTCGGTCCGCTGAAAAAATTGCAATGGTTATTTTTTCACACACCCCTTGTCTATATTTTTGTCTTTGGCTCGTATGCGTATCATGATTATTTCTGGTGGCCCTTTAAAGGAAAAAAAATTCAGCGCGAGGTAAGAGAAAATACAAAGTGGGGAAAATTTTTTGCAGAATACGATTTAAAACAACAATAAAAATTTATGAACTATTGGTTAGTGAAATCAGAACCGGATGCCTATTCGTGGAAAAAATTTCTCGAAGAAAAACAAACCGTGTGGAGCGGCATACGAAATTTTCAGGCACGCAATAATTTACGCACTATGAAAACAGGAGATAACGTATTATTTTACCACAGCAACGTAGGAAAAGAAATAGTAGGCGTCGCAAAAGTAATACAAGAAGCATATCAAGACCCAACGACAAAAGAAACTGCATGGCTTACTGTAGATTTGCAACCGATTCGCACACTCAAAAAAGCTATTACACTTGACGAGATAAAATCAGACAGCAAATTAAATGAAATGGTACTTCTCAAAAACTCACGACTTTCTGTACAACCGGTAACAAAAGAAGAATTTGAGCGAGTGATAGAATTGAGTAAGAAATGAAGGATTTCTTTTTTCATTAAAGCAAAATCGTTCAGGAAAAACAATTGAAGAACTTTATTATCAATTTTAATAAAAACCGCTAAATTTCACAAAATTCGCAATAAAGTTCGTGAAAAGCACGAACTTTTTAGTAAAAAGCACGAACTTTTTACTGAAATTTACTATCTGGTTCGTGAAATTCACTAACTACATACCAAAATTCACTAATCAGTTCGTCCCGACACGAACTAATTAGTGAAAAGCACAAACTTTTTACTGAAATGTACTATCCGGATAGTGAAAATCACTAATTAGTTCGTACAAATTGCGAACTATTTTTCTGAATTTTCTAAAAAATTACACTAAAAAAAAGCCATCAACGGCGTATTGATGGCTTTTTTGTAAGTGAAAATTTCTTTTTACTTATCCCTGTACTGCTTTTCTGATTATTGCCATACCCGCATCTATTTCATTGGGTTGAATTGTTAATGCTGGACGGAAACGCATCGAACGTTCACCGCTGCCGAGTATGATAACGCCATCGGTATAGCATTTACTTTTTACTGCATTGCGCATTTCTGCAGTCGGAAGGTCGAATGCGCAAAGTAATCCGCGTCCGCGTGCATTGCTTACTTTATGCGGAAATTCCTGCTGAAGTTCTTGCAAACGTTGTTGTAAATGTTCGCCAACAAGTTGTGCATTTTCTACAAGTTTGTCTTCTTCAATTACTTCGAGATAGCGCTGCGCACGAACCATATCGGTGAGATTGCCGCCCCACGTTGAATTGAGTCGGCTCGAAACGGCGAAAACATTATCCGGTATTTCTTCAATGCGTTTGCCGCACATAAATCCGCATACCTGCATCTTTTTTCCAAACGCAACCATATCGGGTTGGACAAAATATTGATGCGCCCACATTTTTCCTGTGAGACCGACGCCGGTTTGTACTTCATCAAAAATCAGCATTGCTTCATTTTCGTCTGCAAGTTGGCGAAGTGCGATAAAAAATTCTTTGCGGAAATGATTATCGCCGCCTTCGCCTTGAATCGGTTCAATAATAATTGCGGCAATATCATCTTTGTGTTGTTGAAATGCTGTTGTTATTTGTGCGATTGCGAGTTGTTCAAGTCTTTCTGTTTCCTGCAATGTATTTTCATTCAGCGGAAACTTCATTGAAGGATTGATAATACGAGGCCATTTGAATTTTGGGAATAAATCTGTTTTCACTTTTTCTGTATTGGTAAGCGAAAGTGTATAGCCGCTGCGTCCGTGAAAACTTCTTTCGAAGTGAATTATTTGTGTTCCTTTTTCTTCGCGGTAACCTTTGATGAAGTTCTTTTTTATTTTCCAATCGAATGCTGCTTTTAATGCGTTTTCAACGGCGAGTGTGCCTGTATCTATAAAAAAAGCATGTGGAAGATATTCCGGTTGAGCAACGCGCGCGAATGTTTGCACAAACTCTGCGAATTCAATGGTGTAAATATCGGAAAGCGATGGTTTGTTGATAGATGCGCGTGTAAGTTTTGCAAGAAATTGCGGTTCTTTCAGTTTTGGATGATTGAAGCCGAGCGGTAACGAAGCAACACAGGTGAAAAAGTCGAGAATTTTTTTTCCTGTTACTGCATCGTGAATATAGACGCCTTCGGTTTTATCTAAGTCAATGATGTAATCAAAGCCATCGGCAAGGATGTATTTGTTTAATGTAGAGAGTATTTCGTTGGGGAGAATTGGAGAGTGTGTTGCTCTGCCATTTCCGGCGATTGTTTTTGTAGTTGGTTCAGTCGTTGTGTTAATTGTTGTCATAAAATTCTAAAAAAATTAAAAGTGTAATAAAATTATTTGTTCCGAAAAAGGAACGGTGGAATAAAATTTCTTCACATCAAATTAATAGAATTCCTGATGCTCGTAAAAACTAACGATATAGGTAATGCGGAAGGACATTTTAAAATATATGTTATGACGTGCTTATTTTTTTCGATTTATTTTCAACGCTGGACGATATCGTGGCGATTCTTCTTTCACTAAGTATAATTGTGAAGAAGATGTTGATTCTTCTGACATCCATGCCGGTGTTAATCCATAGTAAAGGACATCAGGGTCAATATCTGCTCCATTATCCCAAACAATTGTTCCCATTCTTTTATCAACTTTTATTGTCTTAAAAAGTTTTGGTACACTTTTTAATTCATCAAAAACAGGTCCATGAAAATACTGTTCAAGGTCAATATCCTTACACTCACCGTTTGTAAACTCCAATTGAACGCGAAAATCTTTAATTACTTTCACCGATACAATACGTATTAGTTTGGCAAATCGTTTCATATTATTCTAATGGTTCAATATTTTTCGGTTGCATTCCTTGTCTTACATGTTTCCATTCATTCATTAATTCATTACGATGTAATTTTGCCCATTCTCTAACGAGTTTATGTGCGCGAGGGGAAAGTTTTCCAGCATAGACTTTCAGAGTTTCAATTTCGTACAATGCTTCTTTACCGCCATATTCAGCATGAAAATGTGGCGGGTAATGTTCGTTATAGTAAAGATATATAGCAATTCCGAAAAATTGACTTATGCAAGGCATTTACTTATTCGTTATCAATCTGTGCGCGTTGCAATTTCCCGCTATAATCAACATAAATCGTTTTCCATTCAGAGAAGAAGTCATACACTGTCCATCCGCCTTCACGATGTCCGTTGCCTGTTTGTTTTACACCGCCGAAAGGCATGTGTGCTTCCGCTCCGATTGTTGGCGCGTTGATGTACACAATTCCTGCTTTAATATCACGCATCGCTTTGAATGAATTGTTGATATCTTTAGTAAAGACAGATGATGAGAGTCCGTAAATTGTATCATTTAAAACTGAAATTGCTTCGTCAATGGTTTTTATTTTTAGTACAGAAAGTACAGGACCAAAAATTTCTTCTTTTGCAATGCGCATTGTACGTGTTACATTTGTAAATATTGTTGGTTGATGAAACCAACCGCTGTCAACGCCATTTCCTTTTGCAAATTCACCGCCGCAAACTAATGATGCTCCTTCATTTTTTCCGATTGCAACGTATTCCTGCACAGAATTTCTTTGACCTTCAGAAACGCAAGGACCAACTTCAGATGTTTCGAGTAATCCATCTCCGAGCCGTAATTTCTCTGTTCGTGCAATAAGCATCTTCATAAATTCATCGTGAATTTTTTCGTGCAGAATCAAACGGCTTGTTGCGGTACATCGCTGTCCAGTTGTTCCAAATGCTCCCCACAGAACAGCATCAAGCGCTAAATCCAAATCTGCATCGTCCATTACAATCTGCGCATTTTTTCCACCGAGTTCAAGAGAAACACGTTTCAATGTATCACTTGCCAACTTAGAAATTTTCTTTCCGACTTCTGTTGAGCCAGTAAAAGAAATTAAATCTAAATCACCGCTTTCAACAATTGCATTGCCGACTTCATTGCCGCCACCGTGTACAATATTTACCACTCCTTCGGGAATTCCTGCTTCAATGAGAATTTCAATGAGACGTGTTGCTGTTTCCGGAGTTAATGAAGCAGGTTTGAATACAACTGTATTACCGCAAATCAATGCTGGAAACATTTTCCATGTCGGAATTGCCATCGGAAAATTCCAAGGCGTGATAAGTCCTGCAACGCCAATCGGAGTACGAACTGCCATATTGAATTTATTCGGTAGTTCGGAAGGCACTGTGTGTCCGAATAATCTTCGCGCTTCTGATGCGGCATAATATGCGGTATCAATTCCTTCCTGCACATCACCGCGTGTTTCGATTAATACTTTTCCCATTTCTTTCGTCATAACGCGAGCAAGTTCTTCTTTGCGCTCGGTCATAATGTCGCCGACTTTTTTTAGTATATCGCCGCGTTTTGGAGCAGGGACAAGCCGCCATGTCTCAAACGCTTTTTTTGCTGCTACGATTGCTTCGTTTACATCTTCTTTTGAAGATTTGGGAAATGTGCCGAGTAATTCCGAGTGATTTGCAGGATTACGATTTTCAAACGTCTGTCCTGATTTAGCATCGCACCATTTTCCGTTAATGTAGTTTTGGAATTTTTTCATTGTTCTAATTAATCTTGTAATGTAAATGTTAATTTCTCTTTTCTAATTTTAAATCAATATCAATGTATTTTTTATTGCGATAAATTTTGATGTGCATTATCTGTCCTGCCTGCGCATACGAAAATACGCTCTTGATACTTTCTTCATCAGAAATTTTATCGCCGTTCACTTCTGTAATAACATCGCCGACTTCAAAACCAGCGCGGTCAGCCGGACTGCGTGGTTTCACATCGGTAACAATAACGCCATCTGTTTTATCCAGTTTAAAATACCGCGCAATATGTGCATCAATATTTTGTACATCAAGTCCCGTCCAGAAATTGCGTTCCACTTTTCCGGATTTTTTCAACTCGTTCATTATCGTTTTCACACGATTAATCGGAATTGCGAATCCCAATCCGATGTTGCCTTGGTTTGGTGTATAAATTACAGAATTAATTCCAATAACTTCGCCGAGAGAATTAACAAGCGGTCCGCCGCTGTTTCCTGAATTAATTGCGGCATCTGTTTGAATCATTCCGCGATAATATCGTCCTTGTTCTGCGCGCAAATTCATTTCGATAGCGCTGATAACACCAACTGTTACTGTGGGCTTATCGGAAATTTCAAACAAGCCAAACGGATTGCCAAGCGCGATGACCCACTCACCGATAATAATTTCATTGGAATTTCCGAGTTTAGCAAAAGGAAAGTTTGTGCCTTCTATTTTCAGAAGCGCGATATCGGATACTAAATCTGTGCCGACAAGTTTTGCATTATACTTTCCGCCGCTTGTGAGAATCACTTCTATTTTCGCGGCGTTTCCTGCAACGTGGTCATTCGTCAAAATATATCCGTCTTCAGAAATTATAAATCCCGAACCAAGCCCTTTTACTTCCTGACGATACGTTTGGTCACCAAAAAATTGCTTGAAGAATGGGTCGTTGCCAAACATTTGTCCCCATGGATTTTGATATTCACGCACTTCAATAACATTGATGCCAACAACTGCAGGACTTACACTTGCAACGGCTTTTGTAATTCCGTTTTGTCTGCTGTTGGAAATCTGCTCTTCAATAGCTGTTCTCTGATTATTAGAATCATCTTCGGAATTTACAACAGGGAAATTATTTTCAGCATTTGATTTCTTCGATATGGAGAAAGAATAACCAACAAACAATCCGGTTCCAAAAGGAAGAAGCAATAGAAGAATAAGGATGATAATTTTTTTCATAAATCTTATTTCAAATTAATCAGGGAGTATTTTTTTTGAAAATAGAGCGCGCATCAATTATTTTTTTCGCTTCAATACTTTTTTCACTGCAGAAACAATTGCATCTTTATCAATACCGTATTTTTTCATTAACTGTTCGCCTGTGCCGGATTCTCCGAATGTATCGCGTACTGCAACAAACTCCTGTGGTGTTGGAAAGTGTTGCGCGAGAACTTCTGCAACAGCGCTTCCTAATCCGCAATGAATCTGATGGTCTTCTGCTGTTACAATTGCGCCTGTTTCTGATGCTGCTTTTATTATTGCTTCTTTGTCAATCGGTTTGATTGTGTGCATATTCAACACGCGAACAGAAATTCCCTCAGAAGCAAGAATTTCTTCTGCAAGAATCGCTTCCCATACTTGTAATCCAGCGGCGATAATAGTTACGTCATTTCCGTTAATTAAAGTCTGTGCTTTTCCGATTTGAAACGGAATTGTTTCATCGGTAAAAACAGGCGTGTTATCTCTGAAAAAGCGAATGTAAAACGGAGACGGAATTGCAACACACTCTCTTACAGCGCGTTTTGTCTGATAATAATCGCAAGGAGTAACAACGTACATCTTCGGAAGGACGCGCATTGTTGCAAGGTCTTCAAGTGATTGATGCGTTGCCCCATCAGGTCCGACAGTTATTCCGCAATGCGATGCACAGATTTTTACAGGCATTTCGCTGTATGCAATACTTTGCCGAATTTGGTCAAACGGACGACCGGTTGCAAACTCGCCGTAGGCAGATGCAAATGGAATTTTTCCTGCAAGACATAATCCGGCAGCAACTCCCATCATATCCTGCTCTGCAATACCAACGGAAATAAAACGGTCGGGAAATTCTTTTTTAAATAAATCGGTGCGCACGGAACCGGTAACATCGCCGCCAAGCACAACGACGTTGGGATTTTCGTGTCCGAGTTCGACTATTGTTTCGCCAAAACCAAGTCGTGTTGCTTTATTTTCTTTTGAAATTAATTTAGTCATCAAATAATTTTAGATTAGAGAATGTAGATTGCAGATGTTACTCTGAAAAATCTATGTTGCAAATTATTACGCTGCTTTTTCCTGAATAAGTGTTACACTCAACAAGTCTTCCAGATTGAGATATTCCGTTGCATCAAGAATTTCCATCCCAACGACTTTTCCGTTTCCATCAACATCAAATACAATATCATCATTATATCGCTCGTTGCGGATTTGTTTGCTTTCCCGAAAAGTAATATGGAGTAAATCATGTTTAGGTTGATAATAAATTTTCATAGCCATATTCCATAATAAACATACACTGTAACTGTAACAATAATATTTTGTTCTAATGCGTACACCACTTCTACTTTCTTGTGTTCGTAATATTTTTCATTCCAGATGTTTTGAAACTGAAAAATTTTAAATTTCTTTTTTCTCCCATTTTTTGCGTCAAGTTCATTTTCTGTTGCGAGTACTTCGAGAATTTCTTCTTCATTTGTTCCTCGTTTTTTCATTTGGTTAATCGTATGAGAATCTATTCGTACCATCATGACAAACGAATTTGAATGTTATTTCTTTTCCCAATCAAACGTAATAAAATCGCCGAACTTTGTCGGAATGTTTTCACTGAGCGCCTGTTTCCCTTGTTCATCGTTGGGAGGAACGCCGTGCCATTTGTAATCGTCTTCCATAAATGAAACGCCCTTTCCCATAAATGTTTTTGCGAGAATAACGGATGGCTTTCCTTTAAATTGTTTTGCATCATCAACGGCGCGCAAAAAGTCTGCAACATCATTTCCATCGCAATCAATTACATTGAAGCCGAATGATTTCCATTTATCAGCAAGCGGTTCGAGCGTCATTACGTTTTCCGTGCGGTCATCAATCTGGCAAAAATTTCTATCCACAATCACAGTGAGATTATCGAGATGATGATGCGCGGCAGTCATTACGGCTTCCCAAATCTGTCCTTCATTTAATTCGCCATCGCCGCAGAGAACAAAAACGTGGTTTGTTTTTTTATCAAGTCGCAACCCGATTGCGCAACCGGCAGCAATTGAAATACCTTGTCCCAATGCGCCGGAAGCAATTTCCACACCATTAGCGCCGTGTGTTGTTGCTGGCGCAGGATGTCCTTGCAAATGTCCGTTGATTTTTCGTAACGTGGATAATTCTTCAATAGGGAAGAAGCCCGCGCGTGCAAGAGCAGCATACCAGATTGGCGCAAGATGACCTGCTGAAAGGAAGAAAAAATCCCGTCCTTCCCATTTAATATTTTTTGGGTTTTGATTGAGAATTTTAAAATAAAGCGACGCGAAGATATCCGCTAATCCAAGTGGACCGCCGGAATGTCCTGTTTTGGAAATCATCAACATTTTGATGACATCACGACGGAGTTGGCGTGCCATTTCCTGAATTTCGGGAATTGTAAAATTGTGCATACGGACTTAAATATAAATAGGTTTTGCGCAAAAATGCGGGCAAAAATTACGGAAATAATACCGACTGCAAAAGAGAGGAAGAGGAAATCACTTAAAAAGTTGGGAATAATTGCGAAACCCGCTTCATGTCAATGTAAGACAAATCTCTTATACAAATTTCGTCTTGATTTCAATTGTTTCGCAATAAAAATATATTCGAAATTTCGAAAAAAGGATACAGATTTTTGAGAGAAAATGATGGTTTCGAGCGAGATTTTTGTTGCATCAAGGAAACGGAGAAAAGGGAGTGCGGTTACCTTGAGTAGGTGCGGAAGTCCCATTTTTTTTGTGAGAGTACTTGATATTAAATTAATTTGCACGCAATCCACTACGACTTCAGAAACGGAAGATGTGTCAGTGCGTGAAATACTGTTTGTATCCCGGCTTAAATATGCTTGATGATTTTTACTCTGCGCGAAGAAGATTGATAGCATCCTTTCTTAATAGCCACATTCTGCACAGATTTTAATGATGAATATCTGTTTCTCGTATTTCGATGCATAGGAATTTCACTTGCGAACTTCGTTAATATATTCTTGTTTAGAGATGATGTGCATAGCAGTAATGTAAAAATTGTGTCTTCCTATATGTTATGAGTTAACGACCAAATTTCCAACTTTCGTCGAGTTACTTTTTTTGTGGGTAATGGGCTAGAAATATTTTTAGTATCTTATTTTGATTATTAGATGTTTTTATCTTAAATTAGACCGCATTTATTTATAAAAATCTTTATTTTTTTGGAAGGAAATATTTACTATGAAGCAAATAAATTCTGGTATGTTTACAAGGCACTGCACTCGCGTTCTACATGCGTCGTTAGTTGTATGTGTATTTTTTATTTGTTGTTTTGTCGAGTTGTTTGCCCAAGTGAGCAGCGTTGCGCCCGCGAAAAACGCACTGAACGTGCAACCCAACACCACAATTCAAGTTACGTTTAACGAAGCAATGCTCACGACTTCGTTTTACGATACGAGTTCTTTTCTTGTGTATGGAAAAACGAGCGGACGACACAGGGGAAGTTTTTCATTCAGCAACGGCAATACCGTTGCAACATTTACACCGACCACTGTTTTCAAGAAAGGAGAAATGGTAAGTGTTGCTCTCACCAACAAATTGAAAACCGCCGCCGACATTGCCATAACTCCTGTCGTATTTGAATTTACGATTATTACAGATGCAAACACAGGCACATTTGCAACGAAAGTGGATTACGCAACGGGAACTAGTCCATGGTCAGTATATGTGAGTGATGTTGATGGGGATGGCGATGGTGATATGCTCGCTGGGATCTATCAAGCCGTTTCCGTGTTGAAGAACAACGGCGATGGAACATTTGCAACTAAGGTGAATTACTCAACTGGAGAGGGTACATCTGTGTATGTGAGTGATATAGATGGGGACGGTGATATGGATATAATGAGTGCGAACCAAACTCCCAATACTGTTTCCGTATTGAAGAACAATGGTAATGGAACATTTGCAACCAAAGTGGATTACGCAACAGGAACTGGTCCACAATCAGTGTATGCGAATGATATTGATGGAGATGGGGATGGTGATATTATGACGGCGAACAATGGTTCCAGTTCAGTATCCCTGTTGAAGAACAACGGCAATGGAACATTTGCAACAAAAGTAGATTACGCTACGGGAAGTTCTCCTCGGTCAGTCTATGTGAGTGATATAGATGGAGACGGCGATGGCGATATTATGACTTCGAACACAAGTTCCAATAGTATTTCGGTGTTGAAGAACAACGGCAATGGAACGTTTGCCACAAAAGTGGATTACGCTACGGGAAATTTTCCATATTCCGTGTATGCAAGTGATATAGATGGCGACGGCGACGCCGATATTATGGTAGCGAACATTTACTCCCATACCTTTTCCGTGTTGAAGAACAACGGCAATGGAACATTTGCAACAAAAGTAGATTACGGAACGGGAAGTTATCCGACTTCGGTGTATGCGAGTGATATAGATGGCGACAGCGATAGCGATATTCTCGTTTCGAACTTAAGTTCCAATTCTGTTTCCGTGTTGAAGAACAACGGCGATGGAACGTTTTCAACAAAAGTGGATTATGCAACGGGAACTGAGCCACGTTCCGTGTATGCGAGTGATATAGATGGTGACGGCGATGTAGATATTATGGCGGCGAACACTGGTTCCGCTACTGTCTCAGTGCTGAAGAATGTCTATATGTACACGATTGCGGCGACATCGGTGGGACTCGGAACAATCAACCCATCAGGTGCAGTGGGTGTCATTTCCGGCGCCAATCAAACATTTACATTCACGCCGAATTCGAATTATTACGTAGATAGTGTCATTGTTGATGGTGTAAAAGTAGATTCAACCACGAGTTACACGTTCACTAATGTTACAGCAAATCACACAATACGAGCGGTGTTTGCAGAAAACGTAAAAGTTATTGCAGTTTCTCCCACAAAAAATGCCATCAATGTCGCTCCATCTGCAAACATACAGGTTACGTTTAATTCACCCGTCAGCACAAGTTCGTTGAACGATACGTCATCCTTCATCGTCTCGGGAAGTGTGAGCGGACGGCACAGAGGAAGTTTTTCTTTCAGCGGAGGAAATACTGTTGCTACATTTGACCCGACCAATGATTTTAAGAATGGTGAAAAGATATTTGTTGCTCTCACGAGCAACATTAAAGGTTCAAACAACATTGCATTACCTCCGGTGGTATTTGAATTTACAATTGTAACAGCTGGAAGCAGCGGCAGATTTGAAACCAAAGTGGATTACGCAACGGGACTTAGTCCACAATCCGTGTATGCAAATGATATAGATGGCGATGGCGATGCCGATATGCTCGTTACGAATAATAGTTCTAATACTGTTTCCGTGTTGAAGAACAACGGCAACGGAACGTTTGCAACCAAAGTGGATTACATTACAGGAAGTGGTCCTCAAATAATATATGTGAGTGATATAGATGTGGACGGCGATGGCGATATGCTCGTAAATAACTATAATTCCTATACCGTTTCTGTGATGAAGAACAACGGAGACGGAACGTTTGCAACGAAAGTGGATTACGCAACGGGAGTTTGGCCAAGTTCCGTGTATGCGAGTGATGTAGATGGAGACGGCGATGGTGATATTCTCGTTGCGAACAATGGTTCCAATACTGTTTCCGTGTTGAAGAACAACGGCGATGGAACGTTTGCAACCAAAGTGGATCGTGCTACGGGAAGTAATCCAAGTTCCGTGTATGCGGCTGATATTGATGGGGACGGTGATAACGATATAATGATTGCAAACAATGTTAGCAACGGCGTTACCATCTGGAAGAACAATGGCACCGGAGCGTTTCCAATAAGACTGGATTATTATACGGGAGTTAGTCCACGTTCTGTGTATGCGAGTGATATAGATGGGGACGGTGATAACGATATGATGTTTGCGAACGAAGGTTCTGATAACGTTTCCGTGTTGAAGAACAACGGCGATGGAACGTTTGCAACAAACGTGGATTACTCTGCAGGAGATGGTCCAGTTTCAGTGTATGCGAGTGATATGGATGGGGACGGCGATGGAGATATTCTTGTTGCAAACTGGAATTCCGATAATGTTTCCGTGTTGAAGAACAACGGCAATGGAACGTTCGCCACAAAAGTGGATTATTCTTCAGGAGATGCTCCATTTTCTGCGTATGCGAGTGATATAGATGGAGACGGTGCCAGCGATATTATTGTCGCGAACCTTTTTTCCTATACCATTTCCGTGTTGAAGAATATCACTACGTCATATACGATTACAGCGACATCAGGCGGAACAGGAAACGGAACAATCAATCCGGCGGGAGAAGTGAGTGTCTTTTATGGCGCAGACAAAACATTTTCAATTACTCCCAATGCGGATAGCCATATTGATAGTGTTATTGTTGATGGTGTTAGAGTAGCGTCAACGAGTTACCTGTTCACTTTTGTTACATCGAATCACACAATACGAGCGGTGTTTGCAATTAATGGAAAAGTAACAGCAATTTCTCCGACACAACATGCACTCAATGTTGCTCCATCGTCGAACATACAAGTTACGTTAAACGTACCGATGAGCACAAGTTCATTTAACGATACCACTTCCTTCATCGTTTCGGGAAGCGTGAGCGGAAGACACACAGGAAATTTCTCATTCAGCGGTGGAAATACCGTTGCAACATTTGACCCGACAACTGATTTTAAGAACGGAGAGATGGTAACGGTAGATGTAACGCGCAATATAAAAGATGGAACGAATTATGGCATGCAAAGTTTTGTGAGTCAGTTCACGGTGAGCAGTGTTGTAAGCAGTGGCACATTTTCAACCAAAGTGGATTACTCTGCAGAAGATGGTCCATCTTCTGTGTGTGTGAGTGATTTAGATGGGGACGGCGATGGCGATATCATAACTGCGAACCGTAACTCCGATAACATTTCCGTGTTGAAAAACAATGGCAATGGAACATTTGCAACCAAGGTAAATTATACAATATATGGTCATCCATATTCCGTGCATGTAAGTGATATAGATGGGGATGGGGATGGCGATGTGATAACTGTGACCTATGGTTCGTGGTTGGGTGATCTCGTTTATGTGTTGAGAAACAACGGCGATGGAACGTTGGGATACAATGATTTTTTTATAGCAACAGGAATGACTCCACATTCCGTGTATGCGAGTGATATAGATTGGGACGGCTATGCCGATATTGTGACTGCAAACTTTGGTTCGAATACCGTTTCTGTGTTTCAAAACAACGGCAATGGAACGTATGGGTCAAGGGTAGATTACGCAACGGGATCTCTTCCAAATTCCGTCTATGTGAGTGATTTAGATGGGGACGGCGACGGCGATATGATGGTTGCGAACGTGCAATCTTCTACCGTTTCCGTCTTGAAGAACAACGGCGATAGAACATTTGCAACGAAAGTTGATTACGCAACAGGAAATGGTCCATATTCTGTGTATGCGAGAGATATAGATGGTGACGGCGATGGTGATATTATAACGGCGAACGCAGGTCCCAATACCGTTTCCGTGCTGAAGAACAACGGCGATGGAACGTTTGCAACGAAAGTGGACTACACAACGGGAAGTATTCCACTTTCTGTGTATGCGAGTGATATAGATGGAGACGGCGATGGTGACATTCTGACTGCAAACTATGATGCCAATACCGTTTCTTTGTTGAAAAACAACGGCGATGGAACGTTTGCAACGAAAATGGATTACACAACAGGAGGTTTTCCTACTTCAGTTATAGCGAGTGATATGGATGGCGATGGTGATGGTGATATTCTGACTGCGAACGAAAATTCCGATAACGTTTCTGTGTTGAAGAATATCAATACTTACACGATTACCGCGACTTCGAATGGAAACGGAACCATAATTCCGTCCGGAACAGTAAATGTTATTGAAGGTGCAAATCAAAATTTCACAATTATTTCTAATATGCATTATCACATTGATAGTGTCATTGTTGATGGTGTAAAAGTAGATTCAACCACGAGTTATACATTTACCAATGTTACAGCACATCACACCATACAAGCGGTGTTTGCTCTTGATACATACACCATCACCGTACCACAAGGTACAAACGGAACAATTTCTCCCGGAACTTCAATCGTCAACTACGGAACAGACAAACAATTTTTCATTACACCCAATACGGGTTTTCATATTGATAGTGTGTTTGTGGATGGTGTGTTTGTTGATTCAACAACGAGTTACATGTTTGATAACGTAACGGAAAATCATACGATTACGGCAACATTTGCAATCAATAGATATACTTTAATGGTTAATGCAGAAAACGGAATCGTAACGAAAAATCCTGACCAAGGTACGTATGACTACGGCACTGAAGTAATATTAACTGCGACAGGAAACACGGGCTATCACTTTGAAGATTGGAGTAGAGATTTAAGTGGAACAGAAAACCCTGATACTCTCACGATGGATGGAGATAAAACTGTAACAGCAACGTTTGCAATCAATACATATTCACTCATCGTGAATGTTGAAAACGGAAGTGTAGCAACAAATCCTGACCAAGCAAGTTATAGCCACGGAACAAGCGTAGAACTCACGGCAACACCTGCAACGGGTTATCACTTTGTTGATTGGAGCGGAGACTTAGCAGGAACAGAAAATCCTGATACAATTACAATGGATGCAAATAAAATTGTAACAGCTAACTTTACCATCAATACTTACACATTAACGGTAAATGCAGAAAACGGAAGTGTAACGAGGAATCCCGAGCAAGCGAGTTATAACCACGGGACAAGTGTAGAACTCACGGCAATCCCGACAGCCGGCTATCATTTCGTCAATTGGTTTGATGGTGAAGTGAACAATAATGACAATCCAGTAACTGTTACGATGAATGCGAATCAAACCATTACTGCACACTTTGCGATTAACATCTACACGCTAAACGTAACGGAAAGGGAGAACGGTTCAATTACACCAGGAACTACAACAGTGGAACACGGCTCAGCGCAGTCATTCACGATTTCCGCTAACACGGGCTATCATATAGATAGTGTTGTTGTAGATGGCGTGAAAGTTGACTCCACTGAAAATTATACATTCAATAATGTTACAGAGAATCACACGCTTGATGTCTCATTCGCAATAAATATATATACACTCACATCCACAGCGGGAGAAAATGGAAGTATAAATCCAAGTGGAGATATGAGTGTAAATTATGGAGGGAGTCAAGCATATACAATCACAGCAAATGCGGATTATCATATTTTAGATGTGTTAGTAGATAGTATTTCAGTGGGAGCGGTGAGTAGTTATACATTTGAGAATGTCGCAAGTAATCACACAATATCAGTAACATTTGAATATACAGATGTGTTAAAGTTTCGTACGTTCAAAGAATCAGTAACAGGTTTCACAGCAAAGACAGTGAAATTAGCATACAAGAAAGGAAAACTTGTTGCGCCGCCGAATATGCTAACAGCATTGGAAAATGTTTTTGCCAAACAAGTGCCGAAAGCAGGTCTAACATTTCTCGGCGTATCGCAAGGAACGAACAAAGATTCCGCAAAAGCGTATGCGTGGATTGATATAAAGAAAGCCGCAGAATTAACGAAAGGATTCAAAACTGCACACTCGGGACAATCGTATCCATTGGATTATTTACGCGATGCCGTAAAAGGAACGAAGAAAAAACTCAGCAAAGCAATCAAGTTCGAGTCGAAATATAATAATCCTGCAATAGCGCAAGGAATACTATTCAAACTCAACATACTTGCAAGCGATAGCGGAATAACTCCAAAAGGATTTAGTTCACTTGTTCTGGATACCACCATTGCACTTGCAGGAAGAGAAATGCACGGACAAACATTGACGCAGATTGCGAATTATTACGATAGCATAATGACATATTGGAAACGCTTTGGTGTAGATACAATAGAGGACTATCAGCAGTTGAGTAATTTTGTGCTCTTTGTGCTGAAGCCAATAAACGATGGGTTTTTTGCTGAAATAGATACCGCAATGTCCACACAAAATTATAGTGTGGATTCTACAGCAGTAGTCGTAGCAAAGAAACCGTATTCAGTAACGTTGAACGGCGCAAAAACAGCTACAGAAGTAGGTGTAGTAAAATATGTTCCGACAACGAAATCAGAAGGATTACTTTTTTCAGCGAGTCAAGAAGAACTACCATCGGGCATAAACTTACAGCAAAATTATCCCAATCCCTTCAATCCTACAACGGCTATTGGCTTTTCGCTGTTGGCTGTTGGGAATGTTTCGTTGAAAATTTACAACATTCTTGGACAAGAAGTTGCAACGCTTTTAAACAACGAACAATTAGAAGCAGGCGCACACGAAATACAATTCGATGCAAGCGCACTTACAAGCGGCGTGTATTTCTACCGGTTAAGTGTAGATGGAAAGTTTTCGGAGACAAAGAAACTTATATTGATGAAATAACTCACTAACCAAAACCTTGAAGGTTTTTTTTATAAAGACGATTTCAAAAAAATGAAATCGTCTTTTTTTTGTACACGGTCGAAATCAAACCATTCTCTTTTTCTATATTCAAGCCAACTTTTTTACAAACAGTAATGGAACAGAATTTTCCCCGCTTATATATATTGGATGGAATGGCATTGGCGTACCGTTCATATTTCGCATTTATTTCTGCGCCGCTCCGCAATTCTAAAGGAGAAAATACCAGCGCAATTTTTGGCTTCGTCAATACATTAATGAAAATATTGGATGAAGATAAGCCGGAGTATATTGCAGTTGCTTTCGATAGAAAAGAACCGACATTCCGCCACATCAAATATCCTTCGTACAAAGCACATCGCGAAGAAATTCCTGAAGAACTACTCGCGCAACTTTCAATGCTTCGTGATGTTGTGCGTGCGTTTAATGTTCCTGTGCTTGAACTTGCTGGTTTTGAAGCAGATGATATAATGGGAACACTTGCCCGCCGTGCAGAGAAAGAAAAAATCTGTACGTATCTCGTTACATCGGATAAAGATATGATGCAGTTGATTTCGCCGTTGATTAAAATGTACAAGCCGGGTAATTTCAATAAAGATTGGGAAGTGGTGGATTATGAACACGTGATGAAAAAATTCGGAGTGATGCCGGCACAGGTGATTGATGTTATGGGATTGATTGGCGATAAAGCGGATAACATTCCCGGCATTCCCGGCGTGGGGGAAAAGACTGCAATTCCGCTTGTGCAACAATACGGCAGTGTGGAAAATATTCTTGCAAATGTTGATAATATTCCACAAACAGGTGTGCGCAAAAAATTTATCGAACACAGTGAGCTTGCCTTGCTTTCCAAAGCACTTGTTACGATTGATATCAACGTTCCACTTGATGTAACAATTGAAGACTTAAAATCGCGCGAAAAAAATGCTGATGAGTTAGTAAAATTATTTACGCGGCTGGAGTTTCGGAATTTAATTGGGAAGGTGAAAGGGGGAAATAGCAATCAGAAATTAGCGGTTAGCAGTCAGCAAGAAGCAGGAAGTGAGATGCAAGAGGTAAGAGGAAAGAAGCAAGATGAAGGAAGCATGAAGCAAGAAGTTATTGAAGAGCCAATAGCCAACAGCCAACAGCCAACAGCACTTCTTGATATTACGAATGACGAGCACACGTATCATCTTATAAAAACAAAAAAAGAATTTCTTTCGCTTGTTAAAAAATTATCTGATGCAAAAAAATTTGTATTCGATACTGAGACTACATCGGAAAATCCATTGGATGCAGAGTTGATCGGCGCTTCATTTTGTATGAAAGAACGCGAAGCATATTTTGTAGCAATACAATTTCATCCGAGTAAAATTACTCCGGATGAAGAACCACTCGGAGATTTATTTTCAGAACGCAAACCCAATGCACGAACCACGACACACGAACCACAATCCACGAATCACGAATCAGAAATATCAATCGAATTTTTTACAGAACAACTTCGCCCGTTTTTTGCAAGTGAACATATAACCAAAATTGCGCAGAACCTGAAGTATGATATGATGGTGTTGGAAAATTATGGCATTGCAGCAAAAGGATTGTGTGAAGATACAATGATAGCGCATTTTGTCTATCGCAACGATGCGCGGCACGGATTGGATGCAATGGCTATTGAATTGTTGCATTATAAAATGATTTCATTCGATGAACTAATCGGAAGTGGAAACGATAAAAAGAAAATCTGGGAAATTCCGTTGCAGCAATTATGCGAATACTCTGGGCAGGATGCAGATATTACGATGCGTCTTTATGATATTCTTCGAGAAAAAATGAAGGGCGTTTTATGGAGCGTTTGCACTGATATTGATTTTCCGCTAGTAAATGTACTTGCAGCAATGGAGCGCACGGGACAAAAAATAGATGCTGAATTTTTGCAATCATTATCGAAAGAATTGCTGCAGAACTTATCTGTAGCGGAAAAAGATATTTTTACTTTTGCAGGCGAAACATTTAATATCAATTCGCCAAAACAATTGCAGGAAATACTCTTCAATAAGTTGCAATTGCAAACAGGAAGAAAAACCAAAACAGGATTTTCCACCGATGTAAACGCGCTTGAAGAAATTCGCAATGAGCATCCGATAGTCGAAAAATTGTTAGAGTATCGCACGCTTTCAAAATTAAAATCCACGTACGTTGATGCAATTCCATCACTGATTCGTCCGGAAACACAACGTGTGCATACAACGTACAATCAAATCGTTGCTGCAACAGGAAGACTTTCGAGCAGTGAACCGAATTTGCAAAATATTCCGATTCGCACAGAACTCGGTCGTTCAATAAGGAAAGCATTTATCACTGAACACGGCTGGAGAATTATTGCTGCAGATTATTCTCAAATTGAATTGAGAATTATGGCGCATATTTCAGGAGATGAAGGATTGCAAGAAGCGTTTCGCAACGGCGAAGACATTCATTCCACAACAGCGGAGAAACTTTTTGGAGAAACATCTTTGGATAAGCGTGAAAAAAGAAGACGAGCAAAAGAAATAAATTTCGGCATAATGTACGGAATGGGTGTGTATGGTTTAGCAGAGAGTTTAGGTATTGCACAAAGTGAAGCAAAAGAAATTATTGCAAAATATTTTGAACGATTTCCGAAAGTGAAGCAATGCATAGAAGCAACAAAGGAATTTGCACATAAAAATGGTTACGTGGAAACGCTGTGCGGACGACGAAGGTATTTAACAGATATTTTCAGCAAGAATGCAACGCTTCGTTCCAATGCAGAGAGACAGGCAATCAATGCTCCGATACAGGGAACGGCAGCGGATATGATAAAATTAGCGATGATAAATATTCACAAAGAAATTACTGCGAGGGCTGATGTAAAAAATAAAGCCAATTTACTATTGCAAGTTCATGATGAATTAGTTTTTGAAGTGGAAAAAAGTGCAGTAGAAATTGCAATAAACTTAATAATGGAGAAAATGAAAAATGCTCTCGCGTTATCTGTTCCGGTTGAAATTGATATTAGTGATGGCACAAGCTGGTTTGATGCGCACTGATTTTTAAAATTGTAGGATGAATATTGACGTTGGAGTGAGTGCAATCCTTACTTCAACATTGATGTTGTCTAAATAATTTTGAAATGAAATTCGTACAAATTTCATCACAATAAAACAGAGAATTAATCTCTATATTTTTACCGAAAATTTTACATAAAAAACATAAAGATACTATTATGAAAAACTTAATTACTAACTCAAAAAGAAATCTGATAGTTGTTATTGCGTCATTTTTACTGATGTTTTATCAGGGATTGCGTGCTGATCAACCAGTGCTTATTATCAGCCCTCCGTCTCTTCCTGTAAATCCGCAAGAAACAGTAACATTTCTTGGAAGTTCAATTCCTGCAACAGGTGTTACATATAAATGGACAATTATTTCTGGCGATTTACCACTGGATGAATCAACGTTGCTTTCAAGCGATACATCTGCAAATCTTATTATTCGCGCAAACGTTTTGGTTCCGGGAAATACGTATGGCTTTCGTTTAACGGGATATGATGTGCATCCCGATTCGGGCTATGCAGAAGTGATGATTCCTGTGTATACAAAACCAACAGGAGGAAATTTTTCAATCTCTCCTGACAGTGGAATAACTCAACTTACAACATTTACACTTTCTGCTAATAACTGGACGGATAACGGTGGGAATTTGCCGTTGACTTATACGTATAGTTATCGTAATGTAAACGAAGATGAAATTATTCTTGCAGAAAATTCTATGAATGATTCACTTATGACAACATTACCCGGCGGAACTCCTCCGGAATATGAAGTGCGTGTTTGTGTTAAGATTACAAATAGCGCTGGAATTTATACGATGGATTCTGCGGAAGTTGTTGTCCTTGCGCCAGGATTTCAACTCTCTGCTACCAATCTTACATACGGAAATGTTTTACTCAATGCCGAGAAACAAAAAAATGTAACAGTTACAAATACCGGCACGACTACATTAAATATAATTTCTGTAAATGTGAGTAGCGGTCAATTTTCTATTCTTCCTGAAAATGCTTCAATTGAGGCTGGAAATGAACAGGAATTTACTCTGACATTTGCACCCACAACGGACGGAAATAAATCATGCGTATTTGAATTTATTCATAATGGCATAACATCACCGGACACAGTAACCGCAACGGGAACAGGAGCTCTCATTGGCTCCATCAGCGGAACAGTATTTAATGACAGCAACGGAAACGGACAAAAAGATATTGGTGAACTTGGGCTTCAAAACCGGAAAATAAAAATTGTCGGCACAACAAGCGATGAAACAGAAATAAATGATTCGTTACTTTCTGACGCAAATGGTTTTTTCTCGTTTGATAGTTTGGTGGACGGAAATTATACAATAAGTCAGGTTGCTCAAACTGGATGGTTGCAAACAATTCCTGTGAGCCCTTCAACATACCTCATTGTTTTTTCCGGCGGCACGGATGTAACAGAAAAAGATTTTGGTAATATTCAATTATCCAGCATAAATGGAAATGTATATTCTGATGCGAATGATAATGGAGTAAAAGATGATGGTGAAACAGGAATCAGTAATTGGAGAATTCGATTAACAGGAACAGCAACAGATTCAGTTATGACTGACGTAAGCGGAAATTATTCCTTTTCAAATTTAATGCTTGGAACTTACACTGTTGCAGAAGATACGCAATCAGGATACGTGCGAACTCTGCCTGCATTTCCCGGCTCATATCAGATAGAATTTGTATTTGGTGGACAAAATAGCACCGGAAATAATTTTGGCAATTTACTTGACACAATGAAATTTCGTACGTTCAAACCAACGGACGGGCTTTCGAGCAAACCGGTAAAAATCCGATTCAATAACAAAACGAATAAAATAGTATCTGTACCAAATGAAGCAACAGCATTACAGGCAGTTTTTGTCAAAATTGGTAAAGCAGGCAAAACATTTTTAGGTGTTGAACAGACTGCAAAAGATAGTATCAAAAAATATGCATGGGTATTTTACAAAAAAGGCGCTGACCCGAATCGCGGAGGAGATGCGATTAGTAATTTATTTACATCTCCGCATACAGGCGATATTTATCCATTGGATTCATTGCGTAAAACAGGAAAAAAGTCGCGTAAGTTAAAAGGAATTGTTAAGGCAGATTTCAAAAATTATAATAATAAAGCAATAGAGCAGGGTGTTTTATTGCGATTAAATATTCGCGCAAGTTCAGATACCGTGTTGCCACTTGGGTTCGGCGACCTTGTGATTACCAAAACAGATACGTGTTTCGGACGCCCGATTTATGGGATGACTATTGCACAACTTGCAACACTTTTTGACAGTGTTATGACCTATTACAAAAGTTTTGGTTTACCAGATTCTCTATCCGGAAATCTGGCGCTCGCAACATTTGTTGATTCAATTATCCGTCCACTCAATGAAACATTCGTTCAGGATTTAGACAGTTCCAATTATACAATTGATACTGCGGGTGTGAAAGTAGGGAAGAACGGCTATGATATTGCACTGAAAGGAATAAAAACTGCACGCACTGCAGGAATTGGAGTTAAAAACGGAAAAACAATTACGGGAAGTTTTGGAGAAACTCGAATGGGAAATTCTGAAATATCATCCTTTGAATTATTTCAAAATTATCCCAATCCATTTAACCCACAGACGGTTATTGGTTTTTCTATGCGGGCTTCCGGAAATGTAACACTTAAAATATTTGACGTTCTTGGTCAGGAAGTGAAAATTTTGTTAAATAATGAACAACTTGAATCTGGAACACATGAAATGGAATTTGATGGAAGTAAATTATCAAGCGGCGTTTATTTTTACCATTTGAACATTGATGGTAGATTTTCTGATACAAAGAAATTTGTGTTGTTAAAATAGTTGAATTTGAAAATCTGAATCTGCACTGTTAAAAAATTAGATTGCCATCCTTAATTTGTGAAGGATGGCAATCTTCATTTATTGGTAACTCGAACTCCTTTCCAAAATTCAATTCTTCGCTATGCGATTGCCAATATTTCCTTTTCATAAATTCAAATGACATTTTTTTGTAGTTTTGACAAGATTTCAATATGCAAATGCTCAAATTTCTTCAAAAAAGGAGCAAATGGATAAATTATTTTTTGGCACACTGATTGCTTTGATTGTTAGAAGTTTTACATAATAGAACAAAATTTTTTTTAAAGAAAGAACATTACAATGGCATCAAATAAAATTATTGGTATTGACCTTGGCACGACAAATTCTGTAGTCGCAGTAATGGAGGGAAATGATCCGACTGTTATCGCAAATGCAGAAGGCGGAAGAACTACTCCTTCGGTTGTCGCTTTCGCAAAAAACGGTGAGCGACTTGTGGGACAACCTGCAAAGCGTCAGGCAGTAACCAACTCTAAAAACACAGTATTTTCTATAAAGCGTTTTATGGGACGCTTCTACAATGAAGTGAACGAAGAAATGAAACTCGTTCCCTATGAAGTACAAGCAGGTGAAAATAATACTGCTCGCATTAAAATTGATGATAAAATCTATTCACCGCCGGAAATCAGCGCAATGATTTTAACAAAAATGAAGCAAACTGCAGAAGATTATCTCGGTGCAAAAGTTACCGAAGCAGTGATTACTGTTCCTGCATACTTTAACGATGCACAACGACAAGCAACAAAAGAAGCGGGACAGATTGCGGGATTAAATGTGCGCCGCATTATTAATGAACCAACAGCCGCAGCACTCGCTTACGGTTTGGATAAAAAAGGAATGGATTCTAAAATTGCAGTGTTCGATTTGGGCGGAGGAACATTCGATATTTCAATTCTCGAACTTGGTGATGGTGTGTTTGAAGTTAAGTCAACAAATGGCGACACACATCTTGGCGGCGATAATTTTGACCACCGTATTGTAGATTTTCTTGCAGATGAATTTAAAAAGACAGAAGGTGTAGATTTGCGCAAAGACCCGATGTCGTTGCAACGTTTGCGAGAAGCAGCAGAGAAAGCAAAGATGGAATTATCGCAGTTGATGCAAACGGAAATAAATCTTCCGTTTATTACTGCAACTGCGGAAGGTCCAAAACATTTGAATGTGAATCTTACGCGAACAAAATTTGAACATCTCTGTGATGATTTAATCCGTCGTTGCGTTGGTCCTGTTGAGCAAGCATTACGTGATGCAAAACTATCGCCTTCACAGATTGATGAAGTTGTGCTTGTTGGTGGAATGACGCGCGTACCACGTGTACAATTGCTCGTCAAAGAAATTTTTGGAAAAGAAGGACACAAGGGTGTGAATCCTGATGAAGTTGTTGCAATTGGTGCCGCAATTCAAGGCGGCGTTCTAACCGGTGACGTTACGGATGTACTTTTGCTCGATGTTACGCCATTGACGCTCGGCATTGAAACACTTGGCGGCGTATTGACCCCGATGATTAAGTCGAATACCACCATTCCGACACGCAAAAGTGAAATATTCAGCACCGCCGCAGATAGTCAGCCATCAGTGGAAATAAATGTATTGCAGGGCGAACGTCCGCTGGCAGTGGATAATCGTACACTCGGGAAATTTCATCTTGATGGAATTCCACCCGCACCACGCGGCATTCCGCAGATTGAAGTTATTTTTGATATTGATGCAAATGGTATGTTGCACGTAATGGCGAAAGACAAAGCGACGAACAAAGAGCAATCTATACGCATAACGTCATCAAGCGGATTGAGCAAAGAAGAAGTGGAGAAGATGAAGCACGATGCAGAAGCACACGCCGCAGAGGACAAGAAAAAGAAAGAAGAGATTGAACTGCGCAATCAGGCGGATAATCTTGTCTTTCAAACGCGCAAGCAAATCAAAGATTTTGATGATAAGTTAGATGCAGAAACAAAAACCAAATTGGAAACAGCCACGAATGAATTGGACGAAGCAATAAAATCCAATCACATTGCAGATATTAAAACAAAGATGGAAGCGCTGAATAATATTTGGAACGAAGCCTCCACGAAAATGTACGAAGCCGCAAAAGCAGCAGGCGCACAACAACCGCCACATCAGGAAGCCCACTCCGATGATGGAAAGAAAGTTGAAAATGCAGAGTACGAAGTAGTGGACGATAAAAAGTAAAAGCCCAAAAATATCAGAAATACAAAAGCCCTCCCGGAAAATGAGAGGGCTTTTGTATTGTATTTTGATTTATGTGTACTTAATTTGCTATCGACGTTTTTGGCAATGATTAGTTTGCGAAGAAGCGGTTGGTAAAAATTTGAAAATTGTAAATAGTTTCAAAATTTAACGCACAAAAAAAAGCCAGAGTGCTACTACGGATACGCCTCCCATTGAATCTTCAATAGACGTTCTAATTTGTGATACTGTTGCTATTCGATGACCAATTTCATTATAAACATCTGACCCCCGTATTGAAGCAACGTGATGACCACGTTCATTGTAAATATCATTTCCTCTAATGTTAGCTACACGATGACCATGGTTATCGTATATGTCATTCTCGCGTATTGTTGCTATTCTGTGACCGCTATGATTGTAAAGGTCATTTCCTCTCATTTTGTAATTTGCCATATTTGTTTATTTTTATAATTGCTGATTACTATTTATTCATGTTTTCCTGAATGACCTGATGAGTCGGATGCATTATCTCTGCTTTCTTTAGAATTGGAGTCAGCTGGTCCAAGACCAAGAAGTTCCCATTTATTTTTATAATCTTCATTCTCATCAGAAAATGTTCTGATTGTAGAATCATTGCGTGTCTGTCCTTTTTTCCCAGGTGTTCGAAGCCAACTTGTATGTCCTTGTTGAACTTTATCAGTCACAATTCTACTTGGAACAATGTAGTAATCAGGATGGCTAAACTTGTCTTTCAGATTAACAAAAACATAATAGAAATTTGGACCGAAGTTTTTTATAGTTTTTTTTTGGAGTACCCATTTTTTTCTTATTCCTTTATTTGTTTTGACTTGAATAGCGACGGTTTTAGTGCCTTGCTCGTTTGTGGCAAGCACATCAACACCCTTTGTATTTTTTAAAGTGATTGTTGAGATATATCCGAGTCTTGATAATTCTGCGGCGACAAAGTATTCTCCTGCGATTCCTGTTAAACCTTTTGAGATACAGTTTTCAATATCATTTTTATTCATCTTATAAATCCTTATTAAGGGTTAAAAATTTATTCCACGGAACACTTTTAAATAGTATTTTTATTAATCGCTGATGCTGAGTATATATCATCGAATAGAAATCATTAAGAAATAGTCCAATTATTAAAGATTATAACTATTTCTATTTATAACCTAATTTTTTTCTCAATTCTATTACAGAACCCTTCATTAAATCTTTTCTAGTTATTGGTTCTCGTCCAGAGGCAATTCTTATTTCGTTTATTTTTTTGATATGGCGATCAATATTATCTTCATATTCTTGAATTTTTTTTTTTAAATCTTCATCTTTTTTTATGTCTTTATTAATAGCATACCCAATGACTGAGGTAAATAAGTAATCAAATAATCCCATAGAAATATTCCTAATAACTATATTTAATTTCTAATTTTTCATTAAAATATTCTTTTTATAAATATGTTGAATTAATCTCTAACCGTAAATATGTATAATAATTATGGAAACACTCGATAAATATCTTTACGGTGAAGAACACGTTCAAATAGAACAATATCATTTTCATATTTCAACCCAACAGGATAGCTCCCGAATCGCACTTTGTAGTATGTAGGATAACCTTTCATTCGTTCCACGTTCCGCAACTATGAGAACGAAACAGCATTTCGAATTTGTACAAATGCAAAATCTTCAACTTGTGTTCGAATATAAGTAGGAATTTGTGCGAGGTCATTGTAAAATTTTTTACGATACGAAGCGTTCACTCTGCTTTAGATAATGTTTTATAATATTCTTGTCCTTGTTGAAAATCAAGGACATCATCGTTCTCATTTTCTTTCATCAATTGAACGAGTCCGTAGTTTTCCAGTGCTTCTTCCATACGTTCAAATGTTACCGTATCTATTTGCACGCCGATCATCTTGTTGTCTTCGTCAACAATGTATTTTTTTTGGATATCAATCATATTTTTTCTATTAAATAAATTTCTGCATCAAAATACTAACAACTTGTTTAAAAAGGAAATTGGATTTCTGGGACATGTATCTTTCGTTGATGGAAAGAAAGTTGAAAATGCAGAGTACGAAGTAGTGGACGATAAAAAGTAAAAGCCCAAAAATATCAGAAATACAAAAGCCCTCCCGGAAAATGAGAGGGCTTTTTTGTTTCACATTGATTCTTGATGAATCGTTTGCATCATTATCAGTGAGAAATTATAACTTTCAGGAGTCAATCTTTCTTACTTCATCAGCAGTAGTTTTTTCGATACAGTGAATTCTCCGTTGTTGATATTCATTCGATAGAAATACACACCGCTGGAAAGATTCGTTGCATTGAATACCATTTCATGCATTCCTTCTTCCTGAATTTCATTATTTACTAATGTTGCTACTTCTCTTCCCAACATATCATAAATCATTAATGATACTGTTGCTTCATAAGGAATCGAATAGTGAATCGTTGTTGTCGGATTAAATGGATTTGGGTAATTTTGTGCAAGCGTAAAATTATCAGGCAAGACATTTTCACCAAAAGTTTGAAACACAAATTCTTCCGATTTTATCGTTGGAATTCGTTTAACGAGTCCGACATCTAATGCTGTTTTATAGCCGAGTAAAGTTACTGCATACGCATTCTTTTTCAATGATGGCTGATTTGTTCCAAGAAGCACACCCGCTGTATCAATTTGGCTGTTTATACCACCAACTGCAAATGTAGTGTAGAATCCATCATTGATGCGCTTTAGTATTGAAGCAAATGCGCCAAGATTATTGTAACTATCAACACTATCAATTCCAAACAATGTGTATTCCGTCATCAAGCTATCTAAATATCGGCTGATTGTTATTAGTGTTTGTCCCTTTAATTCTCGCCCAATAAGTGAAAACGTTGTATCAAATACAAGATTGCCAAATCCTTTTGGGGTAACAGAATCTGCACTTGCAATCAAATTTAATTTCAACATAACCCCTTGTTCCCAGATTGGATTGTTATACGTCTTTCTCGCTGCAACGATTGCTTTACTTAGTTTCTTCGACTTTTTTCCTGTTACGCGCAGAGAATCAATTGGATATGATTGAGCAGTGTGTGGTTCTGTATATAATTTTTGTAACGTGCTGAACGTTTTATATGCAATCCATCCTTTGAGTTTTGCCTGTGCCGCATCAGTTTGTTGAAGACCAAGAAATGTTGCGCCCGCCTTACCAATACGGAGAAAAAGATTTTCTCCTGCTGATGATAAATTTGGTTCAGACCCTGCAACAAGTACGCCTGTTTTGAATTTCATTTTTACCGCTTTTGTTGTTAATCCAACATCTGCCTTAAACGTACGGAATTTCATTTCATCCCTTCCAAAACCAACAAGTTGAATTGTATCAAGAGCATCTGGTGCATTGTGTGCAACAAGTACATTAGATGTTGTATTTCCGGCATTTGTTGCTGTATAAGTAACATACAATTGCATGGATGCAATAGGCGCAAGTACACCGCTTGTTGGAGTAACTGCAAAGAGCGAGTTTGATGATGAAATCGTCGAAATCAATAACGTATCATCGCCGGTATTTGTTATTATTACGCTGTCACTTTTTGTTGCACCAAGCATAACAGTATCAAAATTTATAACTGATTTCGCAGAAGTAAATACAGGAAACAACTGATAAAAAGTTGCAATAATACTTTTTTCACTTTCCATCAATACAGAAACGGGATTCTCTGTATCACTTATATCGCCGCTCCATCCTGAAAAAGCCCAATGTGCATTTGGAATTGCAGTGAGTTCTACTTCTGCGCCGTGGCTGTAAGTTTGTTGCTCCGGTGATTTTGTAGCAGTTCCATTTCCTACAATTGTAACATTTAAATCATATTGATTGATTGCAAACGTAGCAGTCAGTGTATGATTAGAAGTGATTTCTTCAAATGAATATTCCGTAATTGCACCTAATGAAAGTTCTCCATCGAGAAGCACATCAGAAACGTGATATCCTTCATCGGCAGTTATTGTTATATCTTGACTTTCACCGTGCTCAAGTAAAATATCGCCGGATGGTTCAATCATTCCATGAGCCCCTGCACTCGCTGTTAAAGTGTAAACATTGATAGTAAATGTAACATAAATTGAATGGTCGTCATTTAGGTTTTCAAAAGTATATGAATCATCATTGCCCGCATATTCATCATCAACAAAAATACTATCCACGTGATATCCTTCATCAGGAATAAATTCAAACGTGATATCACTATTAAATTCCCCATCCGTATCACCATCGGGGTCAATGATTCCATCCAAACCTGCACTTGATGATATAGTATAAATATTGATTGCAAATACGGCGGAGATTTTGTGATTCTTTTTCACATTCACAAATTCATAATTCTCCACTGCTCCAATGTAATTTAAGTCAACAAAGACACTATCAATATGGTACCCTGTGTTTGGTACAATTGAAAATTGTTGATTCGTCCCATAATTTACAACGACATTGCCTCCTGGATTAATATTTCCGTTCGCTCCTGCCATTGCAGTAATACCATATTTATTTATAGCAAATTTTACTGCAATGGTATGGTTTGCGCTTACATTAACAAATTCATACGAAAGCGGCCAACCAACATAAATGCCATCAACAAAAACGCTGTCAATATGATAACCGGTATTAGGTTGAAATGTGAATATTTGATTTGAGCCCGTATTTACAGCAATATCACCGCTTGGCGAAATTGTTCCATTCAGTCCTGAGGTTGCTGTTATCGTATTTGGGCTGATTGCAAATGTTGCAAATATTGTATGATGTGCATCAACATTATTGAACGTATAATTCTCTTGTGAGCCGATAAAAATATTATCTACAAATACGCTGTCAATGTGATAGCCAATATTTGGTGTCATTGTAAATGATTGATTTTCACCATTCAGTACAAGGATATTTCCTGATGGCGTAATGCTTCCATTTGCACCGGCAGCAGAAGTAATTGTAAATTGCTGCCTGTTTCCAAAATTCATTCCCGTAATATTTTCTGCATTGTCTAACACTATGGAATAAGTACCTGATGTTGTAGGAAATGTTTGCACCCAGCCGTTCTGTTGTATTTCACTTACGACATAATTGTCTGGCTGTAAATCTTCAAATGAAAATTCACCATTAATATCAGTGAGAAGAGTTTCAGAAGCCGCGCCTGTGAGTACAATGCTCCAATCAGCAATGCCGGATTCATCTCCATCTTTTATTCCGTTTCCATTTTTATCATTGAATTTGATTCCGCTAATAGAACCGGGAATAACTGGAATGTACATACTGAAATCGTCAATTGCCCATCCCTCATCTCCCGTTGATTCATCGGAAACAAATCGGAAGCGAAACTGCACATTTGGTTGTCCTGCAAAACCGGTTAAGTTGATGTAAGAATTTACCCATCCATTTATTTCTCCGTCTAACATTGTACTTGTTCCGCTCCAGCTTGCTCCGTTTAAATGTGTGAGTGGGTCTTCATTGTCATACCAGTTATATCCGTTTACATCTTCAAATACTCCAAGCGTTGTGAATGTTGTTCCATCATAAGTATATTCTATCGTTCCGCCATCATATCCAGATTCGGTAGAATAGTTATTGTAGAAACTCAACACCGGGTCAACTTCTGTAGTAGAAAAATCAAAGACAGGTGTAAGGATGTACATATTAGTATAATCACTATAATTGCCAGTCAATTTTGTAACCCACGCTGTTGTTCCGCTGAATGCAGATGAAAGCTGCAATTTTGCGGGAGTTCCTTTTATCCATTCGTTTGGAGAGGAAATACTTCCTGAAATCCAGCCTGCATCATTTGGATTTTCAAAATTATCAAAATACGGAAACGCACTTACCCCAATTGTTGCATAGTATATTTTCGATGCAATATCATTTGTTGCAAGACCATCATTTGGAAAAAATGCGCGGACAAACATTTCTCCGCTGCCATAGACTGGTGTGTACATTGTAGTAAAAGTAACTGTTGCAGAGGGAGGAGTTCCAGCCCATGTTGGCGTAAATATTTGATTCACTCCATCAGTTTCATTTGCAGGAGCAGAACCATTTTTATACGAGAGTGATACTGTTGTCGGCACAGCTGATGTACCTTCCCATTTTATTGTTGCCTTTACTTGAGATGGTTTTCCATCTACAATAAGTGGTGGTGCGAATGAAACAGAATTGACAGCTACATCTAATGCAGCTGGTGCGCCGATTTTAATGTTATCTAAATACAAATTATTTCCGTTATCTGTAACGCCAACAAATGCAAGAATAACATTTGCGCCTGCTACTGTTGCCGGAAGTGCAACTTTTTCTGTCCTCCACTGTGTGGAATTAGGAACAAATGGATTTGACGCAGGATTTCGAGTCTTTAGTGCGGTGCCTGCTTTATTGTAGATTGGCGCTTCAAATGTTGCACCACCATCTGTTGAAACAGAAACAGTTAATCTATCAAGATCACCCGAAGTATATTGTGCGTAAGCAACATCAAATTTCAATGAATCATTGATTTGTAATCCGGTAATTATTGGTGTGTATAGCGTATCTTCTTCTCCAATGCTACTATAGTCATAAAAATTTATTGTTGCAGAAGAAGTGCTGGCTCCAAAACCACCTGCATTTGTAGCGTGTTCCCACGTGTAATCCACATCCGGATTTGCAATTACCCATCCTGTCGGCGGAAATGTTGCGCCTTCAAAACCTTCAGTAACTATTGTCATAATTGAAGGTGTGCCCGATTTGGCAGGAAAAGTTTTGTGTACTTTTTTTGCCAGCGTCTTTTTCCCAACAGTAGATTCCTTTTGTTCTTTCGCAAATGTAGATTGAGAAAATATTAAAGAAACACTTATAAGGAGTGCTAATAAGTAGTAGAATTTTTTCATAATAAATTACTATTAAGTTTAAAAAATTAGTGAGTTAATTAAGAATTTTTTCTATGAAAAATTTCATAAAAAAAATCGTGATAAATATATTGAGGTTGCTATGTGTGTAACATACCGTAGTTACGGTATTTTAACACGCGAAGAAAACACATAAGAAAAAAGACGATTCCATCTGAAAACGAAATCGTCTGTGAATACTTGAAACAATATTTTGATTACTTCAGTAAATCTTCTTTATATACTTTCGATAATGCGCCGCCTTTGGAATGTACCTGCAATTTATTGTATATATTTTTAAGATGTGTATCAACTGTAAAGTAGCTGATAAAAAGCAGTTGTGAAATCTGTTTTTTTGTTTTTCCATCAACGAGGAGTTGGAGTATTTCTTTTTCGCGAATAGTAAGCCCGTAATCTCCTTTTTGTACAGAATGATGAGAAAGCATTTCCATTACTTTACGTGCAATCTGAGAATTCATTGGCGCACCACCGTGAAGTACTTCTTGAATGCCCTCTATTATTTTTTCAGAAGGCGCAGACTTGAGTAAGTATCCCGATGCGCCGTTGCAAATTGCATTAAATACATTGTAGTCATCGTCAAAAACAGTAATGATAATAATAAACGAGGAGGGAGTAATTGCTTTTAACTTTTTTATTCCTTCAATGCCGCTCATGCCGGGAAGTCCAATATCGAGGAGAAATATTTCAGGTGGGTAATCATCTTTTTTAAGTTCGTGCAGCGCATCTTCGCACGATGAAAATACGTTGGTGCATTTCATTCCTTCATTTGCATTGATAACTGCGGCGATGGAATTGCGAAAGGCAACATTATCTTCTATAATCCAGATATTAATTTTGTTATAATCTACGAGGTTCATCAAATCAGATTTTGTAAGTTGTAATTCATAGTAAAAAATCCACAGAAAAGTTATCACTTTAATGCCTTCCTGAACATACCGTATTTATGGTATTTTTACTTGCAGAGAAGCAATCGTTCCTTTTGTTGCTGTACTACTAATGTGAAATTTCCCTTCAATTTGTGAAACGCGATAATGAATGCTTTTGAGTCCATTTCCATCAGTTACTCTGTTTGTTTCAAATCCAATTCCGTTGTCCTGTACTGTCAGGAGAAGATTATTATGTTTTTGTTCAATCCGAATAGTGACTTGCGATGCCTTTGAATGTTTGATGATATTATGTAATAATTCTTTGTAAATAAGAAATATATTTCGTCTCATTGCAACATCAAGTGAAGTATGTTTTTTTATTCCGTGAATATGAAAAGAATGTTCTATTCCAACGAGCAAAGTATTAGTAAAATCTTTTACTTTATTAATAATATCGGTTAACGTATCGTGTTCCGGTTTGATGAACCATACGATTTCCCGCATTGCTTCCGAAGTATGCCGTGCAGTTTTATTTATCTCTGCAAGTTGTGGAAGTAATGACTTATCTACTTCCGGTTTATGCTGCAATATATCGCTCAGCAGACTGATTGCACCGAGATTACTTCCCACTTCATCATGAAAATCATTGGCAATACGTAATCTCAATCGCTCGATTTCAAGATTTTTTGCAATACGAAATTGATGCATTATTAAAACAACTGCAATCGCAAGAGTAAGCAGAACAAGTGTAATAAACCACCACCTTTGCCAAAAATATGGAGCAATATAAATCGCAACAGAAGTTCCGGTTTCATTCCACACTCCGTGATTATTGCATGCCTGCACACGAAAAATATATTCTCCCGATGGAATTGCAGTATAATAAGCTATTCTGCGGGTTCCTGCACTGACCCAATGTTCATCAAAACCTTCCAGTAAAAATTTAAACTGTGTATTTTCCGGCGCAATAAAACTCAGCGCAGAAAAATGAAATTCTAATTTTCTCTTCGGTGATGCGAACTCCATTACGTTTGTAATTTCAAATATTTCTCCATCCGCATATATTTCATCAATGATTATTGGCGGTGGTATTGAATTAAAGTGAAGCTTATGTGGGTCAATTATTGCAATACCATTCACTGTTGGAAACCATAATGTTCCATCGCTTCGCTTGCATGCAGCGGGTTGGGAACCTCCGTTACACTCAATATTTTTCATCCCATCATCGCTGCCAAATATCGTAGTTGAAAATATTTGCTGCTTTCCATCTGTAACATTTCGTATGTCCTGTTTGGTAACTCTGAAAATTCCCTTCGTACTTCCCATCCATAAATTTCCGCTGTCATCTTCGATAATGGAATTAATAACATCATCAATTAATCCCTCCTTCGTTGTAACAGAAAAAAAATGGTCTGTTGATTTTCTTTTATCGTAAAACGAAAGTCCTTTTCCATTGACTGATGCCCAGAGCACGTCTGCGCTATCAATGTACAATACATTAATATCTGTGCCTGCAACACCATCTTTTTCTGTAAAACTCCTCAATGCTGTACCAATCATTCGAAAGATACCATTGCGTGTAGCAAACCAAAGCGCACCGGATTTATCTTCACGTATTCCCTTTACTGCAGAGATTCCTATTCTCATAAATTTGCGAACAAAATTTCCGTTTTCAAATACCCAAATCCCGTCCCCGGAAGTTCCGATATAAATCGTTCCTTTTGAATCTTGAAAAATAACTCGAATTGTACTACTGTCTGTTGGTAAATAATAAGTTGAAATAATGCCATTGCGTAATTTATTAATGCCATTGCGCGTTCCCAGCCAAATATTTCCTTCCTTATCTTCCATAGTTACGCGCACGGAATTACTTGTTAGCCCATTCTGTTTTGTAATCGCGCTTATCGAAAAATTATTCCCATTTGTATTTTCTTTATCTGAAATGGATTGCTGAAATTTATTTACGCCGCCAATTCTCGTTCCAATCCAAAGTGTATGCTTACTATCTTCACTCACTGACCAAATATGATTATCCGTCAGTCCATCTTCTTTTGAAATTGTTACAACACTGACATCGCGAAAACGATTAAGACCGCCTCCGCGAGTTCCAATCCATATATTTTTTTCACGGTCCTCGAGTAAAGAAAATATGCGATATCCGGACAGTCCATCCTGACTGGAAAAACCACTGACATTTTTCTCTGTAATACGAAATACTCCTTCTGCGTCTGTTCCTACCCAAAGATTATTGTCACTATCATCACATATTATATTTGGTCTGCTGGTAATTTGTTCGGATGAAATGGTGTGAGGAATAATTTTATTGAGATGCAAAAAATATAACCCATTATCTTTTCCGCACCAGAGAGTGCCTCTTCTATCTACAAAAATGGAAAATACTTTTAATCCGTCTTCTCCATTTTCTGCAACGGTGTGAAAGATATTTTCTTTTGATTGCTTCCTTTTAATTGCATCTTGCACAATCCAGATATTTCCGAATGAATCAGCGCACATACTTTGTACGAGTGCAGTAGTAAGTCCGTGCGTTTCATTCATTACAATAATATTGTTGGGAGTGAAATAATGAGTATTTGTTAATTTGCAGAGTCCACTATCAGTTCCAATCCAAAGATTTCCCTTCGTATCGCAGAGTAAATTTCTGATACTATTGCTTGGCAAGCCATCGCGTTTAGAGTAGTGAGAAAAGGAAGCGAAATTACTCTTCGCAGATAATTTACAAATACCGCTGTTTGAAAGTCCAATCCATAAATTTCCCTTTGTATCTGCAGCAAGAGAAGAAATATCATTGTCTGTCAATCCGGGTGTGTTCTCTTTTGTAAATGCTTTAAATTGTAAACCATCAAAGCGATACAATCCGTTGTCAGTCCCAAGCCAGAGATAACCATCGGGAGTTTGGAGAATTGCATTAATAACACTTGCGCGCAATCCTGTACTTGCTCTCCATAATTGAAAGCCATATTGCTTTAAAGTTCTGTTGGGATTTAAAGCAAAAGAAACATCTGATAAAATTATAAGGAGGGTAAAAAACGTAACAAATTTTTTCATAGGCAGTAATACCGGAAGATTAAAAAATAATGTTCCATCGCACAAAGCAAGGAACGGTCTTTGACTACACCGTTATAGATTTAGTTTAAAGAACGGGGGTATAATAAGTGCCAGAACAAAGCCCATCTCTCATTATTTTTGTTAAAATTTGAGTAAAAACAGCATCAGGGGCAATAAATAAGTCAAAAAAGTAAATCCCGGAGACTCCGTTAAACTCCTCGGAGACTCCGTTAAACTCCTCGGAGACTCCGTTAAACTCCTCGGAGACTCCGTT
>CAYHPL010000002.1:152094-277047 GCA_964358705.1 uncultured Chitinophagales bacterium
AAACTTCCCGGAGACTCCGTTAAACTCCCCGGACACTCCGTTAAACTCCCCAGGCACTCTGTGGTACTCCCCAGAGATTATGGGAGTCATCATCTTGAACTCTATAGGTGGTTTTTTATTTCAGTATGATAAATTTCTTCGTTGCGGAATACCCATTGACACTCAGTTGATAAAAATATATTCCGCTTGTTAAATTACTTCCGTCAAATTGTATTTGATGCGAACCTGAATTTAACGGTACGCTGTTCAAAAGTGTTGCAACTTCTTTTCCTGTTATATCATACACTTTCAACGTAACATTACTAACAGCCAACAGCGAAAAGCCAATAGCCGTTTTCGGATTAAATGGATTGGGATAATTTTGTGCAAGACTAAAATGTTTACTGGAATGTGTCAAATTTTCATTTACCGCAATGGAAAATTTTTTATTTTCGTACAACTGAACTCCGCCATGCGCATTTCCTAAAAAAACATCAAAATCATTATCGTCATCAAAATCAACAAGAGCAGGGTCGAATTCGCTTGCTTTATCTGTTTGAGCAAAATGAGCATCGGAGAGAATGAACTGCGGATTTGTCATCGTTCCGATGTTTTCAAAATAATACAACGAACCAGATGTATTGCCGATAAATAAATCTTTGTCTTCATCATTATCGAAATCAAGGAATTGCGGTTTTGCATTTTCGCCAACATCTATATTTTGATACGAAGAATTTTCTAACACAGGTTGAAAAGAAGAAGCATTTCCGATATTGCGGTAGAAAGCAATTGTGCCATTTGGTTTTCCCACAAATAAATCGTAATCACCATCGGCATCAATATCTGCAAATTCCGGTGCAAGACTTTGTGAAATATGAATTGAATCTGTTGCAGGAAATGCAGCGAGCACGAACGCCGGAGAAGTTGGCGTGCCGTTGTTTTTATAAAATTGCAATCTTCCGGAAAAATTTCCAATGAATAAATCAAAATCAGTATCGTTATCTATATCAATGAATAATGGGTCGTAATCATAGTTTCCGCCAACATTTGCAAAATTTGTATCTGCCAATTCAAAGAGGAGAACATCTACAGCGTTTGATTGCTGTGCAATATTTTTAAAAAACAAAACTCCTTTATCAATACTGCCGATAAATAAATCTTTGTCGCCATCAGCATCAATGTCGCAAAATGCAGGATGAGAATTTTTTCCTACATCAATCATTGGAAGATAATCATTGGTGATGCGTACAAACTGAAATGTAGTTATCGTTCCTGTATTGCGGAAATAGGAGAAACTATGCATTGAAGTACCGGGATGCAAGCTGCCGACAAATAAATCAAAATCATAATCACCATCAATATCTACCAGTTGCGGCATATTGAATCCAAAAGATTCTACCGGGTCGTTTAATGGAAAATTGTCCGTCTCAGCAATCAGTGAATCACTTATATTGCGGAATAAATACAACCCGAACGTAAATAAATCGCCATAAAATAAATCATCATCGCCATCATTATCTATGTCGCAAAAGCGAATTGCAGCCGCGCCATGTTTATTTTTTTTCCCGCCAATAATTTGTATGCTTTGCCAGTAGTCAGTTACAAATGCAAATTGAGGAGTCTGTGCGCTTCCTGTATTTTGATAAAAATTTATTGTTCCGCCTGTACTGTTCACGGAAAAAAAATCGAAGTCGCCATCATTATCAATATCAGAAAATCCCGGAACACTATTCAGTCCGCCAAGTATCGGGCTTCCACTCGTATCAAATACTGTCGAATCAGCAATGGTAAATAGTGGTTCCTCTGCCGTTCCCGTATTGATATAATATCGCACGCCGCTCAGTTCAGCATCATCGGTGCATAAATCCTGTAATCCATCGCCATTTAAATCCTGAAACAAAAACCACATATTAAATGCAGGTAGCATAAATTCAGCAGTTGCCAATCGAAAATCAGGAGAAAATCTCGTGCCGTCATTTTTGTAAAAATCAAGAGTAATATCCTGGTCGAAGACGAATAAATCATAATCGCCATCTCCCTCTGCATCAAAAAACTGGTGATTCGGTCCATTAATTCCACCAGCAAATGGAAGTGTGAGAGGCACACCGTTTATCGTGCAACTGTTTCGGAGAGCATTTCGTTGAAACGGTTGTGTGAAACACAAAGTAAAGCAAGTGAAAAATAATAAAGAAATGTATGTCGTGCGCATCATCTATTTTGGTTCATTATTTTTCTTGGGCGATGCTTTTTTGGTCGCTTTCTTTTTCAATGCTTGAAGTGAATCATCTACCCTTTTTCGTAATATTTCTTTTTCTCTCTCTGATAATATGTACGTCATTCTTTGTATTAATGGAGAAATGTATTTAATGGTCGTATCTTTTTCAAGTTGTGCAATTTCTTTGAAAATATCTGCGCCTTTTGGTTTTTCAATAGTAACATAACCATCGGATTCATCGTATTCAATAACTTTCGCATTGAATCTTTTTCCTAATGTTTTCAAAATAGTTGAATCGTAGGGAAGAGGCTCTTTTAAAACAAATGAAATTATTTGTTCAAAGTAATTTATCTCTTTACCCTTCCACACTCCCTTCAAAACTTTTTTGTCTATTATAAAACTATCCTGCGATGTGGAAACAGAATAAGAAACAAAAAATATCAAAACATAAAATAGCAATGTTGTTTTCATATATAATAAGAATTTAGTTTTTGGAAATTAATGTTGCAATCAACCGGATACCGTCAAGAACTAACGTTGGTTCAATAGCATAAAAAACTGTCGTGTGTTGCTGTAAATATGCGACATATCCACCGGTGGCAATTACTTTAGCCGCTCCGATTTCCTGCTGAATGCGTCGTATCATTCCTTCCAGTGAATCAATTGCGCCGAACATAATTCCCGCTTGCATACTCGTAACAGTATTCGTGCAAATCACCGAAGTGGGGAAATGCAATTCTACTTTAGGAAGTTTTGCTGCGCGACGATGGAGTTCTGCAGATGCTGTTTCAATTCCTGCCGTTATTACGCCGCCTAAATAATCGCCGTTTGTCGCAATAATATCATACGTAATTGCAGTGCCGAAATCTACGATTATAAGCGGACCGCCATATTTTTTATACGCCGCAACTGCATTGCAAATTCTGTCTGCGCCAACTGCCATCGCATCGTCATAGTGAATTTTGATTCCCAATGGCAGTGATGCGGAAATCAGTAACGGCTCTTTCTGAAAATATTTTTTTGACATCATTTCATACACAACATTCAGATTCGGAACAACGGAAGAAATTCCGATGGTATGTATTTTTCCTGTCGCAATGCCATTGTGCTCTGCAAGTAATTTTACGTTGAGAAATATTTCATCTTCTGTGCGCATCACTTGCGAAGAGAGTCTCCAGTGAGCGCGCAATTGTTCATCTTCAAAAATTCCGAGAACGGTGTGTGTGTTGCCAATATCAATTGCAAGTAACATTGATGTAAAAATTATTAGTGGTGGAGTATCGAAACATCTGCGGAAGAAAAATATTGAATGGCGGAATCAATTGCAACTACCAATTCACCGCGCGGCGAAATATCAATAGCTTTTCCCCAAAAAATATTTCCGTTGTGTGCAATCTGTACATTTTTGGAAAGCATTGCGGAAAAAGATTTCCATTGTTCAATTATTTTTTCAGCAGTAATATGTGAAAAATTCAGATAATGTTTTTCGCTGATACTGAGAAAAGTTTTGAGAATTTCCCATCTGTCAAAATGCTGTTTTGTTTCAATGAGAAGTGATGAAGCAACGGATTGGATCTCGCCGGGAAAGTTTTCCTGTTGAATATTCAGTCCGATGCCAACAAGAATATACTCAACATTTTCTCCCCCAAAAGAAGATTCAAGCAACATTCCGCAGATTTTTTTTCCATTGAGTAAAATATCATTGGGCCATTTTGTTGTTGCAAAAATATCAAATGTGCGCAATGTTTCACACATTGCTACAGCGAACATCAGTGGAAGCAATCCAATTGTATCCCCGGAAAATTGCGGTCGAAGGATAAATGTAAACAGTAAGTTTTTTTTCTTTGAACTAATCCATGTCCTCTCCATTCGTCCACGTCCGTTTGACTGATATTCAGCAAGGACAAGTGTTCCTTCCGGTTTCCCCTCTATTGCAAGTCGTTTTGCGAATGTATTCGTTGAATCAATTTCATCAAAAAAAAACATTTCCTTTCCAAAACATTTTGTCTGAAGTTCTTTTTTAAAATTTTCTACATTCATTTACGCAGGCAGCAGTGTAAGTTTTGTAATTTCCGGCGGACAATTAACACGTATTGGCATAGCAACAGTTCCTAAACCGCGATTGACATACATTTGAGCATTATTTTTTTTGTACAAGCCCCACACATACGGAGATGCAACCAACGCTGGGGTAATAATTGTCCGTCCGATTTTTGCAAAAACAACTTGTCCACCGTGTGTATGTCCGGATAGAGTTACATCAATATTATTCAATGAAGCTTCTTCAAAAAAATACGGACGATGGCAGAGCAGTATTTTGGGAATTGTAGATTCTGTGTTGTGTACTAACTGTGAAAAACGTTCTGTTGCAGTGACTTTCTTTCCAAAATCATCCACGCCGAGGAGGTAAATTTTTTCACCATTTTTTTCGAGCGCGATTCTTTCATTGCGCAGTAATCGGATACCGCATTGATTTACTTCTTTTGCAACTACATTGACATTGGCAAAATAATCATGATTTCCCAAACAACCGAACACGCCGTACTGCGCATTTAAGTCAACAAATGCTTCCGCAAAAGGATACACTTCTTCTTCCATACTATTGACAAAATCGCCGGTAACAACAATCATATCAGAGCGCACATCATTCACTGCCGCTGCATATCGCTTCATATCTTCTTTCGGCATAAAAATACTTGAATGAATATCGCTGATGAGTGTTATGGTAAAATTATGAAATGCGGGAGGCAAATTTTTAATAAAAAGTTTTTCTGTAATTATTTCATAATTATCTCGTGCAAATGCTCCATACGACGCACCCGCAAAAGCAACGCCTGAAAGTGTAATCATTCCGTTCTGTAAAAATTTTCTTCTCGAAGCATCAAATTGCTGATAGGAATCTTTTTTTGTAAGAGTATCAATTATAACACGAAAGACAGGAATTTTTTTCCCCAACCAAAGTGAAAATGAAAGTGGAAGTTTGATTGTATAAAGAATCATTATTGTTACAAACAATACTATCAGTGTTCCATGCCATAAAAATGTTGGGTACACAACTCCATAAAGAATCCAATGCGAAATTGCAGTTGATGAAAGCCGAAGGAATAGCATCAGTGCAACAGGAATATTCATTGTAATAAAAAGAATTCTTGCGCAGTAAATAATAAAAAGAGAGAGCGAGCGCGAAGTACAATATCGCTTTACGCGGCGATAAAAGTAGTATTGTATGCCGAGTAAAATGATAAAAATAATGACGCGAAAAAATGTCAGTCGCATTATTCGTTTTCCTGATTATTATTGTAAAAGCGATTGATAAATAATACGGTTGTAATAAATATTATGTTCATCAACCATAAGCGAGGGTAGGCAAAGAGAGTAAAAATATCTGCTCCATCAAATTGTTTAAAAAAACTGTATGGAATATAGCCAATCGCCCCAAAAGTAGCGATAAAGAAAAAATAAAACCAGCGATATTCAAATTGTTTAGTATATGTAAGAAGAATTGCAATCGGAAAAATCAGCAATAAAAAATGATACGTAGCGGTTGCAGGCGAAAGTAAAAGAGAAACAATAGTCAGTAGCGAAAAACTTAATGCATTGCGAAATTCCTTTGAAAGAGAGAATATGTTTTTTAAGAGAAGAACAGTTATAGAAACAATTATTAATAAAACACCATACCGAAAAATATCAAATCCCATTTCCCATCGCTGCACAGGAAATGGATTAGTGTTTGCATCGTAAATATAAAGTCTTCTGAATAAACTTGTCCACGATTGAAAACTGCTTGAAAAAATATCCTGACTTGTTAAATTACCGCTCAAGTGTGAAAAGAAAACAGATGCTACAAATTCTGAATGAATGTTCCATCCAAGAATGACAATACTGAAAATAGTTAATAACAGTACTGTCGTTACGGATGATATAACCACACGCCATTCTTTAATAACAATAAAATACAGGAGAAAGATTACCGGAAAATATTTCACTGGAATCATAATTCCAAACAATATTCCACTGAGTATTTTTTCATGCTCTGTGTATAATTTATATCCAAGCAATATTGTGAACACAAGAAGCAAATAGAGCTGTCCGAGTTTTATTGCATTGATGAGCGCCCAACCGGATAATAAAAACAACAAAAGTGAAAACTTCCAATTCTTTTTTACAATGGAAGAAAGTAAAATTATATTTGCAATGAGCAGAATTATATTTACCGCAGTCCAGATTTGTTTTGCGACAATTGGCGAAAAATGCGCGAGAGGAATCATCACTAATGCAGTGAGCGGAGGAAACGGGGAAAATTTTCCTTCTTGGTGTATTTCGTATTTATTTATTTGTTCCTGAAACCATTCGTCATCGTAGATTCTTTCCAATTCCGCCTGTTCAAGCGCTAATCTTGCAGAAGTATAGTAATTGGGAAAATCAGATTGTACCGTTTGAAAAGCAGGATAGATGCCTCGTACAAATACAAAAGAAGATAAAAATAAAATTGCGCTGTATATAAAATACTTCGGCATTGTGTTTAAAATAAAATGAGATAGAAAATATTTTCTATCTCACTTGTAACAAAGTTTATATTCAATGTAATAATTATTCGCGCCATGTCTCATAGTTTTTTCTTCTCTCAGAAACATTTTTTAAATAATTTTTTGTTTCAACATAGGGAAGTTTTGCAAGAAGAGTGCTGTATAATTCTTCTGTTTTCATTTTGTTAATTACATCTATCGCTGGCTTTAATTTTGTTGTTTTCGTCAGTGCTTTGCTCACATTGCCTGCTCCGGTATTGTATGCGCAGATGCAAACGAGTGCAAGTTTTTCTTCATCCTCTACTCCTTTAAAATATTTGTATCGCAAAATCGAAAGATATGCAATACCCAATTCAACATTTTGATTTGGCACATACAGGTAATCCGATGTAACAACTTCATCCTTTCCGTACACAAGTTTGTATGCATCTTTTCCAGCAGAGCGGGGCACAAGTTGCATTAAGCCAAATGCAGGAACAGGCGATTTTGCCATCGGATTGAAATAAGATTCTGTCTGCATAATCGCAAAAGCAAGTGCAATATCAATTTTAAATCGTTTTGCATTTTCTCTCACCGCTTCCAAATATTGCTCCGCACGTTTTCGGATATGGTCAGGAACAAGTGTTATGGTAACGCGAACTTTAACCCGCTCAATGCCGTCCTGTCCTTTTACCGGAGGCTCATCAACCATTTCCGTTTGCTGAACTATTTTTCGCGAAAACTCTTTTGCACTAATTTCTGTTATTGGTTTTCCATCATCGCCGAGAACCTGATTCTCGAGCACCATTTTTTTTGCAGGATTTTCCGGTGTAAAAAGTTGCTGTACTTTTTCCTGCAATTTTTGCTTTGCCGTTTCTTCTTTTTTTGAATCCTTCACAGGAACGAGCGCCTCTATAACTACTTTTCCATCTTCAAAATTGACTTTGCTTTTCGTATCTTTTTTTACATCATAGTCCACCCACTCTTCTCGTGTTGAATTTTGAAACTCACGCCACTTACGCTCCACTTCTGTTTTGTATGCGTCAAATTTTGCTTTCTCTTTTTGCTCCCACGCATCATATTCTTTTTCGAAAGAAGCAGTGCCTGCATTTTGCTGCTGCGAAAATTGTTGAAATAGTGAATCGTCGTTTGCCTGTGTAAATACTACATTCTGCACAACGCAGGACAGAATGAAATATGTAATAGTAAATTTGATTGTTCTCATTTTAGTGTACTCCGAAATCTTTCAGTAAATGTATTTCCGTGAATATCGGACAAATATTCTTTGATAAACTCAGATAATTTTCCTTTTCTCTCTTTGTAGTTCACAAATGCGAATGGATTTTCTTCATCTAAATTTGTTGTAACATTCATGCGCGAATCCAATTCGATTTTTTCGATGAGAGTCTGCAATGACCACGTATCGTATCCTGAGCGAGCAAGTAAGATAGCGGCTCCGTTATCTGCTTCCAGTTCCATTACCATTGTGCGAGGAGTGTTCACAATGTCCCACGCTTCTTGTGCAAATTCTTCCAATGCTTTCTCTGATGTGTCTTTTTCCAATTTTGTTTCCTGCTCCAATTCATCAAACGCATGTTCCATTTTCATCTCATTTTCCCGAGCGCCGATTTCTTGTAAGCCGTGATGAAGAATAATGTGCATTACTTCGTGCGCCAGTACACCCGCAAGCTCTGCTTCATTGCTACAGGTTTTGAGCATTTTATTTGTGATAAAAACATAACCACCCGGAAGAGAAAATGCGCCTATGCGCTCATCATCAAGTACAAAAAAATGATAGGGAAAATCATTTGCATTGGATGCTTCTGCTACGAGAGAGCCGACAAGATTTACGTAGCGTACAGTTTCCTGATTTCTGATTAAACCGTTTGATGCCACTTTCGATGCAACTGCAAGCCCGATGCCCTCTTCTGCTTCATCAAGTGTATAATCCTGAAAATAGATATGATGCTCTTCTTCAAAATCATCCTCATCAATTTCATTCCATTTTGGAATGGTAGTGTTTTTAAATGTTAAGTATTCGTTCGCTGAAAATGGATATTGGCTTGCTTCGTTAAAAAAAAATTCGTTTGGCTCGTTGACGTTTCCGAATCGTTCAGCAAATCCGCGAATTGCTGCAGCAACGCCTGTCTTTGATGCCTTCGGTGATATCCATTCATTCTCAATATTTTTTGTCGCGACATTTTCTTTAACTTCCAGAAGGCAATTATTGTTCAGCCATCCTCGTGATTTATCCGGCGTTTTTATTTGATGCCACGAGCCTTCCGTTTTAAGAATCAATATTTCAACTCCACGAGGCAAAGTTCGTATCAAATCATAAAAACTGCCCGGACCTTCGCGGACTTCATTACGTGTACGCTTTGTTATTTTTGTTTCGCTGAATGACAACGATGTTACCAATATGATTGTTAAGAGAAAAATTATTTTTTTCATAAATAGAATTCAGAGTTATTTTGTTGTTAAATCAAAAATACCATCCCAGTTTTCTGGCGGCGGTGTTGTTACATAGTGGCTGCATCGTACAAAAAAAACATTTGTCGGACCATCATCTGGATATTTCTGCAAGAGCGCGGAAAATTTTTCACACGATTGTTTAAAATCTTTTTTGAAATAATACTCTTTTGCCTTTGTAAAATCATTGACAAAAATTACTAAATCATCAGGGACATTTTTTTTCAGTGAAAGCAATTCATAAATGCGTGTAGGAATTCCTTTTCCTTTTAAATGTACAATATCAATTTCGCGGCAAAACATTTCGTCCTTTACAATATCGTACGTTTCTTCACTCAATAAAATTTTCGTTCGGTACAATTTATTCACACTTTCCAGTCTTGATGCAACATTAACGGTATCACCAATCGCAGTATATTCCAATCTATGTCGCGAGCCGATGCTGCCAACGACGAGTGTTCCTGTGTGCAATCCTATGCGAGTTATTTCAAATGGCGTTTCAGGGTGAAGTTCTCTCTCTCGTGCAAGCGCAGATTGTATTTCAAGTGCGGCGCGACAAGCACGAGGTGCATCATCTGGTTGTTGAATCGGAATACTGAAAATTGCCATTGTCGCATCGCCAATATATTTATCAAGAAATGCTTTATACTTGTTCACCAGAATTTCACCGGTCAATGAAAAATAATTATTCAGATGTGTCATCACATCTATTGGCGGCATTGTTTCAGTTGTTGCTGTAAAATCTTTTATGTCAGAAAAAAAAACTGTTGCTTTCATTAAACTTCCCTTCAATTCTACTTCTTCAGGATGCGATTCAATTTTTGCCACTACAGATTTATCAAGATAGCGGGAAAAAACTGTGCGTAATTGCTTTCGTGCTTTTCCCTCTGTTGCAAAACTGTATGCTGCAGAGAGTGCGAACGTGAGAATAATTCCCGCCTCGGGCACAACAATATGCAACCACATTTTTGATTGAACGAAAAAAATAAATGCTGTTGCAATCCATCCGCACGCAAAAAATACCGTTATTAAAATTGTATGAACTACACTTGAAAAATAAATCATTGAAAATGCTACACTGAGACAAAGCGTAATCAAAATCAAAAACATAACAGCGTTCTTCTCTTTATGCAGAATGTCGCCTTGTAAAAGATTACTTACCATTGTTGCGTGAATTTCAACTCCCGGATATTTTTCAATAGAAGTAAAAGGTGTAACGCGAAAATCAAGCAGTCCCGGCGCATTGGAACCAATGAAGACAATTTTATTTTTAAATGCAGACGAAGGAATCTTTGGAATTTGCCCGCGCTTTTCCTGCATCGCAGAAAGAATGAGCGCATGAATGGAATAATATTTGAAACACGCATCAACTCCTCCGTTTCCATACCACCACAATCGGAAATTATTTTGTTCATCAAGCGGAACAACATTTTTTCCTATTTGTATTACGTGCGGACTAATATTTTTCAGCGAATCATTCGTTAATGATAAAAATGCAGCAAGTCCAAGATGTGGAAATGTTCTGCGGTTATAATAAAAAATCAACGGAAGATTTCTGCACACGCCATCCGCATCATCAAAGTAATTTGTTGCGCCAAGCGAATACGCAGATTGTTGATACTGCGGCGGCGGAAAATTTGCTGAAGAAAAAATAGAGGTGGAAGCATTCTGCATCGGGAGGGAAAATTGTGAGACTGATTCCAATTTGTACATTGAATGTTCGACTTCTTCTTTCAATTGCGCGCCAAGAATTACATTGCACGCCGCCTGCATCGAATCAATAAATTTTGCATCATTTTCATAGCCGTCGGAATTTGCGCGGTCAATATCGGGAGATGCAAAGAGGATATCGTACACAATTACTTTTGCACCGCCGCGATGTAAATATCCTGTCAATTCAGCAAACAAATCACGAGGCCAGGGCCAATATGTCTGTTGCTTTTCAAAGGCACGCAAACTTTTATCATCAATGACAGCAATGACGATATCTTTATTTGCCTTTTCCGGCTCGGAAAATAATTGAAAGCGAAAGTCAAGTGTTTTGTTTTCCAGCGTATCGAAAAAAGAAAACAAAAATAAAATAAACACAATGAGCGCAGAACCTGCACCAAGGAAAAATATCGCACGAATTTTTTGAAGCCCCATTTGTGCAGTTACTACTATTTATTTATGGAAGGATAACGTGCGAGAACGTAATAAATATTTTCTACTGTATCTCGCCAGCGGGCAACTATTTCTGCATAGTTCACTGTTGCTTCCATTTCTTCATTTTGAATTTCGTCAGCGGATTTTGCAGAACTTCTTCCACGCGATTCGATTTTTATATTGCCAGCTGTTCGTGCAATATTCAATCGCGCATGCCGCTCAGCATTTTCCCAAGAAGAAATTTCATAAGAATATCCCTGAGAAATGCCTACCTGATGGACAAAATTTTTCTCCTTCGGTATAGACGATACCCATTGCGGTTGATTTTCATTTTCTACTTTGATGAGATTGCGCTGACTGTTGGAAATATTACAATCAGAAATGCTAATAAGTACACTCACAATTTCTTTTGAAACAAAAGAATCAAGTATAACAGATGATATCATAAGGGATGAGAAGGAGGTCGTATCAAATTTTTCTTTGATATTATTGCCTTCGGAAATAACGCCGCGCTCAGTTTTCCAAAATGCTTGTCCGCCTTTAACAGAGAATTTCTTCAGGTGAAGATAATTTTCGACAGCGCTTTTTTTTGCGGCGAGTATTGAATTGTGTACATAAGGAGAAAGAGTTGCATATCCGACGGAAATATGCGGACACGCAACTCTTCCTGTTTCAAGAAACCAAAGAGGATAATGGAGATTTTCCTCTTGTGCGGTAACTAAACCTGAGATGAGAAAAAATAAACACAGGAAATTACGCAAGTGATTGCCTCATTTCCACAAAAATTATTTCTGTCCCTGCTTAAACTCGTCGAACTTTTGTGTTTCTTTTTCAAGTTCATCAAAAGTCTGTGAAGCGCGGAAACGAGTGTACATTTGTTCATTCTTTTTGATTTGGTCAACCAATGCTGCATTCATTGAGCCAATAGGATATTCAATAAGAACGTATGCGCGGAACAAACCACCCTCTTTCTGAATTTTTTGTTTTGAAATTCTGCTGCCTGAAAGTGAAGTGGATACGACTGTTTTAGACGCTGATGTGAACATTGATAAAAGTTGTGCGTCTTTTCCCATTCCGGTTTCCTCGTCAAACTTTTTCTGCAAAGCCGATATTTTCGTTTCTACTTGTCTGCCGACTTCTGCGCGTCCATCTGTTGCGGCTTTATCTATCGCCAACTGCATATCCTGCGACGTTGCTGTACGCGGCGCATAGAGAAAATTAGGATCCGTTGGCGAATTCAGAAACCATTCCGGAACATCGCCTTCAGAAACATCCGACAGACCTGTTTTACTGCTTCCGCCACAACCGATAATAAACGCGGCGATTAATAAACTGCTTAATAGTGCAAAGAGATTTTTCATAGTTTCTCCGATAAAAATGTGATGAATTAATATATAAGTTGAGTTAATGAACTTTTGAAAATTTCTTCTCAAAAATTCGATTAGAATATAAAACACTCTCAGTGAACAGCCAAAAAATGCGTGAACAATTTATTTCAATTTTTTTTGCACTGTAATTATCTGTTTCGCGGATGCCCGTGTCTGTAATGGGATTTTGTACAGCCAGTTTGCAAACGAAATTAACTGCGCTTCTTTTATTTTTAATACTCCTCGCGTATCTATCATTGCATTATCTACATTCTGAAACGGAATATTTTCTTTCGTTACAACTGCGATGAATTCATCTTGTGAATTTTGTTTTCCGGGAAGTGTTTCGAGCGTCAGCGAATATGCTTTATTCGCAGGAAAAGTGAAGGGGAGATGCGCAGTAATTTTATTTTGCTTATCCAGCGCATTGGGAAAAATAACATCAAGTGAATCGCCGTGAATATTGAAGATTGTCAGAAATCCGCTTCGTGATGATGAAATTTCAAATTCAACTGCTTCTTCCTCAATATAAATTTCTTTTTTTGTAGAAATTGTAACTTCAAAACCGGCATCCGGTTCGCCATTTTGTGGAGCAACAAGCGCTTCAAGTTGAATTTCTATCTGATACAAAATATTCTTTTTTTCTTCCTGTGGTGAAATGCGTTTGGGTTCGCTTATTTCAATGTTGCGCTCTTCGAGTATCAGTCCGCGTGCCTGCGTTTCTGCAAACTTGCTGTAAAAGTCTGTGAGTTTATCATTGCCTTCCGTTTTGGTATAAATATCTCCTGACTGCACAACAATTCCCGCTTTGCTCAATGCGTCGCTGCGTGCGTCGTTTAATGCTTTTGTGCGCATTGATTCAATGTCCGTTCCTGTTGCGTTTCCTTTGCCGGAAATCCATTGGGGCTCTTTTTCTGTTTGTGAAAACGATACTGAACAACAAACTAAAAATAGAGCAAGTTTTAAGATTTGAGTTTTGAAATTTTTTTGTGATTTTTTTTTTGACATTTGATTTTTTTTTCGCGAGTAAATTATTTTGTTTTTACTATCACACTCTCTTTATCTCCCGAAACAACTGCCTTTTGCGGTCGTTGAAATTCGCGATTGGAATAATAGGGCAAGCCATCGTTCTCGTCATTGATGAAATTTTCCAATTCGGTTGCGGTAATTGTTACGTCATTATTCTTATCTGCGCTTCCTTGCAATCCTTTCAAGAAAAAATACGTGAACATTCCGTGTTTCTTTTCGGGATACCAATTCGATACTTGCTCTGCGCTCGATGATTGAAACAATACAGCGTTTTCATCCGCTATTAATGCATTGTTCACTTTCAACAACGCGGGGCTTGCATTTTTTACGAGCGTTTGTCCGCTTCCTGTTTGTCCCGAAAAACATGCATCAATCACGACAAACTTTTTCTTTGCGTTTAGTTTTGCAATGTCGGCGTAAAAGTCGTTCATATTGTATGCGTTATCGCTGTTCACAAAATTCGGGTCGCAATCGTACGGAACAAAAAACGCTTCATTTGTTTGTGTGCTCGGCGCGCCGTGTCCTGTGTAGTAAATAAACAGTTCCGATGAACCATCTTTTTTGAGATACGACGGAAGTTTATTACGCAAGAGTGTTTTCATATTTCCCACCGTCATTAACTCATCGGGATTTTGCGGAAGAATATTTTTTTCATTGTAGCCAAGCGTTTTGATGAGATACTCACGGATAAACTGCGCATCGCGCTTTGCATACTCCACTTTTTGAAAATTAGCGTATTCAGAAATTGAGATAATGAGAGCAATACCGTTTTTATTCTTCAATTTTGTTTCGGGAATATTTTGCTCGATATCAATGGGTTTTTCCGCTTCGCGTTCAATCGTTTTTATTGCTTCGTCAAATTTTTCTTCTATTGATTTTCCTTTTACATTCATCGTAGGAATGTTTAAGTTTTCTATCTTTATTGAAGCACTTCCACATTTGATTTGAAGTGGAAGTTGTTTTATAGTAAAATCACAAGTACCAATGGAATCATCTTCTATTATATCCATATCCCATAATTCCAATTTGTACATTTCTCCGGTTTCTTTTAATTCAGCAACAATTGTAGTGTCATAGATGTTCTCCATTCTTGGAGAAACGAATAACTGATTGTCCGAACTATAAATTTTTATTTCTAAATCGGGGGTACCTCCCAAAGGATCCCAAGAAGAACCATTAGGTTTAGTATGTTCTACGTTAACTACAATTTCTACTTTAATTGTAGATTTTATATTTAAATCGTTTGGTTGCAGTTGCGCCGTTGCCGTGTAAGCAAACCAACTCGCAAAGCAAAGTAAAAGTGTAATTAGTTGTAGGGCATTTTCAAAGTGTCCTACAACTTTGCTACGCAAAAATGTGGTGTGCATAATAATTGTTACGCCGCGAGAAATTGCATTTCTGTTGGCATTTTATTTAAAATCAATTGCTTCAATTCCAATTTTTTACTTGCGTTATCTATATCAATGCCAGCGAGATTTCCATTCTCGTCGTAGTCAAGCACAACTCCTTCGGAAATTTCTTTACTTTCTACGCTTGCCTTCGATGTTAAATCAATGTAGAGTGAATCTGTTTCTGGATAATATTGTATTCTCATAGTTTAAATCCTCTATCGGGAAATGCGTTGTGAATTGTTGTTTTATCTTCTAATGTTATTACTCGTAAAACTTTGTTATCAAGTTCTTCTATTCTTCCCCAAAATCGAAATCGGTTCTGCTCTTGGGGTTCCATTCGTATCGGATTTTCCAAAACTCGAACGCACCATTCTTTTTTAAGATATGGTCTCTTTCGCAAAACTTCATTTTCAAAATACGGTGTAAAGTTATAGGATTTCATTGAATAGCAAAATTTTCAAAAAATTGCTTTTTATAAATCTTCAATCGTTGTTGCGCTGTTGCCGTGTAATCAAACCAACTCGCAACGCAGAATAAAAGTAAAAGTGTGGTCCATCGTGTTAGTTGTAGTGCGCTTTTAAAGTGTCCTACAACTTTGTTTGGTAAAAATGGATGGAGATACATAAAACTATTATTTCCTCAAATAACCGTTAAATCGTGAGCAGTAATCAAAATTTCTTCTTGTTGAAATCGCTGTTTCAGTTTTTCCTTATACTGAATAAAAAAATCTTCTCCGACAGAACCGCGAAAATCAACTACGGTGAACACAATAATTTTATCGAGATACGTCTGGCTTTCACCTTTCCAAATTTCTTTTTAGGGGGAATTGCCTTTGCATAGCAGTAACTCCACCAAACCGTAGCACAAGTTCTTGCTCTACAGTATCAAATTTTTCCGCTTCTATTTCCGTTCCGTCATTGTAGAGAATCGGCACATAAATTTCATACTGCTTGGCGATACTCGGCATTTTCTTTTTGTGTTTTTAGAGATTCATTTTTCATTATCTCAAATTGAAATCCGGTGGTACACAACGCTTCCAACTGTTGCGCACTTATTTCATAAATGTAATCTGTAGAAATTCGTGTAACGGGTCCGATTGTGGTAAGAAATTTCCACGCGGATTCCCATTGGTCTTTTGGAATTTTGATTGTTGGCATATTTTTTTCTTCCGTTTAAAATTTAGTGGTTAAATTTACGATACTTTCAATTAACTGTCAATTGTTGCTGTGCTGTTACCGTGTATGCAAACCAACTCGCAACGCAAAGTAAAAGCAAAGATGTTGTCCGTCGCGTTCGTTGTAGAGCACTTTTAAAGTGTCCTACAACTTTGTTACGTAAAAATGTGTGGTGCATACGCATTTATTGGTTGGTTAGTTGGTTTGTTTGTTATACGGTTGTATTGTTTTCAATCCTGGTATTGCTTTGTAATGTTTTGTATTAATCGTATGCAACGGAATTTGATTCTCAAGAGCAACGCTTGCAATCAGTATATCCAAAATTCCGATGTTGTTGCTTAAATGGGAACGGGAAAATTCTTCAACTGTGTGTTGGCAACCGTTTTCCGATAACCACACTACGCGAATATTCTTCAGCGTTCTTTCTACTTTTTGTTGCTCCTCTTTATTGTTGCAGCCGTTGATAAGTTCCAATAATGAAAAACCCGGAAGAACAATCTCATCGTTTATTTCCTGCAACCAATTGAGAGCTGGAGGATACTTGCGGAATATATCTACGATTATATCCGTATCGAGAAGAATCATAATCTTTGTTCTGCTTGTTTGCGAAGTTGGTTCACATATTCAACGCTGTCAGGTATAGAACGACTACTCCATAAACCGACAATTTCACTTTGTGCAAGTTCTTTTCCAGTGAGAAATTTTTTGTTCTTTGGTTTCGTTTTTTTCACACGCAAACGCCGAATATAATTCATCACTTCGATAATAGTTTCTTCCGGCAGTTTTTGAATCTCTTGCAAGAGAAGTTCGGCAGATTGTGTTCGCTGCATTGTAGAATACTGTGGAATTGGTTCTTTTACTTTTGGCATATCATTTTTCTTTCTTGTTAAAATGCGTTTTAAATTTACGATAGTTTTATTTCTTTTTCAATATTCAAAGGTTGTTATAACGCTGCCAAGCAAGCAACTAAATTGAACATCTTTACCCCGCTCATTTAGCAAAATATAAAAAATCATTTTTCTTTGTGTTTCATCTTTGCCTGCGTGCGGATTTTCTTTATATTTTGCACACAAAATTATTGCAACATCGCCGAAGTGGCGGAATTGGCAGACGCGCTGGACTCAAAATCCAGTTTGGCTCAAACCAAGTAAGGGTTCGACTCCCTTCTTCGGCACACAACAAAAAAGCCCGTACTTTTACAGTGCGGGCTTTCGTTTTTTAGTAGGTTTGGTACTTCGCAAATCCTTTTGCTACCATTTCATCGTTGATGTTGATTTCTTTTCCATCAATTGTCAGCCAGATTTCGCCGAGAAATCGTCCGTATTTTTCTTTGCGGTCTTTGACGGTTTGCAAATCAATTTCTTTTTCCAGCAGAAGCGAGCGCAAATAATCCTGTGATGCAAGACCTTTTTTTCTGGAGCGACCTTTCAATTCAGGCGCATTGATGCGATGCAAACGCACTTTTTCTCCGCGCATAATGATATTGAATCCCAAATCAATATCCACTGTAATTGTATCGCCATCGTACACGCTGATTACTTTTGCTCTGTAATGATAAAGAAAATCTTCCATAATGTTTTCCCAAAAATAATTATTTCAACACCATCATTTTATGTGTTGCAGAAAATGATGGTGTTGCTAATTGATAGAAATAAATTCCGCTCGCAAGTTTCGATGCGTCGAGTTGTACTTCGTACGAACCTGCATTGGTGGATGCATTATCAAGCAACGTAACTACTTTTTCTCCGAGTATGTTGAAAACGGTTAGCGTAACTTTGCTTTGTTTCGGAAGCGAGAAATTTATTTTTGTAGTCGGATTAAACGGATTAGGGTAATTTTGTCCGAGTGAAAATTCCGATGGAACATTGCCGGGAATTTCTGCAACACCTGTAATTATATGAATTGAATCCGTGCCGCCAAAATCATAATAGCGTTGTGCAAATTCCTGCAAATATTGATTTGCAATTGAATTATCCTGAACAAAAACAACGTTTTCATCATTGGAACCTTCACCGCTATTCGTCCAATTCATTGAACCAGTCCAAACATAGCTTAACGCATTTGTATTCAATGCGTCAATAATTCCGTATTTGTGGTGGAGCAATCCGCTGGCATTTACTTTTAATTTCACATCTACTCCACCAGTTGTAAGCCGTGAATAGACGTTGCCTAAATCGGAACTATTGTCCATTACGCCGCGAACGTGCTTCCCATGATTTTTCAGCGCAATAAGTGAATCTGCAATATCGTTGCGTGTGAAGGAATAGGTCGCAAATTCTACGTCACTTGTTGCGGAAGAAAGTGCGTGCAGCAATCTTCGCGCAGCTCTGTCAGAGGGACTGAAATAGTTTTCTACATTTTTACCGTTGATGATAAATTTGTGTGGCGTGTCGTTCAGTTTTCGTGTGCCAAATCTGGAGAACAGAGAATTGGGAGTTTCAGTATTGCTTCCCCACAATTCTTCAAACTCTCGTGTATATGCGCCAGCAAGCGCAACATCCTGAATTTCGATTACGTTTTGCATATCATTGTTTGTTCCCGGTTCAGTAGTATTGTACGAGCCAGTCCAAACCCAAACGCTTTCCGGCGCGCCTCCGCGTGAATCGAAAACAAAAAATTTATTGTGCATCAATCCAGCGCCAGTATTGCTTCCGAAATCATCAAAAATTACCGGAATACCATTTTGCGCAAGTGTATTGAAGGCATTGGAATTCCCATTATCTTTTTCGCCTGCAACGCGAATTTTTATGCCTCTGTTTATTTTTGCGGAAACAAGCGCAGATGCAATTAAATCTCCAACATTTGCTCCGCTGAAACTATACAATGCTACATCAATAGTACGTTTTGCGTTATTGATACGATTTAAAAGTTTTTGCACAAAATTTGTATTTCCCTGCGCAGGCGTTCCTGTTGATAATTCTGTAAATACGCTTTTATTGAAATACACATTTATTTCTCCTGTCGAGCCGCTTGGTGAAGTAGTGCTGACGACAAGATTATTGGAAAAACATGTATCGGAAGATGAATCGGAATATGCGCGCACCTGATAAATTGTTGCAGGTGATAGTCCCAAAATTGTTACGCTGTGATTTGTTGTCGGAGTAATATCGCCGGTAAATCCGATTTCATAATTTTTCGTTAATCCATACTGAACAAATGAAGAAGAATTTCTTCGTGTTGTCCAGTTAATTGTAACGGATGTTTGTTGCAAATTACTTTCCGTTGGAAGTGTTGAAAACGATGGTCCGCATGATTTGATATCTGTTGATTTTCTCGGCATTAATTGATAGCCGCTGAAAAACGGTGAAGAATTATCAAACTGACTGACAACTCCCATCACGTCAAATTCATCCTGCGGTGCAGGAGTATTTGCAAAATCCACATTATTATCCACACGAATTTGTGTGTATCCCGTTGCATCATACAATCTGTAATTTGCTCCGGAACCGCTGACTGCCCATGTTGAAATCGGATTGCCAAACGTATCGCGTACAACAACAGAAAGCATTTTTACTAATTGTCCTTCTACTTCTTCATTCATTTGATTTGTAGTAATTACGAGCGGGTCAACTTCATTTCCCGAACTGACAATCTGTCGTAAAAAAAGATTCACAAGTTCTGTTAATCCGTTGAATGGCTGCACCGTTCCACTGACAATAACTTCATCTCCTGTTTGTACAGAACTGGAAAAAATTGTTCCGAATACTGCAATACCGCCGGTAATATCCTGAATATATGACGGGCTTCCGAATTCGTTGGATACAGTTACGATTCCTTTCACTGTTGCAATGCGTCCGTTCATTACAGGCATTCCAACAGAATCAACAATTTTTATATCGCCAATTGGAATAGGAGAACCGAACACATCAATATAAGGTGCGGGGGAGACATCGCGGAACGATGAACATCTCGTTTGTATCTGAACAAGAAATCTTCCGTTTGAATCGGGTGTAGTAACATTTGAAATTGCGATTTGCGCAGAATCAGAAGAGAAGGAAACTCCTTCAAATAAAATTGTATCTGCGATAACAGAAGCATTTGCAGAAGACATATTTGTTGCAAGAACACTGGAAATATTATGCGACCACGTAAAAGTATGCGGGAAGATAATTCGCATATCAGCAATAGATTGTGCAGGGTCTGGCTTAAATGTAACAGTAAATGTTGTATCAGTATTTCCATCTACTGTTTTTGGAGAAACAGTTGCAAGGCCGGAGCCATCGCACAAGATAGGTTCTGGCGGACTTAATGTATTTTGTGGATTTCTTCCGCAGGCACGAACGACAAAATCATCGCAGTTTTGATTTGTATCGTGTCCGTTTCCTTTTAGTGAATGTGCACCGATTGGACACAATGAATATGATGTTGAAGTTGTGTATGCTTTTCTTTCTACGCTGTTATTATTAGCAGAAGTTCCGTGATTTGGTGCAGGACAACCCTCAGGGTCAGAGCCATTTCCCCAGCCAACTTTATCTATTTCTGTATTTGCGGCATTGATGATATGCAAATGTCCGTTGTCAGCATTTCCTGAATTCCATTCTGCAGGAACATAATCAGGGAGAACATTTCCAATGTAACTTGTCGGGGCTATTAAAAAATATCCGTGCGAAGGAATAGTTTTTCCTGCGGGAATATTTGCTTTGATGAGCCAGGTTGTGCCCGTTGCAGATTTATATTCTAATTTCCAACCGGAAAGGTCAATAACTGCGTCAGTAGGATTGTACAGTTCACAGAATTCATCCGTCGCTGCCGATGAGCCGCGCGTTGCAAATTCTGATATTACAAGATGTTGTGCATTCACGATTACTGAAGTAAAAGCGAAAAGTACAATTAAAAACAATGTGTGAAGTTTATTCATTTGAGTATAGTTAGTAAAAAAATATGGTGTGCCCTCGACAAGACTCGAACTTGTATTAGAAGTTTAGGAAACTCCCGTTCTTTCCTGTTGAACTACGAGGGCAATATTTTTTGGAAAATTGCGTGAATCGTTTGGAGGAACAGCAAAAAATGCGTGATTAAAATAGGGAAAACTTGCAACTGCAACAAAGAACGATTCCGTATTTCAGATTTTAAAAAAGAAAAGCGAAGCGTATTTTCTGTACACTAATTTTTCAACATTTTATTTTGCCAACGCATTGAAAAACCGTATTATTAACGCCAATAATTTTGAGAGTTTCTCTCAACACTATATTTACTAATAAAAATTACAAACAATAATAATGAAACAAACCGGATTAATGATTCTCCTTGCTTCAAGCGCGTTACTTTTCGCATGCCAAAGCAATACACAGGAAAAAATAACACTCAAGAGTTTTAAAGACAGCGTAAGTTACAGTATCGGAACGGACATTGGCAAAAACTTTAAGCATCAGGAACTTGATATTGATACAAAAATACTCGAGCAGGGTATTCGCGATGTATTGGACAGCGCGAAACTTCAACTGTCAGAAGATGAAATGAAAGGCGTGATGGAAAATTTTCGCAAGGGAATAATGGCAAAACAGGAGGAGAAAATGAAAGCGCAGACCGAAAGCAATGTGAAAGAAGGCGAAGCATTTCTTGAAGAAAATAAAAAGAAAGAAGGCGTTGTAACTATGCCAAGCGGATTGCAATATAAAGTCATAAAAAACGGCACAGGACCAAAACCAACAGCAGAACAAACTGTCAGCGTCAATTATCGCGGCAAATTTCTCGATGGAAAAGAATTTGATAATTCTTATGATAGAGGAGAGCCGGTATCATTTCAGGTGAGCGGCGTAATTCCCGGCTGGACAGAAGCATTGCAATTAATGTCAGTCGGTTCAAAATGGGAATTGTATATTCCTTCAAAATTGGGATATGGAACCCACGGTGCCGGTCAGGTTATTCCGCCGAATGCAACATTGATTTTTGACGTTGAACTTCTTGAAATCAAAGCGAGCGAATAAATTAAATTTCTCCGTAATACAAATTTAATAATTACAGAAAATGGAGTCTGTGCTTGATAAAAAAATCTTCGCAGACTCCATTTTATATTCATTCAAATCCCGCTATTATTTCGCCATCAGCATTTTATATGAATCTGTAAATTCTCTTCCGTCATTTCCCTGAGCGCGCATCTTACATAAGTAGAGACCGCTGGAAAGATTCGTTCCATCAAATATTATTTCGTAGTATCCCGCCTCTTTCAATCCGTTTATTATTTCTGCTACTTGTTTCCCATTTAAATCGTATATAGTTATTGTAACCGTTGCATCAACCGGTAATGCAAATTTTATTACAGTTTTTGGATTAAAGGGATTTGGGTAGTTTTGAAATAAGGAGAACTCTTTTGGAAGCTCGCGTAAATTATTTGTACGCATTTTCTGTTCATTCGGAATATCATGCGTAAGTATTTGAACGACATTTGAAATAACAGAATAGTTCGATGATGAATCCATTGTTTTTACATAGTAAAATAAACTCAATGTATCACCATCCCAATATAAGTTTTCAGAAGCATCAGAATACGAAGTACCTGTTGTGGTTGCTCTGTATTGAAATGAGCCAGTCCATCCGCGCCGTTTGTATATTTTGTATTCCTTTCTATCACTTTCCTCCGTGTGTTGCCAATAAATTGTAGGATGCACCTGACCTTCTTCCAAGACACTTATTGTTGGCGCTTCAGGAGCAGGATCAATTTTAAAAACACCTCCTGCTGTTGCCGCATAAATAATTCTTTTGTTTGTTGGATCACTTCGCAAATCATTCACCGGCTTCGGAAGTGTTGTGATATTCACAGAGTCCCACGAATTGCCGCCGTTCGTGGTTTTAAAAATCTGATTACCATTTGCAGTAAAAATCCAAACGTGATTGACTGAGGAAGGATAACTTGGATGCATTAATATACGCTTTGTTCCGTTGAATGGCGTGTTTATTGATGAAACATTTGAAAAACCATTAACAGATTTCCACAGACTATCATCGCCTCCTGCATAGACAGTTTGCGCCGTTGTCGTGTTTTTACCATTCACTGCTATAGAACGAATACCATATCCGGATAATTTTTGACTCCACACATCTCCACCATCGGAAGATTTGTATACTCCCGATGTCCCACCTAATCCAGCGTATAAGTTTTTTGAATGATAACTTCCATCAAATGAAATTCCCTCGCTTGTATCTATTGCCAAACAATAGACTGGGACAGAGGCAGTTCCGATTTCTTTACGGTAATTATTATTCGAAGCGGGCCAAGTTTTTCCGGTATCTTTGCTGATATAAAAATTATAAGATGCTGTACACGTTCCACCAAGATATACTCTGGCGGAACCTATCTTCGGATCTGATGCAACGACATAAAATCGAGTTACAAAATTTGATGTAGGATTTATATCTATTTTTTGCCATACACCATTACTTGTCATACGTACGTATGCGGCTGACTCTCTGTCATCTGTTCCAAAATGATCATTATTCCACTTCCCGCTATCGCCGCAAACGTATGCAAAATCAGGAAATTTTGAATTGATGTCTGCACACTCTCCACTAAAGTTTCTGCTTGGCTCGCCGTTTTTTTGTTTGATGCCGATAAATATGGGCCAATTCCAACCGCTATTATAGCGGATGACTGATGAATAATATTTACTAACAGTTATGTTTTCTGCAGCGCGTGGTGCTACGGAATTTATGTTGAGAGCCATATATCCTGCATTTATATCCATCCACGCAACTCCTAAATTTGTACTTTTATAAACGGATGTGAATGTTGAGAGATACACTGTATTTCCTGTTGCATCGTCCAAATCGAATACAATGTATCTTGCATCCTTATCGCTCCATTCTGAATCATTACGCAGAGACCAATTTTCACCGCGATCGGTACTCAATGCAAATCCTTCGTCTGTTGCAGCAACGAGTGTTTCTGGCTTTACAGGATGTACTTTCATTGCATTGACAATTTCTATGCCGTTACCCATATCATCTGATTTTTCGTTCCATGTTGAGCCAAAATCGGAAGAATAGAATATTTGTGCTGCATTTGTACCTTTATTTGCAGCAAGCAAATACGTATTTGATGCTTTAATAGATAGAGCCAATGCTGATATGTTACTGTGACTTGATGAAAGCCCGTTGTCGTAAATGCTTTGACGATGCCAATATAATCCGCCGTCAGTTGATTGCCAGATGCCTTTCTCTTTGACCGTTTTTGTTTCTTCATCATCAGTTTTTGGTGGTTCAACTATATCATCCTCTGAGCCGCCCACCCACACGTAGTTTTGATAACTTCCCGCTAACGGATACGGTAATATTGCGTTTATATACATTCGTACGCTGTCACGAAAATATTCATTGGCTTCAAAATTTTCACCATTATCATCACTTCGGAAAAAATTTGCAAACGATGAAGTATCTGGTATTTTATCCATTCCGAAAAATGCAAGGTTCGGATCTCCCTCTGAGATTTCTATACTTTGAACATAGAGCCCTCCTCCTGGTCTACCAGCAGGCGTTACTTCAGGCCATAAATTTCCACCACTTGTAGTTCTGTGTATAAATGCTATACTTCGTACTCCAAGTACGACATTTGGATTGTTTTTTTGGCAAGCGACCAAAACGGGAGCGCCGGGAAAAATTTCTGATGGTGAATTCCACGAAGTTCCTCCATTTGATGAATAACGCATTTGCTCTCCATCATTTGCGACCCAGATTTTTTGTGTTGAGCCGCTTTTACCTATTGATAAGCCCAGTGAAGGGTATTTTCTATTTGGACCGTTTGTATTCGTCCAACTCTGTCCGTATGATTCTTGTAATGTGCAGGCGAGAAGTGCAAACATCGTCATAAGCATTATCTGCTTAATAGACGAAGAGTTTTTCAATGTTTGATTGTAAAACATAATAATTAAAAAAAAATGCGGCATACTGTTATATTGCCAAGACACAAAATAAAAATATACCGCGAGTTTTCGATATATTTGCAATGCAATAATGCGGTTTAGCGATAAAGTTTGGATACGTCTGTCGCAGAAATCGTTGCTATTGCATTCTGTAGTAGTGGCATCTGCCTTGGTAGATGCCATTGCTGTTTTAAGACAGCAAACTCTTTTGTTAATTATCTTCTCACATGTGAAGTTATGTGTAAAGAGACCTCTAAAAAAGTCACATAAAATTAAATGTCATTCCCGCGAAAGCGGGAATCCATTGAAGAATAATGGATCCCTAATCAAGTGCGGAAGGAGAAATGGGCTTTTCAGATGTCTCGTTGAGAATATTATTTCATCAAAACCATTTTTTTCGTAATAACAGATGTTTTTCCAGTTGCATCTGTTACAGACAGGCGGTAAAAATACAGTCCGCTTGCAAAACCTTCCGCATTCCACTCAGCACTGTGTTCCCCCGGCTCCATTTTTTCATTCACTATAACTGCCACTTCTTCTCCCAAAATATCATATATTTTTAGTGATACATTTCCAACAGCCATTAATGAAAAGCCAATAACCGTCTGCGGATTGAATGGATTGGGATAGTTTTGCTCTAGTACAATTGCTTTCGGTAGTTCGTTGGTTTCATCAGGTGAGGAAGTTAAAAGAGAGCCGTGACGGTAAAAAATATGGAATCCTGTTGTTGTATATCTGTACCAAACAATGTGGAATCCGGATGAGGAAATTGCACTCTTTGGTTTAAGATTTTTCTCAGTATTCGATGTATCTGTCGGAAAGCAAATAGAAGTCCAGGTGTTTCCCGTATCCAAACTATAACGAAACTGAATATGTGAATTCGATATTGAAATTGTCTTTGCCCATGCAAATCCGACAATATTATTCATTATTGCAAATTTTCCATTTTCTGCTGGCAAACCATCAGATTGGTTTGTCAATAATATTTCCTCTGACCATGATTTCCCGCTGTTTTTGGAAAGCCTCATTGGGATACTACACCCTATATCAATGCAACCAAATTTAGCATCTTTCCAGAGAGTATATACATAATGTGATATATTTACTCCGATTGAAATATTTGACGAAAAATTTCCATCGTTTGTTGAGAGCATTGTGGACGGTTGCCATGAGTTTCCTAAATCACTTGACTTAGTAAATCGCACTTCGCCATTTACTGTGTCTCCAAATACTCTATGTAATAAGCCATCGGGTGCAATCTCCACTTTATCTGCATACCACGTCATTACTGCTGATTGTGGGTTATACCAATAACTGCCGCCGTCAGTGGAGAGTGAAAATTTCCATTCTGAACTGTTATAATTCTCTCTATAAATAATAAGGACAGAGTCCCCATTTATTGATGCATATAGTAATTGACTGGTAGTGTCATTAGTAACCTGTAATGGCTGACTCCAATTTACTCCCGCATCAGAAGAAAAAAACAAAAAAACAGGTGAAAATCCCTGCCCTGAAGTTCCAGCGATAAATAAGAAAACTTTATTTTTATTTGCAACAATCTTTTGATAGGGAGCTTGGAGAAAATCAGGATAATTTTGTAATAAATCTCTGGGTTGCTCAAATGTTAATCCACCGTCTGTGGATCGTGTATAAGGCAGTTTGTAAAAATTTTCATCCCCCCTCCAGGTGACATGAATAGTATCTCCCTGTGCCCACAATTCCGGCAAGACATCGTTTGCACTATCAAGAGATATCAGCACACTTTGTCCCCACACCAATCCGCAACTTGTGTCCCGTGCAAAAGAAATCTGAGTTAATCCAAAATAATACACAAACATTCCAAAAATCCACAAATTCATTTGCACAGTGAACTGGGATTTTTTTACTAATCTAAAAATCGTTGATAAAGTCATAAAATATATACACTGTTTTGGTTTAGAATTGAAAATAATATGATTTTTACTGCACACTAAAAATAGTGTTGATTTTAAAGTCTCAATATGTGTGCCATACTAAATATTGCGTTTTTAATCAATTTTTCAAAAAAAAAAAAAAAATAGATGTCAAAACAAATATTTATTTTTCTCAACTATGATATATGAAATATCAAGAATGAAAATTATTTATATAAAATATGATTATTTTCTTACAGAGTTATTTCTCCGTTATTTGAATAAAAATTCAAAAGTATCACACCTTTTTTTCCTTGTTTTTCATAATGTTATTCAATAACTTTTCCCCGCATTTTTTTTAAAATTGCTCTAAGTTTACTTGAATAACAATCACTCGTCTATACCGTCCCGATTATACGATACCATCCGTGTAACAGCCGAAGAATCCATTGCAACAATTACGTTGTTTCGTCCTGAAAAACGCAACGCACTGAATGATGCAATGGTGCAGGAACTCACGGATGTTTTTTCGTTTTTTTATCGCTCGCTTTCCATCCGCGCAATTATTTTAAAAGGAGAAGGTGCATCTTTTTGCGCCGGCGCAGATTTGGAGTATTTGCAAAAACTTTCTGCATATTCTCTTGAACAAAATCAGGAAGATTCCCGTAATCTGATGAAATTATTCCGCCTCATTTATGAGTTGAAAAAACCTGTTATTGCAATCGTGAAAGGACCTGCACTCGCTGGTGGATGTGGACTTGCAACGGTGTGCGATTTTATTTTTGCATCGAAAGAAAAAGCAAAATTCGGTTATACAGAAGCGCGCATCGGATTCATTCCGGCAATCGTTATGATTTTTCTTGTGCGCCGCATTGGCGAGGGACGCGCGCGCGAAATGGTTTTGAGCAGCAGAATTTTTTCAGCAAAAGAAGCCTACGATATCGGTTTAATTTCCGATGTGATTGACGATGAAGATGTTGAGCAATTTTCCTACGAATTTACGAAGCAACTTATTGAAGAAAACAGCCCGTCGTCTCTCGCGCGTTCAAAAGAAATGTTTGCGACAATTTCCGATATGGAATTAACAAAAGCCCTTGATTACGCCGCGATGATGAATGCCGTTACAAGAATGAGCGCAGATTGTAAAAAAGGCATTGCTTCTTTTTTGAATAAAGAAAAAATCGTGTGGTAGTGTTTGAAGCAAGAAGCAAGAAGTCAGAAACAAGAAGTAAAAATTTGTAATTTAACGTGAAGCAAATATCTACGAGCCAACAGATAAAAACTAAAAGTAAACCTTCCATTAATTTCAAAAAGTATATTCGCAACGTTCCTGATTTTCCGAAATCGGGAATTATGTTTCGCGATATTACTACGCTTTTGATGAATGAGAAAGTTCTTCGTGCGGCGGTAGATGCGCTCGCAAAAAAATTTCAAAGAAAAAAAATTCAAAAAATTATTGCAATCGAATCACGGGGATTTATTTTCGGCGCAATGCTTGCGTATAAACTGAAATGCGGTTTTGTTCCCGTACGCAAACCGAATAAACTTCCGATGGTTGGCTTACTTATTTGTCAGGAATACTCTCTCGAATATGGAAAAGACAAATTGGAAATGCACAGTGATGCGCTGAAAAAAAATGAGCGTGTTGTATTGATTGATGATTTGCTTGCAACGGGCGGAACAATGGAAGCGGCTTGCTGGATGGTTGAAAAAACTGGCGCGAAAATTCAAGGCATTGCATTTCTCATTGAACTCGATTTTTTACACGGACGTGATAAATTAAAAAATTACGATGTCTTTTCGTTAGTTCACTACATTGATGAAAAATGAAAACAATAATTGAGCCATTCCGTATTAAATCTGTCGAGCCGATTCGTTTTACTTCGATAGAAGAGCGAAAAGAAATATTGCGCAATGCTTTTTTCAATCCGTTTTTTATCAAAGCGGATGACGTGCTGATTGATTTGCTTACGGATAGCGGAACGTCTGCAATGAGCGCGAAACAATGGGCGGGAATTATGGAAGGCGATGAATCGTACGCAGGGGCACGGAGTTTTTTCCGATTTGAAAAAGCAGTGCATCAATTAACAGGATTGCAGCATATTATTCCCACGCATCAGGGGCGCGCGGCGGAAAAAATTTTATTTTCTATTATTGGCGGTAAAGGAAAATTTATTCCGAATAATTCGCACTTTGATACAACACGCGCCAATATAGAATTCAGCGGCGCAACAGCAGTAGATTTACCGACAGAAATTGGAAAACATCCCGAAATAATTGCGCCATTCAAAGGCAATATGGATGTTGTTGCGCTGGAAAATTTTATTCAGAAAACAGGAGCGGAAAATATTCCTGTAATTTTTATCACTGTTACCAATAATTCTCTTGGCGGACAACCTGTTTCGATGCAAAATATCCGCGAAGTGAAGGAAGTTGCAGTAAAATATAATCTTCCGTTATTTCTTGATGCGTGCAGATTTGCAGAGAACGCATATTTTATCAAGTTGCGCGAAAAAGGTTATGCGGAAAAATCCGTACGGGAAATTGTGCAGGAAATGTTTTCGTATTGCGATGGAGCAACAATGAGCGCTAAAAAAGATGCGCTTGTCAATATGGGAGGATTTCTCGCACTGAATGATGACGAACTCGCAATTAAATCGAGAAATCTTCTCGTGATAACAGAAGGGTTTCCAACGTATGGCGGGCTTGCAGGAAGAGATTTGGAAGCAATTGCGCAAGGGCTTGAAGAAGTGTTAGATGAACATTATTTACAGTATCGCCTTCGTTCAATAGAATATCTCGGTGAAAAATTAACACAGGCGGGAGTTCCGATTTTACAACCTCCCGGCGGTCACGCAATTTATCTTGATGCAAAAAAAATCGCTTCACATATTTCTCCCGAGCATTTTCCGGGACAGGCAGTCGTGTGCGATTTGTATGAGCGCGGTGGAATTCGCGGCGTGGAAATTGGCAGTGTGATGTTCGGAAAATATGACGCGCAGAAAAAATTTATTCCCGCTATGATGGAACTCGTCCGACTCGCTATTCCGCGCCGTGTGTACACACAAAGTCACATTGATTATGTCATCGAAGTCGTGGTGGATTCTTATAATCATCGTAATGAACTTCCCGGATATACAATTACTTGGGAGCCTCCGTTGCTTCGCCATTTTACCGCAAGATTCAATCAGCAATGACACGAGAACAGTTTGAAGACCTTGCGCAAATTGCTTATGACGAATTACCAGAATTTTTTAAACAAAAAATTGACAACGTGCGTATCATTGTCGAAGAGTATCCGACAGAAAAAGAAATGCACAGCGTCCATTTACGTTCAAAACATCACTTGCTCGGTTTGTATCAAGGCGTTCCAACAACATTTCGCAATACGTGGTATGGCGCAACTCCAATGATGCCCGATACAATTATTCTCTATCAAAAAAATATTGAGAGTGTTTGTACAACCGATGAGGAAATCGGGAAAAAAATACGGGATGTTCTCATACACGAAATTGCGCATTATTTTGGAATGAATGAAGAGCAGGTGCGCTCAGCAGGATATTAAATTTTATACGACTTCACAACTTAATTACTATTATAATACAACTACTTAGAAAATTTACTTATGGCACGAATAATTTTTACAACAGCTTATCAGGTTCACCCTGCGTTGCGCGCGTCGTATCTTTCGCTTGCAGACGATATGAAAAAATATTTCCTTGACCAGAAAAATATTGATTTCAGCGTGTATGAACAGCAGGGAAAAGAAAATAATTTTTCCGAAGTGTTCATTTTTGAGACGGAGGAAGAATTTGAAACGTACGAAGATGGCAAGGATGAACAATGGAAACAACTTGAGCATCGCCTCGAAGAATATGTTCTCGATGGAAAGATGCAATATTCCGTACTTGTAGAGCGCGTTGAATAACAGTACGTTTCCATATTAATTTTTATTTTACAATTCAAATGACAAAACGGAAGAAAGAACCATTTGACCCGATTGCTGAATTTATGCAGGAGCATGATGATGCCGTGCATCAGTTGCATCAGTTAAATGATGCTGCAAAGCAACTTGCTGCTCATGGCTATTCAAAAGAGGCGTTTAAAAAAGTACTGCTCGGTTTGCGCTATATGCAAAATGAAGTTGGCGACCACAACAAAAAAGAAGAAGATGCGTTGTTCCCGGTTTTAGAACGCTACGTTGAAGGTCCGACACAAGTGATGCGTGACGAACATATTATTTTGTACAAGCAGTTTGTGAAATTTCAGGAGTGTGTGGACGCGGTGAAAAAAGATTCTGATGATAAAAAATTACTCCAACGATTAGTAATATTATCGCGGGGCATTGTGAAAATATTTGTCAATCATATTCATAAAGAAAATTATATTCTCTTTCCACTGGTGCAGCGTTTTTTAACGAAAGAGGAACTTCGCGAAGTTGCTAAAAAAATGCACTAAAGTATTTCGACATTCGTTCCTTCAAATTTTCGAACAATTTCTCTGAAATGTTCCGGAACGCTCGTTGCAGTATCCGTTTGAGGGTCGAGCCACACATGATATGCTATTCCATCTGCAATTATTTTTCCCGTCTCTGCCTCTTCAATAATTCCTTCAAATGTAAAGCTTGTGTTACCAATGCGGGAAATTCTTGTGCGAATAGTCAGGAGTTGATTGAATACCGCGGGAGATTTGTAATTGATTTCATTCCTTACCAGCACCACTTTCGCATCGTTTTGAATGGTGTGCATATTTACTGTTACACCAAGATGCTGAAGATATTCTAACCTCCCGACTTCAAAATACATCAGATAATTTGCATTGTGTACAATTCCTTGCCAATCTATTTCATAATTACGAACGCGCAGAGAAGAAGCGAATTTAAAAGTAGTTCTATCCATAGAATTTTATTTTTAAAACTACGAAAAAAGTTTTTTGAAAATTTCTGTTGCGTGTTGCATATCATCCATAGAAACGTCAAGATGTGTTACCGCGCGGATGCTGTTCCAATTGCCGGGAGTCAGCAATACATTGTGTTCTTTTAAAAGCGCTAGAACTTCATCGGTGGATTTTCCCGTGTGCTCTGTTTCGATTAAAATAATATTTGTTTGCACTGCATCCATATCAATGTGCAACGAACCTATCTGTGAAATTTTTCCTGCAAAAAATTTTGCTTTCTCATGGTCTTCGCGTAATCGCTGTATATTATTCTGTACTGCATACAGAGCTGCAGCGGCAAGTATTCCCGCTTGTCTCATTCCGCCGCCAAAAAGTTTGCGAAACCGAAGAGCGCGTGCAACAAATTCTTTTGTTCCTGCAAGCAATGAGCCAACAGGCGCGCCAAGTCCTTTTGAAAAACATACAGAAACAGAATCAAAGTGCGATGCATATTCTTTGGGAGAAATTCCTGCTGCAACGGATGCATTCCACAAGCGCGCGCCATCAAGATGCATTGCGATATTTCTTTCTTGTGCAAATGCGCGGATTCGTTTTATTTCTTCTATTGGAAAAATAGTACCACCTGCGCGATTGTGTGTGTTTTCTATTTCTATCAATCGTGTTATAGGCATATAATATGCTTTTGGACGTATCGCTCGCTGCAATTGTTCAACAGTATAAACACCGTGCAATCCTTTTACAGTTTTTATTTGTACGCCAGAAAGAAATGCAGGCGCGCCGACTTCATAATTAAAAATATGTGCTCCTTCTTCACAAATAATTTCATCACCCGGTTCTGTATGTGTTTTGATGCAGATTTGATTACTCATTGAGCCGGACGGAACATAGAGCGCGGCTTCTTTTCCGAGCAACTCTGCAACGTAATTCTGCAATTGCATTACTGTTGGGTCCTCTCGGAATACATCATCGCCGACTTCTGCATTTGCCATTGCATTTCTCATTTCTGCAGATGGCTTCGTTACTGTATCGCTTCGTAAATCAATATTAGTTGTTGTCATAAACATTCATAAAATTTTACATAAAAAATTGTTTTGTAACTGCAATTGAAATCAGTAATGTGGAAAAAAATACGCACCACAATGCAAACCAATCCGCATGTTCAGCATAAAAAGTTTTTGTGTGAGAAAGTGAAATTTCTTTACTGATAATTGCGCGAGAGTTATACTCTGTTGATTGATGTATTTTTCCGTACGGGTCAATGAAGCAGGAAATGCCTCCATTTGCAGAGCGCACAATCCACCTGCGATTTTCTATTGCACGGAATACTGCAAACCGTAAATGCTGATATGCTCCCGAAGTATTTCCCCACCAACTGTCGTTTGTCATTATTGTAAAAAATTCTGCATTGCTGTTTGCAAAGTTTGAGGCAAGTTGAGGGAAAATAGATTCGTAGCAAATCATATTACTGTAAAAAAATCTTGAACCATCTTTTTTAATACACTCAAAAATTGTTGAATCATTGCCTTGTCCCCAGCCGCCAATGCCAATATCCCATTGAAAAATTTTAAGCCATTCTAAATTTCCTGCGTACGGAACGCGCTCTGCAAAAGGAACAAGAAACATCTTTGCATACTTTTGAATGTTGTCAGAATTCGGTTGCAGCAGCATTGACGAGTTGAATATTTTATAACGGATGTGCGAATCAGAAAATATTTTAGTATCATTCGGAGCAGTTGATGAATCCTCATAAAATTCAACGTCGGGTATTCCAGTCATAATATTTAGCTGCATTGTATCAATGAATGTTTTGAATGATGCGAAATACAATTCATTTTGCGGCTGCAAAATATACATTGGAATTGCTGTCTCGGGATAAACGACAAGGTCCGGTTGAAATATGGCGGCTTCGCTTGACATTTGATATAAAATATTCATTTGATAATCAATCGTGTTTTGCCATTTTTCCCACGGGTCAATATTGGGTTGAATAATTGCAACACGTACCGTATTTTTTTCTTCACTTATTGTTTGTTCTTCCAGAATTATTTTTCCAATTATTTTTGGAGCGAGAAAAAAAATAAGAATACAGATACCGCATATACTGCTTTGTGTGGAAAAAAAATGCCATCGTTTGTTTAATAGATTTTGAAACAGGATTACGCAAATAACATTAACGCATAAAACGAGGAACGAAATTCCATACACTCCGGTAAATGAGGCAATTTGAATGTACGAAAGGTTGTACGTTTGAGTGTTTCCGATAAGCATCCACGGAAAAGCAAAATCAGTATGTGCGCGAAAGTATTCAAATGCAACCCAAAGAAATGGAAACGAAATTATTGCAACAAGTTTGCTGATATTATTTTTTACAAATAGAAATGCGACTATCGGAATAAAATAAAATAGCGGATGTGCAAGCAAGACGGCAATTCCGGCAGTCATAAGATACGTATCGCGCCCGTGAGTAAATCCGCCAATCCAGTACAGCGTAATAACATTAACGGTAAATAACATTACATAAGAATATCGTAAAGCTGTTGCATACGATTCCTGATGAGTGATTACAAACAGAAATGGAACAAATGCAATAAAAGCAAAATATCCAAATGGATTAGGCGGATACGATATTCCCCACAACGCGCCGGAAATAATCATCGCAGCAATATTGCGAAGTAGTTGAGATGATGGAGTTGACAAAAGTTTCATCTCTTTTCAATAAAAAAGAAATTCAGTTTGGGAAAAAATTTTGGTTGAAAGTAATTTCTCCACAAATAAAGAATAATGCACCCGCAGAATATTCCAATTCCTGTGCCAAGAAGTATATCGGAAAGATAATGAACGCCGACATAGACACGCGAGTATGCAACGAATGCAGCAAATGCAATAAAATATTTTTGTTGCTTTTTGAAAAAAAAAGAGAGAACAGTCGCACCGGCAAAATTATTTACAGCGTGCGATGAAGGCAGAGAATAACCGCTTCCACAAGGAACAAGGAGATGAATATGTTCAAAAATTTTGCACGGACGAGGGCGCTGCACAATATATTTTACAAGATTGCTTAACTGGTCGGAGAAAATTATTGTTGGAATGAGAAGCAACATTGCTACTTGTAAACGTTTGTTGCCGCGCCATAAAACAAACGCATAAAATATTCCAAGAAGAATTTTTACAAAAAGTTGCTTATTTAAATCAGTAATGAACGGCATAAGAACATCGAGCGCAGGATGCGTTACCGCTGTATTGAGAAAAAAAAATATTTGTGAGTCAATTGCTTGAAGTATTTCAAGCATCGTCTGGAATGTTTTTTAGTGGAGTGTGAAAAAATTTATGATGTAATTTCTTCCTGCGCGAGTGCAGTTGTTTTTTTCTTGTTGCGCAATAATGAAACAGCGACACCAACGATTGCAATTCCAATGATAACATAGAGCAACAGATGACTGTATCGCCCCATCACGTCAAGCGCCTGATGCCAGTTTTTACCAAGTTTCAAGCCGCCATAAAGGAGTAGCGCATTCCAAGCAAGCGCGCTGAAAAAACTTAAAATTGTTGTTATGAGAAGTGGTAAACCTGAAAGTCCGGCAAAAAACGAAACGACAGCGCGTGTTCCAGCAAGAAAGCGATTAACAATGATGAGCCAGTAACCGTATTTTGAAAACCACGCACCAACTTTTATAAGCGCGTCCACTGGAATGTATTTATTTTTTAACTGAGAAATTTTTGCTGTTGAACATTTTACACCGATATGATACGCAAGCATAAATCCAAGCGTGCTTCCTATTGTGGAAGTGAGAAGCAAAACAATGTACGATACTTTGCCAACGCCTGCGAGAAATCCGCCGAATACAACTACTCCATCGCTTGGAAATGGCGGAAAAACATTTTCAATGAAGGCTATGAAAGAAATGATGAGATAAATCCAGAACGGTTTCATTTTCCCCAATTTCTCGATGAATTTTGTAGTGTATTCTTCGATGATTCCAATCTTGTTTTCCTGTTGCGGAACTTCGAGAAACTCCTGCTCGTACTCAGTTGAATTTTTGAGTGAAAAGTTCACCAGCTTTTCGTCGGATGGAATTGAAAATGTTATCGTTGCTGTTGAAGAATCTTCTGTTGCAAACAGCGACGATGAAATTTTTAAACTTGTATTCTCGAATATTAATTCACCGGTAATTACAGCATCGGCGAAAAAATTATTTCCTAACGAGATTACTGTTGCATTATCAATGGGTGTTCCAATCGGAATTTTTCGTTCAAGAAGTTCAATGATAACAAGTTGAGAATCAACAATTTCAAATCCTTCGTTTTTTCTGATGGAAGAGGAAAGTTTTGAGCGGATGTAACTTCCAAGCACTGAAATGGAATGTTCTTTTGTCCAGAAATCCAAAATGAGAATGCGTGTGCGTTCTGTGCCGGAAAGTTGTGGGACAAAAGAGGCTGCAATTTTTTCAATTTTTTCGTTGAGTGCAGAGGAAGAGGCAAGTTGCTCATATCCGAGAGAATCTGAACACAACACGGCGTCACTTTTCAAAAAAGTGAAAATAATCGCTAAAAAAATTAAAACGTTTTTTGCTAAAATCATAATTCAAAAGTTACCAGTTCGCGCTCATCAACAGGCAATTTTTCAAGGGAGGCAATTGCATAAACTGCAATTCCTTCTTCTCTGCCAACAAAACCAAGATGTTCTGTTGTTGTGGCTTTTACTGATATCATATCGTCAGTAATGGTAAGAGCGCGGGCAATATTTTTTCGCATCTGTTCAATGTACGGACTGATTTTTGGTTGCTGCAGGACTATTGTAGAATCAATATTTATAATTTCAAATTTTGTGTTGCGGATTTTTTCACCGGTGTATTGCAACAGATTTACACTTGAAATATTCTTGTACGCATCATCTACATCAGGAAAATGTGTTCCGATATCGCCCAATGATGCTGCCCCAAGTAATGCATCGCAAATTGCGTGCAACAATGCATCTGCATCCGAGTGTCCGAGAAGTCCTTTTTCAAAAGGAATCTGCACGCCACCCAGAATTAATTTTCGTCCCTCAACAAGAGGATGTACATCATAACCTAATCCAATTCTCGCCGCCATAAGATATTAGAATATTTCAAATTTTTTGAATTTATACTCGCATTTATTCCATTCTGCTTTTATATTTGCAACATGCGCCGAACGTGGTCCGATACGGAGTGAATTCAGCATATCTTCTATCATTCCGCGTTCGCCCTCGACTTCAATTTCAACGTCGCCAGAATAGAGATTGCGAGTATAACCATTTAATTTCAATCGTTTTGCAATGTTAAATACAAAATAACGGAACCCAACTCCTTGCACGAGTCCGCTGACAATTATTTTGCAATGTACCATTTCGTCATGAAATTTGTTATAAAAAAGGCAGTCAATTATACGAGGAAAAAGAAGAAGAAACAAGAAAAAAATAAAAAATAATTCTTACGAAATTTCTCTGACTTCATTCTTTTTTGGGTTATATTACTTTGCAAACAGATGTAATCGTTGTATATTTTTCGCGCAATTTTTATGAACTTACAAACAATTTTTATGTATAAAATATTATTACTCACCTTCTTCTCCACAGGATTGCTGTTATTCAATTCCTGCGGAACGAAAGAACAACCTATGCTTACTGCAGACCAGCAATTTGAACAACTAACAAAAGAATTTTTAACAGAATTTTTTCTCTCAAGTCCTATTTCCGCGACGTGGATTGGCGTACATGATTACGATAATCTTCTCGATGATATTTCTGCCGAAGGTATGGCGAAAGATTTGCAACGTATAAAAAAATATAAAGCCCGACTCGACTCTATTGATGTATCACACTTGACGAAAACAAATTCTATTGATGCGAGAATTTTGGCTGAAAACCTTGATGAAGGAATTTTCGGTTATGAGGAGTTGCGTGAATTTGAATGGAATCCGATGGGATATACAGGCGCAATTGGAAATGCAATTATGACTCTGGTAACTCAGGAATTTGCACCGCTTGACACACGACTAAAAAATGCAATAGAACGTGCAAAACTTGTTCCTGCATTTTTAGAAAATGCAAAAAAGAATTTAAAAACCTCTCCGAAGATTCACGTAGAAACTGCGATTATGCAAAACGGCGGCAACGTTGCAATTTTTCGCGAAGAATTACCAAAAGCGGCAATGAATTCTTCCGCAGAACTTCAGGCGCAAATAAAAGAACACGGAGAAAAAGCAGCCATTGCACTTGAAGAATTTGGAAAATGGTTGCAGGAAGATTTGCTTCCGCGCGCAACAAAAGATTTTCGGTTGGGAAAAGAAATGTTTGCAAAAAAACTGCGCCATACATTAAAATCTACAATGACGACCGATGAAGTATTAATGCGTGCAGAAGCGGAAAAGAAACGTGTTCACGAGGAAATGTTTGCACTTGCCGCGCCATTGTATAAAGAATACTATAATAAAGATGCAATGAAAGAAAAAGATTCTTTGAAAGTAATCAAGATGGTGCTGGATAAAATTGTACTTGACCATAGCAAGAAAGAAGAAGTGATGGATAAAATAAAAGCAATGATGCCGGAAATAGAAAATTTTGTAAAAGAAAAAGATTTACTAACGCTTGACGCAACACAGCCATTAGTGATTCGTGAAACGCCGGAGTATCAGCGCGGTGTTGCTGTTGCATCATTGGAAAGCCCGGGTCCATTAGAGAAAAATTTGAAAACTTTTTATAATGTAACACCAATCCCGACAGAATGGACTCCGCAACAGGTAGAATCCTATCTTCGAGAATACAATAACTGGTCACTTTATGATTTAAGTATTCACGAAGGTATTCCGGGACATTATGTACAATTGTATTATTCCAATCGTTTTCCGTCCATTCTTCGTACGTTAATGGGAAGCGGCGTGATGATTGAAGGCTGGGCTGTTTATGCAGAGCGAATGATGATGGAAGCAGGATTTATGAATAATGACCCGCGCATGAAACTCATCAATCTGAAATGGTACATTCGCGCTGTTTGCAATACCATTCTTGATAACAATATTCACGCGGGAACAATGTCAGAACAACAAGCAATGGATTTGATGATGCACGATGCATTTCAGGAAGAAAGAGAAGCGGCAGGAAAATGGCGTCGTGCGAATTTAACTTCGACACAACTCTCTACGTATTTTGTCGGTTATCAGGAAATAATGGATTTGCGCAATGAGTATAAAACAAAAATGGGAGAGAAGTACAGTCTGAAACAATTCCACGAAACATTTTTAAGTTTCGGTTCGCCGAGTGTGAAATACATTCGTGAAATGATGATGGAATAAATTATTTCTTGCCAAAAATAATTGCGGTAGCAACAATAGTAAAATAATTTTTCGCAAGAGAAACGATTGCTATATTTGCTCCGCAATTTTTTGGGGTTGTAGCTCAGTTGGGAGAGCGTTCGGTTCGCATCCGAAAGGTCGAGAGTTCGAATCTCTTCAACTCCACAAAAAGAAAAACCACATCGTTACGGTGTGGTTTTTTTATTTCTTTTTTGCCATTCCTTTATTTCTTCTGCAAGTGTTTCCGGCATTGGACGGCATTGACAATTCTTTTGATGCTCAAGATGCCACTGCATTCGTTGCTCAAATTTAGGATTCTTCGGCATTTTATTTGCGAGATGCCATTCCTTATTTATTGAGGAATTTACTTTCATTACCAATAGAAACAGTCATCAATACGATGCAAAACAGAAGATAACGACAAGTCGAAAGAGAAAGTGCGATAAGGAGACAACTTTCTCTTGCGGTGCTCTAATTTCATTTGTGTGTCGGCATCTTACTTGTATCCATATACAACACATTCCAGCGATGCCCATCCAAATCAGCAAATCCGCAGCCGTACATCCATCCTTGATTATCTCCGGGTTCGGCATAAATTGTTCCGCCCGCTTCTAATGCTTTTTTTGCCAATGCATCTACTTCTTCTCTGTTTTCCGCATCAATGGAAATCAAAATTTCAGAACCTTGTGAAGTATCAGCAGTTTTGTTTTTAGTAAATCCTTCAAACATTGATGCGGTGAACAGCATTACGACAATATTTTTACTTCCGATGAGTAAACAAGCCGATACATCGCTGCTATATTGATTATTAAATGAAAACCCAAGTTTGGTGAAAAACTCAATTGATTTTTTAACGTCTTTCACAGGAAGATTGAGCCATAATTCTTTTGTCATAACTATTTCTTTGATTTAGTGAAGTGATTTCCTACTCTATTGGCTTTTCGGATACGCCCCGTTTTTTTGAATGGGTTCTGTCTCCATTGATAATTTCGCAATTCTAAATTTGAATCTTCTATCATTCCAAGAAAAAGGAAATAATTTTGAAAGATTATTTTTTGTTGCTTCAATTAATAATTCCATTGATTTTTCTGTCGTATCAAAGACATCGTGCAACATAATATTCCTTCCATCAGAACTTGCAATTTGAACAATAAATTCTCTTTCGCTTTCTAAAAATTTATTTTTAGAAAATATTTTTACTGACCACCACATACTTTTGATACGCCGTATAAAACATGTTTTTTTTCCAAGCCAAATTTACTAAATCTTTCTCAATCCGTCTTATTCCATCCAATTTGCAACGCACTTCAAAAGTGGTAGCAAATGCTTCAATTCCATCAAAAACTCAATACTTCAATAATCGAACAAATTATCTCAAAAATTGAATTTCGTATTTCAAAAAACGAGATAATTATTTCTGAAATTGAACAAATTACCTCAAAAGTTAAACTACCTTTTTCAAAAATTGAACTCATTAGTTTGAAAACCGAAGTAGTTAGTTTAAAAATCAAGCAAATTAGTTCAAAATTAAACAAGTTAGTTTAAAATCAAGTAAATTAGTTTAAAATCGAACTACCTATTTCGTTTTTAAGCAAATTTGAGCAATTAGTAAACTCCGTAGTTTTTACAATAATTGACAGAAAGCAACCGTTTTTTAAATGATTTCTCACCATTGATAAGGGGTTTACGCAACTTTTATTAAGATGTCGGGACAGATTCTTTTCAAAGGGGAATTTTATTTCTGCTATAATTTACGTAAATCTCACATCGCAAATCTCAAATCTATTTATCCATCTCAATTCTCTGCAATTGAAATTCTTCAGCGCCAAATCCTTTGAGATTGATGAAAAGTTCTTGTGTAGTGCAAGATTGTTTCCTGAGTAATTCTTTTACTTCCGGGTCGTTGAATACATTGCGTGAAATGAGAATATCATTTCCCTGCGATGCATCCACTAATCGAGCGGCAAGGTTAATTGTCGAACCAAAATAGTCAAGTTTATCATTGAGATTTACTGCGATAGAAGGTCCGAAATGTATTCCTGCTTTAAGAATGAGCGGTACAGTGGATATGCTTTTTTTCTTCAATGCAATCTGCGCTTCAATTACTGCCCGCATTGCATTTGCAGGACGTTTAAAAACAGCCATCACTGCATCACCCATTGTTTTAATAATCGCGCCTTCTTCGTTTGCAATTGCTTCTTTCAGTACATCAAAGTGTTGCATTACCCGCCCGAATGCAGGCGCATCACCAATTTCTTTATACATTTTTGTCGAGCCGCGCAAATCCGTAAAGAGAATTGCAAGACTTCCGACTGAAATTTGTTCGCCCGGTCGCAATGCTTCATTGGCAAATAAATCACGGAACAATTGAAGTGAAGTTACGTCTGCGGCGGTTGCTGCCTGGTCGTTCCATTCCATTCGCTCAAAAATAAATAATTGTTCCTGTGATGTTTCGTTCCTGAATACGATAGTTGCTTTTGGGTGAAATGCAATTTCTTCATTATTCCATCCGTTAAGTGTTGCAGAAAAAATTACTTCGCGCATTCCCTCATCATTAACAACGGCAAACGTTCCTCCATCAAGTTGTAATGTACGTAAACGATAGCGACCTTTTTCAAGTAACGGATTTACTTTTCGCTCAGTCTTTGCTGGCAACAACTGCTGAATAGTAACGTGCGGTGTAACTTGCGGACCTGCAATACAAAACTCCGCTGCGTCAATTTTTCTTATTGAAGAATTTGGTCTGAACGTGAGTTCTACTGAGCGGTCAAAATTAACGGTAAAATCAATATGGCAACTATCGCAATGAACCTGTGATTGAATTTTTGAAAGAGAATTTGCGGTGAATTTTGCACCGCGACAGAGCGGACATAATAAATCCCAGCGGAAGTCAAGCAAGCCCTCGCGTGTTGCAATTAAAAATGTTTCGAGAGTTTTTCTGCGCGAAACACTCCAATAATCTGCAAGAGCGTACGGACGAATACGGGAAAGCGTTAAATCATCAGAGGCAGAAATTATTTCTATGAGGTGATTGACTATTTGCAAATCCGCTCCCTGTTTTACAATGGATTGCTGAAGGTTACTCATTCGTTCTTTTCCCCCGGGTACAAATGTAACAGGAGTAGAAAAAAAGTGAGTATCGAAAAACAATTTTTTCTGATGTGCGGCAGTATCGTATTTGCGAAAAATTGATTCGAATTTTTTTGCACTAATAAATCCTATCTGAAAAGGAATCGCCGCGTATCCGAGAATATTTTTAGGGATAGCCCATACTTCATACGAAAGGAATGTGCCTGTGCTTTCTGGAGTAAGTTCTGCAAGAACGCGCATCTCTGCAACTGGTCCGCTCGCATAACGCCGTACAACGCCAAAACGAAACGGGCGAATCCATTCAAAAGGTTCTTCAATCCATTCCACTGGAATGCCAAAGCGGTAGAGTCTGAGTTTGCGGCGTGCGTTGTGCAGTTCGCTGGTATCAAGTTGCTCAATTTCCGGCACGTCTGTATCGTGATTGAATTTATTGGTATCCGCAATCAGCGCCCAGAGTTGTTCAGGAGTTGACGAGAGATGCCATTCCCATTTATAATAAAATTCTTTACTCATATATAAAAAAAGCCGAAGCAAAATGCACTCGGCTTGATACAAAATCTTTTTTTAAAAAATTCTGTTTACAAAAACAGTGAAATTCCTTTATCAATAAAAATCAGCGCAAGTAATAATGGAATATAAAAAATAGAAGCGAGTAACATTTTTTTTGCGTTTGCATTTGATTTATCGCGAACAAGAACGATTCCATACCAAAGGAAGTATAATCCCAATACAATTGCTCCGTATAAATACACTTGTGAAGTAAGACTGAAATAATAGGGGAGAATACTCACAGGAATTAATGCAATACAATGATACAGAATTTGTTTGCTTGTGGAGATGCCATCGGGTTCGACAACAGGTAACATAGGAAATCCTGCGCGTTCGTAGTCTTTTCTGTACATCCATGCGATAGCGAGAAAGTGAGGAATCTGCCAGAGATACAGAATTGCAAACAATACCCACGCTTCAATAGAAATTTCGTTACGAACAGCAGTCCAACCCATCATCGGAGGAATTGCGCCTGGAAATCCACCAATAATTGTTGAAAGCGATGTATGTTTTTTTAGCGGTGTGTAAATAAAAAGGTAGCCGCCAATCGTAAGCGCACCGAGAATACTCGTGAGTACATTGACGAATAACGCGAGATAGACAATGCCAATAATAGAAGAAACAGTGCCGAATAATAATCCTTCGAAGTAAGAAATTTTTCCCGAAGGAATCGGTCTGTTTTTGGTTCGATTCATCAATTGGTCAATATCGTGTTCAAGTACCATATTGAGAGAACCACCACCTGCGGCGACAAAGAACGTACCGAGCAATGTATGAATCAACAAAGGGAAATTCAATCCATTGAAAGTCGCGAGAATAAAACCAGTGAGCGTTGTGGTAAGTGCGAGGTATGAAATTCCCGGTTTAGAAAGTTCGTGAAAAAGAGAGACCTTCGATTTGACAACAGGAATTTCTATGGGAAGTTCGGGCGCAAAAGATTCTGAAGTAGGAGGCACGGTTTTATTTTATTGCAAAGGAAAAATTTTCTGAAGTTTGATGCGCAGTTTTATAATATCTTCGTATGCGAAGCGAAACGACTAAACTTGTTGCTAACATTCCTGCGCCAGTTGCAAGATGGAGTACAGTAGTAATAACAGAAACCCAGTTTGTATTGACGTCATCTAATGTAAAATACCGGATAAAAAATGAAGCAATTCCTAAACCAATTTGTACCTGAAGCAGTATGAAAAACATTGTTGATGGAAAGAGAATCAGGGAATTATCTGTTGCAGATTTTATTTTTTTATATGCTTTTGTACCGAAATAAAGAACAGCGATTGCTCCGGTAATATGAAGATACAAATACCAACTTGTAATACTGCCGCTGTGTCTGAGAAGAGCGCCGGCAATTAATTGTACAAAAGTAGTTGTTGTTAAAATTGTCGTGATGGAGTACAGAGACGGAGTTGAATCATCCTGAACGGTGTTATCAGTGGGAGTGAACCATTCGCGTGAAGTAAATAAGGCAATACTTGTAACAATGCAGAAAAATGTCTGCGCAAGAGTTGCATGGGTTGCAGAAACAAATTGCGGCAAATAATACTTGACAGTGATGCCGCCAAAAATTCCCTGCACGATTACTACTCCTAATGCAACAAAACCAAGTTTTCTCATCCAAAGGCGTGCATCTTTTTTCCAAATCCAGAATGCAAGAATTACAGTAAGAAATCCGACAAAAGAAGCAAGCAGGCGATGACCGTGTTCAAAAAGAATTCCTCCCACCATTTGTGAAAGAGGAAAAGCAAACATATTTTCTCCATACGTATTTGGCCAATCAGGAACAGATAAACCAGAGCCCGTGCTTGTTACTAAGCCTCCTGCGAAAAGCAAAAAGTATATACAAACTGCAACGAAAACTGAAAAACGATGGAGGAATTTATTGTACATTTACTTACATAGAAAGGTTCGCTTCTTCATCAGCAAGCCATTGATTAAAATCTTCCATCGTCATAATGGACATATAGCCACGCATGCGATAGTGACCTAATCCGCAAAGTTGAGCGCATGCAATTTCATATTCACCAATTACGCTTGGCGTAAACCAAATAGGTGTTTGTAAGCCGGGAATTGCATCTTGTGTAATACGCATTACAGGAAGTTTAAAACTGTGAATAACATCTTTGCTCGAAATATTAACAATTACAGGTTTATTTACAGGCAAATTCAATTGATTGATTGTCGCAATGTCATCTTTTGCGTCAGCGTCATTGCGGTCGAGTCCCAGTGGATTATCGGAATCCACAAGTGCAATATCACGTTTCCCGAATTTTCCATCTTTGCCGGGATAGTGAATATTCCATGCAAACTGCTCAGCAACGACATTAATGACAACAGCATCTTTTTCCTTCGGGAACTCATTTACTCTTTTTGCCCAAAGCGGAATGGAAAAAACAACGAGCAATACAACTTCAAATGCAGCAACAGCAATTTCAAGATAGTTTGATGCATGGCTTTTTACGCCGTGATAATCTGCATGAGGGTTCTTGGCTTTTCTGAAGCGAAAAATTGTGTACATAAAGAAGATGCCCCAACCGATGAACAGTACGAACATCAAATAATGAAGGATGATGATTAAATTATCTACTTCGTGCCCGGAAGCAGAAGCATCTATGGGTAATCCTAAAAATTGTTCCATGAATTGTTTCTTTGATAAGTTAAATTGATTGCGAGAGAGTATTCCCGCGATGATATTTGATTCTTTTTCGCATCATTACAAAAAAAATAGTGACGCAACACAGCATACTTCCTGTTATGCCAAGCATTGTTGCGATGGCTGCATTCATTCCGTCTATCATTGGTCCAGAAGATGAACCATAACATGAAGGGCAGGCAAACAACGCTGAAGGAAATAATAAAATTCCTAAAATGACAAGAGCAAATTTCACAAAAAACTAATGTGTCTTAATTTATGAAGGAATCGAATTCCGTAAATAATCAGTGAAATACCTGTCATCGCAGAAAGCGTTGAATAAGCAAGATAAATCATTTCGCTGTTGCTGATAAATTCCTTAGCAAGCCATGCAGAAAACCCAAATGCGGTAAGTACGGACAGCGAGATAAAAAAAATGTGAAATGTTTTCAGTGACATTATAAAGTTTTATATAAAAGTGGGTCTAATGATGTAAAAATCGGCAATGACATTAACACGATAAATAATACAGCAGTTAATATCAATGTCCAGTAAATCATTTTCTTTTCAGAAAGTAAATGCATAAAGTAACTTGCAACTAAAGTGCCTTTTATAGTTGCGACAATGAGTGCGGCAATAATTGCATTTGTTGTATCTAAATGCAAATATGAAATTGCGACGGTAACAATAGTCAATGCCATTAAGGCGACAAAGACCATGATGTACGTGCGTACGTGTTTTTTAATATCTTCTGTGTGTGATGCATCCATAGTGTTTATAACAAATAAAGTACGGGAAATAAGAAAATCCAAACTAAATCAACAAAGTGCCAGTACAGACCAGCAACTTCAATGCGGTTGGTAAATCGCTGAGGGTCAGTGTACCACATTTTACTTCCTGGTCCCCAGAAATATGTGTTCACAATTACGCCTCCGAGAATATGTAATCCGTGTAAACCGGTCAGTGTATAGTATATTGCAAAAAAAGTATTATGACTTGGTCCCTCTCCGAGATGAAGATGTTCACTATATTCAATATACTTGATGACGAGAAATACTAAAGCGCAAAGAATTGTCAATCCCATGTACATTTTATATTTCTTAAAATCATTCATCATCAAAGAAGCCCAGGACATTACCATTGTAACACTCGAACTTATCAAAATAATTGTGTTCACCGTTGCGAGAGGAACACTTAAAATAGAAGAACCGTGCGGCCACACGGGTGCACCAACACGCAATAATATATAGGAAGTAAAAAGCGCTCCGAAAAGCATTACTTCAGAAGCAAGGAAAAGCCAAATTCCTAACTTGGCATTGTAAACACCCGTTTCAGGATGTGCAGTACTTGTGTATGGTATTTGCATTAATCGTAAGAATTAGTTTTGATGTTGTGGATAAAAATCTGTCGAATGTCCGGGTACACTATATTCGTAAGGTCCACGATACACTTCCGGAACCTGGGCGAAATTGCCATGTCCGAGTGGAGGAGAAGTGGTTGCTGCCCAATCCAACGTTGTTGCTTCCCACGGATTGTCATTTACCTCTTTTCCTTTTTTAATGCTCCAGAAAAGATTAATGATAAAAAATACCTGAAAGCCAGCCATTATCCATGCGCCGACAGACATTACTTCATTCAAATAAAGAACTCCTTGTGCATGTGCGTACTGAGTGCCGCCATCATAAAGACGACGGGATACACCTGCGAGACCTTGAATTAACATCGGAAAGAAAATTATATTCATACAAATAAATGAACCCCAGAAGTGAATTTTTCCAAGCGTTTCGTTCATTCTTCGCTTTGTTAATTTTGGAAACCAATAATAAATTCCGGCAAATAATGCGAAGATAGTTCCCGGTGCTACAACGTAATGAAAATGTCCGATTACGTAATACGTATCATGTAAATGAATATCTGAAGTACTCAACCCTAATGGCAGTCCTGTGAGCCCTCCGATACCAAACATAGGCAGAAAAGCAAGTGCGAAAAGCATCGGGGTATTCATTCGTATAGAGCCGCCGTATAATGATATAACTAATGCTGAGAGAATTATAACAGAAGGGATTGAAATAATCATCGTCGTTGTTTGGAAAAAAGCACTTATAGTTGAACCCATTCCGGTCATAAACATATGGTGTGCCCAAACTACAAAGGACATAAATCCCAGAAAAACAGAAGAATACACAAGTGATTTATATCCCCACAAAGGTTTGCGAGTATTGTTTGCAATTATTTCTGCTACAATCCCCATTGCAGGAAGAATAAGCACGTACACTTCAGGATGCGCAAGAAACCAGAACAGATGTTGCCAAAGAAGGGGGCTTCCACCACCGGAATTTGTAAGCGGCACTCCCGACACTACTAATCCGCTGGGAAGGAAAAAACTTGTTCCGGCAACTCTATCCATCAATTGTAAAACGCCAGCGGCTTCAAGTGGAGGAAAAGCAAGAAGAAGAAGAAAAGAAGTAACAAACTGCGCCCATACAAAAAATGGTAAACGCATAAATGATAATCCCTTCGCACGCAATTGCACAATTGTTACAATAAAATTTACAGAGCCGAGTAATGAAGATGTAATTAAAAATACCATTCCGAGAAGCCAAACCGTTTGACCTGTAGTTGCAATATCAGAAAGCGGTGGATAAGAAGTCCATCCTGAATTTGCAGCTCCACCTGGCACAAAGAAACTTACTAACATCGTAACTCCACCAGCAAAGAAAACCCAATAACTCATCATATTCAGTTTCGGATATGCCATATCAGGTGCGCCAATTTGTAATGGCATTACATAATTTCCAAATGCACCGACAGCAAGCGGTACAACTCCGAGAAAAACCATTATCGTGCCGTGCATTGCTCCTAACTGGTTATAAAATTCTGGCAACATAATTCCATCAGGCATATTTTGCTCAAGTGTAGAAATATACCATAAGAGTGCGGCTATGCCTACAAGCGATAATCCGATAAGCATATTCAACGATAATTTTAAGCCACGCAGAAACATTACAATCAAACCTATTCCAGCAACGGGAAGAACAAATCTCATTGTAGGAAATGGTTGCTCCGGATAAGCGAGTTGCCATCTCATAATTGCCATCAAAAAGAAACCAAATAAGAGAAATATCAATGATGTTAATCCATATTGAATTCCAATAATTTTATGGTCTGTTGAAAAAACATATTTTCTCAAAAAACTTTCATGATGATGAGACTCTTCAGTGTGTGCATTGTTGTTTGAATGCGCTGTAGGATTTATTGACATAGAATAAAATTTGTTAGTTGAAATGTGTAAGTATGCGAAAAAGGGCTTAAGATATTATTCTTAAACCCTTTTTGTAGCATTGAAATAGATTTATTTGCCCTCGAAAGTGAAATCGGCAGTTGCGTCTTTATCCGATACTTTTACTTTCATAACAGCAGTGCCGAGTTTTTCCTGCCAAGCAGTTATTTCGTAATCCCCTGCCGGAAGATTTTTAAGTGTAAAACTTCCCTGCTCGTTACTTACTGCAAAAAATGGGTGATCCATTACTCCAACATACGTTGACATCCAGTTATGTACTTCACATTTTACTTTTACCATTTGCTCTGATGCAGTAAAAGTTTTTGTCATCTTCATTCCTTGTTTTGGTTGAGCAACATTGAATTGCGGACTGTTTTTAGAAAGAGAGTGTACATTATGAAGAGTGTTGTCGCTGTTAATAATTTCTACGGGCTGATTTACCATGACTCCCAAAACGTGTGGAGTGTACATACAGCCTTCCTGATTTAATTTCACCGTTTCTTTTGATGGAGGAAATTTCTTTCCTTCCAAGCCCTTCGATACATAAATGAACACATTTTTCAACGTGCTATTTGTATTGATGACGATAGCATCAGATAAAACTTCTTTTTTATCGTGAAGTTTTACACATTTTGCATCAGCATTCATTTTAATTTTTTGCGGTTTTGGTGCAGTTCCTTTAAAATTGACTTTTCCGGTTACATTACCTGCCAAAGTAAAATTAAATACGAATACAGATGTTAGCAATAATAGTGCGATTTTTTTCATTTGTTTTTTTTCCTGTTTCAAGTTTTTAGTTTTAAGGAGTGAAATGGGATACGAGTTGTTTTAAAAAAGCGGACAAAAAATACAAAAAAATAAATATCGTGCAAAAAAACTTTGATTTTTTTTAAAAAAACGGAATTTTGCCTATTCATCCATTGTCCATCCAAATGCAGAACTTACAACAGAAATAATCGAAATTGTAACAGATACATTATACATTTCTGTTAGTTTTTTGCTTTTGGATTTAAAAGAAATTGCGTCTTCGGTAGTAGTTGCATTCTCATACTTTTCGAAATATTTATCACTTTCACTCTGCAAATAAATTGTCGCACCTATTGCAACTATAGAGGCAACAGACATTCCCCATTTTTCTTTTTCCCAAAAATTTGAAGTTTCATTTTTTTCTAAAGGTTCGGTGAGCAAATCAAGACGTGATTGATGAATCAGGGAATCCTCCTGCAAATGAATTTGAGCAGAATCCAATTCTTGAGATTTGAGAATTACGTTAATACTGAAAAGAATAATCACAAAAATAATAAAGCGATACATCATAATGTTTACGGTAAATTTTCCCACTGCCAGCTTGCGTATGGTCGCAATGCATATACTCCTGCATTTACACCGCTTTCTACCGGATACCAATATGTGCCGTTCCATCTTGCAACATACGAAATCGTGTTTCCATTAGCGGTAGTAAATAAACCTCCTGCATATAATTCATTTTGAAAAACTGACAAAGTCCAAACACTATTGTTCATTCCAGTTCCAACTGAAGACCAATCAATGCCATCATACCGTGCGATATGATTTAAAGTAACACTGCCGGAATTTTCAAATTCGCCGCCTGCAAATATCTGATTATTAAAATTCGTGAATGACCAAACAATCTGGTCAACTCCAGAGCCAACAGCGGACCAAACATTTCCATTCCATTTTGCTATTCTTTTCATTTCGTTGCCGGCTACATTTAGAAAATTTCCTCCCACATATAATTCATTATTAAAAACGGAAAGTGTGGTAACTGTTCCATCAATTCCACCGGGCACTGCAGACCACGAAGTTCCGTTCCATTTGGCTAAATAATTTGCAGCAATTCCTCCTGCTGTTGTAAATGCGCCGCCTGCATACAATTCATTTTCAAATACTGAAAGCGTGAGTACAGGATTATCGAATCCACCGCCGACTTGTTCCCAGTTGCTTCCATTCCATTTTGCGATGTAATTTACTGAATTTCCATCTGCAACGGTGAAATAACCGCAAGCATACAATTCATTGTTGTATTGTGCAAAATTTCTTACTGTACTGTTCATTCCGATGCCAATTGAACTCCACGCAGTTCCATTCCATTTTGCAACGCGATATGCTTCGATGCCATTCACACTTGTAAAATCACCTCCAAGGTACAATTCCTTTCCGCTTGAATACAATGCAAATACTGTTCCGCTTACTCCATTTCCTATCGGCTTCCATTCAATGCCGTTCCATCGTGCAATTCTTTTTGCATTCTGTCCTCCAGCTGTTAAAAATGCGCCGGCTGCAATAAGTTCGCTTGTATAAAATACTTTTACAGTATTTGAAAATCCACTAACGCTTGATGCATTTTTTGCCCGTACTTTAAAATAGTACACGGATGATTGCAAATATGGTCCGAGTATTGCCACAGAATTAGCGTTGATGCCCACATTTTGTATGTGTGTAAAATTTATTCCATCAATGCTTCTGAATATTTCAAAAACACTTTCATTTGCACTATTATCCTGCCATTGGAGAGTAACAATATTATTACTAACGCTAGATATATTCAATAAAGAAGGTGCAGGAAAATTCGGTGTTGCATTGGAGATTTGAGAATATGCGCTCACATTGTAGTTTGAAATTGCCTGTATCCTGAACGAATAATTGAATACAGTAGAAAAACTTCCAGTGATAGATGCGCTGGTAGAATTTGCAGGGATAATTTGCAACACAGAGAAATTTATTCCGTCCGTGCTTTGCTCAATGGAAAATCCCGTTTCAAAATTACTTCGGTCTGTCCAATGTGCAGAAAAAATCGCTGTTGTAAATTCCGTAATTTGAAAATTTGCCGGTGATGGAAATTGCAGGCGGATGGAATCCATATTTGCAAAACCGCTTTGAATATTTTCCTTTATTGCCTGTACGCGAAAATAGTACATCTGGTTTGTATAAAATGTATCCTGAATCGAAGCAACGGTACTATTTGCTTCCACGGATTTTATAAATGCAAAATGAACTCCATCAATGCTTTTTTGAATTTCAAATGCTGTTTCATTTTGTGTTCTGTCTTGCCATTGTACAATTGCAATGCTTTCATTTATTGAGCTGATGCGTACATTTGATGGTGCAAGAAATACAAAACTTCCCTGCGCAACATTGGAATTGCCGCTGCTATTCATGCCATCCGATGCACGGATTCTGAAATGGTAAGTCGTGTTTGCGGAAAAATTTCCCGTTACAAATCCGCTTGTAGAATTTGCATTGTACGTCGCGGCTAATGAAAAAATATTGCCGTCATTGCTTGTGTCAATTTCAAATCCTGTTTCGATGGCGCTGTTATCAGTCCATTGCAATAATGCAACGCTGTCTGACATACCAAGCACTGCAAGATTTGATGGAGCAGGAAAAGAAGGTGAGCCGGAAGTTGTGTTTGTGTAATTACTGACATTAAACAAGGAAACAGCACGCAGTCTGAAATAATAAATGGTATTAGCATTAAAGTTTCGTGCAATTGCAGCGGTTGTTGAATCTGCGCTAATAGTATCTATTGCAGTAAAATTTATTCCGTCAGTACTTTGCTCAATCTGAAAAAAAATTTCAAAACTGCTGTTATCCTGCCACTGTATATTTACTTGTTCCATCGTGATTGAGTGTAAAAGCAGATTACTTGGCGCAGGAAATATCAGCGTTGAAAAAACTACATTGGAAAAATCACTCGCATTAGTGTTTGTTTTTGCCCGCACTTTGAAATAGTATGTTGTCGTCGTTAGATAATTTCCTGCAATAATAGTATTCGTAATATTTGCGCCCACATCTCCGATGTGAATAAAATTTGTACCATCGGTACTTCTGTATATTTCAAATACTGTTTCAAACGCAGTATTATCAACCCACTGCAAACCAAACGTGTTTTCAGTAATAGAAGTAAATAGCAGATTTGAAGGCGGAGGAAATTGTACCATCGCTGTTGCAGTATTAGAATAACCGCTTGTTGTCGCACCGCTTACAGTTCTCATTCTAAAATAGTAGGGGAGTGCGGCAATATAATTTCCGGGAATAACTGCAGAGGAAGTGTTTGGCTGCACTGATTGCACAAATGCAAAATTCATTCCGTCAAGACTGCGCTCAATTTCGTAGCCGGTTTCCGAAAAACTGTTATCAATCCACGAGAGAACAATATTCTGCTCTGTTGCAGATGTAACAATGACGTTTCCCGGAGGAGAAATTACTGCGCTCCCCACAACATTATTTGAAAAACTGCTGAAATTATAGAGAGATTTTGCGCGCACGCGAAAAATATAATTTTCCCCAAGTGAAAAATTTCCGTGCACTGTTGTAGCAGTCGCATTCGGACCGATGCTATCAACAAGTGTAAAACCTCCGCCGCCACCGCTTTGTTCAATTTGAAATTGCGTTTCAAAATCACTGTTATCCTGCCATTGCAGCGCTGCGGTATTTTCTGTTAATGAAACGAGTGCGAGATTAGTTGGCTTCGGAAAAATGAGATTCGCAGTTGGAATATTGGAATAAAATCCAATGTTGTTTGCGTTGCGAGCGCGAACACGGAAATAGTACGAGCGCGTCGTGAGATACGGTCCCGACACACTTGCTTCTGTAATATTTGCGCCGACAGTATTTTGTAAAACATAGTTAATGCCGTTTGAACTTTTTTCAACTTCAAATACTGTTTCATTTGTTGTATTATCAGTCCATATAAGATTTACAGAATGTTCCGTTATCAAACCAATCGCAAGGTCAGGCGCTGAAAAAATATTTGCAGGAATGATATTTGAATATTCACTGAAATTTAATTCTGTAAAAGCGCGCACGCGGTAATAATAAGTGATGCTTTGCAAAAAATTATTGGCATCCTGATAAAACGTTGTATTCGGAGATAAAAATGCATTGAGTATTTCAAATGAAATTCCATCGGTACTTCTTTCTAAACTGTAACCCGATTCAAAATCACAATTATCCAACCATTGTAATTGTATTGTATCAGGAGAAGTGAACAGCACGCGCATATCTGTTGGAAACGGAAATGTAACAGTTGCGCTCGTATAGTTAGAGTACGGACTGGAAAGAATTCCTGCAGTAACACGGACACGGAAAAAATATGTTTCCGTCGTAAGATAGTCGCCGGGAACATTTGCAACAGTTATATTCGGCGGCAACGTCATTATGCGTGTGTAGTTAATATTGTCGGTGCTGCGTTCTATAAAAGTAAATATTTCACTGTTGCAATTATCTATCCATTGCAGCATCATCGAATGTTCTGTTGTTGAAGTTACCACCAAATCAGTTGGCTCAGGAAGTGCAATTTCCGTGTTGATTATATTTGAATACGGACTTGCATTATTTTCAGTAACCGCGCGTACACGAAAGTAATAAATGGAATCATCAACAAATGTTCCGAGTATCATTGCGCTTCTTATATTTGCACCGACTGTTTTCACCCACGAAAAATCAGAATCATTTACACCTTCTTCAATTTCAAATCCTGTTTCCGAGTTACTATTATCTGTCCATTGCACAATTGCAGAATTGGAAGTAACAACGAGCAATTGCATATTTGATGGCGCGTTGAAAATAAATTTTCCGACAGCAATATTTGAATACGCGCTGTACCCATGCAATGACCGCGCGCGTACTCTGAAATAGTACGTTTGTGTTGTAAGAAAAATTCCGTGAACAGTATCAGTCGTCTTATTCGCTCCGACAGTATCCACCATAAAAAAATTCATACTGTCTTCGCTTTCTTCAATATCAAACCCTAATTCATTGCTCGTACTATCTTCCCACACGAGTATCATAGTAGATTCTGTTACATCAGTTACCGCCACGTTTTTTGGCGGAGCAACAAACGGTGATTTTGATACGACATTAGAAAAATCGCTGGTATTATACAGAGAGCGCGCCTGTACGCGGAAATAATATTTTACTCCCGGAACAAAAATTGCAGAGACCGTTGAAATTGTAACATTGGCAATTGTGGAAAACAGCGTATTGTAATGTCCGCTGTCTCTGCTCATCTGAATATCAAACGCTATTTCATTCAATGTATTATCATGCCACGAAAGCGTAACCTGTGTTTCTGAAAGTGAATCTACTCGTAAATTTGTAGGGCGTAAAAATTCAAAATACACTGGCACGGCTGTTGAATACGGACTGGAATTTATTTCTCCAACCGCACGCACGCGAAAATAATAATTATATCTCCAATAGAAAGGTCCTGATATGATTGCACCGGCTTCGTTTGCAGGAACTTGCGCGACAAGTGCGTACGTGTTTCCGCTGTCCAGACTTTGCTCTACTTCAAAACCTGTTTCAAAATATGTTTGGTCATTCCATTGCAAGCGTAATTCTTCCTCATTGAAAACAAGAACAACAAGTTCTGTTGGTGCGTTAAACTGAAATGCAATAGAATCACTATTGGAATAACCGCTCACATTTATATCCGTAGTTGCGCGTAAGCGAAAATAGTAATTACTATCTGCAAGAAATTTTTCAAAATACATTCCATGCGTGGAATCTGGTTTAAAGAGTGCAACAGGAGCAAAAAATACATTATCAGAACTTTGCTCAAGAGTAAACCCTGTTTCAAAACTGCTGTTATCTTCCCATCGCACTTCAATAAATGTTTCTCCAAAAGAAATTATGCGTAAATTATTTGGCGCTGGGAAATCAAATGCAGTAGAATCAATATTAGAATATTCGCTCGTATTAATATTCGATTTTGCGCGTATGCGAAAATAGTATGTCGAATCAGCAAAATAATTTCCCGCAATACCTATCTGATGTGTATCGCGCGGAGCAGTAACTACCTCTGTAAAATGAATTGCATCGGTGCTTTGCTCTATGGAAAAGATGGATTCAAAATCATTGTTGTCGCTCCAGCGCAAATGGACATTGTGTTCGGAAGATTCAGTAATTGTTAAATTGGTAGGCGCAGGAAAAGAGAGTGTGTTGCTGATGATGTTGGAATAGCCGCTTGCATTGTTTCCCGCTTTCACTCGTAGTCGGAAATAATATGTTGTGTCCTTGAAATTTTCAGTAGTAAAAGTTGCCTGCAGTGATTCTGCTTTTACTTTTGCAAAAAAAGAAAAATTTCTTCCATTTGTGCTGCGCTCGATTTCAAAATATGGCTTTGTATTGGGAAATGCGCGGAAATTATTTTCATTTTTCCATTCAAGCCGTATGTTCGTTTCTTTAAAATGCACCATTCGCAATTTCTTCGGCGATTTCAGTTGAACATCGGTATCTACCGGATTATTGTACTCTCTTTTTTTACAGGAAAGTTGCAGCAAAATAACTCCAACAAATACTGTAAAAAGCATTTGGCCAAAACAAAATATATATTTTGAGAATCGTTTCATTTGCAGTGATTATTTGCGTCAAAAATATACTTAAATAATCATTTCAATTTTAATGGAAAAAAGTAAATTTGAGACAACGAAAAAAGTCAGTAAAAAAATTGTCTTTCCCGCTGACAATTCGGGAGAGGAATCTGCGATAAGAACGTAGATTTCGTGTTAAGCAAAGAATGACACTACAATGCAAAGAGAAGCAGAGGCGATGTGAGATTTGTGATATGCGTTCTGCGATATGCTTTCCGGGAATTTTAGATTTTAGAAGTGAGATTTTAGATTGTTTTGTACAACTTCCTTTGCGTTACTCTGCGCTATCCTTTGCGTTACTCTGCGCTATCCTTTGCGGACTCTGCGTTTAAGAAAGTTCGTTCTGAACCGCACACCATATTGTCTTTCCCGCGAAAGCGTGAATCTATGGTAATAACGTGGATTCCGTGTCAAGCAAGGAATGACAATGCACCGAGAAGGCACACAAAGTATTTCGCAAAGGTACGCAAAGAGGGAAATGTCTGAATGTATGGCTTTCTCAAAAATAAAAAAGAGTGAAACATCTGTTTTATACCATTTCCAAAAGTGGAAACAGGGCAAAACGTTTGGAGGATACCATTTCCAAAATTGGAAACAGGGCAAAACGTTTGGAGGATACCATTTCCAAAATTGGAAATAGGGCAAAACGTTTGTTGGATGGCATTCCCAAAATTGGGAATAAGGCAAATAGTTCTATTTCAGATGTCTCAATATGACATTGTATTTTGCACTTCCTCGACAGATATTTCTTTCATACATCGCGCATTGTACGGACAAACAAATGTTTTTGCATCGTAAATATTCATACATGGACTGCAGGAAATATTTTTATAAATCACTCTATTGCGCCCGCCAATCGGTCCGTAAAATTCCGGTGTCTCAGGTCCGAATAATGAAATCGTGCGCGTTCCCAGCGCTGAGGCAATGTGCAATGGTCCACTGTCATTTGTCAGTAGCAATGTTGCTCTGCGCAGCAATGCAAGTAATTCTCCAAACGTAAGTTTCCCTGCGACATTGAGTACGCTATTTTTGTTTATTGAAGTAACAATGCTTTCCACATAATCAAATTCGTCGTTGCTTCCTGTAAAAAAATAGAGTGCAGTTTCATCATACGCTATTGATAGAAGTTCTGCAAATTTATCAGCATCCCAACGGCGTTCGAGAAAAGTATTTCCTGCGTTAACGTTTATACAAATGAGTGTCTTGTTTTTTATATCAATGCCAAAATGAGTTTTTATTGTGTATTCCAAAGAAATTTCATCGCTCTCCAAAATTTCCGGTGAAGAAAGTGCAATGGATGTTTTTTTCAATGTATCGCTTGTTACCTGTGAAAGAAACGCCTCTGCAACGTGGTGAAGTTTATTGAGCGGCATCGGATGTGTAACGTGAAATTTTCTCCACTGTGTCGGAAGCGCAAATGCAAATCGTTGCGGTGCAGAAGTAAGCGCAGAAAGTAGTGTTGAAAATTTAGAAAAGAATTCAAAATCGAAAACGACATCGAATTTTTTATTTTTGCACTCGCGCAACGCAACAATTGTACCGCGGATAAAATCATCAAGTGTTGCTGTGGATATCGCTATAATAGAATCTATGAATGGCAGGCGTTTCAGTAATTCTTTTTGTGCATTGAAACTTATGAAAGTAATTGCTGCATTCGGAAAACGCTTATGGATTTCCCGCAATGCGGGAGTGAGAAGAATAATGCTTCCCATACCAAAAAATTTGATTACTAAAATTTGTTTTACATTTGCATCCGCAACAGCATATCTGCGCCTTTGAAATATCAGTCTCCAAATGCCGAGAAGCCAGCAAAGTGGAATTCCGGCGAAGCGGTCAAGAGCACGCATCAAACGCACAGTCATTGCTTTTGCAGGACAATTACAACGTGGTCGGAAAAATTATAGAGTGGAAAAGTATGCCGCCGTTCTTCTTCCCATTGCAAAAGTGTTGAGCATAATGCAGGATGACGTTCATAAAATCCCATCGCATTCGGATTCGGAGAAATGAAATTCAGCCCATAAATTTCACGGCAGAAAAATTCGCGGGAGGACATTCTGACGATGTCATTTGCAAAATAGTAATGGGTGCGGATTGTCTTTCCGAAAACATTTGCATCCGTTCCATTGCTTTGCACTCTGCGAAATGCATCATGAATTTTTCCCTTGAGTAAAAATGCGAGAGTTTCCCACAGGCAGAATTTATTTAAAATGTTGAGAATAAAATATCCCTGCGGTTGAATGAGTGTTGCAATATTTTTCATTGTCGTCCGAATATCTGCTGCGCAATTTAATCCGCCGAAATTGGAAAGAACGCCGTCATAAATCATCGGGGAGAGCGATAAAATATTTTCAAAGGAAAGTTGCTGCGTGGAGATAAATTCCGAGAGATTTTCCTGCGAAATTTTTTCATTTGTTTTCTGAATCATTCCTTCCGAAGCATCTGTGGCGTGTACTTTCATTCCATTGCGTGCGAGAAAGAGTGCGTCTGTTCCGGTGCCGCAGTTTAATTCGAGTATGGAATTTCCATTTCTGAAATAATGCACCATTGTGTGTTGCACTGTTGCGCGGATTTTTTTTGTAATGGGATTACTTTCAAAATGCGTATCGTAATATTGCGCATACGAATCGAAAGGAGAGTGTGAATCCATATCGTGCTAATAATTTTGCGCAAGCAAATCCATCATCAGTCGCGATGTTTTTGATTTTGCAAATGTAGAAATTACTTTTTTAAAACTGGCTGCATTATTCTGGGATAATTTCTGAAACTCCACTTCATTAACGACATAACGATTTGCAAAAAAATAAAATCTATCGGAGAATCTTCCTGAAAAACGAAGTTGCCTGTCACTTGTTTCATCCCATGCAACATTGGTGGTAATTTTCTTTTCTACTTTTTCATAAAATGGCGTTCCTTTTATCGGATAAGCGACTGTCGTGAGAAAAATATCCGGCTGCGCAGTTGTCAGCAATTGAACTGTTGCTTCAATATCATCAAGTGTTTCGCCGGGGTAGCCAAGCATTATGAAATATCCTGCTTCTATGCCGAAATGTTTTGCAAATCGTGTTACGCGATGAATTTCTTCGACAGTTACTCTGCGTTGCATTGCATCAAGAATTTTTTGTGAACCGCTTTCCGCGCCATACCAAATGCGAAATGCACCGAGTTCTGCCATCTTTTGCAAAATATCTTCATTCAATCTGTCTGCGCGCGAAATACATTCAAAAGGAATTTTTATGCCGCGCTTTTTCATTTCAGCATAAAATTCATAAAACCATTTCTGATTTATGGTGAAGACATCATCCGCAAACCAGAGCATATCCGGTTTGTACTCGTCAATGAGCAATGCAATTTCATTCACCACATTTATTGCGGAGCGTCTTCTGTGCGTTTCACCGAATACAGAACGACTGCACCACGTACACGTGTACGGACATCCGCGCGCGCAAATAAGTGAAACAGAACCCATTCCATGATGAGTTTTCCACGTTTGCACATAGCGAGGTACATCAATTGCCGCACGGTCGGGAAACGGAAGTGAATCTAAATTTTGAATTAACGGACGCGAAGGAGTATGAATATATTTTCCATCTTCGTCGCGAAATACAATGCCATTTATTGATTGCAACTGATGTACGCCCGATTGTTGTATTGCAGGAAGAAGTTCTGCAATTGTTTCTTCTCCTTCTCCGATAACTGCTACATCTGCGCCGATGTTCAGATAATTATCTGCATACTTTGGCACATCAGGACCTCCGACAATAATTTTACAATTGAATTTTTTACAAAAGCGAATTTGCTCTACCACATTGAACTTCGTCATTAAATTTGAATAAATTCCAACAAAGGAAGGACGCTCTGTTTCAATGAAAGTGCAAAATTCTTTTTTGGAAGAAAAAGTTGAGTCGAAGATTGATACGGAAAAACCTTTTGATTTCAGATACGCTGAAATGTAGAGAATGCCCAGTGTCGGATAGGGTTTCATCACACGCCGTTCCGCTTCATCTTCAAAAAGAAAGTAACCGTGTGTAAGAAGTATATCCAAGAATGATGAAAAAAATAATTATTAAAGATGTATGAATATTTATTTCATACTTGAAAGAACTTTACGAAACACTCCAATCGTTTTTGAAAGTTCTATTTCTGAGTGCGCAGTGGAAACAAACATTGCTTCAAACTGCGCTGGTGGAAGGTAAATACCGTTCTGGAGCATCAGAGTGAAAAATTGAGCAAACTTTTTCGTATCAGAAGCAAGCGCTGATGAGTAATCATATACTTCATTCAGCGTGAAAAATATTGTTATCATTGAGCCGATTTGATTGACCTGCATCGGCATGCCAAATTCAGCAATAATGTTGCGGAACGATTCAGCAAGGAAGGTGGATTTTTTATCAAGTTCTTTGTAAACATTTTTTTTCCCGGAAAGTATTTTCAGCATTGCAAATCCTGCGCGCATTGCAAGCGGATTTCCCGAAAGCGTTCCCGCCTGATACACAGGACCGGAAGGCGCAATGAGTTGCATTATTTCTTTTTTGCCGCCATACGCTCCCACTGGCAAACCGCCGCCAATAATTTTTCCTAATGTTGTCAAATCCGGTGTGATGCCAAATAATTCCTGTGCTCCGCCGGGAGCAAGTCGGAATCCCGTCATTACTTCATCGAAAATTAATACCATTTTTTCTCTGTTGCAGATTGTCCGCAGATTTTCGAGGAAAAATTCTTTCGGTATAACAACGCCCATATTTCCTACAACAGGTTCAATAATTATTGCGGCAATATCTTTTTTATTTTCGCTGATAAGTTTTTCTACTGATGCAATATTATTGTATTGTGCGTTCAATGTAAGAGAAGCGATGGCTTCTGGAACGCCCGGACTGCTCGGCGTTCCGAGTGTTGTAGCGCCCGAACCTGCTTTGACCAGAAAACTATCGCCGTGTCCGTGATAGCATCCTTCAAATTTTATAATTTTATTCTTTCCGGTAAAAGCCCGCGCTGCCCGGATTGCGCTCATTGTTGCTTCCGTGCCTGAATTTACCATCCGAACAAGTTCTATTGATGGCATCATCGCTTTGATGAGTTCCGCAATTTTTATTTCTATTTCAGATGGTGTACCGAAACTTGTTCCTGCGTTAACTTGTGATTTTATTTCTGCAACAATTTTAGGATGCGAATGACCAAGGATGAGCGGACCCCACGATAAAACATAATCAATGTAATTATTACCATCTGCATCGGTTATATATGCACCTTTGCCTCTTTTCATAAAAAGGGGAGAGCCGCCCACGGATTTAAATGCCCGCACCGGCGAATTGACGCCTCCGGGAATATGCTGCTGGGCTTTAATAAAAAGATGGTTGCTTTTTGTCGTTTTCATACAGTGTAATAATTTCGGCGGGAGAATATATTCAAAAGAGAAGAAAAGGAAATAGGATACACCGAAGTCTGTTTCTAAATTATATTATTTTTTTTAAACACAAAACAGAATGCAGAAAGTTTTTTTGAACAATTTATTTCAAACAAAAATCTCAAATCTCATTTTCTCCTTAACACTTTCGCGGCATCTTTTGCAAAATATGTTAAAATCATATCTGCGCCTGCGCGTTTGATTCCTGTCAGCATTTCAAGCATTACGCGCTCTTCATCTATCCAGCCAAGTTGCGCTGCCGCTTTTACCATTGAATACTCGCCGCTTACGTTGTACGCCGCAGTTGGCATTTGAAATGTATCTTTCACGCGACGGATGATATCAAGATAGGGCATTGCTGGCTTTACCATAACAATATCAGCCCCTTCTTCAATATCCGCGAGTACTTCGCGCATTGCTTCATTTGAATTTGCGGAATCCATCTGATGGCTTCTTCTGTCGCCGAATTTCGGTGTGCTTTCTGCGGCTTCTCTGAATGGTCCGTAAAATCCTGATGCATATTTTGCAGCATACGACATTATTGGAAGATTTAAGAATCCGTTCTCGTCTAATATTGTTCTGATTGCAAGAATTCTTCCATCGAACATATCCGAAGGCGCAACCATATCGCAACCTGCCACTGCATGCGAAAGCGCTTCTTTCATCAATAGTTCTACGGATTCATCATTAACAATTTCATTGCCGCGTACGATTCCGCAGTGTCCATGCGAAGTATATTCGCACATACACACATCGGTGATAATACAAAGTTCCGGCACTTCTTTTTTAATTGCGCGCACTGCTTGCTGTACGACGCCATTTTCCATATATCCTTCACTGCCAATTTCGTCTTTGTGTTCGGGAATACCAAAAAGAATCACTGCCGGAATGCCGAGCGAATATACTTCGATACATTCGCGTACAATTACATCCACAGACATTTGATACACGCCGGGCATTGATGAAATTTCTTTTTTTATTTTTGTTCCTGCAACAACAAATAATGGATATATAAAATCATTTGTCGCAAGTTCCGTTTCACGCACCATTGAGCGAAGTGTCGCATTCATTCTTGTGCGGCGGAGACGATTAAAATTGAGATTTGTAACAGGGGATTTGTGCATGGGAATTTGTGTAGTAAGTTTTCAGTGTAATATTTTTTTGTGGACAAAAATACGGAGAAGGAGAGGAAAATAAAAAATGTAAAGGAATTTGTCATACCGAATTCGCCGAATTGAATGAAGAATCTTTTCTGATGCCATATTTTTTACAGTAAAAGTATTACTCATAAAATTTTTGGCTTACAAAATAATATTAGTATCTTTTTCCCGCATTTTGTAACACTTATATAAAAACTGTATGCAAACATCTACAATGACGGTGAAAGGACAAATCCTTGTTCCCTCAAAAATCCGCAAACAAAAAGGAATGAAAAAAGGAACAGTAATTATCTTCATCGAAAAGGGCGATGATGTAATTATCCGTCCTTTGACGAAAGATTACTTTGAGCGGTACGCGGGTATATTTAACGACAAGGAGAGTGAACTGGAAATTTTACTGGAAGAGCGGAAGAAAGATAAAGCCAAAGGAAAATAACCCGAATGAAAAAATACGTTCTTGATAGTTATGCGCTGATTGTGTATTTCCGCAAACAAAAAGGATGGGAAATTGTCCGCGATTTGCTCTTTGAAGCATTTCAATCCGACCAAAAAATGTTTCTTACTTCGATTAACTGGGGGGAAGTATATTACACACGCTTACAAACCGGCGATGAAGAGAAAGCGGAAGAAGCAGTCCGCGCAATAAAAAATATGCCCATTGACGTGGTTGAAGAAATTGATACGCGTCTTACAAAACAGGCAGGAAAATATAAAGCGCTCGGCGGAATTGCCTACGCAGATTGCTTCGCCGCCGCTCTCGCCAAAAAAGAAAACGCAATACTCGTTACGGGCGATAAAGAGCTTGCACAATTGGAAAAAGAAATTAAAATTTTGTGGATTTAGAAAGGGAAAATTAAAATGAACATAGAAAAATTATTTCAAGCAGTGAAAGACGAACCAATGGAGCACACTCTCATAATAGCGGTTAGCGAATTAAAGCGGCAAGGTTTTAAGTAACTGTTAATATTTTTTTTCAAATATTTCTCTTGAATGATAATCGAGAAATTCTTTTCCTGGTAAAAACTTCTCAGGTAATATTATTTTGATGTTGTCATATTTTTCGAACATTGTTTCTATCGCTTTGTCATTTTTTGTTTTGTAAATATTTTTGGAAACTTTTGTTTTAAATTCTGAGGTAATTGTGATTAAGCCACTATCAAATGCTTTGTCGTGAAGATAATTTAAACATAAACCATTAGAAGGATTCAACCTATTTTTTTCGTCAACCGACCAAGGAATGATATGGCTTGCAACAAGTAATTCTGAAATTGTCAAACCTGTAATACAGCATTTATTATTGTAAGATGAGAGAACAACCCTTCTGAAAAAATTTTGATTTATTCTTGATTTTATTATGGTTTCTCTTTCTTTTCCAATCGGAATATCCGCAGTATTTATTTCTGAAATATTTTCTAACGGTTGATTAGAAAGCTTTGCGATTAGTAATTCACTTTCATAGGCAAGATTATTCCAATCATTATTAAATTCATTCCATACGATTTCATCTAATTTACTAGTGTTTCCTAAACCTACAATTCCTCTCTTCTTTAATTCTGGGTCGAAACTTCCAAAGTTTCCAATTTTCATTTTTACAGAATTTGGAGTTCTTCCAATAATTTTTGAAATCCGAATTATATCTGGATGGTTTGAACTTACTCTGTTGAATGGAATTTTGCAGTAAAGATTTAATGCAATAATAGTTTGTTCTCTTGTCCAAATAGTGTTTTCTCTTTTCATAAGTTTACTGAATTAATTTTATCAAGTTCAATATTACGTTCATTATTTTTCTTCCACCACATTGTTCTTGTTATGGGAATTATAGCATATTTACAATTTTCATGTCAAAAACAACTATGAACAAAAATAACTGTTTTATATTTCGGTAAAACTATGTCTGGCTTTCCCGGAAGTTTTTTATCATGGAGTTTGTAACGATAACCATTAGCAAAAAGAAATTTTCGTACAATCATTTCGGGTTTAGTGTCTTTGCTTCTGACCCGACTCAAATTGTAACTTCTTGTTTTCTTATCGTGAATATTCATTACGTTTTACAAATCTTCTATCATTCTCGCCACTTTTTCCCTACTCATCACGCAATCGCCCACCGAAATTTTTCTCTAACGATGTTCATTGTAGTTTCATAAACTCTTCTACCGTTAAACCAGCATCACGAATTATTTGACGTAGTGTCCCGCGTGCTATTTCTTTATGATTGGGAATAGTGAGGGGTTTTCGAGTTGTGTACCGGAGATGAATATGGCTGCCTTCCTGGTCCCGAAAGTAATAACCAATTCGCTGCAATATTTTGAAAATTTCTTTTCCAGAAAGCACCGGAAGTTTACTCATACAGCAACCGAAACAAGCAATTCTTTTTTTCCGTTTTCAGAATGAAGCGGGATACCATCTTCCGAAAGAGAGCGCAAATGCAAGTGAATTGCTTCCTTCATATTTTTCACTGCTTGCTTTTCAGTTTTCCCTTGCGAAATGCATCCGGGAAGCGACGGGCATGTTGCAACATACCAATTATCTTCATCTTGTTCGAGAATTATTTTAAAGTTGAGCATAAAAATTTGTGTTGAGTTTCTGTTGAAAAATATATTGAATTGAAAACTATATATCAATTTTAACTGATTCGTCTATTCTCCTCGCCACACTTTCTCCGCTCATCACGCAATCACCAACAGAAATTCCGCCACGAAAATTTGCACAGAGGAATGTTCCGCGAAAATTTTTTTCAAACTTATCCATTTCCTGTTCAATTTTGTAATAGCCGAGTTCATATTGCGGAATTGCTTTTTGCCAGCGATTGATTTGCACGAAATACGGCTCTCCTTCAATGCGCATTATTGATTGCAATTCTTCCAGTACTGTTTTCTGTAATTGCGCATCATCTAAATTACAAATTTCCGGTTGACGCGAACCGCCTGCAAAAGTAGTCAGTGCAATACTATCATCCGGCGCGCGATTGGGAAACAGTGAAGATGACCAGATTGTGCCGAGTATTTTTCGTTGCTCTTTTTCAGGAATTAAAAACCCAAATCCGTCAAGTGCTCTTTTCATTTGCGATTTTTTAAATCCGAAAAATATTTCTGCGACAGGCGGATAGTAAATATTGCTCAATGTAATTGCCATATTCGGGTCAATCTGTGCAATAATTTTTGCGAGCGCGTATGCTGGAATTGCAAAGAGAACATTGTGCGATTGCAATGTTTCTGCGCTTCCATTTTGCGTAAAAGAAACAGTGAACATACATTTATTTCCATCGCGCATCGGAATAACATGCTCCACTGTTGCATTAAAGTGAATATCGTCTCCAAGAAATTTTGCAATCGCTTTCGGAAACGTTTGCATGCCGTTTTTAAAAGAAAACATTTTCGCAGATTCTTTGCTCTGTTCTCCGCTCCGGGCTTTTCTCTTCCGTTCTTTTTTTCCGCGAATAACTCCTTTAAAAATTCCACCGTATTTTTCTTCCAATGCAAATAATTTCGGAAACGCAGAACGCACGCTTAATTTTTTCGGGTCGCCTGCAAATACTCCTGCGACAAACGGGTTGATAAAATAATCGAGAAATTCTTTGCCTAATCTTCGCTCAACAAATTGCGCAATAGATTCTTCGTGCATTGCTCTTCCCTGGAATAATTCACCTGCAACACGAAACTTTCCTTTCCAGCTGAGTAATTTTGTTTTTAAAAATGCGGGCGGACTCATTGGCATTTCCTCGAGTTGTCCGTTTTTTAAAATGTATCGCTTGTTCGATGATGCGCTTGCGTAAAGCATTTCATCTGCGATGCCGAGTTCGTTGACCATTTGTTTGAAAAGAGGAGTTGTTTCGAGTGCGCTGTTCGGTCCGCTTTCAATCATAAATCCATCAATGACTGCTGTTTTCATTGTTCCGCCGACATCCGCGTCTGCTTCGAGAATTGTAACATTCCAGCCGCTTTTTTTGAGAAAATATGCAGCAGTCAATCCTGAAATTCCTGCGCCGATAATAATAATGTGCTTGTTATTGTTCATCAAGTGTTTCTCGAATTTTTCTCAGTACAAATGGGATGTCGTACGGTTTTTGAAGAAATGATTTAACTCCTGTGCCGGAGAACGATGAATAAATGTTCGGTTCAAATAACCCGCTGACGAAAATTATTTTCAATTGCGGATTCATCAGTAACATTTTTCTGCAGGCATCTGCGCCATTTAATTTCGGCAATCCGATATCGGAGAGTACTAATGAAATATTGTGCCGATTATCCGTGTATATGTTCACTGCTTCTTCTCCGTCTTTTGCCCAGAGTACATTGTATCCTGTTTTTGTTAAATTCGCACAGACGATTTCACCGAGTAACTCTTCATCCTCGACGACTAACAGCGTTTCTTTTCCATGAAAATTTTCTGTTTTCAAATGTTGCTGCTGTTTTGATTCCCACTGAATTTCGTACATCGGAAGATATATCGAAAATTTTGTTCCTTTCCCTTGTGTACTTTCGACATCAATGAATCCGTTATGAGACCGGACAATTCCATAAGTTACAGATAATCCTAATCCCGTACCTTTTCCTTGTTCTTTCGTAGTGAAAAATGGTTCAAAAATATGTTGTTTTATATCCTCCTGCATTCCAACTCCCGTATCAGCGACAGAAATACATACATATTCATTTGCAGAAGCGGAGGGATATTTAATTTGCAGAAAGGAACTTTTCACCGTTGAAGCAGAGAGAGTGATGCACCCGCCATCCGGCATTGCATCTCTTGCATTAATGCAAAGGTTTGTGATTGCCTGATGCAACTGATTGCTGTCAGCAATGACAAACGGAATATTTTCGTCATTCTGAATTTTGCATTCAATAGTTTTAGGAAATGTATCCGTGATGATTTTAAAAATTTCGTGAAAAAAATCAAATAGAATGACTGGTTCGAAAGTAGTTTCATTTTTGCGTGCAAAAGTGAGTAATTGTTCAACTAATTTTGCGCCGCGCTTCACCGCTTTCTGAATTGCAACCGTGCTTTTTTCGACCGTTGGATTATTCTGTATTTGTTCGGTGAGGAGAGAGCTGTATCCGCTAATAATGCCGAGAAGATTATTGAAATCGTGTGCAATACCGCCGGCAAGTTTTCCGATGGTTTCCATTTTTTGCGATTGGCGCAGTTGTGCTTCTATTTCTCTGTGTTCGGTAACATCACGCATAATGCCGCGTATTGCAATAAAATCTCCGCGCTTATTCCGAACAGCGGTGGATGTTTCAAGAATGTAAAGTTTTTTTCCGGTTTTTGTTTTCAGAACGAGTTCATAATTTTTCAGATATCCTGTATTTGCAATTATTTGTATGATGGGCGTGCGTGATTTCGGATTGAAGTATAAATCATTTGCAATGTCAATTTTCAGCATTTCTTCTTTTGAAGCGTACCCAAAAACGTCAAGTCCTGTCTGATTGATATCAAGTAATTTTCCCTGCGGTGTGCCGAAATAAATTATATCTTTTGATTCTTCAAATAATTCCTGATAGCGTGTTTCGCTTTCCAACAATTCTCGTGCGTGGGTTGTTTTACGTGCTTTCAGTGTTATCCAGAGTACAATAATCATCAGGAACATTGCGCCGGTAGGCAGATAGAATACTGGTCTTTTATACCATTGCAAAGGGGTGGTAAATATTTTGTGCGTTCCGTTGACATCAAAATTTCCAAACAGTGTTCGCGCCTGCAGTAGAATTGAATGTTCGCCGGAACAAATTTTTTGAAGTGAAATTTCACGCAGTGTGCTCCATTCAGACCAAGCAAGCGTATCTAATCGAAATCGTGTCTGAATAAACTGCGGCATCGGTTCTCCCCAATATCCAAAAACATTCCATCGAATAACAGTTTGTTCATTATCGGTAATTGGTTCCTGAATTATGATGCGCGGATACGGTTGAACATTTTCTTTGAGATTCAATATTGCAAGTCCCGCTCCCAGTGTGCCTGCAAGGATTTTATCTTTTATCGGTAGCAATGACCAAAGGCGGGAATTATGCAAGCCGGTGCTTCCTCCAAAAGTACTCCACTGATTATTGGCAAAACATCCTAATCCTCCGCTTGAAGCATACCAGAGAGTACCATTTGAAGCAACGCATAATTCCCAAACTTTTGCGCTAATCAATCCATCAGAAGTTGAGTAGTAGTGAATTTCATCATGTGCATTTATCGTCCCGATACCGTTAAACTGGTCTGCAAACCAGAGTTGATTACTGCTATCTATTACAACAGTGAAAATTCTATTGGAAATTAATCCCTGGTCGCTTGTCCAATGTTTCCATTTGCCATTTTTCCATTTACTGATTCCACCAATTGTTGCAAACCAAAATGCGCCATCTTTTCCTTCAACAAAAGAGTACACACGTCCGTGAATAAGTCCTTCGGCAGTACTCCACCGTGTAAATTTTCCGCTCTCAAATACATACGCGCCGGGCTGCTGTTCTTTTGATGTAAAAGGTGAGGGAGACAATCCTAAAAACCATAATCGTCCTTTGTGGTCTTTGCGGATTTTATGAATATACACGCCGTCGTCGTTATTGAGAATTGGAAAATGTTCCCATTGATTGTTGTACCATCGAAAAGTTCCTTTAAAAGAATTGCCGCTGCCGAGCCATATTCCACCTTCATTATCTTCACCTAATGCAGTGATTTCGTTGAGCGGAATTTTTCCAATGTGTGTCGTAGAAGTTTTTTCTCCGCCTGGAGAAAGAATTTCAACACCGGAACCTGTTCCAAACCAGATTTCGTCCCGGGAAGTTTTTAAAATTTCATTGATGCGATTTCGTGAATCGGGAGTCGTATATTTTTTACTGCTCCAACGGGATGACGATTGACGGAAGAGATACAAACCATTGTTTGTTCCAATCCAGGCATCGCCATTATTTCGGTAACAAATGTATTGTATGTTTTGAATATGCTGAGGCAGCGGTGGAAGCGCAATCCATTTGTCGTGTTTTCTCAACCGCAATTCATTGGATTCGTGATATGCAAGTACATCTCCGTTCGGGGCAATATCTCCGGAATGAATGTATTCGCCGTATTCTGTAGTATTACGTATGAACGTGCCATTATTTTTCCATTCCCACAATCCGCGTATTTCTACCGGTGCAGCAATGGAAGCAAACCCATTGCCGTATTTATCTTCGATAATGCTGTTTACAGATAATCTTATTTTTTGTACGGAAAGTTTTTGTATCCATTGTCCATTTTCTAAACAATATAATCCGTTCAATACGTTCAGCCATATTTTTCCGGATTTTGTACGGAACAAATTTAAAACTAATCTACCACCTGCATCAACGGGAAGTGCAAAAGGAGTAACCATTCCATTCTCGTAAATGGAAAGAGTTACATCCTGGATGATGAGTAGTTTATTTTTTTCAAATACAATAATGTTATTTACATTTTCAAGAGGAAGGAGTTGAAATCCGTTTTTATTTCCTTCGTAAGCTCTTCCATCAATAATGACGAATATGCGATTATTATACGATTCATTGATGAGAGCAGGCAATCCGTGTGGAATTCCTTTCGATTCATCTATGGGAATCCATTGATAGCCATCAAAATATGCAATGCCATTTGAAGTACAGACCCAAATTGTGCCATCGGAAGTTTCAAGAACAGTTAAAATATTATTGGAAGGTAATCCGCTTGCAGTTGTGAACTGAACCCAACGCCATTCTTCTGCAAATTTTTCTTCCTGAGTATAAACAATACCCGTGCAGTTGAGAATAAAAATTAACACACAGTATAATGGAACCGATTTCATTGATATTTCAGAGGAATTTATAGTGGACGACTTTTTTTTGTTTTGCTGTCCGCAAAAAAAATTCCCCCTGCATTCAACAATGCTGCATTATTTTACGGACAAATTGGATGTAAAAATAAACGATTTGGAAGAATAAAAAAAATGAAATCATTCAATTCTTCATACACAATTTGTATGCGGATTGTTACACCCAGTCACGAGGCGCTTGTAACACGCGCAATAATTTTTCTTCTTCAGAATTAATTACAGGAGAATGATTGTATTTCCAATGAACAACAGAAGGCAGAGACATTAAAATTGATTCAATCCGTCCGTTCGTTTCCAAGCCGAACAAAGTTCCTCTGTCGTAGAGCAAATTAAATTCCACGTAACGTCCGCGGCGAATGAGTTGCCATTCTTTCTGTTGTGTGCTCCAATTTTCATTTCTTCGTCGTTGTAAAATAGGAATGTAAGCATCGAGAAATGCATTGCCAACATCTTGTACAAATGAAAATGTTTTTTCCATTTCCTCTTTGAGATAATCAAAAAATATTCCCCCAATGCCGCGCGTTTCATTTCTGTGCCTGATAAAAAAATATTCATCGCATTTTTTTTTGAATGAAGGATACAACGTTGTATCGTGTGCGTCGCAAACTTTTTTTAACACGGAGTGAAAATGTATTGCATCTTCTTCAAATAAATAATACGGAGTTAAATCCATTCCGCCACCAAACCACGCCATTCCATTTTCTAATTCTAAGTAACGGACATTCATATGCACTGTTGGAATTAATGGTGAAAACGGATGCAAGACAAGTGAAACACCAGTAGCAAAATATTGTTGCGGAGCCACATTCATTCTTTTGGCGAGCGCATCAGAAAATACTCCTGATACAGCAGAAAAATTCACACCCGCTTTTTCAAAGACATTTCCGTTTTGAATTATTCGTGATTTTCCGCCGCCGCCACTGTGATGTTGCCAACTCTCTTCGCTGAATTTTTCATTGCCATCAACTTCTTCCAGTGCTGCGCAGATTGTATTTTGCAGTTGTTCGAAAAAAATCTGAACGTTTTTTTTCATACGCTATTTGCTATGATACTTTTTACTTTCTTCTTTCACTGTTTCCACCAAAAGTTTTGCATTTTCGACTGGTGTTTCAGGTAAAATTCCGTGTCCGAGATTGAAAATGTGTCCATCGCCTTCGCCGAATTTATCGAGAATTGTTTTTGCTTCGTCCACAATTTTTTCCTGCGTTGAAAGAAGAATCAGCGGGTCAAGATTTCCCTGCAATGCAGTACGTCCTCCGACAAGATAGCGCGCGATTGCAACATCCATCGTCCAGTCAATGCCGATAACGTCGCAGTGTGTTTTTGTTTGGTCATCAAGCCACGTTCCCGTTCCTTTTGAAAATAGGATGATGGGAACGTTATGAAATTTTGCTTTTACTTTTTGAATGATGAAATGAATGTATTGCAATGAAAATTCTCTGAAATCATCGTAACTCAACATGCCGCCCCACGTGTCAAAAATCTGCACTGCATCCGCGCCTGCTTCAATTTTTGCGCAAAGATATTCTGCAACAGCGTCTGCAATTTTTTCCAATAATTTGTGAGCAAGTTTTGGTTCAGAAAATAACAACGTTTTTGCTTTTTTAAAATCTTTTGTTCCGTTTCCTTCAACCATATATGCAAAAAGTGTCCAAGGAGAGCCAGCAAATCCAATGAGCGGAACACGTGCGTTCAGCATTTTTTTTGTTAATGAAACTGCATCGAGAACATATTTCAGTTTGTCAGTCGGGTCAGGAATAATTAATCGTTCAATATCATTCGCTGTTGCGATTGGATTTTCTAAACGTGGTCCGCGTCCTTCATCAATTGTCAATATCATTCCCATCGCTTCGGGAATGACGAGTATGTCGGAAAATATTATTGCTGCATCAACGCCAACAATATCAATTGGTTGCATTGTTACTTCGGCGGCGAGTTCCGGCGTTTTGCACATTGTGAGAAAATCATATTTACTGCGTATTGCGCGATATTCAGGAAGATAACGTCCTGCTTGACGCATCATCCAAATCGGAGTACGTTCAGTGTGTTGCTGTTTGCAGGCGCGGAGAAATAAATCATTTTGTAAAGGCATTGATGTGTGTTATTTTTGTTGTGTTAAAAAATCGTTGTGAAAAAGGGTGTCAATTAAAATTATCTGCGAAGGATGTATGCCGTATTTTATGCACGCTTGTTTTGTCGTTTCGCCGATAACCGCGAATGTAATGGCACTTGAATTTTTACATTCCGAAAATATTTCGAGGAAATGCTGCACGCTTGAGGGAGAAAAAAATGTAACGACAGAAATTAAACCGAATGCAAGTTGATATGCAATTGATATTTTTTCATCTTCATTTATTTGCGGTTGTATTGTGCGATATACTACTATGGAATCAATTGCAATTCCATTTTCCTTTAAAATTGCTTGTAGTGTTTCATCGCTTAAATCGCCGTGTGGAAACAGGAATATTTTTTTCTTTGCAGCGCTGCTGTGTACAATTGCTTCCGCCAACTCTTTTGCAGAAAATTTTTCAGGAATTGTTTCGATACGGAATCCGGCATTTTCTGTTGTTTGCTTCGTGGTTGCGCCAACTGCGTGAAATATTTTATCCGAAAGTTTTTCAAAAGCGCTCTTTGTTTTACAACGGGTGAAAAAATAATGAACTGCGTTTGTGCTGGTAAAAATTATGTCTGAGTACGTGTCAATCGCATTTATTTTTTCATCCGCATCATTCCACGAAAGGGGAGAAGTAATTTCAATTGTTGGGAAAAATAGCGGTTCGTAATTGTGTGCAATGAGTCGCGATGCAAATTCTTCTGATTGTTCTTTGGTGCGGGTAATAAGTACTCTTTTCATCACTTGCGGATTTCGTCAAGTATTTTTTCTCCTCCCGATTGTAATAATTTTTCTGCAAGAGAAACGCCGATACGTTCTGCATCGTTGCAATTCCCGTTGAGTGCATCGCGCACAAATAATTTTCCATCAAGACTGGTAATTGTTCCTGTAAGAATAATTTGATTACCGGAGACAATTGCATTTGCGCCGATAGGAACCTGACAGCCTCCCTCCAGCCGTCGTAATAATGCGCGTTCTGCTTTCACTGCATAACCGGTTTCTGCATGATGAAGTTTCTGCACAATTTCTTTTGTTGCGATATCATCGTTGCGTGTTTCTATTGCAATTGCACCTTGTCCGACAGCCGGTAAAAGTATTGCAGAAGAAATTATTTCTGCAATGCGCTCTGCATAGTTCATTCGCTTCACTCCTGCGCACGCAAGTATCATTCCGTCCCACTCTGATTCATCAAATTTTCTGAAACGTGTATCTACATTTCCGCGCAATTCTACAATAGTAAAATCGCTGCGAAAATGCATTAACTGTGCGCGTCGTCGTAAACTTCCTGTTGCAATTGTCGCATTGAGCGGAAGTTGTGCAAGCGGAATATTATTTCTTGAAATTAAAACATCGTGGACATCTTCACGCTCCAGAATACTTGCAAGCGTTAATTCATCGGGAAGAATGGACGGCACATCTTTTAAACTATGTACGGCAAGGTCCACTTCTTCATTCATCAACGCATTTTCCAGTTCTTTTGTGAAGAGTCCTTTATCGCCGATTTGCGAGAGCGCAGTATCAAGTATCTGGTCGCCGATAGTTTTGATGATAATAATTTCAAATGTATTTTCCGGAAAATATTTTTCTAATTCTGTTTTTACAAAATGCGTTTGCCAAAGTGCGAGTTTGCTGCCGCGTGTTCCGATACGAATATTCATTGCTTATCTTTCTCTAATCCAAACAAATGTTTCACTGTCTGGTTCAATGTGTGTTTATCAAAATGTTGCTGTCCGTTGCTTTCCTTCATACTGATAGTGGGCGTGTGGAGTATTTTATTGATTATGGATTTTGTAATGATGTCCACTTTTTCCAATTCATTTGCAGAAAATTTGTGCTTATTTTTTTCCATTTCCTGAAAGCGGATTTCTTCAAATTTATCGCGCAGGAGTTTTATTGTCGGCGTTACTTCCTGCGATTGTACCCACGCAATAAAATTGTGAAGTTCTTCATCAATTATTTTGTGCACTTTCGGAATTTCCGCAAGCCGTCTTTCATAGTTTGTTTTTGAAACCATTGCAAGCGAATCCATATCTTCGAGAAACACATTGTCTAGTTCCTTTGTACGCGGGTCAATATTGCGCGGCACTCCGATATCAATTATCAACAGTGTTTTGGATGTTCGCTGTGCGCGTGCTTTGCGGACTTGCTGTGCAGTGAGTATGTATTCATTTGTGTTTACCGAACTGATAACAATATCCATCTCCTGCAATTTATCTGTCATCTCATCAAGCGCAATTGCTTTTCCGTGAAATTCTTTTGCAAGACGTTCTGCATTTTCCTTTGTACGGTTTGCAATCGTCAGTTCGCTGATTCCTTTTTCGACAAGATAGCGTGCGGTGAGTTCTGCAGTTTCTCCCGCACCGATGAGCATTGCTTTTTTATTGGTCAGTGTTGCAAATATTTTTTCGGAAAGTTCCACTGCGGCATAACTGACAGACACTGCCCCTTCATTTATTTTTGTTTCGCTGCGGACACGTTTTCCTGTACGCAACGCAACATTGAATAACTGGTGCAGCGTTGAGCCGACTGTGCCGCACGATGTTGCAAGTTCGTATGCGTCTTTTATTTGTTTTAAAATCTGGTCTTCGCCAACGATAAGCGAATCAATACCTGCGGCAACTTCGAGCAAGTGCCGTGCTGCTTCATACGAATGTTGAATGTAAAAATGGGATGGGAGAATTGTTCCCTGCGCCGATTTTTTTTCGACAAGATACGTGATAATATTTTCCGGTTGCTCTGTTTCCTGTTCCGCATAACCAAACACTTCCGTTCTATTGCACGTAGAAAGTAACACGCCTTCTTTCAGATTTTTGCTGACAAATTCCGGCAAGAGCGGACGCGCTTCTTCTATCGTGTAATACAGTTTTTCCCGTATCTCCACCGATGCGGTTTTGTGATTGAGTCCGATGAGAAGCAAATCGTTCATTTATATTTTTTACAATCTGCTAATTAAACCGGTGAAAACCTGAAATTGCATTCGTCAGCGCCATCGAAAGAAACGTAATGACAAATCCGACAATCGAAATGACCGCTAATTTTTTTCCCTGAAAACCAATAATCTTTTTGAAAATAATTCCTATTGCATAAATCAGCCAGATAATCAGCGTAGTAATTACTTTCGGGTCGGTGTATGTAATATTGGGAAATGCCTGCGGCAACCAGATAAATCCGACAATTAAAACAAAAGTAAAAGCAAAAAAACCCACAAGAACAGATTTCCATACGAGTGATTCAAGCGCTTCAAGACTTGGTAGATTGCGATAAATATTATCAAACGTGCGCGTGCGGAGTTTTTTATACAGCATCATATACAGCAAGCCGTAAATTGCAGAAAGCACAAAGGCAGAATAACCAAGCAGTGCGGAAACAATATGAAATGAGAGCAACTCGCTTTTAAAAATATCCAGTACACCGTATTTGTTCGGCGAAAAAATAGAAGCGATAGTAACAAGGAACGATGAAATTACCAACACAAAAAAGCCGGTATTTTTTACTTTGGTAATGTATTCAATAAAGATATACGCACCGGCAAGAGTAAAACCAAGAACGGAGAGCAATTCCGCCGGCGAAGTTACAGGTACATGTCGGAATTCCGCTGTGCGGAGGAGAAGATAGAGGAAATGAAATCCGAGCGTGGTAATTAAATAGTGCGGCTTCAGTTGGCTCGAACGGAAATCGTTATTGTAAAATTCCCTGCCATACCGCCACGTTGTTGCGAGGTAGAGAACAGGGAGCGCGATTTGTAAAATAATTATTGCGTTGTACATTGCATAAGTTCAAATTTCGGGCGAAAATATACGAAGACGAGAAGTATAAACAGAAAATTCATTGTAAATTCTCAATATTGAAAAATAAAATAAGACATACCTGGCTTATTTTGAGAATCGCAGTGCAATTTTAGCAAAATCTCCGTTTTCGTATGTATTCCCTCACTCATTAAATCAATAATTGTGCCAAAAAAAAAAGAGCATTTCGTAATTGGAAATGCTCTGTAAATGGGAAACTCCGAAATTTTACTAAAAAAGGCATTTTGCCTATTGTAACTTTTTGCAATGCCACCGTGAACGTTCATTGCCCCATTGCAACTTTTTGCAATGGCACTGTGAACGTTCATTGCCCTATTGTAACTTTTTGCAATGGTATAAACCAGACTTTTTACTCTTTGTTCATTTTTGTGGTTTATTGTCATTCCGTGCTTGACACGGAATCTATTTTCTTTCAATGGATACCCGCTTGCGCGGGTAAGACAATATGGTGTGCGGTTCATAACAATCTTTCTTAAACGCAAAGTCCGCAAAGGGAAGAGCAGAGTTACGCAAAGAGTTTCTAAAGATTCATTTCTCTTTTGTAATAATTTTTGGAACGATATGACAGTCAGTAAGTTTCCATTCATAGTCATCCATAATAGTTCCTCCAGTTTTTGTATGAAGGTTTACGATGCCGATGATTGGCACAATAGAATAAGTTGTTCTTCCGCGTGTATCAATTCCATAATTTCTATCTTCAACTATAAAACTTTGAGTATAATTACCATAAGGAACAGATACTTCGGTTTTACTCAATACCCGAATTGTATCATATCCATATCCGGAAATTGATGGATTGAGCCAATAATTTCCTACAGTAAATGGGAGAATTAACAATAAATTCCGCGTAGAGTTTTCGAGTGTCGCATAGCGATAAAGTGTATCATTACAATTCGCAATGAACCAAAAATCTTTATCACCATCAATACTCCATTTGTATAATTTAGTTCCATCGAGATGACGGAGGGTATCTGTAATAATAATGGTCATTTTGCGATGAGTATGTGCATAGTTATCAGTTACAGAGTATGTCCATGATGTACCGATGGTATTCGGGAAATATTCGTTGATTGTTGTATGATTTTGATGTTGTGGGGCAGGTTCATCAATGATTGGTATTTCTTCTTTACACGAAGAAATAATAATGATTGCAAGGAGTAGTATATAAGTATTTTTCATAATTATTTCCTTAAAAAATTCGAGTGTAATAAACAAAATTATTCCAGTTTTTCCAACACATCCATTTCTCTTTCCAACTTCTTCACCGTCGCTTTGTGAAACACAGCAGAAGCAAGTGCGCGCGGCGAACTTCTTCTTATTTCATCAATACCATTTTCTTCATATCTGTAAAATTCCCTGCGGAGAGTTTGTAGATATAAATGCCGCTCGGTAAGTTTGTGGCATCAAACAGTACGGATTTGTATCCTGCTTCTTCAAATGTATTCTTCAGTGTTGTTATTTCTTTTCCGAGAATATCAAATATTTTCAGCGTTACAAATGAATTTTCCGGAATTGCATAGCGTATTGTTGTTGTTGGATTAAACGGATTGGGGTAATTTTGTTCGAGAGAAAATGTTTGTGGAAGAATATTTCTTCTTGATGTTTGTGAGAATATTTTTGCTTTGCTTTGTTGTTCGTTGCCCAAAATGATTTCTGTCCATGCTGGTTCACGAAGTTTTTCTCTTTGACCTAATAAATGGATGCGTACATATACTTCCTTTCCACTGAATTCTCCAATGGGTTTTGTTATTACTCGCGTTACAACACTGTCTGTTTTATTCCATGCAAGTATTTGCTGTAATGAAATTTCATCCAGCACTGCAAGCGATTGATTATTCTGCGCTTTCACAAGTTCCATTATCAAAAACATTGGATTGAGAGTTGGGTCAATTTCTGATGCACGGAAATTGGTGAACACAAAAGAATATTTTCCTTCTACTGCATCGTTCGTTGAAACCATAAATTTTTCCGTGCTTAACCAGTTCTGCAATTTACCGCGTTCCCGTTCCGAAGAAAATGAAAGGAGTGTTTGCCCGTCATTATTAACTTGAGAAAATGGCTCTACAATTGACGATATTATTCCTTCGAGTTTGTTCTTTGTTCGTCCGGGAAGTTTTATGTTCTTTAAATTTACACTGCCACGACGCGGGTTAAACGACGTTTGTGTTGCAGAATTTTTCTCTGTCGTTGCCGGCAATTGCTGTATCTGTACTTTTTGCTGAGCATCTTCAAATGTATAAGTTTGAATATTGAATGGTTGAGAATTTCCCGCTGACCATAGCGCAAGTGTTCTATTCCCGTAACCGAAAAGATTCGGCGAGTGAATATACCTAACATCGGGACCTAAATCCTGCGGATGACTCCATTCACCCGATGGAGAAATCTCTTTCGTTACATACGCAATGTGCGCCCCACATTCCCATGCACAGCGCAGTATATTATTTTCTGTTTCTATACTTGCGGAGGGATACAAATGATTGTGTGGTTCATAATCGCCCTCGTGATAAAAATTAGTTAAATATTCTGACCAAAGACCACCCTGCTGATACGTATGATAAATTGAATATAACTCATCGCCGGGATGAGCGCCTTGTGTTTGTCGTGATAACCCATGCCAAAAAATGTGTATCTGCTTATATGGTAAAACACTACTTACTGGCGTATAAATAATTACCGGATTTCCTGAACGGGATATTTCAGGATGATTTGCAGTGAGTTCTGCATAATTTCTGTACGTTAAATCTCTCCAACGCATTGTATATTCACCTTCTTCATAGCATATTTGTCCTCGTTCTTCCCAAGCAAAATGAAACCGGATAAATTCGGGTAAAGCAGTATCACTCGTAGCGTATGTTTCCGTGATGAGAGTAGGATTCATGGAATGTTCCGTTGTATTTTCAACTGCGCACACTACTTCACTTTGCGCATCGTACTGTATGCGGCACATTAAACGATGTTCTGCCGCATTACGCCAGAGAAGAACATAGAAAGGTTGTCCGTGATTTGTGCCGATGGAAAGAACCGGTGTTGCATAGAAATTTTCTTCTTCGGTAAATTCTGTACTTTTCCAAGAAAAATTCCATATTCCGCTTTCAAAATAATATAATCGTACACTGTGCAACCATTCACTGCCGTTATATAAAACATACTCCAATGAGAGATAGACGTTACTTCCATCGCTTGCAAGTGAAGGTGAGCGCACGTGTTGACCTTCTGTTGCAAATGGTATATCTGTAAATTTTGTTTCTTCCTGCGACCACGAATTGCCGTTATTGGTGGAGAGAAGCGTGAAAATATTATTTGCGCTCTCATACACCATCAGTAATCTTCCATCGGGAAGTTGGATGAGTTTGTGTTCAGCATTACTTCCCGTGGCTGTAGAAACGGAAGTGCCGAGATGGGCTTTGTAAAGAGCGGTTACTTCTGCGTCTTCTTGACGAAACACAACAGGAGTTTCATATTCATCAGGAGAAATTATATCTGCTGTTCCAGGCACTGCATTCCAGCCATAAAAATATGTAGTAAAGCCACTAATTGGATTGGACTCTGGTACTCGAACAGAGTAATAAGGAACATTTGGGTCTAATGGATTTGGAAATTGATTCAAGAACACACCGTTATAGCTATTACTTGCATTCGGAGTAAACGGTGAGCCAACTTGATGGAATATTGCATCATTTCCGCGATTGAGTGTGCCTTTACTATCCGATGAGTCAACATACCAAGGGTCTTTAAATTCAATCACTCCTCCATTTACATTCGGTGCATCAATAAGTTCGTTACGTAAAGTAACACCATTTTTTGTAGGTTTGTATTGAGAAGTTATACGATTCGTATTTGCTTGAATAAGAAAAGATTTATGGTTAACTACATTATTAATTGGTCCAATATCATTGGTACTCCAAAGATTATATTTTTGGTCAGAAATAATTTTTCTTGAGCCTCGTAGTATTTCATTTGTACCACTTCTAAACGGTAATCCGCGAGGAACTTTATACTGCTTAAATGTGGTTGTTTCCCAACGTGCTACGGAGTCCACCGAAGTTTCATCATCTTCTAATTTTTGGTCAACGGTCACCGTAGGATAATCGAACGGCGAAATCCATCCTTGCGAATAGTTTGTATCAGGAAGGTGTGCATTCCAAATCGGATAACATCGGCCATCCATCGCTGCAATGCCGGAGTGTTCGCCATAATGCTTATCATTAAACGGAGGAATGGAAATACTGATTTCTTTAGTACGAAATGATGTATTATTCACGGGAAAATCCTCGAATGTTTCTCCACCATCGGATGAATGAGCAACATAATAGTCATATAAATTTTGCCCGACGTGCGCTCTATTATCGTAAAAAGAAATGAGAATATGTCCATTAATTGGGTCAACAGAAAGCCACGGATTAAATTGAATTGCATCACCAACATCGTTATTAACTCGTATTGGACTTGACCAACTTTGCCCTGAATTACTTGAAGAAATTATATAAATATCAGGGTCTCCGTTATTAACTCCCGGTACTCCCTCATTTACCCAAACGATATAAATTTTTCCAGTTTGCATATTCACTCCCATTATTGGAAAACTATTTGTTGCAACGGGTAATGCAATAGCATCATATTCATCATTTCTTATTCCCTGAATATTATCTATTGCATATTTAGGAGCATAAGTGGTTCCCCAATTCGTGCCACCATTGGTTGATAAATTAAATCCTATACCATATTCAGTGTAAGGGCTGCTTTTTTTTCGCATTGCCCAGCACGCATACACATATCCGTTTGGTCCTACTTGAAGATTTACTCCTTGTGGTCTGCGGGAAGCGTACCCTGGTGTAATTCCTGTACTAATATCTATACCGTCACTTGTCGGACCTGTGCCTGGCAGCCATGTAGTTCCACGATTTGTAGAATACTTTACCGAGATATTACTATCAGGTGTTTCTTCTTTCCAACCGCAATATAGTCTTCCAGCATAAGAACTGCTTGGAGTATTATCAACCGTGAGATAATTCCTATCAACATCAATCGGATTTACGCTTCCGCCGTTTCTAATAGTATCATATAAATCCATTACCCACGTTTCTCCTTGTTTGGTGAATCTATAAAAGACAATATATTCTTTATGGTCATTGAGCGCATCAGGGTCTAAATTCGCATTGACATAAAAATTTTCTTGCCTATCAATTGCAACACCGGGTTTGGCTAAATACAATACAGTATTTGGCATCGAATCGCTTCCTCTCCAATGTAATCCGCCGTCAGTTGAAAAATAAAATCCTATTCCGGGGCTTTCTGGCTTATCAGTAATCGCCGAAGCGCACACAACATTTCGGTTCACAGGGCTCACGGCAACACTCATTTCAAATTGATGCGAGTTATTGGTCGGATGAACGCGGATGTCCGTGCTATCATAACGAACAGTTTGAGAAATACCAGAATTCAGAAACATAGTGAACACAAAAATAAGTGTTATTAACACTTTCTTTAGATAGAATTGGAAATTAATCATAAAAATTACCTTTCGTATTAATTGTGAAAAAAACCTGATTTATTAACGCCTCATTCGTAGTACAATCCCACGGTTTCCTAATTGACCTACAGTAAAAACGGTATTACCTTTTAATGCAATAGGACCGTAAGCACCATCGCTAAGCCCAGTACCACTTGTACGATAACTCCGCCACGAAACCCCGTTAAAATGTAAAAATTCACCGTATGCTCCCGCTACAAAAACATTGTTTAAAAAAGTACCACGAACGCCAGCGGTAGAATACGTAGTAATTTGTGTAGGTTCGTTTTGCCAACGTATGTCTGATAATCTTTGCTTTTCATAAATACCCGAACCTACCACATAATAATGCTTATTAGGAATAAACCATACTCCACTTAATGTCCAGCTTATATTGCTATCAGAAAGAGTTGAAACAGATAAGTCGTAAATTTTCAAAATTATTCTGTCAACATTGTCTGGGTATAAATTCCCTACTGCAAGAATTTCTGTTTCATTTGTTTTCGGATTTGTTGCTCCCCAAATGTCATATATATTGTGTATTGTTCCGCTCTCAAGTTTTGTAAATGTTGTACCGTTGTAATGTATAATAAGCCCATTATTTGCAACAAAATACATATCGTTAGAACTTGTTCCCCATATTTTATTTGCTCGCCCAGGACCTTCGGTAAGTAGAAAATTCATCATTACCCAGACATTATTTTTCAATCGCGTTACTCCTCCACAAACAAACCAAATATCATTTGGAGACGGTGCAAAGACAGACCCAATTGGAATTTGATCTGTAATTGATACAGAAGTCCCATAATCAAGACGGAATGTTATACGAGTTAAATTCCAGCGAGTTCCATCCCAATGTGCTGCATTATACATTGGTCCAAAACCACCAGTAGAATCTCTCAAATATATTTCTCCCACTGCCCATACATCGTTTTCATTTATTATTGCTACGTCATACAATGCACTGCTCGCACCATCCCCAAGCGTATCAATATCAAAAGTAAACTCATGGCTCGTCGTATCAATCGTAGTTGCAAATGCAATGATACTCGAGTCAATCAGTTTATTATTTTTTATGCGGTATGCTTTGTAGGTGTAGTTGTGGTGAGGTGAGAGTGCGGTATCAAGTAAAAGAGTATCTGCGTATGTTAGTACGGTAGTAAAAAGAGTTTGTCCGTCTCTCTTCACAATAAATTCTCTGTTCTTTACACTTTCCGGTATTGTTACTTGTAAAGTAATTTCTGTTACGCTGGTATCTACTACAGAGAGAAAAATATTTCTCTTATACAGCGGTGTATCGGGTGGCTCGGGTGGTTTCTCTTTGCACGTTTGCATCGCAGTTATACACACGAGGAGCAAAATTATTTTCATAAAATTATGGTCTTTCATTTCACTAAAAAATTTTCGGGAGTAATATACGTCAGAAATTTCGCAATGTCAATAGAGGAAACATTAAATTTTGTGAAAGGTAATTTTATTTTTTAATCAAATCTTTCTATCCGATTTAAGTACTATTTTTCATTTAGTGTCAGTTGTTGTTTCTCAAGTGGTACTGTTCATTTTCAAACACATCCATTTCTCTCTCTAACTTCTTCACAGTCGCTTTGTGAAACACTGCCGAAGCAAGTGCGCGTGGCGAATGTTTATTCCATTTTGTCGGAGAAGAAAACAGTTCTAATCCCTTCCATATACGAAATCGTTTGTGAATAAGTTTGTGCAATGCGCGATAAAAATCCGGCGGATATGTTCCTTCGTACATCATTGCCAAATCCTGACTATCGAACCAATTTTGTTTTTCACCTAACTGCGCTTTTACATTTTCATAAAATTTTGTTCCAGGCAGCGGATATGAAACTGAAACGCCGATTTCATCAGGCAAACAATCCTTCACCATTTGAAATGTTTTTTCAATGTCTTCTTTCGTTTCTCCTGTGTAACCGAATTGCAGAAAAAATCCTACGCGGATATTATTCTCTTTCAGTTTGCGTGACGATTCATAAATTTGCTCAACAGTTGTTCCTTTCTCCATCGCATCAAGAATTTTTTGCGAACCCGATTCTGCTCCCATCCATGTCGAAGTACATCCTGCGCGTGCCAGTGCGGGAATTGTATCACCTTTCACTAATAAATCCGCCCGCGAAAGACATTTAAACGGAATACGCGCATTCTGCCTCTGCACGTCATCTGCAAATTGCTGAATCCATCCCGGTTTCAATCCGAAAATATCATCGCAAAACCATAAATGGTCAGGTGCAAATGTTTCTTTCAGCCAGCGCATTTCTTTTGCTACATTTTCCGGTGAGCGTGTATTATATACTTGTCCGTAAATTGGTTTCGCACACCAGTTGCAATGAAACGGACAGCCGCGCGTTGTTACAATATTCATTGAAAAAAATCCGTGCCGTTCTTTCCATACTTGACGATATTGTTCCACATCCACAATATCCCACGCGGGAAATGGGAGTTCATCAAGTTGATGGAGTACATCGCGTGGCGGTGTGCGGAGAATATTTACGTTTTCCTGTAATGCTAATCCGTGTATCAAAGAAATATTCTTTTCTGAATTTCCACTATATAATTCGAGCAATTCAAATAGTGTTTGTTCGCCTTCGCCAATTACAACAACGTCTGCGCCGTGTTCAAAATATTTTGAGAAATGGTCTGCCGCATCCGAACTGTGCATTATTACTTTGCATCCGAATTGTTTGCCGATTGCACACATCCGAAATGCAGCGATGCGCATTCTTTCCAAACACATTTTTGTGAGGTAATTGAAATCATCATCATAGATGACGAGAAATTTTGGTTGGTGAAGTTGGAGATGCGAGAGAAGTTCTTCTTCAGAAGTGGCAAGCATTGCATCAAACAATGCAACGGAATAATTTTTCGTGCGGAGAAAACTTGCAGCGTACAATGTGCCAAGCGGTGCGTATGGCATCATCGAGCGAAATTCTTTTTCATCGAATTTCAGAAAATACGAGTGTGTGAAAAGAATATCTGCCATAGAGAATTGTAATTTATAATGACGAAAATGCTGCCATTACTCTTGCGATGGTTGCACAGAAGGGATGTTGAATTTTTTTAAAGCGGCATTGTATCTCTCAAAAAAGTTCTTTTCAAAATTGCGGACAAATGCGCGGGATTCATTCGGTTGGCATTTGAAAATACGGTCGCGTGTTTCTTTGTCAAATTCGGGATAGCGGGATTTCCAAATGTTTTCTGTCCGCTTCATAAGCCAGTGGTCAAGTTTCAGTGCGAATTTTTCAGGGAACAATTTTTCCCAAATTTTCTGTACGATGCTTTTTCTGTTATTCGTTTTCTGAATATTCATCCGCGAAAGAGAAAAACTCGGGAAGAAATTAAACAGCCAGTTATTTGCATTGATGTACTGTTTAAATAATTCCACATTGTACATCGGTTTCAGATGCGCTACTTCGGTTGCAGTGTAAATATTTTGCTCGCGAAGAACGAGATTGTTCTCTGCAACAAAATAATTCAGGCAAAAATATTTTTTGCTGTTGAGAAGGAAAATTTTCTTGAACAGAATTAACAGCGTTCTGCAAATCCACAATCTGTTGTGCGCCGTAATTATCATAAAATCAATATCGCCGTCTTTTCCCGAAACGAGTTTTGATAATTCGCCGGAGAGGAAAACGCCGCGCACAAAGGGAAACCGTTTAATGAGATGCGTCATTATTTTTGCAATCCGTAACAGTGAAGCAGCGTTACGTTCATTTACCAATCGCTGTTCAATATCATCAACATTGCCCATGCAAAGAAATCCCTTTTTCTCATTAATACCGGAAGAAAAAACATCTTCCTGTATTTTGGTGTAAAAATCATTAAACGTCAAAGAGTTTGTGGGAAGAAAAGTGAACAATTGCATCGGCGTTAGCGGATAGTGAAAGACTTCATAGTAAAGTAAAGTGCGCTTTACATCACTGATAAAGTTTTCATCTTTGAAGATTCCGGTATGTTCGTTTTCAGTATTCATTTTTCGCGCTCAATAATGGAAAAATAAATGACAGTAACGCATAAATGATGCACACAATTTCTTCCTTGTGATTTATCTCTTTCCTAAAACAGCCTTTAATGTTACTTGTTCTGTCCCGCGCAGAACTACGATTTCTACTTCATCCCCCGGATTGTGGTCAGCAAGAAGGTTGGTCAAGTCCATTAAATTTAATACTTCTTTTCCTGCAAGCCGAATAATGATATCGTCTTTTTGCAAGCCCGCTTTTTCTGCTGCGGAACCCGAACGTGTTCCGGTTATTTTTGCGCCTTTTATTTCTTCGCCAAATGCAGGAACAACACCAAGCGAAGCGCGGTTTCCTCTGCGGTCTCCTTCCATTTGTCCTTGTTGCGGAACATCAACGCGCGTAAATTGTGGTTTCACTGCCGATGATTGCATTGCATTTGCAATATTAAAAACATATCGCACAACCTGCTCTTCGCCTTCATAATTTATTTTTTCCCAATCATCGCTTGGTTTATGGTAATCGTCGTGCAAATCGGTGAAGAAGAAAAGGACGGGAATATCTTTTACATAAAAAGAAGTTTGGTCGCTTGGTCCAAAACCATCTTTTGTTTTTTTCAATATAAACATTGAATCTGCATTAAATACATTCAGCAGCGAATCGAATGATGGTGAAGTTCCTGTGCCATACACCGTGAGCGTTTTGTCTTTCAATCTCCCAATCATATCAAGATTAATCATTCCGACAGTTTTTTCAAGCGGAAATAACGGTGTGCGGGAATAATATGCTGAGCCGAGCAATCCCATCTCTTCGCCCGTAAATCCCATAAAGATAATATTGCGATTGAGTTGTTTTCTGTTTTCAGAAAATAAACGCGCTAATGCTAACATTCCCGATGTTCCTGAAGCATTATCATCTGCGCCGTTGTGAATAGCAATTGTATCAGGTTTTGTCGAGCCCGAACCTTCACCGCCAAAACCAAGATGGTCAAAATGCGCGCCGATAATTATGTATTCTTCACTCATCGTATTTGCGCGTAGAAGTCCGATAACATTTTGTGTTTTTGCTTTTATTTTATTCAGTGCAACGGTAATGTTCATCGTTGTATTTTGTAATATAAATGAAGCAGGTTTTTTTGTTTCATTTATTTCTTTTTGTACAGAGCGCAGCGATTTTCCGTTTAAAGTAAAAAGCGAATCCAACGCAGTCCATTTTAAATTGAGTACGACTAATCCTGCGCTTCCTTCTTCATTGTCGTGTCGGAGCCGCATCAATTTCGGGACTTCTTCATCAAGCGGACCGGTAACAAAGATAATTCCTGCGGCGCCTTTTTCTCTTGCAATTCTTGCTTTATTCCGAAAACTTGATAAGCGCTCAAACTCTCTTCTGTTCGTTGAATCGGTGGGAGGTGAAAATCGCAGCGCAACAACAATTTTTCCATTCACATCCATATTTGCATAATCATCGTACTGCAATTTTTCAGAAGAAATTCCATAGCCGACAAAAACTAATTCACTGCTTGCTGTTCCATCTTCGCTAAAACCCAATGGACGAAACATTGAATCAAGTAACAATTCAATTGTCTGATGTCCGACCATTGCAACGCACGAAGTTCTTTCTCCGACTTTTACTCCTGTTACAATTTCAAATTGTTGAAAATAGGATTTATCATTTGAAATTGTTTCAAGTTGATATTTTTTAAATTGCTCGGCAATGTAATGTGCGGCAGTAGTATTTCCTTTTTCACCCGCGCGGCGACCTTCGAGTTCATCGGAAGAAAAATATTTTATGTTTGCTTGAATATCATCCAGAATCGTTTGTGAAAAAGAAAACTGAAATGCGAGGAGAATTGCAAGTGTAAAATTTAAAATGTGTTTCATAGGTTTGTAAAAATTTGTGTGAAATATTTTGACTACTCTTTCCAGTCAACAATAAAAACGTTGGTTTCGCCTTGTTTTTTATTATGGCGATTCGAACAAAAGACAAGATGTTTTCCATCGTTGGTGAACATCGGAAATCCATCGAATGTCTCATTGAAAGTAATTTGCTCAAACCCCGTTCCGTCAATATTAATCATATACAAATCGAAATTTCTGCGATTGGGACTGTTTACGTTTGAGCAAAAAATAATGCGCTTTCCATCGGGAAAAAAATACGGAGCAAAATTCGCTGCGCCATTGTGCGTTACTTGCGTAATATTTTTCCCATCAGCATCGGCAACCATTATCTCCAATGCAGTGGGACGTACTAATCCTTCTTTTACTAAGTCATTGTAATCCAGTAAATCTTTTTCCGTTTTTGGTCTGCTTGCGCGAAAAACTATTTTTGAACCATCTTGTGAAAAAAATGCTCCGCCGTCGTATCCTTTTTCAAATGTTAATCGCGTTTGGTTTGTGCCATCTAAATTCATCGTATAAAGTTCTGGGTCACCATCGCGTGTGGAGGTAAAAATAATTTTATCGCCTTTTGGGGAAACAGTTGCTTCAGCATCGTATCCGTGCATATTGGTAAGTCGTTGAATATTACTGCCGTCAGCATTCGATTTATAAATTTCAAACGAGTCGAATAATTTCCAGACATATCCTTTGGAGCGGTCAGGTTTTTGCGGACAATTTCCGTCTGCGCTAAAAGTTGAAGCGTAAATAATGGTAGAATCGCCGGGAAGAAAATACGCACAGGTAGTTGCTCCTTTGCCGTTGCTTATCATCTGCATATTCGAGCCGTCAATATTCATAGTAAATATCTGGTCGCACTCCAATGCATTGCGCGACGATTGAAAAGAAAGTTGATTTTGAGAAAAAGATAAGTATGCTTCTGCATTTTCGCCGCCGTCAGTCAATTGGCGAATATTGGCAAAATGTTTTTCCGATTCCAGAATCAGGGGAGTTTGTTTCTGTGAAAACAATTCGGAATGTACTACAAGTAGCAAAGTAATTATTAGTTTCAGTGTTGTATTCATAATTTGTTTTTCTGTTTAAAAAATGCGGATAAAAGTACGGGTTTAAATCGAAGTTTTCAAAGCAAAAATGTACATTGTCTTTTTCTCAATCAAATTTTTTTTCCTAATTTTGTCCCGTAAAAATTTGTTAATTGAAAGGAAAAAGACAAATTTTTTACAAATTATTTCGGAGAGATGCCAGAGCGGTTGAACGGGGCGGTCTCGAAAACCGTTGTTCGCAGTAATGTGAACCGTGAGTTCGAATCTCACTCTCTCCGCATTTTTTATAAAATTTCAGCGTATAATTACTTGAAACGAACCCTATTATTACTCTTATTTTCCGGTCTGATGATGTTTCATTGTCAGACTTTTCTTTTTGCGCAATCAAAGCAAACACTTATTGAAATGGCAAAAAGCGGAATGTTTAATTCACTTTCTCCTTTAGAAATTCGTCAAAAACTTCAGGAAGCAGGAATTAGTGAAGCAGAAGCGTTGAAATTTGCTGAGGAAAATAATTTAGATATTACAAAATTTACTTCTCCCAAAACTTCAGGGCAGGCACAAACACAATCCACACAACCTGCGAGCGGAGGAGTTATTGTACAGATTGCTCCTACTATCTCCAATACAGATTCTTCGCTAAAGCAAGGACTTTCCCGCGATACAACAACAATACCAAAAGGAACACATGGTTTGGATTATTTTGGGTATGAAATTTTTAAAAATATTCCCGCTGCGTTTGAACCTTCTTCCATCGGACCTGTTGACCCGGGATATCTTGTCGGACCTGACGACGTTATTCGCCTTTCAATTTGGGGGCAAGCAGAGTTTCAGTATGAATTAACAATTGACAGAGAAGGAAAAGTTTTTATTCCTAATGTCGGGCAAATTACACTTTCCGGAATACCATTGCGTGAATTGGAATCCAAACTGCAAAAGCAACTTTCGCGATTTTATTCCGGACTTGCAACAGACCCGCCAACTGTTTTTCTTGATGTAACGGTTGCAAAACTTCGCCCGATTAGAATTTTTGTAATGGGAGAAGTGAAACAACCCGGCGGATATACTATCAGCAGTTATGCAACGGTATTTAATGCTTTATACAGCGTTGGTGGTTCAACAGTAAACGGAAGTCTTCGCAATATCAGAGTGTTGCGAGAAAATAAAGTCATTGCAACGGTTGATTTGTACGATTATCTTTTACGCGGCGATAAATCAAGCGACGTACGATTGCAAAATAATGATGTCGTTTTTATTCCTGTGCGTGGTAAATCTGTTGCAATTGCTGGCGAAATAAAAAAGCCATCCATTTATGAACTGAAAGAAAATGAACATTTTTCTGTGTTGCTTTCTTTTGCCGGAGGTTTGAAATCTACCGCCTACACAAAAAAAACACAAATTGAAAGAATAAAGCCATTCAAAGACCGCAAGGAAGGCGAAGAAGACAGAATAATTGTAGATGTCAACATCACTTCATTATTTGAAAAAAACAGTACAGATATTTCTCTATTTGATGCAGATGTCGTAACAGTTTTTTCTATTCTGAATGAGCAGAAAAACTATGTAACCATTTCCGGCGGCGTGTTATATCCGGGTAAATTTGAATTATTGAAAGTTAAAACACTTTCGCAACTTATTACAACAGCAGGCGGGTTGCGTCCGGAAGCATATTTGCAAAAAGCAGATGTCTTTCGCATGAGGGAAGATAAAACGCGCGAATATCTTAGCGTCAATCTTCAAAAATTACTCGACGGAGAAATTGATGATAATGTTCTGTTGCAGCAGTTGGATTCAGTGCGTGTCTATGTGCGTTCAGAAATGCAGTTTGAAAAAATTCTTTCGGTGCGCGGGCATGTAAAAAATGAATTGACAATTCCATACGCGGATAGCATTACATTGTACGATATTGTTTTTCAGGCAGGCGGGTTTGAAGACAGCATTTTCCGCAAAGAAACATATTTACCACGCGCGGATATTTATCGTCTGAATAATGATAAAATCTCCCGTCGCATTATTCCATTTACTTTGGAAAAATTATTAAATGACTCATCGTATAAAATTCCTCTTGAAGCAAACGATGAAATCGTTATTTATGGCATTGATGTTACTGAAATAAAAGATAAATTCGTAATGATTTCAGGCGAGGTAAAAAAGCCGGGAAGATATGCATTGCGTTCTAATCTTGATTTACAAAGTCTCATTCTCGAAGCAGGCGGATTTACTGAGGAAGCAGACATTACATCCGCAGACGTTGCTCGTTTAGATCCAAAAGGACTTAGAGGCGATTCAATAGTAATTCTATTGTACCCAACTATTTCAAAAGATTTATCTTCAATGGAAACAGCTGCAGGATTTTTACTGGAACACCGTGATTATGTATCAATAAGAAGAAATCCGAATTATTTTTTCCACGAAAATGTTGTAGTGAGTGGAGAAGTAAAACACCCCGGTACATATTCATTGCAAAAGAAAGAAGAACGACTTGCTGATATCATCGAACGCGCGAGTGGTCCGACTAATATTGCATATTTAGGCGGCGCAAAATTAATGCGTAATAACACTCGTATTATAGTAGATTTTGAAAAAGCAATTTTAGAAAAAGATGAAGACAATAATGTTCAACTACGTGCAGGGGACAATATTATCATCCCCGTAAAACCGAATACAGTTTTTGTTACAGGCGAAGTAAATAATCCCGGTCTTTTTAGTTTTATAGATGGCGATGATGTAGAAGATTATATCGAACGTGCAGGAGGTGAATCTGATAGCGTCCGAAGTATTCTTTTGCAAAAACCTATTGGTGAAACTGAAAAAATTGTCTGGTATCGCTTTTCTCCAGAGGTCCCTGATGGTTCAACTATTTTTTTAACAAAAGAGCCTGCCATTTATCAGGAAGTAAAGCCGATTGATACGGGTGAAACGATCAAAGATGTTTTTGCAATTTTAAGCAGCGCCGCAACGCTTGCATTTTTGATATTTCAGGTAACGAAGTAGCAAACTAAATTGTGAATACACAAATTCAAAAAACTGATATACCGGAAGCATCCACTTCAATAGTTGTGGAAATAATTGAAGTGTTTATTCAAACCAAAAAGAAGATTTTTACTTTTACTGGAATAGTTGGTCTTCTATGCGTCGCATATTATTTTTTCATTGCGACTTTGATTTACAGAGCGACTGCAACAATTCTTCCCAAGATGGAAGAGAAAAATTTTCTCAATAGTTTAGCGTCCAACTTATCTGATGTCGGCAGTACGTTGGGATTGCAGGGAAAAGAAGTTGAAATTTATCCGAACATTATTAAAAGCCGCAGAATGATTGAACCGATTTTATTCCGAAAATTTCAAACAAATCGGTTCCGTGATTCGGTGATGCTTATTGAATTTTTGGATTTTAAGAAAGAGAATGGTGATACTGAATTCAATGAAGAAACCGTTCAGGATGCAATCGAAATGATACAGAAAAATATTATTGACGTTTCGATTGATAAAAAAACTTCATTGCTCTCACTTGATGTTTCAATGCCACACGACCCAAAAGTAGCGGCAGAAGTTGCAAATATTCTTGCAGAAAATTTTGGGAAATACAACCGTTATGTTAAGCGCACACAGGCAACAGAGCAACTTTCCTACGTTGAGCAACGAATCAATGAGATTGAAAAGAATTTATCCGAGTCAGAAATTGCATTACGTACGTTTCGTGAACAAAACAGAAAAACTTTGGATTCCCCATTGTTACTTTTAGAAGAAAGCCGGCTATCACGCGTAATGGAATTGAATCAGGCAGTGTATATTGAACTCCGTAAACAACTTGAAATGATAAAATTGGAAGTAATGAAAACTTCACCGATTATCAACATACTCGATTATGCTGTTGCTCCTGCAAAGAAAGACAAGCCGAAGCGTTTGACAAATACTCTCGGGTTGTCACTCTTCACTTTTCTGCTCAGTTTTTCGTATCAGTTTTTACTCTTCAAAGCAAGAAAAAACAGCGATAAAATTTTACTGTTTGCTGAAACAACTCACTCATCGTTGCTGAAAAAATTTATTTACAAACTGAAATTAGTTTAACTTCTTTATACAATAGAAAAAAATTACACTTTGAAACGCGCACTTATTACAGGCATAACAGGGCAGGATGGTTCTTATCTCGCGGAACTTCTTCTCAATAAAGGATACGAAGTGCACGGCATAATTCGCCGCGCAAGCAATTTTAATACGCAGCGTATTGACCATCTCTACGTTGACCGCCACGAAAACAAAGCGAAAATGCTTTTACATTATGGCGACCTCTCCGACCCGGGAACAATTACAGAATTGATGTACAACATTTCTCCCGATGAGATTTATCATCTTGGCGCGCAAAGTCATGTACGTGTTTCGTTTGATATGCCGGAATACACCGGCGACGTAACTGCTCTCGGAACAACTCGTTTGCTCGAAGCTATTCGCCGCAGCGGAGGAAAAGCAAAATTCTATCAGGCATCATCTTCGGAAATGTTTGGTGCCGCATTACCGCCGCAAAATGAAAAAACTCTCTTTCAGCCGCAAAGTCCGTACGCCATTGCTAAAGTATATGCATACTGGATGACGGTGAATTACCGCGAAGCGTACAATCTTTTTGCATGCAACGGTATTTTATTCAATCACGAAAGCCCGCGTCGCGGAGAAATTTTCGTTACGCGAAAAATAACACGCGCACTGGGACATATTCTTGCTGGAAAACAAAAAAAATTATTTCTTGGCAATCTTGATGCAAAACGCGATTGGGGATTTGCGCCGGAGTATTGCGAGATGATGTGGCTTATGCTGCAACAAGAAAAAGCAGATGATTATGTTGTCGGCACTGGAGAAAGTCATTCCGTGAAAGAATTTATCGAAGTTGCATTGCAATATGTCGGCATTGAAATCGAATGGAAAGGGGAAAAAGAATTGCGGAAGGGAATTGTAAAAAGTTTTGGCGCACAGTGGAATACTACATTGCACACAGGCGATGTTATCATTGAAATTGACAAACGTTACTACCGCCCTACTGAGGTAGATTTTTTACAGGCAGATATTTCAAAAGCACGTACGCAACTTCATTGGCAACCAAAATTTCTTTTTTCCGAATTGGTGAAAATTATGATGGATTACGACATTGAACAATGTGGTTTGACTTCGCCAAATGAAGGCACACATATTCTTGAAAAACACGGAATGATATGGACAACAAACCGTTCTTCTTCTCATCAGCAAATCAAAAACGAAGTTGGATAAAAATTCTGAAATATTTGTTGCAGGTCATCGCGGACTTGTGGGTTCTGCGATTGCACGCTTATTACGCAACGAAGGATATACAAACCTTATTGTACGCACGCACTCTGAAGTGGATTTATGCAATCAAAATGCAGTGGAAAATTTTTTCGCGAAAGAAAAACCTGAATTTGTTTTTCTCGCCGCGGCAAAAGTCTGCGGTATAGTTGCAAACAGTACATACCCTGCACAATTCATTTACGAAAACTTGCAAATTCAGAATAACGTTATTCACCAAAGTTATGTTGCAGGTGTTAAAAAACTTTGTTTCCTCGGCAGTTCGTGTATTTATCCGAAATTTGCACCTCAGCCAATGAAGGAAGAATATCTACTGAGCGGCAAACTCGAGCCGACAAATGAGCCGTATGCGATTGCAAAAATTGCAGGCATAAAAATGTGCGAAGCGTATAATCGTCAATATGGAACAAATTTTATTTCCGTGATGCCAACCAATTTATACGGACCGAATGATAATTTTGATTTGCAAAACTCACACGTGATACCCGCGCTCATCAGAAAATTTGTCGAAGCAAAACAAACAAACGCCGCAACAGTTACCGTGTGGGGAACAGGAACACCGCGCAGAGAATTTCTCTTTGTGGATGATATGGCGTCCGCATGTATTTTTCTGATGAAGAATTTCAACGGCAATGAATTTGTCAATATCGGCACGGGTGTTGATGTTTCGATTGCAGAACTTTCTGAAATGATTGCCGGCATTGTAGGTTTTACAGGAGAAATTCTTTTTGATAGAACAAAACCTGATGGCACACCGCGAAAATTATCCGATATTTCCAAACTGCGGCAGGCAGGATGGACTCCGACTGTTTCACTCAATGATGGATTGGTGGAAACGATTCGGTGGTTTACCGCGGAAGTTGCAAACAGGTAGAATGAACTTATACAACGAATGAATGGAACAACCATTCCTCAAATTTACCGACCTTCTTAAAAATTCATCAGGGGAATCTTCACGAAGTGAAAAAGTAAAAAAGAATATTTTTCTTTCTTTTATTTTGCAATTCATCAGTATCGGAACAAATTTTCTCCTCGTTCCGCTTACGCTTCACTACCTTGATACAGAGCGTTATGGAATATGGCTCACACTTAGTTCCATTGTCAGTTGGATTTCGTTTCTTGATATTGGTTTGGGAAATGGTTTGCGGAATAAATTTGCCGAAGCCGTTGCAAAAAAAGAACTACATCTTGCACGTATGTATGTGAGTTCGACGTATGCACTGCTTTCGGTTATTATTTCTGCGATGTTTATTCTGTTTCTCTTTGCGCAGATGTTTCTTCCGTGGACATCAATTCTCAATACGCATTTTATTCAGGAGGATGAATTATCGCAACTCATCGTTATTGTGGTTGCATTTTTTTCATTGCAATTTATTACGAAAACAATTGGCACGATTGTAACAGCAGACCAGCGTCCTGCGATGAGTAACCTGTTCAATGTTTTAACGAATATTTTATCTCTTGTTGCGGTGTACACACTTACACAATTCTCATCAGGTTCGTTGCTTCTTCTCGGAACAATTATCAGCGTAATGCCGGTCATCGTGTATGTAATTGCGAACATAATTTTATTTTCCGGACAATACAAACTTTATGCGCCGACATTTTCTTTAATAGATTTTCGCGCGGCAAAAGAACTGATGTCGCTTGGTGTGCAGTTTTTTATTTTACAGTTCGTTGCGGTCATTATTTTTTCGACTGACAATATTATTATTACGCAATTGTTCGGACCGGCGGAAGTAACAATCTATAATATTGCGTATAAATATTTCAGTCTTGTAACAATTTTTTTTGGAATAATAACTGCGCCGTTTTGGTCTGCGGCAACCGATGCGTATGCGCAAATGGATTTTGAATGGATGAAGCGCAAAGTTAAACAGTTGATGATGATGTGGGGAGGAATTGTTGTACTCGTAATTCTTATGATTGCATTTTCACCATTCATTTATGACGTTTGGATTGGAAACAATATTCATATTCCGATGATGTTAAGTATCTTTATGGGCATTTTTGTCCTGCTCAATACATGGAACAGTATTTTTACCAATTTTGTGAACGGCGTCGGGAAAATACGATTATCGTTATTCACTGCGCTGATTACCGGCTCAATTAATATTCCGCTTTCGATACTCTTTGCGAAATATTTCGGATTGGGTTCTGCGGGAGTAATTCTCGCAACGTGTGTGTGTCAGTTGGTTGGAGTTGTGTTGCGTCCGCTGCAGTTTTTAAAAATCATCAATAAAACAGATTTTGGAATCTGGGGAAAATAAATTTTTTGTATGAAAGTTACCTTCATAACAACCGTCAATCATAATGTTGGGGATGATTTTGTCCGTGCGGGACTTCAATATATTTTACAGCAACATTTTAAAAATCAGAAGATTGAATTTCAAAATATTCATAAACATTCCTGCATAACATCGCGCTATGGATTTGAATGGTTCCGCAATGAGCGGTATTCAAAATACGTTGACAAATTGTTGCCGCTGTGTATAACACGCGACAGAATGTTTGATGCAGATTTAATTGTACAAAGCGGCGCTCCTGTTTATTGGTGCCATAGTGAAGAGAATAATCACTGCGCGGAAGCGGATTGGTATCGTGATTTAATTGTACGCCGTTATCTTTTGAGAAAAGAACGTATCCCTTTTCTCAATCTTGCGGCAGGAACATGTCAGCGTTACGATTCCGATGGCAGCGAATTTATTAAATGTATGATTGATGCGCCGCATATTGTCAAATTGTTTAAACTTGCAAAAGTAACCACACTGCGTGATGCACTTGCACAGAAAGTATTGAAAAAACTCGGTTGCGTTGCTCCAGTGATTCCGTGTAGTTCTATTTTTGCAAAAGATTTTCATCAGTTACCTGATTTGGCTAAAGAGTATGTTGTGCTCAATTATATGTCCGGTGGAGCGCATTACCGTTTCGGACAAAAGATTGATGATGCGCAGTGGGAAAATAATTTTCGTGCATTGTACAAAAATATTGCAAAACACGAACGAGTGGTTTTTTCCTGCCACAATCAAAAGGAAATTGACGAGGCAAAAAAAATTGATGCATCGGCTGAAATATTTTTCTCTACGGATTATATCGAGTATATGAAGTTTTACAGCAAAGCAAAATTTGGAATTTTAAATCGTGTACACGGAGCATTTCTCATTGCAAGTTTTGGAAAGCCCGCATTTGTTATCGGCAATGATACACGCGCAAAAATGACGGAAGAAATCGGATTGACCAGCTGTTTTGTAAACGATGCAACTGTTGATGTGTTAATGGAGCAGTATGATTTTTTGCAAAGCGGTGCAGATAGTTTTACCGAGCGTTTCGCAGAAATAAAAACCACTGCTTTTGCAGATTATATGAAAGCGCTCTCTGCTGTGTAATCCATTGTGAAAAAAAATATCAAACAAATTTGGTTCGCTCTTGTACGGAATTTTGTCTTTTTTATTTGGAAAATATTTCCTCCCAAAGTAAAGCAATCAGCAAAGCAACATATTCTCATCCTCCGGCTTGACGGCATTGGCGATACGGTATTGTTCAGTGGATGTTTTGAATGGATACGAAAGAAATTTCCCGATGCAAAAATATCAGTTATTGTCCGCGATTATGTGGGTGAACTTTTGGAGTTTTGTCCGTTTATAGATGAAATAATTCCGTGGAATGAAAATACATTTACTTGGAATCCTTTCTATCGTTTGAATTTTATGCGCCGTATTGCATCGCATCAATACGATGTTTTGCTCAATCCGCTTTGGACACACACAGAGGAAGGGAATGATATGTGTAGGTTGTTACAGGCGCGTAATTTGTATATGTTTCCCGGGAAAAATTGTTTGCCGCAGATACGAAATAAAAAAAATGCAACCGTTGCAGAAGTTCCACAGGATGTAGTGTTGGAATATGAAAAGTACGGCTATTTTCTTCGCGCAATGGGAATAGAGATTACGAACGAAGAAATATTTCCGACGGTATTCTCATCTCCTGATGCGAGTAAGAGAATTGAAACAATGCTGGCGCAAAATATTCCGCAACCTTTTGTTGCAATAGTTCCCGGCGCAGGAACACAAAATAAAATCTGGGCATTGCAGAAATGGGTGGAAATAGTGAATAGATTTATTTCCGAAACTGAATATGACTTAGTTCTTTTGGGAGGTAAAAATGATGCAGCTTACTGTGAAAAAATAAATTCACAGTTTGACACGGCGAGAATAAAAAATTATACTGCGCAATTTTCTTTAACGGAAATTTCTGAAATAATACGACGTGCAACAATGTATGTTGGAAGTGATACAGGAATGGTACATATTGCCGCCGCAACAGGAACACCAACTGTGTGTATTATGGGTGGCGGACATTTCGGACGGTTCTTCCCGTACGGAGATTATGCAAAAAACAGAATAGCGTATCAGCAGATGGACTGTTACAATTGCAACTGGGTGTGTAAATATGAATCTATAAAATGTATCGAAGAAATTTCTGTTGATACAGTGTGGAATGAAGTAGAAAATTCTTTGAAGAAAATCTCATCGGAAAAAATATTGAAATATGGAATCAGTTCCGCAAATCGTTAAAGAGTACATAAAAAAAATACATTACATACTTGAAACTCCAGGCGCAATTAATGCAAGACGTTCCGGAATTTATCTTGATATGTATCGCCTCGTGTATGGATTTTCTTCGCAGGGAATTTCGCCCTTGACAGTTCTTGATATCGGAGCGAATCGGGGAATGTTCAGCAGAGCAATTCATTATGTTTATCCGAAAGCCAAAATATTTGCTTTTGAACCATTGCACGATTGTTACAATGAATTAAAAAAATTGGAAAAAGAAATTCCGGAGTTAGAAACGTTCAATACTGCGCTTGCGGATACAATCGGAGAAACAGAAATACATCGCAGCAGTTTTGATTACTCCAGTTCATTGCTCGAAATGGGGGAGATTCATAAAACTGCTTTCCCGCACACGTCAGGTGAAACGCTCGAAAAAATTGCGCTCAATACACTTGATAATATTTTGCAAAAAAAATTGTTACTGCGACCATTACTCATGAAAATTGATGTGCAGGGTTATGAAAAATTTGTACTGAACGGTGCTGTAGAAACTTTAAAGCAGACAGATTATATTATTTGCGAAATGTCATTTCAACCGTTGTATAAAGAACAGGCGTTATTTGATGAAATGTATCAGTTGATTTGCAATGCAGGTTTTCGCTATGCAGGGCAAGTGGGAGAAATGCGCCATCCGCAAACAAGCGAAGTGTTGCAGATTGACGGATTATTTGTGAGAAAATAAATTAGTAAATGGAAATCTTTCTTCCTTTCATTTTATTGATTTCAGTTTGTGTCGGAGTAATTATTGCTTATAAATTTCCGTTGTTCACGGTCTTTCTTTTGTTTGTTACAGGAATGAGTATTCGAATATTTAGTTCTACACGGTTTTTTGATGAAGAATATTCGTTGATTGGATTGGGAGTTCGTGCTGAAGATATTGTAATGGTCTCAATGGCAATTGCAGTATTTATTCGTGTCTTTTTCACGAATAATATTAAAAATTACTTGAGAACTACAATTGGAAAAATTTCTCTATTCCTTTTTTTGTGGCTTATGTGGGAAACGATACGGAATATTACATTGTATGGTATTTCTGCTCCCGGTGAATTCCGTTTTCGATATTTAATTTTGGTTATACCGTTCTATGTTGCTTTGTATTTTTCTTCTGAATACGAGAGAAAGAAACTCGTAAAATTTTTGCTTTTTGCCTCGTTAATTTTCCCCTTTTTATGTCTTCCCTTTATTGGGTTCTTGAAGGGTTGGGTGTTTGGTGCAAATGAGAACCGTCTCTTTCCCGCTGATATTTCTTTGGGAATTATGTATGCTTTTTTGCTACTCTTTTTTGCAATGCGTGCAAACTATCTCCAATGGAAGAAAATACTGTTGTGGCTCATAGCAATTCCTGTGTTTGTCGTTCTTCTGGTAGATGGGCATCGTTCTGTGTGGTTAGCGTCAGGGGTAATTATTATTACCTTAATTGCGCTCTCTGAAATGAAAGTAACGAAATATTTGTGGATGCTCATTCCATTATTTCTCTTTGTAATTTTTATCGCTTCGCAGTTAGGTATTAGTATTTTTGATTTTATTGCAGAACGTACCGTTGCGTTTTTTAACCCTGAAGATGACCCGACAGCAACGTGGCGACTTGCAATATGGGCTGTACAATTAGAAAAATTTCTCTCATTTCCATTTTTGGGCGAAGGATTTGGGGGGTATTGGAAAATATACATTCCCGAACTCGGTCAGGAACTTGACGTTTCTCCGCATAGTTTATACGTGCAAACATTAGTAAAAACCGGAGTTATTGGTTTAGGTTTATATCTTGTACTTGTCTGGAAATCATTGAAACAAATGTTCGATTGGAGGAAAATACAAGACTATGTTCTCCACCCGGAATATGCATTAGTATTGGTGGGAATAATCACCATTTTTGCAGGGCATAGTTATTTTATTGCTTATGCGTTTGATTATTATACGATGTTTTATGCAGGACTGGGATTTGCAGTAGTAAATAATGCACAGTTTTCTTCGCAAACTACTGCAAATTTGAAATAAAATAATAACGAATGGCAGAAAATATTTTCCATATTTCCATCGTTATCCCTGTTCACAATCGCAGAGAGTTAACACGGAATTGTTTGCTTTCTTTGCAAAAACAAACATATAAAAATTTCTCTGTGATTATAGTTGATGATGGTTCTACTGATGGAACAAGTGAAATGATTCAGAAGGAATTTCCGGAAACGATAATTTTAGAAGGCGATGGAAATCTTTGGTGGACGAAAGCAACAAACAACGGAATAAAATACGCGCTTGCACATTCAACGGATTATATTTTTACGTTGAATGACGATACCGAAGCATCCGAAGATTTGCTTGAAAAAATGATAGAATTTGCAAAGCAATATCCAACTGCATTGTTTGGCGCGTTTGCAAAAAATAAACTCAATAATCTTTCTGAATATGGTGGAGAGATTTTCAATTGGTTAACAGGCAATACGGTGAATCTTCTTGATACACTTCCGGAAGAATTGCAAAAAGGAATACACAAAGTTACACATTTTCCCGGGCGAGGACTTTTGATACCGAAAGATGTATTTAGCAAAATCGGATTGTACGATGAAGAGCATTTGCCGCATACGCTTGCGGATTATGATTTTACATTTCGCGCAGTAAATGCAGGGTATTCCGTGTATTGCAATTATGATGCTGTGTTGTATATGTATCCCGAAGAAAGCGGCGATTCAAAATTGCGACGAAAGAAGAACTGGAATAATTACCAGCAGCATTTATTCGGAATAAAAGGAGGAGGAAATTTGAAATATTTCTATTTTTTTGCAATAAAGAACTGTCCGAAAAAATATCTTCCAATATTTCTTCCCATCGGAATTGTTCGAAGAACATTTGGTTATTTGCGTGATTGGATTGCGGGAGAGTAAATGAACGAAAATATTTTCGTATTTTTTCCGCCGTTATTTATATCCTTATTGAATTGTAAAATTTTTTGAAACTCGCTTTTATCACGAATCTCCCGTCGCATTTTCATACGAAAACCTTTGAAATGCTTGCACAGCATTTTGATGTGGATTTTCTTTTCTTTTCCGATGGTTCGGAAAAATGGATTGAGAAAAAAAATACACTGCAGTTTGGAAAATATAATGGATATTATGTGCGAGGTGTGCGTTTATCTTCCAGAATTAGAATTAATACGGAGTTGGTTCATAAAATGATTGGAAACAATTATGATATTATTATACAGGCAATTGGCGGTCGTTTTGAATTATTAGCATCATTTATTCTTTCGAAAATACTCAGAAAGAAATTTATCTTGTGGACAAATTTATGGGCGCATCCGCAGACATTGTTTCACCGTTTGAGTTTTCCTGTCGTACAATATATTTATCGCAATGCTGATGCAATTGTTGCGTATGGATACCACGTGCGTGATTATCTTGTGCCATTGGGAGTTGATGAAAGAAAAATATTTTACTCATGGAATGTTGCGGATAATTCTTTGTTTAATACCGTTGTACCGGAAGAAACAAAACAAAACCTTCGCAACAACTATGCATTGAATGGAAAAAAAGTTCTTCTATTTGTCGGTCGGCTTGTGGAAGAAAAAGGATTACAATATTTGCTGCCTGCAATAAAGAATCTTCCTGATACTTTACAAGTAAAACTTCTGATTGTCGGTCGCGGAGAGAAAAAAGAATCTTTGCTCGAATATGTTCAGCAAAACAAAATGGAGAATGTGCAGTTTATAGATTATGTTCCGAATGAAGAACTAATACAATATTATGCCGTTGCTGATTGTCTTGTCCTTCCCTCCATCACGACGTCAACATTCAAGGAGCCCTGGGGCATTGTTATAAATGAAGCGATGAATCAGGGTTGTCCGGTAATTGCAACGAATGCAGTTGGCGCTGCGATGGGAGGGCTTGTGCAGCAAGGGAAAAACGGGATAATTGTTCCTGAACGAAATGCAGAAGCGTTGCGCAATGCAATAGTAAATTTGTTTTCCGATGAAAGAAAACTTGCAGCAATGAAAGAATTTACGCGACAGGAAATTTCCTCGTGGGATGAAAAAAAATCCGTGCAGGGATTTAGTGAAGCATTGAGATACGTTTCAAAATGAAAATAGTTGACAAATACTATAACGAGTTGTGGAATAGTCATAATACTCATCATAACAATTCAAAAAGTTCTGAAGAAGGAATGTTGTTACGGATGTTGCACAAAGTGTTTAATCCGTTACTAAATGACCGACATACAGTTGCCAAAAGAATAATTGCAGGGTTATCTGGTAAGTTATTGGATATCGGTTGTTGGGGAGGAAAATCGTTGCAACTTATGGGTGCTTTTGAACAATTTGAAGAATTATATGGTGTTGATATTATTAAAGAATCGGTAGAAAGCGCCCGGCAGATTGGAATAAAAGCAACGCAGTGTAATTTGAATGAAGAACCATTGCCGTTTGATGATAATTATTTTAATGTTGTGACGTGTCTTGCAGTAATTGGACAAATTTTTGACCCGTATTTTGTAGTTAAAGAAATTCATCGTGTACTAAAAATAAATGGCATACTAATTCTCAACGTTCCCAATGTTGCTTCGCTGCCCAATAGAATAAGATTGCTACTTGGTAGATTACCCGTAACTTCACGAGGTCCGGGATGGGATGGCGGGCAACTTCACTATTTTACACAATATGATACGATAAATTTTTTAACAAATGCAGGTTTTAAAGTTGACGAAGTAAAAACGACTGGTAACGGAACAATTCTTCGGCAACTTTCCCCTTCGTTATTGAGCGGTACTCTCACTTTTAAAGCGCGAAAAAAGTGAAACTTCTTGTTTGTCATAATTATTATAAAAAAACTTCCGGCGAAGATTTAGTAATTGCAAGCGATTTGGAAATTTTGCGAAAGAATGGAATAGAATGTGTAGAATATTCCCGTTCCAATTCCGAAACGGATGGATATTCTTTAATGCAGAAAATTTCTTTTTTTATGAATACTATTTATAATTTCAAAACTGTTCGTGGAATAGAATTGCTTATTGAAAAAGAGAAACCGGATGTTGCATTAGTGCAAAATGTTTTTCCGTTGATTTCTCCTTCCGTGTATCATGCGTTGCATCGTTTACAAATTCCGATAGTACAATTAGTTTACAATTATCGCTTCATTTGTCCCAATGCAATTTTATACACAAATGGAAAAATCTGCGAGCGTTGTGTTGGAGGGAATTATGCACACGCTATCAACAATAAATGTTATCGGAATAGTTTTATGCTGAGTTCGGTATATGCCGCGAGCATCGCGATACATCGTCATTTGGGAAAGTTATCTTCACTCATTTCCGCATATGTAACGCCTGATTTATTTTTAAAAAATAAATTAGGGAAGGGAAAATTTCCAATGGAGAGAATGTTCTCAGTACTTAATCCATTTGATGTGGAAAAATATACCCCGGATTATTCACATAAAAATTATTTTGTGTACTTTGGAAGACTCGTTCGTGAGAAGGGAATATTTACATTACTGAAAGTCATGAAAGAAATTCCAGCAATAAAACTCGTAGTAGTTGGAGGAGGGGAAGCAGAAATTGAAGCATGGAATTTTGCCCGTAATAACAATCTGCAAAATGTAGAATTTACCGGACCCAAATATGGAGATGAGTTGATTGCAATACTGAGTAATGCAACGGCAATTGTTGTGCCGACAGAATGGTATGATAATTCTCCTTTGGTAGTTCATCAGTCTTTTGCATTAGGAAAGCCGGTGATTGCTTCTAACATTGATGGCATTCCTGAAATTATTGAACACAACCGTGACGGTCTATTATTTTCACCAGGTAATGTTTCCGAACTGAAAGAGAAAATTATTTTTTTACAAAATAACGAAGATATTCGTTTACAATTAGGAAAAAATGCACGCGCAAAAGCAGAAACACTTTTTACTAAAGAAAAACGGTTTGAAAATTTAATGAGGATTATTAAATTTGCTCTTCAGAATCCAATATAAATATGTACACAGATTTTTATAATAAAGAAGTTTTAATCACCGGCGGTCTTGGATTTATCGGCAGTAATCTTGCGCATCGTTTAGTTGCAGTGGGCGCTAATGTAACAATTGTAGATTCACTTATAAAAGATTATGGTGGAAATTTATTTAACATTGAAGCAATACGCGACAAAATTCGCTTAAATATTTCTGATGTGCGTGATGCGTATGGAATGGAGCACCTTATTTCAGGGAAAGATTTTCTATTCAATCTTGCCGGACAGGTAAGCCATATTGATAGTATGAATGACCCTTTTACGGATATGGAAATAAACGTTCACAGTCAGTTAAGCATATTAGAAGCATGCAGGAAAAATAATCCAAAAGTAAAAATTATTTATGCAGGTACGCGCCAAATTTATGGCAGACCACAATATTTACCCGTTGATGAACTTCATCCAGTTTGTCCTACTGATGTGAATGGAATAAATAAAATGGCTGGTGAATGGTATCATATTTTGTACAATAACGTATATGGAATCAAATCGTGTTCGCTTCGTTTGACAAATACATACGGACCACGACAACTTATAAAACATTCACGGCAAGGATTTATCGGATGGTTTATTCGACAAATTGTTGAGAGAAAAGAGATACAAATTTTTGGAGACGGAACACAATTGCGTGATTTTAATTATGTTGATGATGTGTGCGATGCAATGCTACAAGTTGCATTATCGAAAAACTCATGGGGAAATATTTATAATCTTGGAGGAAGTGAAGCGGTAAGTTTGCGTCAACTAGTCGAAATTATGATAGGAATAAAAGGAGGAAATTATCATCTTGTACCATTCCCTGAGGAAAAAAAACGTATTGACATTGGAGATTTTTATGGAGATTTTTCAAAAATTAAAAGTGAAATTAGTTGGACACCTAAAACAACATTGCTGAACGGATTAAAGGAAACAATTGATTATTACTCAACTCATTTCTCTAAATACATAGATTAGTATGAAAATCCCATTTGGCAATTTACAGAGGCAGTACCAATTGTATAGAAATCAAGTTGATAACGCGATTCAGTCCGTGTTGGATTCAGGTTGGTTTGTACTTGGTAAAAAAGTAGAAGAGTTTGAATATCAGTTTGCATTGTATTGCGGAGCAAAATATGCTGTCGGAGTTGCGTCTGGAACAGAAGCGATTCAGCTTGCTTTGATGGCTGTTGGTGTAAAATCGGGAGATGAGGTAATTACCGTGACCAATACATGTGTGCCGACAGTTTCAGGAATTTATCCAACAGGTGCTACAATCGTTCTTTGTGACGTTGATGAAAGGAGCTTTACCATGAGCAGTGATGATCTGGAGAAAAAGGTTACTTCGCAAACAAAAGTGATTTTACCCGTTCATCTTTATGGTCAGTCAGCACAACTTGATGAAATTTATTCTATTGCAGAGAAAGATGGTATCATTGTAATTGAGGATGCGGCACAGGCACATGGAACAGAATACAATGAAAAGCGTATCGGCTCAATTTCTTTGATGACATGTTTTAGTTTTTATCCCAGCAAAAATCTTGGTTGTTATGGAGATGGCGGAGCGATTACAACAAATGATAAAAAAACATATGAGCGGTTGTTACAATTACGTAATTACGGGCAGGAAAAAAGATATTACCATTCTATAAAAGGTATTAATAGCCGATTGGATGAATTGCAGGCGTCAATTCTCACGTCAAAAATGCCGTTTCTTGACGAGTGGAATGAACGGAGGCGGATAATTGCAAATATCTATCGTACAAAAATAATTCATCCTGATATTATTCATCCGAAAGAAATGGAATGGGGCAAACATGTATATCACTTATATGTAATACAAGTACGTGAACGTGATAAATTTCAAAATTTTCTCTCTGAGCATGGAATTGGAACAATGATACACTATCCAGTTCCGGTCCATTTACAGGAGTCATACAAAAATTTGGGTTATCAACAAAAGGATTTTCCAGTAGCGGAACATCTTGCACGGAAAATTATATCGCTTCCCATATATCCGGAATTAACAGAGGATGAAGTGAATTATGTTTGTGATATTGTAAATAATTACACTTCAGTTTAATGTGTCAATCCCACTTACCACTATACTCGGTACGCACATCAGCTGTTTAAATTTAGAAGAAACGCTTGCGTTGATGTCTTCAACAATTGTAAACAGTGAAAAAAAACGATTTTGTGTTACACCGGTAAATTGCCTTTTGTGGGCGAGAAAAAATACCTATTTGCAACAGATTTACAATTCATCCGATGGAAATTTTGCAGATGGTGTGCCAGTTGTATGGGCTTCTCAAATTTTGGGTGAACCAATACGGGGGAGAGTTACGGGGCTTGATGTTCTTCCACGATTTGCAAAGAGAGCAGAAGAAAAAGGGTTTTCATTTTTCTTCCTTGGCGCAAAAGAAGGTGTTGCCGAAAAATTGTCGGATATATTGCAGAAACAATTTCCTGCTCTCAAGATTGTCGGAACATACTCGCCACCATTCGCAGAAAAATTTTCTGACGAAGAAAATAGTAAAATGATTGCGTTGGTGAATTCTGCAAAGCCGGATGTACTTTGGGTAAGTTTGACTGCACCGAAACAAGATTACTGGATTTATGAACATTTCGCCAAACTGAATGTAAAAATTGCAATTGGTGTTGGCGGCGCATTTGAAGTAACAGCAGGATTAATTCCACGAGCGCCGCAATGGATGCAGAGAAACGGATTGGAATGGTTCTTCCGATTGATGCGTGAACCGCGTCGAATGTTTTACCGATATGTAATTGAAGCGCCTCGTTTTATTCCGCTTGTCTTGTTGCAAAAAATGAAATTGTTGTAAAAAAAATGGAATAATGTTTTACTTCATATTGAAACCATTTAAAAATCCATTTGTCATTTCGCGCTCACGGAGAGATGCGGAATCCATCTCACTTCAATAGATTCCCGCTTTCGCGGGAATGACAATTATTGTGTATAGACTTTTTCAGCGTCATCATTTTATAATTTTCTTTAATCACCCGAACATTAAAACATCTTGCACTTCGTACTATTATAGTGTATATTTCACACGGTTTTTAAAAGAAACTGCAACTGTTATGAAACCTATATATGGATGAGCGCATTGCTGTAGAAGGCAGAAACCCAAAAGTATCACCCTTACAATTTTTCCTGCGAAGTTACTGGCGGAGCGGATTTATTTTTATTGCTCTGGTAGTAGATATTGCTGCAATGGGATTAAGCGGTATTTCCTCGTCTATCGTAAGGAGTTTTATTCCTAATATTGCACAGTTCAATCCTGAAGTCTTTCTCTATTTCACAATTTATTTCAGCACCGTATTGATTTTTTTCGGACTTGTGCTTGGAGTGTATCGTGCCGCGTTCCATAGCAATCAACGCCAGCAGTATTTCATTGCTGGGAAGGCGTATATCTATTCAATGCTTGTAATTTTTGCATCGTTCTATTTACTGCAATTGATTGAAGTTCCCCGCCGTTTTACTTTTCTCTTCCTGATATTTCTTCCCGTTTACTTTCTCCTTGGCAGAGCAATCCTGAATAAATTCAATAGTTTTATGCAATCGAAAGGATACGGAATTCATAATGCGCTTATTGCAGGATATGAAAAAGATTCGCTAAAAATATTTTCTCGTTTTAAAGGATTTCCTGAATTGGGATATGATATTAAAGGAATAGTTTCGAAGCATAAAAACGGAAATGGCTCCCAAACTATTACTTTCCCCGATAGCGATTTAAGTTTTCCGGAGTATTCTCTTGCGCAACTGAATGATGTGATTCAACTGCATAGTGTGGATAAAATTTTTGTACCATCTCCAAAATTTGCAATGAATGGATTTTCTGAATTGGTAGAAGTGTGCAAACGGGAAAATATTGAACTGAAAATTCTTTCCCCTGAGGCAGACCAATTATTAGAAATGGCGCGTGTGTACGATGTCGCTGGGATAACGCTGTTTTCAGAATCGCGACCGCGTATTGAAAAAATAAGAAGTATAGTAAAACGTTGTATTGATTTTGTCTCTTCACTTTTACTCATCTTACTACTTTCTCCTGTTTTTATTTTTACATCGCTTGCAATATTAATTGAATCGGGGATGCCGGTAATTTTCCGCCATAAACGCGCATCAACACGCTGGGGGAAAGAATTTGACTTTTTCAAATTTCGCAGTATGGTGCGTAATGCAGATGAACTGAAGGAAAGTTTGATGCAATTCAATGAAGCAGATGGCGCACTCTTTAAAATGAAAAATGACCCGCGTATGACAAACGTTGGTAAATTTATCCGCAAATTCAGTATTGATGAACTTCCACAATTATTTAATGTTCTAAAAGGGGACATGAGTTTAGTCGGTCCGCGTCCGCTTCCCATCGGCGATTTCGAGAAGTTAGGAGAAGACCAGGAGTTTTGGGAAGCATTACGAGTTCGTGATAAAGTGAAGCCGGGAATAACCGGACTCTGGCAAATTTCAGGACGCAGTAATATCGGATTTCGCGAGATGGTGTTGCTGGATTTATATTATATTGAAAATCAGTCACTAATTTTTGATTTGGAAATAATGTTTGAAACGATACCTGTCGTTATATTCGGTCGCGGTTCGTATTAAACATTTGTTTAAAGGGGATTTTGTTGCAGATTATTTCTGCATCTTTCATTTTTTTTATCTTCAAGATTTACTAATTTTTCCCACAATTTTTTTTAACACCCCAATTATTATAGAATGAAAATCTCAGTTATAGGCACCGGTTATGTCGGTCTTGTTGTCGGTACGTGTTATGCAGAAAGCGGCAACAAAGTTATTTGCGTTGATATTGACGAAGAAAAAGTAAAAATGTTGCAAAAGGGAAAATCTCCGATTTTTGAACCGGGATTGGAAGAACTTTTGAAAAGCAATATTCACGAAGGGCGCATAACATTTACTACAAATATTGAACAGGCAATAAAATCAAGTGAAGTAATTTTTCTTGCGTTGCCAACTCCGCAGTCGGAAGATGGTTCAGCGGATTTGAAACACGTACTTGATGTTGCGAGGCAAATCGGTAGATGTATGAATGGATACAAAATTATAGTGAATAAAAGTACCGTCCCAGTTGGAACTGCGGATAAAGTGCGCTCCATTGTCGAACGGGAAACTTCGCACGAATTTGATGTTGTCTCGAATCCGGAATTTTTAAAAGAGGGCGCTGCAATTAATGATTTTATGAAGCCAGACCGCGTAGTGCTTGGTGTGCGTTCACCGAAAGCGCGACGGATAATGGAAGACCTGAATGCGCCATTTGTGCGTACGGGAAATCCAATTCTCGTTATGGATGAGCGCAGCGCGGAATTGACAAAGTACGCATCAAACGCGCTTCTTGCAACGAAAATTTCTTTTATGAATGAAATTGCAAATTTATGTGAACGTGTCGGAGCAGATGTGGAATTTGTGCGGCGCGGAGTTGGAAGCGATTTGCGCATTGGTCCGCAATTTTTATTTCCCGGCGTTGGTTATGGCGGCTCGTGTTTTCCGAAAGATATTGCCGCGCTTGTGCATACTTCTGATGAGAGCGGATATGATTTTAAAATTTTAAAATCGGTAGAAGGCGTAAACTTTTCACAAAAAAGTGTCCTCGTAGATAAATTACTGAAATATTTTAAAAACAGAATTCGCGGAAAACAAATTGCGATTTGGGGACTTTCTTTTAAACCAAATACGGACGATATCCGCGAAGCGCCTTCGTTGATTATTATTAAACAACTGTTGAAGCGCGGCGCTATTATTCGCGTACACGACCCTGTTGCGATGAAAGAAGTGAAGAAAAAAATCGGCACCGCGGTAAAATATTTTGAAAACAGTTATGAAACACTCAAAGGAACAGAAGCATTGCTCATTGTAACAGAATGGAATGAATTTCGCAGGCCGGATTTTGACAGAATGAAAGCATTAATGAAACGTTCACTTATTTTTGACGGCAGAAATATTTACGACCCTTCCATCGTAGGAGAAAAAGGTTTTGAATATTACAGTATTGGAAGGACTCCGGTGAATGGAGGAGCGTAATGTAGTAAGTTTAGTTACCGGCGGCGCAGGATTTCTCGGTTCACATTTGTGCGAGCGATTGTTGAAGGAGGGACATAGTGTTTTATGTTTCGATAATCTCATCACAGGTTCGATGGAAAATATTGCACATATTTTTCATCACGAAAATTTTTTCTTTGCAAAACAGGACGTAACAGAATATATTTTTGTGGAAGGAAATGTAGATTACGTCTGGCATTTCGCTTCCCCTGCAAGTCCGATTGATTATCTGAAACTTCCGATTCAAACGTTGAAAGTAGGAGCGTTGGGGACGCACAAAGCATTAGGACTTGCGCGTGCAAAACAGTCAAGATTTTTAATTGCATCCACTTCGGAAGTATATGGTGACCCGCTCATTCATCCGCAGACTGAAGATTATTGGGGAAACGTCAATCCCATTGGTTCACGCGGTGTGTACGATGAAGCAAAACGATTTGCTGAAGCAATGACAATGGCATATCATCGTTACCATAAAATGGAAACTCGTATCGTGAGAATATTTAACACGTATGGTCCGCGAATGCGCATAAATGACGGACGCGCAATTCCAGCATTCCTTTCTCAATGTTTGCGCAACGAAGATGTTACAGTTTTTGGCGATGGCAGTCAAACGCGCAGTGTGTGCTACGTGGACGATTTGATTGAGGGAATTTTTCGTTTAATGATGTCGGATATTTCTGAACCGATAAATATTGGAAATCCTGATGAACTGACAATGCTGGAACTTGCGGAAGAAATTGTTGCATTAACAAAAAGCAAAAGTAAAATAGTGTTTCAGCAATTGCCCGAAGATGACCCGAAAATACGGCGACCGGATATTTCAAAAGCGATAATACATTTGGGTTGGAAACCGAAAGTAAATCGCGCGGAGGGATTGCAAAAAACGTTAATGTATTTCCGCAGTAAAATTACCACAGTATAACGGCGCTACGAAAATTTTCTTCAATGAAAATTTCCACTCTTATTATATCAATGCTTCTTTGTTGTTTTTCTTTGAAAGCAGGAGAGAAGCAATTTTTTTTATACGATGATTCTTCACAAATATCATTGCAGACTTTATCGCCATCGGTCAATTATACTCGACTTGGATTAATAGGAGGTGCCTACGCTGTTACAATTACTTCGATTCATATTTATCAAAGTAATGCGTGGTGGAAAAATTTTCGCAAGCCATTTCATTTTCGTGAGGATTTAGTGTACGGCGCAAGTGTAGATAAGGTAGGACATTTAGTTGCTGCAAATTTTGCCTCTTTTTTTATTAATCATTCGTTGCAATGGGCTGATGTGGATGAAATGAGTTCGCTGTATTACGGCGCAATTGGCGGCAGTCTTTTTGAATTATATATAGAATTTGAAGATGGTTTTTCGCAATGGGGATTTGACCGCGTGGATGCAACAATGGATGTTATCGGTGCATGGTATCCTGTAATGCAATATCATTTTCCGTTGTTGAAAAATTTTCGTTTTAAGGCAAGTTATTATCCACGCAAACTCAATGAACCGGGTGGAATACAAGGTCAGAAACATATTGCCGTGGATGATTATGAAGGACAAACATTCTGGCTGAGCGTGAAAACAAAGCATTTCTTCTCTGAGGAAACCAATAAAGTATTTCCGCCGTTTCTTAATCTCGCGGTCGGATTGAGTGTGCGTGGAACTGGTCCCGGTGAAAAACAGCAACCTGTTGTGTTAATCGGTTTGGATTATGATTGGGAAGAAATTATTCCACAGGATACTTGGACGGGTAAAACGTGGGGCGAATGGTTGAATTTTGTTCGCTTTCCTGCTCCTGCAATTCAAATATCTCCTGACGTTGTGTGTTATGGTTTGTATTTTTAAAAATGTAGTTCGTGGCTCGTGGTCTGTGAATCGTATTTCGTGTATCGTGGCTCGTGCGTTGTATATTGTGATGGCAATCGTTGGAATGCATACCTTTGCACAGGTAGAAAATGTTCCTGTTGGTCATCCTGTGTATATTTTTTTGCAGAGATGTGATGCAAAAAATATGCTGCAGGAATACGATGAAACAGTGCTTCCGCTTTCACGAAAAAAAATCGCTTTTTATCTTCGGGAAATAGAACAAGATTCTGTACCAATTTCTAATGCAGAAAAACAACTTCTCAAAAAATATTTGAATGAATTTGAATATGAAATTGCTCGTACATCAGTTCATTCTTTTTCTCTGTTCAATGATGTAAATTCTGATGATAAAAATTTTGCTTCTTCTGAAAAGCATTTATACTCGTATTATGATTCCAATGTTGCATTTATCGTTGATGGCATTCTCACGCTGGATTATCGTACACTAACTCAAAAAAAATGGTCTGCTCGTTTTGCTGAATTTGGAGGAAGAGTACGAGGTACAATATCGAATGCTTTTGGATTTTATTTGCAAGGAACCAATGCAGAATTTCGCGGAGAGAGAAATCTTTTACTCTTGGATAAGCGACTGCGTACAAATTATAAAATCTACGACAAACAATTTCACAATTTTGATTTTGCAGAGGGATATTTGCGCTACGAAGGAGATTTTTTATCAGCACAAATAGGACGCGAGCGAATCGTGTGGGGAAGAAGTTTCGGAGAAAAATTTGTTCTCTCCGAAACTCCGCCTGTCTTTGATTTTATTCGCTTTGATGCGCACTACAAATCATTTCAATATAATTTTTTGCACGGATGGTTTAATGGAAAAGGTACCACAATTACGATTCCATCATCTGGCGACCGTGTGGATTCGCTGGGCGATAAATATGTCGCGTTGCACAGAATTGGCGTGAAATTATCTCCTCTCTTTTCATTTGGCATTGGTGAAATGGTTGTGTACAGCAATCGCTCTATTGATGCTGCATATCTCAATCCGATTATTTTCTTTGAATCTGTACAACGCTCACGCAAAGACCGCGATAATACGTTTCTTGTCTTTGATGCCACTTCAAATTTATCAGATAGAATTCAGATGCGCGGTTCTTTGCTTTATGATGATATCAATTTTAAAACGTTCGGAACACATTCGTGGGATAATCGTTGGGGTGCGCAACTTGGAGCATTATTTGTTGACCCGTTTGCGGTTGAAAATTTTGACTTGCGTTTTGAATACACACGCATTGAGCCGTACGTATTTTCACACGGACGTTCATATGATAATTATTATAGTGTTGATTCATTTCAACTTGGAATTCCGTTGCAGCCGAATTCAGAACTATATTTGAGCACAATACAATATTTCATTTCTCCGCAGTGGAATTTTTCTGTTTCACTTGCTGTGATGAGGCACGGGGAAAATGTAGATAGCGGAAATGGGAACTATCGCAATGTCGGTGGAAATTTTCTTCAGCCTCATCGCGTGCAGGATGCGACAACGGTTTATTTTTTAGATGGCGCAATAGAGGAAACTTCATTGATTACCGTTTCATCAACGTATGAAATAATACGTGAAGTATATCTTGATATGTTCTATCACTATATGAAAAGCAATGAGAAGGAACATTTACTCCGAGCAAGTATCAGAATTGATTTTTGATTTTAAAAAGGGATTTGCCTAATTTTGACCCCGATTTTTTACACATATTACTTCACAAAAGAAAGAAAGACAAAAAATAAATTATGGCGTTAACAGTAGGTCAATCAGCTCCTCACTTTACCCTTTTCGATGCAGATAAAAAAGAGCGTTCGCTTGCGGAATTTCTCGGCAAGAAAATTGTTCTTGCATTTTATCCCGGCGCATTTACAGGCGTGTGCACAAAAGAAATGTGCACATTCCGTGATTCGCTTGCGAATCTTGCTTCCCTCAATGCGCAGGTTGTTGGTATCAGCGTAGATGGTCCGTTTGCAAATAAAGCATTTGCAACGCAGAACAATCTTCCGTTTCCATTATTGTGCGATTTCAATCGTTCAGTTGTATCAACGTATTGCGGCGTTCACGAAGATTTTGCCGGAGTGAAAGGGTACACCGCTTCAAAGCGTGCAGTTTTTATCGTTGATGCACAAGGTGTTGTACAGTACGTATGGATATCCGAAGCCCCTGGCGTAGAACCACCTTACGATGAAATAACGAAAGCGCTCGCTTAAGAAATATAGAATGATGATTTTAGATTGGAAGTAGAAATATTCCAAGATATTTTCAATCTAAAATCTCTATTCTAAAATCAAAAATAGATTATGGCAGAACTTAAAACAGGTGATAAAGCGCCGGAATTTGCACTTCCTGCAAGCGACGGGAAAATATATTCACTGAAAGAATTTTTGGATAAAAAAGTTGTCCTGTACTTTTATCCCAAAGATGATACATCCGGCTGCACGAAAGAAGCATGTTCATTCAGCGAGAATGTTTCTGCAATAAAAGCAAAAGGAGCGCGTGTACTCGGAGTGAGTGCAGACAGTGTGAAGTCGCATAAAAAATTTATTGATAAATTTTCACTGCAATTTTTGCTGCTCAGCGATGAATCAAAAGAAATGCTGAATGCGTACGGCGTATGGAAGCAAAAATCTTTTATGGGAAAAAAATATATGGGAATTGAACGAATGACGTTTGTAATAAACGAGCAGGGAATCATTATACATATATTTCCTAAAGTAAAAGTGGACGGACATACAAAAGAAGTTCTGGAAGCATTGCAATAAATGCGCGTTCTCATTTTGTGTACGGGAAATTCCTGTCGCAGTCAAATGGCAGAGTATTTTTTGCGCTCGTTTGATAGTTCGCTGAAAGTTTTTTCTGCCGGTACTTTTCCATCGAAGAATGTTCATCCGATTGCGATACAGGTAATGAGTGAAATTGACATTGATTTACACGATGCCCGACCAAAAAATGTTGATGAATTTCTAACGCAATCTTTTGATTTTGTTATCACTGTATGCGATAATGCAAAAGAAACTTGTCCTTGTTTTTTCGGAAATGTGACCCATCGTTTGCACATTGGTTTTGAAGACCCCGCAGAATATACCGGCACAGAAGTACAAATCTTAAATGGTTTCAAAAAAGTGCGTGATGAAATACGAGAGAATTTTTTTTCGTTTTATCAACAGCATTTGAAACAACAATGAATGGAAAGAGAGTGGAGCAAATGTCCCCCGTAACAAAACAACTTTCTTTTCTTGACAGATACTTAACCTTATGGATATTTTCTGCTATGCTCGTTGGTGTCCTTTCAGGATATTTTTCGCAAGGTATTGTTTTGTTTTGGAATCAGTTTCAGTTGGGTACAACAAATATTCCCATCGCAGTTGGATTGATTTTGATGATGTATCCGCCGCTCGCAAAAGTGAAATACGAAGAACTCGGAGATGTATTTCGGAATGTAAAAATTCTTGTGATATCTCTCATCCAGAATTGGCTTATTGGTCCTGTTTTGATGTTCATACTCGCAATTATTTTTTTACAAGATTATCCGTCGTATATGGCGGGACTTATTCTGATCGGTTCGTCGCGATGTATTGCAATGGTTCTCGTGTGGAATGAATTAGCAAAAGGAGATACGGAATATGCTGCTGGTCTCGTTGCCTTTAATTCCATATTTCAGGTGCTATTCTTTTCATTGTATGCGTATGTGTTCCTCACTGTACTGCCATCGTGGTTCGGATTACCAACGTTTATCGTCAATATTACCATAGGACAAATTGCAGAAAGTGTTTTTATCTATTTGGGGATTCCTTTTCTCGCGGGAATGTTCACACGATTTACGCTTCTGAAATTAAAGGGAAAAGAATGGTACGAGAAAATATTTATACCACGCATCAGCCCATTAACATTGATTGCGCTGCTGTTTACTATTTTTGTAATGTTTTCACTCAAAGGTGAATACATTGTCAAAATACCGTTGGATGTGCTCCGTATTGCTGTTCCACTTGTTTGTTATTTCGTGATAATGTTTTTTGTTTCATTCTCTATCGCAAGAAAGACTGGCGCGGATTATGGAAAAACTGCAACGCTCTCGTTTACAGCCGCAAGTAACAATTTTGAATTAGCAATTGCCGTGGCGATTGCAGTCTTTGGTATTAATTCAGGTGTAGCATTCGCAGCAGTAATTGGTCCTTTGGTAGAAGTGCCTGTGCTTATTAGTTTAGTAAAAGTTTCACTGTGGCTTGGACGAAAATATTTTCCTGAACAGCAGTTTGCATAGTTTTTTATGCGGACGTATAGAGTTTATTTACATATTATTTTATTATCCTTATGGAACATCAATCAACACCTTCACAATCAATTCCTCAACTCGATATGAAAATCAATAAATATATAGCCGAATTTATCGGTACATTTACTCTTTGCTTTGTAGGCATAAGCGCAATAACAATGACCCAGGGCAGTAATCTTGTTGCAATTGCTTTTGCACACGGACTTGCGCTTGCAACAATGATAACTGCGTATGGATATATTTCCGGCGGTCATTTTAATCCTGCAGTTTCAGTCGGTGTACTGCTTGCAGGTAAAATGAAACCGGAAGAATTTATTTCTTACGTAATTGCTCAACTGCTCGGCGCTATTGTCGCAGCATTTTTCGTGGGTTTGATTTTTCCGCATGATGCACTTACGCTTGTGAAATTTGGTACACCAATGCTTGGTGCAAATGTTACTATGATGCAGGGAATTTTAATGGAAATAATTCTCACATTTTTTCTCGTAACAGTTGTACTTGGAACTGCTGTTGATAGTCGCGCTCCGAAAATGGGTGGATTGTTTATAGGACTTACGGTAACTTTGGATATACTTGCTGGAGGCGCAGTCAGTGGTGCATCTATGAATCCTGCGCGTACATTTGGTCCCGCGCTTGTTGGCGGTGTTTGGGATGCGCACATTGTTTATTGGATTGGTCCTGTCATCGGAGGAGCACTTGCATCTGTATTGTATAAAAAAATAATGATGGTACAGGAGTAATTTTTTTTTTTTACTATGCAAATTACAATGATGAGAAATTTTCATTGTAATCAGAACTAATTTTTACACACATTCCAAAATGGTTTATTTAACACGCAAAGAACAATTCGCTGCATCGCATCGGCTTTTTAATCCATCATTCTCAAATGAAAAAAATTTTGAAGTTTTCGGAAAATGCGCAAATCCCAACGGACATGGACACAATTACGAAATTGAAGTTACGCTCGTCGGAATGCCGGATCCGGAAACAGGAATGATAATGGATTTAAAAAAACTTTCTGATTTAATTGAAAAAGAATTGCTGGGAAAAGTTGACCACAAACACTTAAATATGGATGTGGATTTTCTTCGTGAGATAATTCCGACAGCAGAAAATTTAGCGGTGAAATTTTGGAATATTTTAGAGCCGAAAATTCCTGCAGGAAAATTGTATTCCATTAAACTTGCTGAATCAGGAAACAATATAGTAGAATACAGAGGTTCAACGCTATGAACAACAAAGAATATCTTGATGAAAAAAATAGCGCTGAAACAAATGAGAACTTCAATCAGTTAAAGGCAATTGTAGAAGAAATGCTTCCACTCGTTGGAGAAGACGCGCATCGTGAGGGATTGGAGCGCACTCCTCATCGTGTTGCAAAATCATTGCAGTTTCTTACAAGCGGATATCAGCAGGATATTGCAAAAGTGTTGAATGATGCCATCTTCAATGAAAAATATAGCGAGATGGTGATTGTGAAGGACATTGATTTCTTCAGTTTGTGCGAGCATCATTTACTTCCTTTTTATGGAAAAGCGCATATCGCATACATTCCCAACGGTAAAATAGTTGGCTTGAGTAAAATTCCACGTATCGTTGAAGTATTTTCCCGACGATTACAAGTGCAAGAGAGATTAACGCAGCAAATTGCTGAAACGATATTCAATGCATTACAACCGGAAGGAGTCGGAGTGGTGATTGAAGCGCGCCATTTGTGTATGATGATGCGCGGTGTTGAAAAACAAAATTCCGTTGCGACCACAAGTTCCATGCTTGGTGTGTTTATGGATGATGAACGCACGCGAAATGAATTTTTGAAACTCATAAGCAGCAAATTATCATAGTTATATAATGAGCCAAAAATCTCAGAAGGATGAAATTTTTGCATTTCGTCCAGTCGTGTGGATAACTGGAGCAAGTCGCGGAATAGGAAAAGAAATTGCTATGCAGTTTGCATCAATCGGATGTAAGGTTGCGCTGTCATCACGTTCTGAAAAAGAATTACTGAAAGTTGAAAAAGAAATTTTACAACTTGGTGGAATAGCCCAATCATTTCCCTGTGATGTTATAGATACGAAATCTATTGTCCGTACATACAATAAAATTCATCACAACTTTGGAGATGTAGATGTTTTGATAAATAATGCCGGCGTTACTGCATTTAAAACAATTGAATCAACAACAGAGAAAGTATTTGATACCATTATAAATGTTAATTTACGCGCGATGTTTATTTGCATCAAATCAGTGCTACCTTCGATGAAAAAAAAAAACAGCGGATTTATTTTTAATATTCTCTCCGTCGCAGCAAAAAAAGCATTTGTAAAATCCGGTGTGTATGCAGCTTCAAAAGCGGGAGGAATGATGCTTGCAGAAGTTTTACGTGAAGAAGTGCGCGAACATCATATTCGTGTCATCAATGTATTTCCGGGTGCAACGGCTACTGCAATGTGGAATGAAAAAAGCAAAGAAAAATATTCCCATCGAATGATGTCTCCGCGCTCTGTTGCGGAATCTGTATTGCAAGCATATCGTTCCCCTTCAGATTTAGTTTGTGAAGAAATTATTCTTCGCCCGCCATTGGGAGATGTTTAATGGAAGTGAAAAAGCCACTAACAAGAGTGGCTTTTTTATTTTACAAGTAACATTTTTTTTACAACACTGCATTGCTCATTCATTTCACTCTGCATTGATAAACGATAAAAATATACTCCGCTTGAAAATTGTGTAGCATCAAATTCCACTTCATTCATTTCATCTTCTATCCACGTATTGCTAATCAACGTTGCAATTTCCTGTCCGATAATGTTATAAATTTTTAAAGAAACTAATTGTGGTTCGCTGAGAAAAAACCTGATTGTTGTTGCGGGATTGAAGGGATTCGGATAATTTTGATGCAATGCAAATTTATCAGGAAAATATTGTTCTCGTACTTGTGCAAAATTCACTGCTGGTTTATTCACATCTCTTTGAAGAAACGGAACTTCAGCAATAGGAATTTCGCCTCGGATTATCAACAGAGAATACGATGTATCGAGAATATCATCTCCATCAATCGGTGATGAAAATGCTTTGTTGATTTTTTTAAGAACAGCGGTAATTGCATCGTATTGCGGATGATGCAATGTAAGCGAATCTTTAAAAATATTCCAGTATGTAAGAATACTATCAACACGGTGCGCAATATCGTGCAATGTCATTCCATAAAACGGATTTTCTTTTTCTATAAAAATTAAATCCTGTACATCGAATCCTTGCGGCGATGATTGAAAAACTCCTCTGTTTGCTGCTTCCATATTGAGACGGAATGCGCCCATCTGTTCTGCAAGCGGATTATTGTAGGATTTTCGCGAAGGTTTCATTGCTTTTTTCAATGCGCGCTTTTTTTCTCCGGGAATTCTCAATGTATCAAGTCCATACGATTTTCCTGTATGAGCAGATGTATAAAATTTCCCCATTTGTTTTCCCGTCTTCCAGTAAATCCATGCTACTTTTTTTGCATCGGGGCTATTTTTCGCCTGCACAATTCCCAAAGATAATCCACCCTGCGCTCTTACCAGTGTGTCGCGAATATTTCCGATTGTAGCAAGTGGAATCGGCTTACCTTTTTTTCGTTTTAATTTAATCGCGTTTTGTGAAAGAAGTGTATCCGCAGCAATTGTTCTGTATTTAGTTTGGTCAGGTGCAAAGCGGTCTATAAAAATTATCGAAAAATATTCTCCGTCGGAAAGATACAGCGAAATAGATTTGGAAACGGTATCACTTAATCTCTCGCCATTGACGATGACGCCTAATTGTTTCCAATACAATGATTCACTTTGCGCGATAGTATAAATGCCGGGAGATAAATTATCAATAAAAAGCAATGAATCCTGCTGAGAATGAATTATTGTATCATTAAATGAAACAGATAATTCCCACGGAATAAAAGTTCTGTCGCTTTCTGTTTCAATATTGCCATCTTCATCACGCGCCTTCTGTATTGCCAGCGAATTTGTTCTGTAATTTCCGAAATAAAAATTTGTCAAATACTCTCCGTATGTAACTTGTGTCGTATAATTTTCATTCATCGGTAAGGTTTTTTTCCAACCGGAAGGTTTTTTTTGTGTTATGAAATATGTTCCCGAAGAGATGTTTGCAAACAAAAATTTACCGCTCTCATCGGTCATAATTGAATCCAACACAATAGTATGTGAAGAAAGATATAATTGCCAATTTGCAATTCCGCTTTCATTGCTATCGCAAATTGCATTTACATTCACGTCATTAAATACTTTACCGGAAAGTGAATTTAATTCAATAACACTCAAATCAATATTGGCAAATTCATTTCCTGAATACAGGTTCAGTGTGTTTTGCGAATCTATCGGTGAAGTTTGTATCCATCCGCTTCGTTCAGCTGTTTGAATGTGATACGCGCTACTTTGAGTAACTGTAAATAAATATTTTCCTTCTGCATTTGTTGAAACAGAATCAACAACGGTGTTATCCTTTCTTAAAAGAACAGTGTATTCGGATATTCCTTTATCAATCGTATCACGAATCCCATTGTTATTATTATCCTTCCATACTATTCCTGAAATTATTCCATTTCTAAAATTGAAAAAATTATTATTCAGAATTATTGATTGAGGAAACATCGTAACAGAAAAAGTAAAAGGGGAAAGTGGAAATGTTTGCGTCCATTCGCTCGGGAGTATTTCACTGAGTACATATTCTCCAGCAGGAACATTGAGAAAGGAATAACTTCCGCTATTATCGGTAATTGTTTCGCGATGAAAATTGTCTCCGTTCAGATGAACAGTTCTTTCAGCAATTCCAACATCATTTGAATCAACGATATTATTGCTGTTAAAATCTTCATAGACGCTTCCTGCAATTGTTCCGAATGAAATATTTCCGAAAGTAATATCTGATATTTTTTTCCCTGTTGAAACCGGAATAGTATAATGCTGGAAAACAGGATATGTTTGCAACCAACCATCAGGATAGACTTGTGTTACAGAATAATTTCCTTCGGATAAATGCCTGAATGTAAATTGTCCGCTTTCATTTGTGTAAGTTGTTTCATTTTTATTTCCGCCTAAAATAACTTTCCAGTTTGATAATGCGCTCTCACTGCTGTCGTGTATCTCGTTGCCGTTTTTATCAAAGAAAATAATTCCACTGATACTCGCGCTTATTTTTGCAGCAAGTAAATGCATAAATCCGGTATGGTTTTTTATTGTTGCATTTGAATTCATCCCTGCATTCGGCTGTCCGATTGTTGTTATTATTATTTTTGATGGCGAAATAATATAACTGCCTCCACTCCCACTCACAGCATGTTCAACTGCAATTTGAGAAAACAGTGAAGTTTGAAAAAATAGAATTGCCAAACACGACAAAATTACTGTGTGTGTACCACAATTAAATAAAATGGTTGCTGTCCGATTCATTTCACAAATATCTTTTTCAAAAAAAAGAAATCACTTAGTTCCTTCAAGAATAAGTTTCATTTGCTGCTCTAATTGTGTGAGACGATTATTCAACTGTTCATTTTGCTGAATGAGTTTTTTATTTTGCTTATGCAGTTCCTGAATTGCTGCAAGCGAAACACCTGCAGGGTCAATAACAGAAATTGTTTTATCGTCATCACCAATATGAAATGTGCTATAAAAATCCTGCGCCATCGGACCAATGTGTTCAATACTATCATTTTGTGTTTTGTAACTCCACTGTTTGATTGACAATGATGAAACTTTTTCTAAAATTTCATCAGTTTTCACAATGCGAATATTCTTTTTTGCATTGCTGTCAGAAATACTTGTCCACGTTCCGCTGCCGGGATTCACTGCAACTCCAGATTCCATATCGCCGCTCGTATAAATTTTTACACCTCCGGTTGCACGCACATTAAATTGATTTGCTGCGGATGAAACAAAATCCGCATCAGTCGCGTCTGCCCACACAAATGTTCCGTTGTGATTTGCTTTTGCACGACGACCTGCGGCGAAAGAATATTCACCAAACGCAAAATTTAATTTTCCACCCGGGGCGACGGCATAATTTCCTGATGATGAATTTGATGAACCGCCTCCAACGACTGCATACAGTCCGGCAATTGTATTTGACGCACCTCCACCAATAAAGGAATAATTTGCAGAAACTACATTGTACATTCCGCTATTCACAGAAGAATACTGACTTAACACATTGTTAAATTGCCCTCCTGAAATTGAAGAGAGCGCACCACTTATTTTATTATTATTACCGGAACCGATAAATGATAAATCACTGCTAATGGAATTTGAGTCCGTTGCATTTATACCACCGCCTCCACCAATAACAGAATATTGTCCTCGAATATGATTATTTGCTCCACCAGCAATTATTGAACTTATTCCATTGATAGCATTATATGCACCACCTCCGATTGTACTATTATCTCCGGAAACAGAATTGTATCCTCCACCGGAGATTGTTCCCAAAATATTATTGTTGATGGTATTGTAAGTGCCGCCAGCAATAATTCCATAGCTACTATTTAGAATATTTTTATATCCACCAATCGCAGAAGAATAATTTGCATTGATAATATTTGCCGCTCCTGAGCCAATAAATGAAAAATTTCCAATAGCAGAATTAGAATCTGCTGCAGCACCACCCCCACCAACAATTACTGCATAACTTCCTCGTGTTCTGTTATTTGTTCCTCCTCCAACAAAAGAATAATTTCCCGATGCAGTATTTTTTTCGTTTGGCTGACTTCCTCCTCCGCCAACAACCACCGAAAATGCTCCGATTGAGGAATTATTTGCACCACCTCCTATGAACGACGAAATTCCATTTGATGTATTTAATTGCCCTCCACTGACTACGCCATATTGTCCATCTGCAACATTTGTTTTCCCTCCGGATATTGTAGCCCAATCACCGCTTGCAGAATTTGATTGCCCTCCTGATACTGTTGCATATTGATTATTGACGTTATTATTTTCTCCTCCACTGACTGTAGAAGATGTTCCTCCGGCTGTATTATTTTTTCCACCTCCGATAGTTGCCTGGTTTGTTGTTGTGGAATTTGCAACTCCTCCTCCAATTGTACTATACGTTCCAATTGCCGTATTTCCATTCCCGCCTGCAACGGTGCCAGATTGTCCGGAAACTAAATTATCATTTCCACCTCCGACAGTGCCGCTTTGTCCAGAAACAAGATTTCCTGTCCCTCCAACGATTGTTGAGTAAGTTGCATTCGCAAAATTCCTTTTCCCGCTTCCGATAAATGTAAAATCGCCAAGCGCTGAATTAGAATCTATCAATGCTCCGCCTCCGCCTACGACAACTGAATTTTGCCCACGTGCAAAATTGTTTACTCCGCCGCCGATGAATGAACTGTATCCGTATGCATAATTAGTAATTCCACCAACAACAGAAGAACCAACGGAAAAAGCGCTATTCATATTTCCGCCACCGACAAATGAAAAATCCTGCAATGATTTATTGCTATAACCGCCAGCGACCGTTGATTGAATTTGTGCTGCAATATTTCGTGAGCCGCCACCAATAAATGAATAATGCCCGAGTGCAGAATTAGAATCAAGAAGAGTAATTCCTCCGCCTCCACCAATGGATGAATAATTACCGCGCGCTTTGTTATTCATTCCTGCGACGTTTGCGAATATACCGGTGTTTGCATTTCCGTTTCCGAAATTTGCTTTTCCCATTGTAATAGAAGTATTACTTCCACCATTGATTGCTCCTAACATTGTTCCTCCATTCAATGGTAAAAATAATCCATTGCCATTTTCATCATAATCGGCAGTCCACTGAATTCCATCCCATCTTATAATTTGTCCTTCGGAAGCATTGTTTTGGGCTAAATCAAAAAATGAAATTGTTCCGTCAACAATTTTTTGGGAAGTGATGACGTTATCTTTTATTGTTGGATTGGGAAATGTTCCTGTTAAATCTCCTCCTGCATTGCCTGCAATAACA
>CAYHPL010000003.1:0-79041 GCA_964358705.1 uncultured Chitinophagales bacterium
TGTATGAAATTTCTTTGAGTTTCAAAGCGCCTTCGAGCGCGACGGGAAAATTGTAACCGCGTCCGAGATACAGAAAATTTGCACAGTCCGAAAATTCTGCGGCAATATAGCGCACTTGTTTATCTATGGTTTCAAAAATCTCAGCGACTTTTTCCGGAAGAGTTTTGAGTTCCTGCACAATTTTTTTTCCTTCTTCGCGGGTAATTGTTTTGCGCTTTCTTCCCACCATCAGCGTTATCAGCGCAAGCACGACAAGTTGCGATGTAAATGCTTTCGTGGATGCAACTCCGATTTCCGGTCCCGCGTGAATAAATACTCCCGCTTCCGTAGCGCGTGCAATAGTGCTTCCCACAACGTTACAAATGCCGAGAACCGTTGCGCCGCGCTCTTTTGCTTCTTTCATTGCGGCGGCGGTATCTGCAGTTTCTCCGCTCTGACTTATGACAAATACGACATCATCTTTATAAATAATCGGATTGCGGTAGCGAAACTCCGAAGCATATTCTACTTCGACAGGAATTTGTGCATACTGTTCGAGCATATATTCTCCGATAAGTCCTGCATGCCACGACGTTCCGCACGCGATAAAAATAATGCGGCGCGCGTTCACAATTTTATTCACTACATTTTCCAATCCGCCAAGTTTTGCAGTGCCATCATTTTCCAGCAATCGTCCGCGCATTGCATTGCGAATGGTTTCCGGTTGCTCGTGAATTTCTTTCAGCATAAAATGTTCGTAGCCGCCTTTTTCTATTTCTTCCAAATCGAATGTTATCTGCTCTATTTCTTTATCAATCTCTTCATCGCGCACAATGCTCTTTGTGGTAAAACTTCTCTGACACACTTCTGCTACTTCGCCATCTTCGAGATAGACAACATTGCGCGTGTGGTCAATAATTGCTGCCGCATCGGATGCAATAATGCTTTCATTTTCCCCAACGCCGATAACTAACGGACTTCCTTTTCGTGCGACAATTATTTTATCCGGCTCTTTCGTGGAAATAACTGCAATGCCGTACGCGCCTTCTACTTCGAGCAATGCCAAGCGAACTGCGCGAAACAGATTGTGCGTAACTTTGTAGATTTCTTCGATAAGATGCGCGAGGATTTCTGTATCTGTTTCGGTATGAAACTTGTGTCCTTTGCGCAGGAGATTTGTCTTGATGGCAAGGTAGTTTTCGACAATGCCATTGTGAATAATTGCAATTTCTTTGTTGCAATCCCAGTGCGGATGTGCGTTGGTATCATTTGGTTCGCCGTGTGTTGCCCAGCGCGTGTGTCCGATGCCAAGATGCGACATTTTTTCACTGCCTTCAATCAAAGCAACCAAATCAGCGACTTTTCCCGAACGTTTTGTTATCGTAAGTTTTTCTTTACTGATTGTTGCAACACCTGCAGAATCATATCCGCGATATTCGAGGCGGCGCAATCCTTCGAGCAATATTGGAAGCGCATTTTTGGGACCGATGTAACCGATAATTCCACACATAAATTAATTTTTGTTTTGTAAAAAAATACGGCGAAAATATCCGAAAAATCGGCTCAACTAAAAAGCCGAAATGCATTGGCACATTTCGGCTTTCAGTATTAAAAGTAATAGAATTTCATTTCCATTATTTAAATGCCATAGCGCCGGGAATTATTCCAACAGTAAATTTCTTTTTGAATTGCGTAGTTGAAGAATAAATACTGACTTCACCGGGCGCACTGAAATTCTTGGCATCAGTACAATACACTTCTCCGGTTGTTTCATCAACACCAACATTATAAAATGTTCCGTCAATAAATTTTCCGATTGAAGTGTTGGTGGTCGTGTTGAGTTTAACAATTTTTTGTTCACTCACAACATAGCCGATTCCGCTTTGCGAAATACACATCGCAAAAGGGTGTCCGCCAATGAAAATGGAATCAACAACGCTTTCTGTTGCAGGACGATACACATAAATTTTTCCCGGCGTATCACTTAAATCATTATCAAACCCGGCGCAAAGAATATATACTTCGCCATCGCTGTCCGTTTGAACAAGAACGGGATTATCGCCGATATGAAACGTCTGCGCCGTCATCATCGTCGCAAGATTTATTATACTCATCGTATTGCCATATCCCAATCCTGAATTTGCAATATATGCACGATTGTTTTTTACAGCAATGCCATCGGGATTCAATCCTACAGGGATTCTTTGCACAATTGTTTTTTGCAACACATTTATTAGTGATACTGAAGAGTCATAAAAATTCGACACAAGAACGAGTGAATCATTGATAAATGCAAGTCGTCGTGGATTTTTTCCCGCGCCGGCATTGATTGTACCAAGACTCTGATGATTGCGTGTATCTATAATTTCAATTTTATCTGAATTATTTACGACAATGTATCCTGTGTTATTTCTGATGACCATTGCGTTGGCAATATCTCCAAGCGGTCTGCTATTGACAGTGCTGAAAACATCATTCGCAACGGTTTTGTTTTTAATATCATAGTACGAAAGTGAAGAATTATTCTGTCCGAAATTTCCTTCATTGAGAATATATACTCCTGTTGCAGAAGGCGTTTGCGGAGTATTATCAGGCGATGTCGGGTCTTTTTTGCAGGCAGAAAAAAGAAGGAGAAAAAATACAACAGAGAGCGGGAAATTTTTTAACATAGATTTGTGCAGTGGATTTATAAAAGTGTGTAAATAAAAAATCATTTCCATTCTATTCCGAATGACAAACGATATTCTCGCAATGGCATTGGATATGAAGTAATTACCTGATACGATGTGTTGAAGCAATTGGTTATTTCCAATTTATAAAACGGAGAAATATGTTCGTAGTCCGTGCGATATGTCGTTGCAAAATTCACCACATCATAATGCGGTAAAAATTTATCGTTAAAAGCGGTCGTGTAACGAAAACTGTTCCACATATATTGCAGAAAAAAACTCCATTGCGCTGGCGAATAGATTGCCGTGAAGTTGAATGTTTGCATTGGAAGATATATCAGGTTTTTATTATACGTCGGGTCATTGGGAAAATCTTCGTTCTTTTTTTTCACGTCATTCCACGTCATATTTGAAGTGAACTGTAGCGGAAGCGCGGAAGAACTCCATTTCATTTCTAATTCCACACCATCGGATTGTACTTTTCCGATATTGCGCGGCGACCAGATTGCTCCGCTTTGCGGCATCCACAAAATTCTGTCTTTTGTTGAAATGGAGAAAAAATTTGTTTCAAAAGAAAATTTTCCGAAAAAATTTTGTTCTGCGATAATACCAAAATCAAAACTGACGGAGTGTTCCGGACGCAACGCAGGATTTCCTCCATCATTCCAATACAAATCATTGAAGGATGGAATGCGAAATGATTTTCCAAATGAAGAGCGAAAATGAATGTTGGGTAACGAAAAAATTGCAACGTTCATTCCTATTTTAGGACTTACCGCATCACCGACATCAGAAAACCAATCATACCGCAACGACGGAAATATAACTGCATTGCTGAGCGAACTAAAATGAATTTCCTGCGAAGTGTAAAAACTGATTTGCTTTCGCTCTGATTTTTTAACAGCATTGCTTGCAATATTTCCCAACACAAATTCGCCGCCGAGCACAGTGGAATATGCTGATGAAATTATTGTACGGATTTCAGGCGAAAGCGTAATCATTCTGTTTATGAATGTAGTATGCAGCGATGCATTATTCAAAATAATATTCGGGTCGCTGTACGTTTCATTTCCGTAGTTGAAAGATGCGCTCAAATGCAACTGCAGCAATGAATCACTACTCCATTGCGAGTGATACATTGCGCGAAAACTGTCATCATTCAATCGCGCTTTTCCTGTTTGATGTGCTGTTGTAACAGCGCCGGGACTACCACGCTTTGCTGATGTTCCGTTGAGCGAAACAAATGATGAAAAATAGTTATCACTTTTCCAGAGAATTTTTGCAGAGACATTTGTAAAGGAAAAATCTGCATTCATTCGCCGCAACAACGTATTGTTATTTCCATCATCAAAATAAAATGCGAAATCATTTTTCGCATACTCTCTTCTCCCGTTGCCATCAAATGAAAGGGAAGAAGATAATTTTCCGCTGCCAGAAAATTCCATTGCAGAAAAACCATTCGCGCCGATGCTGCCATTGATGCGCGTTTTCCATAGTTCCGCTGGCTCTGTAGTAATAATATTGATAACTCCACCGACAGCGTCTGCACCATATAAAGAGGAATTTCCGCCTCTTGAAATTTCTATGCGCTCAATGTTTGCTAATGCAGAAATTCCTAAATCAGTCAATCCATTCTGAAAATTAGATGTGCGAATTCCATCAATGAAAACAACGGTATGCTCCGCCGCCATCCCACGCAAAGAAATAGTTTCCACTGCGCGATTACCACCGTATGATTTTATGAAAAGCCCGCTGTTTCCGGAAATCGCTGTCGAAAGTGTATTGCCTGATTGCGCATTTATCACTTCGCGATTGATGAGCGAAACAGCAACAGGGGATTCGCATACCAGTACTTCTTCACGCGAAGCAGAAATGACTACATCGCTGAGTTCATACGATTTTACTGTATCTGTTTGCATGCGTGCATTTGCATTTGCAAACAAAATTACTGTTACTAAAAAATTTAAAAAATTCACTGTATAAAAATAAATTGCCCCATCCTTACGAGAAGAATGGAGCGATATATAATCATACACGACTGCACGCCATCATCCCGTTCCCGCGAAGGATGTTGAAATAATTGCTGGCAGGTCTCCTGACTTATCCAACTTCTGATACCTTCCCATCCAAAATGCAGGACAGTGGTTTCAATCTTCAGAAGCGTGTAATGGATTTACAGTTGCGGGGCAGTTTTCGATTTGCACGAAATTCCCTTTTCATCCGCACAATGCGGACACCAACAACATAAAATATGTAGAGAGCAAAAAAATTGCGGCTCAAATATAATTCAAATGTTCATTTCATCAAAGAGAATAAAATAAAAAACCCGTATGTGCTTCATACGGGTTTTTAGATTATTGATTAAAATGGTAAATCATTATCAGGTGGTGGTGGTTCAACAGAAGGAGAGTTGGTAGAATATGATTCTTGTGGTGCGGAGGCATCATCGCTTCTTCTTCCATCAAGCATAATCATATCATTCATTACAATTTCCGTCTTGTAATGTTTCACGCCATTATTATCATCCCAGTTACTGGTTTGTAAACGACCTTCAAGATAAATTTTCGAACCTTTCTTTAAATATTGCGCACAGATTTCTGCAAGTTTTGTCCATGCTACTATACGATGCCATTCGGTTCGCTCCTGCCAGTTATTTTCAGCATCCTTCCATTTTTCGCTTGTTGCAACAGAAAATGTAGCAACCTGCAAGCCACTTTTTGTGAATTTGTTTTCAGGGTCCCCACCGAGATGTCCGATGAGAGTAACTTTGTTTAGACTTTTTCCAGCCATAGTGAATTTTCCTCAAATGTTAATTAATTAAAAAATTTGGTGGGCAAAATTACGTTTTTTCTGTTAAAGAGCAAACTGTATGAAAAAATTATTTTTGTTCACATATAAATACCGATTTTGACGATAGGAAAAACAGTACACCATTCGTTGCGGCAATGTCAACTATTTTTTGGGCATCCATTTTTGGAAAAAAATCCTGAAAAGTTTTTTCTCCTTCAAAATTTCCATCAAGAGTAAATAATGAAAGATTCCCATTGTGCGCAACAAGAATATCATCGCCGAAAATTGTAAACCCGGTTGCAGAATGAATTTGCCCATCTCCAATTATACTCAGAAAATTTCCAAATGAATCAAACGATACAATTCTGTTTTTTTCGAGAACGTACAATCTATCGAGACTATCAATTTCGATTTGAAGGGGAGCGCGGATTTTTCCTTTTCCTGCATCAAACCCGCCGATGGATTGTTTTGCCTGCTCAAAATTAGAAAAGCGAATAATACGTTTATTTTCTCCGTCTGCAACAAATAAATCACCGCGTGAATTTAGAGCAACAGAAACCGGATAACCGAAACGTGCAAGTGATGATTCATCGTCTCGCGTAAAAAGCGTTGCGAGATAATTCAATTTGCGATTAAATCTTTCTATACGATGATTATTATAATCTGCAATGAAAATATCGAGACCGTTTTTTGCCCAAATATCATTTGGCAAATCCAGTTGCGTTGTATTCCATCCTTTTCCGCCAAATGCAAACAAGGAATCGCCCTTTGCAGAATATTTGTAAAACGAATGTGCTCCTTTATCAAGAATAAAAATGTTTCCACTCTGGTCAATGGAAATAGCGCTCGCATCAATAAAATTGCCAAACACCGGAAAAAGGAGAACGCAAAGTGAAAAAATTATCGTCATTTTTTTCTAAAAAGAAAAAGGAACTTTGCTCAAAAACAAAGTTCCTTTTTAATCATATAAATAATATTAGAATCCTAATCGTACAGTAAACATGTGGTTTGCATCAAAAAATTCTACCGAGCGATATGCGTAATCCAAAGAAACGTTCATTTCACCAAGTTCCTGATTGACGCCGAAACCAAATGTCGGTCCATAGATATACGCAGTTTTATCATTCGAAGGAAGAGAACCAAGCGTCCCATCCTGTGAAAGATCATAACCGCCGCGCAACCAAAGCGTATTTTCAAAATTATATTCTGCGCCTAACTTATATTCGTCTGCAAAAAAGTTATTATTCTGAAACGTAGAACTTACGGTAAGACTGTTCTGGTCAGAAAATTTTGAATAATAAGAAAGACCCATTTCAATAGTTGATGGCAGTTCAAATCCGGCGGCATTCACTGAGTACAATGATGGTCCGCGATTTTCATTTGTTAAAGAGCCCGGACGGAGTAATCCAGGTCCACCGTATTTTAACTGTGGTCCGATATTTTTTACGGCGATACCAAGACTCAGTCCTGGAACATTCGCAAGACCATGATACTGAACACCAGCATTAAAAGCAATTCCCGATTGACTTACTCTGTCCATTTGTTCGGAAATTAAATTTCCGGTAATTCCAACAGAAATATTATCTGCAAGATTTTTTGCATACGTTACACCAACGGTAACAAATGTAGGTGTTATAATTGCGCCAGTTCCATCGGGGGATTCCTCCGTTGTTTCTTTTATTTCGCCGATGTTAATGGATTTCAAACTAAATCCAATTGAACCAAAGTCTCCGACATTCGTTGCAATCGCAACATACTCAACGCCGATATCAGCAAGATAACTCATGTGAGAAAACAGCGCTGTTGCACCGTATTCCGAACGAGGTAACCCGGCAGGATTCCAAAATATTGCATCAACACCGGATGTTGTAGCAATAGAAGAACCACCAAGTGCAAGGTCGCGGGCACCAACAGGAATGAGCAATTGCGTTGCTCCTGCAGTACCTGCTTTATCGAATCGCCCTGCAAACACTATGTCGTTTGATGTGACGAGAATACTAATAAAAATAATAAGCGATGTAAGTGTAATTGTTTTCATTGTTCGCTCCTGGATTAATAACGTTGTAAATACTGTTGTTCTTGCACAATCATAAGTTTGAGGATTTTTGTTTCACCTAAATCCTTCATTTCAATGTGCGCAAGATAAATTCCGGATGCAACCGGTAAATTGTTGTAGTTTGTCAAATCCCAGCGTAAGAACTGGTCGGGGTCATCTTTTTCTAACACGCGGACCAATGTTCCTGCCAAATCAAAAAGTCGAATGGTTGCTTTTTCTGGCAAGTGGTTGAATGTTACAAAACGAGAATATCTGTCAAGTTCATCCACGTTCATTCCGTAATAAGGATTTGGAAATACGTTGATACTCTTGACTTGTTCTTTTGCAAGAGAAACATCCCCTTTAACTACTTTCTTTATTTTAAATTTCTTCACATCGCCGTTGTGAATTTTTCTTTTCGGACTAAATTGAATAATTGTACCGGAAGGTGGTTGAGTTTCATTACCTTTTACATCGGCAAGTATAATATTTTTTATTTTTTGTGAACCAGCAGAGAACCAAGCCTTTAATCCTACAGTAGGTAAAGGAATTTTATAAGCTGTTTTAATCACTGCAAATTTATCCCAAACAGAAAAATTATCTATCGAAGAATTTCCGTTCGTATTCCATATTGTATCATGAACAATATCATAAAATGCGATAAAGAATTTTTTCTTTACAATTGTACCGGATGAATCCCATACCTGATAGGCGCTAAATGGAACTTTTACCCAATAAGAACTTGTATCGGCTGGATTAAATGCTCTTGCAGTACTTGAATCTCCAAATCGTATCTGTATAAAAATATCTAAATCTGTACTGATAGTTGTAAAATCATCAATTGTCTCACCTTCATTATACAACCGAAATGTTCTTGTTGGATCTGTTCTTTCAAAAATATTGCCATTCAAAATATTTCCACTTGTATCTGCTAATCCAACGTTCCGTAATCCACTACTCGGAGCATCAAACACCTGAATGTTGAAGCCCAAAGTTTTCATGTGATGCGTTGTAGCACCGCTGAATAAAATCGGGTCGTCAGCTATTAGCGTATCATTTCCTCCTGCATTTTCTTCAATTAATGACCATGTTTTACTTGTACCTACTGAAAATGCAGTATAATAATTTTTTCCATTCGCCATTGTAGGATTGAAAATTTCAACTCGTACTTCTGCATCGGTATCGCCAACGTGATTTTTTGCAAGTACTGATGTATCGCCATAAGAATAAGCATACTGCGTCCCCGGATTCGGCGCTTGAGGTATAACTACTGTTACCTGCATCGGGCTTTCTATTACTCTCGGAACTCCATCCAAGTTAACGGAATATGCCGTGACAGCAAAATAATATTGTCGTCCATTTACGAGTGGACGATTGACAAACGCATCAGTCGTAACACGGAATGTTCGTTGAATACCATTATCAGAACCACGCGCAACAATTTGTTCTAAAACATCACCGTCACTATTCACACCCAAATCTTTTATGACGAGGATATCGTTTGCTAAATCATACGTTGCTAATCTCTTTGCGGCTTTAAAATCAGGAGTAATTGAAGGAAGTTGATAAATATTATATCCCTCGAATTTATATCCTGCCTCAATGTAATTTTCTATCGCGCTTACTGATGCCGCATTAGTTTCAAATTCCATAAGAATTTCTTTATTCAACTCAGTATAATTCACTTTCGGTGTTGCCGGACCCTTGGGTACATTGAATAATGTATTATACGCTTGTTGTGCAGAGCGGTCATAAAATTTTAAAACTTGAATAGCGCCAATTCTATCTGAAGAAATACCAGCAAGCATCGCAACAACAATTTCCTGTGTATCGCCAAGAGCCATATTAAATGGTCCGGAATTTAAACATAATCTTCTATCACCCGCAGGTTCAAGAATTCCATCAACCCAACCAGCGTTTGTAACTGGGTCACCGCTGAGCCAATATTGAGTTGGTTGTCCTGTAATAGGATTTACGAGTGGCGATGGCGGAGGCGGACCAGTTGGAGTCGGTGGACGCCCAATAAGCATATTATACCACTGAAGTGTGCCCTCATACTGTCCAAGCGTAGGATCTGAATAAAGACCACCAGCCGCAAAATAAATAAAGGAAGTCATTGGAAGATTTTTCTTACCGCCGACTTTTTTCAAATCTATAATAGCAGTATCAGTAGGTAAACCCGAAACGGCAGGACCTGCAAAGAAATCATACCCAGATGCTGGAGGTGTTAAACCAAAATTAGCATAATCTGCATCTGATGAAGTTGAATTATAAATATATCCTAAACTGAGATTTGTATCGCAACCCGCAAAATCATCTCCATAATCACCTAAATCAGGGTCAGACCATTGCGAAACATACATACTGTCAATCGTTGCATTCGCTGGCGTATTCGGATGTCCTTTATAAATAAAACGAAAACGTTTAAAAATTACATTTCCTAATGCATCTGTTCTTGCATACGCCCAAAGTGTAACTTGTTCTTCGATTCCAATTGGTTTCGCGCCATAAAGACCGTTTGTTTTACCAGCATCTAAATCGTTTGCGACAAACCATACTACTTGGTCACCACCAGCAAATCCCGGTTCATCAAATAAATGAACCGCATTCGTATCAACTAATCCATCGGGGCTTGGCTGATAACCTGTAATGCCATTTAATTCATAAAACGGAGCACCTTTATAAGCAGGCCATTCCAACCAATCTTTTTTGTACTGTTCACGAATTGCTGCAACCTGAGCGTCGGTTACTTGATTTAAAGGAACAGTATTTATTTCCGCTGCGTCAAGTCTCAGATCTGCGGTTGACCAATCTCTTCTGATGCGATAAATACGAATATCATCATTCGATTGGGGTTCTGCAGTTTTATCTGGTAAAATTCTGCCGCCTTGTAGCCCAACATTATAGGTTACTCCACCAACACGCAAACGCTGAGGGTCGCCATCATTTACATAACCGCCCCAGACTAAACCGCTTGCGTAAATTACTGTGGCTGTCCCACGCGGAAATGTAACACCAGAATTATTGTCAAATGGATTTCTTTCCATAAAACCATCATGCCGCGCCCACATTGAAATATTATTGATATTCATCAATGTTGCAATAGGTGAACCTGTTGCATTAGTAATAGGACCGAGATTACTTTTTGAATTTCTCTGTATTTTTTCCTTTGCATCAAGGGCATAAGAAAAAATAATAAGCGAAATGCAAACGAGAAAAATATATTTATTGAATTGTTTCATACTGTTGTACTCCGAACTGTGGTTCTATATAATTAAAATTCCAATCGCATACCAAAACGAATCTGGCGTGGTGAACTAAATAAATCACCGCCCTGATTATCAAAATAATGCAAACGATGCTGTAAACTGATTTTTCCATACGTTTCTACGTATTTCTGACCGAGTGCGCGAACAGTCAATCCGCTCAAATCAGGATTTGTTAAATACCCATCGTCATACGCGCTGCCGGTTCTGGAATATACATTGACAACATTTTTTGTATTTAGCAAATTAAGCACCGAAACAAAGAAATCAACATTATATCCCATAATATCTACGGTCTTGTTCAATTTCAAATCGAAATTAAAGTTCCAAGGCGTTGTTGAATTTCCGATTGATTCTATAGGTGAACGTTGTCGTGGGTCATCATCAGCAAGTATGCCGCCTTCATTCGGACCACGTTGACCAATTGAACCGGTAGATAATGTATAAGGGTGTCCGCTGTTAAATGTGAATAATACGTTCGCACCGAAATTCTCCATAATTGGACCACCATCTCCTTTTTCAAACCTATAATCAAGATTGATGGAACCTCGATGCGCCTGAGTAAAAGAAAGAGGAGAAATAACTGTTGGACGAACATCCCCATTTTCAACAGAGGAAATCGCAGAGTTATTAAGTGAACCGGTTCCCTGTGCATCGGAAAGTGTATAATTTACTGTCGTCTGCATACGATGAGTTCTTCTCACTGTTAAACTAAATTCCAATCCCTTTGTTGTAGCAAAATCACCATTCGTGTAAACATTATATGCTGATACGAGTGCCGTTGCCGAAGTCGAAACTCTATCTACCTGAATCTGTCCGGAAATGTCTTTGTAAAATCCGGTAATATCAAATTTTGCAAAATCAGAAATCTGCTGATTGAAACCAATTTCATACGATGTAGTTCGTTGTGGTTCAATTCCATAACCGATTGGGTCGCTAACAAAATTTCCACCGCCAAATATTAGCGCTGAACGTCCTCGACCGGAATAAATGACACTTAATTGCGGCGCCTGTACATATTTTCCATATTGTAAATGAAAGACAGTTCTTTCAGTAACAGGAAATGAAAAGCCAAGACGCGGACTAACAGTTACGTATGCGGGGACTTTTTCCAATCCTTCTGGCAATAGATTGTACGTTCCCGGATCAACAAGCGGATTTTTGGGGTCTTTAATGCGACGGTCATCCATATCAGTAATATCAACACGCGCGCCTGCTGTTACTGTTAAATCAGCAAATTCAATTTTATCCTGCGCATAAATTCCTGCGAACATTGGATGTTTTGGACCGTCAACGCCATCATCAATTTCATTGCCATACACATCATACCCATACGCATTTATATTACCTGCCTGACGACGAAACTGCAAATCTCTTTCTTCGCCCGCTGTTCGCGCTATATCCGGATTATTGCGAAAGAAATTCAAAGCGCCGCGAGTACTGACGCTACTGTAATTTCTCACAGTGTAATATTGTACAGACGCACCGACTTTTATTTCGTGCTCTGTTCCAATCTGCTTGATAAAATCCAATGAACCGCCATAATAACTTTGCTTTTGCTTTCTATACGCTGATACAGGTCTTCCGGGATAATCAAAAACATATCCATAAACACTGTACTGAGGTGAACTCAGTGTGTAGTTCTGAAAATTTGTTATTCCGTAACGCACATTTTCCAAACTGTCATTATATTTTACATATTCATCTTCAAAAATCGGGTCATAACGTTTTTCACGATAATCGGAGTAATTCACATTTATTTCATAGAACGTATTTTTATCCAAGAAGTGTGAAAATTTTACACTGCCAAGTGCTGAACTTAAATCTGTATATCCGGGACGACGCGAATTAAACACTCTTCGTATTGGGCTGCCGTTATCTTTATTTTGCTGCCAAGTAAACGTTCCGCCAAAACGAACTGTAAAAGGATAAGAATCCCATGTAATTGTTCCGTTTCCAGTATATCTGTTAGTAAATACGCCGGGAATATTTCCGGGTTTTAAAGAAATAGTTGGAATTGTGTCTCCAAGTGTACCACCTGCAGAACCATCATCAACCAATCCACTTAAATTAAAACCATCCCAAAAAACAACTCCAGTATCGCGCTGAAATGAATTTTCACCTGCAACAAAAAATTTCAGATGGTCACCCCAAAGCGGACCACCAAAAGTTCCGACCATATTACTGTAACCGTAAGAATATGTGCCAAGCGCTTCTTTATTTTGGTCAGTAAAATTATCTGTTTCTATTTGCAGTGAACCTTTGTATTGATTGGAACCGGAGCGCAATGTTTGTCTAACAATTCCGGAATTTGCACCACCGAATTCTGCACCAAATCCGCCAGACTGTACTTGAAATTCCTCTAATGCTTCGGGAATGACTGTCGTAATTTGATTTCCACTAACGACATTGCGAACACTTGCACCTTCAACAAAAAAACCTACTTCATCTGCACGACCACCGCGAATGTACAAACGCTGCACACCGCGTTCATCTTGAAAATTTACGCCCGGAACAAGTGCAACTGCTGCTGCAACGCCGCGTGTGGGAAGATTTTTTATTTCTTCCTGCGTTGCATAGCGTGAAGTATTTGACTGGTCCTTATCTATCAAAGGGCGAGTACCTACTATTTCAACGGTCTTTACTTCCACACCTTCTGCTTCAAGTTTAAAATTCTGCTCTACGGTCTTTCCTGCCATTACCTGAACATTTGAAATCTGTGTTGTCGAATAGCCAATATAACTTGACTTTAATGTGTAATTACCTGCAGGAACATTGAGAATAACGTAGTCTCCATCAATGTTTGTTACATTACCCATTGTCGTTCCAAGGATAATAATATTTGCGCCGATGATAGCTTCGTTTGTTTTTGCATCGGTAATTTTTCCTTTTATCTTTCCCGTAACCTGAGCAAATAGCAGTGAGGGAAATAAAAGTATTGCAGCGAAGAGAAATATATTTCGTTTCATACTGAAGAACTCCATTTATTTAGAAATAATACAATCGTGAAAAATTAATCATTTAAACTGTTGAGTTTCACTCCACTTGTAGTTTGTGAAGTGAAAAAACTATATCTGTTTCTGGGAGACAATGTAACATTAGTAATCGAATCAACTACTGTTGCGCTGCCGTTCAAAATCAAACGAACTGTGTACGTTGAATCTGCGGGTAATCTGAGATTGCGATATGCAAAATCAGCAGGCGTCATATAATTTACATCTGCTGCAATAGACCGAACAATAAAACTTGTGGCATTTTCTATCTTCAAATCATACGAAGTTGCTACAATTGAATTTATTAATCGCAATTTTGCGGTATCACGCGGCGCTTCTGCTTCAAATGTATAGCGCTCTGTTAAAAAAGTAGCACGAGCGCCAATATCTGTTTCTGCATGCAGATACACGGTACCTTTTCTATCTACGGATAATCCAAGAATGGCTTCATAATATGTAAAGTCATTCATCGTAAACGGTGTTGCTAAAACTGATTTCAATGAATCTTTTCCGACGGTAAGTTTAACGCCGGCAGAAACCTGAATAGTATCTATAAGCCACGTTGTATCAATAACGCTCACATTCATACTCAAAGCAAGGCGGCGGCTTCCTGCGGCTATATTCAAATAGGAAGTTTTTTCACCTATGTTTAACGTTGCTTTACTTGCACTATCAAGCCACACTTGCGTGGGTAAACTGAAATCCGTTACGTAGTCCTGATACGTAGTAACACGCCGAAACAATGAGCTGTCAGGCAATAAAAAAGTTGAATCAACTGCAACAAATCTTCTGATTGTGTCCATTCCTGAAAATGCATTGACAAATCTCACCTGATCGCGATAGTCCGGTGGAGTAATTCCTTTATCGGGAATATCAACACAACCAAAGGAGTGAAGTAGAGTTACAAAAGAGATAAACAATACGAGTTTTTTATAATTCATAGAGGGTTCCTCATTTAAAAATATCACGGTTTAAAAACTTTTTAAAAAAATTATTTCATTAAAACCATTTTCTTTATTTCAGAAAATGTTTCGGTGCGAAGCATATAAAAATATACTCCGCTTGGCAAATTCGATGCATTAAATTCAACTGAATAGTTTCCAGCATCTTTCTTTTCGTTGACAAGACTCGTAAGTTCCTCACCTAAAATATTCATTATTTTTAGCTGAACACTTCCTGCTTTTGGAAGTGAAAAAGAAATTGTCGTAGTCGGATTAAACGGATTAGGATAATTCTGTAACAGTGAAAATTTATCGGGTGTTAGATTATCGCGCTGTATTACATCTTGACCAGTCAAACTTGCTTTCAGAAATTTTTGATAATTTCTTGTTACCGGACGATTGTCATCCTGAAACGATGTCCCTGGCTGCGTATCTTCCTGAAACTGTAAATATGCCCATCCATTCGGGTTCCATTTTGAAATTCCCACGTAGCGTTCGTCAAGAGCAGGTGTATTTGTTACATTCATTACCGTGCTCCAAGTTGCCCCGGTGTCCGCTGATGACGTAAGAAGAATATCGCTGTAATTCCAGTTTCCTGTATCTACAATTCCCTGCTGAAAATAATCGCATGCAACAATTATTTTCCCATTCGGATTCATACCTAATGCAGGAAAATTTAAAGCAAATCCATGATTAAATTGAGCGCGTGCGGGTGCAAGAATAGAATCCAGCAAAACTCCTGGGACACTATCTTTATCAATAACAACCGTACTTGCATTGTCTTCGCGATTCCAAAGCATTATTTTGGAATTATTATTTACTGCGATTCCGCTAAAAATTCCACCGTTAAAAACTGCCTGCCCGATTCCAAAGACAACATAGAGATTTGTGCCAATGTACATTGCATCAAATCCGGTCCACTGCGCCGCAAGTGTATCTCCATTACTAACATTCACTTCATAAATTGGAAGCGGAGAACCCCACGTCCCGCCTTCGTCAGTGGATTCAAGATAATATAATCCATCAAGAGAACTGCTGTACACAATGAGCGCAACCCGACCGTTATTGCCAGAAACGAGCATACTTCTTCTGTCATCGCCTAACGCAAAAGGAGATGAAAAATTTTCAAAAAAATAATTTGGCGCCATGCGAGCAAGATGAAGCGTTTGCGCATTCACACGTCCTGCAATTACGCCCATATAACCTGATGTTGTAAAAATGTTATGCGGCCAAATTGGTTGGTCAGTTCCTGCTGAATAAATCGGAAAAGGATATTCGTTAAAACTATTTGCGCCTTCCGTGGTATCATAAAATGCAATCGTTTGAGTTGCACTTCCGACAGCAACTGTTTTTGCCTGTGTTACAATCGCGGCTCGTCCTTCAGATGGAAACAATTGCAATGAACCAAAACCAGAGCGGCGGCTATCGTTCGGAAGATATGTTTGAAAGCCACTCGTTACAGAAGACCAAGACACGCCGCCGTCAGAACTGTACGAATATGATGCGCGGCGCGATGGCGATGTTGTTCCGTCACCGGAATCATACTTAATCGTCATCATCGTGTGAATATGATTAGGATTGGAAGGATTGACCTCTATAAATTCACATGGAGCACCGTAGCTCTGAAAATCAAAAAATCCCCAAACGCCGGTAGATGTTCCTGCACCGGAATATGGAGATGTCGAAAAACTTCTTTGGTCAGATGTTGGCGATGAAATAGTTGCCTTTCCTTCTTCTGCAACTATCTTATCTCGCTCTTTTTTGCTCACCCATTGCTTATTTTGCGCATCTGCCATTTGTGCGATTTGAAACAGCGCAAAAATCAATAATAGTGGTTTAAATATCTTGAGGGACATTGACTCTAAAAACGTAAACAAATACTCAATAGATATAAAAAATTTGAGAAGCCCCTTTTTTAAAAAGGAGCTTCTCGTTTTATAATAAATTATTTAGATAATAACATTTTCTGCGTTGCAGAGAATTCACCTGCTTGTAATGTATAGAAATACACTCCGCTGGAAAGACCTGAAGCATTAAATGCAACTTCAAATTTGCCTGCCTGCTGATAACCACTCAAAAGTGTCGCCACTTCCTGACCGGTAATATCATAAACTTTCAAAGAGACATTGGATGGTGTTGCAATATCAAATGAAATCTTTGTTGCCGGATTAAATGGATTAGGATAGTTGGTATAAAGAGCATGTTGTCTTGGAAGACCAGATTCACGCTCTACAACTCCAACTATGTGCATCCAAGTAAATTTACCCGCCCAAATAGCACATGGCTGTGTATCATTTAATGAATCATCAACAACGGCAGCTAATTGCTCTGATTTTGCAAGATAAGCAGTGAGATTTTCACCATCTTTTTTCAAATAAGGAGCAATATGTGTTGACATTTCACGACCATCAGGATTTTGTGTTTGTGTTACGTTCATAATTGGCGTCCATGTATTATCGGATAAACGTTTACAGCGCATAAAAATATCAGTATCAACAGAATCGCCTTCAACTGGAGCATCAATCCACTTCAAAGCAATAAAACCGCCATCTTTATCAATAGCAACACCAATTTCATTATCGCTTTGTGTTAACGCAGCAAAACCGGGCTTGAATGAACCGGTACGTGGAGCAATAATACTTGCATCCCATCCCGTTGCTGTGCGATAAACTTCAACGATATCCCATGCAGTGCCAGCAGTATCTTGCAACGAGTAAAACATATGCTCATGATGATTTGCATCTACGATAAAATCATGCGATACGCGACCATCTTTTGTTCCCCAATCGTCATAAACACTCAGTGCAGGAATTGTTCTCCAATCAACAACTTCGATATCAGACCACGTTTCTCCGTTATCCGTGGATTTTGTTAATGCAGAAACTATTGGACCTGCATCTCCACCTGTATTTGTATGTTGGCAGAGTAATTCAACATGAATAGTATTTCCTACGCAACGAATTCTTTCATCATAAATCGCAGTCAATCCGGTTTCTGTGCTGAAAATATGATGCTCAGTCCACGTGCCGCCTTGGTCAACTGTTCTCCAGAATGCGATAGAATCAGTTCCTAATTCAGCAAAGAAATATAAATTCGTTTGTCCGTCATCCGAAGGAGCAATCCACGTCTGTGAACTATAATTATTCTGACCGGCCCATTCTGTAGAAAATGGAGTGCCCGCCATAAATGGGTCTAGACCAAAAGCAAGATAACCAAAAGCAGAGGGATTTAGCTGAGGATATGAATATTCATAAATCATATCTCCTGCGTTTGTTGAGTGAGTCGGATTTGAAAATGTCGAACTCGGATATCGTCCAAACGTAGGAATATCCGCATTTAATTGACTACTGCGAGACCAAGTAGCCGCTTCATCCAATGAATAACCATACCACATAGTTCCACTGGAAGACGAATACCCTGCATGACCACGATGAATCATCGCAAGTGAATTTGACCATGGGTCATATACAAGTGGATTAATTGCTGGGCTTGATGTTCCATAGACGTTGGCCATGCTATCCATCAAAGTCCAGGTAATATCCATAGGGCTACCTTGATTCGGGCTTGATTTTCTCAAACCAGTTTGTGCTACCATTTTGGCAGCTGCTGCATTTTCAATTGCAGCGTGCTTTTTCTCACGCGGAACTATTGCGCCTTTCTTCGCGGCAAACGAAGAAGAGAGTGCAACTGAAACAAGCAAGAAAAGAGAAATAATGTTTTTGAGCATTGTTAACTCCAAGTATAAAATGAGTAAATATTAGTTGATAAAAAAACTTGTACTATCACTACACTGTATAAAATTCTACACAGCAATAGTAATTTGACGTTGCAAATATACATAACTTCATTTTCTTTGTCAAGTAAAATATTGAAATAAAATTTGCACACGTTTATAAAATAATTTAATTATTTATGTACGCCCGTCGGGATTTGAACCCGAAACCTTTGGCTCCGGAGGCCAACGCTCTATCCAATTGAGCTACGGGCGCATCACTATTTTTGTGCGTGAGAAATATACAAATTTATATGAGCAGATGAAATGAAACTCTATTTTAATTTATTTCTTTCTCCATCTGACTCATTCACCAATATTACTCAATATTCTGTAAACGTGTATATTAAGCAAAAATTTTATAGAAAAAATTTATGGCGCTTCGTGTAATAAAATTCGGCGGCTCATCAGTTGCAAATGCAGAACGTATTCGTGATGTTGCTGATATTGTATTCAACATATCTCAAAAAGATTATGTTATTGTTGTCGTTTCTGCAATGCAGGGAATTACTGACCAATTACTGCAATGCGCATTTCGAGCAGAAAAAAATGATGCGGAATATAAAGAGTTGTTCAATAAAATTGCTTTCCGACATTTGGAAGCGGCTGCGATTTTATTTGGTAAAAAAAACAACTCCCTTGCTCCAACACTTACAACGCTAATCGAAGAATTAAGCAACATTCTCCACGGTATTAATTTATTGCAACACGCGCCGCCGAGCGCATTGGATATCGTAGCAAGTTTTGGTGAACGATTATCTGCGCAAATGATTGCATCATATTTTAATATGAAACAACCTTCCTGCTTTGCTGATGCGCGTGATTTCATCATTACAGACAGCAACTATACTCAAGCGAATGTTGTGTTTGAAAAAACAAACCCTGCAATTCAACTCTACTTCAAAAAAATATTTTCTGAAAAAGGGAAAAAAATAATTCCCGTTGTTACCGGGTTTATTGCGTCAAGTGCAGAAGGGAAAACGACAACGATTGGCAGAAACGGTTCTGATTACACCGCCGCAATTATTGGCGGCGCAATGAAAGCAAAGCAAATCGAAATCTGGACAGATGTTGATGGCGTATTAAGTGCAGACCCGCGCAGCGTTCATTCTGCTTTCGTGCTTCCTTCAATGTCGTATGAAGAAGCGATGGAACTTTCTTATTTCGGAGCAAAAGTAATTCATTCATCTACCATCGCTCCTGCTATTGCGGAAAATATTCCCATCATTATAAAAAATACTTACAATCCTTCTGCAAAGGGAACATTAATTTCCCGCTCTTCTGAAAGCTGGAGCGATGTTGCAAAAGGCATTACTTCAATCAATGATATTTCACTTTTGAATTTGCGCGGATTGAGTATGGTTGGCGTTCCGGGAACTGCCGCACGATTATTTCACGCGCTTGCAACGTACAATGTTAATGTTATTCTCATTTCTCAGGCATCGTCCGAACATACAATTTGTTTTGCAATTCAATCAACGTTGATTACCATTGCAACGAAAGCGATTAAGGAGGAATTTCACAATGAATTTCTTCAGCACAAAATAACACTTGATGTAAAACCGTCGCAAACCATTGTTGCAATTGTTGGCGAAGGAATGAAAGGAACACCCGGTGTTGCTGGAAAAGTATTTCATTCCCTTGGACAGAGCAACATTAATATATCGGCAATTGCGCAGGGAGCATCGGAGCGCAATATTTCTTTCGTCGTAGATTCTTCGCAGCAGTTACGCGCACTGAATGTTATTCATCAGGCTTTTTTTGAAAAAAGAAAAAAATTATCTCTCGCCATTTTTGGCATCGGCAATATTGGAACTGCACTACTGCAACAATTACTAAAACAACAGCAATTTTTATTGAACAGCGGGTTCGATGTGCGTGTCTGCGCAATTGCAAACAGCACAAAATCATTGTATAATCCTGATGGCATCGCGTTGAAAAACTGGAAGAAAGATTTTGACACTTCAGCAAAAAAAATTCCCGCGTCCGGATTGTTACCATATTTTTCCTCTCTCGAATTTATAAATGTTGCGCTCGTTGATTGCACTGCAAGTCAGGATGTGGTGAATATATACAACGATTGCGCGCGCGCGAATATGCATATCGTTACGCCGAACAAAAAAGCAAATGTTCTTCCGTTGAGTCGCTACAAGGAATTTATGCAAACATTACAGCAAGAGCATAAATATTTTTTATACGAAGCAAATGTCGGCGCAGGTCTTCCCATCATTTCCACATTGAACGACTTGATTGCAAGCGGCGATACAATTTTAAAAATAGAGGGAATTTTTTCCGGCACACTCAGTTATTTATTTAACCATTTTGATGGCAGTATTCCTTTTTCAGCAATGGTGAAAAATGCGTATGAAATGGCGTACACAGAACCCGACCCGCGTGAAGATTTATCCGGGATGGATGTTGCAAGAAAACTTTTAATTCTCGCACGACAAATCGGCTATGCAATGGATGTAAAACATATTCAGGTTGAAAATCTTGTTCCGCGTTCTTTGCGCAAAATGAAATTTTCAAAAAAATTCTTTCAGCACATTGCGCGTTTCGATTCAATTATAATGAAGCGATACGAAGTTGCGCAAAAAAAAGGATGCGCTCTTCGCTATGCAGGAATCCTCGAAGGAACAAATGCCAACGCAGGCTTGCGCGAATTTCCACCGGAACACCCGTTTGCATCTACGCGGGGCAGTGATAATATTGTCGCATTTACTACGCAACGGTATTTGCTTTCGCCGTTAGTTGTACAAGGACCCGGCGCAGGTGCAGATGTTACTGCAATGGGCGTTTTCTCTGACATTTTAAAATTACTTCATTACCTCCCCTATTAAATTTTTGTGATACAACAAGTTAAAGTTTTTGCGCCCGCAACAATTGCAAACCTTGGTTCAGGATATGATGTACTCGGCATTGCAATTGACGAGCCAGGCGATATTGTTATTGCAACAAGAACAAGAGAGCGCGGTTTATTTTTTTCCGTAAAAACAAAAAACGCAGATGTTCCTCGCGAAGCAACAAATAATCTTGCTTTCTATGTTGCAGCATTAATGCTTGAAGAATTTAAACCTTCGTTCGGAATCAAAATGATGTTGCACAAAAAAATGCCCATCGGTTCGGGACTCGGAAGTTCTGCCGCAAGCAGTGTCGCATCTGTTGTTGCAGTGAATGCACTACTAACGAAACCAATTAAAAAAATTGAACTGCTTCGCTTTGCTGTGGAGGGAGAGCGGAAAGCAACGGGCTCACCACACGCAGATAATGCAGCGCCATCTTTATTGGGAGGCGCATGTCTCATCAGAAGTTATTCACCGCTCGATGTCATTCAACTTCCGATTAAAAAATCTGCAGTGTGGATTGTCGTCCATCCTCACGTTATTGTCGAAACAAAAATGGCGCGTGAAATTTTGCCAAAAACAATCCCCCTGCGTTCAGCAATTCATCAGTGGGGGAATATCAGTGGAATAACGTACGGTTTGATAAGTGGAAATGCTGCACTGATTGGGAAATGCACGGAAGATATTATTATTGAACCTGTGCGCAAACAACTTATTCCTGCCTTTGATGAAGCAAAAAAAAGCGCTATGCACAATGGCGCATTCGGGTGTTCTCTTTCCGGCTCAGGTCCATCAATGTTCGCAGTAACTGATTCAATTCCAAAAGCAAAAAAAATTGCGACTGCAATGAAAAAAACTTTTCTTGCAATCGCAAACGTGCGCAGTGAAAGTTACATTTCATTTATCAATAAAGAAGGCGCAAAAATTTTATCTGCACAATGAAGTTTCAAAGTATTCTTCGCAAATCACCCGACACAACTTTTCGGCAAGCGCTATTTTCAGGACTTGCGCCCGATGGTAGTTTATACGTACCCGAGAATATTCCTGCATTCTCTTCAGATTTCATCGAACATCTGCTCGAATCTTCACTTCACGAAATCGGTTGTGAAATTGCTAATTTATTTATTGATGAAATTCCACCAATTGAAATTGAAAAAATAATTCATCGCGCATTTTCATTTCCGATTCCGCTCGTCCATCTCGAAGAAAATATTTTTTTACTTGAATTATTTCACGGTCCCACTCTTGCATTTAAAGATGTCGGTGCGCGCTTTATGGCAGAAACGCTTTCATTTTTTTGGCAACAAGAAAAACAATCGCTTTCCATTATTGTTGCAACGTCAGGCGATACAGGAAGCGCAGTCGCTAATGGTTTTTTAAACGCACCAAATATCAATGTGTTTGTGTTATATCCTTCAAAAAAAATCAGCATTATGCAAGAGCAACAAATGACGACGCTGGGAAAAAATATCTTTGCAATAGAAGTACAAGGAACATTTGATGATTGCCAGCGCATAGTAAAGCAAACACTAAACGACGAACAAATCCTGGCGAGGAAAAAAATTACGACGGCAAATTCCATCAACCTCGGACGGCTTATTCCACAGATTGCATACTATGTCTGGGGGTATGCGCAGATGCGAAAATATTTTTTTGAATATATTGCTGAACCCGTGTTTGCCATTCCATCAGGAAATTTCGGCAATCTTACGGCGGGAGTGTATGCAAAGAAAATGGGAACGCCAATTCATCATTTTGTTGCAGCAACAAATGCCAACGATGTTGTTCTGAATTTTTTTTCGACGGGAAAATTTATTCCTGCTACATCAGTGCAGACAATTTCAAACGCAATGGATGTAGGAAATCCAAGTAATTTTTCACGCCTGCAAACATTATTTTCAAACGATATAAAAAAGATGAAGGAAGAAATTTCGTGCGATGCAGTTTCCGATGCAGAGACATTGCAGGAAATTTACATTACTTACCACAACACAAAATATATTCTTGACCCGCATACTGCTGTTGGTGTCGTAGCAGCAAAAAAATATTCAAAACAATGTGCGCAAAAAAATCCAGTAATTGTTACAGCCACTGCACATCCCGGAAAATTTCCTGAAGCGATAGAAAAAATATTGCAAAAAAAAATCACACTCCCGCCCCAACTTTCCGAGGCAATGCAGAAAACAAAACAAAGCATTGTGATACCTCCTGATTACAATACGTGGAAAGAATTATTTCTTTCGATGTAAAATAAAAAAAGAGTTCACATTATTATTGTGAACTCTTTCGTACCAAGCGGTCTTGTTCTTATTTCCTTTACATCTGCAAAAGCGACGCGAGCAAAGTTAACGTCAGTGTTACAAGAGTCATCAGCACTAACATTGTCTGCCCATCGAAGATTTTGGAGCGACCCTGTAAATCAATATCCACGGTGGGAAATAAAATTCCTTTTCTATAATAATACACATCTGCGAGAAAAAACACGAGAAACAAAGCAGTAGAAAACGTTTGAATCGCTTTTCCCTGCTGCATAAAATTCCACAATGCAACGAGCGTTAGTATCGGAACAAAAAGAGTAAGCGAAGAAAATGTATTCTTTAATGATGAATACCATGCTCTTTTCGTTGCAAGAAAATCGGCTACTTGGGTAAATTTTCCGTTCACCCAAATCGGTTCGTTGCCATCTACGCGCAGATAGACTGCATCTTTGTTCAAAGAAAAGAAGACAAATTTTTTCATTTTCCCTTCCTCATTCCAAATCATCAGTTCATACGCAAGGTCATTGAGGCGGTCAGGAAGTTCAGGATGACTGATAAATTCTGCAATACTATCACTGCTGATGCGCATATCTTCCACTTGTGTCGAAATTTCAATGTGCTCTTCCTGCATAGTTGGCATATTATCGCCTCGGATAATTTCAAAAAGTTTCACCACATCGTCGCGTGTGAGTTGCGTCGAGTGGAGCGTTGCAAATTTTGTGTATCGTTTCATTGTTCGTTAGTATAAAAAATGTTTCACCGATGTAATTATTTCTCCCCTTTCAAAACTTATTATCGGATGGAAAGAAATGTTTCTTTAGATTTTTATAAAAATTTTTTAATAATTAATCACTTACGGGTTTCTTCATTGAAAAAATCTGTCTGCGCAGTGCTTTTTCGGTGTAGTCCGAAATAATAATATGCCAAATCTGTTGCTTCTCTTCCACGCAATGTGCGTTTGATAAATCCTTCCTGAATTAAAAATGGCTCGTACACTTCTTCTATTGTTCCTGCTTCTTCGCCAACGGCAACAGCAATAGTTCCAACGCCAACCGGTCCGCCATTGTATTTTTGAATTATGGTGAGAAGAATTCTTTTATCCATTTCGTCAAATCCTTTTGCATCAACTTCCAGCGCTTGCAGAGAATGTTGTGCAACTTCAAATGTAATTTTTCGTTTGTGATGTTTCAACGATTCATCTGCTTCTGCAAAATCACGACAGCGCCGCAACAGACGGTTTGCTATTCGTGGAGTTCCGCGGGAGCGTTGCGCGATTTCTTTTCCTCCGTTATTGTCTATTTCAATATCAAGGATTTTGGCAGAGCGTTGTATAATTCTATAAAGTAAATCTGCATCATAATAATCCAGTCTGTTGGTAATGCCAAAGCGGGAACGAAGCGGCGAAGAAAGAAGTCCAGCGCGTGTTGTTGCACCTATCAACGTAAATCGCGGAAGAGCAAGCTGAATACTGCGTGCATTGGGTCCGCTGTCCACAACAATATCAAGTCGAAAATCTTCCATTGCGGAATACAAATATTCTTCCACCACTGCATTAAGCCGATGAATTTCGTCTATAAATAACACATCGTGTTCCTGAAGTGTCATAAGAATTCCTGCCAAATCTTTTGGTTTATCAAGGACGGGGCCAGAAGTCAATCGGATACTTCTTCCTAATTCATTTGCAATGATATTGGCGAGCGTTGTTTTTCCTAAACCGGGCGGACCGGTGAGAAGCACGTGGTCAAGTGATTCATTACGCTGCTTTGCGGCGGTAATAAATACACGTAAACTTTTTACTATTTTTTCCTGTCCTGCAAAATCATTGAACGATAACGGACGCAGTGTTTTTTCTATTTCGCGCTCTTCTTCAAATTGAGCGGGTACAGTAATTGTTTGTTTCTTCATAAATCGGGGCAAAACCTACTAAAATTCCCTTCAACACACAACAAAAAAATGAAATTACGAAACGATTTTTGCCATTCTGCTGTTAAAAAAATTCACTAATTGTTCTTTGTGAAAAACTTATTGCAAAAAGAGTTTGTATTCGTGCGGGATTTTAATAATTTTTGCAACATTTTTATGCACAAACCGGAATTATTATCGCAACTTTGATACTTTTTTAAAACTTATACATATATATTGAATAGTGTAGATTTATTTATAATAATTCTGCATCGTATGTAACGCCGTTGAATTCATTTCAGCGGTCGCTTATTTTTTGTTAGTTACCCGAAGTTTCGCGAACGTTTTGGAATTTTTCCGCCAATTTTTTAGCCGCCTCCTCTCGCTTGTAAAACAATACCCGTGGATTGCAATTGTCCCTGTCGCCGGTATTGTTGGTACAGCCGTTTTGCTTTTGCGAAAATCCAGTGAAACACCCACTCTCAAAACGCCTTCTGCAATTACAGATACGATAAAAAAAGAACTTCCTGTTCCTCTTGCAGAAAAAGAAACAACACAAGCAATTCCTGAAAAACCAAAAGAGAAAAAAGAAGAAAAGATTTTGTTGCCTGATACAACAAAATCAGTCGTACAAATAGATACATCGCTCACAAAAGATACATCAAAAATTTTGCTCCCGCCGGTTGCAGAAGAAAAGAAGGAAACAGTGGCTGTTGTTGCTGCTGAAAAAAAAGACACTCTTGCAGAGAGCAAACAAGATGTATTTGAAAAACCGGTGTTTCATCTTGACTCATTACTTTCAGGCAACATACCAAAATCTTTTCCCGGAAAAAGAGAAAAAAAGAAACGCGATAAGTTTGCGATTGCGCAGAAAGATTCTGTAAAACAACTTGCTATTGATTCAAGCAAGCAAAAAGATACTGTTCTGACCGAACAACCGCTTGATGAAAAAGACACAACATTGCAAAAAGAAGGCGAAGAGGAAAAAGAAATTGCCGAACAAATTGATTCTACAGGAAAAGAACCAATTGCACAAATCAAAGATACCATACCCACTGTTTCGAGAATAGACAGCATTGCGCTCGGACTTTTTAAAGATACCACCTATGTAGTTGAACTTGATTCTACTGAACGAATGGCGCAATGGAATAATTTTCAAAATCCGTCACTATTTGCAAGTCCGTTTCACAAACGACAATCCGGATTTTCTTTAAAAATAAATCATCCCGCATACCAGAAGGAAGTGAAACTTGATTCCGCAGGAAACACTATAGCAGTAAATGAAATGTGGTACGGCGAAGAAATGCGTCCATCCTATTCACTGACATTGGACGAATATATTCAACAACGAGTTGAGTTTGAACAGCGGAAATTATGGGAAGACAGTATTTACGCATATCAATTTAAAAATTTAGGAAAAGACGCGCTTGGTTCTTTATTCAGCACCATTACGAATATTGATATTCCTGTTCCATCAAATCCACTCTTCAGCATTTTTGGTCCTCCGCGAATAAACTTGCGCGTATCAGGCGCAGTAGATATTCACGCGGGATTTCGCACGCAAAAATCTGACCAAGTTTCTGTGAACGCACGAGACCAATCAAATACGGATCCGAATTTCAATCAGGAAGTACAAGTAAATGTGAACGGAACAATCGGCGATAAATTAAACATCCTTGCCGACTGGAATACGCAGCGAACATTTGAATATGAAAATCAATTGAAACTAAAATACACCGGTTATGACGATGAAATTGTACAAAGCGTACAAGCAGGAAATGTTTCAATGGAAGCGCCGGGATTTTTTGGTAGTAGTCAGGCATTGTTTGGCGTGAAGGCGCAAATGCAGTTTGGTCCCGTAAAACTTTTAACACTTGCTTCGCAAAAGAAAGGACAAATTAAAGAAGTTTCCGTAAGCGGAGGTTCGCGCACAGATGCTTTTGATATTTATGCTCCCTCATATTCAACAGACCATTATTTTCTTGATACAATTTACAGAAAGCAATTTGAAACTTTTTATGGCTCATCCGGACAAGTTATTGAGCGCGGAGATATTCAGATTTCTGATATTGAAGTTTGGGTAACGAGAACAAGTCAACAGCAACCGGGAGACCGCACCGTTGTAGCAGTTATCAATATTCCTCCGTACGCACCCAACGACCCGACATACGAAGCATTGCGCATGTCAAACCAGTCTGCAAATAATGGCGATACCGTTGCCGGGCTGTTTTACCGATTGGAGCGTGGCGTAGATTACGTTGTACAAAATTCTACCGGATATATTACATTGCAAAAAAATCTGCAACAAGGTCAGGCAGTTGCAGCAGCATACAGAATTCAGGATGGAACACAATACGGAAATCTCGTGCTTCCTGATTCTGGCAATATCGTATTAAAACTTGTTCGCCCAACAACCCTCATTCCCTCGTACACAACAGCATGGAGACATCAGCTACGCAATATTTACAAACTTCCCGGAAAAAAAATAAAAAAGGAAGGGTTTGAATTAAAAATTTTCTACGAAGATGGCGCAGAAAAAAAAGAGAGCATCAATCCATTTGGCAAGGACGAAAAACTTTTTACCATTATCGGATTAGATAAAAAAAATGCAGATGAAGTTTTTCAACCTGATGGTTATTTCGATTACTTACCAAATGTTACTATAAATGAAGCGCGCGGTGAAATTATTTTTCCGACACTTGACCCGTTCGGAAAAACAATTTTTAATTACTTCTATAAGCCTCCACACCAAACGCAGGTTGACAGCGAAAAAATTTGGGAATATGTTTTTCAATCCGTGTATGATAGTACAGTAACGTTTGCAAACGATGACGCAAAACGTGATGATTATGTTATCCGAGGAAAATACACCGCAGAGGTTACATCAAAATATCCGCTCGGATTTAATGTTGTTGAAGGAAGCGTAAAAGTAACGCAAGGAGGTTCAACACTTGTACAAGGAGTAGATTACACCGTAGATTATATTCTCGGAGAAATAATCATTCGCAAAGATGACGCATTAGTACCGGGTGCAGATTTAAAAATTTCGTATGAACAAAATGATTTGTTTCAACTTGCATCCAAAACATTGCTGGGAGCGCGCGCTGAGTTTGAACCATTCCGTGGAACGTTACTCGGCTCTACTCTTCTCAATCTCAATCAGGAAACGCTCAGCGATAAAGTACGGTTGGGAGAAGAGCCAACAAATAATACAATGATTGGATTTGACGCAACTTCTGTTATCTCCACACCGTTTGTAACGACTGCGTTAAATGCGCTTCCCGGATTTCAATCAAGAGAAAACTCGGAATTGAGAATAAACGGAGAAGTTGCCTATATGGACCCGAATCCGAATACAAAAAAAAGTACTATTCAAGGAGAGCAGGATAAAGCGCTTGCCTACATTGATGATTTTGAAGGTGCGCAACGAACAATACCACTCGGAACAAGTTTCGGACAGTGGCAACTTGCAAGTCCGCCAAAGAAATTGGGATTACCGGATACAAGTACTACACGCTTTCGCGGACGACTTTGGTGGTACACTCCTCCACAAGGAACTGTTATAAGCGATAGTATTTGGCCTCGTAGAAATAATGCCGCTGGAGAAAATAATGTCAATGTTCTGGATTTGCGTTTTTTCCCTCGCAAGCGAGGAATGTACAACTACACAAAAACTCCTGAAATAACTCCTACTCCCGAAAATGTTTGGGGTGGTGTTATGCGTTCTCTCAGTTCTTCTTCCAATAATTTAATTGACCAGAATATGACATTCATAGAAATATGGATGAAAGTAATTAATAACAACGACCCTCTCACGGGAAAACTTGTAATTGATTTGGGAGAAATTTCAGAAGATGTTTTACCAAATAATAATTTGAATTCTGAAGACCTTGCTGTTTATCGAAATACGCTAAATGGTATTTTAAATCCTGGCGAAGATGTTGGTATTGATATGATTACCAATGAGCAGGAGCATAGTGCTTCATATATTAGAGATTCATTGCGACAACCATACGATGCAGAGGTGCTTTCTGAAGCAGACCCAAGTGGCGATGATTATAATTATACAGGTTCCGGTTCAGTAGATTTTTCGGGCATTGATGGTTTAGAAAATAATAAATTACGTCGTCGTCTTCCAGATACAGAAGATTTAAATGATAATAATTTTCTTGACCAGTCCAATAATTATCTCACGTATGAAATTCCGCTTGATACCGTAAATGCTTTTACAAACAATCCTTTAGTAGTTGGCGGAGGAAATGATGGATGGTATCAAGTTCGTATTCCATTAAATGAATTCAACAAACAAACCGGTTCCTTGACGAGCAAAGATATTCTTGAAAATGTACAAAGCATTCGTATGTATATGACAGGATTTTCTACGAGTAATGATGTTACCGTGCGTATTGCAGATTTCAATATTGTGGGCAATCAATGGAAAGAATTATTGCGGCAGGATAGTACATTAAAAGCATCTGTTGTTAATCTCGAAGATAACCCGGAATATGTCATTCCTCCCGGCGTTATTCGTGAAAAAGACAAAACAAAACCTGACCAGAATATTCAATTGAATGAACAGGCGTTATCATTGCTCATAAACGATATGCCTGATGCACGCAGCCGTTTTGATAGTACGAAATATCAGATTATGCGTATTTTTCCCGCTGGTCGTCCATTGGATTTATTTAATTACAGTCAGATGAAAATGTTTGTCCATGCGGAACGATATAATCCACTAACAGAACGCGGATTTCGCTACATAGATTCTTTAAATTACGATGCAGATATTTTCATTCGCTTCGGCAGCGATACATCGAACTTTTATGAATATCGCGTTCCGCTTCATCCCGCAGGGCAATCACATTCTCCGGAAAGTCAGTGGCCCAAAGAGAATAATATTACCATTGATTTTTCTGAGCTTTCTTCTATTAAACAAGGAAGAGATTCTGCTTCACAATACACGGTAATTTACAAACCCGTAAAGAACGGTCCGAAAGGTGCATTGTATGGCGTGCGAGGTTTTCCAGCATTGAATAGCATTCGCTATATGGGCATTGGTGTAATAAATCCACCGAATAACCCGCAGCCGCAACGAATGCCGATGGATATTGATAATACCATCAGCGGCGAAGTGTGGGTGAATGAATTGCGTCTCGTCGGCGTAGATGATACGCCGGGATGGGCATATCGCGTTACAACAAGTTTAAAACTTTCTGATTTGGGACAGTTAAGTTTTTCCTATTCAAAAACCGACCCGTTTTTTCACTCACTGGAAAATCGCTTCGGGAATCGCGAGAATAACACCGATTTAAATGTCAGCGGCTCTGTTGGTATCGAAAAATTATTGCCGCAAAGTTGGAATGGAACAACTCTTCCCATAAGTTATCAATATGCAGAAAGAAATAAGCAACCGAGATATTTACCCAATACAGATATACTCGCAACTTCTGCAGTCGAACAATACAATGCGCGAGGATTAAACGGTGATTCACTTTTAGAAGCATCGCAAACGTATTCCGTTTCGCACGTTATCGCTATGCCGAATATACGTTTAGTTCTCCCTTCAAACTCGTGGTATATAGACCAGACGATTAATCGTCTTTCTTTCGGCGTCAATTATAATAAACGATATGAGCGCAACACGATTTCTATCCGACGCGATGAATGGAGTTGGGGAGGAAAAATCGGCTACGATTTAACTTTGCCCGAAAGTTTTGTTCAGCCATTTAAATCTCTTTTCACCGGTATTCCGTTCTTACGCGATTTTAAAGAGTACAAATTGTTTTATTCTCCCGGAAGAGTTCAGTGGAATCTTGACGCTCGCCGCGATATGGTTTCGGATATTCCACGCGCAAAAAGCAATCCCACACTCACCAGTAATTTCCGCGCAAGCCGCTCTATCGGATTTGGCTGGAAAATATCGGATGGCGGATTAATGAATCTCAGTACATCTTATGCGTTGAATATTGAAAGTCTACCGACACATCTTGTCTATGATACATTAGATACTCGCCCGCACCGCAAGTTTGAATTACTGCCAACAACCGAACTGACCAGAAAACTTTTCAATCACAACGGAAGATTAATTGATTTCGGTGATGATGCGCGTTATGCTCAAAATATATCTTTAAATACAAAGCCCATTGTGCCGAACTTTTTTGATTTGCCCAAGTATCTCGATTACTCACTCAATTATAAAGTTGATTATGCATGGCAAACAAATTTTCAGGGAGAGCGTGGACAAAATGCAGGATGGAGTAATCAAATTGATTTTTCAGCCAATTTTAAATTGAAACAACTTACCGATAACTGGTTCACAGCAACATCAGCAAAATCAGGCAGCCAGCAACAGAAAAAAAGCGAACCACGCGGACGAGGACGAGAGCGGGAACGCGGAGGAAGAGGTGAAAACGATGAAAAGATTGAAGAAAAAAATGAAGAGCCAAAACCGGAAATAAAAGATTCAACTGCGCTCACAAATGAAACATCTGCAACGACTGAAACCACAGTAGATTTTTCTGAAAAACTCAACAATCTGCTGAATATTTTTATCAAAACTCCATTTCTTGATTACGAAAATATCAATATTACTTTTTCGCAGGGGAATAAAGTTTCCAATAGCGGCGTTGTAGGAAATAATGCAACGGGAATACACAATTTCTGGGGACCGCAACTCTTTTCAGGAAACCGTGTAGATTACGGTCCTTCAGGATTGTATCAGTTAGGATTATCCCATTCCCCAGGTACTCGACGAGCGGCAAGTTATAAAGATACAATTCAAGTAAACGGTATAGATTCTACTATAACCACAACGATAAACCTTTCAGATGATTTTCAGCAACAAAATAAACTGATAATGAAAACATCCCGTAATTTATGGGAAGGAGCGCGCATTGATTTGAATTGGTCGCTTGGTTGGTCAATCAATGAAAATGAAACCTTCATCACTGATTTTAATGGTAACAAAGTAGTCGGGTCTTCAGTTTTTCGTCGGGGTGGAACTGTTGACCGTTCATTTCTTACATTGCCCATTCCTTTCTTCCGCTCTTCAAAAGATTATCTGAAAAAAGTTGGCGAGTTAGCAGAAGAAAATGCTGATGGCTTATCAAGAAACGAAGCTATTGCGCGCGCTTTTGAAGAAGGAATGGAAACGTTTCCGTTTTTACGCAACATTATCGGAGAATTGATTCCGCGTGTCAATTATTCTTTCCGATGGGGCGGCTTGGAAAAGATTAGTTACTTCACCGGAATCTTTACTTCGCTCAGTCTTGAACACACATACCAATCTACATTTACACGCGGATGGACAATGCAACAGGATAGAACTGAAAAAACTGACCGCGAGCGCATTTCGTATGGATTCCAGCCGCTCATCGGTTTTAATGCAACCTTTATAGAATTATGGAAAGGTAATCTCAATACATCCGCACGTATCAATTCAACAACCAATATGGACCTTGCAGTAACGAGTAATAAAATTGATGAAACATATACAAGCGAAATTTCTGCGACACTCGGCTACACAAAGCGAGGTTTTGAAATTCCGCTTTTCGGATTTTCACTGCAAAATGATATTGATTTCAGTTTTAATTTTTCCATTGCAAAAAATACACAGAAGGAGTATCTTATTGCTGTGCTTGCAAGCGATCAGGAAGGCGTTACCCGTTCCGGAAGCACTCGTACACAAATGGAACCGCGCATAAAATATATTTTGAGTTCGCGTGTTTCGCTGGCAATTTTCTATCGCTACACAAGCGTAGAACCGGACGAAGCGGGCTCATCAATTCCCGGCACAACAACCAATGAAGCAGGTTTGGATTTGAAAATCGCAATTCAATAATTATTTTATACTAACAACAAACCCGTTCGCTATACAATGAACGGTTATAAAGACAATACACTTTTTTTAAGAATAGGAATATTGAATAGTGTGAATTATTTAAACACTAAAATTTGCTTAAAAAGAGTATTTCACTTTATTTCCAATTTTGGAAATGCCATCTATAAAGTTATTTTCCCCTTTGCGTACCTTTGTGAAATACTTTGCGTGCCTTTGCGGTTCATAACAATCTTTCTTAAACGCAGAGAACGCAAAGGATAGCGCAGAGTTACGTAAAGGAAGTGTTTAAAAAAAATCTAAAATCTTACTTCTAAAATCTAAAATACTCACGGCTCAACTATTCAACTACTTTTCGGAATGCCATACATCAGACATTGCTCTCTTTTCGTACCTTTGTAAAATACTTTGCGTGCCTTTGCGGTTCATAACAATCTTTCTTAAACGCAGAGTCCGCAAAGAGAAGCGCAGAGTAACGCAAAGGAAGATGTATAAAAAATTCTAAAATCTAAATTCTAAAATCCCCACATCGCATATCGCACATCTTATTTCAAATAGATTCTTCGTCGCTGCTCTCCTCAAAATGACATATTCTTTTTTATGGATAGAAATAAATCAATCTCAAATCCCACATCCCAAATCTGCAATACTCACTTACTCACATACTCATCTACTCAACTACTTCTTTACCGCAGAGTGCGCAAAGGGAAGCGCATAGTTACGCAAAGGAAATTGTATAAACCAATCTAAAATCTAACTTCTACAATCTAAAATCAAAAAAGGTCACTGAATTTCTTCAATGACCTTTTATATTTTCACAATGAACGGAGAAAAAATTACGCAATAACTTTTTCTAATTCACGCTCAGGAAATTTTTGCGCGGGTTTTGTTCGCTTGCGCAATACTTTCGGTTCAAGTTCCGGCGCAGGAATATCTTCGTGCACATCGGGATAAGTATAAATATCATACTTGAAATTGCGCAGAATAATATCATCGCCATTTCTGCCGACGACATATTGCGGAAGCAGAGGAATTTTTCCACCGCCACCCGGCGCATCAATTACAAAATGCGGAACAGCAAGTCCCGAAGTATGTCCGCGCAATTTGTCCATAATTTCTAATCCAACACGAACCGGCGTACGGAAATGATTTGCTCCTTTTGTTATATCCGCCTGATAAATATAGTACGGACGCACTCGCATTGCAAGAAGTTTACGCATCAATTCAAGCATAATATCCGGGTCGTCATTAACGCCCTTCATAAGTACTGCCTGATTGCCAATAGGAATTCCTGCATCTGCAAGCATTCCACACGCAACCTTTGCTTCCGGTGTACATTCCCACGGATGATTGAAATGTGTGTTCACATAAATCGGATGATACTTTCGCAGCATACTGCACAATTTTTTTGTAACACGCTGAGGAAGAACGCATGGCATTTTTGTTCCGAGCCGAATAATTTCGACGTGCGGAATTTCGCGCAATGCTTTCACAACTTTTTCAAGCATATAATCTGTAAGCATTAACGGGTCGCCGCCGGAAAGAATGACATCGCGTACTTCGGGATGTGCGGCAATATAATCTATGCCATCCTGCAAAAACTTCATATTGATTTTTGTGGAATCACCCACTTTGCGCTTGCGTGTGCAAAAGCGGCAGTACATTGAGCATTGGCTTGTTACCAAAAATAATACGCGGTCGGGATAGCGATGAGTAATACTTTGCACCGGTGAATCTCTGTCTTCATTAAGAGGGTCTTCGGGAAAACCATCTTCAAGTAATTCTTTTTCATCGGGAATGCACTGTAACCAAATCGGGTCGCCGGGGTAGCGAATCAAACTCAGGTAATACGGATTGATGCGTATATGAAAAAGTTTATTGAGCCGCTCTGCAAGTTTCGTATCGAAACCGAAACGGTCAACTAAATCTTTTCCACTGTCAACACTTTTGCGCAAAAGTTCTTGCCAAAGTTCCATAAAGGGGTCTTTCGTTATTGTGAGAAATATTTTCCATAAACAATCAAGTCGTCATCCACAGTATAAAAATTGCGGATGCGTGCGAGCTGCTCATACCAGCATCGCTGATAAAATCTGTTTGTTGCTTCATACTTTTGCTGCGACGATGTTTCAATTATCAATAATCGCCCGTGATGCAACATAATGTAATCTTCTGCGTGTTGCATCAGCATTGTGCCGATTCCTTTTGCCTGAATATTTTTTTTCACTGCAATCCAGTACAAATCAAATGTTCCAATCGTTACAGGACGCGGACCGATGCAATAATATCCTGTAACACTTCCCTGCTCATCCACTGCGACATATATTTCATAATCACGTTGCAATGGCTGTGTGAGTACAATATCAATCAGTTCCATTGCAACATCTATTTCATCTCTGCGGAACATTTCCGTTTCTTCTAATAAGAGACGAATTTGTTCGCGGTCATTTTGTGCAACACGGCGAATGGAGATGTTCATAGTGCAAGAGAAATTATATTTCTCTTTATGAATGCAACCTTTCCATTGCAGAGTGAATTATTGCTTCAATAAATTGCGGATACGCATAACCCGCCGCAAGCGCAGATGCTGCAAATCCTGCATCTTCGGATATATCAGGATTTGGATTTACTTCGAGAATATACGGTTCATTATTATGCGATACTCTGAAATCAACACGCGCATAATCTCTGCAACCGAGCAGATGAAATGCAGATAATGCTAACTGCATAATTTTTTCTTCCGTTTCTTTTGTGAGTGGAGCAGGACATACACGCACTGTTCTTTCATATTCAATTGTCCCTTTCATCCACTTTGCATTATAGGTAATGATGCGCGGGTATCCTTCGGGTAATGTACTCATATCAATTTCTGAAAGTGGAAGAACGTGTGGTTTGTGATATCCGATAACTGCAGCATTAATTTCTCTGCCATCAATAAATTCTTCCACCAATGCGGGTTGTGAAAATCTTTCGTGTATGTAATGTATGCGTTTATACAATTGTGCGTTGTTTTTTACTATAGAGGTATTTTCAATTCCTATACTTGCATCTTCGCGTGAAGGTTTCACAATAAGAGGAAAATTTAAATTGTTTTGTTCATTCGCATTCGCAAAGTGAAAAAGTTGGAATTTGGGAGTAGGAATGTTGTGGTAGGTTAATATTTCTTTCACGCGCATTTTGTGCAATGATGTTCCTAATGTCAACGCACCTGAACCTGTGAAAGGAATATTGAGTAGTTCGAAAATGGCAGCGATGTTCATTTCTTTTGACGCATCGTGCCCGACTCCTTCGCATAAATTAAAAATTAATTGCGGCTGTTCCTTTTCTAAAAATTGTACCAATGATGTAATATTTCCATCAGTGCCAAATCGTGAAACAGAATAGCCAAGTGTTTGTAAAATACTGAAAATTATTTCACACTCTTCTTCTATGGCAATTTCAGAAACATCTATTGATTCATTTTCGCCTGCATAGCGCTGTTCTAATTTTCCTTCTTCAGAAATAACAAGTGGCTCTCCTGCAAGTTTTGCATAGACGGGTAAATTATAAATTATTACAATGGATGGTTTTTCTCTCATAAAGAATTATGCAACCAACCCATAGCGCTTTGCAGCATTTTCCAACACTGTGCAAATCAATTCGTTGTACGATAATCCTGCCGCGCGGGCTGCTTTCGGAAAACACGAATTATCTTCGGGATTGGGAAGAATACCCGGAAGAGGATTCAACTCAATGATGTGCGGAATATTATTTTCATCCAATCGTACATCAATGCGGCACCAATCGCGGCACCGCAACACACGAAATGCGTTTATGCAAATATTTTCTATTTCATTCTTCAGTGCATCCGAAATAATTGCAGGACATTCAAAAATATCAAGAGGATTTTCTGCAGTATCCCACACCCACTTTGCTTCAAAGGAATAAATCGGATTGACATCAGCAGGAAGTGAATCAAATTTTATTTCAACAATCGGCAGCACACGAACATTACTGCCATTGCCTAACAATGCAACCGTAAACTCACGACCGCTTAAGTATTTTTCCACAAGAACCGGTTCATTGTAGCGCTCAAGAATTTTATTTACTTCGCACAGCAATTCTTCTTTATTGCGAACGATGCATGAATTATAAATTCCCTTACTCGAACCTTCGTGCAATGGTTTTACAAAAAGCGGAAATGACGATGAGATGTTTTCAAGTCCTTGCAAATTTTCAACTACGAAAAAAGGGGATGTGGGAATTTTATAGTACGAGAGAATTTCTTTTGTGCGGGATTTATCAAGACACGTTGCTAACGTAAGAGGGTCGGAACCAGTATAAGGAATCTTCAGGAAATCAAGCATCGCGGGAATTTGCGCTTCGCGTGATACACCGTGCAATCCTTCTGTTACATTAAAAACGATTTGCGGTGTTGCAGTGCGAAGTTGCTCAAAAACATTTTCATTCGCTTCGATGAGTGTAACATTATGTTTTGATGCAATTGCTTTTCCTACTGCGTGAATAGTTTCGATGCTATCCCACTCTGCATACAAATCATTATGTGCAAAAATATTTTTTTCGGAAGATGTGTGCGCGTATGCAACAGGACTTGGAGGTTCCTGCTCTGCGTCATCACTTGAAGATTGCGCCGTGTTATCAACGTGTTTAACGTTATACACAAGCGCGACATCAAGTGCAATATGTTCAGTAGTGTGTTTCAAAAAAATATTTTTGTTTTTTTTGTTGTATTGTGGGCGAAATATAAAAATTTTTTTTGCACTAACAACAACAAAAAAAAAAAATGAAAAAAATTTTTATTTTTTTTTCTATTCACAAAAAAATTTTCCTCATCATAAAAAATAAAAAAGCCCTTCTCTTTTTATTGAGAAGGGCTTTTCAGAAATAATTTTTTACAAAATTATTTCAGCAACATCATCTTCTTCACATTTGTGAAACTTTTTCCATTGAACGCATTGGCTTCAAAACGCATGAAGTACACGCCTGATGCAAGTGTTGATGCATCAAAATTGTAATCATACGCTCCTTCAGAAAGTTCTTCATTGGAAAGAACGGTGCGCACAACTTGTCCAAGTACGTTATATATTTTTACTGTAACTAATGATTTGCTTGGCAATGCAAACGAAATCGTTGTTGCAGGATTAAACGGATTCGGATAGTTCTGGAATAATTCAAACTCAGATGGAGCTACTGATGCAAATGAAATTTCATTCTTTGCAGAGGGATTGGGGTTTGCTCTCATATATGAAACTTCGGAAATTGATTTTCCGCCGCCGATACGCATGCGACTGTTTGCTAACAGACTCACCGTATCTTTTATCGTATCTGCTTTAACATAGAATGCACGATTAATTCTCGCAGCAACACTATCTGCTGTAGATGCAAGTATTGTATCATAGCCCATTGATGCAAGAGGACGACCTCGGAAAGTGAGTAACGAATCAATAATATTTGCTATTTGTCCGACGGTATAGCCGTTCATTTTATTTTTCGTACTACCGTCGTCGTAAATTAAATTGGCAAGTCCCGGAGGAGATATTGTATCTTTACTTGCAATTAAATTAAGTTTCAACGTCACCTGATTTTCACCGAGATTATTATTATGCTTTGCTGAAGTCATTGATGTCTTCTGAGATATTTTTTCACTGCCCACTGCGTCCTTTTTCCCATGCAGTACAAAGAAAGATGCTTTTCCATTCAATGGGTAAATCTTTTGCACATCACCTGTTTTTTTCAAATACACCCACCAACGTGTAAGTGGACTATCAACGACACCTACAATAAATTTTTTCGTTGTGCCTTTCGGATACTCTCGAGCAAAAATTGTATCGCGTACGTTTCCGCCGTTCGGGAAACCAAGAAATACACCTTTTTTAGATAGTTTAAATCCTTTTTTAATTTTAAAATCAGCGTTTGTAAACGTACGATACTTAGTTGTATCCATCGCATTGTAACCAATAAAATTATTATTCGAATCCGTCTGACTACCCGCAACCGTAATAATGATACTCGTATTCGATTCCCGAATTTGGCTCACTCCTCCGCTTCCGGCAATAGATTGAAGCGATTGCCAACCTTCATCCGGTAAAGAAAGTAATATTCGATACGTTCCATCAAAAACAAGTGGGAAAGAATAGGAACCGCTTGAATTAGTATTGACACTATCCAATCGGATTCCAACAGAATCAAGAACGAGCTTTGCTCCTGCTAAATATTTTTGGTCAGCTGTTGTCAACGTATCGCCATCTGCATCTCGTTTCACAAATCCTTTAATTGCATTGCGTGATTCATATTTGATTAAAATAAAATCTGTTGAATTCTCACTGCCAGAATCAGCGCCAGCAGCATACACTGCACCTGTATTCTGGTCAATTGCTACCGAGTAGAATGAGCCAGGGTACCCATAAATTGTATCCGTAGCAACGGGAACACCTGTGTATGAGTTAGCTTTTCGCAATGCGCCTGTTGCTGGAGACAGCATGAGCACTAAACAATCAGTGCCAGTTGCAATGTTGTTCGTTGAACCGGTTTCAGATCCAGCAACGATAATATTTCCGTATGGGTCACTTCCAAGCGCATAAGCATCATCTTTCCCGCCGCCGGAACCATTATAAGTGTTTGTCCATTGGGCAACTCCTGATGAATTATATTTTATTGTTACAACATCATGCTCAGTTGTTACAAAACTCGCACCTGTTACATACACATTATTTGATGCATCAACCATTATTGCGCGAGCATAGTCAGTGCGACTACCAACATATCTTTTTGCCCACTGCTGAGTTCCAGATATATTATATTTAACGGTTGCATAATCCTGTATCGTACCAAGGCTCGAGCCGGTAACATATATATTTCCGGTGGCATCAATTGTCATTGCAGCTGGGTTATCTTCCTGAGAATTATGATATGTTGCAACCCACATACTATCACCGGCGAGTGCGCCGTATTTCATTGTATGGTAATTAAAGTTTTGATTCACTTGGAACGTTTCGCCTGTAATAACAATGGAGTTATCAACCGGACTGTACACAATATCCCGAGCAAAATCTTCAAAATTTGAACTACCGTTATTGTAGCGTCTTGTATAAACGGTATCACCAGTTGCTCCAACATATTTCACTGTGTACATATCAATTACTCTTTGATTAGCGGCGCCAATGATGCGATATCCGGTTACATAAATATTCGCGCTCGTATCAGTTGCAACAGCTGTTGCAAATTCATTCCCGGAAGCATCAAAAAATTTTGACCAACTTATTGTTCCGCTATCATTATTGATTTTTACAACTGCAAAATTATAACCGTTTTGATTACTTAAAACGCCTACAGCTACAATGTTATTATTCATATCAATTGCTAAATCGGCTAATGTATCCATTGCAGATGTAGAAACTGTCCACAGTTTTGTTCCAGCCGGATTATATTTATGCACTGCAAATTTACCATTGGCAGTGCCTCCGACTATAACATTATTATTCTGATCTAACTTTACCATTTTGGCTTTATCAATATTCTTCGATGAGGAAGTATATCGCTGCGCCCAAAATTGCTCAATCTGCGAATACGATTCGTTTGCAACAAAAAGTACTCCGATTGCTATACTCATTATAAATAAAACACAACGTTTCATAGTAATTACTCCATTCTAAAAGGGAAAAAATAAATTATTTGTAAAAGTGTTTCGCATCTATCCAAAAGAATAGAACAAAAACCGATAGAATTTATTGAAAATTTTTGCAAATGCAAACTTTTCTACTCTCAATTGTTCAAGAAATGATACTTCATTCCGTTTCCTGCTTGTTTTTATCATATTTTGCAAACATCCGCAATTTCTTTTCAACAAAAAAACCAATCGTATTATCGGCAAACTCGCCTGTTTTTTTACGTTTTCCGAACAAATATCCTGTTAATATTTTAATCCCCTCTGAAATACCTGAAATTGCATATATCGTAAATTCTTTTTTCGCAACTGATTCCACTACATCGTGACGCAACATCAAATCATCGCAGTTTTGAATAGGGATTATTACTCCTTGCGTGCCTGTAAATCCGCGTGCTTTGCAAACATCATAAAATCCTTCAATTTTTTCATTCACTCCGCCTATGGGTTGTATTTCTCCTTTTTGATTTACAGAACCTGTTACTGCAATATCCTGCCGCAACGGAACTTCTGCAAGACTCGAAAGAAGCGCATATATTTCTGTTGAAGATGCGCTATCCCCATCAACGCCGGAATATGATTGTTCAAATGCTATACTTGCACTCATTGAAAGCGGTTTATCCTGCGCAAACTGCTCACGAAAATATCCGCTTACTATCAGCATACCTTTATTATGCGACGGACCGCTCATTGATGCTTCACGCTCGATATTAATTATACCCTGCTTTCCCATCGCTGTCGTTGCAGTTATGCGTGTTGGCAATCCGAAGCCATATCCTGCAAGCTCATACACGGATAACCCATTGAGCTGTCCGATTTTTCTGCCTTGCGTATCTATCAGCAACATTCCTTCTTCTATTTCTTCACGAATTTTTTCTTCAATCAGACTTTCGCGGAAATTACGCTCTTTAATTGCTCTGCGCACATTGGCTGATGTAACAACGCTTGCTTTTTCTTTTAATGCCCAGAAATTTGATTCGCGTAAAATATCGCCGATGATATTGAAACGCGAAGTAAGTTTTTTCTGATTTCCCGCAAGACGTGCGCCCTCTTCAAGCACTTCTGCAACCGCAGTTTTGTCAAATGATAAAAGCTTTTCTTCTTTGCTTATCATTCCGATAAATGCTGTGTATTTTTTTAAATTACTCAGCGAGCGGAGTATCACTGTATCAAAATCAGAACGCACTTTAAATATTTTTTTAAACTCATCATCCTGATGAAAAAGGTAGTAATAAATATCCACATCGCCCACCAGAATTATTTTCACATTCACGCTTATCGGTTCGGGTTTTATCGTCGAACTCATTCCCCATACGCCCGATTCCATAGATTGAATTTCCAATCTTTCGTTCAGCAGTGTTGTTTTCAATGTGTGCCAGACTCCCGGCTCCATCAATACATCCATCGCATTGAGTACAAGAAATCCTCCATCTGAATGAAGTAACGAGCCTCCTTTAATGAGTGTAAAATCTGTTTGCCACGTTCCGTTACGGTCTATTTCTCTGTCTATCGAACCAAATAAATTATGAAAGCGCGGATTGGTTTCAATTATTATCGGCATTCCTTTGGTGCGGGAATTATCTACAACAACATTTACCTGAAACTCATAAAAATTATCTTCAACGATTTGAGAGCCGCCTGCCATTTGCGGAGGCGCATCATCGTGGCGTGTAAAGCGGTCTAAGTCGCTCATTATTTCTTCCTGCACATCGTTTAAATATGTTGCGACTTTTTCTCCTTCAAGCTTTTTGCGAATTTCATCAAGTAAATCTTTTATAAGTGGCAATCCGTATTTTGCCTTTTGTTCATTCAGTGTTTCGCGTGCTTTGCGCTCTATATTCCGCATTTCGCGCGTTATCACTTGTATTTGTGATTCCAGTTGCGAACGCTCATGCCAGATTTTTTCAACATCGTCCGCTGTTATTTTTTCTTCTTTTACAAATTGCTCCAACTGGTCAAATCCTGTTGGCTGTCCTTCAATCACCGGAACAACATCCGGCTGCATTGTTTCGCCAACCTGCACTTGTACGACTTCAAATCCGCGCGCGTGAACAATTTTTTCAAATTCTTTCAACACACTGCGTTGTCGTTCCTGAAAATGTTCAAACGTGCGCTTGCGCTCTTCCTGAAATCTGTGCGACTCAAACAGTGCAGGAAGATTTTTGCGCACATCTTTTATAAACTCTTCCATTTTTTTCTGAAACAGTTTTCCTTCGCCTGCGCGCAAACGCAGTGCAACAGGCACATCATGATTTTTGAAATTATACACGAAACAATGGTCGTGTAATTGCGCAGACTGATTTTCAAAATCCTGCAACATCTGCTTTACCGCAGTCATTCTTCCCGTCCCGGAAAATCCTGTTACAAAAACATTGTATCCGTGATGCGGCATTTTCAAACCGAGTTCCAATGCTCCCAATGCGCGATGTTGCCCGATTATTTCTTTACTCGGTTTTACATCTTCTGTTGTTTTTATGCCAAGACTCTTCGGGTCGCAACGCCAGCGCAATTGCTTTACCGGAACTTCATAACTTTTCTTTGCCATAATCTTTACTTTGTTAAAATAGGAAATATAATTTTCTCATAAATACATCTCAAAATATCAATGTTCTAAACAACAACAGTGTTTACTTTACTTGCTTTTTGCATTATAAATTTATTTGTCTTTCGGCTCTTGCCTTTTATGATTTCAAAAAATTCTAATACACTTTTCTGTGCGCATACATATTCATCAGCAATCCTACCATCATCATATTCGCAAGCAATGCTGAACCTCCATAACTCAAAAACGGCAACGGAACACCCACAACGGGAAACAATCCCATCGCCATTCCAATATTTATTACAATATGCGTAAAGAATAACGAACAAATACCGACAACAACAATGCTGCCAAATTTATTTTTTATCGCCGCCGCTGTATTTATATTACGCAACAACAGCCACAAAAATAAACCAAGCACCAGCGCAGAACCGAAAAAACCAAATTCTTCACCGGGCACACAAAAAATAAAATCCGTCCACTGTTCAGGAATAAAATTAAATTGCGTTTGCGTACCGTGTAAAAAACCTTTGCCGAACAATCCGCCGCTTCCTATCGCTACTTTCGATTGATACACATTATATCCCGAGCCAAGCGGGTCTGATTCCGGCGAGAGAAAACTCGTCAGTCTTTTTTGCTGATACGGTTTCAACATTCCCAAAAGCAACTGCACGGTTAATCCGAAAAACGCAACACTTGCCGATGCAACCGCTGAACGGAAGAAATCTTTTCTCAATGAAAATATCAGCAGTATCGCAATTATTATTCCTGCTATCAATGCAGTGCTGCCAAATAATGCCGCCCCTGCAATGCCGATGCAGCAACAAACAAACAGCATAAGAAATGATGATGCTCCTCCCCACACCAACACAGGAAGAAACATTCCACAAAACGTCATTACTGTGCCTGCATCGGGTTGGAGTAAAATTAAAAAAACCGGAAATGCAACAATTGCCGTTGCAATGCCAAGATGTTTCAGTTTGTGCAAATCTGTATCGCTTCGTGAAATGAACGCTGCCAAGACAAGTATTGTTCCGACTTTTGCAAATTCTGATGGTTGAATTCCTGCACCGCCAAATCCCAGCCACGATTTTGAACCCGCAACTGTTTTTCCGATTATTAAAACGACGACAAGTAAAAAAATGGAACCCGCATACGCCGCAACCGCGATACGAGGCAGAGCTTTATAAGGAAGAAGCATCATTGCAAACATCAATCCGCTGCCGATATACAACCACGTTAACTGACGCTGATAATACTGCCCCGTTGTTGCTTCACCAAACGCCGCGCTGTAAATTGAAACAATTCCTATCGCAATCAGTCCGAGCATTGCGATGAGAGTTTTGTAATCAAACTGTTCGCGAAAATACTCTGTAATCATTTTTTCTTTTTCTTCGGAAGTGCGCGATAGAGAGCGAGTGGTTCTTCTACGAGAAATCCGATTTTGCGGCGCGGGGCTTCGGGCGGTTTTATCAACTGACGAATGGCATCAAATACTATTTTGAATTGCTCATCGTATTTTTGTTCCATCGCTTCTAATTTTTCTGCAAGGGCTTTTTGGGAAGAAAGCAATGCCCGCAATTTTACAAACGCACGCATTATTTCAATATTCACACGTATTGCACGCTCGCTCCGTAATACAGAAGAAAGCATTGCAACTCCCTGTTCAGTAAATGCAAACGGTAAATATCGCCTGCCTCCTGACTTATTTTTTGAGGTCGCAAATTGCGACCTCAAAAATTCTGTTTCTTCTTCATTCAGTTGAAACATAAAATCATCCGGAAAACGTGTGATGTTGCGTCTCACTTGCTCATTCAATCGCTTTGTACTTACGCCGTACAACTCTGCGAGATGTTCATCGAGAAGAACCTTTTCTCCGCGAAGAAAAAATATTCTTCGCTCTATATATTCAAGCGCGTAAAGCGTCTGTGCCATTGTATTCAATTTTTTTTCGGGCGAAATATACAAGGATTGAGTGAATTACCATTTCAATCGTTGCGAACATTTCAAATCAGTAGGACAGACATTCTTGTCTGTCAGGAATACAGATGTGGATGGAAAAACAACAGACAGGAATGTCTGTTCCACTAACTAAAAATCTTTTTCAGAGATTTCAAAAAAACACCTCAAGTTCCTGAAAACGAAACGAACTTCCTATCTCATTTCTTTCGGAATCTGCATTTCGACTTTGCCGATTTTTTGTTTGAGCATTTCTCTTCCCCTTTCATCCATTTTTTGCCATAAACGGCTCACCATTGCGGCAATTTTTTCGTACTCCATCGCTTTTGCATCTGTTATTGTTGGCTGATTAACAATACTATTATAAATTTCATAGAGTTTTGCGGCTGATTCGTACTCAAATGCAAGCATACAGACATCAGCGTATGCGCGTAATGCTCGCGTATTCTCATGATGAAAATCTAATGCAACGGCAAAAGCATCCATTGCCTTCTGATAATCATTTTGCTGAATATAATTATATGCCAAACCTTCATACATTACACTCAATTCCACATCTGTCGTAGGTTGAGGTGGAAGCAGAGTAGTAATTATTCTAATTCGTTCCGCTGTTCTCTTATTGATATCTTCAATTCCCCGCAAACCAACATTGATAATATAACTTGAACCCCAATAATAACTGTTGTACGCCCAAATACCAACATTCGTGATTCGTTCCGATGCTTTTTCTTTATCTGCATTCACATAAAAAAGCACCACAGAAAAAAACACAGGGGCAATTGCAAGCGGAATAATCTTTTTCTGTATGTCATATTGTTTAACCGCTAAAAAAAATTTTTGTAGCAACGCAAATGATACAAACGTTACCGGAACAGATGCAAGCCCAAGAAAATCCCAGTCACGCATCGGTGTTAATAACGGATTTACTGTAACATCAAAGAAAAAGAAATACAAGGATGCTAAAAAGAGAAACATTGTTTTTGGTTCTGTAAAAAAAGCTTTTCGAAAAAATATTCCAAAAACAAGGAAGAATATTCCACTTATCGGGAGCGTAAAAAAATATACCTGTACGATATCCGATAGATGCTTGAGTGAATAGAGCGTATAAAAATGCGGAGGCGGAACGTTGCTGATAAATGGTAAAAAAATCTTCTTTGCAATTTCTTCACCAGCCGCGTTGCCATAATCAAATGCTTTAAAAATAAATATATACGCATACAGTCCGATGAGCATAGAAAACATTATTCCCGCAATTATAAAACGCGGCTGCAATATTTTCCGCAAAAATATAAACCTGCTCTGCAATGAATAGAGAATCAAATAAAACAGAGCAGGAAAAACAAGAATCATTTCTATGTGAAATAGCACACCCGCTATAAAAACAATAATGATTTCTGTTAAATTCTTGCTTCCATCAAAAAATTTCCACGAAAGCATAAACAGTATCCACAGACACAGATATACAAGGGTATAGTTTTCCACGTGTCCAAAAAACAATAAGTGCGAACCGCATGAAATTCCAATAATGGTAAGAGTTATTTTTAAAAGCGGCGATTCTTTCAACGATAGCACAAAACGAATAAACAAAAATAAAAATATTCCTCCGCACAATGCGCTTACGAACTGATAAGCTTGTTGCAGTTCAATATGCAGTAAGCGTGATAAATTCTGGTGAAGCAGAAAAGAGAGCGGCTCTGTACTCGTCATTGTTACAACATCTTTTATCGTAAAATCTCGCATAGGTCCGTACTTTAATATTGCACGGCTATCACCATAAATGTCAGTGCCAATACGAAAGAAATAAAAAATGAACATTCCAATTATTCCAATGAGAATAGAAATGAAAATCATTTGTGTTCTTTGTATTGAAATATTTTCCACTATTTTTTCTGAAAATGTAATTGCTCTGCCACCAAACAATGGAAGTGTAAATAACATTACAAGTGCAAGAAATCCAATACGTATAGGAAGAGAAAAATATGCAAGATGATTTACTCCCCATAGAAAGGAATCCGGGAAAAAAGAACTGATAAAGTAGAACAGAAGTATTCCATAGAACGATACGTGAGCCGCATTTTGTAACTGCTGATGGGGAGAATTTTTGATTTGTTGTTGTGCTGAGTTCATTAGTAAAGAATAGAAAATACTTTATTTCACTTCCCGTAGTGCGGCAATCTTTTCCGCTATTTGTATTTTTTCTTCTGCGTCAAGAGAAAATATTGATACATATTTTTCGAGTATGGTAATTGCCTTCCTATTGTCGCCAAGCGTTTCGTAGAGTATTGCCAAATCCTGATACGATTCGGAACGTTGAGGAGCTAGAGCGAGCGCGGCAAGCAATACCTGTTCCGCTTCTTCTAAATGTTCCAGCTGCATAAGGATATTCCCCAGCATCCCCGTCATTTCAGGATGCTGCGGATAGATACGGAGAAAGATTTGCGCTTCCCGTAACGCTTCTTCATATTTTTCCTGCTGAAGAAGTACAAAAACTATACCTCGTAGTGCATCAAAATTAGTTTTGTCTAATTTTACTACTTGAGTAAAATAAAAATGTGCCTTTGCCAAATCTTTCAAACCTGTGTAATACAATCTTCCTAGTTCAAAAAGTATAATTGTATTGGTCGAATTGAGAGAATATGAACGTTGATAACATGAATCTGCCTCTTTGTATTTTTTCAGATCGAAATAACACCTCCCAAGGCTGAGCCAATTCGTTGGGATGGTTGTATCTATTTGAACTATCTGTTCATGTATTTGTAATATTCTCATTGTATCTTTCTTCATTACATAACTAGTTAGTAATTTATTCCAGATGCTGAAATTACGAGGAAGAAGAGCAACTGATTTTTCATAATATTCTATGGCATCGTTATCATTTTGTTTTCTCTCATAATACTGCCCAATCTGGTCATAGTAATATCCACGTACAACATTATTCATCAACAAAGTACTCTCCGCTGTTTGAAACCGCTGAAAACTTTTTTCCTCATTTGCATTTAACGCAATCCAAAGCCCGCTCTGTAAAAGCATTATGCCTGCAAGTGAAAAGACAATATGGAGTTTCGATTTAAAGAATTGATGGAGAAAATATAGCGCAAGAATATGTAGCGGAATGAAAAATTGGGCGGCAGTATCCCAATCGCGCATATACCCCAATTCAAAATTGCCGACACTTACAAATGCCAATCCGCATACGGTGAGTATGGATAAAAAAACAAACACCGGTTCTCTTTTATCTATTTCTTTCCAATAAAAAACAAAAGTGAAAAATACTATTGCAAAAGAAACAGGCGCGACAAGAAGAATTTCATTGAGTATATCTATGCAATGCGGGAGTGAAAAGACAGTATAGTTATATCCTTCCTTTGCTTCAAAGAACGATAAAAAGAATCCACCTTCACGCTGTGAAAATCTGGAAATAAATTCCTGAAAGGAGTACTGCAAAGCAAACAATGCTCCGAAGAAAATAACAATTGATAACAATGCTGTTCGTATCGCAGCGCTTTTCTTCTGTTGCATTCCATAATACAAGAGAACAAGAAATCCAATGCCAAACACTCCGCTTGCAAAATGAAATCCCAGCATCAAAGCAAAAGCAATTCCGACGATAAACACCGATACTTTACGTTCTATTGCTAACCATCCGCTTATGATAAACAGAAGAACTGTCAATGAAAAGATTGTGTATAATTCTATATAGCCAAAAAAATAAAGACTTGATGCAGTGAAGAGTGTGAAACAGGTAAAAAGAAATTTTTCTACGATGGAATATTTCTGAAGAGAAAAGAAATAATATAATGCAACAAGAGTCAATACAAGCGCAATGATGCCAAGTGTGCGAAAAAGAAGTGTAACATCAGTTGAATGAACATTGCGAAGAAGATTCAATCCGAAAAAGTTCACTGCTTCTGCAAATGGCTGGCGCGGATAGGAATTATTTTTAAATTTGTCAGGAGAAAATATTTCTGTCGTGTCTTCATTGGTACTTATAGTCTTGTATTCCTGTTCCACGCCTGTAAGTAATCCGCTGCCATCACCTAACTGATAAAATTGTACAGGGAATAGCCAACATAGAACGACAAGAACAATACTAATGAACAAGAAGATTATCTTTTCATTCTTAGTGAATAGCGGAATGATAAACCGTTGAAATTTTTCATACAGCCAATCACGCGATTTGGGAAGGACAAAAACTCCACCAACCAACAACCACATCACACGAAACCACATAGGAAAAAAAGCAAGTAAATTTACTCCCCAATTCCAATCTCGAGGGAAAAAGGAAATGGCGAAATACAATAAGAGCATCCCGTAAAATGCTACACAAACAATTTTTTGTAACTGCTGATGGGGAGAATTTTTGATTTGTTGTTGTGCTGAGTTCATTAGTAAAGAATAGAAAATACTTTATTTCACTTCCCGTAGTGCGGCAATCTTTTCCGCTATTTGTATTTTTTCTTCTGCGGAAAGAGAAAAGGTCATCATATATTTATTCAGTACAGTAACTGCCTGCGTATAGTTTCCGGTTGTTTCATACAGTATTGCCAAATCCAGATACGGCTCGGAACGTTGTGCATCAAGCGTAATTGCAGAAAGCAACACTTGTTCCGCTTCTTCAAAATGTTCGAGTTGCAAAAGAATATTGCCAAGCAATCCGGTCATTTCAGGGTGCTGCGGATAAATACGGAGAAATATCTGCGCTGCACGTAATGCCTCTTCATATTTTTCTTCCTGATACAACACAAAAATATACCCGCGCCGCACTTCCTGATTTGTCGGGTCAATGGCAACCATCGTAGCAAGAAGTTGCTCTGATTTTTCAATCTGATTTTTTGTTCCGAGAATTGCTGCAAGTTTTCCCGCAAATGTTATAACCTGCGCATCGCCGACAGTATGCAGCGATTGCAGTAATGAATCAGAGAATTTTTCAGAGCGAAAATTTTTCATTGGCGCATACACCCAAATATGTGGTCCATTGCGTAAGTCGTTCGGCGCACTTTCAAAAAGGAGTTGCGATTGTGTGCGGAGTGCGTCGTAGTATGCAATATATGCAGAATACTTGTGCGGTTCTTTAACATAACGCCCGTAATCAAAAGTACTCCCAAGCACAACATCGAAATCCCTGTACCACTCATAATTATAAAAAGCAGAAAATTGCTTTGTCAGAGTTGCACTAAACGGAATAGGAAGAATCTTGTAGGAATGGACATCGAGAGAAATACCCAACGGAGCATACGCAATTGCGGCTCCCTTCTGAATATTTTGTTGAATCCAATGTTTTGTTTCCAATCTCGTATCAGGAAGCGTGTGGTGGCGTTGATACGAATATGTTTCCGCGAGAGAAGGAAACAGAATAACAATCAACAACATACATGCAACAGAATGAACAACAAATCTGTTTTTTGTAAAAGAAAATTTCTGTGCAAATGTGTGCAATGCGTTCCATCCTTCGTACAATGCATACGTTCCGCAAAGAATAAAGAAAGGAAATGCCGGAATGATATAACGGTCTGCGCGCATTTTCCATGTCAGAAGCATAGCAACGAACACAAGAGGAAAGGAAAGCAGAATATAAAATTCTCTCTTGCGTTTGTACACCATCATTGCGCTTCCGGCGATTACGCCAAAAGTCATCAGCCATCCAAAATTGCGCGGCAGAGAATCAAAAAAATAATAACCCAAGGTACTTTGGTTTTCATCCAATCCCAAATGCCCAACTTCCATGTGCCATTGCACAAACACAAACTCTTCACGAAAACTTTGGAAATCCATTACGATGTACGGATTGGAAAGGAGAAAGACACCGACAGTACAAACAGCAGAAAGAAGAAAAACACGATGCCGTGAAAAATCTGCAAGCGATGATTGATGTTTTAACATATGCGCAAGGAATAATGGAAGACCCAATAACGCGCCGTTGTATTTTGTTGCAGCAGCACAACCAATACTGATGCCGGCAAAAATATACCATTGCATTTTTCCACTCTCAAACACACGCAACGCAGCATACACGGCGCACACAGCAAAAAATGTGAGCGGCGTATCAACATTGATGAGATGCGCCTGTTGAATGTGCAGAGGATTTATTGCGAGAAATACTACCGCAACATTTGCACAAGTTTTGTTCCACAATCGCAAAGCAATATTATACGTGAAGAATATTGTGCCAATATCGAAAAGCAGAGAAACAATGCGGGCGAGAACTATAAAATGTGTGGGATTTTCTGCAAAACTATTTTGAAATACACTGAGGTCAGCATACATTCCAATAAAATATCCGACCGCATAATGAATACAATGAACAGCATAATGCAAATAAAACATCAGCGCAGGATAGGTAAAGAAATGCGGATGAAGTTGCACACCATTCTCTCCCCAATTCCAGAATTTCCACGATATAGAAAGCGGCATTGCTTCCTCGTAGAGTTCCGGTGTTCCCCAATTGATATGCCACAAACGAAGACCTATTGCACAAAAGAAAAGACAAAGAAACAGAACGTTATCAGAAAATTTTCTTTGTAAATGTAATGAATTCATAATTGTTTTTGTGAACAGTGCTGAATGAAGAAAGAATTCCCTCTACCCCATCACTCTGTATTTCAGCAGCGTCCAGAGTGCAGATACACCATCACGCCAGCCGATTTTCTTTCCATCTGCTTTGGTGCGCGGATAGTATGCAATCGGCACTTCGATAATATTGATGCCGCGCTTCAAAACTTTTGCAGTTACTTCCGGGTCAAAATCAAAACGCTCGCACTGTAGGTGGAGCGAACGCAAAACATCGGTGCGCAATACTTTATATCCTGTCGGCGCATCCGTAAGATTAGAGCCGTAAAGAATATTTGCAAACCAACTCACCATCTTCCCGCCAATGTAAAAAGAAAAATACAAATGTTTGTTGCGCGTACCGAGTTCGCGCGAGCCATAAACAACAGCAGTGCGTCCCTCTTCAATCGGCTTCATCAATGCAGGATAATCTTTCGGGTCAAGTTCCAAATCCGCATCCTGCACAAGGACTATTTCGCCTGTTGCAAGCGCAAGTCCTGTCTTAATTGCCGCGCCTTTACCGCGATTGATGGGATGGTGCGCAACTTTAATACCGGAAAAATCTTTCTTTATCTGTTCCGCCGCTTCCTTTGTGCCATCGGTAGAAGCATCATTGACGATGATAATTTCTTTCTCGACATTGACTGCGCGGACTTTTTCAATAATAGCGCGCAGTGTTCCTCCCTCATTATAAGCAGGAACAATAACTGATAATTTCAAACGCTTCTCCCTTCCATAGAAAGCAGCGCGTCGCTGTGAACGTGTTTCATTAAACGATACATTATAAAAAATAAAATACTGACGGCAACAGAACCCAAAGCAAAAGCAGAGAGCAGCACAATACGTGAAAAACCTGCATACATTCCGTACGTAAACCAGTAATCAAACGTATGCAGTAACTGCTGCTGGTCTTTTTCTGCAAGAGGAATGCGCTGCGTACTCGTCGCTTCCTGCGGTATGAGTTGCGGAATGTTGCCGGAAAGATGTTCTTCTGCATTACGCACGAGCATTGCCCAGTGTCCTGTTATAGGTGAAAACGCGGGATTAAAATGTGAGCGTTCCATAAACTCCGCATCTTCAAATTGTTTTGTGTATGGATACTCGCCGATACTCCGTAGATAGTTTCCGAAGTAAATGGAAACGCCGCCGCACTGCACAAGCACGCCGATGACTGCAAGGAGAAATGCAATGCGCTTCACACTCTGCGTTGCTGCATCAAGAAAAATCCCCAACGGCACAATAAGCAGCGGAAGAATTGCAACAAGATATCGCGGACCCCAACTGCCATCGCCTCCCCACGCAACATACTTTGCATAGAGAAGAACATTTGCGATAATAAGCGCATAGAGCAGCAGCGCTTCTTCACGAAACTTTTTGAAAAATAATTTTGCCGACCACAACAGCAGAATTGTAATCGGCGCAAAAAAGAATAAACCTTTTCCCGGACTCAATAGCAACCCGAACACGCCAACAAAGAGCGGCGTAGGAAAAGAAGTGCCGCCGTGATAACCGCTTTCTAAAAAATTATTGAAACGCAGATAATTGTATGCCGCCATAATGAGCAGTGTTCCTAAAAATGGCAACGAAAAATAGAATGTACTTTTGAGCCGCGAAACATTTTCTTTTCCTGCAATAAGAATAAGATACGCCGCAAGGAAAGGAATATTGAGCGCAAACACCATTTTATTCAGCACACCGAATGCGGCACAGATTCCTGCAAACACGAGCCATCGTATGCGTAATGATTGACGAAATTCGTACAAACAATACACACTTCCGAGCAACAACAGTGCAAGTTGTACATCGCGCATAATTGTTTTTAAATACGGAAACATAAACGTGCCAAAACACAACGTCAGTGAAAGAAACATTGCCGTGCGAACTGTCGCAGAGAATTTCCGCAGACTGCGATAGAGTACAACTGCAAGCATCGCTCCGAAGAATGCATTCATCGTTGAAACGATTGCTTTCAATGCGAGCAATCGTAAATTCTCCGAAAGCGGAAGAACAGACGTTATGAGTTTTCCTGCAATGTAAAACGGAATGGCGAGCAGTGCTTCACCGATTTCCGCCCAGATATAAAATTTTCCTTCAAACATCGAACCATTGCCGATGATATTCGCAGGAATATCCAGCGCGCCGCGTGTTACGATACTTTCCGTCAGTAAGAAAATTGCATTTTCATCACTTGAACTTAATCGCGCACCACTGACGAGCAAACACACTGCAAGCACGAAGAAAAACAAATAGCGCGTCAGCAATTGCTCCTGCGGAGAAATAGCGTTTGTGGATGATGGTATCGGGAAAATATTCATAAAGGCGGGTGAAAAATACTCAAAAAAAGGAAGGGAGAAAAAGAAAATTTTTTGTGCAGAATGAATGTTGCTACTGCATAAATTCGCTTTTCTTTTTATGAAAAAATTGTTGCAACGCACTTGTTCTTCCATTTTTAAGCAGCCGTTGTGCTGCAAAATAGTGTACGGGAATAATACCATTGAGTGCATTGGTAAGAAACATTTCCTCCGCCTCTTCAATTTCGTTGCGCGTAATTATTCTTTCTTCAAATAGCAGAGAATGTTCTGTACAAATTTCAGCAACAACACTGCGCATTACTCCGGGAAGAATACCGCACGAAAGAGCAGGAGTGATAATTTTTCCTTCTTTAAGAATAAAAATATTTGTGCGTGTCCCTTCGAGTATGTGAAATTGTTCGTCGGTAAATATCGCTTCATCAAATCCATTCTCACGGGCAGTGCGTGCTTCCATAACATTGCGGAGATACTGCGTAGTTTTATGTTGGCGTAACAAATCTCCGTGCAATAGCGGAGAAGAAGAGAAACAGATTGTCGTTTCATCGGGGAATGTTCGCTGGTATTGTTTCGCTTCGATGCAAAGCAGAGATGAAGTTGAGCGCGAAGAATATTTTTCATACGATTGTATTTCTCCTCCACTCAAACTTATACGCACAATTGCATCAGTAAGGGAATTTTTCTGCAACAATTCAATAATTATTGTTCGTAGTTCATCCGCAGAATATGAAACAGGAATGGAAAAATATGCAGCGGAAGAAATTAATCGCCATAAATGCTTTTGCAGAAAATTTATGTTTCCGTTTTCTGCGCGCATTGTTTCAAATATTCCTTCTCCGAAATACATCCCGCGATTGCGAAACGGAATATATGCTTCACGCTCACCGCAAAACCGGTCAATACAAAATACTATCATACACAAGTGCTCATCTCGCGTTCACATTCAATGCACGCAACATCCCATCTGCTTTGTACATTGTCTCTTCAAATTCTTTTTCCGGAATACTGTCTGCAACAATTCCTCCGCCGACATTGAACCACACGCTGTCCTCCTCCATCATCATCGTACGGATTGCAATATTGAATTCCGCATTGCCATCAAATCCCAACCAGCCAATCGCACCTGTATAAATTCCGCGCCGGCATTTTTCCAATTCATCAATAATCTGCATCGCGCGTATTTTCGGCGCACCGGTTATCGAACCGCCGGGAAATAATGCACGAAATGCATCAATCACGGAACAATCTTCATGCAATTCTCCATGCACATTTGCAACAAGATGATGAACGGTTTCAAACGTTTCGATGTGTTTTAAATCTTTTACGTTGACAGTGCCGGTTTTACACACGCGGTTCAAATCATTGCGTTCCAAATCTACAATCATAAGAAGTTCTGCCGCATCTTTTTCGCTTGCGATAAGTTGTTGTTGCAGTAATGCATCTTCTTCTGCTGTTGTGCCGCGTTGAATAGTGCCTTTGATAGGATGTGTTTCTATTGTTTTTCCTTTCACAGTAAAGAATAATTCCGGCGATGAACTCATAATCCATTTATTTGCATCAATGCACATTAGTGCAGAATACGGCGCGGGATTTTTCTCCCGTAATTGATTGTAAATCGTCAATGCAGAACTTCCCGTCTTTCCCCAAAAGCGATGAGTGAAATTGACCTGATAAATATCTCCATCTTCGATATATTTTTTTGCTTTCTCTACTGCGCGAATATATTCTTCTTTTTTAAAATCAGGAATAAGAAAATGTGTGCGTGCAACCTGATTCGTGGTTCGTGTGTCGTGATTCGTGAATTGTTTCATTAATTGCTCTGCACTGCTTTCTCCTCTCTCCGTGCTATTCACACTCCATTCATTTGTCTTATGATTAAAACACAACAGTTCATCATACAATCCGAAAAATATTTCAGGAAATGTATTTGTTCTGCCATGCCGTGAAGGAATATTTTCAAATTTCATTCCGTAATCGTAAGAAATATATCCGACTGCACCGCCGGAAAAGATGTGCGATGAGGGATGTGCGATGTGAGATTTTTCAAATAATAATTTTTTTACGACATCAAGCGCATCTTCACTTGTAAGAAAACTCTTTCCCGAATTTGTAACCAAAGTTCTTCCCCCATTAGAACGCACAATTGCGTACGGAGCAGAAACGATATAGGAAAAATTATTGCGCGTGTTGTGTGTGGAATTGCTTTCGAGAAGAAAACTTCCCGATGAATGAGAAATTTGCTGGAATACTCCGAAAGGAGAAAGTGGATGTGGATTTTTTTTTGCTTTCGTAACAGGAAGGAGAATTATTTTTTCTTTTTTGTATCATCGCCATACTGATGGCTGCCGCAAAACTTACTGCCCGGTTTTGCTTTTCGCGAACATCGTGTGCCTTTTGAAGTCTTTGCAGCGCACTGGAGAATTATTACTTTCGTTTCCACCGGAACAATGTCTTCTTCACTTACTGGCGCGGATATTTTCACCGTATCTTTTTTATTCGTTATTTCAAATTCTAATTGAAGAATTTTTTGTTCGAGAATCTGGACGCGATGCTCTAATGCTTTGATGGTCGAATCGGAAGTTTGCGATAGAAGCGTTGACGAAAAAAATATAATGCTTATGCAAAACTGCAAAAACACAGAGAAAAATGTTTCTGCGACTCTGCGATTTTGCGAGAGGAAAAATTTACGCTGCAATTTTCTGTTCATACGTTCGTAAGATTTCGTACAATGTTGTTCGCTGTGCAGGAATGAAACCTGATTCACGAATTAAATCCATCACTTCATCGGTATTTGTTGTATTCACAAAGTTTGCTGCTGCGTGCACATTCTCTTCCAGCAACGTTCCGCCAAAATCATCGCCGCCAAAATGCAAAGAAATTTGTCCTGTCTTTTTTCCCTCTGAAAACCACGATGATTGTATGTGCTGGAAATTATCAAGATAAATTCTCGAAAACGCAATCATCTGCAAATAGCGTGTTGATGAAGCGTAATGCGGAATAATTTTTTCGAGCGGCGTATTTCCCGGCTTAAAACTCCACGGAACAAACGCTGTAAATCCGTGAAACTCATCATGCAATTTGCGAATGCTTTCTAAATGTATTACAATATCTTCATCCGTTTCAATATGTCCGTACATCATCGTTGCTGTTGATTTGAAACCGATGCGATGCGCTTCTCTCATCACGTTCAGCCAATCTTCCGATGTTCCTTTCAGCGAAGAAATTTTTCTTTTCACTTTATCAGAAAGAATTTCAGCACCGCCGCCGGGAATTGTTCTCATTCCGACTTCCCACAATTTTTGCAGCACTTCGCGAATCGAAAGTTTTGAAACTTCTGCCATAACAATTATTTCAGACGTAGAAAAAAAATGCGGATGAACTTGCGGAACTTCTTTAATTGTCCGCGCAACCATTTCCAGATAATAATCAAACGGTAATGCGGGATTCACTCCTCCTTGGAGTAAAATTGTTGTTACACCTTTCTCCGCTGATTCTTTGAACTTCTGAATCATTTCATCAACGCTGTGTGTATAAACTCCTTCCTCTCCAGGATGACGATAGAATGCGCAGAAAATACAATCAATGTTGCACACGTTTGTGTAATTCGGGTTTGAATCAACGACAAACGTAACGTGTGGCGATGGATTTTTTCGGAAACGAATTTCATTTGCTAAATCGCCGAGGTCGAGCAATTCTGCATTTTGTAAAACTTCCAATCCTTCGTTGGGAGAAATGCGTTGTTGATTTCTTATTTTTTTGTAGATGTCTGTGAGCATTGTTAATGTTTTATTGCATTGCCATAAATGACAATGCTGTACAAATAAAGAATCATAAATGATTCTGAAAAATCTCAGTCAAATTTATTTGACTTTCTTTGTGTAGCACGACTGTTTACGGTCGTGCGATTCTGCAAAACTTCCAATCCTTCTTCGGGAGAAATACGTTCTTGGTTTCTAATTTTTTTGTAGATGTCGGTGAGCATTAAATACTATTTTCAAAATTTTCTATAAACATCTTTCCGATGTCTCATTCTTTTTATTCAAATTACTTTTTCTTCTTTATAAACGTTGTATGTTACTCTATAATCTCCAATCCGAATTCTATACGCATCTTCACCGGAAAGTTTTATTGCAGTGCGTAGATAAGGATTTACGGACAAATTTTCGATTGATGACGATACTTTTAAGATCAATTCTTTAGGAAGTTTTCGAAGTTCGTCTTCAGCGGTTGGTTTAAAAATTATTTGGAAGAAGTCCATCCTTTTTTAACCTCTTTTTTACTTCTTCCCAAGCAACATCCGGTTCATTGTCACGAGAAGCCATCACTGCTAAATCTTCCATATCTTCCAACATCTGTTCGTATTTTTCTATTGGAAGAATAATAGCAGTTTTCTTTCCTTTATTGTCAACAATATAATTTGCCAATGGTTCTTTAACTTTTGCCATAAAATTTTTCAACTCAAACTTACTAAAATACTTCTTACTAACATACTAACTTACTCCACTACTTCCTCTCTCTCACGCGCCATCAAAAACTTAAACACTTTCATCGCTTCTTTTTTATGTTATGCGGATTGTTTCTTACTCGGCGTTACTGAAATTCGCAATTTTTTTTAACAACTTCTCTTTCTTTCCGCTTTTTCAAAAACTCACTAAACGCTTTTTCTTCTTTTTCACTCAACAATTTATTGATGAACACGACTTCGTGTACATCAATTTTTTAAACTTGACCAAAAAAAATTCTATCCAAACATCCCAAATCCATATTCTTCAAAATGTTTATCAAATGCAAATGCAAATGCTTTTTGTAAACCAAGTTGTTTCATCAATTCAAAACTGACACAATCAACCAGACTTAGATTTCGTCTCGATTCATTTAAAAAAAATTCAATTCCTTTTTGATGAAGTTCTTTATTTACAAAATATACATTCAATAATGGAACAATTACTTCCTGGAAATTTATTACCGCATCAAATCCCAGTCGTCGTTGAACCAAAGCAATCGTTTCAATGACAATATAATTTGAGGAAACAATAATATCATTCGATTGAATTAGTGAAGACATTTGTTCTTTCGCTTGAAGATGGCAATAATCTTGTTTATCCAGATATGCATAAAATGCAGAAGAATCTCCAAAGACATTCATTGACGATACGCCTCTGCAAGATAATCATCGTGACGTAATGAAACATCTGTCAATCCAGAATCATATTTTCCCGCAAGAGATAGAGCGCGCTTCTTTAGTTCTTCTCTGTCAGTCAGCAATGTTTGTTCTACCCAAGAGTTAATGCTTTGATGGATAAATTCTTCAATAGAAATATTTCTATCGTTAGAAATTTTTTCTAAAACTTCTTCTTCTCTCTCTGTTAATGTAATGTGTTTCGTAACCATAATGTAATTTTTTTATTCAAAAATACTAACTTACTACCATACTCCCTACTCCACCACTTTCTCTCTCTCACGCGTCATCAAAAACTTAAACACTTTCATCGCTTCTTTTTCGCGCTCACCGAGATGGTAGTTGAATCCTTGCAGGTATTCTACAATTTCAGTACGTGAAAGACCAAGTGAAATTCCGTGTGCAAGTCCAACCATTTCAAGATTTTCTCCCCCTCTTTTTATCGAATACTGGAGAATTGTTCGTAATGAATTTTTCTTTTCTTCTGAAAGTGTATTCTTCATCGCCCATACTGCAAACACAAACGGAAGTTTCTGCCAGTCATACCATTCCGTCGCTAAATCAAACGCAAGTTCAAATCCAAAATATCCGTGCTGTTTTGCCTGCAATGCATTATCACCGATAAGTAACACCGCATCATACTGCGCAACATTATTCACGCCGCCGTGCATTCGTTCAAATTGTGCTTTCACATTATATTTTTTTTCCAATAATACGCGAAGCAAATGAACGGATGTTGCTGTTTCATCTGTAATGCCAATCCGTTTACCATCAAGTTCACGCCAGCCAAGATTGGAAAACAACATCACGCTTTTCACCTGGTCGCGCGTTGCGATGCATCCGTCAAGTAATTCAAATGAATGTTCCTGTGCAAAATAATCTGCAAGAGAAAACAGCCCGGCATCAATCTGATTTTTTTTAGAAAGCTCGCCCATTCTTCGTGGTACGATAGGAAGAATTTTAAACTGCTGTTTCTCAAGCGTATTATAAAATGGTGTTGCATTGAGATACGGAATTTTTCCTATTACATTTTCCGCATAAATATTGATGGGATTGTAATAAATATCGCGCTCCACCGGAATTTTTCCCGCATCGCGGATAATTTTTATCAGTTGGTCTTTCGCAAGTTTCATCGGAGAAATCGCACCGGCATCATGTGCAATTCGCTCTTCGCCAACCGTTCCATCCATATCATCCGCGCCGAAATTGAGCGCAACACTTGCGACTTCTTCGGTCAACATCACCCAATACGCTTTGATGTGCGGAATGTTATCGAGCATCAAGCGCGAAATTGCTATCGTTTTCAAATCGTCAATCGCGGAAGTGTATTGCGAACGCGGTTTGATGTTTGTATCTCCCGGCTGAAACGCAAGTGGAATGAACGAAAGAAATCCGTTCGTTTCATCTTGCAACTCACGTATTTTCAAAAGATGAATGATGCGTTCTTCTAATGTTTCGATGTGTCCATAGAGCAATGTAACATTTGTTGGAATTCCCATCTTGTGCGCCGTGCGATGAATATTCAACCAGACTTTTTCTCCGATTTTTTGATTAAATAATAGTCGCCGTACACGCTCCGAAAAGACTTCTGCGCCACCGCCGGGCATTGTTCTGAGTCCCGCTTCAACTAATTGCCGCAACACTTCTTCAATCGGCAAATGAAACTTTTTGTGGAAGAAATCAATTTCAACTGCGGTGAATGCTTTTACATCAATGTTCGGGAAATGCGATTTGATGTCGCGAAGAATATTCAGATAACGTTCCCATCCCCAGTCCGCCGGCATTCCACCGGTGATGTGAACTTCGTGCAACTCATTGGAAAGTTTCGAAAGAATTTCTTCCGTCGTCATTTCGTATGCGTTCGGTTTTCCTTTTTTGGTTGCGAAGTCGCAGAACTTGCACGAAAGAACGCAAATGTTCGTCGGCTCGATTTTTCTGTTCAACACAAAATACACTGCATCGCCGCTTTTTTGCTGCTGAACGTAATGCGCCATCTTTCCCAGCGAAATAAAATCATTGGTAGCATACATCGCAAGTCCATCTTCAAGCGTGAGTCGCTCGCCGTTTTGGACTTTGGTAAAAATTGTTTCGAGATGTTTATCTCGGAAGTTTATGGTGGTGGTCATTAATTATTTTTTCTTCTTTGTACTTTTTTGTTTTGTCAAGCCAAGTTTTTCGCGGATAAATTTTCTTACAACTTTCGTGTAACGGAGAGCTCTTTGAGCATCGTCCTTTTGTGCAAAATCAGCTGGGTAACGCAAGCGCATAAATCCGTTTAATTCTGAACATTCAAAGCGTACAAATTCAAACGAATTGTCAACCCTAATACAACTTTCTAACAATTCAACTAAACTATGTCCCCATGAAAAATCATCAATAGTATAAATTTGAAATGCTTTCAAATATTTTTCAACACATTGCTGACACAAAATACATACGATGTCGTAGTTCACTCTTTCTGTAATTTTGATTTCACGGGAAGCAGTATTGAAGTCTCCCTCTGCTTTACGAATCCAATCTTCAAGTACTTCTTTCATACAATATTTTTCCCTTGTAGTATGCATCTTTTAAGAAAGCGTCACCTTGTGGAACTCTTCTTTGAATATCGTCTTCGCTTTTCACAATGAGGTCAATTCCGAAATACAACGGATAGAGTGACCGCAATATTTCAAAACTTTGTTTTAAGGGACGCATTTGGTAATTCATTACGACAAGCATATCAACATCACTTGTACGTTTTGGCTTTCCATACGCATAAGAACCGAAGAGAATAATTTTATCTACTTCAAATTTTTCTGCAATGCGTTTTGCAATTTCACGAATTACTTTTCGTGAAATTGTGCCGTTCTTTGTTCGATAGTTGTTTTGCATTGAAATTTCTATTACAAAAATAGCATATTCGTTATTTAGAGCAATTCAAAAAAAATGTTTCGAGATGTATGCTTGCGAAATTAATTGATGTCATTAAATTATTTTTTCCTCTTTATTTATCTGCGAAAGCAGGTGGAAATTCCTGGAAACGTAACGAATCTCTTCTATCAATATATGCTATCTTATTTGAACTATGCGACCAACTACAATCTGATATTTTAGTCAAAATGAAGTTAACAGTTGCGCCATCGGAATTCATTATGAATAAGCCAGAATCATTTCCGTAGCTGAATAGAGTTCCATCATAAGAAAACCGCAAAGAATTTATTGATGAATTTTGAGTATCTATCAATTTCCGTTTTGAATGTGTTTCGGCATTATATTCTAAAATACTATACGATGATAAACTATCGAACCAACAAGCATAAATCACTTTACTTCCATCTGGCGACCATTGAATTAATGGCGTCGCCCCTTTACAAGTATCAACAACTTGTTTTCCGGTTCCATCCAAATTAATAATAGCAATTGTAGTATAGTTAAAAATACCATACGCGTACGCAATTTGATTTCTGAACGACAAACTTACTCCAAACGTATTTACACCCTCATCTTTAAATTCATTGATTGAACTTCCATCCAAAGAAATTAGGTATAATTTTGAACGAGTATCTAAACGTCCCCTTGCAGAAATTATAATGTTAGAACCATTAAATGCCCAACTATAATTTTTTACAATTTTATCAGAATCTTCAAAAACAGTATTTCCTGATGTATCAATAACCTTAAATGTTAAAGGAACTGTACGAAGGATGTAACAAACTTTATTTCCCATTGGTGACCACTTTTGAGAAACTACAGAATATTTTTCTTTATAAAATTTCTTATGCTCAACGCCAAGTGAATCAACTAAAACAAAGTTATATCTATAATTTTCTAGAGAAGAAATATTGTTTCCACTTGGAACGGGAAGTGCACATCCTCCTTTCCGTATTGTATAATCATATTCTTCTTTTACTAAATTCAAAAAAGGAAAAAAAGGTATCCATTCGATTGATTCCTTGTTAATACTGTGATGTTTTATTTCTTCCTCCCCGCAACATAATAGCAACAGACAAAGAAATAATAACGATTTTAAAATTATTTGCTTTCTTTTCTTGTTCATAGAATTTCTACTTCCACATCTTTCCCCACTTTGCATCAACACACTTTACAATTTCTCTACTTGCATTTTCAATTCTTTATCAAACGACTCAAAACGGTCAATAGAATTGTGTTTGATGTGAGCAGCAATAATCAAATCCGATGAGCGAAGAGAAATCTTTTCCATTATTTCTTCTACATATGAAAACCAAAAGTTTCTGTCGCCAAAAACTAATTCGACAAATGGTGTACTATGATGAAACACTGTTTTACATCGTTCAACAACTTGTTTGTCTTTCGTCAATCGCCAGATGTTATTCAATACTTCAACGTAAATAATTTCCGGAATGAAAATAATATTATCGTCCCGAAGGACCTTGCTGACAATTTCTACCGCTTCCGAATGATGAACATCGGGCGTGTGGAAATAGGAAATCCATACTGAACTATCAAGCAGAATGTTCACGCTCTTTCTTCTCGTATCATTTTTACCGAATCAGTCTTTTTGCCAATACTGAATTGAGCGGCTTGCAAAAGAGATAAAACTCGCTCTCTGGTTTGTGATGTATCTTTTATTCTACGTTCTTTGTTTCCGGTGTTCATTATTTGTGTTGTTGTTCTCTTTGTTGTTTTTGTTGAGTTGCCCATAATTAATTTTCGTTTTCTTATTACTAAAAATTTTCACTTCCACATCCTTCCCCACTTTGCATCAATGCGCTTCACAATTTCATCATTCATAATCAGCGGCGCGGGATAACCGATTTTCCACGTTGCGTCAATTCCCATTACGCCATTATACACGGGTGAGATGCCAATGAGTTTTTGTTCGGAGAAAATCACGTCTCTTTCGCAATCGAATCGCGTAAATACACCCCAAATATAACTCTCTTTGTCAAAAATATCTACATCTTCGCTGACGCAGGCAATAATTTTCAGCGATTGCAATTCCGGAAGCCGCAATAATTTTTCGAGAATCTCTTTTCCTGAGGATGGAGTATTGGAGTATTGGAGTTCTGGAGTTCTGGAAGATTGTTCAATTGTTTTTGGAATTGGGGACTCAACTTTCACAAGCAACAACGCTTCATCTATCAAATTTGTTTGCAAAATTCTCTTATCGAACGATATGAGATTTGCGATGTGCGATTTGAGTTCACTGATTTCTGACTTCTGACTTCTAACTTCTAACTTCTTCGTAGCATCAACAATCATTTTGCTTCCTAAATTCATTTTGTACGAAGAAAAATCCAACGTATCAAGCGGAACTTTCGGAATCATTACGAAATCAAAATGCGGGTCAAAATTATTTTTTATTTCACGCAGCACTGCATTCCAGTTTTTTACATCAACATTTTCAGAAACGGTGACGATACATTTCGTTAAAGAAAGTTGGTCAGTTCCCATAATTCCCAACGCCGCTTTCATCGCTTCTTTTTGATAACGCTGAGCAACTGCAACGACAAGCAAATTATGAAATCCTGCTTCGTAATACGCCCACATTGCAGTAATTTCTTTGTGAATAAGTCTAATCAGCGGTGCGAGAATTTGCTGTGTTGCATCACCAAGAAATTTATCTTCCATCGGCGGTTTACCGACAACAATTCCCGGATAAATTGCATTGCGTTTGTGTGTGATTGTTTTGATATTGAAAACAGGAAAGTTCGCTGCATTGGAATAATGTCCGAAGTGGTCGCCGAATGGACCTTCGAGCCGCGTATCATCAAGCGGAACAAATCCTTCCAAAATAAATTCTGCATTTGCTGGAACTTCGAGCAGAATTGATTTCGCTTTCGTCATCGGAAAACGCGCGTTGCGCAAAAAACCTGCAAACATTACTTCATCAATTCCTTCGGGAAGCGCGGCGATTGTTGCGAATAACATTGCAGGGTCTGTTCCGAGCGCAACAGCAAGCGGAAATTCTTTTTGTAATTTTTGCGCCTGATAAAAATGAAAGCCTCCACCTTTTTGAATTTGCCAATGCATTCCCGTTGTTGCATCATCAAATACATGCATACGATAAATTCCTACATTACGTTTTCCGTTGCGCGGGTCATACGTAAAAACTTGTCCGTATGTAATAAATCTTCCTCCATCAAACTCCCAGCATTTTTGAATCGGTAAATCACTCAACTTTGGTTGCGACATTATTTCCTGCGAAACTCCGCCTGAAACTTTTTTCGGTCGCGAAGAAAGAAATCGTTTAACGATTGGCTTATTATTAAGAAGTGCGTCAAGCGTTGGCGGCATCATTTGCTCGAGAAAACGAATCAATTCTTCGCCAAGTTGTTCGGGATGTTTTCCAAGCGCGAGTTCAATTCTTTTTTCAGAAGAATACATATTCATCGCAAGCGGGAACTTTGCATTCGCACATCGCTCAAAAAGAATTGCTTGCTTCCCTTCTTTTGCCGCACGCATTGAAATTTCCGTTGATTCCAACACGGGGTCAACTTCAACGGGAATACGTTTGAGTTCACCGTTACGCTCGAGTTCAAAAAGAAAATCAGAGAGAGAAGAAAATGGAGTCATTACTTTATTGCTAAAACTTTTTCAGTTCCTTTTCCGAACATGAGAAAATATACTGTTCCAATTATGCCAAAAACAAATGCAGAAAATAAATTGATTGTCGGATTGAATTGCCACAACCATCCGCCGACAAACGCAGCGAATGCAACAATCGTATCGCGGATAAAATAATACAATCCGAACGAACGCGCTTCTGCACCAGCGACAGAAAAATCCATTATCATTGCTTTGCGTGTCGGTTCCCCGAATTCTTTTAAGCCGCGAATAAAAAATGCAATTGCAAGCATGAAAAATGAATTACTGAAATACAATACTGTAGGAAAAATTGTAAAAAAGATAAATGTTATTGTAACAAACGGCTTGCGCTCCAAAGTATCCGAAAAACTTGCAACCGGAATATAAATGAGTGCAGATGTCAGCATTTCAATTGATGTGAGAATGCCGAATTCCACAGGAGAAATTTTAACGGTATCCAAACACCACAGCACTACAAATACATAAGGAATCTGCTCGCAAAAACGAATGAGAATATCGGAGATGAGTAAATTTTTTATACGCGCATCAAATTTTTTCCATAATTGCCACGGTGAAATTGATTCTGTTTGCTCTTTTTTATCATTTGAAAATTGCTGTTGAAAAAATATTCCGACCACACATAATACGATAGAAATAAAAAATGAAATTTTAATTCCAATAACAATACCAAACGTAGTAATCAGTACACCGCCGATAATCGGACCAAGCATCATCGGGATTCTGCGTACAATAGAATGCATCGAAATTCCCATCGCAGTTTTTTTTGTACCGACTGATTTTACGATGAGCGACATTGATGCGGGAAGCGAAACACTGCTCCACGCGGAAAAGAACACCATTCCTACAACTACGGCAAACCAATTGGTAAAAACAATCGCAATGATGTAGCCACAAATGGCGAGAATATTGAAAATAAAAAACGCTTTTTTATTGCCGAGCGTATCTGCAATATAGCCGCCGGGAAGCGACCAGAACGCATTGAGAATATTTTGGAAAAAACCCAATCCGCCAATAACAAGAATTGAGCCGCCGATGCCTTCGATGTATTTAGGTAAAAAGCGCTCCCACATTTTTTCACCGACACCGATAATAATTACCAGCGCAAGCAAATGAATTACATTGCGCTCGAGGGCAAGAAAGTTTTTAAATTTGTTGAGTTGAAGTTTTGACGTTGTTTCACTCATTGAACGCAGATGGTACTATTTTCAAACCGAAAAGTAACTGAGTCGGATTGTTGCATTGCATTCTGATTTCTTTTGGAATCATTACATTTTCCGAGAAGTATTTGTCGCATATTAGAGGCTGTCATTGAAATTTTTGCGGGCAAAAAGTATCAAAATTCCAGCAAGGGAAAAACCGAAATAAAAAAAGACGATTCCATTTTTTTTGAAATCGTCTTTGTAATAAACCTTCAAGGTTTCCAAAACCTTGAAGGTTTATTCGTTATTTCATCAAAAGCAGTTTCTTCGTTTCCGAAAACTTACCATCCACATTTAACCGATAGAAATACATTCCGCTCGTTAATCCGTTTGCATCAAATTGAATTTCATGTTCGCCTGCTTCTATTTGTTCATTGTTTAAAAGCGTTGCTACTTCTCTTCCGAGAACATCATACACTTTCAATGACACATTCCCAACAGCCAACAGCGAAAAGCCAATAGCCGTTGTCGGATTAAACGGATTGGGATAGTTTTGCATCAGTACAATTTCATTCGGTTGATTTGTATTGTTTACATTTGTCCAGTTGAATTGTGTACGCGGCAATGTTCTCCGTAAAAAATTGATGGTCGAAATCTGAATTTTTCCGCGCAACACCAACGGCGAATATGTTTCCACATCCGTCGTGTCATCAATGGCTTCATCAAACGCATCATTGATATTGTGTAGAAGATTTTTTATTTCTTCCGCATTGTCTGCATTGCGCAAGAGAGAATCGCGTTTCCAGTACGTCATAAAATTATCCAGCGTGTCAGACAGTTCTCCAAGCATCAATCCGTTAAATAAACTTCCCGTCAGCGGATATGCTTCATTCGTCAATACCAATTCCACATCGTGCAAGCCGTGCGGCAGTGTTACATTTTCGCTGCCGATGAGATTGAGTTTAAATGCGGTCAGTTCTGCGGCAAGCGGATTGTTGTATGTTTTGCGTGCTGCTTTCAATGCTTTTACCAATAATTTTGATTTCTTGTTTTCCACACGAACAGAATCTAACGGATAGGAACGCCCTGTGTGTTCGTAGGCAAATAATTTTCCCACATCCGCGCCTTTTTTATACTCTAACCAGCCGTACAGTTTCGCATCATTTTTATTGCCCTGCTGTTTTCCTACAATAAGAGTTCCTGCACGTTTCATTACGGTATCGCGGATGTTTGCTTCGTTGGGTAAGGGATACACTCCACTACGGCTGCGTTTTAGTTTTACGGGTTTTCCATTCAATAATGCATCTGCGTGCAGTGTGCGGAACATTGTTACATCCAATGCGTAGCCGTTCACTGTGATGGTATCGGGTGATGTGGATGCGTTGTGAAGAAGAACAATATTTCCATCGTGTTCACCGGGGACATCTGCATTAAATGTTACGTAGAATTTCATTTGCTCTGTTGGTAGCAGTGTTCCGTTTGTCGGTGTTACGGTAAATAACTCTCCGGTGGAAGTTGCTGATGTAATAGATAGTGTATCATTGCCGCTGTTTGTAATTAAAATACTATCTGTTTTTGTTGCGCCAAACATTACGCTGTCAAAACCTACTGCTTGCATTGAAGAAGTGAAGATTGGAAACAACTGCACAAACGTTGCAGTAATATTTTTTTCGGAAAGCATTGCAACTGCTGTCGGGGAAATATTTCCCATAATATCGCCGCTCCAATTACTGAATGCCCAATGCGCATCTGGTATAGCAGTGAGAGTTACTTCGGTGCCGTGGTCGTATTGCTCTGCGTTGGGTGATTTTGTTACACTTCCACTACCTACAATGGTAATATTCAAATTGTATTTATTTATTGCAAACGCAGCGAAGATACTATGATTTCCACTTACGTTGGCAAATGAATATTCACTCACCGCGCCAACAGAAAATTCTCCATCCACCAACACATCAACAATATGATAGCCATCGCTTGGTGTGATTGTTACAAGTTGTGTTTGTCCGTATGTAAGTGTAATTTCTCCAGAAGGATTTACTGTGCCGTTCGTTCCCGCAGAAGAAACAATGGTGTACAAATTTATTGCAAACGTTACTGCAATTGTATGATTCGCTGTTACGTTGTTGAACGTATATCCCGACGCATCGCCGATGTATTCATTATCCACAAACACACTGTCCACGTGATAACCTGTGGTTGCGGTGAATGTAAATGTTTTACTGCTGCCGTGCGTTACAGAAATTGTTCCTGATGGCTCAATACTTCCGTTTTGTCCCGCACTTGCAGTAATGGTATAGCGTTTTAAAATAAATTTCACAGAAATGGTGTGGCTTGCGGTTACATTATAAAAAGTATAACCCGATGACGAATCAACAAGCGAACCATCTACGATAACACTATCTACTCCATAACCCGTATTGGGTGTGAATGTAAATCTTTGGCTCGCACCTGATATTACACTTACATCTCCGTTGGGTGAAATATCGCCGTTGTTTCCCGCTGTCGCAGTGATAATAAAATTATTGATTTTAAATTTTGCAGAAATTGTGTGTGCCGCAGTTACATTATAAAACGTATAACCAACGAGCGAATCAACAAACACATCATCAACAAGCACACTATCTACGATGTAGTTGGCATTTGCTGCAATGGTGAATGTTTTACTGCTGCCGTGCGTTACAGAAATATTTCCCGAAGGAGTTATGCTTCCGTTACTGCCTGCGGTTGCTGTGATTGTGTATGTGTTGATTTTATATTTTGCCGTTATGGTATGATGTGCAGTAACATTATTAAAAGTGTAACTCACTAACGAATCAACTAGCAAACCATCAACCAAAACACTATCTATATGATAACCGGTATTGGGGGTTATTGCAAATGATTGTGATGAACCATAATTGACTATCGAAGTCGCGGGAGAGATTGTTCCGTTTGCTCCTTGTGTTACAGTGATTGTGTAAATGTTAATTGCAAACACTGCTCGTATTGTGTGATTCGCAGTAACATTGTAGAAAGTATAACTTGTTGTTGAATCTACTTTAACATTATCTACAATTACGCTGTCAATATGATAACCTGTATTTGGAGTAATTGCAAATGATTGCATTGAACCATAATTGACAACAACACTACCGCTCGGAGTGATTGAACCGTTACTTCCTGCCGTTGCTATTATCGTATCATTTCCCCAACCGTTTAAGTGATAGAGAGAATCAATTTCATTTGCACTTAACGCTCTATTATAAATGCGAACGTCGTCTATTACGCCATTAAGGTATGTATTATGTTGGGTATAATTATTCCAAGTATATGCTCCTATAGAAATATTTTCAATGACTTGTGATGTACTTACATTACCTGAGGTAGAGAACGAGGTATCAAGAATTCCATTGATAAAGATTGACTCAAGTGAGCCATTATAGGTAAAAGCAACATGGTTCCATCTGTTTAGTGCTACAATTGATTTACCAATAAAAGCGTGGCCATTTTGTGGATTTACAGCAAACATAGTGATTTCCATTTTGCGGTTTGGATTTACAATCATTCCACATTCATTTTCATTACCAGTTGACAATATTGTTCCTCCACTTCCATAATTATTAATTTTGACCCATGCTTCTAATGTGATGTTGTTGGTAAAGGATGTTAACGAAGAAGACGATGGTAAAATGAGATAGTTTGATGTCCCATTAAAACTATATGCACCATTTGCATTTCCAAATCTATCGGTTGTTGGTGTTGCACCATAGTTTGTTGCATTATTTCCATTCCCGCTCGAATCATTCAAACTTCCGTTTGTAAAAGGATAATACGCAACGAGACCATTAATTGGTGCAGAAGAAGAAATCCATGCTGGTCCATTTACCAAAGTTCCGTTATTTCCATTTCCACTTGCATCGGAGGTTGTTGTTCCCGTTCCCTCATCAAACTTCCAATATCCTCTGAGGTTTGCATAATTGGGATGAGTAGAAGTAACAGATTTGCCTCTCCATTGTCGGATTGTAGTAGAATCAAGTGCAGTGTTCCAAATGCGAACTTCATCAATGTTCCCGTTCATAAACTCGGAAGGGAATCCCGTATGTCCAATTCGTAATTGATGATTATTATCATAAAGAAGAGGTGTTCCAGTGTAACTCCCTGAACCTTTTAAAGTGCCATTAACATAAATGCTATAGCCAGACGTTTTAACAACATACACAATGTGGTACCATTGTCCAATCAAATATGTAAAACTTGCACTTGCATTATTAACTATCCAACCTGTTGTACCATTACCAATATCTCCATAAACCTTAATGCCAGACATTAATTTCGCATCAAAACCGTAATCATTTGGTACCCTCGAACCTATTATCCCTGAAGTATTGCTTACTGAATTCGGCATCACCCATGCTTCAATAGTATATGTGCCACTTACAGAACCAGAAGTTGAAAGTTGAACATAATCATTGACACCATCAAAATGTAAAGCATTTCCCGCACTTTGTGCAAATAAAGTATTCTTGAAAACAAGGAGCACAATTGCTGTTACTAAAACCAAAATAAATTTTTTCATTGTAATTTTCCTTTCATAGATGTTGTAAATAAATAATTGTGAATTGAAAAACTCTTTGTTTAAAACAAAAAAGGACGTAACCAAAATTACGCCCATATTAGAGGTACTGCTATACCCGTGTGTAAAGACGTACGAGGCCACGTCCATTTCTGGACGAAGTCTCGCTTGTTTTGCTATATTTGAAAATTACCAGTTTTCTAATTTGAACGCAGCGAAAAACTACGTTATAAAATTTTGCTTTAAGTTGTTACATAAAAATTGTTTGTTTGTTAACTCGTTAGTTAGTTTGTTAAATTATTATCGGTACTAAATCAATTCCTTTGATGTATTCAAAATGTTTATCCTGTGTAAGCAAAGGCAAGTTGAGTTTTTTGCATATAGCGGCAATCCACATATCGTTTTCAGGAATTGGTGTGCCGTTCTTTTTCAACGCCGTACGAATTTCCGCATAAAAACTTGCAACTTTTTCATCAATATCAATAACGAAAGCCGAATCGAGCAATATCTCTATTGCTTCTCTATTTTTTGTTTGCTGCATACTGTTGTGAGCGCCATAGAGAAGTTCTCCCAGCACAATAACCGGAACGTAAATCCTCCCTGCATTGGCTATAAGTGAACGGAATGGTTCAATACCGCCGCGAAACGCAATGAATATATTCGTATCAATTATGATGTCCGGATTACTCATCAATTTTTTCAAATTCTTCATCTATGGAGCGTTGCATTTCCTCTGCTTCTTCTTTCGTCAACGTTCCGATGAGCGAATGAAGGTTGCGTTTTTTTTCAGTCGAAGAAACGGTAACTTCTACCCGTTGATGTTCAAAAAAACCTCGTATCGGAGTAAGAGGTTTCAAAATGCTATTTTCATATATAGCTTCCATTGTTTGTGTCATAATTAATATTCCTTTTTTAAAACGCAGTAAGAAACTACGTTAAAAAAATATTGTGTGTTGTAGTAGAGACGCTCATCCATACGAACCGTGAGTTAAAAAAACATGGGTAAAAAGTAAGAAATTATAGTTTCAAAGCAAATGCAATCTGCAAAGAAATTTCTCGTCGCTCAAATTAGATGTAGGACGCTTTGAAAGTGTTCTACATCTAAGAGTAATATGGATTCCCGCTCGAGTTTACCCCGTAATCCCGATTTGAAAATCGGGGCAATATTAAAATGAGTATCTGTAAAATTAAAATGAGTTTGCATAATAAATACCTTTCGGTAAAATAAATGGAGTCCACGTTTACCTAAAAAAAATAGTGTAAATTTCAAATGTAATCGCATCGTATAAGTTACGTGAACTACATTTCATTGATTACAGCATTGCAAACACTGTGGCAGCGGCAGGAGATGGTGGGAGTAAAATCTACAAAGCTGTTTTATCTCGCGTCTTCGTCGTCGAGTTACAGTGCGTAGTGGTACTGTGAGTTAAAAAAAACTTGTTTGTTTATTGGCTTGTTAGTTTGTTAGTTGGTTTGCTTGTTTAAAAAGTTGTTATAAATCCGCAAAACATCCCAAACTTTTACACAATTCGTGTTGTATCTTTTTCATTATTTCTTGTTTGAGTGCTCCGATGTCTTTGATGAGAAAATTTTTATGGATAATACTTACTTTCGGAATAATGGCAACGGAGTTTTTTCTCAACGCGCCGTTTTCCAAATCATTTTCCGAAATTGTTATTCCTCCCAAGTTCATATTTGTTGTGAGCGGTACGTACAACACATCGTCGTCTTTGTATTCTTTTATAATAAGAACGGGGCGTATTTTAAAACCGGAAAGGTCGGTGAAAAAAATTTTCGAAAGGTATATTTTCCCTACCACGTGGAGTAGTCCTCACTATCAAAATCTGTTTTCATTGCAATTTTTCCCATATTGTGAATTTCCGTTTCATTCCAGTATTGTATTTCGTCATTGACAACGGAAGGAAGAAGAATTACTTCAACTTCATTGCCAAAACTCGATGGAACATTGATAAGAACTGTTCCATTGTGGACTGTTTTTACTTCTCGAAGAGCTATCATTATAAGTATTTACTATTGTGTGATAATATGAAAATATTCCATTGCTGTGCGTAATCCCCTCGCTGGTTCTTCTGTTTTGAACATTGACAGTTTTCTAAATAGAACGCAGCGAAAAACTACGTTATAAAATTTTGTTTTAGTTTGTTACATAAAAATTGTTTGTTGGTTAACTTGTTAGTTGGTTAATCACAGATAAACTTGCCGTTCCGTTTTATGTCTTTCATATATGTAACGTACGGTTCTTGTTTCATCTCTTCGGGAGAGATTTCAATTGCGCCATTTGCAAGAAGTTTTTCTATCACTTCTTGCACTTCGGTTTTTTTACGTAAGCGCGGCTTTTTGTATGCTATTGTTGTTCTTCGTTTTTCCATTGGATAAATCTTTCTCTGTATTGCTTATAGTGTTCTTTAATATCGTCTTGCGCATAGTTGAGCGCTTCTTTATTTGTCAATCGTGGTAAAAATATTTTCTGTTTTTTATTGCCCGACGGGGCTAATATATCAATATGCGGTGAACGATGCGCGGTATCAAATCGTAAAATCTCATATTCCTCTCCGTCAATGATGGCAAGAAACTTAACGACAAAACTCACCACTTTCCCTTGTTTTGTTTCAATGAAGACAAAGATTGAATTCTCGTCATCAAGGTAAATGCGATAATTTTTTTGAGGCATCGTGTTTTATTTTTCCTGACAAACTTCCAAATAATTGAACGTAGCGAAAAACTACGTTATAAAATTTTTTGTTCGTTTGTTAGTTCATTGGTTAGTTGGTATGCTTGTTAAACTTGTTTGTTTGTTTAAAATGTTGTTATGCTTTTCTTTCTCGAACAGAACGTTTAATAATAGGGATGCTAATAAGACCTATAATTACAACCAATAGTAATGAGCCAATGAAATAGTATTCCATAAAATTTATTTGTCGTTAATGTTGTTAATAAATAATCCGATAGCGATAGATATTATATCTTACTGAAACGCCAGCGACTGAAGTTATCCGAGAAAAGTCTCTGACAAAGAAAGTTGCAACACTTCCAAGAAATCCTGCTTCTCCAATTCGTATCAATACTCTTGCAAATTCATCTATTGTGTTTTTCGTGAGTTTCATAGGTAATTTGTGCGTGCAAATATAATGAGAAAAGGGTAAAACGAAAAGCCATTAAAAAATAGGAGATAAACGCGCTAATAATTCAAAGTAAATTCTACACTACTTCTTCTCATCCGAAGATTAAATTCACTAACCACACGCTCATCAAAATTCCCACAATGTCTGCAATGATTCCTGCAGGAACTGCGTGGCGTGTTTTGGCAATACTCACCGAACCGAAATACACTGCGAGAACGTAAAAGGTTGTTTCGCCGCTTCCCATAATTACGGAAACCATTCTGCCAATCAGTGAATCCGGTCCGTGCGTTTTCATTACTTCGGAAATCAAACCGAGCGTACCGCTTCCGGAAAGCGGGCGCATAATTGCAACGGGTAATGCTTCTGCAGGCATTCCGATTAAATTGGTAAGCGGGGAAAGAATCGTTGCAAGAAAATCCATTGCGCCGCTTGCGCGAAATACGCCAATCGCAACAAGCATCGCTACGAGATACGGAATAATCCGCACACCAACATTAAATCCTTCTTTTGCGCCTTCAATAAAAAGTTCGTACACTTTTACTTTTTTTATTGCGCCGTATATTACAATAAAAAGTATGAGCGTTGGAATTGCGAGAACGGAAATTATTTCTATAGTTTGGAGCATGGAGCGTAGAGCGTGGGTTTTTAAAGTGAACGAGAAAATCCTAATATCATTTTACTAATTTGTTCTAATTCATTGAGAAAAGAATCGCGTTGTTGCTCGTTGATATATTTTCTGCGATGAAACACGAATAACATATTTGCAACTTCATAAACTGAGCGGCGAGAATAATTCAGAAATAGTGTAAACTCATGTTTGGATGAACTTCCGGAACCTTCTGCAATATTATTCGTTATTGATAAAGCGGCAACATGCAATTGTTCAGCAAATTTATATTTATGCAATTTGTCCAATTCATCCGCTACATCAAGTAATTTATCAATAAGTTCAATTGCGCGTTTCCAAATTTCAAAGTTTTGAAAACGAAATAATGTTGAATTTGTATTGGCTCTTTCCATACTCTTAACTCCTCGCTCCTTGCTCCACGCTCTCCGCTTTATACTTCGGAAGTTTCGCCAGCAACTTCACCACAATTACTCCGACAATCGTATTCACTGTTGTTGCAACGATTGAAGCGCCAAGAATTTCCGTTGGACTGTGTGAACCAAGCGATGCACGAATAGCAATCACTGTCGCAGGAATAAGTTGCACGTTGCTTGTGTTAATCACGAGAAATGTACACATTGCGTCTGATGCAGTTCCCATTTTTTTATTGAGTGAATTCAAATGCTCCATCGCTTTCAAGCCGAATGGCGTTGCGGCGTTTGAAAGTCCGAGCATATTTGCGGAAATGTTCATCATCATTGCGCCCATTGCGGGATGGTCTGCGGGAACGTCGGGAAATATTCTCGTCATTATCGGTTTAAAAAATAATGCGAGACGAGTAATGAGTCCGCTTGCTTCTGCAATTTTCATTATCCCAAGCCACAACGCCATTATTCCGATTAAACCGATAGCAAGCGCTACAGCGGATTTTGCCGATGAAAAAATACCATCGTTAGTTACGGCATTCAGCGTGGTAAATTTTACTTCATCGAAAATTATTTTTGTTTTTGTTTCCGAAAGAAATATTTTTCCTGAAAGTTGGTTTTCTTTTTTCTGCGCTTTGGCAAGTTGCTTCCAAATTATCGGGGAAGTTTCGCTGACCAAAATGGAAATTGTTCCTCTCGCTGCAGCAGTGAAATGTACTTCTGCTTTTGCCTGAATGTCATTCGCTTCATTCGCATTGTAGAATTGATTGAATTGTTCTTTGGGAATGAAGACGGATTTCACGTTGGTAGCGGAATCCATCGTGATAATAACATTCAATTCTTTCCCATTGCGAAATTTATCCGAAGATAAATCATTTACATCTTTACCGATGGCAATAAGAATTCCGAGAGCGAGCAGTGCAATCCAAATATAATTGAGCATAGAAATATTTTTATGGGGCGAAATATACCTTTTTTCGTGGAGAAAAATTGCAAATAAAAAAGCCCATCTTTTGGAGATGGGCTTTTTTTGTTCAAGAGTTTTTTTGCTGAAGTTTTTTACTTCATCAAAATCATTTTCTTCACATCACTGAATGCTGTGCCGCGTTCCGACTCATCAATGGAAACTCCGGTGAGTTTGTAGAAATAAATACCGGAAGAAAGTTGTGAAGCATTGAATTCTACTTCGTGGCTTCCTTCTTCAATTTCCTGATTATTGAAAAGCGTTTGCACTTCCTGTCCGAGTACGTTATAAATCTTCAATGTTACAATTGATGTTGATTGCAAATTGAATGACAGCATCGTTGTCGGATTGAACGGATTCGGATAATTCTGATGCAGCGAATACATTTCCGGAGTATCAATATATCCAAACGGTTGAATAGTTGCAGGTTCTGTATGTGATTTGCTTGTATTCTTTTTCACAATGCCAACCTGTGCGGCTGTTTTTGCACCGAGAAGTGTAACCGCATATACGTTTTTCTTATTACTTGGTTGTCCTGTGCCTGTCGTTACTCCAACGGTATCAATAAGTGAATTGACACCAACTGAAAGCGCTTCATAGAAGCGTTCGTTAATTGGTTGGATTACAGTTGTAATAAATGTACCAAGTGCATTATACGCAGCAGTACTTTCAACTCCGAGAGTATCCCAATACGTCATAACACTATCAAGATAACGTCCAACTGCAGTAAGTGATTGACCGTTCATATCTCTTCCTGCTAATACACCAGTGGTATCAAGCAACAAATCGCCAAAACCTTTCGGTGTTACAGAATCTGCGCTTGCAACTAAATTCAGATTAAACATTACTCCTTGTTCAAATGCAGGATTGTTGTATGTTTTTCTATCTGCCTTCAATGCTTTGCTCAATTTTTTCGCCTTCTTTCCTGTCTTACGAAGTGAGTCAATCGGATAGGACTGACCATCGTGAGGTGTGGTGAAAAGTTTAGCTAAATCGCTTCCTTTTTTATAGGCAATCCAAGCATATTTCTTTGCTGCGGCGGCATCAGTTTGCGCAACACCTAAAAATGTTGCGCCTGCTTTTCCTACACGCACAAATACATTTTCAAGTACGGAAGCCATATTCGGGTCAGTACCAGAAGAAAGTACTCCATTCTTGAATTTCATTTTTGTCGCTTTCGGCGTGGATAATTCAGAGGATGCTCTGAATGTGCGATACGTGGTATTATCAACAGGCGGGTCAACTTCAAATACAACCGAAATGGTATGTGTAGTTGTTACATTTGTGAACGTATAACTTACTGTCGAATCAACGTAAACAGCATCAACAAACACACTATCTACATGATAAAGTGTATCCGCATCAAATGTAAATACCTGATTTGCCCCGTAGGTAACTGCAACAGCACTGGTCGGAGAAATAGCTCCATTTGCTCCTGCCGAAGCAGTAATAGTTACAGTCATCAATTTGAAACTTGCTGAAATGGTATGATTTGCAGTAACACTTGATAATTGATACACCGTATCTGAACTAACGAATGAACCATCCACAAGCACGCTATCAACAATGTATCCGACATTAGGTTCAAAATCGAATGACTGGCTGCCATTGTAATTAACGGTGGTTACTCCTGATGGCGATATACTTCCATTGGAACCGGCACTCGCTGTTATGGTGTACGTGTTAATTGCAAAAGTTGCACTGATGGTACGATTCGATGTTACGTTGGTGAAATCATAACTTCCGCTATTGCCAACATACGCGCCATCTATAAATACGCTATCTACGTGATACCCAGTTGCGCCTGTAATTGCATACGACTGACTGCCGCCATAATTCACTGTCGTAATTCCTGATGGCGTTACGCTTCCATTTGCTCCCGCACTCGCTGTTATGGTGTACGTATTGATTGCAAATGTTGCACTGATGGTATGATTTGTTGTTACATTGGTGAAATCATAACTTGCTATTGCACCTTGCGATCCTGCATCCACCAACACATCATTGATATGATAACCTACATTGCCTGCAATTACGTATGATTGACTGCCATTGTAATTCACTGTCGTTACACCTGACGGCGTTACGCTTCCATTTGCTCCCGCACTCGCTGTTATGGTGTACGTGTTAATTGCAAAAGTTGCACTGATGGTACGAT
>CAYHPL010000003.1:79141-104090 GCA_964358705.1 uncultured Chitinophagales bacterium
GATGTTACGTTGGTGAAATCATAACTTCCGCTATTGCCAACATACGCGCCATCTACAAATACGCTATCTACGTGATACCCTGTTGCGCCTGCAATTGCATACGACTGACTGCCACCATAATTCACTGCCGTTATTCCTGATGGTGTTACGCTGCCATTTGCTCCCGCACTCGCTGTTATGGTGTATGTGTTGATTGCAAAGGAAACAGAAATTGTATGCGAAACAGTAACATTTGTAAATGAATAACTTGTTACAGCGCCTTGTGAAACATCATCCACAAGAACATCGTCAACATGATATCCGGTACTTGGTGTCATTGTGTAAGATTTATTCCCACCATAATGCACGGTGGAAACGCCCGGCGATGAAATAGAACCATTCGCACCAGCGCTCGCAGTAACTGTATAAGAATTAATAGTAAAATATGCTGCAATAGTGCGATTAGCAGTAACATTAGTAAAATCATACGATGCTATTGCACCTTGATTTACGCCATCTACAAGTACAGAATCAATATGATATCCTGTATCACCAGCAATAGAATATGATTGATTAGCGCCATAATTTACTACTGTTGTGCCCGATGGAGTTGCAGAACCATTGCCATTTACAGACGCAACAATATTATACGTGTTAATTGCAAATTTAACGTCAATTGTATGATTTGTGGTAACATCGTTAAAATCGTAAGTCGAACTTGTTCCTGCATAAGAGCCATCAACAATAACGCTATCAATGTGATATCCCGTGCTTGGAGTCATAGAAAACGATTGATTCAGTCCTTCGTTAATAATAACCGGAGCAGAAGGATTGATTGAACCATTGGAACCTGCTGAAGGCGTTAAAGTAAACGTAATTAACTGTTTTCCTACAGCAATATCACCAAAAGCAGTGCTGCCTGAACCCTGTGTACTTGTTGAAGTGTTTGTTCCTGTAGTCGTGCTATTCCAAGTACCTGAAGCATATCGCTGCATAATAAATGATGATAATGGGTCTGCGCCTGCATCAACATCACCTGCAACGAAAGTGGCAGTAGCAGTATAATTATCAAATGTTGTACCGCTGTTTGTCAACGTCCAATAACGATTAACGCTTCGCAAAGGATTAATGTTTGAAGTACCAATATTTGTATGCTCCGTTCCTGTAACTTTTGTCGTAACAGTACCTGACACACTCACGTTTCCAAATGCAAGGGAAATTGGAGAATACACAGAAGCATCGCCAACTTCATAAGAAACATTCGCCACACCGGTAGGTATGGTTTTTCTTAAATTACCAATAACGTGCCCGCTTGTGCGCGAAACACTTCCACTCGCTCCAATGATAAGATTATTTGAAGAAGTAGTAACATTACCACTTGCAAGCGTTAATATACCGTTCACCGTAACATTTCCACCAAGCGAAACACCTGCGGAATTGTTAATCTTTAAACCACCATACGTCAGTGCGCTCACCGTTTGTGCAGAGCTTGCATAGTACTCCGCTGTAAGATTTGTCAAAGTCTTCGTGGTAATAGTGTACTGCGAATTCATTTCAGCTGAGGGTGTTGTTCTGGTAATACGAGCAGTACCGTTACCGGTTAATGTTCCGCTTCCGCTGAGAACAACTGCAGCATCAGGTGTAAATGTAACATTAGAAGAAATTGTCAATGTTCCTGCAATACTCATATCCTGATTGGTACTGAATCCACTTGTATTATTCATCGTAACACTGCTCAATGCAATGCCGGAAGTAGATGTTCCGCTAATTGAAGTTGCGGCTGGAGTTCCCGGAGTATTAAAATTAATAGTTCCGGAAGTAGTAAACGCATACGGCGTAGCTGATGTTGTGCTTACAATCCAATTTCCAAGAAATGTATGTGTTAATGAAGTGCCTCCATTAAACGATGCATCATCATTAATCGTGAAATCACCATTAACAGTAAGCGCGCCTCCTGCAGTTTTTGCAGAAGCATTTTCTAACTTTACATTATAGTACGTTGAACTGGACGGAACTTTTAAAGTTTGCGTGCCGGAACCATTGTAATGAATCGCGTTATTAGGAGCGCTTGCATTTAATGTTCCTGTTGATAACAATGCGCCGACTAATTTTAATGTAGCGCTTGTATCATTTGTCCAGGTTGCAGAACCGCCGCCGCCGGTAATTCCGGTAGCAGAAGTAGAAGTTACAATTCCTTTGTTCGTAACGGTAATTCCATTTGTAATTGAAACGGTTGGCGTAATTGCAATATTCGCAGAGGCAAGTATTGTGCGTGAATTCGTTATTGAAATAGTTCCTGTGTTTGTAATAGAACCAGTTCCATCAATCGTTTTCGATGCGGTCGAAAATGACATCGGTTGCGCACCGGAAATTGTTGCGCTTCCAGTTAAAAGAATATTACCATTAACAGTTACTGTTCCAGCAACAGTTGCAAAATTACTGGTAACTCCATTATTAACAGTCAAATTTCCAAATGTTAAACTTGAATTTGCAGTAATTGTTGAAGAGGCAGTAAATACTGTATTGGAAGTTGTATTAAAACTTAAAGTTGAAGTTGTTGTTGTTAATGGACCGCCAAAATTCAGATTACTTCCTGAAACGGTAGAAAAGGTGGGAGTATTTGCACCTCCAAATGATAAACCAGCGTTAAAATTAATAGTCCCAGTACTTGAATGTGTTAATGTTCCCGATGTAAGTGAAAGAAGATTTGCAAATGTTATTGTTCCTGTTGAGACCGAAATTACTTCAGACGCAGTTGCTGTATTTGCAGTATAATTCACGTTACCGGAAACAGATAGTGCTCCCGTCGTAACTGCAATGCTTGAAATGCGGGAAGAGTTTGCAGTTGCGCCGCCAATATTAACATCACCACTTACGGTTGCACTTCCACCATTGATATTCCATCCACTTGTTCCGTTGCTTGTTGGCTGATTAACTGCAACATTGCCATTTACAGTTAAAGCCGTAGTAGAATTATGTGTTAATGAACTTGAGCCGCCACTTATTGCAAAAGTAAGTCCGGTACAAGATGCATCTATGTATATTGTATAACTTGCAACAGAACCAATTTGCATTACTGGAAACGCAGTTGAACTTGTACCATTTATACTTTTTGAAGAGCCGCTGAACGTTACAGTATTGCCCCCGCCAGATAGTGTACCGCCATTATTTATCCAGTTTCCTGCAACGGTAATATTTCCATCAAGAGTAATTACGTTCGCATTATTTATTTGAATATTTCCAAATGATAATGTCGAATTAGGAGTAATGGTTAAGCTATCGGTGAAAACAGTATTACTTGAACCGTTAAAAGTAAGCGACGTTGTATTAGTAGAAATATTTCCTGCAAAATTAAGATTTGTTCCGGAAAGAGTATTGCACACTGGGACATTTGCACCACCAAAAGAATATCCTCCATTAAAATTAATAGTACCTGCACTCGTTAAGTTCGATAACGTTCCCGAACTCTGTGTTAATAATGAACCAAATGTCAACGTACCTGTGGTAACAGAAATGACCTCGTTGGCTGGTGTTGTATTTGCAGCATACGTTACAATTCCTGAAACATTTAAAGAACCTGACGTAACGACAATTGCTGCAAGTCGTGATGCTGTAGCATCAGTACCTCCAATGCTCAGCGTTCCTGATACTGTTGCTGTGCCTGCATTAATATTCCATCCTGTTGTAACTCCTGCTGTCGGTTGATTAACGGTAACATTTCCATTTACTGTAAGACTGATTCCGCTTGATTGAGTGAGTGAACTCGCAGTACCGCTCGTGTTAAATGTCCATTGTGAAGCAGTTTGGTTAGTATTCAACGTATATGAAGCACCGGTACCTATTGCAATCTTTGGAAAATCAGTTGAACCCGTGCCGCCGATTGTTTTTGATGCGCCGCTGAACGTTACTGTATTTGCGCCACCGGATAAAATTCCTCCATTATTTGTCCAATTACCAGCAACAGTAACATCATTATTCAACGTTACAAGTATTCCATTATTTATTTGAACATTTCCTAATGATAACGCCGCAGTCGCTGTAACAGTAGAAGTATCTGTAAATGTTGAATTTGTTCCGCCATTAAGTGATAATGCTGTTGTTGCAACAGAAATATTTCCACCCCAATTCAAATTTGTTCCGGACAACGTACTAAAAGATGGCGTATTTGCACTCCCAAAAGTTAGTCCTCCGTTTAAATTGATAGTACCTGCGCTCGTTATATTTCGCAATGTTCCGGAAGTGAGTGTAAGTGGACTGCTAAAAGTTAAAATACCCGTTGTAACCGATATAATTTCATTCGCTGCTGTCGTATTGCTTCCAAAAGTAACATTTCCTGTAACTGAAAATGAACCGCTTGTAACAATGACCTGATTAACAACTGACGCAGTCGAATTTGTACCGCCTAAAGAAAAATTTCCACTTATAGATGCACTTCCTGCATTAATATTCCAGCCCGTTGTTGCAGTTGTGCTAGGTTCATTCATCGTAACATCACCGCTCACAGTAAGTGATGCAGAACCACTATGTGTCAATCCGCTTGCAGTTGAACTTTGTTCAAATGTTAATGTTGTGGCGGTATTATTCGTGCTCATTGTATAATTTGCACCATCTGCCAAAATAATATTGGGGAAACTTGAACCGCTTGTTCCATTAATATTTGAACTAGAGCCAGTAAATGTAATTGTACGGGATGCTGCGGATAGTGTGCCTCCGTTATTCGTCCAGTTCCCACCGACTGTAACATCGCCAGCAAGAGTAAGAGTTACGCCGGAATTAATTTGTAAATTGCTAAATGTAATTGGAGCCGTTGGTGTAACAGTAGAATTGCCTGTAAAAACTGTATTACTTCCAGAAGTTAATGTCAAAGCTATTGGACTTACAGTAAGATTACCGCCGATATTAAGATTACTTCCGGAAACAGTCTGAAATGAAGGAACGTTTGCAGAACCAAAAGTAAATCCACTATTAAAATTCACTGTTGCTCCGCTTGCAGCAAGGTTAATTGTTCCTGCAGTCATTGTGAAAGCATTTGAAAATGTCATACTGCCAGCGCCGTTTATCCAGATATAACTATTTGCAGCAGTTGCATTGGAAGAAATGGAAACATTTCCTGTAACAATGAGAGAGCCAGACGTAATATAAATTCTTGACTGGCGTCCGGATGTTGAATTTGTTCCTCCAAGTGTAACGTTACCTCCGATTCTTCCCGAGCCTCCGTTAATATTCCATCCGATGACGGCAGATGTTGACGGTTGATTTATTACCATATTATTTGTAACATACAAATAATTTGTTCCGCTGGTAGAAAGTATATTTTGCTGCGCCATTCCGGTAAATGTCAAAGCATTCACTGTATCCGCTGCGATATCGTAAGTTACTGTCAAATTTCCGGATACTAAACTGTTCCCAATTACCACATCATCGCTATTTTGTGGAACGGTTTGATTTCCATACGAGCCGCTTGCAGTCGCAGACGCATTTGATGTTAAGACAAGATTTGTATTATCAGTAATGGATAATATTGTACCGCGAGTTGTCGCCGGAGAACCCTGCAACATTAAAACATCGCCGACTTGTAGTTCGGTAGTAAATAATGTTCCTGTACCGGTTACGTTTGCGCTTCCATTTGTGAAAGAAACTGTACCAGTACGATTGGCAATCCACGTTGAGGCGGAACTCCAATTATATGTTGCTCCACCTGCAACTCTTGTTGTAACCGTTGCAGACGAAGCTAAATTGAAAGTAAAGACAATAATAATGGCTAATGATAAAATACTTGTAAAAAAGTACCGTAAAGACCTATTCATAAAAAAATTCCCTTTTGATTACGAGATTTGTGATATAATATTAATTCTCAAATTATAGATGCAATCGAATACTATAAATAATTACTTACAGCAGACTATTACCTTACAATTTTCGGTAAATTATATCAAAAATTTAGTTAAGAATTAAAATTTTCAACTGTTAAATTTTAATACACATTGCTAATGTGATAAATATCAAAACAAGTTCAATGTAGATGAAAAAAATACCCCGCAAAATAAAAAAGCCATTCTCTATTCAAGAATGGCTTCTCTTATTAGTGATAATTTTTTAAAAGACCTATTACTTCAATAATGTAAGTTTTCTTGTTTGCACATATTCTCCATTATTTACATCCAAACGATAAAAATACATGCCGCTTGAAATGCGTTCTGCATTAAAAATTAAATCATAAGTGCCTTCGTTATACATATCATTATCAGCAAGTGTAATAACTTCCCTGCCGATTGCATCATAAATTTTTAACGAAACTACCGATTGCCTTGGCAAATCTACTCTGATAGTTGTAATTGGGTTAAACGGGTTAGGATAATTTTGGTGCAATGCAAATTCATCAGGAATACTTGATTCAAATTCAATATCAGCATTTATATGTTTTGTTCCTGGAATTTGACGCACCAATCCAACTTCAGCAGCAGTTTTATAACCAAGAAGCCGTACACCAAACGTATTCTTTTTATTGATCACATCAACTGAATCAATAAAATAATTTGACGAATCCATTGTTACCGAAAATCGCTCGTTTATAGGAGTAAGAATTTTCGTAACAAAATCGCCAATCAAACTGTATTCTGTATTTGAAAGAATATTATGACTTTGCCAATACGTCATCAGTGTATCAAAATAAACTGAAATTTGTTGCAACGTCATACCTTCAAGTTGTCTTCCAAATAAAGTATATGTTGTATCAAGCAATAAATTTCCAAAACCATGCGGAGTTATAAATGTATCGCTCGCTATAATATTTAACTTGAAAAGTACGCCTTGTTCAAATGCAATGTTATTATAAAAAGTTCTGTTCGCGGTAATGGCTTTAACCAGCTTCTTATCAGGCTTGCCCGGAATGCGAAGATAATCAATCGGAAACGCTGTTGAATTATGACCTTGCGTATAAAGTTTCGCTAAGTCTGCAGCTTTCTTATACGCAATCCATCCATATTTTTTGGCTTCTACTTTGTCAATCTGCTTCACTCCTAAAAATGTTGCGCCATTTTTTCCGATTTTCTTAAATACATTTTCAACCGTTGTTGAAAGATTCGGTAAACTACTCGTTAAAATATTTTTCTTGAATTTTAATTTTACTGCTTTAAACGATAAATCAGTCGTAGCTCGGTAAGTTCTGTATTTTGTAGCGCCGCCGAAATATCCAAAATTTAACCCGCTGAAATTACTCCCGCTCTCTATTGTAATCGGAGAATATGTCCCGGGTGAAACAGGTGCTGTTAAAGTATATCCGGGTAGCCCGACACTTTTTACCGTATAAGTTCCGACAGGAATATTTGTAATAGTATATGCACCATTCGCATTTGTCGTTGTTGAATCACTCTTGGCACCGGAAATTTTAATCTTCCATCCTTGGAAACCTCCTTCACCATTTTCTATCATTCCGTTTCCATTCATATCATTAAATACTAAACCGGAAATCGTGCCAAGTTGTGCATTCCCAAAATCCTTTCCCGTTTCATTCAAACCCGGTGTAAGTGTAATAGGATATGTTGCATTATTTGCAGGAAGAGTTTGTATCCACCCTTCTTGTAATACTTCACTCACCACATAATTTCCTGCCTGAATAGAATTTAAAATATAATTTCCATTTGCATCTGATATTGCAGAATCAATTTTATTTCCTGTCAAACGTATTTTCCAACCTGCAAGCCCGACTTCACCATTATCTTTTACGCCGTCGCCATTCTGGTCAAGAAATACAGTTCCCGAAATTGTTGATAATTGTAAATTGCCAAAATCTTTTCCAATCAAAATGCTTCCACTGACAATCGTCAACGTATATGTTCCCGGTGTTGATGGCATTGTTTGCAACCAACCTGATTGTTGTTGTTCGCTGACAACATAATCTCCTGAAAGAAGTCCGGAAAAACTATAATTCCCACTTTCATCTGTTTGCGTTGAATCTGTTTTTGCACCAGCAAGTTTAATCTTCCAGCTTACTAATCCATTTTCGTCGTTGTCTCTTTGTCCGTTGCCATTCGCATCATTGTATTTCATTCCTGAAATAGAACCGAGCTGGAAATTGCCAAAATCCTTTGTAATAAAAATAGTTCCGCTCACAACAGAAAGAGAATACGTAGAAGGTGAAGAAGGCAACGTCTGCATCCATCCGCTTTGATTAATTTCGCTGACAACATAATCGCCGAAGGTTAAATTCGTGAAAGAATAATTTCCACTTGCATCTGTTAATACAGAATCAATTTTTGCACCGCTTAATTTTATCTTCCAGTTCTGTAATCCTGCTTCACCATTTTCTTTAATTCCATTGCCGTTCATATCATTAAATTTTGTTCCGCTGATAGCGCCGTACTGATAATTTCCAAAATCTTTTGCAGTTAAAACAGAACCGCTTGATATGGACACATCATAAGAACCACCAACAGGTAAAGTTTGCAACCAGCCAGACTGCGAAACTTCACTGACGTTATAATTTCCTGCAAGTAATGAAACAAAAGAATAATTTCCATTCGCATCCGTAAGAACTGAATCTGTTTTCATTCCGTTCAATTTTATTTTCCAGTTTTGCAAACCGATTTCACCATTATCTTTCACACCGTTGCCATTCACATCATTGAATTTCATTCCACTGATACTGCCAAGCTGAAAATTGCCAAATGCATTTCCGGAAAAATTACTCCCACTCGCAACAGCGTATGAAAATGTTCCCGGATTTCCCGGCGCAATCTGTACCCATCCTGTTTGCAATACTTCGCTGACGGTGTAATTGCCAACAAGCAATCCTGCAAAAGAATAATTTCCATTCGCATCAGTGAGAACAGAATCTGTTTTAGCACCGCTCAATTTTATTTTCCAGTTTTGAATTCCATTTTCTCCATTATCTTTAATTCCGTTGGCATTCACATCGTTAAATTTTTCCCCGCTGATTATACCAAGCAAAAAGTTTCCGAAATCTTTTACTGTGTGATTGCTTCCGCTCACCACTGTAAGATTGTACGAACCATTGTTCACCGGCAAAGTTTGCAACCATCCACTTTGTTGCACTTCACTCACAGTATAATTACCAACGGTCAAATTTGTAAAGGAATAATTTCCACTCGCATCGGTTACAACAGAATCTGACTTTGTTCCTGTCAATTTAATTTTCCAGTTTTGAATTCCGGATTCTCCTCCATCTTTTATGCCATCACCATCTGCATCATTAAATTTTGTACCACTGATAATTCCATATTGAAAATTACCGAAATCTTTTGCTGTTGCAATTGTACCACTGTTAATTGTTTGCGAATACGTTCCCGGTGACGCAGGAAGAGTTTGCAACCATCCGCTTTGCGATTCTTCACCAATTGTATAATTTCCGCCAGTCAAATTTGTAAAAGAATAATTTCCATTATCATCCGTAAGCACAGAATCTCTTTTCGCGCCGCTTAATTTTATTTTCCAATTTGCAAGACCTGCTTCACCATTATCAAGTGAACCATTACCATTCGCATCATTGAATTTTTTTCCGCTAATAGAACCGTACTGAAAATTCCCAAAATCTTTTGCAGTATGGTTTGTTCCACTTACGATAGATAATGTATATGTTCCCAATGAAACAGGCATTGTCTGCAGCCAACCAGATTGCTGCGCTTCACTCACCGTATATGTTCCAGCAGATAAATTGATGAAAGAATAATTTCCACCCGCATCCGCAAGAACGGAATCAACAACAGTACCGCTTAGACGCACTCTCCATCCCGGAATACCAATTTCGCCGCCATCTTTTACGCCATTGCCATTCACATCTTCAAAAATTGTTCCGCTGATACTTCCGATTTGAAAATTTCCAAAATCATTACCTGAAAAATTACTGCCGCTTACTACGGATAAAGAATATGTTCCGGGAGATAGCGGAAATGTTTGTACCCATCCTGATTGTAGCACTTCACTTACGGTATAATTTCCTGCAGTAAGATTAGTGAATGTATAATTTCCACTTCCATCGGTGAGTACAGAATCATTTTTTGCTCCGGAGATTTTTATTTTCCAGTTTGCAAGTCCTACTTCACCAACATCTTTCACGCCATTGCTATTTGCATCGCCAAATTTCATTCCGCTGATAATTCCATATTGGAAATTACCGAAATTCCTTGCAGTAGAATTTGTACCGCTTTGTACAGAAATACTGTACGTTCCCCCTCCCGCTGGAAGTGTTTGCAACCACCCGCTTTGATTATCTTCGCTTACATTATAATTACCAACAGTTAATCCGTTGAACGAATAATTTCCACTCGCATCAGTTACTACAGAGTCAACTTTCGCGCCGCTCAATCGTATCTTCCAGTTTTGCAAAGCACTTTCACCGCCATCTTTAACACCATTACCATTTACATCATTAAATTTTTGTCCGCTGATGTTTCCGAGTTCAAATAATCCAATATTATTTCCCTGGAAATTTGCGCCGCCATAAATAGAAAAACTATACGATGGACTCACTGGCAAAGTTTGTATCCATCCACTCGGAATGAACGGGTACACAAGAACGGTGGGACCATCGGCACGCAATCCTGCAAAAGTGTATAGACCATTTACATCGGTAGTTGTTGAATCAAGTGCAAAATCATTTTTATAAATTTTCCAGTTTTGCAGCGCAACCTCTCCGATATCTTTTGCCGCATTGCCATTCAAATCATTAAATGCAGTGCCGCTTACAATTCCTAAAAGATAATTTCCGAAATTTCTCCCTGTTGCATTCGTCCCGCTTGAAACGGTATCACGATATATATTTTGTGCAGGAAGAGTCTGATAAAAACCACTCTGCGGTGATTCAGAAATTGCATACGGTCCGACAAGTAAACCTGTAAATGAAAAAACTCCATTTACATCAGAAACAACAGAATCAATTTTTGTACCCGTGAGATGTATTTTCCAACCGCTTGTTCCGGATTCACCATTATCTTTTATACCATCGCCGTTGATATCATTAAACACTATTCCGCTCATTACGCCAAGTTGAAAATTACCAAAAATATTTCCTGTTGATACAGTACCACTGACAACTGCAACAGAATGTGAAGTTGGCTGCGAAGTTTGTATCCATCCGGATTGTACAACTTCACTCACAGCATAATTTCCTGCCACTAAATTTGTGAATGAATAATTTCCGCTTGCATCGCTGAATACGGAATCAGTTTTTGCGCCGCTTAATCGTATTTTCCAATTCTGCAATCCGGGTTCGCCCGCATCTTTTACGCTGTCACCATCAATATCATTATACACTTGCCCGCTGATAGAACCAAGTTGAAAATTGCCAAAATCTTTTGCGATAAAATTACTTCCGCTTGTTATTGTCAGAGAATAATTTCCTCCGCTTGCAGGCAACGTTTGCAACCATCCGTTTTGCGCATCTTCTGCAACAGTATAATTTCCTGCATTGAGTTGTGTGAAAGAATAATTTCCATTGACATCAGTATTTGCAGAATCTGTTTTTACTCCGCTCAAACGAATTTTCCAGTTTTGAATTCCTGCTTCACCACCATCTTTTACACCATTGCCGTTTGCATCATTGAACTTCGTACCGCTGATTGTTCCGTATTGAAAATTGCCAAAATTATTTCCTGAAAAATTACTGCCACTGATGACATTTAAAGAATAAGTTCCCGGTGAGAGCGGAACTGTTTGCAACCAACCGGATTGTGTTTCTTCGCTAACGGTATAACTACCGGGACCTAAATTCGCAAACGAATAATTTCCTGAAACATCTGTCATAACAGATTCTGTTGCCGCGCCAGTCAATTTGATTTTCCAATTTTGCAACCCTGCTTCCCCGCCATCTTTTGCACCATTGCCATTCAAGTCATTAAATTTTTGTCCGCTGATAATTCCACGTTGAAAATTGCCAAAGTCTTTTCCTGTATAATTATTTCCGCTTGCTATTGGGAGCGCATAATTGCCGCTGTTTGCAGGTAGCGTTTGCAACCATCCTGATTGCAAAACTTCATTCACCGTATAATTTCCGGCGGTAAGATTTGTGAAAGAATAATTTCCATTGACATCGGTTAAAACAGAATCAACTATTGCGCCAGCAAGTTTTATTTTCCAATTTTGTAATCCGCCTTCGCCAATATCTTTTGCTCCGTTTCCATTTAAGTCATGAAATTTTACGCCACTGATGCTTCCGTATTGAAAATTACCGAAATCTCTTCCTGTAAAAATTTCTGTTTGTCCGCTTTGTATAGTAATGGAGTATGTTGAAGGTGAAGTTGGAAGTGTTTGCAGCCATCCGCTTTGCACATTTTCGCTAACAACATACGAGCCAACACCAAGATTAGTAAAAGAATAATTTCCGTTTACATCGGTTAACACACTATCATAATCAGAACCATTTTTCGATAAACGAATTCGCCAGTTTTGCAAAAGAGATTCTCCACCGTTTTGAATTCCGTTTCCATTTGTATCATTAAATTTTACTCCGCTGATTGAACCTGTCAGCACCGTAAATGTTTGCGTATTGGAAGTTCCTCCTCCCGGCGTTGGATTAAATACCGTGAGAGAATGTGCGCCTGAAGTTGTTAAATCACCCGAAAGAATTTGCGCAGTAAGTTGATTATCATTGACAAATGTCGTCGAGCGATTATTTCCACCAAACTGCACAACAGAAGTAGAAACAAAATGCGTACCGTTCACAGTTATTGTAAATCCACCATCGCCAAGCACTTTATTTGTCGGAGAAATACTTGAAGTAACAGGCGTTGGATTATTAATCGTAAATGCCGAACTTGTTGCAGCAGTCAATCCTGTTGCAGTCGCATTGAGTGTATAACCGCTTCCTGCTTGATTTATCTTTACGCCAGAAAAATTTGCATTTCCGGAAATTGCATTGAGCGGATTAGTTGTTGCAGAAAGAACTCCTGCTGATGGATTAGTTTCAATAGATAATGCAACTGCATTTGTCGCTGTCGTTACGGTATTTCCACCAGTATCTTGCACCGTAACAACTGGCTGCACGGATAAATTACTGTCAGCAATTCCGTTACCGGGTTCAGTAGAAAATGCAAGTCGAACTGGGGCGCCAACTTGTATATTGATGTTTCCACTGGAACCGGTTTTCCCGTTTGAAGATGTTGCTGTAAATACGTGGTCGCCCGATGTGCCGATAAAAAGCAATTCTGAAGTTACATCAGCAACACCATTAGCAAAATCTCCGGCTTGGTCAAGAATATTATTATTGCCTGAGCCAAGTCCAAAGATACTTCCATCCAAAGGAGAAAGAGAAACAGTTACGTTATTTGCAGAAGCATCAAAGATTGTAATTGTATTTTCATTCTGGTCTTTTGCAGTGATTGTATTTGTATTGACAAAAGCAACATTATTTGTTTGCGGTGAAGATAATGCAACATTGAAATGGTCGAGTGATGCATTTGCAAGTGTCCAAATTGAAAAAGAAGTAACGCCGGAAAGTTCCGCCCATTTATCTGTCGTATTGACAGCGCCCGTTCTTCCTCTATCGTTCACAGAACCGTCATCCTGCCACAGTGAAAGTTGTGAAGAAGTATTGCCGTTTAATTCACCATCAAGATAGTGCACGCGCAACGTTGATGAATAATTACTTCCGCCCGATGCGTCAATATCATAGTATCGCAATACCGCATCCGTTTTATTTGAGTGCGCAGCGCCAGTATTTATTGTTACATCAATTTGCGAAGGTAATGTTCCCGACGCAAATGTAATTGTAGTGAATTGGCTTCCAAAACTATATTCAGTTCCTGTAATAAAAGAAGTTCTGCGCACAGTTCCAATGACTTCCGATGTGCCAATAGTTGTAGAATTGTTTCCCATTGTCAGCGTGAAAGTGCTGTTCAATAAATCATTATTCAAAGAAAGTATGCCGCTGACAGAAATATCATCGCTGGCGGTTTTTGTTCCATTGCCTGCAATAGTCAGGTTATTATAATCAAACCCTGCAATCGTCTGCGCAGATGTACTCATATATTCTACAGTACTTCCTGTTACAGTATATGAATTTGCACCGGGAGTAAAAATTTCTTCGATGTAAATTGTAGCAGTATTATCAAGAATTCTTGAGCCGATGTTACTGCAGGTAAGATTGAAATATGTAAACGAAGGAATTGTTTGTGAGCCACTGCCATTAAAATCAATCGTACTTCCGGAAGTGGTGAAGAAATTTGTTCCTTGTGTAAATACATTTACAATACCAATTATTCCGCTCGGTGCAAGAATTCTGTCTCCGCTGTTACTGCTAGTAAGATTATAATAATTAAACGCAGGAATTGTTTGCATACCACCGCCATTAAAATCAATTGTACTTCCTGTAATTGTGTACGAATTAGTTCCCGTATTAAAATTCCCCTTAATGCCAATAGTGCCGCTTGATGCAAGTGTGCGTGAACCTGAAGAACTGCTCGTCAGATTATTATAATTAAATGCGGAAATTGTTTGCGCACCGGAACCATTATAGTTTACTGTATTTCCTGATGTAAGATAATTACCAGATGAAAAAGTTGCAGAAGGATTAAAAGTACTGGAAATATTAATTGTGCCCGATGCAAGCGTTACATTACTTGCGCCTCGCGAACCACTGATGGTAAGATTTCCATACGTTTGTGCTGCTATGCTTTGCGTAGTACCATAAAACTCCACAGTGCCGCCCGTTAAACTATATGTCCCAAATGTAGGCAGTCCATTTGTACCGCCAATTTTCAACATACCGCCGGAAGAAAGCGTGAGTGTCTTTCCAGATTGCGTGAAAGAATATGTTGAAAGATCTAAAATTCCTGAACCGCTGACTATTGTATTTCCTCCGAAAGCAGTTGTTTGATTCGCACCGAATGTTGCAGTTCCTGTAATAGAAAAAATTCCGGATGGAACAACAGAAAATGTTGAAGCAAGTGTTGCGCTTCCGCTAATCGTGAGATTTTTATAAGATAAGTTATCAACAGTTTGCGTTGTTCCGGAAAAATCAACTGTTCCTCCAGTTAGTGTCTTCGTTCCGCTCATTGTATATTGACCGACAAGATTGGAACTATTTTTCGTTACTTTAATTGTACCGTTGACTGTCATTCCGCCTGTTCCACTCATTGTTACAGAGTCTGAGGGGATTAAAGTTGTATTAGACGAAATCGTAAGCGTGCCTGATGCAGTAACACTTCTGTTTACTGTTACTCCACCGGTGTTGCTGATAACAAGATTATTAAATGCCGTTGCTGCTGGAGTTGTTCCTCCGAACGAGGTTGCCGCGGGAGTACTTGGCGTTGATAATGTAATTGTGCTTGATGTGGTATAAGAAAAGGACGGATTAGATGAAGAATTATTTGTCCAATTACCTTTAAATGTATGAGATAAAGACGTGCCTCCGTTAAATGCTGTTGAACCGCTCAATTGAAAATTTCCATTAACTGTAAGCGCTCCTCCTGCAGTTTTTATTCCGCCTGTTGCTAAGTGAAGATTTCCATATTGAGGCGTTGACGAAATAGTTTGTGAACCGGAAGAATTATAAATTACAGTACTTCCAACATCCAGCGAATACGTACTAAATCCTGAAGGGAATGTTACGTTACAATTTAATGTCGTTGATGCATTCATAATGAAAGATTTACCTGCATTTCCTGTAATGGTAAAACCTGCCATTGAAACAGCGCCGCTGCTGATAGTAAGATTACCTGCAACGGTACCCGTACTAATATTTCTTGTTAGATTTACACCTGATCCATTATTAAACTGAACATCATAAAAACTCATATTATTATCAACAGGAAAATCCTGTGATGTACTTCCGTTGAAATCAAAAACAGAATTGGTTCCGGGATTTAAAGTTCCTCCATTTGTTATCGGGTCAGTACTTCCAGAAAAATGTAGTGTATCATAAGAAGAAAATGAAATAATAAGATTTCGTCCTCCTAAATCAAGATGATACAAGTTCCAATTTCCCGTGCCATCCCATGAAGAGTTATTTGCTAATTTAAACGTTCCATCGGTAAATTGCATCGTTCCGTTATTTACAACATCAATGCCAGTTCCTTTTCCAACTGAAAGCATAACATTCGAATTACAGAGAAGAATTGCTCCTGAATTTATAGTGAGTGATTGAATACTTTCCGTATTTGCATCAACAATAACAGCATTGCCGCCTGTAGTTGAAATAATAACAACATCACTTCCTCCGGGCACTACCCCACCAAGCCACGTAGATGTTGAGCTCCAGTTTCCTCCTGTAGATGTACTTGTTACAACGGCAGAAAGTGCTTCGAAAACCGGAAACAACAAAACAGACAAAATTAATAAACAGTTTGTAAATATTTTTTTCATAATAATATTAAAATTAAACGTACATAATATTTTTTGCGGGCAACAACACTAAACAATTATCGGAAAAAATTTAAATTATATTCAATGCGAGAGACGTAAGTTTTGATTACCAAGCCGTGTCAGTCATTGTCCTACATATTAAATGCAAGTAGTCAATCATTGCTTTCTTATAATTGTTTGAATGAATATAATAAGGACTTATTTAAAAAATAAATATATGGTATAAAAAAACCCGATGTTATTTACATCGGGTTTTTTTAGCATCAAACAAACATTATTTCATTAATACCATCTTCTTAACAGCAGTAAATCCGGAGACAATGCCATCATCATCAACAGGTCTTGCGGTTAATCTGTAGAAATACACTCCACTTGATAACGCTGATGCGTCAAAATGCAATTCGTGAGAACCTTCCGCTACCAATTCCTGATTCATCAAAGTTTTCATTTCCTGACCAAGTACATTATATATTTTAATAGTTACATAAGATGCAGCCGGAGAGTTAAATGCAATAGTCGTAGTCGGATTGAATGGATTTGGGTAGTTTTGATTAAGTACATACGATTCAGGAGCGAAATTATTTTGCGCAACTTCAAAATTCACTGATGATTCTTTGCTTAAAGGTTTATCCAAATAAGGAACATCGTATAGCATTCTTGCGCCGCGCAATTTCAACGAAGCATTTTTTATGCGATTGACTTCTGCAACAACATAGTCATTGGAATCTAATTCACCGAGATAAAATGATTCATTTATTTTGGCAACAAGATTAGCCAAAGAATCGTAAAGCGATAATGTATCACCGAAACCATGCCGAGCATAGATTGTCAGCATAGAATCAATGCTGCTTGCAACTTTATAAAGCGTTTTTCCATTCAGCGCTGCAAAACGTGGATGAATATTTGGGTCACGAAGTACTAAATTGCCAAATCCGAATGGTAAAACTTCACGTAAACTTCCGTCGAGATTCATATGAAATATCGTTTGTTCAGCCAATAAGCGGTTGTTGATTTTCTTTCTGTCGCCCTTCAATCCTTTCGCCATTTTCTTAGATTTCTTTCCTGGAGTGCGGATTGAATCAAGCGGATATGATTGAGAATTATTGTGGTACGAAGTAAAGAATTTCTTCAACTGGTTAGGATATCTCCATTCCAGCCACCAATATTTTTTGGCGCTGTCATTTTGTGTGAACCGTACTCCGGTTACGAGAATTCCTCCATTTCCACCACGCATCATAATTTGGTCACGTACATTTCCAAAATTCGGGGAAGGCGATTTTTGACCTTTCTTGAATTTTATTTTAATTGATTTTGCACCTACTGAATCGCTGTGATGAATAGTGCGGAATTTTCCGAGATACACAGTATCAATAATAAATGATGCTATGATATTTTTATTTGCGTCCATTGTAACAACCAGCGGATTGATAGTTCCACCTGCTGCTCCACTCCAACCTGAAAACGGATAAGCACGCTGTGGTACAGCAGTAAGTGTAACCTGTTCACCGTGATTGTAAGTAGATTGTTCCGGTGCAATTTGAATACTTCCTAATCCAACAACGGATGTGGTAAGCACATACGTATTGATACTGAAATCAACAATGATGATGTGATTTGCATTCACATTAGAGAACGTATAACTTCCAACACTACCCTGTGAAATTCCATCTACAACAACACTATCAACATGATAGCCTGCATTGGGAGCAATTTGAATATTTAAACTATCTCCATAACTTACAATTGTCGTTCCGGGTGTTACAGTTCCATTGGAATCTGCAATCACTGTAATTGTATATTTATTTTTACTAAATACTGCTGTTATTACGTGGGGAGCAGTTACATTTGTAAATGTATATGTCGGAGCTGTCCCTGCATTTATACCATCTACTAATACGCTATCAATATGATAACCAACGGCTGGAGTTACACTAAATGTTTTCTCTCCTCCATGACTTACAGTTGAAGGTCCCGGGGAAATTGCTCCACTCGAACTTTGAATGACCGATATTTGATACGTGTTAATTGCAAATGATACATGAAGTGTGTGCGTTACTGTAATATTCCTCAGCACGTACAAATTCAATGAACCTAATGACTGCTCACCATCCAGAAGAATATCTGCAACATGGTAACCAACTATTGGAGCTGGATTAATTATTAATGAGTCTCCAAAGCCAACGGACGTTACACCGAGCGGTGATACGGTACCATTTGAGCCAGATGTAACTGTTACATTCACCATAATTCTTGAGAATGTAGCTGTAATACTGTGTGGCGCTATTACATTTAAGAAAGTGTAACTTGATTTTGGCGCTTGTGTTATTCCGTCAATAATAATACTGTTTACTACGTAGCCGACATTAGGAACAATTGCAAACACCGCACTATCTCCGTGATTTACTGTTGAATTCGCTGGAGTAATTGCTCCATTTGCTCCTTGAATAACAGTTATTAGGTAAGTATTTATTGCAAATTTAGCTCTGAATGTATGACTCGTTGTTACGTTTGAGAATTGGAAACTGGAAATAGTGCCAACATAAGATTCATCTACGAAAACGCTATCAATATGATAACCTGTATTCGGAGTAACAGTAAGAGATAAACTGCTCCCATGATTAACTAATGTTACGCCGTTGGGAGATACATTTCCATTTGCACCGCTTGTCGCAGTAATGCTGTACTTTTTCACACCAAAACGTGCGGTTACTGAATGACTTGCATTAACATTACTGAACACATACGGAGATGTATTGCCAACAAATGAACCGTCGACCAATATGCTATCAAGTTGATATCCTGAAGCAGGAGTAAATGCAACAGAAAAATTACTTCCATAATTTACTGAAGTTGTTCCCGGGGCAATTGTTCCATTGGAAGACTGCGTTACTGTTATTGTATATACATTAATCGCAAATTTCGCAGAAATAGTATGGTTTGTTGTAATATTGTTAAACGTAAAACTATTTACACTGCCAATATGAATACCATTGACAAAAACACTATCAACATGGTAGCCTGTATTGGGATTCATTACTTGTGTCAAAGATGAACCATAGTTAACAGTAGATGTGCCGGGAGAAATTGTTCCGTTTGCTCCCGTGGTTGCTGTTATTGTAAATATATTAATTGCAAATTTTGCATAAAGAGTATGGTTTGCAGAAAGATTATTAAACTGATAACTCGTAACTGCTCCGATATGTATTCCATCTAAAAACACGCTATCAACATGGTAGCCTGTATTCGGATTTATTCCAACAGGGTAATTGCTGCCGTGGATAAGTGTAATAGAACCTGGCTGAATATTTCCATTCGAGCCATAACTAATTGTAATTGTATAGTAATTAACAGCAAACTTTGCAGATACAGTGTGGCTTGAAGTCAAATTATTAAACTGATAATCCGCTACTGTTCCAACGTGCCAACCATCTACAAATACACTATCAATATGATAACCAACATTTGGAGTAATACTCAACGCAACATTACTTCCATGAACTGCAGTTGGATTATTGGGCGTGATACTTCCGTTTGCGCCTGCTAACGTCGTTATCGTGTAAGCATTAATTGCAAATTTTACATATATCGTATGGTTAGAAACTACATTCGTCAAAGTATATGGAGGTGTGTTGCCTACGTAAAATCCATCAACAAATACGCTATCAACGTGGTAACCTGACGATGGAGTCATATTAAATGTTTGGGTACTACCAGTAATGACAGAAACTGCGCCAGATGGTGCAATACTTCCATTGCTTCCTGCGGTGGCTGTAATTGTATAAGTATCTATTGCAAATTTTACAGAAACAGTTCTGTTGCCGGTGATATTACTTAATGTAAATGGCAACGAATTACCTGCAAACACGCCATTGACAATAATGCTATCAACATGGTATTCAACATTTGGTGTAATTGTAAACGGTTGATTGCTTCCGTGATTTACTGTAAATGAACCGACTGGTACAATACTTCCATTGCTTCCTGCTGTTGCTGTTACAGTATATGTATTGATTACAAATTTTACACTGATGCTGCGATTACTTACAATATTATTGAATACATAAGGAGATGTATTGCCTACATAACTTCCATCTACTATTACACTATCTATGTGGTAGCCTGTGGATGGTGTCATTGTGAAAGATTGACTTCCGTTATAATTCACGCTAACTGCGCCAGATGGTGCAATACTTCCATTGCTTCCTGCGGTGGCTGTAATTGTATAAGTATCTATTGCAAATTTTACAGAAATAGTTCTGTTGCCGGTGATATTACTTAATGTGTATGGCAACGAATTACCTGCAAACACGCCATTGACAATAATACTATCAACATGGTAACCAACATTGGGCGTAATGGTAAATGGCTGATTGCTTCCGTGATTTACTGTAAATGAACCAACTGGTGCAATACTTCCATTGCTTCCTGCTGTTGCTGTTACAGTATATGTATTGATTACAAATTTTACACTGATGCTGCGATTACTTACAATATTATTGAATACATAAGGAGATGTATTGCCTACATAACTTCCATCTACTATTACACTATCTATGTGGTAGCCTGTGGATGGTGTCATTGTGAAAGATTGACTTCCGTTATAATTCACGCTAACTGCGCCAGATGGTGCAATACTTCCATTGCTTCCTGCGGTGGCTGTAATTGTATAAGTATCTATTGCAAATTTTACAGAAATAGTTCTGTTGCCGGTGATGTTGGAAATAGTATAAGGTGAAGTATTTCCTACATATACACCATTAACAAAAACACTATCAATGTGATACCCTGCGTTTGGCGTCATTGTGTACTGTTGGTTTGTGCCATAGTTTACAATGATTGTTCCCGGAGGAGAAATTGTTCCATTTGATGGAGTAACTGCTGTTACCAAATAACTATAAATTCTAAATTTTACATTGATAGTACGATTGGTTGTAACATTTGAAAATGCATACGTTGAAGAATTTCCGACATAACTACCATCTACAAAAACGCTATCAATGTAGTAACCAGCAGAAGGCGCCATTGTGAATGATTGGCTTCCATTATAATTTACACTTACTGCGCCAGATGGTGTTATGCTACCATTACTTCCTGCTGTTGCAGTAATCGTATATGTATTAATAGCAAATTTCGCACTAACAACTCTGTTGCCTGTTATATTATTTAAAACATACGGAGAGGTATTGCCAACGTATATTCCATCAACAAAAATGCTATCTAAATGATATCCTGTATTCGGAGTAAATGTAAACGTCTGATTACCGCCGTGATTTACTGTTACGGGTCCTGATGGAGCTATCGTTCCATTGACAGGCGCTGTTACCGTTATTGTGTAAGTGTTAATTGCAAATTTTACATTAATTGTACGATTAGATAAAACATTAGTAATAGTATATGGTGATGTATTGCCAACATAATTTCCATCAACAAAAATACTATCAATATGATAGCCCGTTGACGGTGTCATTGTAAAGGATTGGCTTCCATTGTAATTCACGCTAACTGTACCAGATGGAGTAATGCTTCCATTACTTCCCGCTGTTGCTGTGATGGAATATGTTATTAAAGCAAACTTCACAAAGACAACTCTATTGCCTGTAATATTAGAAATCGTAAACGGTGACGTATTACCAACATATACTCCATCAACAAAAATACTATCAATTCTATATCCGGTATTCGGTGTTACTGTAAATGATTGACTTCCTCCATACGTTACAGTTATTGTCCCTGATGGAGTTACAGCACCATTCGTTGGTGTAGTTACAGTTATTGAAAATGTATTAATTGCATATTTAACGGTTATCGTTCTATTTGATGTTACGTTTGTAATTGTATATGATGTTGAATTCCCAGCATACACTCCATCTACAAAAATACTATCAACGTGATACCCAACATTTGGTGTCATTGTGTATGACTGATTGCTTCCATAATTGACAACTATCGTACCTGAAGGAGTTATACTTCCATTTGCACCTGACGATGACGTTATTGTATATGTATTAATTGCAAACTTCACAGAAACAGTGTGATTGGAAGTAATATTATTCAGCGTTACACTTGTTCCTGCTCCTGCATATACGCCATCCACAAAGATACTGTCAACATGATAACCCGTTAATGGTGTCATCGCAAATGTCTGATTCGAACCGTAACTGACTGTTACATTTCCCGACGGTGTTATACCGCCATTGCTGCCTGCACTCGCTGCAATTGTATATGTATTGATTGCAAACTTTACGACTATCGTCTGATTGCCCGTAATATTATTTATCGTAAACGGTGATGTGTTGCCAACATACACTCCATTCACAAATATACTGTCTATATGATAGCCGGTATTTGGTGTTACAGTAAAGGTCTGACTGCCACCGTATGCTACTGTTATTGTACCCGATGGCGCTATACTACCGTTTGTCGGTATGCTGACAAAAATAGAAAATATTGTCGCCGCATATTTTGCACTGACAGTATGATTATCTGTAATTGAATTAAAGGACACACTCGTCGCCGCTCCAACATACGCTCCATCTACAAACACACTATCCACATAATATCCTGTATTCGCTGTGATGGTAAATGTCTGATTCGCTCCGTAATTCACTGTCGTCGTGCCCGGCGCTATCGTTCCATTCGCTCCTTGTGTTACTGTTATTGTATAAGTATTAATTGCAAACTTCACAGAAACAGTGTGATTGGAAGTAATATTATTCAGCGTTACACTTGTTCCTGCTCCTGCATATACGCCATCCACAAAGATACTGTCAACATGATAACCCGTTAATGGTGTCATCGCAAATGTCTGATTCGAACCGTAATTCACTGTTACTGTACCTGGTGTAATTGTTCCATTAGCACCTTGGGTAACTGTTAGTGTGTACGTTGTTATTTTGTAAACACCGCGAATGGTATGATTCGTGGTAACATTATTGAATGTGTAGGTTGCGACTGCCCCAGCATTCGCTCCATCTACAATCACACTATCTATGTAATAACCTGTAGTTGGTGTAATGGTAAATGTTTGGTTTGCACCATAGTTTACTGATGTCGCTCCTGGTGCTATTGTCCCGTTCGCTCCCTGTATTACTGTAATTGTAAATACATTAACGGCATATTTAGCAGTAATAGTATGTGCCGCTATAATATTTGTAAATGTATACGGAGATGTATTACCTACATAAGCACCATCAACAAAAACACTGTCTGTATGATAACCTGCAGAAGGTGTCATCGCAAAAGACTGGTTCGCTCCATGGTTCACTGTCGTTGTGCCTGGCGTTATAGTTCCATTGGCTCCTTGTGTGACAGTTATAGTATAAGTATTAATTGCAAACTTCGCAGTGATTGTGTGGCTTGAAGTAATATTATTCAGCGTTACACTTGTTCCTATTCCTGCATACACTCCGTCCACAAAGATACTATCTACATGATATCCGGTCGCTGGAGTCAATGTAAATGTCTGATTTGAACCGTAATTGACAGTCACTGTTCCAGGTGTAATTGTTCCGTTCGCTCCCTGCGTTACTGTCAGTGTGTACGTATTGATTGCATATTTCGCCGTCAGTGTATGCGCCGCCGTTACATTCGTAAATGTGTACGGGGATGTTGCACCAACATAGCCCCCATCGGCAAATATACTGTCTGTATGATAGCCCGTCGTTGGCGTAAATGTAAATGCTTGATTTGCTCCGTGATTCACCGTCGTCGTCCCCGGCGCTATTGTTCCGTTCGCTCCCTGTGTTACCGTCAGTGTGTACGTCTTTATTCTATACACTCCGCGAATCGTATGATTGGTCGTCACATTGGTAAATGTATATGTTGCTACTGCTCCTGCATTTGTGCCGTCCACTATAACGCTATCAATATTGTAGCCTGTAGCAGCCGTAATCGTGAACGTCTGATTCGCTCCATAATTCACTGTTGTTGTTCCCGGTGCTATCGTTCCGTTCGCTCCCTGTGTTACCGTCAGTGTGTACGTCTTTATTCTATACACTCCGCGAATCGTATGATTGGTCGTCACATTGGTAAATGTATATGTTGCTACTGCTCCTGCATTTGTGCCGTCCACTATAACGCTATCAATATTGTAGCCTGTAGCAGCCGTAATCGTGAACGTCTGATTCGCTCCGTAATTCACTGTTGTTGTTCCCGGCGCTATCGTCCCGTTCGCTCCCTGCGTTACTGTCAGTGTATACGTATTGATTGCATATTTCGCCGTCAGTGTATGCGCCGCCGTTACATTCGTAAATGTGTACGGGGATGTTGCGCCGACATAGCCGCCATCGGCAAAGATACTATCAATGTGATAGCCTGTTGAAGGGGTAAAGGTAAATGCCTGATTACTGCCGTGATTCACCGTTGTTGTTCCCGGCGCTATCGTCCCGTTCGCTCCCTGTGTTACCGTCAGTGTGTACGTATTGATTGCATATTTCGCCGTCAGTGTATGCGCCGCCGTTACATTCGTAAATGTGTACGGGGATGTTGCGCCGACATAGCCGCCATCGGCAAAGATACTATCAATGTGATAGCCTGTTGAAGGGGTAAAGGTAAATGCCTGATTACTGCCGTGATTCACCGTTGTTGTTCCCGGCGCTATCGTCCCGTTCGCTCCCTGTGTTACCGTCAGTGTGTACGTATTGATTGCATATTT
>CAYHPL010000003.1:104190-227245 GCA_964358705.1 uncultured Chitinophagales bacterium
TCGTCCCGTTCGCTCCCTGTGTTACCGTCAGTGTGTACGTATTGATTGCATATTTTACTAATACAGTATGATTCGCTGTAATGTTTGAAATTGTGTAAGGTGAAGTAGTTCCAACATATGCCCCATCAACAAAAACACTATCAATATGATATCCAACAGATGGTGTCATAGTGAATGAAGCGTTACTTCCACTGTTAACTAAAATAGTTCCAGATGGAGATATAGTGCCATTTACCGGAGTTGCAATCGTAATACTATATTTTACAACCTGAGTAATAGCAGGAGATGTGCTTGAGTAGTATGAATTATCTCCATTATAAACAGCCGTAATACTATGGGTACCGACGGTCAACGATGATGTGGACAAAATAGCGGTTCCTCCTGTAATAGTTGAAGTACCTAAAGTAACTGCTCCATCCTTAAATGTAATCGTACCTGATGCTACTACTGGAGTTACAACCGCTGTAAATGTAATTGATTGACCAAAACCAGATGTATCATCGTTTGAACTCACTACTGTGCTCGAACTGATACGATGAGGAGAATTATACAACATTTCAATTACTGTATCACTCTTTTGAACAGTAAAAGTATCCCGTCTTGTTGTGTTGATGTATGAACGTAATGTATGATTACTATCTCTTACAACGCCAAGATGATCCCAATTGGCAGAGTCGGTTTCAACGAGAATATAAGTTCCGTGAGTTAACGTATCGTATGGACCAATTTGCGTAGCAGAGACAACAGAATCAATTTTATTTGCAGTAGAAACGGAACCTTTATAAAGTGCTAATCCCCATGTTTTAGCTGTTGTATCCGAAGTAGTAGAAGGAAATAAACCATCACTATCTCTATATTTCTTAACTGAAACAGTCGCATAGGTATTCACATTCAAAGACATTAATGCAATGTCTTCCATATTATTTGTCCAATTGACAGAAGTACGAGTATGTGCAACTGCCTGAACAACTTTAGTACAATTAACAGCATTATCTAAACCCAGTTTATGCAAATTTAATCCTACTTCAACAAATGACTTAACTTGCATTGCTGTAACATTAGAGTCCGGATTTGCATTGGTTTGCTTCGAACCCCACGCGCCAGGTAACATTGTTGTAAGGTTTTGAGCAGCCACAACAGATCCAGCAGGTGGATTCACTAAACCCCATCCAAATGAATATCCGGTGGATGCATTCCATGTAATTCCATTTCCTGGATTTCTACACCACATATATACAAACGTAGAAACTGAACTACCACCAAATTCTGTAACTATCATTAGGTCTCCTGTCTTACTAATTGTTCCACCGCCATTTGTTACAGGAGTGGTTAAAACACCAGCAGTACGACCTGAATCTGTTCCGCCAGGAGATACAGTACCATTTCCATTAATTATAATTCCTTTTCTCAAAAATTCTAAATCAAGCGCTGTAGAACCGGTAACACCATATCTTTCTGCGGCAAGAAAAAGCCATAAACTATCTGCCGCATCTCTTCGAGCATGAGCATAAACATTTACAAGGTCAGTTTTATTATTGACACTTCCCGATCCTATCGTCCACAATCTTGGCGTATCATAAGCGCGAAAATTACTTGTAAAAATTGAGCCATCACCAGAAGCCCCTGCTCCATCTTTTGTGTGCGATGTCCATTTATACGTAGATAAATTTGGTGTACCATCATTATTTATTACTCCGTTGCCAGTTGCTCCTTGTCCCCAATCATCAATATTTGATGAATCCACTCCTGAACGAATTGCACCTCTTACTCCAAAAAGTGCTTTGACCCCACTTCCGCTGTTTATTGAAGATGAAAAATTAGCAGTTATCGTATGGGTTGCAGTAACGTTTGTAAATGTATAACTCGTAACAGCACCCGCATTTGCTCCATCCACAATAATGCTGTCAACTCCATAATTGGCATTTGGTGTAATACTGAATGTCTGATTCGCACCGTGATTGACAATTGTCGTACCTGGTGCAATTGTTCCGTTCGCTCCCTGCGTTACCGTAATGCTGTACGTCTTTATCTTATACACACCTCGTATCGTATGAAATGCATTGACATTCGTAAACGTATAACTTGCAACTGCACCTGCATTTACACCATCAACGAATACACTATCAATGTTATAACCCGTAGATGGAGTTATCGTGAAAGTTTGATTTGCACCATGAGCAACCGAAGTTGTTCCGGGTGCAATTGTTCCATTCGCACCTTGTATCACAATTATAGGATGTGTACTTGAATCAAATTTGGCAACGATAGTATGGTTAGCAGTTATGTTACTTAATGTGTAAGGAGAAATATTGCTAACATTTATACTATTATCAATAATGCTGTCAATAACAAAATTGACATTTGGCGTAATGGTAAATACTTTACTTGAACCAGTTGCAACACTCATTGAACCTGACGGCGATATCGTACCATTCGCTCCTGCACTTGCATTTAAAGTATAAAACGTGCCCGTACCTGTTCCTGTTAAAGATACAGTTGATGGCGAACCTGAAGCATTGTGTGTAAAAGTAATATTACCTGTAGTTGCACCAGAAGAAGAAGGAGTGTAAGTGATATAATATGTAACAGTATCGTATGTTAATACTGAACCACTTTTTGGGGTTACTCGAAACTGCGAATTATTAGAATCCACCGATGAAATATTTAGCAATCCATAACCACTATTCACAACTTTGACACTGTCGGTTTTGCTGGAGCCGCTTGCAACACTCCCGAAAGCAATGGAAGATGGAGAAATATTAAAAGTACTTGCAACGGGAGAACCAACAACGGTATTTGATACATAACTAGTTGATTGAAGTATTGCGCCTGTTCCTTGTGAATTATAAGTTAAAACAGATTGGTTATTAACTTTTGTCCCGGCAGAAAGCCCTGTATTAACTTTTACTCTGAATTTTATTTGTGTCGTAACGTTTATTCCTAAAACTCCTCCAGCCGCAGAAGTTGCAGTTCTCCCCAATCTAAATGTTGCAACTTTTGATGTACCATTGTAATCAGCCTGGTCATCGCCTGTTGCGTCTGTCTTTATTCCGCTATTGTAACCGGAAATTACGTACATCGAACCTGGGACATAAGTGGCATTTGCCTGAATTGTGTCTCTTAAAATTAAAATGACTGCGCTATCCAAACCAGCATTTTTCAAACCGATTGTATATTCTAATGTATCACCTGAAGATAAATTTCCACCATTTATATCAAAAGCAGATTTAAATGTATTTACATTTGGTGCATTTATTTCTATACTTGTGGTAACGCAACCGAGTGTGTAAGTTTCTCCACCTGATGAAAATCTTAAATTAGCAGAAGTATCTCCGGGAGCAAGAACGTTTGTTGTCGAAAAAATATCTGCATCAACACCAAGTTGATTAACATAGTTAGGATTTTTGGCGGTAAACTGTACGCCGCCAATAGTCATTGAACTGTTAAGTATATCATTTATTGGATTAAGTCCGTTCGATAAATATGTATTTTTGAATTTGACAGAATCACCAAGATATAAAGAACCAGGACCTTTATCTCCATCCCATCCTACAAGACCAATATTAGCATAAACATTTCCAGTTGTTGGAGTTTTAAATCCGTTGATTGCAATAGTTTGCGAAGTGGCGCTGGTTATTGTTGTTAAACCTCTGTAAACATTAATATTTCTCATAACCTGAGAAGGGTCAGAATAAACAACTTGTAATACCCAACCTGCATCCGGACCTGTGCCTGCTAAACTTGATGTAATTTTAGCACCAAAATAAGTTCCTGAACCACCAGCCTGAACAAGTGAAGTAACATTATAGTAACACTGATATTGAGCATTTGTTGTTGTTGCGCCATAATATGCTTGCGCTTTAAGAGCAGTATAACCCGCAACAGGCGTAGCAAATTTTATTGTATCCATACCTCCCGTTGATTTTCGAGCACCTCCCCAAAAAAGTCCCGCGTATAAAACTGTTGCGCTGTTTGGTAACGTCAAAACTGCAGAACTCGAATTTGGCGTTGTGCCATCTGCATCAACATCAATATTAGTCATTGTAACTGCAGAATTATTATTGGCACTTGCAATTCCTTGATGCGATGAATCGCATAATGAACCAACTGCGCCAGTACAAGAGGCATTTGTATTACCAATGAACGTTATATTGCCTTTGGTATTGATGGAATATATTTTATTCCATGCCTCGGAGGCCGCAGTTTGGGCATACAAATGAGTAGAGAAAACAAAAGCAAATCCTATGTACAAAAATACGTAAGACTGTATTGTAAATTTTTTAAATAAGTTTTTCATAATTGTTACCTGTTGACTTTTTTATTCGTTTGGATATCATCCTTTTAGTTCAGACAAAATTTTTGGGACAAAATTTCACGCAAAATATACAATTGTTTATTCTAACAACGCAATAGTACAAGTGTACTATTTTGTACTTTTGTGATGTTCATCACTATTGCAAAAATTGATAAAAAATAAATCAATACCTTATTTGTACTGTTTTTAATTTACTGATGTCCGTTTTATTAGTAAATCGGTGGAAAGATTTGTTAATAACCCAGTTTAATTTAAACTGTTATTCAGCAGATTGGCTTTTGGATAAATCATTGTATAAAATATTATTGATTTCATACAGATTTTCTTTTGTAATGAAACTATGTGCGCCAACTCTTGAAGCTGCTCTCTTTGTTTGTTCGTCTCCGTAGTTTGTTACTATTATTATTTTGGCGTCGGGATGTGCTGTGCGGATTTGTTTTGAAGCGGAAATTCCGTCCATTCTCTTCATCTGAACATCCATAAGTATCCAGTCTGGTTGGTGTATAACGAATGCAGCAAGTGCTTCCTCCCCATCTTCGCACTCAAAAATCTCTGTTGATTCCCGTAAAATAATATTTCTTATCATTAAACGAATTTGTGCATTGTCATCAACGATTAATACTTTCATTGGCTTAGTACTATAAAGTGTTTAAAATTTCGGTATTAAGTTACGTTTAGTTTCTAAACAGTGAAATAGTCAATTTGAACTATTTTAAATTTTTCTCCTACTTTTGCCTAAAACAAGCAAAAAATGCAATCTTTAAACTATTTTTTTAATAGAATTTTTTATTTTCTGATGCAAATCTGAGCAAACTTAATGTGCCATGCAATTTCAGTTTTGAAGCGATATTGCTCCGATGATTTCTTACAGTGTGCACACTAATGCACAGTTCTTCAGAAATTTGCTGGCTTGTTTTCATATCCGCCAATGCACGCAAAACGTTTTTTTCTGCAGGTGTCAACAATTCGAAAAGCGGATTGGATTGCGAACTCTTTCCACGATTGCGACGCAACAAATATTCATCTAAAGCGGGGCTAATATAAAATTTGCTGTTGATGACGGAAACGATACAATTAAGAATATCAGTTATCGCAGTATCTTTAAGAACATATCCCATTGCGCCAATATCTATTGCATTATTGAAAAACTGCTCTTCTTTGTACATAGTTAAAAATATTACTGCAACTGGTAAATTTAATCGCTCTATTCGCCGTGCAACTTCAAATCCATCCATCGAAGGCATTTCAATATCAAGTATGGCAATGCGAGGCAATAATTTTTGAATTTTTTGAAGAGCATCTTTTCCATTTCCGGCTTCGTCAACTACATCAACATCATCGTGAATTTCAAGGACATCACGCAATCCTTTCCTGAATAATGGATGATCGTCTGCTATCAGAATTGTAATTTTATTTTCCATTATTTTTTTTAAGTACAGGTATAATAAACAACAGTTCAGTTCCCTCTTCAAGAATTGAATGTATCTGCAAAGTGCCTCCAAGTAATGCAGCGCGTTCTTCTAATCCTCGTAAGCCAATGCCGGGCTGAAAAGATGGCGCGTGTATTGCAAAACCTTTTCCGTCGTCAATTACTTTCACCGTTATTTTGTCCTCATCCTTTTTCACTTCAATACTTGCTTCAAATGCAAACGAATGTTTGACAATATTATTTATACTTTCTTGCAAAATACGATAAAAGTGTATTTCATTTTCTTTCGAAATCACGTTGTCAATGTTTTCAACCTGTACGTTCCAACGGATGGATGACGTTTGCATAATTTGCTGCAACATTGCATCAATTGTATCAGTTAATCCAAATCGTTCAAGATGAGCAGGGCGAAGGTTATAAATTATTGCGCGTACATTATTTATGGATTGCGACGAAATTTCAGAAATATGTTTCACTTGCTCCATAGTTTCGTCGTAATCTTTTTTGAGATGCTGAATTATTTCTGACTGATTTTTAATAAGCAATAAATCCTGCGCAAGCCCATCGTGTAAATCGCGCGCAATGCGTTTACGTTCTTCTTCCACAGACGCGATAAATTTTCGTGAAAATTCGTGTTGCTGTTCTCGCTCACGCTTCATTGTAAGCGAGCGACGATAGAGTACTAAAACTATAATGAGCGCAAAGACGAAAAATATCATTGTACGAAACCACCACGTTTCCCAATACGGCGGCGCAATTACAAAAACTACACTTGCGCCAACGTTATTCCAGACTCCGTCATTGTTTGAACCTATGACACGAAAAATATAATTTCCCGGAGCGAGGTGAGAATACGATGCAAACCGTTGCGTACCGCAATAAATCCATTCATTATCTATTCCTTCCATTTTGTACGCGTATTGATTTTGTTCCGGAGCAGTAAAATCAAGCGCCGCAAATTCAAATGCAAGTACATTCTCGTCGTAATTCAAAGGAATTTGTCCCATTGATGAAACCGGCTTTTCAAATTTAATTTCTTTATGAAATTTTCTGAAACACGTAATCACCACTGGCGGAATATATTCATTATCAAAAATACTATCCGGGAAAAAAGAATTAAATCCATTAATACCGCCAAAAAATATTTCTCCGTGTTTACATTGATAAAATGAGCCGGTATTAAATTCATTATTCTGCAATCCGTCGTCAACATCGTACGTTTTAAATGTTCTTGTCGGAGCGTAGAATTTCGTTATTCCTTTATTTGTGCTCATCCAAAGATTTCTGCGTGAATCTTCTACGATGCCATACACAACATTATTCGAAAGTCCGTCATTTTCTGTGTATTGTTGAACCGTATTTCTCTCTCGATTCAATCTTTGTAAACCGCCGCCATTTGTTCCAATCCACAAATCTTCATCTCTATCTTCAAAGAGACATAATACGCGATGAATTTTTAAATTTTTTTTATCTGTTCTATCACTTGCAAAATGTTGCGGAGAAAATATTTTTTCATCCGGGCGAAAAGAATACAAACCGTCTGTGAATGAGCCGACCCAAAACATTCCTTGTTTATCTTTCAAAATGGATGTAATTCTGAGACCGTGTGTACTATCTTGTTTTTCTGTATTTAAAACATATTTTACAAAACGCGCCGGCTTCTCCATTACATTCAGTTTATTTAGAACTCCCGCTCCTGTTCCAAGCCATAAACTGCCATTGCTCTCAGCAAATAAACTGAACACCCAATTATTCCACAGACTATTTGTATCGCGCGGATTATATCTGAAATGCTCATAGTTTTCGCTTTCTTTATCAAATTTTAAAACACCGCCGCCTTCAATTCCAAGCCACAGATATTGCTTTTCATTCACAGGGTCGCCTGTTATTGAATATACATTTGTCAGTGTTTCAATAATCGGGTCGCGTGTACGAGGGTCATTAAAACGATATGTCTTTGTACTATTATGCGCTCGGTCTAACTTATCCAACCCTTCATAACCGCCAATCCATACAATGCCATCGCTATCTTCATAAATTCCGCGAATACTTTTATTGCGTATGGAATTCTTATCCGAATAATTATTTCTGTAATAATTAAATTTCTTTCTGTTCATATTATATTTATACACGCCGCTTCCTAATGTGCCAATCCAAAGTGTATTGCTTCTGTCAACAAGCAGCGAGAGAACAGTGCTCGGACTGATTGTATTTGGTTCATTCAATTGCGATGAAAAATGCACAACAAAAATAGAATCATTTTCATTGACGTGCAATTTATCCAATCCATACCCGTGATAGCCCGCCCAGATATTTCCTGATTTATCTTCGCAAAGTGTAGAAAAATTTTGGCTTGCAGGAGTTTCCGGATGCGCTGTTCGGCAACGTTTAAAATAAATAGCGCCATCTTCTGCCCGTACAACAAGACATAAGCCGCCGCCTTCCGTAGCAACCCACAGTCTGCCTTTAGCATCTTCAAATACATCGCTTATATAATTTGCGCTGATGCTTGAGGGATTTTTTTCATCGTGTAAATATTGATGAAATATTTTTTCTTTATCGTTGAAACACAATAATCCGCCGCTCATCGTCCCAATCCACAACGTGCCGAAACGGTCCCGCAGAAGTCTTGTGATATAATTATTGCCCGCATTTTTTCCTGAATCGTTTGAAACGGAAAAATATTCGCTTGCATTTGCTTCCACATCGGAGCGATGTAAAAATCCATCTTTCGTTGCAAACCACAAAATCTGTTTGGTCTTTTTTTCTTTGTCAGAAAAATCAATGGTATCTTCTGCTATACAAAGTACTGATTGCGCGTCAGATAATTTTTTGTTTGAGTGAGGAAATGAATATCGTTGAAATGTATCTTTTCCTTTGTGAAATTTATTCAGCCCGTTTTGTGTGCCAATCCAAAGTGCATCGTTGCAATCTTCAAATATGACATTGATGTAATTATCAGAAAGTGATAGCGTATCATTGGGAGTAGAGCGAAAGACTTTGAACGCATATCCATCGTACCGATTCAAACCATCCTGCGTGCCAAACCATAAAAATCCCTCGCTATCCTGCAACATACATTGCACATTCCTTTGTGACAGTTTGTTATTAATTGCAAGCTGCTCAAATGAATATTGCGGCTGTGCTTGAGTAATAAACCCAAACAACACACACACATATATCGTATTTAAAAAATATTTACCCATACATCATCAAACATCTTCGGGCACTGTTTTTGGCAATGCAAGAAAAATGCGCAAGAAATGTAAACAATTTTGCAGCATAAAAACAACGAAGCCCGACAGAAATTCTTCTCTCGGGCTACAATCAGAATGTTGCAGGAAACAATCAGACGCGACTGCTCCCTGCAAATAAAATGATGTTATTTTGTCAATACCAATTTCTTTGTCTCCGAAAATTTACCATCTACATTTAACCGATAGAAATATACACCGCTTGGTAGAGACGTTCCATGGAACATCTCTACGTTGAAATAGGCAACGTGCCTGCCTGCTTCCATTCTTTCATTGTTCAGCAATGTTTGTACTTCTCTTCCCAACACATCGTACACTTTCAATGTAACATTCCCAACTGCCAAGAGCGAAAAGCCAATAGCCGTTTGCGGATTAAATGGATTGGGGTAGTTTTGCTTTAATGAAAACTGCTCAGGCACAGAAGAAACTGCAACTGCAATACCAACAACATTATCGCTTGGGACGTAACCGTATTGATATGTATTGTGGCTGTCGTGGGCTTTTTGCGGCCAGGGAGAACCCTCCGTAGTAAAACGCGCTCCGGGAAAACGAAATACATTTAATGCATAGCCATCAAATGCATCAAGTATTGCACCGATTGTTACCATTTCCATTGAACCATCTTTATCCAAATCGGAAAATAGCGGCTCTTTGACACCTGTATTGCCATAAATTTTGAACGGAGACCATGGCAAATGCTGTCCGTAAATATTTACGCAATACATTGCGCCTGTATCATTGGGGGAAGAATTTCGCCCGAGAAATATTTCCGGAATGGTATCATTATCAATATCCACTAACTTCGGCTGTCTTGTTGCAACCAGTTCCAGCGGCCATCCCGGCAACATCTCTCCGTTCTCATCAAAGAGAAAATTGTACCCATCCCAATCGCTTACGGCATAAATGATATTATGAGACTGAATATTTTTCATAATAGAAGTTTCATCGAACTGCAGAAAATTATCATCTACGGGGTCATGCCATTTTTTTAATAAAATACCCGATGGTGAAAATATGTGCATCCTACCCACATATATTTCAGGCGTAATTCTATATGCGCTGGGAGAGATAATTTCTAGAGAGTCATCACCGTTGACATTACAAAGTGTCGGGCTGTTGCCGGCTAATGCATTTGAATCAAAAAAGACAGGCCAGCCAGGAACATCTTCTCCGTTTTTTGTCAATACATTCAGCCACCCTGAATCAGGATTGGGAAATATCTGGCTTTTGGTAGAATTGATAACAATTTCCGGTTCACCATCCAGATTTATATCGGCTATCGAAGGAAATTTTGCATATCTTCCCGGTAATATTTTAGGAAATCCTGTGTGCATTGCACCTGTATGGTCATACACCAGCACTTTATTAAATGATGCAGTTATGATATCAAGTGTATTGTTATGATGAAAATCGTACAGGACCATTGTTCTGATCCCATTATTGTCCCACTGTGTCGCAAACGCCACAGGAAACCCCGACATCAGTTCACCATTACCGCGGAAAGCGAATACCGAATACAGTGTACGGGCAATTACTTCAATATGCCCGTCTCCGTCTATATCACCGCTGGCAAGTGCAAAAGTGCCCTGGTCAACCGGTTGAGGCCATCCTTCTAATACTTCTCCGTTTATATTATATGCAAAAATAAGAAAGGGCGGTGAATTCTTTGAGACAACAATATCCTGCTTTCCATCTTCATCCAAATCTGCAATGGAGGGCTGTGATGCGGCAAAATTCAGGGAGTCAATGACGATGGGAAATCCGGGAATCTGATAGGGCTGAGCAGATAATTTTTCCACCGTACAGAAAAGCAAAAAAACAAATGTAATTTTTTTGAGTTGTGCGAACATAATTTTAAAAAGAAATTTTAAACACGTGCAGAAGAAATCGTACGCATTTCCTCTGCACTGCCGATTAATTACAATGGATTAATTCATTAGTTTGGATTATCATAGTAATGACATTCGACATCCTGCACGACCTCGAATCCACAGCCATTGACCGTGCAATCAGGTGTCGTGATATCTGCTTCGCCTTTATATCCGCCGTTCTGGTTAAAGCCAGGACTCTTGGCTAAAATATGATAGTTCGCTTCATTCTGTAAACTGCTTTCTCCAATTTCAAAATGCCCAGTTTCGTCTGTAGTTCCATTAAATGGACCATGGGGACCAGTAATTCTTACTTCAAGACCAGCCAGACCAGAATGATTAACATCATCATAGCAGTACCCCGAAATAGATTTATCAGAAATTACCACCACCATACGCACCTTTGCGTTACTGTTGATGGGCGTGAAAATAAATAATGTCGTTGCCGCAATAAGCACAACGAATACATATAAAAATAGTTTGTTCATTGTAGAACCTTTCGATAAAATGTATAAAAAATTGTGTATAAAATGTTCCACAGCATTACCCCGTGTGGAGAAGGTTCAGAGAAAGAATATGCACGGTATTACGGTGGGCGTAACAACTGCTCAGTACAAATAATGTGGTCCGGAGAAATTAGCGGAGAGTTTATTTTCCGGTAACGCGGGGGGGGAGTAAGAAGTAAGAAGTAAGAAGTAAGAATATTATTTTTGGTTTCAATTACACACAAAAATCCTGCGGAGATAAGTATTGCATTTATCACCGGGAAAAGTGTTTCGTAAAACGGAAAAATAAAATTCATAATCTTTTATGAGTGTATCATCAAAAAATCTGGGTAAGAGATACGAAAAAGAAAATTGAAATGCAATAGCAATAACATTAAATCTGCTACTGGTAGAAAAAGTTAGTCTGTGAACAGTTTTAGCCGATTAAGTGTACTTTTTGTGAGTCTGTAACATTGTGATAGGATGAAAAGAACATAAAAAAAGGCGACACAAGTAAATATTTTTGTATCGCCTTTAAGAAATGCTCATAGCCAAGGGCTAAAAGCTCACTGCTAACTGCTATTTCAACAGCATAAATTTCTTCACCTGCGTGAACTCATCATTGTTGATGCTGAGCCTGTAGAAATATACACCGGTCGCATACATACTTGCATCAAAGAGCACTTCATACTGTCCATCTTCATACTCCTGATGATGGAGCAATGTCGTTATCTCCTGCCCGAGTATGTTGTATATCTTCAATGTAACATTCGATGCCTGCGGTAAATCAAACCGTATTGTCGTGGTCGGATTGAACGGATTCGGATAGTTCTGATACAACTGATATTCCGTCGGACGTTCATCGGCAAGCAACTGCGTAAAGCGTGTCGAACGTTTGCCCGGCACTAATTTCACCAACTTCACATCGCTCGCACGTTTCACACCTTCCAATGTTACTGCATACGGATTCTTCTTCGCAATCAGCGCAGAACCGACCGTATGATTCGTGGCTGAAAGTGATGCGGAGAAACCGTCGTTGATGCGTTTCAGTATTTCAGTTACTGTGCCAAGTTCAGCGCGCGCTGTATCATCGTCTATGCCTTTATCTTTCCAGTACGTCATCGCGGTATCAAGATACATTCCGATTTCTGATAATGTCATACCGTACAGGTCTTTTCCTGCAAGCGTCAGGGTCGTATCCAACGTTAATGCTCCGAAGTTCGGCGGCGTAATACTATCCTGACTTGCAAGCAAATTCAATTTGAATGCGACTGCCTGCTCGAAGGTTTTATTGTTGTATGTTTTTCTGTCTGGTTTCAGAACACCAACAAGTGCCTTATTCTTTTTCACACCGCGCAACGTGTCAATCGGGTAGTATGCGTTACTGTGCGCGCTCGTGTAGAGTTTACCCAAGTCAGCGGCTTTCTTATAGGTAATCCACGCATATTTCTTCGCGTCTGCTTTCACGGTCTGTGGAATACCGATAAACGTTGCGCCGTTCTTACCAAGTTTCTTAAATGCCGCTTCTACTGCCGTTGCAATATTCGGTGGTGATACTAAGACGCCTTTCTTGTAGGTTAACTTCGTGGCTTTCTTCGATAAATTCACATCGGCGGCAAACGTGCGGAATAGAATGTTATCATCGTACACAAATGTTGCACTGATTTCGTGGTCTTCTCCTACGCCTTCAAATACAAACACATCACTGCTGCCCACCGAAATTCCATCCACCAGCACATCTTCAATGCGGTATCCGAAATCAGGAATGATGTTATATTCCACCACGCTGTTCGTTGCAACTTCCGTTATTCCGGAAGGAATAATAACGCCGTTTGCACCTGCTTCCGCAGAAATCATCACCACATTCTTTCTTACAAATACAATATCCATCAGTACACCATCGGGGACGGTAACGGACATCGCTTCGGAAGAATCCACGAACAGATGACCGCTGACAGTACGCTGTATCGTTCTGAAATGAATGTTCTCAGATGGTACAATAATATAATCGCCGCTCTTTACATCATCGAGAAGTATTTCTTCACTTGATTGTGTTGCAAGGAGATTTTCTTCTGCAACACTACCTTTATAAATTTTCACTTCCCATGTATTCGTTACACGGTCGCTGTCAGATTCCACATCGCCATCCATATCAACAATATTACGGACACGGATACCGCTGCTTACTTTCAAGAGTGCAAGCGCACTTTCATCAAGTCCATTGAGAAGCGATGCTTCATACCCGAGAGAAATATTACCTGTTGCACTCTGCGCGCCTTCTGCGGTAATTGTATAGAACGGACCACCGCGCGCATCTCCATCCTGATATTCAGGACTACCGAAGCCCCAGAATCCCAGCGGTGAAACACTATTAACAGCAACAGATTTGCTTTCATTATTGACTGTTCCTTCTTTAACTGCAAGATATTGATTTGCGGGAACAGTGCCGGCAATACGCATCATCGTTAATGATGATGGTAAGTTTTCCGTAGAGGTAATTTGTACCGTTGTTGCAGGCGTATGGAAACGATATGTTCCCGGTTCACTCTGGTCAATGGTACGCTTGATGATACCGCTCTTCATCGAACCGGTGCCAATGATGGCATTGGGGGATGTAGATGCAATGAATAAGGTATCGTACGCATCAAAGAAATCATTGAGTGAATCTGCAAAACGAATATCGGAATTCAACGTCAGTTGATTTAAGATTTTTACATTATCACTTATCATTGTGCTGTCGCTGTTCATTACGAGATTGTAAATTTCAAGCGTGCGTTTCGTTGTATCGGCGCCAAATGCAGGTGCAGAAACAAAATTCATATTCTCGCCGTTGAGAATAATCGTTGCGCGTCCTGGTTCAAGTGTTCCGCTGCACACAAAGCCGCCGTTGATAATTATCGTCGGATTTTTGCCTGCTGGAATAATAAGTTTACCGCCGACCTGCAATTCTCCAATGGTTATTGTTGCAGTGGAGTCTGCGTCAATTATCAAATCACCATTCACGCTGAGTATACCATTGACATTCCACGCTCCCGAACCCGTAACCGTCATCTTTGCACTGTCCATTACGGTGACGTTACGTTGAGAAGTTACGTCGCCGTCGCAGATATTTGTGTTGCAATAACTGTTTAACGCCGTGAGATTCAGTTGTACTTCGAGTTGGTCGTACAATCCCGGATATGCAACCGAAATATCCATTGTATCTTTGGGCAATTGACTTCCCCACGTAAGCGGGTCTGTCCATTGAATAATGGTGTTGTCCTTGCTTCTGTTCTTCAAGCCGCTATAATAGAAAGAAGCAGCAGCATATAATTTCAAATCAAATCCACCGAATTCCACTTTATCCACAGTAACATCCGCGCGCCCGATATAACCGCCGGCGTATCCTGAGAAATAGTAATAGTAACCACCGTTGGAGTAATAGTAACTTGAGAGCGGCGGCACATACAAGAAATATTTTCCCGGAACAAGGTCAGTAAATTCATAGTCACACGATGTTAAAGTATTTGATAAATCCTGTTCATGCTCATCGCGCAGATAAATCGTTATCGGACTGCCAAAACACGAAGTAGAACGAGATGCATAGGATGAATATGAATACGAATATCCCTGACTATAGCTGTACCCGTATGAGTAGTCATTTGAATAATAGTACGAGTAACTGTAATAATTACTATAACTCGAATAATACGAGTATGTTGAAGTCTGCTGTATTTTACCTGTTACTTTCGGCTGGACACCGTTTCCTTTTAACGCTACTGTACCGACAAGTTCGTTGGTTAATGCATTGTACAAGTTCAGGTCTGCGGTTTTGCTTCCCACAGATTTTGAAGTAAAGCCGATGGCAATATTATCACCGCCCTCACCAATGCCAACTTTAGCATTCTCACTCATTAACCTGAAATTCGTTGTATCGGAAATTTCAGCGCGAAGAACAAGAACACGTGTATTGTCTGCTTTCTTTTTCAGAAACACGGATTTTTCAATTGGTGTTGTTGCGGCGGAGTTCATATCGCCAAAATCGAACACAAGGGAATCTGCAAGCGTCGAAACGGTAACAGGAACTGTTGACCTGCCCCAGAGTGTCGTATTATCAAGCGTAAGCGTATTATTGTTTCCTGTTACATCGCTGACATTTCTGCCGCTGCCTTCTGCAAATTTCCAGTACGCTTCCAACCCATCGGATGTGCCAATTCCTTCATTGAAAGAAGAAAGGATTTGATTTTGCGAACGGACATAATTCCAGAGCATAACTTCGTCTATCGCACCATCATACAGCGCGGCGAGAATAAAATCGCTGTTGGAATATGTTATAGAATTATTTCCTGCACCAGCGGAGCCGAGTATATTGCCATTTTTATACACGCGAAGCGAATCTCCTTTGCTCCACGTTACAGCAATATGCGTCCACATTCCGTGCGGAATACTGCCGATATTGCCGGTTTCATACTGTGTATAGCCGCTGTAGGAATAATATGAACTGTAATATGAGCCATAGCCATAGCCGCCATACCAGGAACTTCCATATCTACTGCTATAACCGGAACCATAACTATAACTATAACTGCTTCCGGACGAGCCGTACGAATACGCGTCTTTTCCGTAGGGATAATATTCGAATGTGTTGTTCACCGCTTCTTTACCAAACTCAGAAGTTGCGGTGTTATTATTCAGTTCCACGCCGAGTGAAAATCCGGAATAACTCGTATTTGAATTATAGGAGTCGCTGCGTGACGCGCGGATGCTCAAAGGATTAAGCGCTATTCTGATACCGTCCTTATTATTGAGAATTTCAGAATTACTGGAATAACTCTTTGCCGTATAATTGGGTTTTACCCATACTTCAAATGTAAATGCCGAATCCATTTTCAAACGATTTGCATCACTGAGTTTTCCCGTTACACTATAGAATAATGCATTATCCGCGTTTGCCAGCGGTCCGAATACGCCCGTGCCTGTGAATGTCAATGAAGAATCCACATTCTCTTCGCTTCCGCCTGTTGCATTTGCTTTGAGATAGGTAATGTAAATTTTTCCCGTGCGCAGTCCTGTTCCTTTCGGTTTGAATTTCACATACACCTTCAGCGTTTCTCCGCCCGATACTTGCGGCGGACCTTGTACTGCAACATCTGGTGATGAAGCATAACCTGTGATTGTCAATAATCCGCTGCCGCCGTTTGTAATTGTCGCGCTATCCTTCTTTGCGTAGAATGCATCAATAGTTCCGAAATCAATGACTTTCTGTTCGACAGCCAAACTGCCATTATAAATTCCTTTGCCGCTCACCGGAATTTCTTTTGTTCCTGCATTCAGTGTGGTAATCACAATCTTATGCGATGTTGCGGAATATTCCACCGCCTGCGGTGTAAACTTCACAATAATACTGTCTGTTTGTCCTGCCGCAATTGATAAGTTTGTTGGAGAGCAAACAAACACAGGACTTCCCGTGTACGTTTCTGCAACCGCAGTAATATGCGCAGGCGCAGTTCCGCTGTTGGTAACTGCAAACTTCTTTTCCGTCGGTACACCGTACGGAACATTGCCAAATGCAAATGTTGCAGGAGTAGTAAGAGTAGTTACTCCTATACCGCGCCCGAGAATTGCAACATTATGCGGTGAACGCTCTGCGTTATCTGCAAGTGAAACAGTTACATTATATTCTTTGAATTGCTTCGGAGAAAATGTTACTGTGAAATCACGACTTTGTCCTGATAAAAATTCTGTTGTATCAAGTCCGCTGATGACAACATCTGTATCATTAGCAGTTAATGAAGAAACGTGAAGCGGTAAATCGCCTGTATTTAACACCGTTGCGTTCAATGAGGCGCTTTGCGTATTGTACACATCGCCAAAATTGTATGAGAACAACTCTCCTGAAGCAGTGCGGATAAGCGGTATGCCAAGCGGCGCGCCGAACTGCAACCGCGTTCCGCCAACCAATAAACACCATCTGTTGTTACCGCTGTAATCAAAGATTGTTTCGCCTAACGTTTCACTGAACGGATAATACATCATAAGATTTTCTGTCGCTAATGATGACATTGTTGCAGAAGTGTAATGCATTATTTCCTGTATTGAGTTATCACTCAGCGCGCTGTTCCACACAGAAATTTCATCAATATATCCTGCATAATTATATCCATAAGAAATATTGGGCGATTCACTCAGGAGAGCAAACTGCGATGTAAATATTTTTGATTTAACGAGTTGACCGTTAATGAAAATTTTTCCGATATAACTTTGTATGCCGTATTCCACTGTAGCCGCAATGTGCTGCCATCCTGTTAACGTATAAGGCAATTCAAGTATTTCAACTCCGCCGCTCTGTTTCAAGAGTGAAAGCCGCAACTTTCGTTCCGGCGTAAATTCTAATTTTACATTTGACCCGACCATGACAATGTAGCTGTCCGTTGTGCTTGCCGCTGATGCTGGATTTATCCATGCTGCTACAGTCAATTGAGAAAGCGCCGTTGCGCTGTTTGTCCCAACCGAAGTACCAAAACTGCTGCCATTTCCCGGAAACGCGAGAGCACTCTGATTCGTATTGTTCTGCGAACTTGCTTCGTAACCACTGCCTTTGACAAATATACTGTGCGGATTTTTAGGAGCATTATGTGCAATAGTAATACTTGCAGAATCATCCATTGTTAATATCGGGGCATAAGAAATTGTAATATTCATTGCTACGCCAGGTGCAAGTGTTCCGCCCGACGGAGTAGCCGTGAATACGCTGTTGTCTGATGTTATAGAAGAAAAAACAAGTTCCTTTGTGCCGATATTTGAAAGCGTAACATTTTCTGATTTCGTTATGCCGACTTTCGTTAAGCCATAACTGATTCTTGTTGTTGAAACTTGCAGCGACGGTGATTCAATCGGTGCATCGGACGGTACAATAATTGCTCCACCTGACAGCACGCCCGATAATCCACCCGTAATATTGGTAACGTTGCCCGCATTATTTTCATCCATTCGGTAATACGCAACAAGTCCCGCTTCATTCCCGCGCAGTGATATTTTCATCGCGGATTGTATCTGCGCCTGTGTTCTTGCGACGTTCCAAATCCGCACTTCATCCATTGCGCCGTTAAAAAACTGTCCGCCGAAATTTACCCCGAAACGCAATGCATCGTTGGATAACGACAGCGGTCCGCTCATCATTCCGGATTTTGCAAGACTGCCATTGATGTAAATGTTCACATTCTTTCCGCTTGTTACTGCCGCAACGTGATACCATTTGTTTTCTTCTATTTTTCCTGCAGGCGTTTCAATGCCGTTCACATTCAATCCCGTGAATGGCGCTGTCGTCTGTAATGCCATAAAATAGCCGCTCGTATTAGCTGTGTGGCGTTTGGAAATTATACCCGCGCTCTGGCTTAATTTCTTCGGATAAATCCATGCTTCGAGTGTGATGTTATCCAGCAGATTTATTGCCGCATTATTGCTCACTTCCACAAAACCATTCACACTGTTGAATTCAACCATATTCCCTGGTGTTGCATATGCTGCGGCAGAAACGGTAACAGCAGACGGCGACGAAATGATATTGTAATTAAAATCAATCGTGCCATTGTAACTGCCAACGCCGTTCGGCGTAAACGTTACATAAAATTTCTTCGTATTATTTGCTCCGTTCGGTATCACTGCACTCGTCGGTGTAATGGTGAACGCAGAATTATTCGAAGTTACAGACGAAATAATCAATACCGCGCTTCCTGGATTGCTCACCGTTATGCTGTCTGTTTTAACACGACTGGAAGAAATAATGCCTAAGCCGATGGCATTGCTCGACAACACAAACTGCGGCGCGCCCGCAAAACCGCTCAGCGTCATTGAGCTTTGTCCGCCCACTCCGTTATGCGTAAATGTTACGGTCGAAGTCTTTTCTCCTGCCGATGTCGGTGCAAATGTCGCATAAAATTTCTTTGTCGAATTTGGTTCTATCGAATCATAAGCCGCAGATAAATAAAACTGGTCGCTGCTCGATAAAATGCTTGTAATTCTTAATCGCAGATTGCCAACGTTTGCAATTGTGAAACTGTCTTTTTGTGTTTCACCGACTGTTAACGCATTGAATGCAATTGAAGATTTCGAACTCGAAAATTGTCCAGCCGCTCCTCTACCGCTTACCACAATACTCGCCGGTGAACTCGGGGCATCATAGACAAATTTAACTGTCGAATTTTTTGACCCTACGCTTGATGGTGTAAATGTCAAATAAAATTTCTGTGTGGATTTCGCGGTAATCGTTGCCGTTGCCGGTGAAACCGTAAAATCTGCGCTTAACGATGTTGCAGAAGAAATGACGAGTGATGCAGTTCCGTTATTAGTAACAACAACGCTATCTGTTTTTCCTGTAAGAGGCGCTACATCGCCGAAGGTCAAAGCAGATTTTGAAACTGCAAACGCTCCTCCAAAGCCGACACCTGTACCGGTATAAATTTCGGGAGAACCACTTGCGTCGTGATTAAAGGAAATTTTTCCTGTATCGTTTGTTAGTGATGATGGTGTATAGGAAATGTAAAATATCATTGATTCGTTTACATTCACCGTGCCTTCTGTTGGTGTAACAGTAAATCTTGTATTATTCGATGTTACTGATGCAATATGTAATGGAGCAGTTCCCGGATTGGAAACCATTACGGTATCACTTACCGTTACTCCAGGCACGATATTCCCGAAATCTTTTCCGGAAGAAGAAAGTGCAAACTCCGGCGCAATACCTGTTCCACTTACCGCTACTGTATGCGGCGAACCGCTCGCATTATGCGTAAAGGAAATTACTCCATTCTCGCCACCCGTTTTTGTCGGCGAATATGTAATATAAAATATTTGGGATGCGCCTGCTAAAATAGAAACCGATGCAGGCAAAACAGAAAACTGGTCGCTGTTGGAACCTGCATTACTGATATGCAATGTCGCAGTGCCTGGATTGGAAACTGTTACGCTGTCCGTTTTCGTTTGTCCGACTACTACACTGCCGTATGCTATTGTAGCGGGAGTTACAGTAAACAACGGTACTGTGCCATTGCCGCTCACTGTAACCGCATGCGGCGAACCGCTTGCATTATCTGTAAACGAAATTGTTCCATTCTGATTTCCTGTCGCGGTCGGTGAAAATGTAATATAAATTGTTTTTGTTTCATTCGGCGCTACGGAAGATGAAGTCGGTAAAACCGTGAACTTCGCATTGTCTGAAGTAATATTCGAAATAACCAATGTTGCGGTGCCGGGATTCGTTACAGCAACGCTGTCCATTTTATTTTGTCCGATAACAACATCGCCAAAGACAACAGATGATGGCTCCACTGCAAACACCGGCGTAACACCCGTTCCTGTAACAGTCACAATGCCTGCTTCTGCGCTTGCTGTATGCGTAAATGTAAATGTGCCATTTTTCCCGCCTAAACCTGCGGGAGTGAATGTAATATAAAACATACGATTTGCACCCGATGCTATAGTCGCAGATGTCGGCGTGATGGTAAATTCCGCATTATCAGAAACAACGGATGAGATCGTAAATAAAGACGCGCCCGTATTCGAAACAAGAACACTGTCCACTTTATTGTATCCTAACAGAACATCGTTAAATGCAACTTCGGCTGGGTCAACAAAAAATCCTGCAATAACACCAATGCCTGAAACGGCTACTACCGACGGGGAATTATTTGCATCGTGCGTAAATGTAATGTTAGAATTTTGCACACCGGTGACGACAGGACTGAATATCACATAAAATGCTTTCGATGCATTGGGCTCTATTGTCGCTGTCGAAGGCGAAACGGAAAAGACTGCATTACTGGAACCAACGCTCGCAATATTTAACGGCGCAGTGCCGGTATTGGTAACAATAATACTATCCGTTCGTGAATTATTGGTTACAACGTATCCAACATTTTTTGTTGTTGTAGAAGAAAATTCCGGCGCTGTACCTGTACCTGAAAATTCCACAGTTGAAGGCGAACCTGCAGCATCATGCGTGAAGGAAAGACTTCCTGTCTTTGCTCCGGTTGATGTCGGCGCAAATGTCAGAACAAATGTCTGTGACGCATTCGCTTCAAGTGTTGATGTTGCCGGTGTAACGGTGAACTCATTCTGATTGGAAGTAACAGAAGAAATGGAAAGAGATGCTGTTCCGGTATTCGTTACAATAACACTGTCATTCTTTGTCGTTCCCACTAACACATTACCGAACGCAACAGAAACAGGATTGACTGAAAATGTTGGCGCTATTGCTGTTCCGCCTACCGTCACGGTATCAGGGGAACCATTTGCATTGTGTGTAAAGACAACATCACTTGCTTTTGCTCCAACGGAAGTTGGCGCAAAAGTAATCGTAAATGTTTCTGTCCCGTTAACTGCAATAGTTGCAGTCGCAGGAGTTACCGTAAATTGTGCATCGCTCGAAACAACAGATGCAATAGTAAGCGCTGCTGTGCCGTTATTGGAAACAACAACAGTATCAGACTTTGTTTGTCCGACACGCACACTGCCGTATGCAAGTGTTGCAGGTGTAACATTCCAGTTTGGCGCAATACCCGTACCGGTTACAGAAATTGCATTTTCTGTTTTCACGACCGAAGTAACGCCTTTTTCATTTTCGACATCGGCTACATTTTTCTTTTTGCCAATGACAATTTTATTCTTTGATGGACCTGCATTATGGTTGAAGGTTATAGTCCCTGCCGCTGCTCCTACTGATGAGGGGGCAAACGTAATGTAAAATGTTTTTGCACCATTTGGATTGACTGATGCAGTGGTCGGTGATATTGTATAGATGCCATTATCTGAAGTAACCGACGCAATAGAAAGCGTTCCTGTGCCATCATTGGAAACAACAACACTGTCCACTTTATTTTCTCCCACGAGAACATTGCCATAATTCAAATTGGCAGGAGTGACACCAAACTGCGGTGTAACTCCGTTGCCGCTTACTGCGACAGTATGCGGTGAACCGCTTGCATTGTTAACAAATGAAATAGTGCCGCTTTGATTACCTATCGCTGTCGGTGCAAAGGTGATGAGAAATGTTTGTGTTGCACCGCCCGAAACAGAAGCCGAAGCAGGTGTAACCGTGAATTTCGCATTATCAGAACTGACGGAAGAAATGGAAAGTGCGGCGGTGCCATTGTTGGTAACAATCACGCTGTCCGTCTTCGTTTCATTTGCATTGACGCCGCCAAAATCTATTGATGATGGCGCAACGGCAAACACCGGCGGATCTGCCGCGAACACCGCTCTGATGGTATGTCCAGTCGCAACATTGGTAAAAGTATATATCGTTACCGCACCCACATCTGCACCATCTACAATAACGCTATCAATATGGTAGCCGCCGTTGGGAGTAATTATAAACGATTGATTATTTCCCGGATAGACTGCAACATTACCACTTGGCGTTATAGTACCATTCGCACCTGTAGTGGCGACGATTGTTTTTGTGCTTGCAAAAGCAACGCGAATAGTATGATTGGCAACGACATTGTTAAATGTATAACTTGAAGGTGTTCCAACATACGCACCATCTACAATTACGCTATCTACGTTATACAATGTATTTGGAGTAAAAGTAAATGCTGCATTAGTATTAGAATCTACAACGACAGAACCAAACGGAGAAATTGTTCCTCCCGCGCTTGTTGTTGCGGTGATTGTATATGTAGCAGGAGGCGCTGCTCCACCTGCAATGCCGGCTCCCGATTGTACCCACTGTGTTCCGCCATATAATGTACCGGTATAGCCATTTCCGCTTGCATCAGCAGTTGACGTGCCGGTGTTCTCATTAAACTTCCAATATAATTTCAAATTAGAATAGTAAGGATGCGATGCAGTAACTATTTGATTATAATTATAATAAATTGTTGTAGCATCTAAAGTTGAATTCCATAATCGTGCCTCATCCACAACACCATTAAAATACGTACCATAATACCCCTGTCCGGCGCTAACGTAATATGAGCCCGAATTGGAATTTGTTGAATTGATATACGTATAGTAAGAACCATTCACGTATGCATAAATATAAGTTCCATAATGAACAAAAGCGAGATGTATCCACTGCCCCACTGTGTAAGGTATGCCTAATTTCTCTTCAACATTATTTGTATTGTAATTATTTATCCACAGTCTATCCTGCCCGCCAATATTCGCCTGCCAAATTCCAAAATAATACTGGTCACCAAACACAAGATTACCACTGTTTGCAGCTGTAACGCTCGGACCAGCCGCCATCGGTTTACACCATACTTCTATTGTTTTATTACTTTGAAAACCTGACCCGAGAATGGTAGATAAGTATTGTCCTGAATATACTTGCTGACCACTTGAAGTAAATTGAACAGCAGAACCACCCCCGCCGCTAACAGGAATTGCTCCTCCTGAAACCGAAACGCTATGAGGTGAACCAAGTGCATCATGGGTAAAAGAGATACTTCCAGTATTTTGTGTTGTACTTGTTCGTGTATAGGTAATATAGAATTTTTTAGTTCCACTCGCGGGAACAGTTCCACTCGTTGGTGAAACAGAAAAATTTCCCTGACTTGATGTTACAGAAGAAATGGTAATTGTCGTAGCACTGTCATTGCTCACAGTAACACTATCTGTTTTCGAAGTACCGACGGTTATATTACCAAAATCAATACTCGAAGTGGAAAGCCGAAAAGGAGAAGCAGGACCAAAGGAAGGAGCATCTGTTGACCACGACGCTCCATTATTTAATGTTCCAGTATAACCAGACCCACTTACATCTGTAGTAGTTGTTCCAGTTCCTTCATTAAATTTCCAATACACTTTAAGTGCAGAGTAATTCGGGTGTGAATTTGTAATATTTTTATTATAATACTGACTTAGCGTACCAGCACTTAGCGCTACATTCCATAATCGAGCTTCATCAATTTTTCCATTAAAATATGTATTGTAATATGCATTTGAACCTGCATAAATATAATTCGCCATATAGGATGTTGCACCTGAGGTCATAGAACCATAAAAATTTCCATTTTTATAAACGGTTAAAGTTCCTCCCGAATGAACAAGCGCGATATGCACCCACTCTCCAACGGTATAATCAACCGCAACTCTATCTTCGATTCCAGAATAGTTGCCAACCCATAGCTTATCCTGACCACCAATATTCGCATGATAAACACCAAAATAGTATTGGTCGCCAAACACTAATGCGCCTGAATAATAATATGAAGCAACGGGAGCAGCACCCATCGGTTTACACCACACCTCTACTGTTTTGGTAGTTGCACCGTTTGCTCCAAGTACAGATGATGAAACAGCAGATGACGAAACATAATCATTAGTGCCATCCAATGAGACTGAATAATTAGTTTGTGCAAATGTATTGCTGTGAATACTTAAAAATAGAACAATCGCTACGATAAACATAAACGAATGTTTCAGTGTAGTATAATAATGTTTCATAATAATAGTAAGTAATAGTGGATAATAATAAAATTTCTTTTTTTGTGGATAATTTATTACTGGTAAAAATATGTAATACTTCTACGCAAGTCAATAGAACATTTGTTTCCATTGACTTTTAAGTAATAAATTCCTAACGAGACTTTGACTATCTCATTCATAACAAATAAATCAGACAAAATCATACAATTTTGCGGGTAGAAGATACAAACTTTTTACACATAAGTCAATAGTGCATTTGTACTATTTTTAGTTAATTGTAAAATATCACAAATGTAGTCTATTGAAAAAATTTTGGAAACTCAGCTATTAGTAATTGTTTAAGCAAAAAATACTGCGCCAATTACTATTTTAATAATAATAGTCACTACTGTTCCGTTAAGAAAACTAGAAGCGGCAGCAAGTTGTTACAGAATGCATAGTTCCAGCGAAAAAAATAACTATATTCAAGTAACAAATGCAACTGAAACGCGATGATTGACTGAGCAATAAGCGGATAATTTTTTCAAAACAGGAAGAGGGAAATTCCCCCTTCGCTGTTTTGATGGAAAATGTCTGTATTTTGTTCCCTCAATTGTCCAAACATCAGTTGCAAAATGGCACACATTACCGTAGCACAAAGATACACAATTTCCGTTATGAACGCGGGGAAATTGAAGCGCTGATGGATTTGTACGGCTTTGGTCAAAAAAGTGAGACGGCAAAAGAGGGAGCGATTTTTTTGAAGAAGTTGCAAGCGTTACAGATGAAATAAATTAAATTACTCTTCATGGAAATTTAATTGTTCCGAGATGCAAAAATTTTTTTGATATTTGCAATACGTCATCGAATTGTGCAGAAGGAGCGCTGCACATTTGCAGGTTTTTTATTTCAGCACCACAAGTTTCTTTGAAATACTAAAACCATTTACAGCCAAATGATAAAAATATATTCCTGCAGTGAGATTTTCAGCATTATATGGTATTGTATATTCACCCGCTTGCAGAAGCACGTTCTCCAAAAGTGTTGCAACTTCTCCTCCAAGAACATTGTAAATCTTTAATGAGGTGAATCGTGGTTCGCGCATTGTGAATCGTATTGCGGTTGTTGGATTAAACGGATTAGGATAATTCTGTTGCAATACTATCTTCTCTTCAAACTGCGTTGCAGAATATTCTTCGATGCCATTTGGTTTTCCTTTGTATTTTAATACTCTCCCGTTTGCGCCGCACATAAATCCATTGCGTTCATCAGTAAAAACCACATCATACATCGGAATTGTATCTGGTGAAAAAATATCAGTCCACGTCTGCCCCGAGTCGAGCGTGTACATTATAGTGCCGGAAAATGCAAGCGGCGCCCACCCTTCTGCATCATTACGAAAAGATAATGCGCGGGCATCTCCCCAAATTCCAAAGTATGTGTATTCCCAATGCTCTCCGCCATCGTACGTTTCAACTTTTCCTGAACCAAAATCACTATCGCCGCCGACACACAAGATGTGCAGAGAATCAAAAAAATGAATGCCGTGCAGGGGTTCAGCGCAAACAAAACGTGAGTACCAATTCGCGCCGTTATCGGTTGTCCGCCAGATAATTCCCGCAATATCCATAGCGCCGCCAATTGCAAAACCGTAACTATGATTGAAAAATTTTATACGCGAAATTTCAAAGCGATGTGAAGCGCTGTCATCAACATCAAACCACGAACTGCCGCTGTTTGTTGTTCGCAAGATTGCACCGCGCGAGCCTCCAAGCCATCCATTCATCGAATCAAGAAAAAATACTGCTGTAAAAAAAATACTGTCGAATGATTGTGCATCCCATTCAAGTCCGCCTGTCGTTGTTTTAATGAGATACGTGCCAAACCATCCGCCGCTATCCGATGGATTTTTTATGGAAAGCGCCCAACCAAGGCGATGATTCAGAAATTGAATATCAAGAAAATCTGTTTGAAGAAATGCAGGTAAAACTGTCCAGCGATTTCCTCCGTTTTCCGTTTTAAGAATAATTCCCTCATCGCCGGCAATCCATCCGCGAGAACTATCAAGAAAAGCCATCTTGTTGAGATTTTTGCTTGTCGGAGTTTCTACGGGAAGCCAGTATTGTTGTGCAGACACTGTCAGGGTTTGCAACATCAACGCTATAATAGTGCAGAGAGGTAATTTTTTTAGCATTTCAATTTATTTGTAAGAAATTTATTAAAACTATTTGTTGCAACAAACAGTCAAAGAGAAATCATTTCCGACAGAACATTAGTGAATGTGCAAAATCAATTGAGAATTCAATTAACAATTTGTATTTTATAACTGTATTATTTTAATTATGAACAAAACTCTGATTATTTTCGTCGCCGCACTCATTTTTTTCTCCACAGGATTCTCGCAAGATGCATCGTTCGGAAAAAACAAAGTGCAGTATAAAAATTTTTCGTGGCTCTATATTCAGTCACAACATTTCGATGTGTATTTTTCTGAAGAGGGATACGACCTTGCAACGTTTACTGCAGATAAAGCGGAAGAAGCATATCGCTCGATACAAAAATCTTTTCGCTATAGTATCACCAATCGTATTCCTATCATTGTGTACAACTCGCATAACGATTTTCAACAAACGAATGTTATTTCATCGTATTTGGAAGAAGGCATCGGCGGTGTAACAGAATTATTTAAAAACCGTGTTGTTCTCCCGTTTGAAGGCGATTACAAAAAATTCCGCCACGTCATTCATCACGAACTGGTGCATGCAGTAATTAATGATATGTTTTATGGGGGCTCCATTCAATCTATAATTGCAAGCAACATCACTTTGCAACTTCCGCTGTGGTTTAATGAAGGCATTGCAGAATATGAAGCTTTGCAGTGGGATACAAATTCCGATATGTTTTTGCGCGATGCATCATTTCACGAATATCTTCCTCCCATTGACCAACTTTACGGATATTTTGCCTATCGCGGCGGACAATCCGTTTGGTACTACATTGCGCAACGTTACGGCGAAGAAAAAATTGCAGACATTCTTCATCGCGTTCGCTCAACACGTAGCGTAGAAGCAGGATTTCGCTCCGCGCTCGGATTAGGGGTGGATGAATTTTCCGAACGATGGCAACAGGAACAGAAAAAAATTTATTGGCCCGATGTTGCAAAACGGGATGAACCGAAAAATTTTTCTACACAACTTACCGACCACCGCAAAGATGGAAATTTTTATAACACAAGCCCCGCGCTTTCTCCACAAGGCGATAAAATTGCATTTCTCACGGATAGAAATGAATACTTCGATGTGTATTTGATTTCTGCAATTGATGGCGAAATACAGCGCAAATTAATTTCGGGACAACGCACGCCTGATTTTGAAGAATTGCATTTACTCACTCCCGGAATGTCGTGGTCTCCCGATGGTGAAAGACTTGCAATTGCAACAAAAAGCGGAGGAAAGGATGCTATCATTATTATTGACGTAAAAAGCGGCGATGAAGAAAAAATTGAATTTGAACTTGATGGAATTTTTTCTGTGGATTGGTCACCAAAAAAAAATGCGCTGACGTTCGTAGGAAATGTTGCGCAACAATCGGATATTTTCGTGTATAATCTTGACACAAAAGAATTAAAAAATCTAACGAATGATATTTTCAGCGATGCGGACCCATCATGGTCAAAAGATGGAACGACAATTTTCTTTTCATCCGATAGAAGCGCACATACTGACAAAAATAATTTCAGCAGCAATTTTAAAATGCAGGAGTACGATTTTCATCAAATGGATTTGTACGCGCTCAACGCAACTGATGGCGCAATAAAGCGGTTAACGGCATTTACTGAAAGCGATGAATCTTCTCCCGTCTCTTCTCCCGATGGAAAGGAACTGCTTTTTATTTCCGATAAAAATGGCATCAATAATATTTATAAAATGAATATTGACAGTGCAACTTCGCATCCTGTTACAAATTCAATAGCGGGAATGTATCAGCTTTCACTTTCAAAGGATGGAGGAAAACTTGCATTTGTATCGCTGAGCGGCGCAGGATTTGATATTTTTATGATGCGCACCCCTTTCAACGTTTCAACAAAAAATGAACTTGAACCAACAGAATTTTTCAAACAACTGCACAATTCTCCGTTGAAAATAGATTCTGTCAATATTGTTTCAATTGATTCGCTGACAAAAAAAGATACTGCAACGGTGTATAACGCAGATACGCCGTACGATTTTCACGATTATATTTTTCAGCCATCTCTCCCACCCAATCCGCCAAAGCGTGATTCTACGTTATTCACAGAAGCCGATAAAAAAGATTCCAATGATAATTACATTATTAATCCGTACAAATTAAATTTTACGACGGATATAATTTATGGCAATATGGGATACAGCACTTTCTATGGCGTGCAGGGTTCTACATTGATGGCTTTTAGTGATATGATGGGCGACCATCAGATATTTTTACAGACAAATCTTGTCGTTGATGATTTGAAGAACGGAGATTATGCCCTTGCGTATTTTTATTTGCCCCAAAGAATTGACTGGGGATTTCAGGCATTTCATTCCGCTCGTTTTTTGGATTTGGACAGGGATTTTTTAATTGATACACGTTTCCGCTCGTTTGGATTTTCGCTTTCTGCATCGTATCCGTTTACAAAATTTAAGCGCATGGAATTTTCCGGAACATTTATCCGTGTCTCAAGGGAATATTTATTCCCCGGCGTTCCTACTCAGCGACGTGATATTTTATTACCATCCGTAAGTTTTGTGCACGATAATGTACTTTGGGGTTACACAGGACCAAATAACGGAACGCGATACAATCTGAATACATACGGAACGCCGCACGTTGGTAACAGCGGACTTTCATTTTATTCCGTACTTGCTGACTATCGCACGTATCTGCGGCTCGGTCGCGGATATTCGTTTGCATTACGTTTTGCTGGCGGAGGAAGTTTTGGCAAAGACCCGCAACGATTTGTTGTAGGTGGAACTGAAAACTGGATAAACCGCCGCTTCACTTATGACCGCATTCCGATTGATAATCCTGAAGATATTATTTTTCTGACAGAAGGAGTTCCGCTACGCGGATTTGATTACGATGCGCAAATAGGAACACGGTATTCTCTTTTTAATGCGGAATTGCGTTTTCCTTTTTTCGGATATTTCGCCGCAGGACCAATTCCAATATTTTTTCAAAGTCTGACGGGCGTTGGATTTTTGGATGTCGGCTCCGCGTGGAATAAAGAATCACTCTATCGCGGAACAATAAAAAATACAACGGGTAGTGTTGTAACAAAAGATTTGCTCATTGGAACAGGAACCGGCGCGCGAGTATTTTTATTGGGATTTTTACTAAAAATTGATGTTGCATGGCAATACAATCTGGAAGGATTTAGTACACCAAAATATTATTTTTCACTTGGCGCAGATTTTTAGACTGATTTTTTTTATAAATAAAAATGGACACTCGTTTAAAAAGTGTCCATAAATTTTTGGGTGCGCCCGGAGGGATTTGAACCCCCAACCCTTAGTTCCGAAGACTAATGCTCTATCCAATTGAGCTACGGGCGCAGAATTTCGGGCAGAATATACAAACAATTGCATGTTTTTACAACGGTTACTTTATGAATACACAAGTACGATTACTCTATGTAGAAGATGACCCGCTTCAAACGGAATTACTGCGTGATTACTTTTCCATTATTGCTCCTGAGTTTGCCGTAACAACTGTGGATGATGGATACGGCTGTTTGCAGTTCCTTCGTTCACAAACATTCGATGTCATTCTTCTTGATTATGCGCTCCCGGATTGGAATGGTTTGGAAGTGCTGCGCAAAATAATTCAGGAAGGATATTTGCTTCCTGTCGTAATGCTGACGGGCGCTGGTAATGAAGAAATAGTCGTGCAGGCATTGCGTATCGGCGCAAGTGATTACATAACAAAAAGCCAGCATAATATTGACGGGCTTCCAAAAATTTTACATAAAGCAATTCACGAATTTCAGTTGAAACGCACGACAGAAGCAACTCTTCTTCCGTCTCCGCGCTCAATTTTATTTGTTGAAAATTATTCCAGCGATTTAGACAATACATTGTATAAATTTAAAGAAACTGCGCCGCACTTCAGTTTTACCATTGCTTCCGATGCAAAAGAGGCATTAAATCTTATCGAAAAAAATAATTTTTTTGACCTAGTGCTAACTGACCTTCGCTTACCGGACGTTAGCGGGCTTGAATTATTACGCGAAGTAAAACAGCGCGGAGTACATATTCCCTTTATTATCATCACCGCGCGAGGCGATGAAGAAACAGCAGTCTCGGCATTGAAATTAGGAGCGTATGATTATGTGGTTAAACGCGATAACTATCTCGCACAATTACCTTATTCTATAGAAAATGCAATTTCGCGTTATCAATTACAAATACTCAACAGTAAACTGAATGAAGAACTGAAAGAACGCAAATCCGCAGAAGATGCGCTTCGCAAGCTCTCTGCGTACTTGCAGTCTATTCGCGAAGAAGAGCGGACAAACATTGCACGCGAAATCCACGATGAACTCGGACAAGCATTAACAGGATTAAAAATGGATTTAGTATGGATGACACGCCGACTTACATCCGAGCAAACAATTCTTACTGATAAAATTTCCTCCATGAAAAAAATTATTGATGAAACCATTCAAACAGTAAGAAAAATTGCAACGGAATTACGACCAAGTTCATTAGATGATTTAGGACTTGTCGCAACAATGGAATGGCAATCGCAGGAGTTTCAAAACCGCACAGGAATAACGTGCACATTTTCGTCCAATCACGAAAATCTAAATCTTGCACGAGAACTTGCAACATCAGTATTCAGAATTTTTCAGGAAACGTTGACGAATGTTGCGCGGCATGCAGAAGCAACACAGGTCAGTATTTCGCTTATCAAAACATCAGAGGAACTTCAACTTGTTGTCCACGATAACGGGAAGGGAATTTCCAGTGAAAAATTATTGAATACTTCTTCTTTGGGACTTCTCGGAATACGTGAGCGCGCCGCAGCATTTGGAGGAAATGTTGTATTTGAAAGTGAAAATGGCAACGGTACAAAAGTGAATGTTACAATTCCGATGGCACAATAATTTATAATTTTATTCTCTATCACATAAACAATTTTTTTTATGATAAAAATACTTCTTGCAGATGACCACGCCGTTGTGCGTCAGGGATTAAAGCAAATGCTCATGGAAACATATCCGCATGCAATTTTTGCAGAGGCAAGCAATGCCGCCGAAGTGATGGCATTGGTGCATAAACAGCGATGGGATATTGCGATACTTGATATTTCAATGCCCGGGCGCAATGGGCTCGATGTACTGAAAGAAATCAAAGATTTGTATCCCAAACTTCCTGTATTAATTCTCAGTATGCATCCGGAAGACCAGTTTGCAGTACGAGTCATCAAAGCAGGTGCGGCTGGATATATGATGAAAGATACTGCAACGGAAGAATTAATAACAGCAATAAAAAAAATTCTGGCTGGCGGTAAATACATTCGTTCATCCGTTGCAGAAAAACTTGCCGAAGATATGGACAGACATAAATCCGATGAGCCGCATAAAATTCTTTCTGACCGTGAATATCAGGTATTATGTATGATGGCTTCGGGTAAAACTGTTTCTGATATTGCGCACGAAATGGCGTTGAGCGTTAAAACAATCAGCACGTACCGCGCTCGAATTCTTGATAAAATGAAAATGAAATCAAATGCAGAACTGACACACTATGCAATTAAAAATAATCTTGTGGAATAGTTTTCAATAAGTTTGTTATTTCCAACAAAATGAAGAGAGAACATTGATTGTTCTCTCTTTTTTTGGCAAAAAATTGTTGTAGGACAAAATCGTACAACTCATTCAGCGTTCTTCTTATCCTGCCGCCTGCATTACCCTTCTATCTTTTACCCAGAAAATTTGAATGAAAATGAGCGCCGCATTACCCAAGACTGTTTTTATCGTTGACGATTCAATACACATTGTTGATGCATTGACAACGATGCTTTCGGAACTCGAAAGAATAAATGTGGTCGGTTTTGCGCGCGAAGCAGCAGAAGCATCATTTTATATTCGTCGCTTGCAGCCGGATATAGTGATTCTCGATATTCAGTTGCAACGCGGTACTGGCATAGATGTGTTAGAAACGATGAAGAAAAAACAACCTTCGCCCGTGGCAATTATGCTGACGAATTATCCGACCGGACCATACAGAACAAAATGTCAGTCATTAGGCGCAGATTATTTTTTCGATAAATCATCGGAATTTGAAAAAGTGGCTGATGTTTGTCAGTCGCTTGCTCATTGAATCAGGTTTAAATTTTGAAAACAAAATGAATTTATAAAAAGTTGTGTTCGTGAATCGTTTTTGTCTTGGTTATTCCCTTTTCCGGAGATGAGAGCGATTCACAATACACAAGACAAGAGTTTGTGAATCGCAGGCTGAGTTTATCCGCGTCGTTTTTCCCTTTTACCGACTCGCTCTTCTTGCAAGCGATTCACATTAATTATCAATACATCCTCAAGCGATGGTTTTACACTGTCCGGTTCGTCGGGTAGAAATTTTCGATTTTTTACACAAAAATTCTCATCCGTGTTTTTATACTGAATATTTCTCCGATGAATCGGAATACAGTGAAAAAAAATAATTTTACTACTGCAATGATTTCCTCTTCATAATGGTGAATGAATAATGAAGGATACCGTGAGTGAGTACGTGGCTCATTCAATATGGCGATACTCTCCCCTGATATCGTCGGATGAGCCACTCACAACGGAAATATTTTCATTGTAGTTTTAATGTAAGCGCGTATGCATATTTTGTATTTGTGGCGTACTATAGACTTACATTTTATCAGGAGTCCCTCTCATAATGGTGAATGAATAATGAAGGAAAAACTCGTGAAATAATTGTGGCCTGTTGCACTAGTTCGATGCTTCCCCCTCGCATCGGGCTACTGAACAGGTCACAGATCACGGGAAAAAAAAATTCACTTCTAAAAATATGTACGATACAGAAAAAATTTCCCCAAATTGTAATCTCCACACCGTTGCGTTTTATTCCAATCCTACGCCGATGGTAATCTCCAGCATAGGAGACGGAATTATTATTGATGCAAATGATGCCTTTGCAGTAATGACTGGGTACACGCGCTCAGAAATAATAGGAATGAGTTCGCTGAAAATGCAAATGTGGTATCACCCCGACATTCGCGCTAAATTTGTGCAACAATTAATGCGCGATGGATATGTGCGCAATTTTGAAGAGCAATTTTTGTTTCGCAACAATGAAATACGATTCGGACGCATTTCAGCAGAAATCGTAACTGTAAATAACAAAATCTACATCGTTACTTCCGTAGTTGATATTACCAATCAGCATAGTACAGAAACACAATTGAGGGCAAATGAGGAAAAGTATCGTGATATTGTTACGTGGGCGCCCATCGGTATTTACCAAACTGCGCCGGATGGAAAAGTACAGACGGCAAATAATACACTTGCTCATATACTCGGCTACGATTCCAAAGAGGAATTACTGCAATGCAATATTGGTACAGATTTTTATTATGACCCAAATGAGCGCATTCGCCTCATTGCAGAAAATGAACCGCGCGGTTTTGCAAAAGACGTAGAAGTGCTGTGGAAAAAAAAGAATGGAATACCATTTTGGATCCAACTCAGTGCACACGCAATCAAAGATGAAAACGGGCACACAAAATACTTTGAAGGGTTTGTAACGGATATTACAGAGAGAAAAAAAATTCAACAGGCGCTCATTGCATCGGAACAATTATATCGCGACCTCGTAGAGAAAATGAGCGATGTCATTTATACAATTAATACAGAAACCGTAGTTACATACATTAGCCCTGTCATTGAAAAAATCTGCGGATATGCTCCTTCGGAAATTATCGGAAAATCTGTTATTGAATTTGTCCACAGCGATGATGTCATCAACGTCTTGGAAGCATTTCAAAAATTTTACAAAACCGGAATAATTTCACCTATAGAATTTCGCGCACTGACAAAAGATGGTCAACAAAAATGGCTGCATTCTACCGGTACGTTTTATTTTGATGGAGAAAAATTAACCGGCATACGTGGAATTTTTTCCGATATAACAGAAAAAAAAATTGCCGAGATTGCATTGCAGGAAAAAGACGAGCGGTATCGCGCAATTGTACAACAAACATCCGAAGGTATAGTCGCATACGAAGTGGAGACAAAAAACATTATCGAAGTCAATGATATGTACGTTCATTGGTCTGGCTATTCCCGTGAGGAATTGTTGCAAAAAAATATTTACGATATTGTTTTTAATGAGCGCGAAAAAATTGATGCTACAATAGAAACGATTTTGCACAAAGGAAAACTTTTTGTCGGCAACCGCCAGCATAAAAAGAAAAACGGCGGCATAATGGATGTCGAAGTTAATGCAACAATGGTTTTTTATGCGGGCAAAAAAATTATCGCAACAAACATCCGAGATATTTCAGAAAGGAAAAAACTGGAAGAGCAAGTCATTCATCTTCAAAAGATGGAAGGCATTGGAACTCTTGCAGGCGGCATTGCTCATGATTTTAATAATATTCTCAGCATAATTATCGGGTACACATCGCTAACGGAACTCACGCACAAAAATTCTGAAAAAGTTCTGCACAATATTGAAATAATCCGCAAGGCGGCAGAGCGAGGCGCGAGTTTAGTACGGCAGTTGCTGACATTTGCACGCAAATCCAACGCGACACATTCAATGATGGATTTAAATTCAACGATAGAAGAGTTGAAAAATATGCTTGAACAGACGCTTCCAAAAACTATTATACTGTTGACTCAATTAGATGAACATTTACCGCGAATAAAAGCAGACGGCAATCAGATTCATCAGGCGCTATTAAATTTGTGCGTTAATGCTTGCGATGCGATGCCTCTTTCGACAGGAAATATTTCTATTACAACCAAAAGCATAGCAAGTAGTTCATTGCATTCTCATCTGCACAATAACCAGAAATCAGATTTTATATGTGTGGAAATTTCAGACAGTGGCATTGGAATGAACGATGAAACACGATGCAGGATTTTTGAGCCATTTTTTACAACGAAAGAAAAAGGAAAAGGAACGGGACTTGGACTTGCAGTAGTATTTGGAATCGTCAATAGCCACAATGGATTCATTGATGTTGAAAGTAAAATTGGAATAGGAACAACATTTCGATTGTACTTCCCTATTGTTGATGAAAACGAAGAAGAAATTGTTGTTGAACAAAAAGTTATTTCATTCGTTCGCGGCGGCAACGAAACAATACTTATCGTTGAAGATGAAACATTGCTCTCCGATTTAATTTCATCAACGCTTCAGACGCAAGGATACAAAACCATTATTGCGAAAAACGGCGAAGAAGCAATTGAAAAATTTGAAAAAAATCAACACATAATTCAATTGGTTGTATCTGATATCGGACTGCCGCGTATGAATGGCTGGGAAGCATTCCAAAAGATGCTTGAGATAAAAAAGAATATCAAAGTTATTTTTGCAAGCGGTTATCTCGAGCCGACTCTGTATGAAAAAATTATGAACGCGGGATACACGAATTTCGTGCAAAAGCCATACGACCGGAATGAATTGCTTATAAAAATAAGAGCGATATTAGATGCAGAAAAATTCATTGAGTAAATGAAAACATTGTTTGTATCTCTCCTCTCTTTCCCGTAACTTTGCTCGGAAAATTATGCGAAAATTAATTTTACATAGTACAATTATAGCGATTATCATTGTCTGCTTCACTTCCAGAAGTTTTTCTTGGGGCGGAACAGGGCACAAAATAATCAATAAAAAAAGTGTTGTACACTTGCCGACTTCGATGCAATATTTCATCAATCAGGCAGCATTTTTGGAAGCACACGCATCCGATGCAGATATAAGAAGAAATAATAACGACACAAGTTTTTATTCTGAATGGCCCCGGCATTTTATTGATATTGATGATTATCCGAATTTCCAAAATCTACCAACGGATTTGGATACATTGATTGCAATGTATGGTTGGGAACGAGTTAAACAAAATGGCATTAATCCGTGGGCTACTATATGGATTCTTGATTCTCTTACGCAACAGATGCAACGAGGGGATTGGAATACAGTGTATCAAACTGCAAGCGATTTGGGACATTATGTTGGAGATGCGCATCAACCGTTGCACAATACAATAAATTACAATGGCCAGTTAACAGGAAACAATGGCATTCATTCCCGCTATGAAACTTCGATGATTAATGCGCATCAGGCAGAGTTGCTCATTCTTGCAGATTCTGCGATGTACATTGATTCTCCGTTGGAATTTGTTTTCTCATTTGTACTGCATAGCAATTCGCTCATTGATTCCATTTTTATTGCTGATGATTCTGCAAAGGCATTGAGTAGCGGCAATTATAATGATACGTATTATAACGAGCTATGGCGGCGCACAAAAAATTTTACAAAAGAACAATTTCAAACTGCTACATTTGATTTAGCAAGTTTATTTTATACCGCTTGGGTGAACGCTGGCTCTCCTGTTCCGCTTTCTGTGCAGGAAATCAGTCCGCAACAAAAAAAATTTTCCGTCAAACAAAATTATCCCAATCCATTTAATCCGACAACAACGCTCACTTTTGAATTACCCTCCGACGCGCTTGTAACAATAAAAGTGTTCAACATTCTCGGCAATGAAGTGGCGACATTATTCAATGGAAAACAAATGGAAGCAGGCGAACATAAAATTCCATTTGATGCGTCGCGACTGACAAACGGCGTGTATTTCTACCGCATTTTTGCGCAAATTACTGGACAAAACAAACCAGTAATTCAAACAAAAAAAATGGTGCTGATGAAATAATTTATTTTGCTTCTGCGGCCAGTTGCTCTCCTCATCCTTCCTTCTAATTTCCGTATATTTTCCGCACAATTTTTGAACACACAATACGGAAAAAAATCTTGTCAACTATAAACCTCCTCTTCATCGGCGATATTGTCGGATCTCCCGGTTACAATATGCTTGATATGTTTCTCAAAAAATTTCTCGATGATTACAAAGTAGATTTCTGCATTGCCAATGGCGAAAATATTGCAGAAGGGAAAGGCATCACGCAAAAAGATGCTACAAATCTTTTCAATCTTGGCGTGCAGGTTATTACCACTGGAAATCATCTTTGGGATAACTGGGATTCGCGCAAAGTTCTCGCAAAAGAAAAATATGTTCTTCGTCCGCTCAATTATCCGCGCGAAAATCCCGGCACCGGATATGTTATTTACGATTTGGGGGACAAAGGAAAAATCGGTGTCATAAATATTCAGGGTCGTGTCTATATGCAGCCGATTGATTGTCCGTTCCGCGCAGCGGAGTGGGCAATTTCAAAAATTCTTCCCGAAACAAAAATGATTTTTGTAGATTTTCATGCAGATGCATCGGCAGAAAAAGTTTCGATGGGATGGTTTTTGGATGGAAAAGTAAGCGCAGTCTGCGGCACACACACACACGTTCCAACCGCCGATGGTCGTATTCTCCCCAATGGTACGGCATATATTTCTGATGTCGGAATGACCGGACCGTATGATTCTTCTCTTGGAATGAAAAAAGATATTGCAATTCGCAGATTAATAACGCAAACTCCACACAAGTTTGAACTCGCAGTGAATGACGTGCATTTATGCGGAGCATTTATGCAAATTGATATTGACTCCGGAAAAGCAATGCACTTTGAGCAAATCCAATTTCCGAAGTTTATATAATTGTTTATTTGCTTTCTTGTTTGCTTGTTAACAAACTAATCATCAAACGAACGAACATCTTATAAATGGCAACAATTATTGACGGCAAAAAAATCTCTCAACAAATTTTTCTCGAAGTAAAAGAAGAGACAGAGAAATTCAAACACGAACGAAACATAGTTCCGGGACTTGCGTTTGTTATTGTTGGAGAAAATCCGGCGTCAATGAGCTATGTGAAATCAAAAGGAAAAGCATGCGAAGAATTGGGATTTTTTTCTGTAACAGAAAAACTCTCTGCGGAAATTTCTGAAACAAAACTTTTGCACACCATCGAGCAATTCAACAGAGCAAAAAGAATTCACGGGATACTTGTTCAACTTCCACTCCCAAAACACATCAGCGAGGAAAAAATTATCGAAGCAATTGATTTCCAAAAAGATGTTGATGGATTTCATCCGGTCAATGTTGGAAAATTAGTTGCAGGACAACAATGTTTTCTCCCTTGTACGCCTGCGGGAATTTATGAATTGCTTGTTCGCAGTAACATTGAAACAAGCGGAAAGCACGTTGTCGTTGTTGGTCGGAGTAATATTGTTGGAAAACCAATTGCGAATATTCTGTTGCAAAAACATAGCGGAAATTCTGTTGTTACTATTGTTCACACAGGAACAAAAGATATTTCTCACTTCACAAAGCAAGCGGATATTTTGATTGCGGCAATTGGCAAGCCGAATTTCATTACAAAAGAAATGGTGAAAGAAAATGCGGTTGTAATTGATGTCGGAATAAATCGCGTAGAAGATTCATCCACAAAAAACGGTTACAAAATTGTCGGCGATGTGGATTTTGAAAATGTAAAAAATGTTGCAAGCGCAATTACTCCCGTTCCCGGCGGCGTTGGTCCAATGACGATTGCGATGTTGATGAAGAATACGCTTGATGCGGCAAGGAGAATCAATGCATAATTTTCAATTACTAATTACGAATCACAAATTACTCTTTGCTCTTTGCTCTTTGCTCTTTGCTCTCTTTTTTTCTTCTTGCAACAACCAACAAACCAACAAACCAGCAAACGAAGAAACGCACAAATCAAATCCCAAATCTCAAATCGCCGTTCCAACTTTTGATGGCAAACAAGCCTTCGACTACTTGACTGCGCAATGTAATTTCGGTCCGCGCAATCCCGGAAGCAATGGACAAAAAAAGTGCTTGCAGTATTTATCGAGTGAACTTACAAAATTTGCAGATACAGTAATTTTGCAGCCATTCACACACGCTGGATACAAAAACGAAGTATTTCAAATGACAAATATTTTCGGAAGATTTCAACCGAAAAATCCAAACAGAATTTTACTCATTGCGCATTGGGATACTCGTCCACGCGCAGAACGCGATGAAGATTCAACGAAACAAAAGCAACCTATTCTCGGCGCAAATGATGGAGCAAGCGGCGTTGCTGTGTTATTAGAAATCGCGCGGCAATTGAAAGAAACAAAACCGCACATCGGCGTTGATATTCTTTTTGTTGACGGCGAAGATTATGGCGAAGAAGGAGATTTATCGCGGTACTTACTTGGTGCAAAATATTTTGTAAAAAATTTTCGTTTTGAACACGAGCCGCAATTCGGAATTTTGCTTGATATGATTGGCGATGCAGAATTGGAAATACGAAAAGAGAAAGCGTCATTGCATTTCGCTCCCGATATTGTTGAACTTGTCTGGAACACTGCAAATGAACTCGGCATAACTCAATTCTCCGAACTTGACGGACCAAGTTTAACTGACGACCATATTCCGTTTAATGAAATCGGAATTAAAACGATTGACTTAATTGATTTCAATTATCCAAATGAAACAAAAAACTACTGGCACACAACGCAAGATACACCTGAGCATTGCAGCGCAGAAAGTTTGGAAGCAGTAGGAAAAGTGTTGCTCGCGATAATTTATAGATATGCGATTTGAGATGTGCGTTAAGATTGGAGTAAAGAATTGATACCGAAAATATTTATCGAATTTTCTTTTTCCATTGAAGAATTGGAACAGGAAACACTCATCGCATTTCTTTCTCAATTTAATTTTGAAGGATTTTGGCAGGAAAATAATTTTCTCAAAGCATACATAGAGCAACAACTTTGGAATGAACATTCTCATATTTTTTTAAAAGAGCAATTTCCGGATTTACAATTTTCTATTACTGAAATACAGAATCAGGATTGGAACAAAGAATGGGAAGATTCCATTGAACCGATACTTGCAACGGAAAAAATTCTCGTGCGTCCATCGTGGAAAGAAATTGAAAATTCTGACGGGAAAATTATCATCACGATTGACCCGAAAATGTCGTTCGGCACAGGGCATCACGAAACAACGCGATTGATGCTGCAACTAATGGAGAAATACGTGAAGCCAAATGATTTCGTTCTCGATTTGGGAACGGGAACGGGAATTCTCGCAATCGCCGCAATAAAACTTGGCGCAACAAAATGTGTTGCAGTGGATAACGATGAATGGTCTATCGAAAACACGAAAGAAAATGTTGTTGTGAATAATGTTGAAAATGCAATTGATGTTTTTCTCGGCACTCTCGAGACAGTGTCGCAAAATAATTTCGATGTGCTTCTCGCAAATATTCAATCAAGTATTATTCTTCCGATTCTTCCATTAATGATTTCAAAAATAAAGCCGAACGGAATAATTTTGCTTTCGGGATTATTGAAAGAAGAGCGTGAGAAAATTCTTTCATCGCTTTCAGAAAATTCCCTGCACATCATTGAAGAAATTGGTGAAAATGAATGGATTGCGTTTTGTTGTAAATTGTAATTAGTCATTCGTTATTTATGAAATGACAAATTTCCAATAACAAATGACTTTTCATTTATTCGGAAACAACCGTGAGAATAGCAACAATTGATTTAGGAACAAACACCGCATTACTTCTCATTGCTGACATATTGAGCAATGGAGCAATACAAGTTTTATGCGATGAATTACGTTCTCCGCGAATGGGAAAAGACGTTGATGAGCAAAGAAAAATTTCCGAGCAATCTTTTCTCCGTGTAAAAGAAATTTTTCTTGAATACAAAGAAATTATTTCTCGTTTCGATGTAGAAAAAATTGTTGCTACCGGAACAAGCGCATTGCGCGATGCAAGTAATCGTGAAGAATTTATTTCACAAATAAAAAGTGAAACGGGAATTACCATTGAAATGTTAAGCGGCGAAGATGAAGCGCAGTGGACATTTCGCGGCGCAATTTCGGGAATGAAAAATCTTTCGGAAAAAATTACCGTAATTGATATTGGAGGCGGAAGCACGGAATGGAGTGTAGCGGAGAGCAAAGAGCAGAAAGCAGAGAGTAATGCAATCGTTGAAACAAGTGCTGTCCGCTATGTTCTGCGCTTTTCTAAAAGTGTAAATGTTGGCGCTGTGCGAATTTCTGAAAAGTTTTTCTCTTCTCTTCCGCCAAACGAAAGCGAATGCGCACGTAAATTTATCCTTCAGCAAATTGCAGAAATTCAACAACAGCAATTTTCTTATTCGCAACTTATCGGCGTTGCAGGAACAGTTACGACACTTGCCGCACTCGCACAACGCCTTCCACAATTTGAAAGAGAAAAAATTGCAAATTATGTTTTAACGTTGGAAGAAATAGAAAATTTATTTCATTTTCTCTCGTTAAAGTCAGCAGAAGAAATACATGCTCTTTCAGACACAACGCACGGACGCGAAGATATTCTCACCGCAGGTACTCTTATTCTTATCACTATAATGAAATATTTTGGCTGGGAAAAAATTACAGCAAGCGTGCGTGGATTGCGGTACGGCATTGCGTTGCGTGAATGGGAAAAACTCAAGTAAAAAAAAACGGAAATGCGCATAGCACATTTCCGTTTACAAGAGTATTAATTTGTGTTTACTTGCGCTTTCCTTTTGATGCAGATTCTGCCTGCTTCATCATTCGTTCCGCCCATGATGGCTTTCTGTCTTTCTGTTCTACTTTTTTCAATGGCTCATTGCTGTGCTGTTTGTTGATATACCATTGCTGCGCGATGGAAAGAATATTGAAAAGGAAATAGTACAAATTCAATCCTGCCGGAAAACTGTTGAAAAGCAACGTCATCATTACAGGCATCATCCACACCATCATTTTCTGGCGCGGGTCTGTTACGGTTTGCTTTTGCTGCACAAACATAGTAATGCCCATCATAAACGCCAACCCGCTTACATTTTGAATATTGAAAATCGGAATTGCAAACGGAAGCGTGAACAACACATCGGGTGCGGATAAATCTTTAATCCATCCGAAAAATTCTGCATGCCGCAAATCTATTGTCGAACTAAATACTGCAAACAGTGCAAAGAGAATCGGCATTTGTAACACCAACGGTAAACATCCTCCCGCCGGATTCACACCATAATCGCTGTACAATCGCATCGTTGCCTGATTCAATTTTGTCGGGTCATCTTTATATTTTTCTTTGAGTTCAAGTATCATCGGTTGAAGTTGCTGCATTTTCTTCATTGAGTGCATACTTTTTTTAGAAAGCGGATGCAAGAGCAATTTGATAATGAAAGCAAAAATAATCAGCACAACACCGTAATTGGGAACAAGCGCATGCAATCCATTGAAAAGCGGCAGAATAAAATATTCCGAAATCGGGCGCACCAACCAAGTCCAGCCAAGACTGAGCATTTTATCAAGTTCGACATTATACGACTGCAACACGCTGCGCTTCAGCGGACCGAGAAAAATTGTAACGGAAGATTTTTCCTCCCGCGTTCCTTTAAAAGGAAGTTTGAGCGCAACAGTATATTTTTCCATCACGCCCTGATTTGCTGCAGAGATATGTTTCCCTTCTAAAAATCCTCCGACTGTTTTCTGTTGCATTGGAATCAGCGCAACACCGAAATATTTTGTGTGCGTGCCTACCCAATCTGTTGTGCCGGAAAAGTTGGATTTCGGATTCTCTCCTTCGGAAGATGCGTCTATTTCTGTAAGTTCGCCACCGCTGAAACCATTTGCTTTTGCATTGTTGGATTCATCTACGCTATTGTGTTCACTGTAATGAATGCCGCGTTCCCACGCAAGTTGAAATTTTTCATCAGAAATAACATTCTGCAGTTCAACAAATTCCTGTTCTGTTCTGAATCCGTATTCGCCGCTTTTAAAAATATAGCGGCGCACTAATTTTCCTGTTTCCGTTACAGGAAGAAAATATTCCAGCGAAAATTCCTCACCGCTGGAAATTACTTTTGATGAAAACGTTGATTGTTGCGAAAAATATAACGCACTGGAATTTATTATTTTTCCTTCTGTCGTAGTAAAAAGTAAACTCAAATCACCAATGCGCGAATCGGAAACCAATTGTACAGGATTTTTTTTATCCCACGTGGTATATTCTTTCAACTCCCATCGTTTTAACATTCCTCCCTTCGATGTAAATTCCGCTTTGAAAACATCTGTTTCGACGGTGAAAATCTTTTCAGAGCCGGAAGCAAATGGCGCGAAATATTTTCCCAATTTCATTACTGCTGCAGAATTGGAAATCAAACTGAGCGAATCACCCATTGATGTTAAAGTATTCGCAGACATCTGCGGCGATGTTGCTTTTACCGAATCGGCTGTTGTAACCTGTTTATGCGTCTGCTGTTGTTGCGGATCTGGCGCATTGAAATACATCCACGCCATTAATATTACGGCAATGAGTACAAAACCTATTGTTGATTGTCTATCCAAGGGAATTTATAATTTAAAATGTAAAAAAGGAACAGGCGTGTTGTCAATTGAAACCTGATTTTAAAATGACTGCGTAATGTTATGAAGTTCAACTTTTTCTTTCCGGAACAGGGTCAAATCCGCCATCGTGCAATGGATGACATTTCCCGATTCGTTTTATAGAAAGCCACAGTGCGGAAAAGAAAGAGTGTTTTTCAAATGCTTCTAACGCATAGCGTGAACAACTCGGATAAAACCGACATTGATTTTGCGGAAGCATCGGAGATAAAAATTTCTGGTAGAAGAGAATTAAATAGCGCACAGCAGAATAGAATTTCCTGATTACAAATTGTTTTCTTTATCTCTGACAGAAATCTGAAGAACAATTTTCGCCAAAAGTTCATTCATATCTTTGTCTATAAAAAGAAATGGAAATTTTTTCAAAGGTAATTCTGTTTTTTTGTAAAAACTAAACAGGAGTATAAGTTGTAAATTTTCCCGCACGCAACATTCGATAAGTTTATGTTTTTGTGTGCGGAACGTTTCTCGCATTAATCTTTTCAAGCGGTTGCGCGCCACTGCGGTGCGGACACTGCGGGAAACAGAAAAGCCAACAAGCACGGGAATGTCTGTTGGCAAATGCTGATTGGAAATTTCCTTCTGTTCGACGATTCTGCAAGAGAGAAATGAAGCGTACAAAGATTTTCCTTTGGCATACACTTCATTAAATACATTGAACCCGCGAAGGATTTCCCTGCGCGAAAGTGTATTGCGGCGGCGTGAAGAAGTTTTATCGTTCGTCGCTGACAGTAAGTTTATAACGTCCTTTTGCGCGGCGGCGTGCGAGAACTGCTCTTCCATTTTTGGTTCTCATTCTTTCACGGAATCCGTGAACATTTTTACGGTGTCGTCTGCTGGGTTGATACGTGCGTTTCATTGTGAAAAAGTTGTGTTTTCGTTTAAAATATGCACTTTTAGTGATGAAAAACCCGTTCCGTGTTTCCACAAAACGGGATAACTCCAAAAAAGCGGGCAAAAGTTACAAAAAAGGATATTAGGGACAAAATCTCAAAGCCATCATATATACACCTCTAAAATATTATTTTCTATTCGTCGTTATCATTTAATTTTATAATGTTCACGTATAAGTTTTACTATAAATAACATAAATTCAATATCTCGTTTACTTGTTGACATCATTAGTTTTCTGACTTTCTTTTCCAATTTTCCATACTCAATGCGTGTACTCTCGTAATGCGACTCAAAATCAAATAAGTTTTTTACAGAAATACAAAACGTATGAGCAAGTTTCACTTAAAGTATGTAATTCTATTGGACAAGAAATAAAGACAATAATTGATAGTAAAGAATATACAAAGGGGAAACACGAAATCACATTTGATGCAACTCATCTCTCGAGCGGCATTTATTTTTACCGACTTACCACAGGAAAATTTCGAGAAGTAAAGAAAATGATATTGCTTAAGTAATATTCAGAAAAGATACTACGAGCTGGAATACTACACTTTGTTCCACTTCTCTTTTGTATTTAACAGCGGTCTCATTGATACGAGATCGCTGTTTTATTTTCTAAATTATACTTGAATAAAAAATTTGTATCTTTTAACAATAAAACTCGACAGTATTTTTAGTAAATTTCAATTAGAAGTATGCCAAAACAAAAGAAATTACCCTTAGAGCAAAATTCTCAAAAATATTCTACATATTATTTTCCATTGCTTCAAGAGAAGTATGTGTTTTTATTCTTTACATTAATAGTAATATTTTTTTTCCGCGAAATAATATTTCAATCTTCATTCTTGTGGGAAGATTTTCTCGTTCAATATTTTCCTTTCAGAAATTTTGCAACAGTTTCGTTAGCAAAAGGAGAAATTCCATTGTGGAATCCATATACATTTGGTGGAATGCCATTTCTTGCAGACATTCAAACTGCAGTGTTTTATCTTCCTAATGTGTTACTTATTCCTTTCGTTCAAAACGGAAAACTTCCAATATGGTACGTAGAATTATTGAACATTGCTCATTATCCCTTTGCAGGAATTTCGATGTATTATTGTGCAAAATCTTTTTTGCATTCTAAAGTCGCATCTGCATTTAGCGCTTTTGTCTATATGCTTTCTGGGTTTGCAATTGTTCATGCTATTCACCCGGTATTCATCAGTCAACTTGCATTATTTCCATTAGTCGTTTTTCTATTTCGTAAGGTATTGCAAAATAAATCTTTAATGTATGTTCTGCTTTGTGGCTTTGTCCTTTCACAAGAAATATTCAGCGGTTCTCCTCAGTTTTCATTTTATGTCATTTTCTTTCTTTTTATTTATTTTCTATTCGATCAGTATCACCTCATAAAAGAACGGAAGAAAATTGAAAAAAACATTCTGCTTCAATGTGCAAAGCACTCATTATTGGCATCTGGAGTTATTGCTGTTGCCATTGGAATTTCTGCAATTCAATTATTCCCTACGATAGAATTATCTGAATTATCTACGCGCTCTGAAATCAGCTATTCACAATCTCTCGACGGTCAGTTATTTTGGCAACAATTAGTTACATTTTTTGTCCCAAAATTTTTTGGCTCATTTAGTCATCTTGATGTTACGAATCCTGCACCGTATTGGGGACCGGGAAAATATTTCACTTATTGGGAAGCAAACATCTATACTGGTATTTGTGCGCTGTTTCTTGCCATCTATTCATTTTCTCTATTCAAAAAAAATAACTATGTAGCATTTTTCGGTTGCTTTGCAGTATTCTCCGTCTTATATGCACTCGGCGATAATTTCATCTTTCACAAATTTTTTTACGAGTTCATTCCCGGATTCGACAAATTTCGTTCTGTAGGTCGCTTTGGATTTTTTACACTATTTAGCATTGCATTGTTAAGTGGTTTTGGATTGCAAAAAATTTTTGATACTCATCCAAAACAAAAAATGGAATCTTTCTTTCTCACGTTACTTGTAACAATTGGCGGATGTATAATCGTTATTGCCGTAGTAACACAGTCTTCTGTTCTTGATAATTTTATTCATTGGCAAATTCAGAACGGGGAACTGAAAAATGAACCTATTGAGTTCACATTTCCTCTGGCTCAGGAAATGGCTAGAACAGAATCACTTTATGCGCTTGGAATTACTTTCGCTGTTCTCACGGTTTTGATTTTGCTCATGAAGAAGAAACTTACACCATCGGTAGCATTAGCTCTCATATTTGGTGTTCAATTCTTTGATATCTATACTTTTGGTTTTGACCAAAATAATGGAAAAGAAAACGCAGAACAATATTTTTCTGAAAAAATGGAATTTGTAAAACAGATTAAAATAGAGGAAAAAGAAAATTTGTTTCGAATCAATTCCCGCGACCACAATAATTTTTTTCTTGACAGAAATCAAGGAATGATAGATGAATTATTTCTTATGGAAGGATACACTCCTTTGGCGCTACAGAAAAAAATTCCTCCATCAAGTTCTCCTGAAAAATCTTTTCAGTTAATGAATACGAAATATCGTTTAAGAATAGTTAACGATAATTCGCAAGAAGAAAGACAAAGAGAATGGAGCCTAATTGTTGACTCATCATTTTTACCACGAGCATTTTTTGTCTATCGCCAACGAACATTCTCCGACACTCAGAAAGAAAGCCTTTTTATGATAAGTGCAAACTTTAACCCGAGAGAGGTAGTTACTCTGGATAAATATTCGGATGATTTTGTATCGGATACTATTTCAACAACAAACTGGAAAGTAACATTTGAAACATACAATAATAATGATATTTCTTTAAAAGTGTTTACGCCGAAAAAAGGTTTTCTCGTTTTGAGCGAAATTTATTATCCCGGTTGGAACGCATACATTGATGGAAAGCAAACTCAAATATATAAAGCAAATTATTGTTTGCGCACCGTAGTTGTTGATAGTGGCGAACATAATATTGTTTTCCGTTTTGAACCTGAATCATTTTATTCCGGACTGAATATTTCGATAGGTACAATAGTATTCTGTGTGGTGGGGTTAATGTATTCAATTAAAAAATCAATTGTGAAATGAGAGACTAAAAAATCTTAAAGAAATTAAAATTGTTTTCTTTATATATTAGTTTAAGCATATACAAAAAATCTGAAATATTGTAACTCCCAAAAATACACGAATGAAAATTGATAATTTCATATTGCTTACAGGAATATTTTTATTGTTTCATTATTCCACATATTCACAACAATGGAACAGCACAAAACAATTTTCTGAAACTTCTGCTATCCAATTTCACTGGAGAATAATACAGCAAAATTCCGAATCATCACTTAAAATTTTTGAATGGGAGTTTTCAAATACAAGTGATTCGATAGTTACATTTAACTACACCATCGTTAGCAGTTCGACTGACCAAAGAAAAGGGCGAGTAACACTGCAACCGCAAAGCAGAAAATTATCAGGATGGTTTTTAAATGGCTATTCTATTGTTGCAGTGGAGGTCGCAAATGTTATTTTTTTGAAGTACACTAATTGAATACGAAAATGATATGAAAAACAATAGCAACTTATCACCAGTAACAAAAAATATTTCATTTATCACTTGTGCGCTTGCTGGAGTGTATCTTATCGCTTCCTTTTTCCCCGATTCATTTTTATGGGGAGTTCATCAACTTGCATTCTTTGATGTTACGACACGCATTATTCTTTTGTGTATTTGCACTCTCATTGCTTTGCCGCAAGTTTCTTCACGTGTAATAATACTATTGGAAAAGTTCATTGCGTGGTATTCATCGAACAAATGGAAAACAATTCTTGTTGCCATTGTTGCAAGTATTTTTGGAGCGATGTTCTTTCATTATTTTGCAATAGCAGTTGATATGTACGGCGATACAACGAAGATTACTAATTACGCAGCAGGCAGAGAATGGCATTTCAGCGATGTGTTCAGCCGCAAAGAAACTGAGCCGCTCACATACTTAACCTACAAACTGATAACGACATTGGCAGGCGTTGATTGGAAAACAGCATTTTATGATGTCAGTATCGGAAGCGGAGGAATATTCATCATTCTTACTCTTGTATTTACTGCAATGCTTGAATGTTCTTCAACGGGAAAAGTATTCTTTCTTATCTTGTGGTTCACAGCCGGTATCAATCAGAATTTTTTCGGACACATGGAAAATTATTCGCTGGCGTATCTTTTCAATTTTGCAATTCTCTTTTTCGCATATCAGCAGTTTGAAGGAAAAAACAGAATTGCAGTAATTGTATTGTTATTTCTCATCGGCATCCGCATACATTTCGAGACGATACTTCTGTTGCCGGCACTGTTCTATGTACTTGCCTTTTCCGCGAAGAAAAAATTTATTGCAATACAGAAATGGATTCAGCCCAAATATGTTACCGGATTTGTCATCAGCACACTTCTCATCGGAACGTGGGCATATTTTTTCTATTTTCATTCGTATAAGTTTGAAACACTGGAATTAGAAGAGCGGGCAGGAAAATTGTTTTTACCAATAATGAATCCATTGCCGGAGCCGCATAACTATTCGTTATTTTCGTGGAAGCATCTCTCCGATGTTGTACAGGGTATTTTGTACACCACATCGCCAATGGCAATACTTGTCATTATATTTTCCATATTCCATTTTAAAAAATTCCGATGGACAGAACCGAAAGTAATATTTTTTCTGCTTGCATCATTTTATTTTCTCTTGTTCAATCTGACAATTAATACAATTCAATCACCGCCGCGTGATTGGGATTTTCTCTGCCTTGCAGCAGTGCAAATAAATTTTTTAGCCATTGTATTATCAGTACAACTCTTTGAAAAAAATGAAGTGAGTTCTGTTGTTCGCACGATAATTGGATATACTCTTGCTCCTGCATTACTTGCTTCAACTATTTTTTTTGTCAATGCGAATGAAACGAAAATAAGTGAACGATTAATCAGTTTGGGAAAATGGACTTTTAACAGTTACTACTTGGGCTCAACTTATATGATAAATATTGGATTACGAACTGTTACAGATATTGATAAACAAGTATTTATGCGGGAAAAAATAATCAAAGAATTGCTTCCATCTAAATCATTTCCTGATGCTCAATTGAGTTTGCTCTATGAACATTTAGGATATACTTATTATAAGAAAAGGGATTACGAACATTCTTTTCAAGCCTTCACAAAAGCACTTCTGGAAGATGAAGAAAATACCCGACTGATGTCTATTATGGCCAATACTGCATTATTAACAAACAGGTTAGAATATGCATCAGAACTTATTGATGTTTATAATGAAGATGAGAACGACCCTGATATTACAGATTGGCGTTCTTTAATGACGGCAGAATTTATAAATTCTATTTCTTATCTAAAATTTCAGAGAAATAATGATACATTGATACAAGAAGAAATAAAATCATTTGAGGAAGTTTCATACAATTCATTTATTGAATTTATGAATTCTCACAGTCTTCAGATTGGGATTCAAAAATAATGTTGATAATACCGCATAAAAAAAGCCGGCAATTACTTACCGACTCTCTAACAATAACTAAAAACTAAACTACCCTTTCCGAATCTTCGGCACGAGTATAAATTTATCAACAAGAAATGCGGCGAAGAGAATCATTCCGACGGTGAATAATTGCATCGCTAATCCGCTGCTGAGATTGGGTAACAGTTTTTGGAGTATTGCTCCCATCGTCACAAATCCCTGTTCGTAGTAATTCATCAAAAGGCGATTTCTACAAAATAGATATCGCCTTTTAATTTTGATTTCAACCATCAGTTTCAATATTTTTGAAAAAAATAATGAACTCATGAAACATAAAATTTGGGAACACAAATTCATATTCTTGATTTGCTCCATCGCGTTCGCGCTACGTCTCTGGCACCTCAATTGGGGATTGCCGGAAGTATATGAGGAAGCAATGCCGTTGAACATAGCAATGAAGTTTTGGAATTTTGGAAACAGCGGATTAGATTTGAATCCGCATTTCTTTGTCTATCCGGCATTTACATTTTACCTACAGTTCGCAATTCAATCGCTTCATTATTTCATTGGTCATTTCTTCGGTACATATCCGGATTTGCAAACGTTTCAACACGCTTACGAAACCAATCCAACAACATTTGTAATTATTGCGCGGCTTACAACCGTTATGTTTGATGTCAGTACAATCGGTGTAACTTATCTTGTTGCACAACGATTTTCTCATCGAGCAGTTGCACTCATTGCATCTGCATTTATTGCAATTAATCCACTGCATATCAAACAAGCACACCTCGTAAACGTAGATACACCGCTTACGTTTTTTGCTATACTTTCACTCCTATTTATCTATCGTCTTTACAAAGAACCCGAAATGAAGTGGTCAGTTCTTTCGGGACTAAGTATCGGATTGGCAATCGCAACAAAATACAATGCTGGACTATTGTTGCTCGTACTTGTTACTGCACATCTTTTTCGGAGTTTTTCTGTGAAAGAAGCAATACGTTCGCTTACAAGTATTCCTTTAATAATTTCAATAGTAGTTTGTATCGGCGTATTTTTTCTTTTCAATCCGTACATTATTCTAGATTTTAAAAGTTTCATTGCTGGATTTCATGAAACGCAAGTTCATATGAATGCGGGACATTTTGGATTAGATGCAAACCAAAGTACGATTGGATATTATTTATTTGAATCTTTGCCTCAAAATCTCGGTTGGGTGTTCACAGCTTTGGTCATAATGAGTATAGCGTATTATCTTTGGCGAAAAAATAAAGAAATAATTCTCTTAATAATGTTTCCTATTATCTATTTTGTAACAATTGGAATGTGGGCAATGCGTGCAGAACGTTACATTTTCCCATTGTTTCCGTTTTTTATCGTAATTGGCTCCATTACATTATTCAAATTGGGAGAACATGTAATTAGTTATTCCAGTGGAAAATATTTTTTAAAGAATATCAACAGAAAACTAATTTCATTATTAACCATTATTGTTTTAGGAACATGCGCATTTATACAACCGATAAGAGTAATTTTAGATTATCAAGCATCTCTTTCGGTTCCGGATATTCGTACAGGTGCAAAAGATTGGATAAAGAAACACGTTCCCGTTAGTTCCATCATTGCGATGTGCCCATTAGGAATTGAACTCAGTGACTATTATAAAATTATTTGGACTCCATACAATGCAATTTTCACGGAGAAAACCGCCCCCTATTACGATGCGCAGTGGTATGAAGATTGCGATTATTTTATTGGAAGCACCTTTGATTATGCCAGGTTTGTCAAAGAGCCCGATCGTTTTCGCCCTTTTATAAGTTTTTATGATTCAATTCGTACGCATTGGAAACTTGAATATAATGTTCAAGACCCCAATGGCTCACAAATATGGATATTTCGTGCTCCAACATCAACGCGTGAAACTTATGAAGAATATTTATTTACAAACCTTGCATACGCAGATGGATTTGAAACCGTTTCGAAGTTTTTATTGAACCTGATACCAGTTCTTGATGAGAAAGGGAAAGGCACAAAAAAAGAACAAATTTTGAAGTTCTTGATTTTTCAAGATTCTGCAAATGCATATGTTCAAGCGGAATTAGCATCATTGTTGTTTCAAAAGGAAGATTATAAACAAGCACTTTCTGCAATTGAATCAGCCGTTTGCATACAGCCGGCCAATGCAAAAATGATTGCATTTTACGGAAGAGTGCTGATACAGTTGGAGCGTTATAATGAAGCAGAAAAACACTTATTAAATGCAATTGAACTTGATACATCAATTCATCTCGCATATAAAGATTTGGGATTTATCTACTATACACGTAAAGACAAGAAGAAAGCAGATGAATTTCTTTCAAAATATTACAGGACTGTTCCTCCTAATTCAGAAGAGGCAAAATTTGTATTAGAAAGATTGCAAGAACTACGAGAGAACTGAACTACCCTTTCCGAAACTTCGGCACGAGTATAAATTTATCAACTAAAAATGCGGCGAAGAGAATCATTCCGACGGTGAATAATTGCATCGCTAATCCGCTGCTGAGATTGGGTAACAATTTCGTAAGCATCTCCCCTACGGTTCGGAAACCCTGCTCGAAGTAATTCCTACCGTGTTCAATGTATTGTCCGGTAACTGATGGCGATGAAGCAGAAGGCGACTGCACCAAACCAAGTACCGCAACGACAACCGTAATAATAATGGAAATTAAAAACGTAATTGGTTTCCAGAGATACACCCACATTGGTTTTTCGTTCACTTTAAACATTACACGCTGCGCAAAATCCGGCGCAACAGATTCCATTGGCATATTGTGTAATAATGTATCCAGTGAAAGCAATACATTCAACTGCTGCTGACACAGCGGACATTCATCGAGATGCAATTGTGCTTTTTCCCGCTCAGCAGAAGAAAGCACATCATCCGCAAATTCATTTATCTGATAATTTGTTAAATGGTTCATACGAATACTTCGTCCTTTGAATACATTTGTGCAAGTAATTTTTGCAGCGCATTGCGTGCGCGATATAATTGTGTTTTAATTGTTCCCATCGGGAGTTTTGTTACGTCGCAGATTTCTTCGTAACTCAGTTCTTCAAGATAAAAAAGCGTCAGCACTGTTCGGTAATGCACCGGAAGTTTTGCAAGCGCTTTGCGAACAATCTCTTTTGTTTCTGCTTTTTCAAAATCTGTATCTACCGCAGATGGCTCAATTGCTACTTCCGGGTGATATTCATCGTCATCATCCGCATCGAATGCAACATCAAGCGACTGAAAAATATTCTTTCGCGATTCCAATTTCGTAAGACAAACATTATACGCAATGCGGTATAACCATGTGCCGAATTGCGCATCGCCTTTAAATTTGCTCAATGCACGAAACGCCCTCACGAACGCATCCTGAGCGGCTTCTTCTGCATCCTCGCGGTTCTTTAATACGCGCATGGTAAGAGTAAATATTTTGTCCTGATAACGCTTAACGAGTAACTCAAAGAGTTTTGTTTCGCCGGCGCATATTCGTGGTATGAGTTCTTCGTCTGAAAACGACATTGTTAATTTCCGCTTTCTTTGACCATCCGTGCGCAGAAAATGTTTCAACGCGGGCAAAAATTACAATTTTTTTCTTTCATAGTGAAACATTTTTGAAAAAGAGTCGGTCAAAGTTCGTGCAAAGCGGAATAATGCTCCGTTTCTGATTTTTTACAACTTATTTTACCTATTTTTTTTTTACAGAAAGGTTACACAAATGAATCCAACTGAAGTTTTAATTCCAATGACAATGTTTATCTCCGCCGCCGTTGTAATCGGTATGTGGATTACTTCACGCCACCGCGAGCGAATGTCCGCAATGGAACGCGGCATGACACCCGATATGATACGCGCACTCTTTGGCAAAGAGTTACGCCGCCGCGACAAATACAGAACGCTGAAATGGGGAATGATGTTCTTTTTTACCGGCATCGGGCTTTCCGTCGTTTCCTATCTTGATATGGTGAATGAGCGATTTGATGATGGATTGAAAGCATCTGCAATTGCACTCTCCATCGGATGCGCGCTTTTGGTTACTTATTTTATAATCAGCAGACAGGAAAAAAATCTTCCCGAAAGCGAACAAAAACCAATTGACAATTTCCCCACTACGATGTAGTTCAATCCTCGTCGTAAAAAGCAAAGCCGTGAAAAATTCATTTCTTCACGGCTTTTTTATTGCTGTTTTTGAAAATATTATAACATTCCGCTGCGCCGACGAATAAACCATTCCATCGCAAACAAGAGAACAATTCCGCCAAGTAAATATTCCCAATGCCACAATTCAATTTCTGAGCGCTGTGTCAGTTCTTTCGCATCAAATTTCTGTACTTGAATTTTGGCAAGCAGTGAAGAATAATTTTGAGAAAACGCAAATTCCCCGCCTGTCCGATATGCAATTTGTTCAAGGAGCGGTTTATCCATCGTTGTTTTCAGAAATTCTACCGTAATTTCTCCGACAGAAAATTTTCCATCCGTTTCTTCAAGAATAATTTCGCCGCGCTTCACAATTGCAGTATAGGAATATTCCCCTGCATCAAAATTGCCAAAGGACCCTTCATACCGACCGCTATTTACATTTTGCATTGAAAAACTTCTGCGAAAATTTTCTTTTTTCAGTGTTACTTCTATTGATGCGTCATCAATCGGATGCAATTGTTCATTAGAAACTGTTGCAGAAAATTCTATCGGTTCACTTCCGCTGAAAAGTTCTTTTACCGGAGCAACTCGAATCGGAGAGTCTTCTTCAATTGTTGTCAGCCAACGCACTGCATTTGCAATAAACAGCGATAGAAACGGACGTGTAATGGAATTTTGTGCAGAAAGCAATCGCCAGTGATAGATACCATAGCCGGTAAATGCAACGGAGCGCTGACGATTGCTATTGAACGCCATCAACAGCGGTTCGTTCAGTGAGATACTTTGCAGTCGCGCATACGCTAACACATCTGCTTCTCCTTTTGCTTCAAAAATAGTTTGTAATTTATACACGGGCGGCAATTGATTCCACATCAGTGGAGTAAGTGCGCCGCTTGCATTTGTCAGTATGTGCATACGCGAAGCATTTTCCATTTCGGTAAAAATTTCTAATTCATTTCGGCTCACACTGTTCCAGAAAAAAGGAAGAATATTTTGCAACTGTTTCAATTTTTGAAAATCAATTTCTCTTCCTCCAAGAAAAAAAACAGGTGTGTGCTTATTTTGCAATTGCGTTTGCACCATTTGTAGCAGCGAAGAATTTGTTGCAGAAGACGGAAAATTTACAAGTAAAAAACACTCTGCGCTATCAAGTTGCTTTTGCGCCGGAGCACCTTCATAGATTTCGTTTATATTTTTCTGCACAAATGTGCGTACATCAAAATGTCCGTCTTCATTCAATGTTTGTCGCAATGCCGCAATATCAGGTGTAGGTGCGCCTGCAAGAAGAACAATCCGCAATTTACTTTTCAGCACTTTCACAAAAACAGATTGAGAATTATTTTTTTCCGTCAGCTCTTCTTTCAGCGCTGAAATACTGACGGTAAATTTTTTCATTCCTTCCGTTGCAAGAGGAATTGAAAATGAGAGCGGATAATCACGCTGCGCTTGTGTCAAATGCAGAATTTTCTGCTCAAGCATTTTTCCGTTTTCAAAAAGCGAAGCCATTATAGAAATATTATCATATCCGTTGTTGCGCACAACAACTTCCATCGGCAGTTTCGTTTCTGCGTATGCAATTGTATTTGTGAAAATTTTTGCAACAAGTATATCCTGCTGTTCTGTTGTATCGCCAACGCCAATGGTGTACACAGGAATTCCCAATTCTTCCGCTTCATAAAGCGGAGTAAATCCTGCAGTAACATTTCCATCCGTTACAAGCATAACTGCCTGAATATTTTCCTGCTGAATTTTTTCTTTAATAGCAGAAAGCGCTTTGGCAATATCTGTTTCTCCACCGGAAAAATTCATCGAATCCACCGAGCGCACTTCTTTTGCATCGTTTGCAAATGCATATAATTTCGGTTGCAGCGCTCCGATGCTACCGATTGTTTCTTCTGAAAAATTTTTACGGATAAAATCACGCGGCAGTTCACCTGAATTTTTCAACGTCATACTCAGTGAATTATCAAGAAGAATTGCAATTGCGGGTTCCTGCTCGCTTGTAGTGATACTTTGAAAAATTGGTTCAAACAGCAGCAGAATTAATAAACATAACGATGCAGAGCGAAGAAGTGCGAGAAGAATTTTTTTGCGCGGTGTGGCTGGTGGCAGCGTAAAACGATAAAAGAGAAATGTAATTCCGATTGCAAGCAACGAAAATGCAATTAATGCAACAAGACTACCGGAAGTGGAAAGATGGAATGAACTCATTGATGATGATACAGAAATATCGGACAAATGAAATTTTTATCTGTTTAAAAAATATTCCCGGAATTCCGCAATTTCTTTGTTTTCAATTTCAACATACTTTTCAAAAATTGTATTGCCCACTTGTTTCTGTAATGCAGATATTCCAACATCAATTAATCGAAGTCCCGTTTGCGTTAGTAAAATATTATCAAATGCCAATCCGCTAATGTTGGAAGGTCTTTTTAAGTCACGATGAACAAATCCTGTGCTATGAAGTTTTTGTAAATCATCTTCAAACACATCGAGCCAAAGTTCTCGTATCTCTACTTCGTACGACCGGAAATCCAACGGATGAATGCGTTCCATTACGAGCATTTCCGCTTGTATTGCTTCATTAAATTCCAACCGTATAAATTTTGCAACCAAATTATTTATGCTGTTTGCAAATTGCATTTTCTCCGCTTCACTTCCAATTTCAGAACGAGTGTCGCCAAGAAATAATTTTCCCACTTCCGTTTCGCTTAATACTATGACGGTGTTATTAGCGCCTGATGATAATTTGCGAGGGTATTTCATAGGTCGAAATTTTTACTCAAAAAATAAATTTCATTCGTATCGTTCTCATTCGTTTCTCTTATTTAAATTGAAATATAAATGGGAAAATAAACGTTACGATTATTGCCCACAAACTGTACACCGGAAGAAACATTGATATTGAATTTTCAACTTCTTTGATGCCTGCTGTTCTTGTAACATTCTTAAAGAGTTGATACGTTACCAGAAGCAAATTTGTCAGCATAAGGAGATTTGCTCCTAATACTGCAAGCCGGTTTGGAGTAATCCCCCATTCTGAAATGCGAAATACAATTGCCGAAAGAGCAATTCCGTTCACAATAATTGTTACGATTGATAACGCAAAGAGAATAAAATTGCCTACTCGGTTTTCGTTTGTTTTAAATGCTCCGGCAATTGAAAATAAAATAATTGCCATAACTCCAATGAGCAGCACATTGAATAACAGCAAAAAATTTCTGTCATTGTACGGGTCTTTGCCGGAGAACAACATTGCGACTAAATAAACCACAAGCATAATTAAAACCAGTGGACTGAATAACTTCGCAATCACTGGTGAAATCTTGTTCACCAATTGCGGATTACTTTGCACTATCTGCGTTCCCACTAATGGCAATGCAGCAAGTCCGAAAACAACTACATTTTCAGCCCAAAATTTCTCGATATTAAAACCGATGACGGAAAAAAGTCCGATTGTAATTGCTGTGAGAATCCCGCCTGCAATCACAATGAGTCCTGCCATAATAACTACGTCACCATTGTATCTCAGGAAATCAATTCTTTTTTGTTGGTCTCTTACATTTTCACTTACATAGGAAAATCCTAAAATTGTCCACAATAAAATCGGCAAATGAATATAAGATAAAATCAACGTGTCGCTTTTTTGATTCGCCGGGAATATGTTTATAAAAATTACAGAAATCAAGGTAGCAACGAACGGAAATACAATTTTTTTTGCTCGAAGATTTCTCCGCCAGATAAAGTACGTTGTCAATGCTGTGAGAGCGATAAATCCTGCATTCCGCTGATAAAAGAGTTCGGGATTGATATTCAGTAACGACGGAAACTTTGCAATTACGCCCGCTAATAAAGAAACAATGATTACAAAGGTTAATTCCTTCTTGCTCCCCCAGTATATTTCTGCACTTTCGTAATTCAGCCGTTCATTCCAATAATCTGCGAGTTTGTTGTCTGTTATTTCAGGGTAAAGCGAAATGAATTCTGTTTTAAAAACTACCTTATTCTCCCGATACAATTTTTCGAGTTGTTGGGGATTGTCAATGTTCGCTTGTATATCAAGTCTGTTCATTTCTTGCAGTTAGTTTGTTTTTTTGCATTGTCGTTGCCAAATTGATTTCCAAACATCGACAATCTTAAAACCGCTTTTACTCACTCGCAATTAATTTTTCCACAATCGAAATTGCTGTTACGCCTTCTGCTTCCGCATTAAAATTCGGAACAATGCGATGGCGCAATACGGGACCTGCCATTGCTTTTACATCATCAATATTCGGTGTGTGTCGTCCTTCGAGAATTGCTTTTGTCTTTGCAGCAAGAATTAAATACTGCGACGCGCGTGGTCCCGCTCCCCATCGCAGCCAGTCATTGATGAATTGCGGAGCGCGTTTTGTTTTCGGTCGCGTCTTTGTGGATAACGATACTGCATATTCAATCACATTATCTGCAACAGGTACGCGGCGCACTAATTCCTGAAACATCATTATTTCTTTTGCAGACATCACTTTTTCCAATGATGGCACAAAGGAACTCGTGGTAGATTTTACGATTTGCCGCTCTTCCGCTTCCGATGGATAATCGAGCCACAAATTGAACATAAATCTATCGAGTTGCGCTTCGGGTAATGGATATGTTCCTTCCTGTTCAATCGGATTTTGTGTTGCAAGGACAAAAAATGGTTCATCGAGTTTGTAGGTTTGCCCTGCGGCGGTAACATTGTGCTCCTGCATTGCTTCGAGCAACGCGGCTTGTGTTTTGGGAGGCGTTCTGTTTATTTCATCGGCAAGAACAATATTTGCAAACACCGGTCCGCGTACAAATTTAAATGATTTTCCTCCCGAAGTATTTTCTTCAATTATTTCTGTGCCGGTGATATCGCTTGGCATCAAATCGGGAGTAAATTGCACACGGGAAAATTTTAATTCCAATACTTCTGCAAGTGTTTTGATGAGCAGTGTTTTTGCAAGTCCCGGAACGCCGACAAGTAAACAATGCCCGCGCGAAAGCAATGCAATTATTAAATGCTCGACAATTACTGTCTGTCCGACAATGATTTTACTTATTTCTTTTGTGATGCGCTCATACGAAACGTGTAATTGCTTTACCGCTTCGACATCGTTCTTTTGTTCTGTTTGTATATTCACTCAATAATGAAAAATTATATGTTAATAAATCCGTTCTTGCTTCTTGCTTCTTACTTCTTACTTCTTACTTCTAAAATCTACAGCCGTGTTTCCCAGTAAATTGTTTTTTTCAGTTGTTCCACCCAAATGCGATAATCATTCGAGCGCTTGTAATTAATTGCAAGTTGTTCAATCCGTTTCCAATCGTCTTTCAAATTTGCCAGATGCTCTTTTGTTTTGTTTTTTAAAAGTAGAATATGAAATCCTGATTTTCCGCCTGCTGTTACAGAAAGCGGTAAAGAAATATTGCCGACAACCATTGTATCAAGTATTGCGCGAGTTGCCTCATCAATTTGCGCAAGCGGTGAAACTCCCAATACGCCGCCGGTAAATGCTGTTTCTTTATCTTCCGAATATTTGCGTGCAAGTTCTGCAAATGTTTTTCCTGTCGCAAGTGAATCGTGCAAGGAGGTAAGAAATGCAAGGGCAACGCTGTCATCATTTTCACTTTTTCCGATGGGAAAAAGTATATGGCGCGGATTCACTTCATCGCCGCGACGATGCAGCAATTGAATAATATGAAATCCGAACTGTGTTTCAATAACAGGCGCAAATTCATTTTCTTTTAAAGCAAAACACGCCTCCTCAAATTCCTTTACAAATTGTCCGCGACGAACATAGCCCAAATCTCCACCACTGGATGCAGAACCACCATCAGCAGAATATCGCTTTGCAAAATCCGCAAAATCTCCTCCGTTTTTTATACTGTCAAGAATTGTTTGCGCCATTAATTTCGATTTGTTTTTCACGTCCTTACTTGGTTTCGGTGCAACGTAAATATGTGCAAGTTCCACTTCTTCGGGAATGGTCGGCAAACTATCTTTGAAATCAATCAAAAATTGTTCCACCGCATTGCGGCTGATATTTTGCTTTCCGAATTTTGTTTGTTGCAATCGTTGCGAAAGTAATTGCTTCCGCACTTCATCGCGAAATTCAATCTTTATTTTTGCAACGGACATACCATACATCTCTTCCAATTTCTTTTCCGAACCCATTTGCGCGGCACGCTGACGAATAATATCATCTAATTGCTGCTGCACTTCCGCATCGGATACTGCAACACTTTCGACAATCGCTTGCGCAAGAATGAGTTTATCAACAATCATTCCGTCGAGCACTTGTTTTTTTATATCCGGCGTATTCGGGTCGAGGCGATTGTTGAAAACAAAAAAGTCCACTTGCGCCGCAAGTTCCGATTCGAGAATAATTTCATTATCCACGACAGCAACAATGCGGTCAACAATTTTCTGCTGTGCTGTGAGTGTCGAAAATAAAATTATTGCTAAGTAAAAAACTACAATGTGTTTCATTAAAAATTTAAAAGGTTATCGAATTTCTACGTCATATTTTGAACGCAACTCTTCCATTAATTTTTCGTAGCGGGTGCGTCGTGCTTCAATAATAAGCCGCTGACGAATTTCATCCCATACAAATTCGATACGGGAAGGCGCTCCTTTTTCCTGCAGAGAAACTACTTTGATAATTGCAAATCCGCCCGGAGTCGGAACAGGAAAAGAAACATCAGTTGAACGTAACGTCAGGGCAACGTTCCATAATTCCTGCGAAGGAATGGTTTGGCGCGTGTACAATACGTTCTCAACGGTTTTAACATTCACAGCATTTTTTTGCAGCACTTCAGTTGCCTGCTTCCACGATTTTCCGCGTATAATATCCGAGCGAAATTTGTTTGCTTCATTGCGTTGCTGAAAAAATACACCGTTCAATTGTATTTTTGTATCGCTTGAAATAAATTCTTTACTGCGAATTTTAAAATAGTCCCGAATCTTATTTTCGTCCGCTATGGTATCTTCGGGAAGATACACCTCTTTCTGCAAATACAAATGAATCGCCATTTGTTGCTGAAACTCCTTCTGCCGCTTCTGAAATTCTTCTGTCGAAAGTATGCCTTCTCTTTCTGCGGCTTTGTACAAAACGGTATTGTTCACCCACGTGCTGATAAACGCATTCCGTTGCAATGTATTTCCCGCAATCGTTGAATCTGCGGGAAACGGTAACTCATCATTCGTTAATGTTTCATCGCCAACTCTTGCAATGAATTGGGAATCGTTACCGGTGCAACCGGTAAGTGCTGCCAACAGTAAAAATATTATGGTGCGCAATGACATTCTTTAAAAAATCGGGCAAAAATTTAAGCAAAAATAAAGTGTTGGCAAAGGTGGAGTTCAAACGAAGAAGAAGGAAGAAAGAGTTCCGGAGATTTTTTACTCATTTTGCACTGCGGGATTTTTTTCCTATATCCTTCACAGATTTTTTACAAAAATGTTGCAAATCAGAAAAAATATTACTAACGGAATAGGGTGTTATGCGCTTGCCGTGAAACCTGTTCTCCTGTTTTTATTGTACTCTTTCGCTTTGACATCCATTGTAAATACACAGTGGAGATTTGCACCGGGGAGCGAAGGTGTACTTATTGAGGATATTGATATTTTTTATGGAAATAATGATACTATGTACGCCAGTGGTGGGCAATTTTTAAAAAGTGTTGATAACGGAGAACACTGGAACAATATCAGTTCCGCTTTCTGGGGAGGACAAATTAAAATTGATGCATACGATGCGAATGTTATTTTTTTAAACAGAGAAAATACAAGAACATGGGGTACGGAATCATGGAAAACTCACGACGGAGGAATTGAATGGACGAATATATTTTCAACTCAGGCATACTTCCCATCGTATTTTGTTGAACGCGACCCGATGGATTTGAATGTGTTATATATGAATAACGGTGATTATATTATACGTTCCACCGACCGCGGAAATATCTGGCACGAAGTTATTACCCCAGAAATTTATAGTCTGAATTCTTTTGCGATTAGCCCGGGCAATAACCAAATACTGTTTTATGTTGATGCATTGGGTATCTTCAAAAGCACAAACTACGGCTTGAACTGGATGCGATTGCCGCTCAATTTTAGTATCGAATATACCGCTACAATAGCAGTGGACCCCAAAAACTCTGATGTTATTTATTTTGTACTTTTTAGTTGGACTGGAGCACCAGGAGGAATTTACAAATCAACTGACGGTGGATTTTCATGGCACGAAAAAAATAATGGGTTAAGTTCTGACGATAGAGATATAAAAGTTATTACTATAAATCCGAAAAACACCAATGAACTTTATATAGGGGCTTGGAGTCTTCAGAATCATATTTTTTTTAAATCAGAAGACAGTGGAGAAAATTGGCTCCCGTTTTACATGGGATTGCCCGATTCGGGTGAAGTTAGTTCATGTATTATAGACACAACAAACGACAAAATATTTATTTCGGTAGGAGCACATAATACAAGTAGTATATTTATTAGAGATATTAATACTAATATTGATGATGCACAAATAAGCACGAATAATTTTTATCTCAATATTTACCCAAATCCATTCAATTCTGAGACAATATTATCGTATAGATTATCCAATACTAATTTCGTCACGATAGAGGTGTTTGATATTAATGGGAAAAAAATACAAGTATTAAAAAACGAAATAGTACATCCTGGAAATTATACGACTAAATTCAGTGCAGATTACTTACCAAGCGGAATATATTTTGTTCGACTTCAAACGAAAACCACCAACGGACAACAATTCACCGCAACAAAGAAAATGCTGCTGACAAAATAAATTTCCGGTTTGTATTTTTTAATTTTAATAAAAAAGCCCGCAATTGCACTGCGGGCTTTCTTGTTTTTCAAGTGATATTATTTCTTCTTTGCTTTTGCAAATGCTTTTGTAATTACATCGCGCTTTATTGTTACAGGAAACTCCTGCTTCACTCTTTCCAGCCACTTTGTTTCAAACATCTTCGATTCCGCATCCTGATATGCGTTGGAAATTTCCGTCCCTGCCTCATCCGCTGTTTTCAGCCTCGTCTCTTCTTTATCAAGCAACTGTATCACCGTGTATCCGTTTCCTTCATAAAGAAAGGGTTTGCTATACTGTCCTTTTTCCAGTTTCCATGCAATGCGCGTCATAGTATCTTGTTCTGCGGGCATCCAGTCAAGTTTGCCGCGCTTCAATCGCATAATTATCGAAGCATTTTCCGTGTATGCAAGCGTATCAAACGATTCTCCTTTTTGCAGGCGTTCATAAATGCTGTTGATGAGTGTATCCGTGCCGACATAAACTGCCTGCGGACTTACACGATTCGGAAAGCGGAACTTCTCACGGTTTGTTTCGAAGTATGCATCGAGCGCGGAATCCGTTACGCTTACTTTCGACCACACTTCATCCTGTTCAACGCGATAGAGCAAAATTCCTTTTTCAAATTCTATCATCATGGTTGCAAAGTCAGGAAAACGCTGTTCAATATTTTTTGATTCTTCTGAAAGAATATAATTTTCATACACACGCTCAAGCGCGGCTGCAAAATCTGCGGGGAATAATGGCGAACCAAAATTTTCCTGCAATGATTCTGTTTCCTTCAAAAGAGAATCTACGGAAATATTTGTTCCGTTGAACGAGTACAATGCAAGTTGTTTTATAGAATCCGACACAGAAGAAGTCCATGCTGAATCGCCAATTACTTTTGCAGTATCAAGTGACGCGATGAGTGCTTGCAGTACCTCTTTATTTTCCACCGCATTGTATTTCTTTTGTAATGCAATGAGATATTGAGCGCGCTCATCATTAAAACGCGATGACTGATATGTGGATTTTAATTCATCCCTCATTTTGTCGTACGAAGCAACCGGCTGAACTTCTGTACATTTCAGAATATGGTAACCGTACGGTGTGCGGATAATAGGAGAAAGTTCTTTCACTTTCAGTTTGAATGCCGCTTCATCAAACGCCTGCACCCATCTGCGGCGTGTAAAATTTCCTACATCTCCGCTTTTTGATGCGCTTCCTGCATCATCGGAATTTCTTTTTGCAATTGCTGCAAAGTCCGCGCCTTTTTTCTTTACGCTGTCAAGCAATGCAGTAATTTTTTTAAATGCCTGCATTGTATCTTCCGGCGTGGGAGAATTCATATTAAATCGCGCCATAATATGACTGATGCGCACTGTTCCGATTGCAGGTTTTTTATCCGTTACCTGAATAACGTGAAAACCAAACGGCGAAAGTACCGGCTCTTTGGTGTACTCTCCTTTTTTTAACGAGTACGCCGCATCTTCAAACTGGGCAACCATTTGTCCGGTGGTGAAATAATATAAATCGCCGCCGTTGCTTTTCCCGGATTCATCTTCGGTAAGTTCCTTTGCAACGTCTTCAAATTTTTCACCGTTGTTCAATCGTTGAATTGCATCCAATGCTTTTTGTCGAATGGCATTCGTATCAATCGTAACGATATCTTCCGGAGCAATTTCTTCTTCTTCCTCTTCATCATTTACTTCCGGCACTTCAGGAAAGCGGAATAAAATATGACGGGCGCGGATTTCTTCTTTTCTGCGCTCGTACATTTGCTTTACTGCCGGCTCTGTGAGAACTTTATCCAGCAAATATGATTTGGCAAGTTCGGCGTGGTATTCATTAACTTCCGCTTTCACCTCATCTTTTTCGTTGTATTTGCGGGAAAACGCATCAGCGAGTTTCAATTCATATTTTGTAAATAAATCTATGAACCGCTCAATATCTTTTTTTTCCACTTTCGTTGTTTCCACAGTGCCGCCATTGTATCGCTGGAAAAAATCCTTGAACTCGGCGAGCGTTATTTTATGCTTTGCGCCAAGTTCCAAAATAACGGGAGATGGCGCAGATTTTTTCTCTGCGGAAAAAAGCATTGCAGTACAAAAAACAAGAGGAAGAAATAGTAATTTCATTATTTTCATTCGTTGAATTCCAAAATTGGAGTAATTAGTTTAAGGGATTATAAAAAATCGGGCAAAAATTTAAGCAAAAAATTACTGTTGCCAAAAGCGGATAAGAAACGCGGGAAGAGGGAGAAAGAGTTCCGATGTTTTTGACCATTTTCTAATGCAAGAAATTTTTCCTATATCCTTCACAGATTTTTTACAAAAATGCTGCAAATCAGAAAAAATATTATAGCGCATACCGTGAAACTTGTTCTCCTGTTTTTATTGTATTGTTGTGCTTTGACATCCATTGTAAATACGCAGTGGAGATTGTTAGAAGCAACAAAAGGGTTCCGGATTTACGATATTGATGTGTATCGGGGAAACCCGGACACGATGTATGCGCTCGCTGATAACTATTTTCTACGCAGTTTTGATGCAGGCACACATTGGGATACATTTCCATCTCCTAAAAAAAACATTCTCTACGGACAAATAAAAATTGATGCATTTCATTCAAAAATTATCTACGCTTCTATTGAACCGTATGTTAATTTTGACCCGGGTGCAAATTATGTGATGATGACAAAAGACGGCGGAATGTCGTGGGATAGTTTATTTTATTCGAGAGACTGGACTTCATGCTTAGTGGAGATTTCTCCCTCTCACTTGAATAAAGTTTTTGTTGGTGTTGGTTCAGGAATGATAAAATATACAACGAATCAGGGCTTATCGTGGAGCGATTTAGGATATATTCCAACATTGGGATTATCTTCCCTCGCGATTGACCCGTTCAATGACAGCATAATGTATGTAGGTACCTATTCCGGGATATATAAGAGTTATAACGCCGGAACAAGCTGGAGTGCAATCTCTATCGGAGCAGCAATCAACTGGTCAACCGTTTTTTCAATTGATCCAATAAATAATAATAACATTTATCTTGCATACTGGAGCAATGGAGTATTCAAGTCCACTGACGCCGGTTTTTCCTGGAGTGAATTCAACAGCGAATTAACGAATAATGATTTGGGACTTTTAACAATTTTTATACACCCTGAAAAAAACAATGAAGTTTATATAGGAATTTATCAAGCGGCACATCGTTTATTATTTAAATCTGAAAATGCTGGAGAAAATTGGATTATTAAAAATGAAGGGCTTCCTGAAATAGGAGGAGTATTTTCTTTGGCATTTGATGTAAATAGAAATCTAATGTTTGCAGGAGTAAATTCAGAAGACCAAGATTCGTCGGGCGTTTATTTTTTTAATGGTATCTCTACAGTTAATGAACGCAGAAACACCCCAAATCAAAATGAAGTATTATTCAACTACCCGAATCCGTTTAATTCCAGTACAGAAATTTCATATCAAATTTCAAAGCCATCTTTTACATCCATAGAAGTTTTTGACATCACCGGAAGAAGAATAAAAGTATTAAAGAATAAAACTGAAAACGCCGGAAATTACACAGTCAAGTTTGTTGCAGATAATTTACCAAGCGGAATATATTTTGTTCGGCTTCAAGCGAAAACTACCGACGGACAACAATTCACCGCAACAAAGAAAATGCTGCTGACAAAATAATTACTTTTTCACTTCCCCACCGTCGTCAAAATCAATATCGCTTCTGCTTGCAGTGTTTCTTTTTTCACTTTCTTCATTCCGCGCGTTGCAACGACAAATTGCTGCAAATTATCCTGCATATATTCTCTTCCGTCTTGTTCAATTACATTTAATTCTTCAAATTGTTCCGTTCGAGCAAACACTTGCAATACTTCCGCGCCAAACGGTTCGGCACATACCCATCCGCCTGGAACTGTAACCACTTTATTTACTTTCGATTCGTCTATATAATAATTTTTCAATAACAAAATACGAGAAGAATCCGCCTGATGATAGACCAAACGCACATAGCACGGCATATTGACCCGTACAGAAACATTCATTCGCTCCCCTTCTTCATAGAGAATATTGTCGTATCCTTTATTCGTAAAAATTTCCACGAACAATCCATTGCCAATTATTTCATCCTTATTGAAAACTTTTCGCTCATGCAACGCTTGCTCATAGTTTTCCGGTTTCAAACTCAAATTCGTTCTGTCAAGAATATTTTTTGCAACAATTTTCTCTACGCTACCGACAATACGATTTGCAGAAATATCCCGAAGCGAAATGATAAATTTAATATCGTCTCCCATCTCCCAATACGTTCCTGTTACGACAAACTTCGCTCCCGATACTGTAGCAAATTCTTTTACAACATCACGTGTTTTCGGAGTAAAATTTTCGATTTGCTCTACAACATTCCACTGTGCTACATCAATAATTTTATTCTGCACGACATTTTTGAAATATCGCGCAAATGCGCTTCCCATCCGCGTATCCTGAAACGTAAGCGGCGTTACAAGCACGGAAATATTTTTCTCTTCCATCTGATTTTTAAGACAGTATGCTATGTACCACGCGATATCTTCATCGGAACTCATCGGACGCTGTACTAATTTATCAACTGCATCGCGCACATTGAGAATAGTATGTTCATCTTTCGCTGTTGCGTCGCCAATTTCCGGAAGAGATGTTTGCAATGCGCTGAGAATAGTTTGCGCTTCTTCCAATTCACGAAAGAGCGGGTAACATAACAAATATTCTTCTAATGCTTTCGTTACATCATTTGCCTGCACCAATCGTTCTGCTGAAGATAAATGTTCCGCAATTGTGTTTCGCATTTTTTTCGCTTTCTGCCCGTATAACGAAATAAGTTTATCTTTGCGCGCAAAAGCAAGCACATAAAAATATTCTTCGTCATCATCATAAAATATCGTCGTCTCCATTCCCTGAATTTCCATTTGCGAAGAGGATTGCGTTACCGTACTAAAATAGGATAAAAGTTTTTCCTGCGTTTCCTGCATTGCAGTTGAAATCGTATTCTGCACCGAAACGCGCACTTTCTCCGTCATTTCCCGCTTTGCAATATCCGTGGCGAATTGTTTTGCATTTTCAATTCCGGAAGAGGCAGAAACTTTTGCAATGCCAAATCCTGTGAGAAATATTTCTTTAGGATGCTCCACACTTTCTCCATGTTTTTTTACCCAGTCAGGAACAACTGCAAAAGCAAAAGTAAACGACACAATAAAAACGAATAAAGAGAGAATTTTTATACAGTACTTCATATATAATAAATTTTTAAAACGAACCAACTAACTAACGAACCGTATTCACTTCCACAATGCCGCCATTACGAATTGAAAATACTTTCCACACTGTTCCTGCTTTTCTTTCGGGAATCTGAAATACATTCAGCAATTTTCCTTCACCGTACACTTTTACTGTTGCTTTGGATTGCGAAAGCGCATTCGATGACGTGTTGTGCTGATTGCTAAAATCGTGTACAAAATATTCGTACGTGCTTGTATGTGAAATTTCTGTGAGTGTAATTGTTTCCGGTCCGTATGCATCCATATCATCGCGGTCAAGTTGCCCATTGCCATCTGCCAGCGTTTTCATATCTCGAAAAGAAATATGATATGCGCCTTCTTTTACAAAATGCGCATCCAAATCCTGCGGCGATTCATCCCAATCAAGAATAACGCGCAGGTATTTAATATCCAATTGCGGCGAAACGGAAAAGCGATTGAAGAAAATTGTTCCCGCCATTATTTCTATCGGAAATTCGGTCGGCACATACTTCTTCGCTCTGAAAGAAACCTGATACACACCATCTTCAGCCAACGCAGGAAATGAAACAGCGCCTTCTTCATTTGTAAAATATTCGCCATCCAAACTTTGAATTGTTACTGCGGCGCCCGCAATTCCTTTTCCATTCAACGCATTAAAAAATCGCAGCGTCAGTTTATTTTCCGAAAGCTCTTTGAATGTATCATCAACATTCTGACGAAGTTTTATTTCTGTCTGTTTATCCTGCGCTTGCATACAGGAAACACAGATAGCAAACAGTATGTTTATTATAAATAATCTGGTCATAGTAAATTTATCCTATCAAAAAACAAGTGAGCAAATTTCGGCAGAAAATTTACGTCTTTTCCATCGCGAAAAAAACTGAAAAATAAAAAAAAAAGGTATCCGGAAATTTCCGAATACCGTTTTTTATGTTTTGCGCTGAACTTAATCGTTACCGTTGCGATTCCGCCTGCGTTTTCCTTGTCCGGGCATCATATCATCTTCGCGGAATTTATCCTGCATTGCATTGCGCACTCCCTCCCCGAATTTTTTTTCGAACACAAACAGTTTTGCTACTTGCTGTGTTGTCAGTACGTTTTTCAATTCACTGCGAAATGTTTTTTTCTCCTGCATCATTTTTTCTTCGACACCGAGCAAATCATCAAAAATTCTTTCGAGCGATTTATCCGCAGCATCTGCTTTAACAAGTACCTCGAGCGTATCTGCAAGTGCGCCGCGTCGGTCGTGAAAATCATTCATCCGCTTTTCGTGTTCATTGAGTTTGGTAAAAAACTTGATGGCATTTTCTTCTTTTAAATCTAATGCTTCGATAAGTCGCAGTTTGCGGAATTGCTGCAATTTTTCCTTGCCGCGAAATGGTGGTCCGCCCATCGGTTGTGCGTACACAGATACTGTCAGCAAAAAAAACAGCATAAAAAATATTGTTCGTTGTGTCGTGTTCATAAAATTACCTTTCTAATGTTGTTATGTTTAAAATTGTTTTTCTAAAATACCTGCAATGTGTTCGGCTTGCTCATCGGAATATTTATCAAGCAAAATTATTTCTTCTGCGGCATACGGCTCAATATCTGATGCAACAACAGATTGTTCTTCGATTATAGTGCGCACAACTTCGCGGTCATCATCGCTGAAAATATCCGCGGTGCGTTCATAATATCGTTCCGATGAAATAAAATCATTTGTTGCAATTATTGCCTGCAATTCCTGTTCATTCAAACTGGTAATTACAGAGCGCAAATCAACATCGGCTTCCTGCTGCTGACTTTGAAACAAAGAACCAAAAGCAAAGAAGATAATTGCTGTTGCAGCAATTGGAGTTGCAAAAGCAAAAATGCGGATAAATTTTTTCTTCTTCTGTCGCGCAGTAATTCGTTCGTGTACACGCGGAAGAAGTGTCGCAAAATATGTCTGCGGCGGAACAAATGGAGTATCGTTGTGGAACATAGTAAAAATCTTTTCAAATTGTTCTGCTTCCGTCCGGCAATCGGCGCACGTTTCAAGATGCTGTGGAATTTCCTGATGGAGAGGAGAATGTTCTCTATCGTGTATCCAGTCCGGGAGTTGCAGTTGAATTTCTTTGCAGTGCATTGGATAAAAATTTTTGAATTTTTTTCAGCGCGTGAAAATAGTTTGCCTTTAATCCGCCGGTGGAAATATTCAGTTCTTTGGATATTTCTTCATACGAAAGTTCATCGTAATGCCGCATCATAAAAACGACACGCTGTTGTTTCGGCAATGTTTCCACTGCTTTTTCTATCATTGTTTTCAATTCTTTGTGTTCAAGAATTGCATCGGGGCGATTCATTACGTCTGTGTCTTCAAAAAGCACTGCTTCGCGGTCGCTTTCATTTTCTTCATCATTACTATTGAAGCGCAGAAAACTTTTTACTTTTTTCGAGCGGAGAAAATTGAGAGAAATATTTGTGGTAATTCTGTACACCCACGTAAAAAATTCCGCATCACCGCGAAAATTTTTCAAAGCTTCGTACACTTTTACAAAAACATCCTGAGCAACATCATCGGCATCATCGTGTTCTACAACGATACGGCGGGCAATCCAATATACTTTTTCCTGATAACGCCGCATGAGTTCATTGAATCCTTTTACATCACCATTTTGAAATTGCTTCACCAATTCCATATCGGTTACTCGCGAAGAGTTATTCGTGGCACGTAAATCGTGATTCGTGATTCGTGATTCGGCGGATGGTGATAAGTCGGTAATTTTAGTCAAAAATTTATTGGCGCAATTCTTCAAAAAATACGACGGTTAGAAACAAGTACAATTGAAATAGTTTAATTACTTTGCAACTAATTCCAATAAAAAATGCGGAAAACGGTTTAAAATAATTCCGTATTCCGCATGTAATTTTTTAGCGCAAAGAATATGTTCTATGCAGGTTGTGGTTCGCCGCAAAAAGCGTGAAATGCATCTACGAGATTTTCTGCAATCATTTCGGGGCTTCGTCCTTCAATCTGATAGCGTTCTATGCTATGCACAACTTTTCCGTCACGGAACAGCCAAATAGAAGGTGATGATGGCGCATATCCCTGAATATACGTCCGCGCTTGCGCGGTTGCTTCTTTATCCTGTCCCGCAAAAACGGTAACCATTTTATCCGGAAGAATATCGGATGTTGTAAGCGCGTGACGTAATGCCGGACGTGCAGAACCTGCAGAACATCCGCATACGGAATTCATAAAAACTAATAATGTCCCTTGCGAATTTTTCAACACGGCATCCACTGCTTCGGGTGTTTTTGTTTCAGTAACGCCAAGCACTCGCACTTCCTGACGCATTTGTTCGATAAATATATCTTGATTCATAAATTATTGATTAGTAAAAAATACGGGCTAAAAATAGGAAACACGCGGGTGAATTCATAATGTTAAATTGGAAATCACTGAAAAGACTGAAAAGAATTTGTCTTTTCAAACGTCTTCGAATCAATCTTTTTATTTTTCATAAAACATATCCGATTATTTTATAAGCAGAAGTTTTTTGGTTACAGAAAATTCACCCGCATCCAAGCGATAGAAATACATTCCGCTCGCAAAATGGCTTGCGTTCCACTCTGCGCGATATTTTCCTGCCGTCTTTTTTTCCGAAAGCAACGTCGCAACTTTTTCTCCAAGAATATTGTAGAGAGATAAGGAAACAAAACTTTCATGTGGCAAGGTAAAAGTAATAACGGTTGTTGGGTTAAACGGATTGGGAAAATTTTGAGAAAGCGAAAACGCAAGTGGAAGATTATCACTTTCACTGACCGAAACATTTGTCTGAATGTACTTCAGCAATACAAGGGAAGCGCGGTCCTTTCCGACAACGAAAACGTTGTTATTCTCATCTGTCAATACACCATTCGCAAAACTCCAGTTATTTTCTAAAAACTTTGCATCCCACAATATTTCTCCACCAGAACTGACTTTCACTGTAGAAAATTTGTTATAATTGACATTATTTATTTGTCCGATAAAATGATTAACGGTAAAATAACAATTGCCAAAATTATCAACCGTTCCACTATTAAGATAACACCTTTGCTCTTCTGGAATATAATTTGTCGTCCATTCAAAATTGCCTACACTATTGTATTTATCAATTGCAAAATAATAGTTCGGATAATCACTGTATGCTCTTCCGATGTACATATTGCCGGCAACATCAACAAGAAGTATTTCCACATCAAGAATGTTTCCGAGAGATGTATCACTTTTCACTGTTTGCATGAGATTTCCTCCTGAGTCGTATTGTACAACAGCATATCCATACGGTGATGGAGTCGTTAATGATTTTATCAATACAAACACATTTGCCGAATCATCAACTTTCAGGTCTATTGCTGTAAATTGCAATTCAAAATTATTTTCGCTGTAATGGTTGACCCATAATTGATTTCCTGAAGAGTTGTAACATAGAGTTGTTACAATCTTATTGTAGCCAAGCGTATCATGAAATGACGATGTACTTGTTATAACAATTTTTTGATTGGTAAGGATGTTCATTCCGAGGAATCTATCGTATGAATTTGTTATCGGATAAGAGTAATGCGTAACCCATTCTTGTGTGCCTTGTGCATTGTATTTAAGAACAAAGAAGTTTTGGTCATCTTCAACTACTTCTGTTCCTATCACATACGCATTGCCAAAATTATCCGTTCTTACTTTTGCGTCTTCGGGATAATTAAATGGCAAATCCCATCTCGCATAATATTTTGCGTTCCACTGCACGACTCCCTGAGCATTAACCTTTGTTGTGGTATAATAATGACCCAGCGAATCTTTATGGCGTGAGAGAATAAAACTATTTCCATCTTCATCTACATCCATTTGCAACGGTATCTTTGAAATGTCTTTGATATCCCACAACTGATTTCCTGCATTGTCATATTTTATACAGATTAATCCATGATTCCCATTATCTGCTAAAATGAAAATATTTCCGAAACTGTCTTTTCGGAAAGCAATCGGATGATCTTCAGAATAATACGTATTGTTTTTCGTTTTGCTCCAGACAACATTTCCATCATTCGGGGTAATCTTTACAGTGCGAAAATCTTCGGAAGTAGAATCAGAGTAATCAGTAAAAGCATAAATAAGGTTTCCAGTATTATCAAACGTAAAATCGGAAAAATGTTCGTGGACAGGTACGAAAAATTCTCTGTTCCAAAGTTGTGTTCCGTTGCTATCATATTTTACAATTGAGTAATTTGTTCCATCTGACGCTGTTTGCGAAAGACTTGTGCCGATGCAATAAATATTTGAATTATTATCTGTGAGTATCTTCTGGCTCAACGATATAACGTAAGATTCCTGTAGGATATACTTTCGTTTCCAGAGAAGATTTCCTGACGTGCTATATTTCAGCGTTTGAATTCCTTGCATGGTTTCTTGTTCATCCATCCACGAACCTGTTGTATAGATACTGCCATTGTTATCAACAACAACATCGTTGCAATATTCATATTCTGAACGCGTGGAATCAGCGTAGATTTGCGCCCAGAGTAATTCTCCGTTACCGGAATATTTTATCGTTGTAAAATCATGGGACGTTGTATCGCGATCCGTGATACCGACAGTAATAATATTTCCTTCATTGTCTCTCACAATCTCTCTTGCAAATGCATAATTCTGCATATTCTCACGGATGTAATGTCGTTGCCAAATAGTCTGCCCTGTTGCAGCATCAAGCTTTCTTGTTGCTATTGCTTTTTTGGAATTACCCGAAGAATCCTCCACGATACTGCTTCCCGCAACATAAATATTGCCGGTATCATCCAAAGTAATATACGTATGTCCGCCCCAATTCGATGAAGTAGAATCATATTGTGCTATCCAATGAAAAATTCCGGAGGAAGATATTTTTAACGTTAAAAATGAATATGTTCCCTCATCATCATCAAGCACTTCTCCACTGATTATAATGTTTCCATTATTGTCGCGTGCTATATCAGAAACAAACTCTGCTGTAAATTCACCACTGTTATACGTTGTGTCCCACAATATCAATCCTTCGGATGAATACTTTACTATTTTGAGGAAAGATAAATCGTACGGGTCATCATCTTCAACTGCTTCTGCGCAAACATAAACGCTTCCGTTTTCTCCGGCAATAAGTATAGAAAATAACCCATCCTGACTTTCGTTGGTAATAATTTCATTGTTCCACTGATACATCCCTTCTGCATTATACTTTACTAACCATTGCTCAGTTTGTCCTGTGCTCGATTGGCTGACTCCAATAACAAAAATATTTCCCGATGCATCGGCTGATAAACCGTACGTATCGTCGTATGAAGGAATAGATAACGAAGAATATCTTTGGAGAAAAGATAATTGAACGCTGTCAAGCGGCGTTGAGGATTGTGCGTCTATGAAATTATTTTTGTTGAGGTGATATTGTCCCGATGGTTTATTTTTTTGAGAGAGGACGGGAAAAAGTTTGTCATTGTGCCTCTTCTCTTTTTTCTCAATGAGGCGATGAAAATTCGTTGGACGATGTTGTTCCTTTGCGCTGCTCTTCTGCGCCTGTCCGGTAGAAAAAAACACAGTGATTGCAACGAACACAATTGCAATTTCAAAAACAAAGTGAGTATAAATTTTGTAGAACATAGAGACTCCGATAAAAAGTTGAATTAAAAATCGTTTGAGAAAGAATCTCAAACTTTTTGCGATGAAAATATAAGGAATGCTGGTAAAACAAAAAACAAATTTTTCCCTTGATAAAATTTTATTACTTTTTGCCCGCAAAAAAAAAATGTACCACAGACATTCTGAAAATCCAAAAATTTACAATGCTCTCCAAAATCTTTTCCGCCGCTACGTACGGTATTGATGCGTTCTTCATCGAAGTGGAAACGCATTTGCAGCCATCATCTACTCCATATTTTTTTCTTGTCGGGCTTCCTGATAATGCGGTGAAGGAAAGCCGCGAGCGCGTATCGTCTGCTATTCGCACTTCGGGTTTGCATTATCCTTTGCAAAAAATTACCGTCAATCTTGCACCCGCAGATTTAAAGAAAGAAGGTTCATCTTACGATTTACCTATTGCATTGGGAATTCTTGCCGCATCCGGTGCAGTATTGGATGAACGTTTGAATGATTTCATAATTCTCGGAGAACTTGCGCTTGATGGTTCTGTGCGTCCAGTGCATGGCGTTCTTCCGATTGCACTCGAAGTAAACAAAAAAGGAAAACGCGGCATTATTCTTCCAAAAGAAAATGCAAACGAAGCCGCAATGGTGCAGGGAATTGAAGTGTACGGTGTTTCAAATTTAAATGAAGCGATGGATGTACTGAATGGAAGTTCTACTTTGTTACCAACAAAAGTAAATCTGAATGAAGTATTTTCAAATTCATCCTATTACGGATTGGATTTTGCAGAAGTGAAGGGACAGGAAAATACAAAGCGCACACTCGAAGTCGCTGCAGCAGGCGGACATAATATAATAATGATTGGTCCGCCGGGAAGCGGAAAGACAATGCTTGCAAAACGCTTGCCTTCCATACTCCCTCCGCTCACATTTGAAGAAGCAATACAAACGACAAAAATTCATTCTGTTGCAGGAATGTTGCCAAGCAATTCCGCGCTTGTTGCAACACGTCCGTTTCGCTCGCCGCACCATACCATTTCTGATGCTGCACTTGTTGGCGGAGGAACAATTCCGCGACCGGGAGAAATTTCACTTGCACATAACGGTGTATTGTTTCTTGATGAACTTCCTGAATTTGCACGAAATGTTTTAGAAGTGATGCGGCAGCCATTGGAAGACGGAAGAGTGAGTATTGCGCGTTCAAAACTTTCAGTAGATTTTCCCGCAAGTTTTATGTTGGTGTGCGCAATGAATCCCTGTCCGTGCGGCAATCACGGTCATCCATCGCAGAATTGTACCTGCAATCCGCAAATGATTCAACGCTATATGGGAAAAATTTCAGGTCCGTTGCTCGATAGAATAGATCTGCATATCGAAGTTCCCGTGGTAAAATTTCAGGAACTGGCATCGAAGAAAGCAGGAGAAAATTCGGCAACAATTCGTGAGCGTGTTACGAAAGCAAGAGAAATTCAGTTGAAAAGATTTAAAAACAAACCGCATCTATTTTCCAACGCGCAAATGCAATCGAAAGAAATAAAAGAGTGGTGCAAAATTGATACGGCGGGCGAAGAACTTTTGAAATTAGCAATGACAAAACTCGGTTTATCCGCACGCGCGTACGATAGAATTTTGAAAGTCGCGCGAACAATTGCAGATTTATCATCCAGCGAAGAAATCAAAACTGAACATTTAAGCGAAGCAATACAGTATCGCAGTTTAGATAGAAATTTGTGGATGTGATGATTTAAATGCCAATAACAAGTTTTATTTTTATTATTGGACTCCTATTTGATATTATAGGAGCATTTTTTTTGGCTCAAAGTTTTATAAGAAAAAATTTAGCAGATTTAACTTATGAGGGAACATCAGGTTATGGTAGCCCACCAAACTTGCCCTACATAAAAAGCAGTATAGTTCAAAAAGCAGAAGCAAAAATTGGATTTGGATTTCTTACTACTGGATTTATTTTACAATCACTTGATTATTTTTATACCGATAGACTATCAGTTAGACAAATTGAAATATCCTTCGTCATCCTTTTATTGCTCCTTATACTTTTATTGATTCCATCACTCGGGTTTATTTTAAAAAAATTATTATTAAAAAAGTATGGGTTTAAAATGGCCTTGATAGTAGTAAAAATTAAAAATCTTGAACTCGAACAAAACCACACATATACTGTAAAAGTTGCAGAATATCTAGTTCCATCTTTTAAGAGGATAAAAAATGAAGGCGATGGGAGCTTTGCTGAAAGATTCTTGATTGAATTGAAAAAGTAACTTGAGTTAAGCAATACAGTATCGCAGTTTGGATAGAAATTTGTGGATGTGAAAATATACTTCGCGAAAACAGAAAGAAATTACTTATGATAACACTACTGCCCCGTTAAGAAAACTAGAAGCGGCAGCAAGTTGTTACAGAATGCAAAGTTCCAGCGAAAAAATACAAAATCTATTTGAAGCGGTCAATTCATTTTTGTTCATTTTGAGACAAACAAATACACATCAAGATGAATCAAGAAAAATTATATTTTCACAACTCACCGGAATAAAAACATCAACGCTCTACCCTGAACAGATAAGAAAAATAAAATTCATGGATAAAGAGAAGGACAACGAACTTATATTCCTTACAAACAACTTTTCACTTGATGCCGAGATGATTGCCAACTTGTACAAAGACCGCTGGAAAATTGAACTCTTCTTCAAATGGATTAAACAACATTTAAGAATAAAGTCTTTCTACGGAACAAGTGAAAATGCTAAGGTGCAAATTTACTCGGCGATTGCTGTTTATGTTTTAGCTTGGTATAAATACAGGGTTTTGTCTAACTTCGCATTATTTGCTCCAACTTATGTGCGATTACTTAACAGCAGGCAACGAATAATTTTCCACAAATTTTTAGAAGAGATATTCTTATCGTTATTCAGGAAAGAGAATTATAGACTGTTGTGTTTTCATTTTTTGCAAAAAGTGTATAAAAAAAAGACGATTCCATTTTTAGAAATCGTCTTTGTAAAAAACCCTTCTAAGGTTTTTAAAACGTTGAAGGTTTTTTTCGTTACTTCATCAAGAGCAGTTTCTTTGTCTCCGAAAATTTTCCATCTACACTTAACCGATAGAAATACACGCCGCTTGTAAGTGCGCTTCCATCAAATTGAATTTCGTATTTGTCTGCCTCCATTCTTTCATTGTTCAATAATGTTGCAACTTCTCTTCCCAACACATCATATACTTTCAGTGTAACATTTCCAACAGCCAACAACGAAAAACCAATTGCTGTTGTCGGATTAAATGGATTGGGGTAGTTTTGCTCCAATGTAATTTCTGCTGGTGCTTCTGCAAATGTAAATTCGTTCAGCATCATTTGCCCTTTTTCTCCATCAATTCTTTGCAAGAAAGTAACTTCACTGATTGGCTTCATACCCGGAAATTGCAACCCAAGATTTGTTACAACGGAATCACCGTTCGCAAGCGCAATTGTTGTGTCAAATACTTCATTTACTTTATTCAATAACATTCGCAACGTTTCTAATGCATCCGAACCAACTCGCGCTGTATCTCCGCCGGGAAGTGTTGTGGTTGTAAAGTACGTAAGCACTGAATCTACACGAGTAATTATTGCGGGAAGCGACATTTGGTTCCACGCACTGCCACTTTCAATGTACTGAACATTATTAAAGCCCGTCGCAGTAACTCCGTATATACTTGAAAGCACATTCATCTTGAACATAATAAACGCTTGCAGCAATGGGTTGGTGTATGCTTTTGCATTGGGCGAGTATTCTTTTATAAAGCGCTTCTTCTTGCTTGAACCTTCTTTTCTTACCGTATCAAATGGAGCATTGTATGCAGGATTTGTTTGTAATTCTGTGTAGAATTTTCCCATATCAGCACCTTTCTTAAAACGCACCCAGCCAAGAGATTTTGCAAGTATTTTATCCGTCTGTGTTATTCCGAATGTTACTCCAGTTCTGTTTCCTGCGCGTTGAATTACAGTATCCCGCCAGTTGGCAACATTTGGAAGCGCGGCTGGTTGTCCTTTCTTCGGCTTCAAAGAATTTGGTTTCGCAGAGAGAGTTGTTGTTAGTGCAAATGTGCGGAACTTTGTTGTATCCGTAAATTCAAATATTGCGGCAATTGCGTGATTTGATGTAACATTGTAAAATGTATAACCAACTAATGAATCAATAAACAAACCATCAACGAGAACACTGTCTATATGATACCCTGTATTGGGAGCAATTGTAAATGATTGCGATGAGCCATAATTAACCATTGTTGTTCCCGGCGTTACAGTACCGTTTTCACCCGCGTTTACTGTAATTGCAAATTGATTTATTGCGAACGTAACAGAAAGTGAATGTTCCATAATAATATTTGCAAACGAATATCCTGCAAGTGAATCAACAAACAGTCCATCTGCGAATACACTATCAACGTGATAGCCTGTATTGGGAGTAAACGTGAACGATTGTTCTTCTCCGTAATTTACAATTGTTGTTCCCGGCGTTACAGTACCATTTTCACCCGCGTTTACTGTAATTGCAAATTGATTTATTCTAAACGTAACAGCAATAGTATGATGTTCAGCAATGTTTTCAAACGTATATTCTCCAATCGCTCCGAGTGAAACATCACCATCGAGCAGAACATCAACAATAGCGCAACCGAAATTAGGCGTAATCGAATAAGTTATATCGCTTCCGTATTCCAATGTAGTTGTTCCTGCGGGCGCAATCGTTCCATAACTGTTTGATGTTGATAGTATTGTATAAGTATTGATAGCATATAAAACAGAAATAGAATGTTCTGAAGTTACGTTTATAAACTCGTAACTCTCCACTACGCCGACAAATTCCTCATCAACAAATACGCTGTCAATGTGATATCCTTCTTCGGGAATAAAAATGAACTCCTGATTTTCTCCGTAGTTCACTTCCACTTCTCCTTCCGGTTCGATGCTGCCGTTCTCTCCTGCACTCGCTTCAATGCTGTATGTATAAATTTCAAACACCGCTAAAATATTTTTCGACGTATCTATTGTTATTGTAAGCGGATTTTGGGTTCCTGCTGCATCTTCACCCCACTCACTGAAATAATATCCCTGAAAAGGCGTTGCGGTTAATTTCACCTGTGTTCCGTGCGAATAATACTGCCTTTCCGGAATTTTGGTTACTGTTCCGCCTCCTTCAACGGACAATGTAATTGTGTATTGATTAATAATAAATACTGCATTGATAATTTTATTTTTATCCATCATAACGACGAGCGGATTTTGTGCGCCACTTGCATCTCCGCTCCATCCGCTGAAATGATATCCCGTTTCCGGAATCGCAGTAATTTCAACTTGCATTCCGTGCTCGTACAATGGCAAATCAGGGTTTTTATTTATAACACCATGATTTGCATTTACAGAAGCTGTGAGTGTATATGTATTAATCGCAAAGTTTGCAGTTACAGTTTTATTTGCATCCATCGTAATTGTATCGGGGTTTTCTATCGAATTAAAATCACCGCTCCAGTTCACAAAATGATACCCTGTATCTGCAATGGCTGTTAATATCACTTGCATTCCGTGCTCATAATTTTCTTGCTCGGGATTCTTTATAACCATTCCATTTTCCGCCAATACAGAAAGGGTGTACGTATTTATTACAAAGTTGGCTGTTACTGTTTTATTTCCACTCATTGTAATTGTATCGGGATTTTCAGTTGAAATTAAATCGCCGCTCCATTCAACAAAGTGATACCCAATGTTTGGTATGGCAGTTAATATCACTTGCGTTTCGTGATTGTAATTTGCTTGTTCCGGATTTTTTACAATTGTTCCATTGACAGCATTTACTGTTAACGTATATGTATTGATTGCAAACACAGCAGTAATAGTATGATTTACAATTACATTTGTAAAATCATAACTGCTTACTGCTCCTACATTTGTGCCATCAACAGTTACGCTGTCAATATGGTAACCCGCATTTGCAGAAATTGTAAACGATTGATTCGCTCCGTAGCTCACGGCAATATTTCCACTTGGTGTTATACTTCCGTTTTCTCCTGCTGATGCAGAAATGGTTAAAGCATTCGGAGCAAATTTTGCAACGATTGTTTGATTTGACAAAACATTTGTAAAAGTATAACTGCTCATTGTTCCTGCATACACGCCGTTAACGATTACGCTATCAATATGATAATTTGCGTTAGGAGTAATCGTAAATGTTTTGTTTGAAGCAGAGTCAACAACAACATTTCCACTCGGAGAAATACTTCCGTTCGCGCCTGTTGACGCTGCAATTGTAAATGTTGGCATATACAAAGGAAAATCAGAAACAACCCACGTTGGACCATTTTGCAACGTTCCCGTTCTTCCGTTTCCGCTTGCATCTGCAGTGGTTGTTCCCGTCCCTTCGTTGAATTTCCAATATAATTTCAGCGCGGAATAATCCGGATGAGAAGCAGTTACTTCTTTATTGAAGAATTGTGCAATCGTTGCTCCGCTTAACCCAACACTCCATGCTCTTGCTTCATCAATTATTCCGTTGAAACCAGCATAATAACCGTAGCCGGCAGAGAAATAATAACTATTACTATTTCCAGACGCTAATGAAGAAACAAATGTTCCGTTCTTATAAGCATAAAGTATTCCTCCTGAATGCACAAAAGCAATATGAATCCATTGTCCGACTGTATAATCTACCGCAATTCTCTGTTCACTTGAACTATTATTATACACCCAGATTTTATCTTGTCCACTAATATTTGCGCGATAAATCCCCCAATAATAGTCATCGCCGAAAATCAATGAACCTTGATTTGCCGAAGAAACAACAGGTGCAGTACCCATCGGTTTGCACCACACTTCAATTGTTTTTGTAGATGCATAATTTGCACCGAAAATTGAACTGCTGTTTAGAATAGAAGCAATTTTATCATTTGTTCCGTCACATTGAACTGCAAATCCTGCTGCACCTGCAGATGCGCCACTCACAGAAATGGTACTCGGTGAACCGCTTCCATTATGAGTAAAAGTAAATATTCCTGTTTTGTTTCCAAACGTTGTTGGCGTAAACGTGATATAAAACTTTTGAAACTGATTAAACATTATTCCGCCTGCTGATGTTGGCGTAACAGTAAATTCCGAATTATTCGAAGTTACGTTAGAAATAGTGAGCGCTCCTGCTCCAACATTTGTTACAGAAATACTGTCCAGTTTTGAAGACCCAACATTTACAACTCCGAAATTTAACGATGAAGGGGAAGCAGAAAAAGTTTCGTTATTTGCTGTTCCACTAACTGATACCGTATGCGGTGAACCTAATGCATTATGATTAAACGTAATCGTTCCATTCTTCGTACCTGTTGTTGAAGATAAAAAAGTAATATAAAATTTTTGGGTTCCGCCAGCGTTTACTGTTCCACTTGTTGGTGAAACTGTAAAATTTCCATCGGTTGAAGTTACTGATGAAATGGTAATTGTTGAGCCTCCTGAATTTGCAACGGTAACACTATCTTGAAAAGTCATATTTACCGGCACATTTCCAAAATTCAAAGAAGCCGGAGCCACAGAAAATGGAGAAAATGATTTTCCGCTTATCCAGTTTGAAGTAGCACCGTTTAATGCAAAATTCCATAATGTTCCGTTATAAGTTGAGTTAGCGTCATTCAAAGTAGTTACTCCAGAATTATTTCCACCTGCTATTCCCTGATTGAATCTGTAATATGCTGCCAAACCGCTTTGAGGATAAGAAATTTCAATATTCATATTTGAAGAAATCTGCGCAGACGTGCGTGCAGTTGTCCAAATGCGTAACTCTTCAACTTTGCCCGCAAAACCACAACAAACACCACCTGTTCCGCTTATTGGTGTTGAACCGCTATACTCCTGCCCTATCGTAAAGCGAGAACCAGTAGCAACAGGTGTTGTAGATGGTACCGTACCTGAAAATGTTAACGTTTGAAGTGTGCCGTTGATATACATTTTCAACCTGTCAGCATTCGTAGCACCACCGCCGTTATAAACAACGGCAAAATGGTACCACGTATTCGTAGTGAGCGAACCCGAAGGCCATCCGAAACCACCACTCACCATAGCGCGCATTGTTGACCCGCTTCCTTGTAATACAAAGTCCCGCTGTGAATCGGAAAGCCGTTTTCCGAATACTGAATTAGACGAAGATAAATTTTCAAACATAAGCCATGATTCAACAGTATATGTTGATACATTCTCAAAAACAGATGCCATTGTTCCACAATCAACAACGTCATTGACGCCATCGAAATGAAGAGCATTTTCCTGTGCATGTATTTTTGTTATAAAAAAAATAAATCCCGTGATATAAATAATAAATAATTTTGTTTTACGCATAAGTTTGCCTCTTAAATTTAAATTTTAAAAAAATAGTTATGTATTGTTTGTGGGTTCGTCCTAAATCGAACCCGTTTTTTATTTCAACAACACCAATTTCTTCACCTGTGTGAATTTATCATTGTTGATGCTGAACCGATAGAAATACACACCGCTGGTAAGTGCGCTTCCATCAAATGGTATTTCGTGTCTGCCTGCTTCCATTCTTTCATTGTAAAGTAATGTTTGTACTTCTCTTCCAAGAACATCATACACTTTCAAAGTCGTGATTCGTGATTCGTGCATTGTGAATCGTATTGTCGTTTTCGGATTGAACGGATTGGGATAATTTTGCTCAAGTACAAACGCTTGCGGAATTTTTTGTCGTCCGTTTTGTGCGCACAATTGAACAGACCGTTTTGCATTGGTTACTTGCTTTACAATATGCACCGCTTCTGCTGCAAATGCTCCGTTTAAAGAAATTGCGTACGGATTTTTTTTACCACCTGACGATGCACTACCTGTTGTAATCGCAATTGTATCTATTGCAAAATTCCGTATTGATGTATCAATGGCTTGATAAAACCCGTCATTAATCCGCTTGAGTGTGTTGAAAACAAAACCGCGCAACGCTTCAAATTCTTCGGTCGTATCTATGCTGAATTTTTTCCAGAATGTCATGACGCTGTCAAAGTAATCTGCTATTGCACGCAACGACATTCCTTTCAGATTTCTGCCTGCAAGAACAGCATTTGTATCAAGAAGTAAATCGCCGAAACCAAACGGAGTTACTTCGCTGTCGCTCGCAAGTACGTTTAATTTAAACAGTAACCCTTGTGCAATTGCGGGATTGTTCAGCTTCGTTTCAAACTTCACATTCTTCGATAATTTTTTCTTCGTGTTTTTTATCGGGTCGCGTAAATAATCCAATGGATATGCTTGTCCGTCGTGCGCGCCTTTTATTCCTTTTGTAAAATTATCCGCGTCTTTCATTGCTATCCACGCAAAGTACTTTGCAGAATCTGCACGCTGTACTCCGAGCAGCGTTCTTCCTTTCGGAAATAATGATTTTGAAACCTGTTCAAAAAAAATATTTTCAATAGCAGTCATCATATTCGGAATGGTTTGCTGAATTCCTTTTTTAAATTTTATTTTCGTTCCCTTTACAGAAAAATCTGTACTTATATGACTGAAGGTTCTGTACTTTCCCAACGCAAAACCGGTAACAAAAACAGTATCCGGCGAACTTGCAGCATCGTGATTGAAAATGATTTCTCCCGAGCGCTGATTATTTCCCGACGGTGTAAATGTTACCAAAAAAATTTTATTCTTTCCTGATGGAATTGTCAGTTCTTCATTCGGTGAGATAGTAAATTCATCGCTTAATGAAATAACTGAATAAATAATAATCGGCATTTCACCATAGTTCGTGATGGTGATTGTATCTGTTTTATTTAAGCCGGGAATTACATTTTTTAAATCAAGCACCGTAGGCGTTGCAGAGAATGCATAAAAATCTGAACTGAAAATAACTTCTGTAGAGTCAGAAAAATGATTTTCAGTTTCCACATCTGTTGCAATAAAAGTTATTGTTTCGCTTCCTATCCAATATTCTGATGACTTCACAATAGACGCAACATTATTAGAGTCAATCTGAATGACAATATTGCCCGCATTCAGTTCAACCGGATTTAACGGATTACCGATTGCAGCATTGCTCAGAAAAATTTCCTTCTCGTTGATAGGAATATTTCGTTGCGCCGCAGAATCATAAAACCGAAACGATAAATTTTCTCCTTCTTCATTGGCGTATACGGTAAGAAAATACAACCATTTATCAACTGCGTTTATTGCTGTTGCTATGCCTCGTATTTCACTCCCGACAAATGCGGCAAGAATATTATTTTCTCCGACTGCGCTTTTTCCCAATGAAATTATTTCCGCAGTAATTGTCATTGAATTTTGAAAATTGGTTGGATTAATATTCCACAAAGGTTTTGATTCAGGCGCAGTTTGCTTGTAGAAATAACTCCACGTTACGCTATCTCCATCAGAAGCAGTATTGTAATTGTCCAAATCAATATTTGAAAACTTGCCGCCTATTCTCACCGTTTGTCCTGGAATTATTCCGAGATTCGGCGGAACATCAACAGGACGAACAGTAAAAACAGCAGTATCAGAATCTGCATACTGATTTGTCGTATTATCTCGGACTGTGAAAATCAGCGCTTCACTTCCAACAAATTGCGAGTTATAAGTAATTGTTGCAAGATTATTTTGATTTATACTCACCGTAAGTTGTGTATTGCCGCTTGCACTCCACACAACAGCATCGCCGTTATGTTCAAGTAAAAAATTATCTAAATCAAATGCCAGAAAACTTGTTCCCTGTTCAACTAATTGGTCGGGAATGTTACTTACTTCCGGAGCACGGTCGTAATTTTCCACGTAACCGTTAAACACAAACGGTTCCTGCGGATTGCCAATAACGCTATTCGGCACGAAAGGAATTGATTCTTCGATAGTTCCAATCGCATCATATTCAGGGACGTACATTTTAAATGAGAGCGTTTCTCCTTCTGCAATATTGGAATACGTTGTAAGAAAAAACATCCACGTATCATTCACAAGTATTGCATTTGTCGTACCGCGCACTTCATTTCCGACGAAAGCAGCAACAGGCGTACTACTTCCCGTACACAGCGTATCATTCACGTAAAGAATTGCAGTAACATTTGCGCTGAACTGATAATTGGCAGGATTCACATTCCAATCAGGCGGAGAAGAATATGAAACACTCACAGCAAGTAATATTCCAAACAGGTATTTTTTAAATTGTGTTCTACTCATAATTTGTTTTTTTTATATGTGAAAATAAAAAACGGAGAGAACAAAATTTGCGCTCTCCGTTTCCATTATTTTATTTCAATAACACAAGTTTACGAACCTGAATAAATTCACCGGCAACCATGCGGTACAAATAAATTCCTGAACTCACTTTTTTTCCATCGTAATTTGTTCCATCCCACATTACGCTTTTATAGCCTGCTTCTTGTTCTTCTGCAATAAGCGTTTGTACTTTTTGACCAAGAATATCATACACTGCAATTTCAACATACGATTTACCGGGCAATGCGTATTTTATAGTTGTTGCAGGATTAAATGGATTCGGGTAATTTTGCGCAAGAGAAAATTCCGTCGGTAATATTTCTGTTCCATTCACAGAAAGCGGCGTCATCATCCAGACAAGCGGCTCAAATACACTTCCGAAAATTGTATCCGCAAGAAAAGGTACTGTTTGATTTGTTGCATAAATATGTTGTTCGCTCGAATCAAAATAGCGGAATGTTATTGCATCACCTGACGCAATGTTGCTGTACACTGTCAAAAAGAAATAGTAACTATTCAGCGAAGCAACAAACACCGGCGTTACAATTCCTCTGCATTCATTATTGACAAAAGCGGCAACAACATCAATGCTATCCACCGCACTATTTTGCACATTCACTTTTCCGATGATGTTCAGATTGTACTGGAAATCATTTGGATTTACAGACCATCCTTCGGGAATAATCTTTGGAATTGCGTGCATATTTTTACTCTCTGCAATTGTTTTTGCAGCCGGTAAAAACGATGGGTAAATCAAATGACCTGCTTGCCCTGTTTTCAGAAGGTACCCAGTTTTTGGACTGAGAAACGAAAGATTACCAATCCAACCTATGGGTGCAACGTACACAGAAAATGTAAACTGGCTTTTTATCAAATCATTATTTAACGATGGCAATGATGCAAGCGCAGAATTTAATTCCATTCCATTTTGCGGCTGAAAACTAATCCAGTTCCAACCAACAACAACAGGAATTGTATCAGGAAACTGAACCGGATAACCGGCACATTCCAACGTATCTGCATTCAGCAATTTTGTTTGATACATTGTTTTGGTATTCAATCCCGAAAGAGTTCCAACCCAACCCAATCCCGGCACTGCCTGACTGAATGATGATTGACTCTTTATTACATTACCGATAGCAGGCGATACTTTATTCAATACACGATTCACCGACATATCATTTGAATTGAGATTAAGGGAGAACCACGTCCATCCTTTTGCAAGCGAAATCGTTTGCTGAACTTCACTTGTTGCGCTGAGATTTACAGGATTTTGCGGAGAACCGAAAATGGCATTCGCTTGAAATGTGTATGATTCATACACGCGCACAAGTTCTCTGCAACTTGCTGCATCCCACACACGAAATGATAGCACTTCTCCGCTCACAACATTACTGTAAATGGTAAGAAACACAACATATTTATCAAGCGATGGTATGTATGTAATTTTTCCTGCACCGCGAGTTTCGTTGCCAACAAATACGCCAACCATATCGTACACATCGTTCGATGCTACACTATCAATGAGCAATGTAGAAATAATATTCATACTGTACTGATAATTTGACGGCGTAACAGCCCACTGCGGTTCTGCGCACAACACGCGCACATCAAGTATGAGGTCTTCATCTCCCTGCACCGTTAGCGAAAGAATTGTATCACGGTAAATTCCTCCGCTCAATTGTTCACTCACGTTGAAACTAACAATTTGCGTGTATCCTGCGGGAATAGTTCCTGCAGTTGGGTCTGCTGTTATCCACGATGGAATTCCTGAAAGTTCAAAGTTCATACTTGTTCCGCCTGTATTAATCAGCGTCCGTGAAAAAGTAATTGGCTCTCCTTCGTATTTTGTAATGTTCACTTTCGGGTCATTCCAACGCATTGGGTTTTTATCAACATAAAATTCCCACATCACATCATTTGTTCTTTCGTTGCCGTACACATCATTCAAACCAATAATTTTTGCACGCAGCGTTTGATTTTCAATGAAGCGGTTTTGTACATTTGGAATAATCGTAATAGAATTATTGGTGTATGAGAAATTCTTATCTAATTCCAGACCATTCACAGTATTGATGAGTTTTATATTCAACAGCGGATTCAAATTGTCTCCATCAAAATCCTCATCGAAGAGAACGGAAATTTCATCGTTGGGTCCTAAAACACCATCAACAGGCGATGGCGTACCAACTACCTGCGGGCCCATTCTATCAATTATTCCCTGCGTTATTACTGATGTTCCGATAATTGTTTGCGCAAAGCATGTGGAAATTGCGCGTATCTCATAACGTCCATCTGTAATAACATCGGACGAAACATTCCAAGCAACTATCACATAGTTTTGATTTTGCGGCAAATCAGCTTTGGGAATAACTACCGCATTTATCCAATCATTATCTTTCGTTTCGTTATTTCCGTTTCCTTTTTCAAAAATAATGGGTTGGTAATGCATTTCTTCAAAAGATGTTCCTACCGGAAAATACTGCAACCCATCACTTGATAATACATTGGAAATATTTTTCTGCTCAGGAGAAGAAGTTTTTCCTACTGCGGATTCACGGTATTGAAATTTTAAATCCTTGAAATCAGGATTCAATCTATCATAACCTGTTAATGTTACATAAATAGTATCCTCATCATTTGATGTAACAAGCCAGTTGTTGGTCGGAGTAGCCATCACTACTTTACTGCATGGCACTTCATAATGAACAGAGAATGTTGCGGTTGCAAAAATTTGGTCATCACATGCCGATGTAAGCATTACTTGCAAATCGTCGTATTCGTATTCAATCGGTCCGCGCATCACTGTCATTGTAACAGGAACCTGCATTCCTGCGGGAATATCAATGGCGAGGAAATCTTCAATGATTACGCCGTTTACTGCAATGACTGCACCATCAGGATTGCTTGCCTGTACAACTTTTATATTGTACGTTGCATCTTCATCTGTCGGACTTGTATTGCCAAGAGTCAATGCGAATGCGGCAGGATTCTCCGGCGGAATATTGACAAGAATACTTGGAGCAACATTTATTGCAACACCTTCACGCGGAACTGTATTTTCTTCCCACGGACAACTGCTTGCGCCTGAAATTGTTTGAAATACCGGCGTTCCATACACACGGTCTTTCTTCACGTTCACCGAGAAATAATCTCCCGCATCATCATCACCTAAATGATACCCCGTTGTTTGCGAATTCATTTGTGATGACGACTGCGATGAACCTGTTGTCGTTTGAATATTGCAATTGTACCCGCCATCAACACCAACTTCGTTGATTGCAAATCCCAATGCTACAGCATACTCTTGAGAAAATTCCATTTCCATTTCAAGCGTTTGAGTAATAGAACGTTCTGTCGTTTCGGAATTATCATACGGCGCGCCTGCACTGTACGAAACGTTCCGAATAAACTGCGCATTGGTTTTGGCATTGGTATTGTTCTGAATCACATTCTCCCACATATGCGCAGAATTTGTATCGCCAAGCGCATAGAGAGAAGGAATTACCGTATTCAGAATATGACTTTCCGTATAGATATATGTCGTAGCAAAATCCTGAGGAATGAGTACCGCATTCGTTGAGAGCACCGGCTGACATAATGAATCGAGCGAGAGAATATCAGCAATGCCGTAGAGCATATTCATCGCGCCGCCGATGAACACATCGCCGCCCCCGCCTACTATTGCATCGTTATCGGAAGTAGAAAATGTTTGCGAAGTCGTCATTGTCCACGATTGCTCGGTAGAAGATGTCTGCCGAATTGTATTCGATAGCGTTGTATTAAAGTCGGCGATGACCTGAACCTCAAGTTCAGTTTCAGCAATAAATCCTATGGATGTCGTAATTTTCGGACCCAAATGCACAGCAAAATAACCACCATTTGTTTCTTCCCGTGCGGCGGAAAAACTAATCGAAGTTGACATCGTTTGGTCTTGCGTGAGAAAACTGTAGCTCTCATCACCCGACGGGTCGTGAATAATCCACAGCGGAATTTGCGGAGTCTTTGTTGTGAAGAAATTCGGTCGCGCTTTATCACCAAAAACATACAGCCATTCTTCCGCTGATGTCTGACGGTTCAATTCATCAATGGCAACGACCTGTAATTGCTTTTGATACGGATGGTCACCACCACCAAGTAAATTCGGAACACCTCCTTTAATTGTATCTTTGGCAACACCGTTCACAACGGCAATTGTATCGCGCCGTTCAATATTCCCAAGTTTATCAATAACAATCACAGAACCATTTTCCAACGGACATTCAGCGCTTTCGTTGCCGTTCACATACGTTTCAAACACGATGTATTGAACGAGTTTCTTTTTCCCCTCATCAATTGCTTTCATTCCGCACGTATTCATTGGAATATTTTCCATCCGCACTTCAAGAGGTGCGCGATAAATAAAATCGTGTCCGTTGTTGCTATCAATTACACTTACCTGCTCGCCAAAAAAAGTAATCGCCGGATTCGGGTGATGTACAAATACAGTGTAATTGAGCGGAGGTAAATTACTTACTTCATATAACCCTGATTGCGCATTGGTCTGTACACTCATATCTATACAGCCATTGGCGCTCACGATTTCTACTTCAGATATTCCGATTGGAAGTTTGCACGTTCCTCCTGCAACATATCCCTGTATCGTACGCTTTTCAACATCGAGAAATGGATGCGTATAAAAAATCGGTTGCTTGATATTTTTTACTTCAAGAAAACCCGGAAGAAAATTATGCTGTTTATATTTCGGTGAGATTTTATGAGTAGAGCCCGGCTCAAATTCTACGGTAAATTTTCCGTCCTTTCCGGTGTATGTTTGCGGCGATGTTGATTGACCATCAACAAGAATTTCCACACTATCCGCAAAACAATCTGTTCCTTCGTATTTAACAAATCCGGTAAATGCAAGCGTTGAATTATCTGTAAAATCAACTCCATTGACTAACGTACTTGTCGGAGCGAGCGCAACATTTCTGCTTTCAGGAGAAAACGTATGCACGAATTTTTCATCAATCGGAATTTCATCTGTCCAAACGGTGCTGTCTGCATTTGCAATAATTGCAGTGTATGTATTGTACGATTCATCCGTTGCAGTATTTCCTCCGCCTTCATTTAATTTCCAATACGCAATCAGTTCAGGCATTTGCTCATTGATTGGCGCATTCATATTTGCTTGAATCTGTTGTTGTGTGCGCACAACATTCCATACGCGAAGTTCATCCATTCGTCCATGAAAATAATTCCCCCATTGCGTAGCAATTACGGTTTTCGTTCCTAAGTCTTTCGAGCCGTCAATGGAAAAATCTCCGCTCACGTAAGTGCCCGTTTCTCCATCCACGTAGAACTGCGCGCCGTTTTCATCAAACGTAACCGCGACATGATGCCATTCTTGCATTGTCAATGCCGCCGCGTTTTCTGCTATCTTTCCGTCTCTTGATACAAAGCGTAATTTTCCTCCATAAACAGGGAACCTTCCTTTCACAACACTTCCATCGTCCCTGAGTACGATGATCGGCTCGAAATTGTTACTTTTCAGATAAATCCACGCTTCAACTGTCCCGCTGGAAAAGCTTGTATCGCCAACAGCAGGCGCAGAAAGTTTATCATCAACTCCATCAAGGTCTAATGCTCTTCCGATAATTGTTTCCTTGGTGGGAATTGCTGAAAACGTTGTTCCGTTTCCGTAATTTATTCCTTTGATAGAATAATTTCCATTCGTATCGGAAAGCGCGCTGGTATATATCGGCGCTTTGAACAACGTAGAAAATGTTCCGCCGCAGATTTCACCTTTGTTCCTGTTCTCCGTTAAATCGTACACCATCATTCCTTCGCCTTCATCAAATTTCCAATACGCAACCAATCCGCTTTCATCACCGCCCATTGTGCGTTTCATATTTTGCTGAATTATCTTTTGCGAACGAGGATAATTCCAGATACGAAAATCATCCAGATTCCCTTTGAAATAATTATTCTTCCCTTCCCAATATCCGACAAATGTCCGCACTGCAGTTGGGTCTAACGCATTTACATCATTTGGAATAGAATAATCGCCGCTTACAATATTATTCAACCCGCCATTAATATAAAAGCGACATTCAGTTGTAGAAAACGTAACGGCAATATGCTGCCATTTATTTAATTTTAAACTACTGACTGTCGAAGCCGCAGGAACACCGTTGTGCCCCGAGAAATATAAAAAATCCGGATTCCCGATTTGTAAATTGCCGTTTGCGTCCGCATAACTTCCAATGGAGAGAACGCCACTCGCATTTCCACCAATATGTTGTTTGGAAATTATTGTTCCGTTTTGATGCGAAGGTAAAAACACCCACATTTCAATTGTTCCCGATGAAAGATTATTGTACGCGCTGTCTGTAAGAACAATTCTATCACTCGTTCCATTAAACCCGAGAGAAGAACCGATCGTTGGAGACAATCGCACTTCCACTTCATCCACAGGTTTTAAAATGGATGTTTGAATGCGTCCCGTAACTATACCATTCGGATTGACAAAACCAATATCGCTTCCTCTGCGGCTTTCTCCATAACGATTGGATGTTACAATTTCGTAGTTGTACAAATATCCCGGTTGTGTGTTATAATCAGAATACCCCGTTTGCGAAACCGGAATGGTGGAAAGAAACACGTTGTTTCTATACAACTTCATCGTTTGTCCCGTAACAGGAGGTCCAATCGGGTCGCGGACAACTTCAAACACTACTTCGATATGGTCAACGAAATCGCCGTCGCTTGCAAAAACGTATGGTGGCTGCGGTTCGGTGCGCATAAATCCCCAGAAACCGAATGCAACACTTTTTGAAGTTGCATTCCTCACTGTATCAATAGCCAATTGTCCAATTGTGAGTGCAATATGATAATCATCGTTTTGCATATCACTTATTCCGCCATTTGATACAGTAGCATTGGTTACACTAAACTTTGGGTCGCAAAGCTGAGCGTTTGTTCTCATCGAAAAAATAAATACGAGAAACACGAAGAATCCTATATAACTTTTTTTAGAATCGAACCATTTTATAAAGTTGATAAAATTGTAGTACATAATTTTTTTCGTTTGATATTGTTTTAAAATGTAATGCAGCAGCAATTGTTTGCTAACCGCTGTATGCTCATTGCTGATTGCTTTTTACTTCTTCTTCAACTCTTGGATTTCCGCTTTCAATTCCTCTATCTGTTTCTGTTGTTCCTTGATTGCATTCACGAGAACAAATTGTAGCGCCGAAGTATTGAGCGATAACACTTCCGTCTCACTTGCATCTGTTTCCTCTAATTTCATATTCGATTTGGAAACCATGAGTGGCGCAAGTTCAGGTATTTGCTCAATCTCCTGAGCAATAAAACTGACAAGTTCTTTGCCGTTGTCTGTCGTTCCCCCTTTACCGTTATACTTAAACTTGACGGGATTCAACTGTTTGATAAGTTCTAAACCACTGCTATAGGGAGTAATATCTTTCTTCACGCGTCGGTCGGAAGGAGTGTTCCATAAGTTATAGCCATCATTCCGGACAATACCTCCACTGGCATCAATGTACATCCGGTTTGTACCGGCGCTTACATCATAGATATAGAACCCACCATTTCCTCCCTGAGCGGCTGGATTATTTGAACCGCCAACAGAAATTTCCCAGATTCTAGCCAGACCAGTCGTGTTGCCAATTTGAAATGCTGTACGACCTGCATCCGTACCCCATATTTTTGCCGTAGTAACATTGGACATCTCCAGCCAATTAGTAGAACCCTTCACCGTTGGTCCTGTCTGACCCAACTTGAAACCACCCCAATAGGCATCAGCTTGGCCATAAATACCAAAAATGTTTGCCACATTAATATCAAGAATCTTTGCATCATTGCCCACAAAGAATGCGTCTGTACCTATATCGTTTGCTACGGAAAGTTTGTTCGAGGGATTTGTTACTCCAATACCAACGTTGCCGTTGCTACCGAGAATCGTCATTGCAACATTTCCCGTATTCGGGAATGAACCATAGGTTACATTTCTTCTAAACTCTAAATTCTGAGCGTTGGCATCCCATCCAAAGATTGCCGCGTTTTGGTCAGCGCCTATGCTGAGAGAAGAGTTTGTGGCATTTACTACGGTTAGATAGGGCTTATTTGTGTTACTTGAAGTGATACCAAGTGTTGCACCCGAACCTGCATCCCCGCCGCCGTCACCGTTTATTAACATCTTTCCGTTATAGAGTTCAAGTCTCTGTGATGGGGTTAAAGTTCCGATGCCGATGTTGCCGTTCGTTGCGGCACTGACAAACAGATTGTCAGAGCCCACGCCGCCAATGGAGGTTCCACCCTCAAAGTCACCATCCCAATTGATGACGAGTCTATCTCCCGCCGTAGTATGAACAAAAGCCCGTTGCCCCGTTTTGGTTCCAATCGGTCTGCCATCATTTGTTCCAAACTTAAAATCTGAACCTTGAATAGTAGCATTTCCTGCTACATCCAACTTCTCTTGGGGAGCCGTCGTTCCGATGCCGACGTTGCCATTGTTTGCAATTCTCAATCTTTCCGACGCACCTGTATTCATCACGATACTACCGGAACCATCGTTGTTTCCGTCAGCAGTAATCGGCGCATCTGCAAGGTTGCTCAATGATGAAGCGCTTCCTCCCATAGCCGCCGAGCTGAATGATGTGCCATCGGGAAAATACAGTTTGCCTGTCCCTCCGGAAGTAAGCCGTATATCGCCATTCACTTCTAATTTGGAAGAAGGTGTGCTTGTCCCAATTCCGAAATTCCCTCCACCTACATTCGCAAGCACATCATTATTCCCGCTATGATTGAGAGATAATTTCGTACCAACCGACATAAGGTCAGCGAAACCTCCCCAGTTGAACATCTTAATTCCTTTCGTTGGTGAACCAACAAGAACCTCACCATTATTATTTGCAATACGTATTCGTTCTGTATTGCCGGTCTTCATAACAATATCACCGCTTCCACTGTTATCATCATTACCAACAATATTTGCATCACCTGCATTTGTTACAGATAAAGACGACATTGCAGAAAATGATTTTGTCAATTCAATGCGCGGTATCATTTCTCCGCCGCCGGGTGTTGTTACGCCAAGATAGTATGTTTGTGTTGCACTGATATTTGTAATCGGAGTTACGGTACCTAACTTCGCGGAAAACACTCCACTGGAAACTGCAACACTGGATTGTGTTTCAGTCCAAAATGCAGTGCCGCCAGTCGAAACCGTGTATAACTTAAACGTAAGTTCATAATTGCCATCATCAACAGAACGACCAACAAGGTCGCGCAACACTCCTTGCACAGAAGTGGTTTGTGAATTCATATTTTGTTGGAAAAGAACCAACAAGAAAAATAACATAAGATTAAAATATTTAATTGAGTTTTGCATAAGAGTAGTTGTTTAAATTGTTATTAAAAAAAAATTGTTTCTATAATTTACTTATTTTCCAATTTCTGAAGTTTCGCCTAGTAATCCACTCATTAATTTTGTACACGCATAATATAGTACAATGCGTAATACGGAGGCCTGTTTTCGTGTGCGGCATTCCCTCCTGCACCGTTTATGCCTACTCCCGTATAACCGGTTTGTATGATTGCGTGATTTCCACCATAGCCAGCGGCAATAGCAGAACTTGCCAAAGCAGTTCCAGAACCTCCCGGAGTAAATACTCCATGTGTATGTCCCGGGTCACTAACGCTATGACCATGCGAAGGCATTTCGTTTGTAGTTAATGCAACGGTGTTGGCTCCGCCTGTTGCACTTAATGCGTATGCTGAACCGGCGCCGACAACAAATCTATCACGTAAATCCGGCGTTCCGTTTGCTCCGTTGCAGAGCGCCCATCCTGATGGAATGGAACCAACCGTCCCGTACCATAACATAATCATTCCTGCAGGAAACGCGGACATATTTGATGTCGTTGGGAAAGTGAAATTTCCGTTGTTATTTATACGCATACGTTCGGTGTCTCCTGTTTTTAATATAACACTTCCGCTTCCGTTGTTATCGTTATCGGCAATAACATTTACATCGCCGGAAGCAGTTACCTGTTCTGCCGTTCCGCTTTGCGCACTTTCAATAAATGTGTTATCGGGGAAGTAGAGTTTTCCGCCGGAACTTATTTTTACATCTCCCAAAACTTCCAATTTGGAAACGGGCGTCAGCGTCCCGATTCCAACATTCCCGCTTGAAGGAACAACGTTGCTTGTGCCGGTAACAGAGCCGGCGGTATTGGCGGCAAATGTTTTGGTTAATTCGACACGCGGCAATAACTCGCCCGCGCCCGGCGCAGTTACGCCGAGATAATATGTTTGTGTCGCGCTGAGATCCGTAATCGGACTGATTGCGCCCAACTTCACCGAAAATACACCGTGTGAAACTGCAACATTTGATTGTGTTTCTTCCCAAAACGCTGTTCCGCCAGTTGAAACAGTATAGAGTTTAAACGTTAATGAGTACGTTCCATCGTCCACCGAACGACCTTGCGGGTCGCGCAATACTCCCTGAACAGAAGTGGTTTGACCAAATGATTGATAACCGGAAATTGCTGCAATGAGCAATACGAAAATAAATAAGATAGAGTTTTTCATAGTGATTATTAGTTAGTGTGTAGAGATGTAACGTAACAGTTATTTAATTTAAAAAACTTGATTGTGCGGTATTGTGGTTGAGAAATAATGTATTTAACTCTTGCAAATTTTCTTTCAGGATATATCCAACGGCTCCTGCTTTTGTGGCGGCATTGCGCAGCGATTCATTACCGTAGTCGGTAACAATAATAATTTTTGCAGAAGGGAAATGCTGAATGATGTGTTGCGTTGCTGTAATGCCATCCATCGGTTTCATTTTTATATCCATCAAAACCAAATCGGGCTGATGCGTATAAAAACACTGAATCGCTTCGCCGCCGTCGGAACATTCGTAAATACTTTCGAAGTATTTTTCCGTGAACTTCCTTATCACTTCGCGCATTGCGTTGTTGTCATCTGCTATTAAAACGGATGTTTTTATATGCATTATATCTATCATTCAAAAATAAAATCGGTATATAATTTATAGTTTGGAGGGATTAAAGTAAATACGTATTCATACGTATTTTACTACGTGGAAACACGTAGGAGAGTGTGGATTTGTAATGTATTTTGAGGGTGAGCTACAGATTTAGTTCATCTGCATTGTGAATAATTCCTTAATACATAAAGAGATGTATCTATCCGGAATATGTATTGGAATTTAAAATGAAAGAGTTGAATTTAAAACGCGGAAAAGTCCTCACGCCACAAATGTTTTTCCCGCATAAAAGAATAATCTACAAAATGGGCTTATTATTATGGATAAATTTGAGAAGTGCATTTGCTCCGTGAATATTGAGTTTCGAGCAAATGTTATGGCGGTGAGTTTCAACTGTTCTTGAACTGATAAATAATTCCTGCGCGATATCATCAGTAGTTTTCATTTCAGCAATGTACGAGAATACTTTTCTTTCCATTTCGGTAAGACTCATTATTCCTTCACCTTTTTGCATACCGATTGCGGTTCTGTTTTTGCGTCGCAAGAGAAATTCAGAAAGCAAGGGACACACAAAATGATTGCCATTGAGAACCGCCGTGATACAGTTTTGAATTTCACGCGTTGCATTTTCTTTCAGCACGTAGCCCATTACTCCCGCATCCATTGCTTTGTTAAACATATTTTCTTTGTCATACATCGTCAGTATAATGACATCGCAAGGAAGATTTTTTTGCTGAATAATTTTTGCAATTTCCAAACCATTCATCTTTGGCATTTCAATATCGAGAATTGCCAGAGCCGGATGCCTTTCTTCTATGATGCGCAACGCAGATGCTCCATCTTCTGCTTCATAAATGGTATGAAGGTTGTTCATTTTCTCAATCGTCTCGCGCAATCCGAAACGAAACATCGGGTGGTCGTCTGCAATAAGTATCGAAATGTTTTCCATTATGCGTGTTGTTGAATTGGTAATGATATGTGAATGTGTGTTCCTTTATCGGGTGAAGATTGTAAATCGAATGTTCCTTTGAACAAACGCACACGTTCCTGTAATCCCGAAATTCCAATGCCGAGCATATTCGCTTTTTGTTGCATTGTATGTTGATAATCAAATCCTTTTCCATTATCGCGTACTGCAATGGTAACAACCGTTTCTCTTTTATGAATCATTATGAACACCTCCTTTGCTTCGGAATGTTTCAGAATATTATTAAGAATTTCCTGCACAATACGGAAGAAGTGTGTTTCTTCCTCACTATTAAAAAGGTGTTCCATCTCGTCAATTTCAGAAATAAATTGTATTGCAGAAGCATCCTGAATTGCTGCAATCATTTCGTTCAATGCTTCTGTTAAACCGAGTCGGTCAAGTTCATACGGACGAAGGTTGTGTGCAATTTCACGTAACTCTTTCAGCGTTTTCGATGCTGTTGCAGAAATAATTTCCATTTGTTTTCTCGATTGCTGCGGGTCACTTTCCGCATCCATTGCAAGATAAATTCTGTTTTTAATCACTAATAAATCCTGTCCGATACTGTCGTGTAATTCCGATGCAATGCGTTTACGTTCCTCTTCATGGCTTTCCAATAAACGACGCGAAAATAATTCCTGCTCTAATTTAGCGCGTTGAGAATGAATACTCCGCGAGTGGTAAAGAATAAAAGCGATACACATAAATGAACCCGCAATTAAAAAAATAAACCATGTTGTTTTCCAGAATTGCGGAATAATGGTAAAAGAAAGAGAAGTGCCGACGTTGTTCCAGATACCATCACTGTTCGCCGCGATAACTATAAATTTATAATCACCGCCGGGGAGTTCTGTATAATATGCTTCGCGCCGTGTTGCAGCATCAATCCATTGTTCGTCGTAACCGATAAGTTGATACTTGAACTGCACTTTTTTCGATTCTATAAAACTCGGCGCCGTGTATGTTATGACAATGGTATGCTGTTCCGGTCCGATGGACAGTGATTGAGAAATTGCAATTTCTTGTTGGTCAACATATATTTTTTCTATCACCACGGGAATAATTGTTGTATTCAATTTTACATCTTCCGGATGAATACACGCAACACCCTCAACCGTAGGAAACCACAGTCTTCCATCAGAAGTTTTTAACGCATTGGGTTGAAATCCGCCATTCGTTTCCACATTGAGTAACCCATGGTCTTTGCCAAATGCTACAGATGAAACAGTTGTACGTTTTCCGTGTGCAATATCATTCAGTTCCTGTTTTGCAACACGAAAAATTCCGCGATTGCACCCCATCCAGAAATATCCGCTATCATCTTCGAGTATATGCGAAACGAGATTATCAAACAATCCTTCCTTTGTTGTAATGGAAAAAAACTTTCCGTTTTCAAATCTGTTCAATCCGCCGCCGTACGTGCCAATCCACAACACACCATCGGCATCTTCGTACAGTGTGCGAATGGCATTGATAGATAAACCATTCGATGTCGTGTACGTTGTAAATTTATGCTCGCTGAATTTGCTTAATCCGTTCGATGTTCCAATCCATAAATCCCCGTGTCTATCTTCGAGAATCGTACGGACATCATTGTCGCACAATCCATTTGCGATGGAATACCGTGCAACAGAATCATTGCGTAACTGAAATAATCCATCGTTATACGTACCGAACCACATTGTTTTTTTTCTGTCTTCGTATATCGCAATAACTGTTACAGATGGGATGTGTGTTTCTTTTGCAATGGAGACAAGTGCAGAACGTTCATTGAGTCTGCATTGATACAAGCCTCCTCCCCACGTTCCCATCCAGAATATTCCCTGAGAGCTTTCAAACAACGACCACACACAATTATTTATCTCATCCCGAAGCGAATGAACTGCATTTATTGTATCGTTGATGATGACACCAAAACCGCTGCAGTTTAATCCATACGTAATAGCTCCGTTCTTCAACTGCGTAATCGAGGTAATATTATTCACCGCTCCGGATTTATGTACAGAAAAAACGGTGAAAGGAATTTTTCGCAACCGTATCAATCCTCCGGTGTTTGTTCCGAGCCATAAGTTTTCTTCCCTGTCCTCAAAAAGAACAATTATTTTGTTGCGCAACATGATATCTATATCTGAAAATGACGTAGAGGAAGCTGAATCATAACGGCAGAAATCTTTTTTCGTTGCAACCCACAAATTATTTTTTGAATCAACGAGCATGGAATAAAAATATTTGGAAGTAAATGCTCCTTCCTCCTTATACGGTTTGCGCATATCGCCGCTCGGAAATTTATATAATCCGCGGCTTGTTGTTATCCAGCAATTTCCTCGCCTGTCCCACACCGGTTTATTACTAATATTCAAATCGGCGTGAATAAATGGCGACGGAGAATAATGAAATGCGCCGCTCTCATAGGAGAACATTTTTTGATTTGATATGTAAAGAAGATTTCCCTTGTCTGAGACGGCAATATAATAATTTGATGAAACACTATCATCAAAAGAATATGTTGTAAACGTTCCATTCTCATATTTTGAAAGAGTATTTTTTTCATGGCTGAACCAAATTCTGCCGCTGCTATCCTCTACGATAGTAGACACGGCATTATCCGCTAATCCATTGTTCTTCGTGAACACAGAAAACACCCCATCGCGAAAAGTCATAACGCCGCCATTTTCTGTGCCTATCCATAATGTCCCCTCTCTGTCAACGAGCAAACATAATATTCTGTCCGAGAGCATTGCTGTAGTATTGCTCCGATTATAGACGTTGACTTTCACGCCATCGAAACGTGCAAGACCACCATACGTACCGAACCAAAGAAACCCATCTGGTGTTTGTACAATTGCCAGCACACTGTTTTGCGGAAGCCCCTCATCTATTCCCCACATATCTATTTTATACTGCGAAGATAAAAGAAAAGATTGCGTTCTCTGTTCAGAAAAAATTTTTCCGAAAAACAGAACGAATAGTATTGTAACTAAAACTATACGCAATAAACCGTTCACATTAGTAGCATCGAAAAAAGTCAGGGAGAATTTAGGAAATAATTGTACAAATACAAATTTTCATTTTGCAGTACCGTACAACTGTATTATGTTCATCTGCACAAAAACTAAAAAGCCCGCCGACTATTTCATCCGACGGGCTCCGAAATGAATCCTCTCCTGACAGGATTCAATATCATTTCTATATTTATTATTTCTTCATATACATCACTACTGCTTCTGTGCGGGAGGTAACGTGCAATTTTTCATAAATGATATGAATATGATTGCGCACGGTATTTGTGGAGATAAATAACTTTCCTGCAATTTCTTTGTAGCGTAATCCTTTCGAAAGAAAAGAAAGTATTTCTTCTTCGCGTGGGGTTAATTGCTTATCGCTACTTTTTGCTTTTTGCTGAAATTGCTGTACGACACGGCGGGCAATACTACGGGACATCGGTGAACCGCCATTATGCAGTTCGCGTATTGCATCAAGTATTTGTTCCGAAGTAGATTGTTTGAGAATATATCCCGTTGCACCTGCGGTGAGTGAATCGAGTATGTATTCTTCATTCCCGAATGATGATAGCATCATAATTTCCAGTGCAGGATATTGCTGTTTCAGATGAAAGACACATTCAATACCCGTCATTTTTAGTAAATGAATATCCATCAGCACTACATCAGCATCATTGCCCGGTAGTTGTGCAATCGCTTCTTCTCCGCTTCCATACGTACCAATGCATCGGAATCCCGGCGAACGATTGAGCATTGCCGCCAATCCTTCACGGATAGCGGCATCATCTTCTACAATTGCAGTACAAATATCCATAGCATAGTAATCTTTTGTGTTAAAAATATGATTGTTTTCTCTGCGATGCAATAGAACATTTGTTCTATCGGACTCAATACACCGTTCCGAAACAATATCGTTGCGCTGTCCTTACGCAATGTTCACCCGAGCAATCACTCGCGTTCCCATTCCTTCTGCTGTTTCAATAGTCAATAGACCACCGATTGTTTTTATTCTCTTCCTCATACTTTCAATACCATTAGTAAACTTGAAACGGATTTCATTGGGAATACCAGCGCCATTATCTTCAATCCACATTTCCATTTCATTGCCGTGTAGCGCAATTGATACAGATACTTTCGTTGCGTGTGAGTGTTTTACAATATTATGCACCGCTTCTTTCAATACTAAAAAGAAACTACGACGAAATTCTCCCGTGAGTGGAACATCCGGAAAATTCTCAGGGTAGCAAAAAGTAATTTCAATCGGTGTTGATTCAAAATAATCGCCGACATATTCGCGAAGATATTCTGCAAAATTGCGCAGCGTATCATTCTTCGGATTGACTGCCCATATAATTTCGCGCATCGTATTCACAATTTCTGCAGACGATTGACGAATACGTTGCAATTCTTCTTTCGTCGCATCATCACTCTTGCTCAAACCAAGTTCACTGAGAATAACAATCTTCGTTAATGCTGAACCGACTTCATCATGTAAATCATGAGAAATACGTTCCCGCTCATGAAGAAGTTGTTGCTCAGCTTCTAATAATTTCACACGACGCATCAAACGACGATGCGCAACAAACCAACCAATGCCGCCAACGCCTGCAAATAAAATAAGTATGAGAAAACCAATGAACATCCAATTTGTTCTGGCAGGACCGGTATTGTGCAATACATACAATGTTGCAGAACTATTTTCAATGCCAAGTATATCAACCAATCCATCATTATCGCAATCAGCAATAGCAATGGAAGTTCTACCGAATTTATTTTTGATAATGGACTTTTCAGCAAACCATAGTAAACCCGGTTTAGTAATATTATGCAGTACGCTGATGTTATACGAGAGATGAATATCCGGTGTTTGCTGCCACGTCGGAAAAAGAATATCAAGTTTTCCATCGCCATCAATATCGTACACCATCGGCGCCTCCGGTATTGCGGAGAGTGAAGTAGAACAAAAATCAGAAAAACTCAGTCCACTCTTACTTTCATTACGAAAAACCTGCACGGATTTCGCTATTTCATTGAAGACCGCAATATCGTTCCAACCATCATTGTCAAAATCTGCACAGAGAACATATATCGGTTTTTCCCGCGTTGATTTATTGTATTTACGAAAGAATGATGCGCCGGTGAGTACACTACCTATGGAAACATTTTGAAAGATGACAAATGTATTTTCATTTTGATTCGGCACTATAAGTTCGGGACGTGCATCATTATCAATATCGCACACAACAACATTGCCATATTCAAATCCTGTAACAACTTCTATTGGAATCGAAAATGAAGAAGCACTCAATGTTCCTGCACGATGAATATTTTGGAGTATCGTAATAACATTTCTTAAAACACTTCCGGCAATAATATCCGGCATTCCATCTACATTCACATCGGAAACAACAACAGAAGTTGTTCCCGCAGCCAACGGAATAGTGATGGGCGTTGCAAACGAATGAACATCAAAAAAGGAATTATTGCTTCCTATATTCTGTACAAGGGTAATTCTGTTCTCTTCTTTCGCTGCATTGAACCACAAATGTGTAACAAGTATATCGAGCATACCATCACTGTTGATATCCGCAATAGAAATATTTGAAGCCGGTGCATCAATGGGAATATCGAACCGTCTCGAGAATTGCGTTGCACTTGCATTTCCTGTAGAAGATTGGTTAATGAAGATGGTAATATGTTTTTCAAAACGATAGGAAACTGCGCAATCAATCTTTCCATCATTATTCACATCTCCGACAGCAATGCCATAAGGAACGCTATCAATGGGAAGAAACGACTGTGCATCAAATGACGATGGCTCAAATTGCCAGTGTTCATTCGCAAGCGGATAAAAGAGCGTGTGTGAATATGCAGTGTATCCGCGAACAGAAACAGCAACGGGAGCGTACATCGCACCAAATGGCACTTGTACACGAAGCGATTCCTTGCTTGCAGAGAGAATTGTGCCTCGTACTATACCGAAATAAACTATATTGCTATCGGGAAATGGATGGAAGTTTTTTCCATGTATGACAATTGGCGATTCATTTGATGCTGCTCCAGGCTCAAGACGTGAAATAATAGGAATCGTATTCGTTGTTGGTTCATCAGATAGTTTAAATTGTTTATTTTCAGAAGAATCTCGAATTGAATGCTCTATCGTATGGTGCAGTATGGATTCAGTATTTGTCGTAAATGATGCTTCCTTCGATGATATAGTTCCACCAACATTTGTGATCATCAATTTATAAAAATATTTTAGCCGTTGCTGAAGTCCTGTGAGATTCGCAGTGACGGTGATGTTTTTATTCCCCAATATCGGACAAGGTAAAATACTCACTGTATCTGTATAGATGTTTGGAAGCGTGCCAAAGAGAACAGCGGCAGTAGAAGAAAAATTATTTGCATTCACAATTCCTTCAATCGTTGCAAACGATGCACTGATGTTCTTTACATTATGTGCAATGATAGTGGGCGCAACAGGTGAGCCGACAATAATAGAAGCGATGAAAGAAGAATGAAAATCAGGGCGTGTGTATTCCCACCACACATCTTCACAATCATAATTTTGCGAACGCTTGAATACAAGAAAATATGTTCCATGCATCGAAGGTGTTACAAATTCAATTGTTGCATTTCCGGTATCACCATCGCATTTCGGTGTGCCGTTGTAAATGCAGTGTGGATTATCCTGGTGAAAAAAACCAACTAAAATCTGGTCTATACAATTGGGGCAGGAACAATCATAAATAGTGTATTGCAATGAAACACGAAACTTTGTATTCGGCGCAAGAAACACACTGTTGCTTTTTTCATTAATTACTACGTTAGAAATAGTAATACCATCTGCTGATTGCTGCAAAGGAGGTATATCGCACCGTTCCTGTGCAATAGCATTATTGCAGATTAAAATTCCACACAGCAAAATTAAACGGTATAATTTCATTCTTCGTATTATTTACACTAAAAATGTGGCAGAAAATTATACAATTTTATTATAGAAAAATAAACAGCCCGAGAGAATTTCTTCCATCGGGCTGTTTATGAGAGATTCGTTATGACAAGACTTATTTTTTCATATATCTAACAATCGCTTCGCTGCGGGAACGAACGTGTAACTTTTCATAAATATTGTGGAGGTGACTATGCACCGTACTTGGACTAATAAACAATGATGCGCCTATTTCTTTATAGCGTTTCCCCTTCACAAGCAAATTGAGAATTTCGCGCTCGCGTTCACTCAATTCAACTTCGTCTTCACTTTTTTGATGTTCCTCCTTGAATCGCTGTACTACTTTTCTCGCAATCTGACTTGACATTGGCGAACCCCCCTCAAATGTGTCGCGGATTCCTTGAAGAAGTTGTTCAGGAGAAGTGCGTTTCAACAAATATCCTGTTGCTCCTGCTTCGAGTGATGAGAATATTTTTTCTGCGTCTTCATAGACCGTGAGCATACAAATTTCCAGTTTCGGTTTTACTGCTTTGAGTTTTCGTACACATTCCACTCCGTTCATTGCCGGTAAATTAATATCCATCAGAACCACATCTGCATCTTTATTGCGAAAATCGGACAATGCATCTTCTGCACTTTCATACGCACCTACACAACGAAATCCCGGAGTGTCTTCTATCAACATAACTAAACTCTCCCGAATTTTTTCGTCGTCTTCTACTATTGCTACTCGAATTACCATTTATTTTCACTCATTATTGTTAGACAAATATACTTGACTTTATGAATAATTGCCATAGACCAAATGGATGATTTTTTATTTCCTTTATGAGAAAAGAAAACGGTGGATACTGAATAATGAAATGAATTAAAGCGGAACAGAAATTTTTATATATGTTCCTTTATCCGGTTCACTTTCAATAACGCATACTCCTCCTACTTCTTCCATACGCTTACTCATATTCATAAGTCCATTGTTGAATTTTTTAACTTCTGCCGGAATAAATCCTTTTCCATCATCTTGTATTTCTAATGAAAATATATTTTGTGCAAGTTGAAAGCGCAGTGTAACTTCTGATGCATCTGCATATTTCACCACATTATTCAAACTCTCTTTCAGAATCATAAAAATATTATGGCGTATTTCGGCAGAGATTTTCGCTCTCGGCAGCAATGACGGAATATCAAGTGCACACTCCAATTCCGCTTTCTCCGTATAATTCGATGCGTATTCTGAAAGATAATCTACTACGTTTTCCAACGTATCATATTTCGGATTGACCGCCCATACAATTTCATCAAATGAAGTTACTACATCATTTGCTGCTTCTGCAATGTCACTCAATTGATGCTGTAGTTTTTCACTATTATGAATATTGCGTTTGGAAAGTTCGCTCATCAATCCAATAGAAGTAAGACGTGAACCAATATCATCGTGCATATCCTGAGAAATGCGCAGGCGTTCTTTTTCCAATGCATTTTCTTTTTCCATTGCATTGATTTTTTCCTGCACCTTTTTCATTTCAAGATATCTGATTGTTCCTCCGATACTCAAAAGAATAACCAACACTAAAAAAGACTGGAACCACCACGTTCCCCAGTACGGCGGATAAATGATAAATGTTATTGAAGCAGACTGTTCGTTCCATACGCCGTCATTGTTCGAACCTTTCACCTGAAACCGATATTCTCCCGGGGGGATGTGCGAATAGGTTACAAAACGCCTTGTTTCCGCATATATCCACTCTTTATCAATGCCATCCATTTTATATTTGTATTGATTTTTATGCGGCGAAAAATAATCGAGAGCAATAAACTCGAACGAGAGAACATCTTCATTGTAAGCAAGTCTTAATGGTGTTGAAGCGAGAAGTCGTTCCGAAGAAATTTCTTTTCCAAAAATGTTTATGGAAGTAATATGAACGGGGGGAATATGTGTATTGCGATTCAATTTCTCCGGAAAAAATGAATTCATTCCGTTGATGCCGCCAAAAAACATTTCGCCGTGCTTGCATTTATAATATGAACCCGTATTAAATTCAAAATCCTGCAAACCGTCTTTCGGAGTTAAATTCCAAAACTCATTTGTTGACGGAGTAAATCGCGAAATTCCCTTATTTGTACTCAACCAGAGATTGCCGCTTGAATCTTCCAAAATACCATAGAGTATATTACTCGGAAGTCCGTCTGTTTCCAGAAAATGTTTAAATGATTTTCCATCGGGAAGTAAAAGATTTAGTCCCCCTCCTTGAGTTCCAAACCACATTCTTCCTTTCTTATCCTCAATGATACATCTCACATCATTATTGCTGATGCTGGTTGAATCTTTGGGATTGTGAACATAGTGAATAAATTCATTGGGTTTATCGGGACGTATTGCATTAACACCTCCGTCATTACTTCCAACCCAGAGAATACCCGACGATGCTTTTGTAATACAACAAACGATTCCCGTACTCATACTCTTTGGATTATCTGCATCGTGTACGTAAGATATAAACTTTGGTGATTGCAGATTCTTCACATCAAGCCGTTGTAATCCATTCCACGTTCCAATCCATAAATTCCCATCCTTTTCCGGATACAATGCGAACACGTAAACACTATTAAGCGCATTGGGATCATTTGCGCGAGGAAGAAATTTCGTTGAACGATTATTAGAAATTGAATACCGTAGTAATCCATCCCCCTCTGAAGCAAGCCAGAGAATGCTATCAGGGTACAAAGGATCCGAAACAATTGCATAAACGTTCATTGCTCCGCTCTGTTGAATGCCGGATGCATTGTGTTTCACATTCTCATTTGTTGTATAATAGTCGTTTCTCTCAAGCGAAGTTAATTCCGCATATCCTCCGACTAAAATTGTTCCATCGTGTAATTCAAATATTCCGCGAATACTTTTACCTGGTAATGAATGCACATCGGAAGGATTATGCACATACAGAGAAATTTGATTTTGCAATGGTGCCTTGTTTATGCCGTAATAACCGCCGCCTGCCCAAAGAATATTACTCCTGTCAATGAGGAGTGTGCGAATATCAAAATCACTCAAACTTGAATTATTATTTTTATCGGGACTAAAATGTGAAATGGTATATAAACCATTTGCATTCAGTTCAAATTTATCAAGACCATAATGGAGATATCCAACCCAAATATTTCCAAAACTATCTTCATCAATTGAAAAAGGAAATCGCGACGATAAAATATTTTCACTGGTACTGGCTTGAATCGGAATAAATTTTGCTTTTTTGGTATTACCCTCTTGAGCGTTACTATCAAACTTAATTTGAAAAATACCGCGATTAAAAACTGCTGCCCATGTTCTTTTTCGTGAATCGGTAAATAATGCATTGACCACGCATTGAGCGCTTCTATTTTCATCAACGTAGTTATGAATAAATGAATTTGTTGAAGGAACAAACTGTTCTAATGAATTTGCGTTCGTTCCGATCCAGAGCGTTCCCTGTGCATCACAATAAATAGATTGAATTGAATTATCGCTAATACTATTTTTGTCATCAGGAGAATGACGATAATGAAAAGATGATTCATAGTCTCCTTCAATCACTAACTTCGTTAATCCATAAGACCGGAATCCAATCCAGATCACTTTTACTTTGTTGTAATTGGTAAAAGCAGAAGCAGTATCAACAAAAATTACATTGATATAATTTTCATGTATGGGGTCGTTGTTTGTATCATTGAGTACATACCGTTTCACTTTTCCGGTCAAGGGATTGAAACAGTTTAATCCATTGGTAGTGCCAATCCATAAATATCCTTCGCGGTCTTCGCTTATCGCAGTGATATGATTATCAGAAAGCGTGGTGGAATCGTTGGGCTGCGATTTGAAGACAGTGAAACTTAATCCGTCATAACGATTCAACCCTACTTTTGTACCAAACCAGAGAAAACCGTTTCGGTCCTGAAAAATACAATTGACAGAATTCTGCGATAACCCTTGTGCAGTGGTTATATGCTCAAAGCGAAGTTGCTGCTGCGAAAATAGTATATTCGCCGCACACAGCAACGGAAGCAGTATGTAATAAATATAATGTTGCAACTTAATGTTTGTAAAAATATGGCGATGAATTTAAGAAAAAGGAACAACAGAAAACAAAAAAGCCCGACAGTATTGCTACCATCGGGCTTTGAGTGAGTTTGTTATGACGTAATTATTTTTTGTTATTTCATCAATACCATCTTCTTTGTTGCAGTAAATGTCTCCGTAGATAATTTATAGAAATACAATCCCGAAGAAAGGTTCGCGGCATCGAACTGTATCTCATGTTCACCATCATCCATCGTTTCATTTTTTAACAACGTTGCAACTTCTCTTCCAAGTACATCGTACACTTTCAACGTAACATTGCTGACTGCTGAAAGCTGAAAGCTGATTGCCGTTGTTGGATTAAACGGATTGGGATAGTTTTGCAACAATTCAAATGAAGAAGGTGCTGCATTTCTCAATTGCTGATATGAATTTAATTCAACCGTCCTTGTATTTGGTAAGCGTTTTACAACACGAACTGCAGGAGGTGCAACGGTTCCAAGCAAGGTAACCGCATAGACTTTCTTTGCTGCAACGAATGCAGAATCTATCGTATAATTTCTCGTTGCAACTGCGGTATCAATGGCGCTGTAAAATCCGTCATTGATGCGTTTAAGTACGATGGTTGCAAAATTCCCAAGTTGCTGATAATCAGTTAACGAATCTATACTAAATCGATACCAGTATGTCATTATGCTATCATAATAATTTGCAACCTGTGTCAGTGTTTGTCCTTTCATCTCACGACCGGCAAGTGCAATCGTTGTGTCAAGAACAAGTGTACCAAATCCTTTTGGAGTTACTCCGCTATCGCTGGCAAGAATATTCAGTTTCAGTAAAATACCTTGTGCCATTGCCGGATTATCATATTTCGTTTCAAACTTGAGCACTTTTGAAAGTTTTTTCTTTGTTCCTTTCACCGCGTCGCGCAAATAATCTAATGGATAGGATTGCCCTGAATGTACCGCCTTAAATCCTTTCGCTAAATCTGCGGCTTTCTTGATACCAATCCATGCATACACTTTGGCGGAATCTTTATTTGTTCCCTGCGATACACCGAGAAATGTTCTTCCCGTTTTCGGTACTTGTTTTGCAAATACATTTTCAAGCGTAGTCATCATATTTGGCGGCGCAACAAGTTTTCCTTTCTTGTATGCTAACTTTACGGTTTTGGCGGTAAAGTCTGTCACTGATTCTTTAAACGTACGGAATTTCTGTACATCTCTGAATTTCACAAGAAGAGAATGGCTCTCTGTTATATTGTCAAAAGTGTAACTTGTAGTTGAATCCATTTTTACACCGTCAACGAGTACGCTGTCAATCTCGTAATTCGCGGCTGCTGATATTGTAAAGGTTTGACTGCTTCCGTAATTCAATGTAACGTTTGTTGATGGCGATACCGAACCGCCTTCCCCTGCTGTTACTGTAATAACGTACGCATTGATTGCAAACACTGCGGAAAGTGTATGGTCTTCTGTTACATTATCAAATGTGTAACTGACTGTTGAATCAACAAATACATCATCAACGAACACGCTGTCAATATGATACCCCGTACTTGGTGCAATTGTAAATGATTGCGATGTACCATAATCAACTGTTGTTGTTGCCGGTGTTACGGTACCATTATCACCTGCACTGACGGTAAGTGTGTATGTATTGATTGCAAACGTTGCTGTAATTGTCATCTCATCGGTCATTGTTACAGTCTTTGGATTATCTGTTGAAGAAATTTCACCATCAAACCATTCAACAAAATGATAACCAGTTTCCGGTGTTGCTGTTAACTCAACTTCTGTGCCGTGTTCATACGTCTCCTGCTCCGGGTCTCTTGTTACAGTGCCGTTTGCTGAGTTCACCGTGAGTGCATAAACATTGATGGCAAAGTTTGCTGTAACATCCTTGTCTTCATCCATTGTGAGTGTATCAGGATTTTCTGTTCCTATTACATTGCCGCTCCAATCAACAAAGTGGTATCCTGTTTCCGGCGTAGCTGATAATATTACTTCGGTGCCGTGGTCGTAATCATTCTGGTCGGGAGTAACCGTTACGCTGCCGTTCTCTGCATTCACTGTAAGTGTGTAGGTATTGATGGCAAAGTTTGCTGTCACTTCTTTATCATCATCCATGGTGAGTGTATCGGGGTTTTCTATACCTGTTACATCACCGCTCCAATCAACAAAGTGATACCCTGTTGATGGTGTTGCGGATAAGATTACATCTGTGCCATGTTCGTACGTTTCTTCATCAGGAGTACTTGCTACACTTCCGTTTGTTGCATTAATGGTAAGCGTGTACGTATTGATTGCAAACAATGCTCGTATCGTATGGTTCGCTGTTACATTATTGAATGTATAACTCGTTGTCGAATCTACTTTCACATCATCTACGATTACACTATCAATATGATACCCCGTATTAGGAGTTATGGTGAAGGATTGATTTGCACCGCTCAACGTAACCACAACCGAACCGGAAGGGGATATTGTTCCATTTGTTCCTGCTGTTGCCGTTAAAGTGCCGTTGATGTTTTTTAATACAGAAACAGTATTTGAATAATTATTCGCGGTGAGTACATCTGCATCGCCGTCTCCATCGACATCACTTGCATACACAGATTTTGGACCACTCGCAGTAGTGTAATCTACTTTCGTTGCAAACGTTCCATCTCCATTGTTCTTAAATATGGAAACAGATGAGGAATTGGCGTTTGCAGCGAGAAGATCGCCATCACCATCACCATCGATATCGTTCACAAAAACAGAAAATACATAGCTTCCAGCTGTGTAATCCACTTTGGCTGCGAATGTTCCATTGCCGTTGTTCTTCAACACGGAAACAGTAGAAGAATTATAGTTCGCAGTAAACACGTCGGCATCGCCATCACCATCGGCATCACTCGCATACACGGAATATGGATGAGTTCCCGTTGTATAATCTACTTTCGTTGCAAATGTTCCATCTCCATTGTTAGCCAAGACGGAAATAGTATTGGGACTATAGTTTGCAACCAATATATCATCATCGCCATCACCATCGACGTCACTCGCATACACAGATTGTGGAGTGCTTCCTGTTGTATAATCTACTTTCGCAGCAAACGTTCCATCACCATTGTTCTTCAACAAGGAAACAGTTGCTGAATTATAGTTGGCAGTGAGCACATCCGCATCGCCGTCGTTATCGACATCACTCGCATACACGGATTGCGGATAATTTCCCGTTGCATAATCCACTTTCGCTACAAACGTTCCGTCTCCATTGTTCTTGAGAACAGAAACAGTATTGGGAACAAAATTCACAACAAGAATATCAGCATCGCCATCGCCGTCGATATCAGTTGCATACACAGAAGAAGGCCCGCTTCCGGTTGTGTAATCCACTTTCGCTGCAAACGTTCCATTACCATTGTTCTTCAATACGGAGACAGAAACGGAACTATTATTCGCAACGAGTAAATCAGCATCACCGTCGCCATCGACATCACTTGCAAATATAGAAATTGGACCATTTGCCGGTGTGTAATCAACTTTCGTAGCAAACGCGCCTTGGCTACCAGTAACGCTCACCGTGAACTGGGATACAAACGGAGTTATGGCAATATTGCTTGCATTTTTTACATTGCTTGTAATGTCGACAGCAACCACCTCGCCTTTCTTGAAGGCAATGGTTGGTGTAAATGTTGCAACAGTATTTCCGTTGGTGAATGAGAATGTTCCATGATGTCTTCCACTCGTAATACCGCTTACGATAAATGATGTTGTATCGTTAAACGAACTTGTCTGCATTGCTGCTGAAAACGTCACCTGCACTGTTGTTGCGGGAGATATGTTTAATGCGTTCTTTGCAGGAGCAACGGTTGTTACTGTTGTTGGAAATGGAGTGCCATTAAAAACAGAAACGGAGTTGCCCGTAAAATTCGCAGTAAGAATATCGCCAATGCCATCGCCATTCACGTCGCTGATATAAACTGCATAGGGATACGCTGCCGTCACATAGTCCGTTTTCGCGTCGAATGTTCCGTTGCCATTGTTCTTCAATACGGAAATAGTGTTACCCCCGCCACCATTCGCTGTTGCAACATCGCCATCGCCGTCGCCATCTATATCGCTGATGAAAAGGAAACTTGCTGCTCCTGACGCATAGTCCGTTTTAGCAGCAAACGTACCATCTCCATTGTTATTCAGGATGGAAACGGATTGGGAACTATAATTCGCAACCGCAAGGTCGCCATCGCCGTCGCCGTCCAAGTCGCGGATGGAAACGGAAGTGGGACCACTGCCTGTCGCATAATCAACTTTTGCAGAAAACGTACCATTGCCGTTGTTCTTCAAGATGGAAACAGTGTGGGAAGTTTGATTTGCAAGAGCGAGGTCGCCATCGCCATCGCCATCCAAGTCACTGATGAATACTGAATTTGGACCGCCTCCTGTAACATAATCTACTTTTGCAGCGAATGTGCCGTTGCCATTGTTCATAAAAATGGAAACAGTGTTGGAACCAAGATTCGCAGTAGCAAGGTCACCGTCACCGTCACCGTCCAAATCGCTGATGTAAACGAAATAGGAACTACCTCCTGTCGTATAATCTGTTTTTGCGGCAAATGTCCCATCACCATTGTTCTTATAAATGGAAACGATTGAACTACTACTCGCAACCACAAGGTCGCCATCGCCATCGCCATCCACATCGCCGATAAAAACGGACCTGGGTTGATTTGCTCCCGTCGTATAGTCCGTTTTCGCAGAATACGTTCCATTCCCATTGTTTTTTAATATGGAAACAGTGTAGGCATCACGATTCGTAACAGCAAGGTCGCCATCGCCATCGCCATCTATGTCGCTGACGAAAACGGACAAGGGACCCGTTCCCACCGTATAGTCAGTTTTCGTTCCAAACGTTCCCGGAGAAGCGCTCGCACTTACGGTGAATGTATATACAAGCGGAGTTAACGCAGCATTGCTTGCATTTTTCAAATTACTCGACAAGTCCACAACCACTACTTCGCCTTGCTTAAATGCTACTGTTGGTGTAAATGTAGCGACAGTATTGCCACTGCTGAATGCAAACGTTCCACGATGTCGTCCACTTGTTTGCCCGCTCACAATAAATGAAGTTGTATCGTTAAACGAACTTGTCTGCATTGCTGATGAGAAAAGAACTTGTACCGTTGCAGCAGGAGAAACGTTCAGTGCGTTCTTTTCAGGAGTAACGGATGTTACTGTTGTTGGAAATGAATTGCCCTTCAAAACAGAAACGGTAGCGGCAGCATCATTCGTAACAACAATATCGCCAACACCATCGCCATCCAAATCGCTGATGAAATTTGAAATGGGCTGATTTCCAGACGCATAATTTACTTTTGTAGCGAAAGTTCCATTGCCATTATTTTTAAAAATGGAAATATTGTCAGAGCCATAATTTGAAACGACAAGGTCTCCATCACCATCACCATCAATATCACCTATGGAAACACTTTTAGGACTACTTGCCGCTACATAATCTACGTTAGCGGCAAACGTTCCGTCTCCATTATTCTTTAAGATATTAACTTTGTCAGCTCCAAGTACAGTCGCACTCGTAACCACGATATCACCATCGCCGTCTCCATCAAGGTCATTTATAGCAACTTTTTGAGGACCTCCTCCCGTCGCATAATCAACTTTCGCAGCGAATGTTCCGTTGCCATTATTTTTCAGAATAGAAACATTGCTACCTGTATAATTTGGAATCGCCAAATCGCCATCACCGTCGCCATCCAAATCGCTTATGGAAAGAGTGCGGGGAGTACCATCTGTCGTATAATCTACTCTTGCTACAAATGTTCCATCACCGTTATTTTTTAAGATGGAAACAGAGGCGTTATTTGTATTCGTAACGGCAAGGTCGCCATCACCGTCACCGTCCAGGTCGCTCACTAAAACTACGTAGGGATTAATTCCCGTCGCATAATCTACTTTTGTTGCAAAGGTGCCATTACCGTTGTTCTTTAATATGGAAACAGTGTTGGAATTAAAATTCGTAACTGCAATATCGCCGTCACCATCGCCATCCACATCGCTTATAAAAACTGAATAGGGACTACCTCCCGTCGCATAATCAACTTTAGTTGCAAATGTTCCGTCACCATTGTTCTTCAAGATGGAAACTGTATTAGGACCGTTATTCGCAACCGCTAAGTCACCATCACCGTCATCATCCACATCATAGACAAAAACAGAAAAGGGACTACCACCCGTTGCATAACTCACCTTTGCTGCAAACGTTCCCGGAGAAGTGCTCGCACTTACGGTGAATGTATATACAAGCGGAGTTAACGCAGCATTGCTTGCATTTTTCAAATTACTCGACAAGTCCACAACCACTACTTCGCCTTGCTTAAATGCTACTGTTGGTGTAAATGTAGCGACAGTATTGCCACTGCTGAATGCAAACGTTCCACGATGTCGTCCGCTTGTTACGCCACTTACAATAAACGATGTTGTATCGTTAAATGAAGTTGTCAGCATCTCCGCAGAAAAAGTAACCTGCACTGTTGTTGCGGGAGAAACATTAAGAGCATTCTTTGCGGGAACAACAGTAGTAACGGTTGTTTGCGCATTCATTGCAATTGTACAAAGCACAGTAAAAAATACTGCGAGCATTATAGAGAAAATATTAGTTTTCATAGTAGTTTGTAGTTAATGATAGTAATGTAAATTAAAAAAAAAATTGTTATACGTGTAAGTGTTATATCCCATCACACCGGTTCAACAGGCGGCGGCTCCGGCGGAATCGGGTCATCACCATTATCTTTCTTTGCTTTATTGCAGTCAGCATTAAAACATTCAGCCATCAATACGATACAGAATGCGTATAGCGCTCACTTGATATCATATATTCGGATTCTTTTATCCAATTTAAACATATAGCAATATATATGTTTTAAAAAGATTATGGGGAAAATATAAGAAGAACAATAAGGCGAGTCAATAGAACATTTGTTCTATACGATAGCAATGGTTTGAAAACAAAAAATCCGATAGAATTTCTTCCATCGGGCTGTTTTACTAATGACGAGTTATTGCATAGTTAACTATTTCATCAACACCATCTTCTTCACTTCAGTAAATGCGCCTGCCTGCAAGCGATAGTAATACACGCCGCTTGATAATCTGCTTGCATCAAATTGTACTTCGTGCATTCCTTCTTCTATTTGCTCGTTGTTCAATAGCGTTGCAACTTCTTGTCCCAATACATCATACACCTTTAACGTAACATTCCCAACAGCCAACAGCGAAAAGCCAATTGCCGTTTGCGGATTGAAGGGATTGGGATAGTTTTGCTGCAATAGTATATCTTGCGGACGCTCACCCCTTGCAGTACCGAAACTCTCCTGTGATTGCTTCCAGTTGGGATTGTATTTTACTACTCCTACTTCGTCCGGTGTTTTCACTCCAAGAAGTTTTACTGCATACGGTTTCTTTCCCGTCTGTAGGTTCGTTGTATCTATTGCATAGTTAGTTGACGACATTGCTTCATAGAATCCATCATTGACAAGCTTTAGCAGCGATGCAAAGTTACCAAGATTGTTATACTCATCGGCAGCATTCGTTCCCCCAATGCCAAATGTTGCATAGAGCGACATCAGTGAATCAAGATACGTTGCAACAGAGTGCAGCGACATACCATTTACTTCTCTCCCGATTAAGATAAATGATGTATCAAGCAGGATATCGCCGAAACCTTCGGGTAATACTCCGGCATCACTTGCAATAATATTTGTTCGCAGAAGTACACCTTGCGCCCAAATACGGTTGTCGTACTTCTTTCGTGTCGGAGTGATTGCTTTGGATAATGCTTTGGATTTCTTGCCGGATACACGGATTGAATCCATCGGAAATGATTGCCCCGTATGTTCCGCAGTATAGAATGCCTGCACTGTCGCCGCATTTTTAAATAGAAGCCATCCACGTGTTTTAGCTATTATCTTATCTGATGTTGATATGCCGAGCAGTGTTGCTCCCGCTTTGGGGACAGCACGGGAAAATACATTCTCAAGTATAGTGCCTTCGTTTGGTGTGCCGGTAACTACATTCGACTTGATTTTTAACTTCACTGCTTTGGTTGCAAGTGAAAAAGCCTCCTTGAACGTACGGAGTTTACCATTGGAAATACCTAATTTTGCTATATACATATCTGTAGTTGAAGTACCGCTATGTGGTAATGTAAAATAACCAAACGTAATAGGAGAACTCAGAAAATATCCTGCTATATAACAATTGCCGCTCCCATCTACGGCTATTTCATTTCCGTAATCACTTTTGTCTCCGGTCGTACTTTTTGCCCATACCACATTTCCGCTACTGTCATATTTTACAACGTAAATATCATAATCGCCATTGCTGGATAACTCTACACTACCAAAGGCAATCTTACCTCCAAACTCTCCTGTGACATAACAATTGCCGCTTGCGTCTACAGCGATACCTTCCCCACGGTCACTATTGCTTCCATCGGCACATTTTGCCCACAATACATTTCCGCTATTATCGTATTTTACTACGTACATATCATATCCACTTGTACCAAGTGTGTCAGCATTTGTTAAAGTTATATTTCCAAACGTAATGGTTTTACTGCGAAAATCTCCCGTTACATAACAGTTGCCAAACATATCTGCTGCTATAGAGCGTCCATTATCATGGTAGGATCCTCCTGCACGTTTTGCCCATAGAACATTTCCGCTGTTATCGTATTTTACAACGTACATATCATATCCACTCGTACCAATCGTGTCAGCATTTGTTAAAGTAACATTTCCAAATGTAATTGTTCTACTGAGAAAATCTCCCGTTATATAACAATTGCCGTTTGCATCTGCTGCGATACCTCGCATGTAGTCAGCACCACTTCCCGCGGCATTTTTTGCCCATATAACATTCCCGATACTACTGTATTTTACTACGAACATATCATAAGAAGTAGAACCAATAGTGTCAGTATTTGTTAAAGTAATACTATCAAACGCAATGGTTCCACTACGAAAATATCCTGTTACATAACAATTACCGTTAACATCAACTGCAACATCTTGCCCGTTATCATCGCCAGTTCCTGTAGCATTTTTTGCCCATATAACATTCCCGCTGCTGTCATATTTTACGACATACATATCAGAAGAACCGCTGTTTATTAGCGTTACACTCCCGAATGTAATGGTGGAACTGCCAAAACGTCCCGTAACATAACAATTGCCACTTCCATCTGCAGCGATACTTTGTCCATCATCCGTTTCATTACCCCCCGTACGTTTTGCCCATACAACATTCCCACTGCTATTATATTTTACTATGTACATATCAGAAGTATTAGAACCGCTATTTGTCAACTTTACACTCCCAAACGTAATAGATGAACTGGTAAAACTTCCTGTTACATAACAATTGCCATACCCATCTGTAGCTATACCTCGCAAAAGATCACTACTCGTTCCACCCGCACGTTTCGCCCATTCCCAATAGCGGTTTTGCGCATTTGCGTTAAGTATCATCCCCACTACCAGCGCAACAAACAACATCACCCGCATACTATATCGGGTATCATTCCATAAATTTCGTACACAGGAAATAAATCCCGCGCTGCAGTTCACATAAGTTGTATTATGTTTCATTGTTCTATCTTTCGATTAGTGATTTGTAAATATACCCTCCCAATGGGGAGAGCGTTATAATAAAAATGTTGTATAAAGCAATTGGCTGTTGGCTATTGGCTATTGGCTATTAGCATTTAGCAGTCAGCAGTCAGCAAATAGCCCATTGCTAAACGCTGACTGCCAACCACTATCTGCTATCCCTTTTACTTCATCAACACCATCTTCTTCACTTCTGTAAATGCGCCTGCCTGCAAGCGATAGTAATACACGCCGCTTGATAACCTGCTTGCATCAAATTGTATCTCGTGCATCCCTTCTTCCATCGTTTCGTTATTGATTAGCGTTGCAACTTCTTGTCCCAACACATCATACACCTTTAACGTAACATTCCCAACAGCCAATAGCGAAAAGCCAATAGCCGTTTGCGGATTGAAGGGATTGGGGTAGTTTTGCTGTAGTATTATTTTTTCAGGTTCCATCTCTGCAAAAGATATTACTTCGTGAATATTTTCTTTACTGCTTCCATTGCGCAAGAACTCTACCTGGTCAAGCCGTATGGAATCTTTCAACCGGAAAGGAGACCAACTCACTGTATCTACCGCCGAGCGAAATGCTTTGTTTATATTTTGTATTGCAACTGCCATCGTATTATATTCTTCGGTTTGTGTGGTGGTGTAATAGCGCTTATAATACGTGAGCATTGTATCTGCATACGCAGCAATTTGTGAAAGTGATTTTCCTTGAATCGTTAATCGCTGCGTAATAAATGTATCTGCCTGTGCCGGATTATCATAAATTAGATTACCAAACCCGCTATTAGTAATACCATCTTCACTTGCTGCAATATTAATTTTCAAAGCAATTAACTCTCCAACAAGTATATTGCTGTACTTTGCCGCTTTGAGATTTTTTTGTTCTTTGATGAATGGTTTTCCCATTAAGAAATCAAATCCCTTTGCCGAGCCACCCTGTGTTAAACAGACCCGTACATCTTTTGATGATGTTCCAATAACACGTATCCATCCATATATTTTTGCACTATCCTTATCAACTATCCATTTCCCTTTGCTGTCCTGTTCCATAAATGCAACACCAAGTACCATTCCGCCGGGATATTTTGCATTTGTTTTGTCTTTGAGTTTTCCATATGTACCTGTACCAAAAATAGTATCAAGTACATTTCCTGCCGTAGGCATTCCTTGTGGTCTCGGTATCTTATTGACTTTTTTCACTTTCACTGGAAGCGCGAGCAAATCCTCCTGCGAGAAAGTGCGAAACTTTGTCGTGTCAACTTTTGCATAAACAATCAATGTAAATGTCGTTGAGGAACTTCTCGCGCCTTGTGCATCGCGAACATAATACGAAAACGAATCCGTTCCGGTAAAACTGTAATCCGGACGATATATAATATGCGCAGTTGTGCCGTTTACATTCGTAACATCTCCGCGAAAATCTCCGTGCAATGGTTGCGAGTCGAGGAAAAACGTAAGCGTTGTGTCGTTTGCATCGGGGTCAACTCCGGTGAGAGTAAGTGTTTTCGCTCTGTTTTTTTCTATGGAATCACTTGCTGCGCTTGCAGTTGGCGGATTGTTGCTCGTTGCGGTCGTCGTGAACATCGAGTCCACGCCATACATTGAACCAAGTTCATTTACTGCAACAATGCGATAATGATATGTTGTGCTCGTGGTCAATCCCGTAAGTTGTGCCGAAACAAACACCGTATTGTTTCCGCCTACAGGGCTTGACGAAGCAGCAATCATATTTCCATATGCAATTGTAGTTCCATATTCAAATGAAATGGCAGTTGAATATCCGGCAGGATTTATTGACCCATTTATAGTGGCGCGTGTTCCTCCGATTTGTGTTGCATAAAGTGTTGCTACTTCTGCACCGATATTTTGAATAAACACTGCGCGTATGGTATGGTCATCCAGTACGTTTGTAAAGGGATAACTTGTTGGTTTTCCTACATAACTTCCATCAACAATTATGCTGTCTATTGCATAATTCGTATTTGGCGTAATAGTAAACGTTTGGCTTCCGTTGTAGTTTACAGTTACATCTCCCTGAGGCGATATGTTCCCGTTTTCTCCTGCGGTTGATGTAATGGTAAATTGTAATAACGTGAATGATGCATATATACTATGATTGGATATAACATTGGTGAATGTATATTCGCTCACTGCTCCGACGGAAGTTTCTCCATCTATAAAAACATCCTCAACCATGTAACCTTGATTTGGTGCGATGGAAAATGTTTGCGATGTACCGTAATTTACCGTTGTTGTACCGGGTATTATCAAGCCATTTGCTCCTGCACTCACCGTAAGCGTGTACGTATTGATTCCATACTTCGCCGTGAGCGTATGTGCTGCCGTAACATTACTAAAGGTATATGGGGATGTATTGCCCACATAGCCACCGTCTGCAAAGATACTATCAATATGATATCCCGTTGCAGGTGTTACGGTGAACGCTTGATTCGCTCCGTAAATCACCGTTGTTGTTCCCGGCGCTATCGTACCGTTTGCTCCTTGCGTTACCGTAATAGTGTAGGTATTAGCTGCATACTTCGCCGTGAGTGTATGAGTTGCGATAACGTTGGTGAATGTGTAGGGTGATGTATTGCCCACATAGCCACCATCTGCAAAAATACTATCAATACGATATCCTGATGCAGGCGTCAGTGTGAATGATTGATTCGCTCCGTAATTCACTGCTGTTGTTCCCGGCGCTATTGTACCGTTCGCTCCCTGTGTAACTGTAATAGTATATGTATTGATTGCATATTTCGCCGTCAGTGTGTGTGTCGCTGTAACATTCGTAAATGTGTACGGTGATGTTGCGCCAACATAACCACCATCTGCAAATATACTGTCAATGTGATATCCTGTTGCGGGGGTAAACGTAAATGCCTGATTCGCTCCGTGATTCACCGTTCTTGTTCCCGGCGCTATCGTTCCGTTTGCTCCCTGCGTTACCGTCAGCGTATATGTATTGATTGCATACTTCGCCGTCAGTGTGTGTGTCGCTGTAACATTCGTAAATGTGTACGGTGATGTAGTGCCAACATAACCACCATCTGCAAATATACTGTCAATGTGATACCCTGTTGCAGGTGTAATGGTAAAGAACAGACTCGCTCCGTAATTCACTGCTGTTGTTCCCGGCGCTATTGTACCGTTCGCTCCCTGTGTAACTGTAATAGTGTATGTATTGATTGCATATTTTGCCGTGAGTGTATGCGCGGCTGTAACGTTGGTCAAGGTGTAGGGCGATGTATTGCCTACGTAACCTCCATCCACACGGATACTGTCAATATGATAACCGGGTGCAGGTGTTAGTGTGAATCCTTGACTCGCTCCGTAATTCACCGTTGTTGTTCCCGGCGCTATTGTGCCGTTCGCTCCCTGTGTAACGGTGATAGTATATGTATTGATTGCATATTTTGCCGTGAGTGTATGCGAAGCTGTAACATTGGTGAAGGTGTAGGGTGATGTAGTGCCTACGTAACCTCCATCCACACGGATACTGTCAATATGATAACCGGGTGCAGG
>CAYHPL010000003.1:227345-228878 GCA_964358705.1 uncultured Chitinophagales bacterium
CACGGATACTGTCAATATGATAACCGGGTGCAGGTGTTAGTGTGAATCCTTGACTTGCTCCGTAATTTACCGTTGTTGTACCCGGTACTATTGTGCCGTTCGCTCCTTGTGTTACTGTTAATGTGTACGTATTGATAGCATACTTCGCCGTGAGTGTATGAGTTGCGATAACGTTGGTGAATGTGTAGGGTGATGTATTGCCTACGTAATTTCCATCTACGTGGATACTATCAATATGATATCCCACATTCGGCGTTACATTGAATGCTTGACTCGCTCCGTAAGTCACCGTTGTTGTTCCCGGTGCTATTGTGCCGTTTGCTCCCTGCGTTACTGTAATTGTGTAGGTATTGATTGCAAATACCGCTCGTATTGTGTGGTTTGCTGTAACATTCGTAAATGAATACGGTGATGTATTGCCAACATAGCCGCCATCTGCAAATATACTGTCAATGTGATATCCTGTTGCGGGGGTAAAGGTAAATGCCTGACTCGCTCCGTGATTCACCGTTGTTGTTCCCGGTGCTATTGTGCCGTTCGCTCCCTGCGTTACCGTCAGTGTATACGTATTGATCGCGTACTTCGCTGTCAGTGTATGTGTTGCTGTAACGTTCGTAAATGTGTACGGGGATGTATTGCCCACATAGCCACCGTCTGCAAAGATACTATCAATATGATATCCCGTTGCAGGTGTTACGGTGAACGCTTGATTCGCTCCGTAAATCACCGTTGTTGTTCCCGGCGCTATCGTACCGTTTGCTCCTTGCGTTACCGTAATAGTGTAGGTATTAGCTGCATACTTCGCCGTGAGTGTATGAGTTGCGATAACGTTGGTGAATGTGTAGGGTGATGTATTGCCCACATAGCCACCATCTGCAAAAATACTATCAATACGATATCCTGATGCAGGCGTCAGTGTGAATGATTGATTCGCTCCGTAATTCACTGCTGTTGTTCCCGGCGCTATTGTACCGTTCGCTCCCTGTGTAACTGTAATAGTATATGTATTGATTGCATATTTCGCCGTCAGTGTGTGTGTCGCTGTAACATTCGTAAATGTGTACGGTGATGTTGCGCCAACATAACCACCATCTGCAAATATACTGTCAATGTGATATCCTGTTGCGGGGGTAAACGTAAATGCCTGATTCGCTCCGTGATTCACCGTTCTTGTTCCCGGCGCTATCGTTCCGTTTGCTCCCTGCGTTACCGTCAGCGTATATGTATTGATTGCATACTTCGCCGTCAGTGTGTGTGTCGCTGTAACATTCGTAAATGTGTACGGTGATGTAGTGCCAACATAACCACCATCTGCAAATATACTGTCAATGTGATACCCTGTTGCAGGTGTAATGGTAAAGAACAGACTCGCTCCGTAATTCACTGCTGTTGTTCCCGGCGCTATTGTACCGTTCGCTCCCTGTGTAACTGTAATAGTGTATGTATTGATTGCATATTTTGCCGTGAGTGTATGCGCGGCTGTAACGTTGGTCAAGGTGTAGGGCGATGTATTGCCTACGTAACCTCCATCCA
>CAYHPL010000003.1:228978-240550 GCA_964358705.1 uncultured Chitinophagales bacterium
CACGGATACTGTCAATATGATAACCGGGTGCAGGTGTTAGTGTGAATCCTTGACTCGCTCCGTAATTCACCGTTGTTGTTCCCGGCGCTATTGTGCCGTTCGCTCCCTGTGTAACGGTGATAGTATATGTATTGATTGCATATTTTGCCGTGAGTGTATGCGAAGCTGTAACATTGGTGAAGGTGTAGGGTGATGTAGTGCCTACGTAACCTCCATCCACACGGATACTGTCAATATGATAACCGGGTGCAGGTGTTAGTGTGAATCCTTGACTTGCTCCGTAATTTACCGTTGTTGTACCCGGTACTATTGTGCCGTTCGCTCCTTGTGTTACTGTTAATGTGTACGTATTGATAGCATACTTCGCCGTGAGTGTATGAGTTGCGATAACGTTGGTGAATGTGTAGGGTGATGTATTGCCTACGTAATTTCCATCTACGTGGATACTATCAATATGATATCCCACATTCGGCGTTACATTGAATGCTTGACTCGCTCCGTAAGTCACCGTTGTTGTTCCCGGTGCTATTGTGCCGTTTGCTCCCTGCGTTACTGTAATTGTGTAGGTATTGATTGCAAATACCGCTCGTATTGTGTGGTTTGCTGTAACATTTACAAACGTGTAACTACCTGACGAATCAACACGCACACCATCCACAATTACACTATCAATATGATAACCGGTACTTGGCGTAATGGTAAATGATTGATTATTTCCCTCAGTAACGACAACAGAGCCTGATGGATTGATGGAGCCATTCGCCCCCGCACTCGCAATAATCGTATGGTTGTTGAGGTTTTTAAGAATGGAAATACTATTCGCTGTTAAGTAATTCGCGAAAATAATATCCACATCACCATCGCCGTCAACATCACCGACAGAACCCTTTGTTGGAGATGTTCCAACCGGATAATCAACCTTATTCCCAAATATCCCAGACCCATCATTTTTCAAAACAGAGATATTATTTGAAGCATAATTTGTCGTAATAATATCTCCATCACTATCACCATCAACATCGCTGACCGTTGCCCAACCACCATTCGTTCCTGTGGAATAATATACAGCGCTTTGGAATGTTCCATCTCCATTGTTTATTAAAACTGAAACATTATTTGCGTTCGGATTAGCAGTAACGATATCGGCATCTCCATCCGCATCTACATCCGTTGAAAAAGCGGAGTAAGGAGACGTAACGGTATAATCAACTTTCGCCGCAAATGTTGCATCACCATTATTCATCAATACTGAAACTGTATTAGAGCTCCAGTTAGCAACGATGAGGTCGCCATCCCCATCACCATCAACATCATGAGCATCTGCATAATAAGGATAGGTACCAGTTGTATATTCCACCTTATTTCCAAAAGTTCCATCTCCGGCGTTTTTGTACACTGAGATATTATTTGAGTTTCTATTCGGCACAGATAGGTCGGCATCGCCATCGCCATCCAAATCAGCGAGAACGAGTCCAGATGGCCCGCTCATCCCAGTGGGATAATCAACTTTGGTTGCGAAAGTTCCATCACCATTATTTTTTAAAACGGAAACATTATTTCCATTGCCATTTGCGACAACAATATCTATGTCGTTATCGCCATCAATGTCAGAGATGGATGTAAATAAAGGATTGGTACCAGTTCCGTAATCAACTTTACTTTGAAATGTTCCATTGCCGTTATTCATAAATACCGATACCGTATTGGAATTGTAATTTGCCGCGATGATATCTCCGAAACCATCCGCATTTACATCGCCGAGTGAAATTGAGTAGGGTGCCGTACCTGTCGAATAATTTATCTTAGAACCAAATGTTCCTATGCTTGTGTTTGTTGCCACTGTAAACTGACTTACAAACGGCACAACACTTGTATTTGTTGCATCTTTTACATTACTCGAAACATCCACTGTAACAACTTCACCATTCTTAAAATCATTGGTGGGGTTAAACGTTGCAATCGTATTTCCTCCGCTAAACGAGAAACTTCCCGTATGTCTTCCACTGACACTTCCACTCACAACGAACGACGAGGAAGTGAATGAACTCGTGCTCATAGAAACATTGAATGTTACGCTTACATTTGTTGATGGAGAAACAGCGAGAGCGTTTTGAGTAGGTGAAATGGCAATAACTTTAGCAGAACTAAGTTTCACCACCCAGAAATCATCACTTCCATTATTTCCACTCACATCACCATCGTTAGATTGTGTTTGTCCTGCAATTGCATACCCTCCTTCTTCAGTTCGGATGAGACTATTTGCAAAATCCGTGCTTGTTCCGCCCAAGGTCTTCTGCCAAACGAGTTGTCCGGTAGAACTTAACTTCACTACCCAGAAATCACCACCGCCATGATATCCGCTCACATCGCCATTGTTGGAACCAGTCAATCCCGCTACAGCATAGCCACCCTCTGCTGTTTGGATGAGACTTTGTGCATAATCATCACCTGTCCCGCCCAAGGTCTTTTGCCATTGGAGTTGCCCTATGGAACTTAATTTCACCACCCAGTAGTCCCTATTGCCATGATTTCCGCTCACATCACCATCATTGGAACCAGTCCGTCCTGCAACGGCATATCCTCCTTCTGTCGTCTGTATGAGACTATTTGCATAATCCTCACCTGTCCCGCCCAATGTCTTCTGCCACTCGAGTACTCCCGTAGTACTTAATTTCACAACCCAGTAGTCATACTGGCCATGATTTCCGCTCACATCACCATCGTTAGAAATCGTCCGTCCTGCAACTGCATATCCACCCTCTGCCGTTTGGATGAGACTACATGCAAAATCCTCACCTGTCCCACCCAGGGTCTTCTGCCACTCAAGTTGTCCAATGGAACTTAATTTCATTACCCAGAAATCACCCCCGCCATGATTTCCGCTCACATCGCCATCGTTAGATAGTGTCTGTCCTGCAACTGCATAGCCACCATCTACCGTTTGGACGAGACTATATGCAATATCAGTGCTTGTTCCGCCCAGGGTCTTCTGCCACTCGAGTTGTCCGGTGGAGCTTAATTTCACGACCCAAAAATCACCACCGCCATGATATCCGCTCACATCGCCATTGTTGGATGCTGTATAGCCAGCAACTGCATAGCCACCATCTATCGTTTGTATGATGCTATATGCCTCATCTCGTCTTGTCCCACCCAAAGTCTTCTGCCACTCAAGTTGTCCGGTGGAACTCATTTTTACCACCCAGAAATCCGTAGTGTCAATGCTATGAATTCCGGTAACATCGCCATTGTTGGAACTTGTCCATCCCGCAGTTGCATAGCCACCATCTGCTGTTTGGATAAGACTATGTGCATATTCAATACCTGTCCCACCAAAGGTTTTCTGCCACTCAATAGGAGGAGGTGTTTGTCCAAAAGCACTTGTCAAACAAAATACCAACGCTAAAAATACCATTACACGAACATTATTCCGTGTACCATTCCATAAATTTCGTACACAGGAAATAAATCCCGTGTTGCAGTTCACATAAGTTGTATTATGTTTCATTGTGTTTACCTTTCGATAATGATTTGTAAATAGATTTCTCCCAATGGGGAGAGTGTTATAATAAAAATGTTGTAGAAAGCAATTGGCTATTAGCATTTAGCAGTCAGCAGTCAGCAAATAGCCCATTGCTAAACGCTGACTGCCAACCACTATCTGCTATCCCTTTTACTTCATCAACACCATCTTCTTCACTTCTGTAAATGCGCCTATGCTCAAGCGATAGTAATACACGCCGCTTGATAACCTGCTTGCATCGAATTGTACTTCGTGTTCGCCTTCGTCTAATATTTCATTGTTGAGCAACGTTGCAACTTCTTGTCCCAACACATCATACACTTTCAACGTAACATTCCCAACAGCCAATAGCGAAAAGCCAATTGCTGTTTGCGGATTGAAGGGATTGGGATAGTTTTGTTCGAGAGAAATTCCTGATGGCATTCCATCTTGAACATCAGAGAAGAGCAGAGCATTTGTTTTTGCTAATGGAATATATTTTACCAATCCTGCATCTGTGGCTGTTTTTACACCCTTCAATGTTACCGCATAAGCATTTTTCTTATTTCCTGTTGCCGGTGTCCCTTTCACTATTTCAAGCGAATCTGTTGTGTAATTACGTGTTGCTTTCGCTGTATCAATAGCGGCATAAAATCTATCATTGATAGGTTTGAGAACATAGAGAGCAAAATTACCAAGTTGTTGATAATCTACTGTTGAATCTATACCAAACCGTTTCCAGTACGTCATTATGCTGTCATAATAATTTACGGTTTGTAATAGTGTTTGTCCTTTCATTTCCCTTCCGGCGAGTGATATTGTTGTATCAATAACAAGTGTGCCAAATCCATTTGGTGTAATACCCGTATCACTTGCAAGAATATTTAATTTCATCAAAATGCCTTGTGCGATTGCTGAATTATTGTATTTCGATTCGAACATAAACGCTTTACTGAGTTTTTTTCTAACTCCCGCAGACGGATTGCGAAACGTATCAAGCGGATATGACTGCCCTGTATGCATCGTTTTAAATCCTTTTGCAAATGCGGAAGCGGATTTGATATGTACCCATGCATATACTTTGGCGGAATCTTTATTCGTTTGCGATACTCCAAGAAATGTCCTACCTGCCTTCGGTACTTGTTTCGCGAATACATTTTCCAATGCAGTCATCATTTTCGGCGGAGCTATAAGTTTTCCTTTCTTGTATTCTAACTTGAATTTCTTTGCTGTAAAATCCGTAACCGATTCTTTGAATGTGCGGTATTTTATGGTATCTATAAAACCAAAATATGCCGCTATAGAATGGTTTGCTTCAATCGCGGTGAAATCATAACTTGTTACGGAACCAACACTCGCACCATCTACCACTACACTGTCAATTCGATATCCGTAGTTGGAAGCAATGAGATATGTTTGTGAACTTCCGTAATTCACAACCATAGTTCCACTGGGCGAAATGCTTCCTTTTTCTTGTGCTGTTGCCGTGAGTGTGTATGTATTAATTGCAAACGTTGCGGAAATTTTGTGGTCTGTTGTAACGCTATCAAAAGTGAAATTCGATGTATCGCCAATATTCACGTCGTCAATAAAGACGCTTTCAATATGATAACCGGTATTTGGTATAATGGTGAAAGGTACATACGTTCCGTAATTCACTATTGAAGTTGGCGGAGTAATTGTTCCGTTTACCGGTTCATTCACAGTAATCGTATAGGTATAAATAGCAAACACCACGCGTATTGTGTCATTCTCCATTATATTATAGAACGTATAACTCGTCGTAGAATCTACTTTCACGCGATTCACAATGACGCTATCAATATGATAACCGGTGGCAGGCGAGAAGGTGAATCTTTGGTTCACTCCGTAATTCACAGTTATTGTTTGGGGAGTTATTATTCCGTGTGTTGCTTCCGCGACGATAGTATAGGTATTGATAGAAAAATATGCAGTTATAGTATGACTTGCATCTACATTAGTAAAGATGTAATTGGGAATTATATATTGATTTACACCATCCACAACAACACTATCCGTGTGGTATCCGGTAAAGGGTGTAAAAGTAAATTCCTTGTCATCACCATAATTGACGATAACATTTCCGCTGGGAAAAATTGAGCCGCTTCCTACTGCTATTGCCGTAATCGTAAGCGGTATTCCCGTTCCGCTTACTGTTACTGTATCGGGAGATGTTTGAACATTGTGAGTAAAAATGATTGAACCGATTTGCTCGCCCGCAGTGGTTGGAGTGTACGTAATGTAAAACTTGAGAGAATCGCCGGAGGCAATACTGCCCGATGTGGGAATAACAGTAAATTGACTATTATTCGACGTTACATTCGATATCAAAAGTGTACCTGTCTTTGTATTTGAAACAATGACACTATCCGTTTTCAGATTACCATGTGCTATATCTCCAAAAGATAAAATTCCTGGTGCGACAGAAAATTCAAGCGTTAAATTTTTGAGGACGGAAATGGTATTAGAAGACGTATTTCCTGCTATAATATCATTTAACCCATCGTTATTGACATCACTAATGAATACCGATTGTGGAGCAAACCCGGTTGCATAGGTAATGCCGCCCGAAAAATTGCCACTCCCATCGTTCCCCATTACCGAAACTGTGGCAGAACCGTAATTCGTAACAATGATATCACCATCACCATCGCCATCAATATCACTTACATAAATTCCCCACGGATTATTTCCTTCAGTTTCCACAGCAACATTCGGCGCAAATGTTCCATTCCCGTTGTTTTTCAAAATAGAAACTGTGTATGCTTCATCATACTCATAATTTGCTACAACTATATCACCATCGCCGTCGCCATCAATATCGCTTACGAAAACACCAATAGGATTAGTATTGATACCTACTTCGAAGTCTGCTTTATTTGCAAATGTGCCATCACCGTTGTTTTTCAATACGGAAACCGTGCTGAAACCGTTAGTAAAAACCAAATCGCCATCACCATCTCCGTCTATATCGGCAATAAAAATTGAACGAGCATTAGAAACCACTGTATAGTCAACTTTGGCTTGAAATGTACCATCGCCATTATTCTTGAGAATTGAAACATATTGGCTGAATCCATTTACAACGGCAATGTCACCATCGCCATCACCATCAATATCGCTGATATAAACTGACGACGGATCATTGTCTGTTGCATAATCAGTTTTGTTACCAAATGTACCATCGCCGTTATTCTTTAGGATAGATACTGTCGCGGAAGAATAATTAGCATCCACTACATCACCATCGCCGTCATTATCAATATCATAAATAAAAACTGAATAGGCACCCGCACCCGTTACGTAATCCACTTTGGGTGCAAAAAATCCATTACCGTTATTTTTCAAAATGGAAACAGTTGAACCACCCGCAGTTGCAATATCACCATCACCATCATTATCAATATCATAGACAAAAACCGAGTTTAGACCACCTCCGGTTGTATAATCAACTTTAGCTGCAAAGAGACCAGCACTTAAAGCATTACTCACAGTAAACTGTGAAACGAACGGAGTTACGCTTGCATTAGTTGCATCTTTTACGTTACTTGTTATATGCACCGTAACGACTTCGCCATTCTTAAAATCGTTAGTGGGATTAAATGTTGCAATGGTATTTCCTCCGCTAAACGAGAAACTTCCCGTATGCCTTCCACTCACATTTCCACTCACAACAAACGACGAAGAAGTGAATGAACTTGTGTTCATCGCCGTATTAAATGTAACTTCTATATTTGCCGAAGAAGATACACTCAGTGCATTTTGAGATGGTAAAATGCTCACCACCTGTGCCCCAAACGCCGCACTTACCATTCCCACAACAAGCGCAAAAAATACTATACCACGAAAACTATTCCGTGTACCATTCCATAAATTTCGTACGCAGGAAATAAATCCCGCGTTGCAGTTCACATAAGTTGTATTATGTTTCATTGTGTTTACCTTTCGATAATGATTTGTAAATAGATTTCTCCCAATGGGGAGAGTGTTATAATAAAAATGTTGTAGAAAGCAATTGGCTATTAGCATTTAGCAGTCAGCAGTCAGCAAATAGCCCATTGCTAAACGCTGACTGCCAACCACTATCTGCTATCCCTTTTACTTCATCAACACCATCTTCTTCACTTCTGTAAATGCGCCTGCCTGCAAGCGATAGTAATACACGCCGCTTGATAACCTGCTTGCATCAAATTGTACTTCGTGCATTCCTTCTTCCATTTGCTCGTTGTTCAATAGCGTTGCAACTTCTTGTCCAAGCACATTGTAAATCTTCAACGTAACATTCCCAACAGCCAATAGCGAAAAGCCAATTGCTGTTTGCGGATTGAAGGGATTGGGGTAGTTTTGAAGTAACGTAAACTCATTTGGCAAACTCTTTTCACGTTCTTCGCCATTCTCGAATACAAATACTTTGCTTGTCGGTAATCTCTTCAAAAACGAAACCGTATTAATTCCGATTATACCGGGGAATTTCAATCCTTGATTTGCTACCACAGAATCACCATTGGCTAATGCAATCGTAGTATCAAACGCTCCGTTAATTTCCTGCAGAGTTTTCCGTAACGATTCTAACTTCGGAGAACCGACGTACGCTGAATCGCCATCGGGGAATTTCTTTGTTGTGTAATACGTGAGAACCGTATCTATGTTCTTCATCATCTCATACAACGTCATCCCACTCCAGAGATTTCCATCTTTCACATAGGTGAGCGCATACAAACTCTCCGGTGTTACCTTTTGCTGACTGGATAACATATTCAGTTTGAACACAGCAAACTCCTGCGCAAGGGGATTGGTATAAGAGTTTGCATTGGCGACGAGTTCTTTGACGAAGCGTTTCTTCTTGTTGGAACCGGACTTTCTTACTGTATCGAATGGAGCATTATACGCGCTATCGGTTTGCAGTACGGAATAGAATTTTACCATATCGCTTCCTTTCTTGAAGCGTATCCAACCAAGTGTTTTCGCAAGATTCTTATCCGTTTGTGGAATACCGAGTGTCATTCCTGCTTTTCCTCCGCTGCGCGCAACAGAAGTATCGCGCCAGTTTGCTACCGTAGGAAGTAGTGCCGGTTTATTTTTCTTCGGTTTGAGTGAAAGTGATTTTGCTCCCATTGCTGAGGTAACAGTAAAGGTGCGGTATTTTGTTGTATCAGTAATACTATTAATTTTTGCGACGAATATATCCATACCCCCACCACTTGCCAGCGTCGTTGTGCCGAATAAGATACTGGAACTGCTAAAAAAACCCGTAACATAACTATTTTCGTTGCCGTCCACTGCGATGCTATAACCATTATCACTACCTGTTCCCCCTGCACTTTTTGCCCACAAAACATTTCCGCTGTTATCATATTTTACTGCGAACATATCATGACTAGCATTACTACCGTTATTTGTTAATATTATATCTCCAAATGTAATGGTGGAACATCCAAAATTACCCGTTACATAACAATTGCCGCTCACATCTGTAGCGATACTGCTTCCTTCGGCACCATTGTCCCCCCCCGTATTTCTTGCCCACACGACATTCCCACTATTATCATATTTTACTGCATACATATCAGAACTTCCACTTGTTCTGGTTAACGTTATATTTCCAAATGTAATGGTAGGACTTTCAAAATATCCCGTTACAAAAAAATTGCCGCTCATATCTGTTGCTATACTATTTCCTATGTCATAATAGCTCCCTACTGCGCTTTTTGCCCACATTACATTTCCGATGTTATCATATTTAACTACGAACATATCATTATCATCGCCACTAGTGTTTGTTAGTGTTATATTCCCAAATGTAATGACGGGACTATTAAACTCTCCTGTTACATAACAGTTACCGTTCAAATCTACAGTTATACTATTACCTACTATATCAAAATCACTATCCCCCTCTCCACCTTTCGCCCATACGACATTCCCGTTGATATCATATTTTACTACGAACATATCTGTACCACCATTGTTTGTTAATGTTATACTACCAAATGTAATAGTAGGAATACCAAAACTTCCGGTTACATAACAATTGCCGGTCGCATCTGCTACTATACTGAAACTGTATCCACAGGCTACATTTTTTGCCCATACAACATTCCCGTTGTTATCATACTTTACAACGTACATATCAGAATAACCACAATTATTTTTTGCCAGCGTTACACTCCCAAAGATAATGGTGGAACTACTAAATATTCCCGTTACATAGCAATTCCCGTTCACATCTACGGCTATACTGTAACTTATATCAGAATTACTTCCTCCAGCATTTTTTGCCCACACAACATTCCCGTTATTATCATATTTTACTACGAACATATCTGCTCCACCATTGTTTGTTAACGTTATACTACCAAATGTAATTGTGGGACTATAAAAATATCCAGTTACAAAACAATTGCCGTTCACATATGCGGCTATACTGTAACTTATATCAGAATTACTCCCTCCTCCACTTTTCGCCCATTCCCAATCGGGTGTTTGCGCAAACGCATTAATCGTCAACCCAACAACAAGAGCAATAAATACCATACCACGAAAACCATTCCGTGTATCATTCAATATATATCGTACACAGGAAATAAATCCCGTGTTGCAGTTCACATAAGTTGTATTATGTTTCATTGTTTTATCTTTCGATTAGTGATTTGTAAATAGATTTCTCCCAATGGGGAGAGTGTTAAATAAAATTTGTTAAGTAATTGGATGTCAGCAATCAGTAATTAGTAATTAGTATGTTAGTATGTTAGCAATTAGCGGTTAGCGTTCAGCAATCAGCCAGAAGCAAGAAGCAAGAAGCAAGATGCAAGAAGCAAGAAGCCAGAAGCAAGAAGCAAGAAGCAAGATGCAAGATGAATTTCTCTCTACTGCCTACTGTTTACTCCATACTCTCAACTCCACTACTCCATTACTCCATTACTCCATTACTCCCCGCTCCACGATGCACGAACCATCCCGACAAGTCGGGACAGGCTTATTCACGAGACGATTTCCGCCTCAAACCGTCCCTCTTCATTCACATTCATATTTGTAACATTCAGGAACATATTCACGATATTCCCTAAATCATCAACGCCAATCTGCTTCTCCGACATGCCATCCACCACAGTAGCAATTTCACCGCATGCAATCCCTTCCGCAGGCGCAAGACAAAATGATAATTGCGCCGCACCCGTATTGCGCAACACCAATTGCGTTCCCGTTGCAAACTCCCGCTCTACGATTGTTACCGTTGCGCTTGCGTTTATATTCCCTTCCCAGAATGTTTCACTGCCGCTTTCATCTGCGCGGATAATCGTTTGGTCAAAAAATACTTCCACCATATCCGGCTCTCCGAGATATTCAATTGCGAGCGTCAGCGCATTTATCATCAATTGCCTCTCTACCACATCGCGCTTTACGGATGTTGTATGCCTCTCCGCATCCGTTAAATCTATCGCATCCAATTGCTGTCCGCGTATCGTTTTATACTGGTCGTAGAGCGTTTCAAAAATTTGCAAAAACTCGCCGCCTAACTGCGCTTCATATTCTGCGCCAAATACAACAAACCGCTCCATTAATATTTTAACGGTTGATTTTGTTGCATGCGAGTATTCCGCTTTTCCCTGCGGGTAAAATTTATTGTAATCAGGAGAACCCTCGTCGAGTTTCACACTCAGAAGTCCCTCCTGTTTCTTTACCGCTTTTTTAAACGCTTCAATAATTGCATCCACCGTTTGTGTTTTCGCTTGCTGGGTAGAATATTTCGAATCCTTACTCGTCATAGCCCCGAAGTACGTATTATACGCATTTTGGGTAGCGGTAATGAGCGCGGTATATTTGCCTCCCGTATTATTATTCGTCAAACGGTGAATATGGTCATCGGTAAATTTTTCGAGATGTACATCACTGATTTTTTTTGTATCAAAGTGATTTTTAAATAGCGATTTGAGATTAAACATAGTGTTATTTCCTTTTTTAATAAGTGAGTTAATAAATTATATCGAATTGAAAAACTTTGAAATTATGCTAAAAAACGTGTTTTGCCCTATTTCCAATTTTGGAAAT
>CAYHPL010000003.1:240650-266236 GCA_964358705.1 uncultured Chitinophagales bacterium
GGTATCTGCCAAATGTTTTGCCCTATTTCCAATTTTGGAAATGGTATCTGCCAAATGTTTTGCCCTATTTCCAATTTTGGAAATGGTATCTGCCAAACGTTTTGCCCTATTTCCACTTTTGGAAATGGTATCTGCCAAATGTTTTGCCCTATTTCCACTTTTGGAAATTGTATCTGCCAAATGTTTTGCCCTATTTCCAATTTTGGAAATGGTATAAAACAGATACCGTACTCTTTTTTCATTTTTGAGAATGTCATAAATCAGACATTTCTCACTTTGCGTACCTTTGCGAAATACTTTGTGTGCCTTTGCGGTTAAATGCGATTTTTCTTAAACGCAAAGAACGCAAAGGGAAGCGCAGAGTTACGCAAAGGAAATACCATTAAAAATTCTAAAATCTAAATTCTAAAATCTAAAATCCCCACATTGCACATCGCACATCTAACATACTAACCGACGAACATACTCATAGTTCACACACCCGGGAAAATAACGAATGTATCGCCATTTCTTGTTTCCTGATGCGGTATCCGTTTTGTTTCTTCTGTAGTACCAAAAGCGCTATGGGCAATGAGGCGATAAAAAAAGTATGCGGCTGATTTTTTATCGCGCGGAAAATCTACCGTGTGCTTGCCTGCAACGAAGTGTTTGTGTTCAAAGAGCATCATTGTCGTATTGCCGTTTTTATCCAAGAGCGCTAAGGTGATTTCAGCAGCGTCATCGAGTTCTATTTCAAGACCGAACGGTGCAAGCGGGTCGGGGTACGTAAATTTCGATGTCATGAGACTCATAGTATTTCTGTTAAATAACATTTGCATAGATAGTACGATTGTATATGCAGGAAGTATCGTCTGCTATGAAGGCAGATTATATAGCGAAAACTATGGTTGTGGGGTGTGGAAATCGCTATTTGTGTATAGTGAAAATCGGGAGGGAGGGATTTGGGGGGATTTTAGATTTTAGAAGTGAGATTTTAGATTTTAGATTTGTTGGTTGGTTGGTTTGTTTGTTGGAATGGATAATGTATAATTTTCAATTCTTGCTTCTTACTTCTTGCTTCTGAACTATTGCGGCTAAAGCCAGAATAATCTCTGCATCCTTAATCCGTTGCGGCAATACATCTAAATGCAACGGCAATACATTCTTCATTCTCACTTCTCACTTCTTGCTTCTTGCTTCTTACTTCTTGCTTCTTACTTCTGAACTATTGCGGCTAAAGCCAGAATAATCTCTGCATCCTTTATCCGCTGCATAAATGCAGCGGCAATATATCTAAATGCAACGGCAATACATTCTTCATTCTTGCTTCTTGCTTCTTGCTTCTTGCTTCTTGCTTCTTGCTTCTTGCTTCTCCGCAGTAGTAAGCCCCGTGCGGATAGCGAATTTCACGATGTCGGCAACGGAGTGGAGTTGGAGTTTATCCATAATGTGCTGACGGTGTGTATCAATAGTGGAGATGCTGATATGGAGTACTGATGCGATATCTTTGCTTGCTTTTCCTTCGGCGATGAGTTGAATAATTTCTATTTCGCGCGGGGTGAGTTGTGGAACGGTGGCGGTGTGTGTGCCATTGTGATTGTGGATGTAATCGCGCACGACGACATCGGTAATTTCGCCTGTGATGTATATTTTCCCGCGCATCACGGTTTGTATTGCTTGCTGGAGTTCCGCAGGAGAGGAATCTTTGAGGAGGTATCCGCTTGCGCCTGCGTTCAGCATTCCGGAAACGATGCCTTTATCGGTGTGCATGGAAAGAGCAATTATTTTTATATCGGGGAATTCATTGATGATATGCCGTGTCGCTTCAATGCCGTTGAGTTCCGGCATCGTAATATCCATTAAGACAATATCGGGCTTATGCTGCTGGACAAGGGCAATCGTTTCGCGTCCGTTGCTTGCTTGCGCAATAACGTTGTGGCGCAGTTCATTGACGAGCATACTGCGGATTCCTTCGCGTATCATTGTATGGTCATCGGCGAGTATTATGTTATACATTTGTGGTGTCATTGTTGTTGTTGAGAGTAAACCTTCAAGGTTTGCTAAACCTTGAAGGTTTATTATTGTCATTGTTGAAGTTTTGTTTGCATCGTTATTGTTGTTCCTTTATCAGGAACAGAATGAATAGCGAGTGTTCCACCGAGATAGGATAATCGTTCGCGCAAACTGAACAACCCAAATCCTGTTGAAGCGCTTTGGTGTTTTCCTGACGCGGATATATCAAACCCTTTGCCATCGTCTGCAATAGTAATAATAAGAGTATCGAGTTCACGGCGCAATGAAATCTGTACGTGATGCGCGTCGGAATGTTTTATGACATTCATAAGTGTTTCGCGCACAGCATAGAAAAGTATGATACGCACGCTGCTATGAAGCGGTTTCTCGCTGGTATCATCCGTAAACGTGAATTGAATGTGGTGTTCATCAAGTATTTGTTCTGCAAGTGAGCGAAGAGCAGATTCAAATCGTAATTCAGAGAGCATCGGCGGACTGAGATCGAAGGTAAGTGTGCGTATATTTTTGATGGATTGGTCGAGAAACAATCGCACATCAGAATACTGTTCCTGCATCGCATTTGCGGGAAGGAATTGTTCGAGTGCGCGTAATTTTATTTTGCACAATGCCAGTGTAGAGCCAACTGCATCGTGAAGATATTCTGCCATTCTGCGCCGCTCGCGTTCTTCGGTAATCATCAGTTCAGTAGAAAGCGCGCTCAATCGCTCTTCGTGATGTTTGCGTTCCGTAATATCCCGCGCAATGCCATAGATATGCGTAACGCGGTTCAACTCTTTATTCCAAATCGGTACAGCGTATTGATGAATCCATATCACTTTACCGTCTTTTGTTACAACGCGCCCTTCACTGCTATCCGCTTTTCCGCTGAGCAATCGCTGAATGATGCCGATAGATATTGGCATATCTTCGGGATAAATATACTTGAGAATCCAGTCGGGATGGTTTGATTCTTCCATCGTATAACCGGTTACGCGGGTGAATGAGTCCGTTATCCACAGCGCAGTCGTTCTGCCATTCTCATCAATAGAATCGAAGTATGCAAAGTCGGACATTAATTCTGTAATGATGCGGTACCGTTCTTCGCTTGCTTTTAAATTTATATCAAAGTCCCGTTTGCGTTTAATGAGGATACTCATTAAAAAGAGAAATCCGGCAGCAGTTATAAATGCAGGAATGTAAAATACCGGACGGAGATATTGCGGCGGTTCAATACGAAAATATCTTTTCTCTCCTTTGGCATTATACTGTCCGAATACTCCTTTCGCCTGTATTTCTACTGAATGTGCGCCTGCGGAGAGATTATAGAATGACATTTCATTGGTAGTATTCCAATACGACCACGCGCCCGAATCTACACGAAAGCGGGAAAGAATTTCTTTGGGTTCACTCTCACCGAAATACGATAATGATTTCCAGCGTAATAATATATCTCTATCAACTATCAGGGATGGTTGCAAAACAATGCGCGGCGATGGTGAAATTTCCATACTTCTGTCGAGAATTGCAAGTCCCCTTCCTCTTGTTCCAACATATACTTTTTTATTTGTAGGTAATATGGACCATAACGCCTGATGATGAAGCCCTGACTTTTCATTATACACTCTCCATTCCCCATTGATGAAACTGCACAAACCCTTTGGTGTAGAAACCCACAGTACTCCCGAAGAATCTATTTGTATGTCCCAGATTTCATTGTTGGGTATTCCGTCATTGGTAGTGAGGTATTGAATTTTGTCTTCATCGTCAATATAACCAACACCTGCAAGTGTAACATTATCGCCGAACCAAACTCCGTTGTTGTGGTCAATGGAAAGAGTGAACACACGGTTACTTTGCAATCCGTTTGCCGCCGTCCAGTGTTTCCATTTGCCGCTTTTCCATCTGCTGATACCGTACCATGTCCCGAACCAGAACGCGCTATCCTCACTTTCTGCAAATGCATAGACGCGACCATTGAGTAATCCTTCTTTTTCTCCCCATCGTGTAAATGTACCATTCTCAAGACAATATGCGCCCGGTCTATTCTCTGACATAAGCATATCACCGGAACCCAAACCGAGAAACCACAGTCTTCCTCTTTTATCCAAACGAATTTTATGAACAGGAAAACCTGAATCACTGACGATATTAAAATGCGTCCACTCTTTTCCATCCCAACGATATGCGCCGTTAAATGATGAACCGCTCGAAACCCAAACATTACCTTCGCTATCTTCCGCCAAACCGGTAACAATGAGAATTGGTGAATGTTCTATTTCCGTAACAAAACGCAATGTTCCATTCGGTTGAATAATTGTAACTCCTTCGCCTGTTCCCAGCCAAATATTTCCATCCCGAGTTTGTATAACTTCATTGATGTTATTTCTCATATCGGGCTCAGGTAATTGGATTGAAGTCCATCGTGTAACGGAACGACGATATACATTGAGACCGTTTCTCGTACCAATCCACAAATCGCCATTGCTTCTGAATTTTAAGTACGTAATTCCTTTCATTTCTTCAGGAAGAAATGGCGGAGTGAACCATTTGCCGTTTTCCCGCACACGCACATAATCCGATTGATAGGAGATTATTGCTTCATCGTTTGGTCCGATTGCAATTGGACAATTATAACTGTATTTTTCCGTTACCGAACGTTTGGGAATAGTATTGCGATTCCATTCAAATACACCCGCATATTCTACCGCACCAAAGAGCATCGCAATACCCGCGCCATTGTTATTTTCTTCAATCAAGAACTGACCACCTCCTTTAGAGGCAAGGGAGCAATGTACACGCCATTTATTTTGATTCCACCGATAAAGATTATGTTCATCAGATAACCACAACACACCATTGCTGCTTTGAGATATGCCTACAATTTTGCTCTTCGGAAATGAAGGAGAATATACACCGACTATACCGTGAGAGTAGAGTTTCCACTCATTGTTGTGTAACAGCAATAATGTATCGTTCCGAAAGGGTACAGCGCTTATTACATTCTCCACCGGTAACTTTTGGAAACCGTCTTTTGTACCAATAAAAATATTTAAATTGTTACTCGCTATAATTCTATCACCCATACCATAGAATATACCCAATAGCAGGGATTGATGAATACCCTTTGGACTATCAATAGCAACCCACTGAAATTCATCATAGTATGCTAATCCTTTCGATGTACTCGCCCACATTGTTCCATCGCGTCCCTCGAATATTTGATAGATTTGATTGGAAGGAAGACCGGACTCCGTAGTAAAATGCGTCCAGCGTGTTTGGTCTCCAAAATGGGAAGAGAATGTACTTTCCTGCGCAAATAATGGCATACAAGTCCAACACCAGCATAAGAAAGCGCTGTGTATAAGTTGTTGTACTACAATTCTCATTGTATGGAGCATTTGTTAAAGGTATTCATAGATAACACTCGTAAAAGCAATGGGTAAAAATTCAACAATTACTATGCCATACAATAAAGTCTATTAATTCAGTAAATTCAAAGATGTATTATTCATTTGTGAGAAAACTTGTTTGCAAAATACAATTGCTATCTCAAATTTGATTGAGATAGTGATTTTTTGTTCGGGAACCGATGCAAAAAAAATCCCACGCCCGAATAAACCGACCGTGGGACTAATGGTTTTCTCATAACCAATAGATATTTTCTTTCCTACTTCATCAACACCATCTTTTTCGTTTCAGTAAATGTGCCTGCCTGCAAGCGATAGTAATACACGCCGCTTGATAACCTGCTTGCATCAAATTGTATCTCGTGCATCCCTTCTTCCATCGTTTCGTTATTGATTAACGTTGTAACTTCTCTTCCCAATACATCATAAATTTTCAACGAAACATTCCCAACAGCCAACAGCGAAAAGCCAATAGCCGTTTGCGGGTTAAACGGATTGGGATAGTTTTGTTCCAATAAAATGCCCGATGGAATAGTATTATTGTCTGCTTCAAACGACAATACTCCTGCTTTTGTCGTCGGGATATATTTTACAATGCCAACATCTGTTGCAGTCTTTGCACCTTTCAATATTACCGAATACGGTTTCTTTGCAACGATTGCGGCAGAATCCGTCGTATAATTGCGTGTTGCTAACGCGGTATCAAGCGCGATATAAAATCTCTCATTGATGGGTTTCAATACTAAGAGGGTAAAATTACCAAGTTCCTGATAATCTTCTATAGCATCTACGCCAAACCGTTTCCAATACGTCATTATACTATCGAAATAATCAGCGAGCTGTACGAGAGTTAATCCCTGTACATTGCGACCGAACAATGTTGATGCAGTATCAATAACAAGCGACCCAAATCCTTCCGGTGTAACACCGGCAGCACTTGCAAATATATTCAACTTCAATAATATGCCTTGTGCAATTGCAGGATTATTGTATTTCGATTCGAATTTGATTGCTTTGAAAAGTTTTTTCACCGTTCCTTTTGAAGCATCGCGAAAATAATCTAATGGATACGATTGCCCTGTATGTGCAGTCTTGAATCCCTTTGCTAAATCCGCACCTTTCTTGAGGTCAATCCATGCATACGCTTTTGCAGAATCTTTGTTTGTTCCCTGCGATACACCGAGAAACGTTCTTCCTGCTTTGGGCACTTGTTTGGCAAATACATTTTCTAATGCAGTGAGCATATTCGGTTGCGCAACAATACGAAGTACTTTGTCTTTTCCTTTCTTGTATGCTAACTTGATGGTCTTTGCGGTAAAGTCAGCTACCGACTCTTTAAATGTGCGAAACTTTATTGTATCATTAAAACTAAAATAGCCCGCGATGCTATGATTCGCTGTTACGGCAGTAAATTCATAACTTGTTACTGAGCCAACGCTCGCCCCATCAACAACAACGCTGTCTATTATATATCCGCTGTTGGGAGAAATGGCAAAAGTTTGATTTGTTCCATAATTCACTTCAACAACTCCGCTTGGTGTTATACTTCCATTCGTTCCTGCTGTAGTAGTGATGGTGTACGTGTTAATTGCAAATGTTGCGTACATGGTATGATTTGCCGTTACATTATTAAATGTGTAACTCACTAACGAATCAACGAACACACCATCAATAAACACACTGTCAGTATGATAACCGGGGTTTGCCGTAATCGTAAATGTTTGCGATGAGCCATAATCAATCGTTATTGTTCCCGGCGTTATTGAACCGTTCTCTAATGCATCTACCGTTAGTGCATACGTGTTTATATCAAATGTAGCGGTAACTATTTTATTCCCATCCATCGTCAGTGTATCAGGATTTTCTGCTCCGGATAAGTCATCCTTCCAATCTACGAAATGATAGCCCGTGTTTGGAGTTGCAGTTAATTCTACTTGCATTCCGTGTTCGTAATTCGCTTGTACGGGATTTTGTGTTACGCTGCCGTTTTCTGCATTGATGGTCAACGTGTAGATATTTATTGCAAAGTTTGCTGTAATAGTTTTATTTCCATCCATCGTCAATGTATCGGGATTTGCTGTGCCTGCAAAATCATTACTCCATTCTACAAAATGATATCCGTTATTTGCCGTTGCAATTAACTCTACTTGTGTGCCGTGTTCGTAACTCACCTGGTCGGGATTCTTTACTACATTGCCATTCACTGCATTCACTGTTAATGTGTATGTATTAATTGCAAATGCTGCTGTAACGGCTTTATTTCCATCCATCGTCAGTGTATCGGGATTTTCTGTACCGGTAACATCACCACTCCAATCAATAAAGTGGTATCCGGTATTTGGTATTGCGGTTAATATCACTTGCGTGCCGTATTCATAATTCGCTTGAGCGGGATTCTGTGTTACGCTGCCGTTGGTTGCATTGATTGTCAACGTGTATGTGTTAAGGGCAAAACTTGCGGTTACAGATTTATTTGCATCCATCGTCAAGGTATCGGGATTTGTTGTGCCAGTAAAATCACCGCTCCATTCTACAAAATGATATTCACTGTTCGCTGTTGCAACTAATTCTACTTGCGTGCCGTGTTCGTAACTTACCTGATCGGGATTCTTTGCTACATTGCCATTCACTGCGTTCACTGTTAATGTGTATGTATTAATCGCAAATGCTGCGGTAACGATTTTATTTCCATCCATCGTCAGGGTATCAGGATTCGTTGCTCCTGTTACATCGCCGCTCCAATCAACAAAGTGGTATCCGGTATTTGGTATTGCGGTTAATATCACTTGCGTGCCTTGTTCATAATTCGCTTGAGCGGGATTTTGTGTTACGCTGCCGTTCGTGGCATTGATGGTCAAGGAGTATGTGTTAAGGGCAAAGCTTGCGGTTACAGATTTATTTGCATCCATCGTCAAGGTATCGGGATTTTTCAATCCTGTTACATCACCACTCCAATGCGTAAAGTTATAACCGAAGTTTGGTGTTGCGGTTAATATCACTTGTGTTCCGTAATTATAATTAATTTGGTCGGGATTCTTTATTACACTGCCATTCACTGCACTCGCACTTAAAGTGTATGTGTTAATTGCAAACACCAATCGTATTGTGTGATTCGATGTAATATTGGTGAATGTGTAACTTGCGGTTGCTTCAACTTTCACACCATCCACAATAACGCTATCAATGTGATAACCGGTATTCGGTGTTATTGTGAATACTTGGTTTGCGCCATTGTTTACTGTAACAGTACCTGAAGGTGTAATGCTTCCGTTCGCATCTGAAGTTGCTGTAATAGTTGATGATGGAAATGGATCGCCTTTCAAAACGGAAAAAGTGGTGGAACCGGAATTTGCTGCGAGCATATCTACATCGCCATCGCTATCTATATCGCTTGCATATACTGCATAGGGAGAACTTCCAACTGTGTAATCCACTTTTGCTACAAACGTGCCATCGCCATTATTCTTTAATACTGAAACGGTAGTAGTGCCATTGTTCGCAACCATAATATCGCCATCACCGTCGCCATCTATATCATACGCATATATTGACATTGGATTACTTCCGGCTGTGTAATCTACTTTGGCTGCAAACGTGCCATCACCGTTGTTCTTTAATACGGAAACGGTAGTGGTTCCATTGTTTGCAATCATCATATCAGCATCGCCATCGCCGTCTATATCACTCGCATACACGGAACGGGGAGATGTTCCGGTTGTGTAATCCACTTTGGCTGCAAATGTCCCATTGCCGTTATTTTTTAACACGGAAACTGTATTGGAAGAGCTGTTCGCTGCAAAAATATCTACATCGCCATCGTTATCAATATCACCAGCAGACGCCGAACGGGGAGAACTTCCGGTTGTATAATCCACTTTGGCTGCAAATGTCCCATTGCCGTTATTTTTTAACACGGAAATAGTATTAGAAGTACTGTTCGGAATGAGCATATCAGCATCGCCATCGCCATCTATATCACTCGCATACACAATACGTGGAGAGCTTCCTGTTGTGTAATCCACTTTGGCTGCAAATGTCCCATTGCCGTTGTTCTTTAAAACGGAAACGGTAGTGGAACCATTATTTGCGACCATTATATCGGCATCACCGTCACCATCTGCATCACACGCATACACCGAACGTGGAGAACTTCCGGTTGTGTAATCTACTTTGGCTGCAAACGTACCATTGCCGTTGTTTTTGAATACGGAAACAGTAGTGGAGCCACTGTTTGCAGTCAATACATCGGCATCGCCGTCACCATCTACATCGCATGTATATATTGACATTGGACTACTTCCAGTTGCATAATCCACTTTGGCTGCAAACGTGCCAGGAGTACTACTCACACTTGTTCTGAATGAATACACAACCGGTGTTATTGAAACATTGCTTGCATTTTTCAAATTACTCGTAAGGTCAACGATAACTACTTCCCCTTGTTTAAATGCAACAGTCGGAGTAAATGTTGCAATGGTATTACCTCCACTGAAGACGATCGTACCGCGATGTCGTCCACTTGTAACACCGCTTACGATAAATGATGTTGTATCGTTAAACGAACTCGTGAGCATTGCCGCAGAGAAAGTAACCTGTACCGTTGTTGACGGTGATACGTTCAACGCATTCTTTGCGGGAACGACACTTACTACTTGCGCCACGGCAACACTCGTTAAACCGGTGAGTAAAGTAAGCAACACTGCCCATGTTTTCACAGTCGTGCTGACTTGTGAAAGGACATGAACATTAAATAATCTGATCATTGTTTGCATAAAAAAATATACCTTTCATACTATATACTAAATTCAAGTAATAAATACAACTGAGATGCGATGATTGCGAGAACAACACGCGGATAATTTTTTCAAAACAGGAAGAGGGAAATCCCCCCTTCGCTGTTTTGATGGAAAATGTCTGTATTTTGTTCCTTCAATTGTCCAAAAATCAGTTGCAAAATGGCACACATTACCGTAACACAAAGATACACAATTTCCGTTATGAACACACAAGGGAACTCCCAACAAGAAATTGCCCAAATGTCGGCAAAGACAAATCGGTCATCAGTCGGGAACTCAAACGCAACAGCGATTCCCGCAGTGGAACATACCGCCACGAGTTAGCGGAGAGACCACAAACCCAAGCATCGTCGTTTCACCTCCGTTGTGGAGGCGTATGTCAAACAAGTGTAAATAAGTTCTATATCGCCTTTATGATGATATTATCGGCTAAAACATCACAATGTGTGAAATTTTAATGCGGAAAAGATACTAACTTTTTCATAGCCCATCAATATTGAATCTGCACTTTTTTCTAAAAACGATAAATATCACATAAAAATAAAAGTCCGATAGAATTACTTACTATCGGACTTTAAATATTATTCAGAATAATCTATCCTATTTCATCAACACCATCTTTTTCGTTTCAGTAAATGTGCCTGCCTGCAAGCGATAGTAATACACGCCGCTTGATAACCTGCTTGCATCAAATTGTATCTCGTGTCTGCCTGCCTGCATTATTTCATTGTTGATGAGCGTTGCAACTTCCTGTCCGAGAAGATTGTATATCCGTAGAGACACGCCATGGCGTGTCTCTACAACGGTAAATGAAATTGTGGTTTGCGGATTAAATGGATTGGGATAGTTTTGCGCGAGGGAGAATGTACCGGCAAGGTTATTTTCATCATTCACTCCCACTTGCTCGGGTGCGAGTTTGATGAGGTAAACATCATAATTACTCCCAACGGAGGAATATTTAGAACCTACAATGATATAGCCCCCATCATTTGATTGTTGAACAGAATAACATTCGCTATTTCTTTCTATTGTTTTTGTCCATACCGTATCTCCATTCGCATCAGTTTTAATCAAATAGACATAATTATAACCAAAAATTTCTGTAGAACCAGCCATGATATAACATCCATCACTTGTTTGTTGAACGGAACTACTGATATCATCATCAGTTCTACCGAATGTATTGGCAAACAGTATATTCCCACTTGAATCAGTTTTAAACAGGTAGAAATCATAATAACCGACGCTGAAAGAAGCAGTAGAACCCGCAACGATATAACCGCCATCGTTTGTTTGCTGAACTGAAGAGCCAACATCATTAATGGCGCCTCCAAAAGTTTTTGTAAAAAGCGTATCTCCATTCGCATTTGTTTTAATCAAATAAACATCATAATACCCTGCACCGAATGAAGCAGTAGAACCTACAATGATATAGCCACCATCATTTGTTTGATGAATGGAAGTGCCAATATCATTATTACTTCCTCCAAATGTTTTAGTCCAGAGTGTATCACCAAATGCATTGGTTTTGATGAGATAAACATCTTGATTACCAGCACCGAAAGAATATGTTCCACCCGCAATGACATAGCCACCATCACTTGTTTTCTGTAAGGATAATCCAATATCTTCTTCACCTCCACCAAAAATTTTCTCCCACTGTTTATTTCCATCTGCATCAGTTTTGATTAGAGAGACATCGCCATTAACTTGACCTGTAATAATATAACCTCCATCACTTGTTTGCTGAACGCAATGACCTACATCCCAATCACCACCACCAAAGGCTTTTGAAAATAACGTATCACCATGAACATCGGTTTTGATGAGATAAATATCATAATTACCTGCACCAAAAGAAGTTGTTACACCTGCAATGATATATCCACCATCGCTTGTTTGCTGAACAGAAGAACCATCGTCTTCACCACTTCCTCCATACCTTCTCGTCCACATCGTATCCGGCGCTTGTGCATTGCCAATAAGTACAAATCCACAAACGAATGTTACGAGCATAATTAATCTTGTATGTGTATGCATAGTTGTATAATGTTATGTGTGTAAATATGTTTTGCTAATGAGATATGTGCGCACTTGTAGAGCAGTTATCTGAGAATAATATAAATAAAGAGTATAATACAAGCAATAGCAAAAACAAAAAATCTGCCTTCATAAAAAATGTGCTACGCATTTCAAGAATGCGTAGCACATTATGCTAACAGCCAATTGCTAAGCGCTAATGGTTTCTTCTACTTCACTAACACCATCTTCTTTGTTGCTGTAAATTCTTCGGTGGTTAATTTATAGAAATACACACCACTTGATAATATACTTGCATCAAATTGTACTTCGTGCGCGCCTTCATCCATTGATTCATTATTGATGAGTGTTGCTACTTCCTGTCCAACTACATTGTAAATCTTCAACGTTACATTGCTGACTGCTGAAAGCTGAAAGCTAATTGCTGTAGTTGGATTGAACGGATTCGGATAGTTCTGTTCCAGTGAAAATGCAGAAGGAACTTCCGACACGCCATATGGCTGAAGAACATATTCTTCATTTCTGGCTGACGTATTCTTTTTCAATCGTCCTCCTCCTGCTTCCGCTACTGTCTTGTATCCAAGTAATGTTACTGCATAAGCATTCTTCTTGCCACTGGGCTGACCTGCACCAAGTTTTACACCTGCAGTATCAATTTTGCTATTCTCTCCACCAACGGCAAATGTCGTGTAGAAACTTTCATTGATACGCTTTAAAAGTTGCGCAAAGACTCCAAGATTACTATAGTCCACATCCGCGTCAACTCCCATTACGGTATATTCTGTCATCAAACTATCCAAATAAGTTTTTACCTGATTCAATGTCAGACCTTTCAATTCGCGTCCAATAAGTGTGAATGTGGTATCAAACAAGAGAGAACCAAATCCTTTCGGTGTTACGGAATCTGCACTTGCGAGAATATTCAAATTCAGCATTACACCCTGTTCCCAAATCTGGTTGTTATATATTTTCTTTGATGCAGCGATGGCTTTGCTTAACTTTTTCGATTTCTTTCCGGTTACGCGGAGCGAATCAATCGGAAATGCCCTGCCATCGTGTGGCGCAGAATATAACTTTGCTAAATCTGAGAACTTCTTATACGCAATCCAACCCTTCAGTTTTGCCTGTGCGGCATCAGTTTGTTTAATGCCGAGAAATGTTGCGCCTGCTTTTCCAATGCGGATGAACAAGTTTTCACCAACGGATGAGAGATTCGGTTCAGTGCCTGGTTTCAAACCACCACCGAGCGTTGCTTTCAAAAATGTCATCTTTGTTGCTTTTGTTGTCAACTCAGAAGATGCTTTGAATGTTCGGAATTTATATATATCCGGAACAAATTTATTGACAAAAATAATTTCTGAAACTTGTCCATCCTGAACATTTATTGATGCGGTGAAATTGACCGAGTCTGCAGTCGCATTACCATCAATTACTTTTCCGAGTTGCTCCCATCCAACAGAATCTGCTTGCGTTACCGTGTATAAACCCGGGGCAAGACTATCTACAGAAATCAATGTATCTGTACCGGATGCAATAACAGTTGCATCTTTCATAATTGTTAGATACCAGCTCTTTGTCGTTCTATCATTTGCTGTGGCAAAAGAACCATCGCCATCGCTCAGCGTGCGGACAGTGATTGTACTTGAATGATAATTGCCGAAATTATTATTCACAGAATTCTCACCGAAAGCAAGCGTAATGGAATATGTTCCCGCTACCGGTAACGTTTGAATCCATCCGCTCTGCATTTCTTCCGAAACAACGTAATCACCAGCAACTAAATCTGCAAAGAGATAATTTCCATCTCCATCAGTTGCGATAGTATCAAGAACAACATTGTTTTGTGTAAGATAAATACTCCAGTTTGCAATGGCATTTTCACCTGCATCTTTAATACCGTTAGCATTGACATCATTGAATTTCAAACCGCTGATTGAAGAGAGTTCTGCATTGCCAAAGTCCTGCGCTGTAATTTCCGAACCGCTTTGAATTGCTATATCGTATGTTACAGTTTCGGGATATGTTTGCAACCAGCCATCCTGCAATTCTTCTGCAATGGAATAATCGCCCGCAAGCAATCCGCTAAACAAATAATTGCCATCTTCATCAGACGTTGCAGAATCAATGGCATCTGTTCCGCTCATCAGATAAATTTTCCAATCAATCAATCCGTTGTCATTGCCATCGTGAACCGCATCGCCATTCACATCGTGCCAGACATTTCCGCTTACTGTACCTAATTTGAAATTGCCGAAGTTTTTATTTTCTGCAACCAAACCGCTTGTCATTTCAACTGCATACGTTTCCGGATTTGTCGGCGCTGTTTGCATCCATCCGTTTTGCAAATCTTCGGAAACGGTATAATTATTTGTTTCAAGATTATCAAACAAATAATTTCCATTCACATCCGTTGCAACTTCCTGATGGAAATTATTATCGCCATCAAGAATAATTGTCCAGTCAGCAATTGCGGGTTCGCCATTATCAAGGACGCCATCGCCATTCATATCATTCCATTTCATTCCGGCAATGGAACCAAGTTTGAAATTGCCGAAATCATTTCCTGTCAATTCCGTTTCACTCACATTCACTTCAAGTGAATATGCAGAAGGTGAATTCGTTGTTTGAATCCATCCATCTTGCTGTTCTTCGCTCACCGTATATGCGCCAAGGAAAAGATTATTGAATGTATAATTTCCATCTTCATCAGTGAGCACAGAATCATTCACATCGCCGATGATATATATTTTCCAATCCGTCAATCCAAGGTCTTCCGCTTCTTTGATGCCGTTGCCATTGATGTCATTGAATTTTTGACCTGAAATAGAACCGAGTTTAAAATTACCAAAATTATTATCTTCAGAAACTGTACCGCTTGTAACAGAAATGGAAGATGGATTTGTAGTTGTTTGCTGCCAGCCGCTTTGCAATTCTTCGCGTACATTATATGTTCCTGCTTCCAATCCTGCAAAGAAATATCCTTGCGCTGTTGTCATTGCAGAATCAAGCACGAGCATATTGCCATCAAGAAGATATATTTTCCAATCCGACAAATTATCTTCGCCGACATCCAAAATACCATCACCATTCATATCGTGGAATTTTACACCGGATATTGTTCCGGGTTCATAATTACCGAAATCTTTTCCTGCAACATTATCACCGCTCAACATATCCACTGAATATGTTCCGCCAACAGGGAAAGTCTGAATCCAGTTATTCTGCACTTCTTCGCTCACAGTGTAATTGCCTGCAACCAATCCTTCAAAAAGATAATCGCCGTTTGCATCCGTAAATACAGAATCTGTCATCGCGCCGGAAATTTTTATCTTCCAGTTTGATAATCCAACTTCACCGACATCCTTTGCGCCGCTTTGGTTTACATCTTCAAATTTCATACCTGCAATTGTCCCAAGTTCAAAATTGCCGAAATTTTTACCGGTCATATTTTCCGCGGGTGCAAGCGTTACATTGTGCGCTGAAGGAGATGAAGGAAATGTTTGCATCCATCCGCCTTGCATCACTTCACTGATAATATAATTTCCGGCAAGTAAACTTTCAAACAAATAATTGCCGTTCACATCTGTCAGCATCGAATCGTTTACAGGTCCGGCAAGAATAATTTCCCATCCTTCCAATCCTGCATCGCCGACATCTTTTACGCCATTGCCATTCACATCATTAAATTTCATTCCCGCAATTGAACCAAGTTGCGCATTGCCAAAATCTTTTTCTGCCGCAATAGTTCCGCTTGCAATATCTATAGTATAATTTCCGTTCGCAGGAAATGTTTGCGTCCAACCGACTTGCATTTCCTCTGCAACATAATATGTTCCCGCCGTTAAACCTGTAAATGCGTAATTTCCGTTCACATCGGTCATCATTGTATCATCTGCTTCTCCGGAAAGTAGTATGCTCCAGTTTTGAAGTCCTGTTTCGCCAACATCTTTTGCGCCATTGCCATTTGCATCATTGAATTTCATTCCGCTGATTGCACCAAGTTCAAAATTACCGAAATCTTTTCCCGATGCAATAGTACCGCTTACAATATCAACAGTATAATTTCCACCCGCGGGAGCAGTTTGCATCCATCCGTTTTGATTTATTTCTGTAACGGAATATGCTCCAGCAGTAAGACTTGTAAAAGCAAAATTTCCACCGACATCTGTCATTACGGTATCATCACCTGCACCTGACAAAACGATTTCCCAGTTTTGCAATCCTGCTTCGCCAACATCTTTCACGCCATCGCCATTGACATCTTCATATTTTACGCCACTAATTGAACCAAGTTGAAAATTGCCGAAATCATTATCTGATGAATTGCCGACGAGATTTATAGAATAACTTCCTCCCACTGGTTTTGTCTGCAACCATCCTGCCTGCATTTCTTCCGACACGGTATATGCGCCTGCTATTAAATTAAGGAACGAGTATATTCCATTTACATCCGTCAATACAGAATCTGTTTGTGCGCCGCTAAGTTTTATTTTCCAGTTTGCAAGTCCGCCATCTTCAATATCCTTCACTCCGTTGCCATTTATATCATTGAATTTCATTCCAAAGATTCCACTCAACTGCACATTGCCAAAATCTTTTTCTGTAAAATTACTTCCGTTGACAACTGCAAGCGTGTATGTATTCGGGCTTACGGGATATGTTTGCTGCCATCCACCCTGTTGCGCTTCACTTACGGTATAACTGCCGACAAGTAAATTCGTGTAGGAATAATTTCCCGTTGCATCTGTAAAGGCGGAATCTGTTTTTGTTCCGCTCAATCTGATTTTCCAATTTTCCAATCCTGTTTCGCCGACATCCTTCACTCCGTTAGCATTCACATCATTGAATTTCATTCCGCTTATTGTGCCGGGCTGGAAGTTTCCGAAATCTTTTCCCGTGGCTGTTAAACCACTTATCATCGTAACAGAATAATTTGCATTTGAAGCGGGGAAAAGTTGCATCCATCCGTTCTGTTGCATTTCGCTTACTGTGTAATTGCCGGCAAGCAATCCCGTGAAAGAATAATTACCAACGCTATCGGTAAGAACAGAATCCGTTTTTGCGCCGCTCAATTTTATCTTCCAATTTGCGAGCCCAACTTCTCCAACATCCATTATACCATTACTGTTGATGTCGTGAAATTTCTTTCCGCTGATAGAACCGAGTTGATAATTGCCAAAATCTTTATCTGTATAAACGGTGCCGGATGTTGTTGTTAATGTATATGTTCCTGCGCCGCCGGGAAGAGTTTGTACCCAACCAACCTCCGTAAATTCACTTAGAGTAAATGTTGCGGCGGGTAAATTGATAAACTCATAATACCCTTGGTCATCGGTGAATACATCGCCATCAATGGTGTTCGTTGCTGTGAGGAAAATATTCCAATCAAGCAAGCCCGGCTCACCAATATCTTTTGTTCCGTCGCCATCTACATCGTTGAATTTTGTTCCGCTGATGCTGCTGCTTTGATAGGTGGAAAAATCATCAAACGCCCACCCTTCATCATTGCCGCCGCCGTTATCAGCACCAAATCGGAAGCGAAACTGTACAAACGGCTGTCCTTCAAATCCGAACAATGGTAAATAACAATGCGCCCAACCATTCGTTACGGTGCCATTAAATAAATTACTTGTAGAACTCCAGAACGGACCAACAATAGGTATAGTAATATCTGGTGCTAAAGGGTCATTTTCGCTGTTGTACCAGTTAAATCCTTCCGGGTCATCTAATACGCCGAGCGCAGTAAATGTTACGCCATCGAAACTATACTCAATAACGCCGCCATCATAATCGGCTTCTGTTTTAATATTACTGTAAAAACTTAATATCGGAGGAGCAGTAAAAGAAGAATAATCAAAAAAAGGAGAAAGAACATATTCATCAACAGCATCGGCATAATTTCCTGCTGTATTTGTAACCCATGCTTTTGTTCCGCTGTGTGCGCCTGAAAGTTGTACTTTTGCGGGAGTTCCTCTCACCCATTCCAATACGCCCGCATCAACGCCTGTTAACCAACCATTATCACTTGCACCTTCAAAATCAATTGCGTAGGGAAATGAGTTAATAACAGAAGCACCGGTAAAAGTAGAACTTGCAGCATCATTGGTATTATCACCATCCCCGGCTTCAAATCCTTTTATGTACAAAGTAAAACTTCCTGACGGCGCTGTATATTGTGTCGTAAAAGAAACCGTTGCTGTTTTTGGAGTACCTGTCCACGTTACAGGAATGGATTGATTGACACCATCGCCTGAATTACTTGGAACAGAGCCTGCTTTGTATGTTAAATTGACTGTTGCCGGTGCGGCGCCGCTTCCTAACCAACTTAACTTTGCCTGCACTGTTTTAGCAACGCCTGCAAGAATAGGCATCGGCGTTAATTTCACTGAATCCACTGATAAATCAACAGCAACAGAACCAATTTTTATATTATCAAGGTATAAATTATTGCCATTATAATTTCTTGAAATAAATGCGATGACAATACTATTTCCCGTAACACCACTCGCCGGAAGTGTAACAGATTCTGTTCTCCAATGTTCTGTCAATGGTCCAACCGGTTGAAGAAATTCATCATCAAATTCATTCCCGACAGAACCAACGGTTGCTAAACTTAATCCACCTTTTTTATACAAATGTGTTCCTGAAAATGATGTTCCGCCATTGGTTGAAATGCGCACAATAAGTGAATCATTGCCATACGAATTATACGGATATGCAATATCGAATCGTAATAAATCTCCATCTACTAATCCCGTCAATACAGGAGTTTTCAATGAATCGCGATGTCCTGTGGTTGCGTAATTATAAAAATCAATAAAAGCGGATGCCGTCCCTATACCAAAACCGCTTCCTTCCGTAGAGCGTGTCCATGTGGTCGTTCCTGCATTGGTATTGCCAACACGCCATCCTGTTGGCGGGAACGTTACATCTTCAAAATCTTGAGTGGTAATTGCATTCACTTGCAAAAATCCCTGTTTGCCAAGCGATTCCGGTGCGCCAATTGGTTGATGCTTCATAACTTTCACCTTCTTTGGCTTGGACGCTTTTGGTTGTTTTTGTTTGCTTGCAAAAAGAAAATCTGCACTCATAAAAGCAATGAGCGTCAGCATTATAAAAGTAGTAAATAGTTTTTTCATAAATATACCTTCGTTGATTAAGTGTGTTGTAGTAAAATAGTAAAAAAAATGCGGGAAAATTTAGAGAAATTTCCATCAGGGGAAGTGAGATAAATATCACACATCTCGCACTCTTTACGGGAAAGAAATATCAATATTTATGCCAAAGAGAGTCATTGATTTTCAATAGAAAATCTCAAGGGAGGAAATTATTTTTGCAGGAATGAGAAAATATATTCTATTCGAGAAGGAGATGTGAAAATTATTTATTCCTTTCTTCCCCCTTCTGCAACTCCTCAAAATACTTTCGTATTAACAGTTCGTACTCCTTGGAATATTTCTCCCCTAATGCTTTCAGTAAATCCTGCCGCAGTTGTTCGTTCTTATTTATTGCATCCAAATCAATATCCGCAGGTGAAGTTCCGGCGCTCACATTACTCTGCTCTGCTTTTCTGCGTTTTTCATAATCACGTTCGCGCATAGAACGCTGGGAATCAAGCAAGCGCGAAAGTATCCGCTCCTGTTTGCGCGTCGTATTTTCATTGACGTTTCCCTGCTCCATATCCTTCACCACTTCCTGCATCTCTTTTGCAATATTATCCAAATCACCGAGCAGTTTACTCATCTCTTCCGATTTCCGCGCTTCACCGGATAGTTCACTCATTGATTTTCCTAACGCGCCTTGTTGTTGCGCAAGCCGTGACATTGATGCCGCTTGTTCCTGCGACATTCCTCCTCCCTGTCCCATTGCGCCCTGTGTTCCCTGATTTATTCCCTGTTGCTGCGATGCCATTTGTCCGAGCGCCTGCATCATTCCTTGCATTCCCATCCCACCACCGCCGCCGCCTTGCATTCCCTGCATAGATTGCTGCATCATCGCTGCCGCTTTATTGAGTGAACCCATTGCCGCGCTTTGCTGTTGCGCACTCAATCCGGGATTGCGTCCTTCCATGCCGTTCAATGCAGATTCCATTTGCTTCATCGCATCGCCAAGCGCTTTTCCCATTTCAGGAGAAATGGCAAATGATTTTTTCCCCAGTTGCGAAAGCGCATTGGCAACATCATTCACATTATCCCGCATTTCATTCTGCGCTCCTGCATTATCACGAAAGCGTTGCGAGTTCGGGTCAAGTTGTTGTGTTTCATTGCGCAATCCCTCCTGCTTTTTGGATAATTCCAATACGTTATCTAACTGCTTCTGTAATTCTTTTACAATCTGTTGCATTTGATTTTCGCGCATTTCTTTCTGCGCATTTTTCAACTCCTGCTGGAACTGTTCCAATGATTGTTGCGCCTGCTGCTGGCTTTGTTTTGCCTGCGACATTTGTCCGCTTTGCATTTGCTGTTTGGATTTCTGCATTGATTGCTGCGGATTACTCTTCTCTAAATTCTCATTCGCCTGTTGCATTTTATCCACAGGCATTTCCTCTGCAAGTTCTTTCATTTTTTCCGCAAGTTCTTTCGATTCCTGTTCTAACTTGTCGGTTTGTTTCTGCACATCATCCTGTTTTTTCGCAAGTGATTCCGCCTGCTTTTTATCAGGATTATTTTTCGTTTGTTCCTGCAACTCTTTTTGCTTCTTGATGAGTTCTTCCGTGCGTTTCAAAAGTTCATCCAACTTTTGTTCCATCGCAATACGCTTCATCAGTTCCATCATTCGCTCCAACGCTTTGCGAAACTGCTCTTCATTCATCTGAAAATTTTTCATCGCTTCTTTCATTTGTTCCGGCGTAACTGGCTGTTGTTCGGGCTGTAGTTTTTTCAACGCTTCCCGAAACTCCGGTGAATCCAAATCTTTCATCAGTTTCTGCAACTCCTGATATTTCTGCATCGTCTCCTGCGAAAGCAATTGTTGCTGTTGCATCTGCTGCATCATCTGGTCAAGTTGCTGCGATGCCTGCTGTGTTTTTTGTTTTACTTCTTCATATTTTTTCGCCAACTCTTCCGCTTTTTTCTTTTGCATCCAATCCAATTTATCCGGACGCTTTTTTAATTCCTGCTGAAGTTTCTGCATCTCTTTATTCAGTTGTTGCGCTTCCTGAAATGCATTCGACATGGATTCCATTGTCTGATTCTGATTCTTCTCCGCATCGGCGAATACTTCTTCCAGTGAAGGCAGACGCAATAAATATGTTTCGCTTTTTCCCGATTTTGGTCCGGAAATATTATCGTTATCAAACACTTCGGTATAATATTGCACCACATCTTCCGGCACCAAACTCAATCCCGAAAAATTCCAGCGATACCACATTTCCCCGCTCATACCAAATCCTTGTGGAAAAGAAATTTCTTCAAAAGAAAAATCCGTTGCAGGCGGCGAATACTTGGAGTGAACAAGTTTGTATGCAAGCCGCAGGCGCGTTAATCCGAAATCGTCTCTCATACGCATTTGTAGTGGCAGTTCCATTGTTTGGCTTGCATCCGTATTTTTTCCCGGTGCAAGAATTGCGATGTGCGGAAATTCATCAGGAATAATTTTTAATTGATATTCAATCGGGTCTGCGTTAAAAAGAGAATCGTTATCTAATATCTCGACGTGATACGAAGATTCTTTCTTCAATAAAAAATTCAGCGTCGCATTTTTATCTGAAACCGTGAAGGGAACTGTTGTCGAATCTGAACAGACAAGATTGGCACGTACAATTTCTTTGCTCGAAGAAAGTGTAACCACGATTTGTGTTCCTTTGTACGCGACGACATCTCCGACATTATTTTCTAATATTTGTGAAGGAAGTTTTGTATAACGCGGTGGCGTGAGTTGCAATTGAAAATTCCGTAATATCGGACGGTCAAGAACGGCAATGGAAAACTCATTGCTTTTCGTTTCTTCAAACTGCGCGTAGTACCAGAGCGAATTTTTAACGAGAGAAAATTCTGTTACAAATTCACCGGCGACATTTGCTTTCAGTTGCAGCGGTTCAAAGTTTACTTGCCCTTGTTGCCGCCGAAATAATGTGAGTGATTTTTTGGCAAAATTATTCAATGAAGAAATGCCTTGTTGTTCAACGCGAATTATAACCGGCACGGATTCGCCTTTCACAATTTCTTTATTACCCGGCGTAATGTGAAAAACTATAGAACGCGGCGTTGCAAAATTTTGCGTATAGTTAATAATGCGATACAACGGTGAAAAAAAGAATGTCGGAAAGATAATTGCATTAGCGGCGATGATGACAACAATTATTGAAAATCTCCTTTGAATTTTTTTCAGCCGCGAAGTATCAACAGAGATTGTAAAATCGAGCGACGCAATAATTTCATAAATATCAAGAAGCGCGGCATCAATCAACGCGGTTGAATACATTTTCACAGTGTGTTCCCGCTCGCTTAGTAATTCCATTGCATTGCGCAGTGTATCTTTTACATGCGGAAAATAATTCCCGACTTTCACCGCAATTTCTTCTTCCGAATCACGTTTCCCCACTCCGAGTAACTTCAGCAACGGACGACCGACAAACCAGAAAAATATTCCGGCGAATGAAACAACAGCAAAATAAAAGAGTATTGCACGCGCTGTCGTTCCGAAATGAAATATATTTTCAATCAACGAAGACAGCACAACAATACCCAAACCAAGAAGCACACAGAAGAAAAAACCGAACAGAGTTGCTGTTCGGTTTTCTTTATCGCGGACTTCTTTGAGTCGTTGTACTATTTTTTGATATGCGAGTTGTGATTGCATTCTTTTCAGAATTATCTCTGCGTATTTTTCACAAAGCCGAATGTAGCAATTTCAAATCGCTCATCCCATTGCTTCGCTTCGATAACCGGACCAAGTTTATCAATAATTCTTGCAGAAGTTTTCCATACATATGGATTTTCAGAATTATCGGCAGATTGAACAACCATTGCATCGAAAAAGTTCATCCGCAATTCTTTGCGTTTTTCACGAGGTGTTGCCTGCACTTCGGTCAAGCGCGGTTTGGAAATTTTTCCTGTAACATCCATATAGGTCGGTTCATCTTTTTTGACGATGAGCGCCATCAACACAGAATCCGTGCGTACCGTGAACGGTTCAATCGTTACACGCAATTTTATTTCCTCTTCTTTTTCTTCAAAGACAAATTCGGCGGAATGAGTCGTAATAGTAGTGAGTTTCTTTTTCTCATCATAGACATAATCTTTCAACGCAACGCGGATGGTAGTCGTTGCTTTATTGCTATCAAGAAATTTGAAAAATCCATCCTGAAATTTTTTCTTTTTGTATGCTGTCCACGTTGCGTTTTCCGTACCGATAACACGAAAGGCAATATCACGCGAATCCATAATCACCGGCGACGAAATTTTCGGAGCGGGACGTGGTTGCGCAAAAGACGACAGCGAAACGATAAAAACTAATAATATTGTAGAGAAGTATTTACTAAACATAGTGCATTTATTTTTTGGTGTCGAAAGAAAAGAAGAAACGGAGTAAAAAACAAAAAATATTTGGGTAGTTCTCATTTGAAAAGTATATTTGCGCACAAAAATCGTAAAAAATACCAATGATAAAACTTATTGCCCTCTATCGCACTCCGAAAAACACCGAAGAATTTGATGAGCATTACAATAATGTCCACACGCCGCTCGTTCTTCAAATGCCCGGTTTGCGGAAATTAGAAATTACACGCATCACCGGCGCGCCCATCGGCGAAAGCAAATATTACCTCGTTGCAGAAATGTATTTCGATTCACAAGATGCAATGAACGCCGCGAACGCTTCTCCGCAAGGTCGCGCAACGGCAAAAGATTTAATGAGTTTCGCCGCAGATATTGTTACGCTGTTCTATGGCGAAGCAATGGATAAAATACAATTGTAATTTTTTTTGCAATGTCAAAATATATCGGAAAAAATCCATCATCACTGCAGTTCTCCACAATTCTTTATGAAAAAAAAGAGTGGTGCGCGACAATAACTCTGAACCGCCCGCAAGTACATAACGCCATCAATTTCGATATGCTGGTGGAATTGGGAAAAGCATTTCAAGATGCGGCGTGGGATGATGATATTGCAGTTGTCGTCATCACCGGCGCGGGAGAAAAAGCATTTTGCACCGGCGCAGATATTAAAGAATGGAATGAAGAATTTATTTCCCGTCCCGATGATTTTTATAAATGGATGGGTGTGTTTCTCGAAACATTCGAGCGATTGCGCAATATCGGAAAGCCAACTGTCGCGCGTCTCAACGGCATCACAGTCGGCGGCGGAAATGAATTACAAATGTCCTGCGATTTGGCAATTGCCGCCGATGATATTATTTTCCGACATGTGGGAACTTCGCGCGGCAGTGTTCCTTCAGCAGGCGCAACGCAGTGGCTTCCTCTCATCATTGGCGAACGTCGTGCGCGTCAGATGATTTTACTCGGCGAAGATGTTTCCGCGCAGCAAGCGTTTGATTGGGGGTTGGTGAATGAAATTGTGCCGCGAAAAAATCTCGATGCTGCTGTAGAAATAATGACACAAAAACTCTACAATAAACTTCCGGAGTGTACGAGATACGCCAAAGAGCAATTGAATTTCTGGAGAAATTTTTCGTGGTCGCTGACAGTCGGACATTTGCGCGATTGGTTGACGGTGCATACTTCTTCGCCGGAAATAGTAGAAGGGATAAAAGCATTTAATGAAAAACGTCCGATTGACTACAAAAAAGTGCGTTCAAAGAAAAAATAGTCAATTTCAGAAATGGAATATTTCGATTTTGTTTAAATTTTAACCATTTCGCTTTTTCAAAAAACTTCTGATTTTCTCGTAAAAATCCCTTGCCATAACAAGGGATTTTTTTTATCTTGCTTCCCGTTTTTTCTAAAAAAGCAGCATCGTGCTGAAAATTTGAAAGCAACTATGAAGAAGTACCGTGTGAAATTTTCCATCATTCTTTTTTCATAGCGGGAATTTTTAGGAAGTGCTTCTCTGTTACACAACAGTATTTTTTAGTTACAGCGTATTCTTCAACAGCAAACAACCCAATGAGCCAAACCAACAAACTCTATTCAACCGGCGAAAGTCAATCACTCGACCGCTATTTGCAGGAAATCGGCAAAGTCGAACTGATTGGCGCCGAAGATGAAATACTGTTAGCAAAGCGTATAAAAAAAGGCGGCGCCGACGGACAACTCGCGTTGGAAAAACTTGCCAAAGCAAATTTACGCTTTGTCGTGAGTGTTGCGAAACAATACCAAAACCAAGGTCTCTCTCTTGGAGATTTAATTAACGAGGGGAATTTAGGATTGATTAAGGCGGCAAAAAGATTTGA
>CAYHPL010000004.1:0-839 GCA_964358705.1 uncultured Chitinophagales bacterium
CGGTTAAAGAAGTAGTTGAGTAGATGAGTAGTTGAGCCGTGAGTATTTTAGATTTTAGAAGTGAGATTTTAGATTGTTTTGTACAACATCCTTTGCGTAACTCTGTGCTTCCCTTTGCGTTCTCTGCGTTTAAGAAAGATTGTTATGAACCGCAAAGGCACACAAAGTATTTCGCAAAGGTACGCAAAGAGGGAAATGTCTGATGTATGGCATTCCACAAAAGGGAATTTGTCATTCTGATGAGCGAAACGATGAGGAAACTTTTGGATATGCGATGTGCGATATGCGTTCTGGGGATTTTAGATTTTAGAAGTGAGATTTTAGATTGATGTTTATCATTTCCTTTGCGTTACTCTGCGCTTCCCTTTGCGGACTCTGCGGTTAAAGAAGTAGTTGAGTAGATGAGTAGTTGAGCCGTGAGTATTTTAGATTTTAGAAGTGAGATTTTAGATTGATTTATGGCATTGCTAAAAATGCAGGATAGGCAAAATGCGTCAATTATGGCGCTTTAAAATTTGGCAGGTAGGCAAAACTTGTAATGTCTTATACTTCCAAAACCTGAAATACAGCAAAATGCATTCATTATGGCATTTCTGAAATCGGAAATGGTGCAAATAGCGCTTGGAATGGCATTATAAAAAGTGGAAACAGGGCAAATTTTATTTTTTATACTATTTCCAAAAGTGGAAGCATAGCAAAAACTTTTTTTTATACTATTTCCAAAAGTGGAAATACACTAAAAACTTTTTTTTGTACCATTCTGAAAAGTAAGAATATCTTAAAATGTTTGTTTTATGGCAATACAGAAATTCGTACATAGGTAAAACGTGTGTTTTATG
>CAYHPL010000004.1:939-172566 GCA_964358705.1 uncultured Chitinophagales bacterium
GCAATACAGAAATCTGTACATAGGCAAAACGTTTGTTTTATGGCAATACAGAAATCTGTACATAGGCAAAACGTTTGTTTTATGGCAATACAGAAATTCGTACATAGGCAAAATGGCTTTTTTGAACAAATTTTAACTTTTAAATTATTATCGAAACCTCCCATTTGTCTCCCCCCTTATGAATGATGGGAAAAGAGTTTCGCGCAAATCGCACATCCCATATCGCATATCTCAATCCCAAAAGATTCTTCGACATGCGCTCCTTATGATTGACACGTTCATTTTTTAGAACAGCAATAAACCAATCTAAAATCTCACTTCTCAAATCTAAAATACCCACATCCCATATCGCATATCTCAATCCCAAAAGATTCTTCGACGTGCGCTCCTTATGAGCCTGTTGCCGAATAGGTTTTTCACAAATTTATCTATTGAAAACTGAATAAAAACAAAATGTTTTTTAACAAAAAGGTCATTCGGCAACACACTCCTTATGATTGACACGTTCATTTTTTAGAACAGCAATAAACCAATCTAAAATCTCACTTCTCAAATCTAAAATACCCACATCCCATATCGCAAATCTCAAATCTCATATTTCAAATCGAAACCTCTAAAAAAACCTACACCCCCTTTCCCGCATAATTCAGTGTTTTCCTGATTGATGCATATTGGTTTAAAACGTAAATTATACACGTACTTTTTTACAACTTAGCAAATTGTTGAATTTTTATGAAAAACACAATACTTGTCGTTGACGACAATAAACCCTTTCGCCAACTCCTTATCGAAAAGATTCAGACGGAAACTGATTTTTCTGTAATCGGAGAAGCAGGAGATGGATTCAGTGCGCTATTACAGGCGCGGGAACTGAAACCGGCACTTGTCCTTCTGGATATTCGTATGCCCGATTTGAACGGATTGGAAATCGCACGGCTTTTGAAGGCAGAACATCCAAACGTAAAAATCATATTTGTAACGATGTATAATATGGAAGAATACAGAGAAGCAACAAAGACAATCGGCGCAAACGGATATGTATTAAAATCATCTTTGGAGCACGAATTGCTTCCTGCGATTAAGGAATCATTATCATAACATTCATCAATCAGTTTATCAACAGGGAAGAATAGTTTCAATGTCTCATACTATATTAATCACATTTCTTTCGTATGTGCTGCAAATGGCGGGGACGGTCGTCTTTGCTATCGTTTTGCGGCATTTCCACAAAACCTATAAGTACGATTATTTGCAATGGTGGGAACGCAGTTGGTGGTCGTACACTATTTATCTTGCGGGTGCGTTATTTGCACTCGTCGGCGCGCGTACATTTCCTGCATCGCATCCGCTGAGAATTATTACTTCGCTGACAACCATCAGCGCGGGGTATTTGCAAGTGTTGTGGTTGCTGGGCGGCGCGTATATTTTGCTCACAGAAAAAACTATTACCAAAGCGTTTTTCAAAAATGCGCTTGTGCTGATTGGCATCGTAGCATTATTTACGACATTTCTTTTTATCAATGTGCCGGGAATTTCTCCTGAGCGTCTTTTTGTGCGTGTCGGTTCGCGTTCACTAATTCTCGCGCTCGCATTTATCAGCGCAGGAATTTTGGTTCTGCGCAGCAATAAAGAGGAAGCATTTGTCGGAAAGAAAATTCTTGCTATCGCCATTCTTTTGTACGGCGCGAATCAGTTCCTATTCTTTGCAGCAACCACCTGCACTCTGCTGAAACTATATGAGTTTATTCCGTACACAGATTATCTCAGTCTTGTGGATTTTCTGTTTCAATTTCTTATCGGGATGGGAACGGTGGTGTGGTTTCAGGAGCACGAGCGGAAACATTCGCAAACGCTCTCGCATACACTTACGGCAACGGAAAAAATACATCATTTACTCACGGAGCATAGTTTTGAAGCAAATGCGTTGCTTGCAGAGGATGGCACGATACTTTCTGCAAGCCACACCGCAAGTAAACTGTTCGGATTCAACAACGGCGATATAATTGGCGCAAATATTTTTGAATGTATTTATACGGACGATTTACCGCACACATCACGGCTTTTTTCTGAACTGCTGCTGCAACCGGGAAAAGTAGTAAATACAAAATTCCGCGCACTTACAAGAAATGGCAACATACTCTGGCTTGAAAGTATTGTGCATAATAAACTCCACATTGCGGGTATTGAGGGCATCATTGCCAACTTCCGCGATGTTTCCAACGACATAATTCTCGAGAACAAAATTTTCGAAAAAGAAAAGCAACTCAGTACGCTTGTGTACAGTCTTCCCATTGCATTTTATACCTGCGATACGAAGGGGGAAATTATTCTCTACAACAATGCGGCAGTAGAATTGTGGGGACGAACACCGGAAACAAACAACGATTTCTGGTGCGGCTCCTGCAAAATATTTGATACGGAAGGAAACCCTGTTGCGCTGGAAAATTGTCCGATGGCTCTTACAATGCAGGAAGGAAAACCAATGCGCGGCTATGAAATTATTATTGAGCGCCCCGATGGAAGTCGTCGCAATGTTCTTCCGTATCCGGATATCATACGCAATGCATCGGGGGAAATTATTGGCGCGATGAATATGCTTGTGGATATTACGGAGCGCAAACAGGCAGAAGAAAACATAAAAAAACTCCGCAAAGCAGTGGATGCGGCAAATGATATTATTTTTATGACGGATACCGATGGCATCTTTACCTCCGTCAATGCCGCATTTACAACGCAGTACGGATACACGGCTGAAGAAGTCATTGGAAAAGCAACGCCGCGCATTTTAAAAGGCGGATTAATGTCGCAGGAATTTTATGTATCATTCTGGGATTCCATCCTGCACAATCATACGGTTTCGCAGGAATTGGTCAATAAAACAAAAGAAGGAAAATTAGTAACGGTTGAAGTTTCTGTAAGTCCGATTGTCAGCGGAGGAAATTTACCCATTGGTTTTCTTTCGATTCAAAGAAATATCACGGAGCGCAAACACGCGGAAAAAGCATTACGAGAAAGCGAATCAAAATTCAGAAATGTTTTTGAACATTCTCCGCTTGGAAAATCAATGACAGAGATTGATGGTACACTGAAAGTAAATAAAGCATTCTGCGACATAGTCGGGTATTCAGAAGAGGAACTAACGGGGAAACACTGGAAAGAAATAACTCCTCCCGACGATATTCCGAAAATGTTGAAATTGGTACAATCTTTGATTGACGGCAAAACATCAACGATGCATATCGAAAAGAGATACATTCATAAAAATGGTTCTCTTATCTGGACTGATCTTATTACTGCTCTTCAAAGAGACGAAAAAGGAAACCCGCTCTATTTCATTACGACGATAAATAATATCACGGAGCGCAAGCGCGCAGAACTGGAATTACTGCAACAAAAACATCTTCTTGCGGAAGCGCAACAGATGGCGAAACTCGGAAGCTGGGAATTTAATCTTCAGCAAAAAAAAATAACGTGGTCAAATGAATTATATCAAGTGTATGAAATTGAAACGGAGAAATTCACTCTGACATTAGAATCATTTATGCAATTAATTCATCCCGACGATAGAACAAAGATGGCAGAAATGACGCACGATGCAATGTCAGGGAAAAAAGTATCCGACCATGAGTTTCGCATAATTACTGCAGCAGGCAAAACAAAATTTATGTTCGGAGCAACACAAGCAATAAAGGACGAAGAAGAAAACATCGTGCGCATCATCGGCACGGTGCAGGATATAACAGAACGCAAACACAATGAACAATTACAGCATTCCCTGTACCAAATCGCGACTGCTGCAGAATCAGCAGGCACGGTCGAAGAACTCTTTGCTGTCGTGCATTCCATCGTAAAAGAAATAATGTATGCCGAAAATTTTTATATCGCATTGCACAATGAAGAAAGCGGCATAATTTCCTTCCCGTACTTTGTAGATGCATACGATGAAATACCCGTGCCGCAACCGATGCGCAGTGGCTTAACCGAATACATTCTGCACACAGGAACATCACTGCTCTGCAATGCAGAAGAGCAAGATGTATTAGCAGAAAACAATGCAATTGAAAATATCGGAACGCCCGCGCCAATCTGGCTTGGCGTGCCGTTAATTATCGAAGGGAAAACTATCGGCGTAATGGTCGTGCAGGATTATCACAATCCGAATACGTACGGCGAAAAAGAAAAGGAGATTCTTGAATTTGTCTCCGCAGAAATCGCAAAAGCAATTGCTTCCAAACAGAAAGAACTCGCGCTGGAAAATTCCGAAAAACGCTACCGCGATTTATTTGAAAGCAATCCGCTCCCGATGTGGGTGTATGATATTGCAACACTGCACTTCCTCGCAGTAAATAATGCGGCAATACTACACTACGGATACAGCAAAGAAGAATTTCTCTCGATGACGATTAAAGACATACGACCGAAAGAAGAACTGCCTGCGCTGATGAATAACCTCACACGTGTACGCACGAAACATGAGAACTCCGGCATCTGGAAGCATCGGAAAAAAGATGGAAAAATTATCGAAGCGGAAATCATTTCGCACGAAATAATTGTTGAAGAGAGAAAGGCGCGCATTGTTTCCGTGAACGATGTAACGGAACGAAAACGACTCGAATCGCAACTGCTGCAGGCAAATAAAATGGAAGCAATCGGACAACTTGCCAGCGGAGTTGCGCACGATTTCAATAATATGCTTGCCGGCGCGATGGGCTATACGGATTTAAGTTTGAAAAAAATTGATGCCAACCATCCACTGCATAAAAACCTTACAAACACTCAGCAGTTTCTTGAGAGAGGCGCGCGTATTACACGGCAATTGCTGGCGTTTTCGCGCAAGCAAATTCTGGAGCCGAAATATTTGAAAATCAATCTCACCGTTTCTGATTTACTCAAACTGCTCAGCAAAACACTCGGTGAACACATTCAAACAGAATTTATTCCCGAAGAAGAATTAAAAACTATATTCATAGACCCATCGCAGCTGGAGCAAGTGATTATGAACTTATGTGTGAATGCGCGTGATGCAATGCCTGACGGCGGAAAACTTATACTCGAAACGAAAAATGTTCTCTTTGACGAAACGCATGTAGCAATAAATCCGCATCTTAAAGCTGGCGTGTATGTATTGCTCTCTGTTTCCGATACCGGCATCGGCATGGATGAAAAAACACGACTGCGTATTTTTGAACCGTTCTTTACGACAAAAGAAGTGGGCAAAGGAACAGGGCTTGGTCTTGCAACAGTATTCGGCATAGTGTCGCAGCATAATGGATTCGTTAATGTCTATAGCGAACCCGGCAAAGGAACAACATTTCATATATATTTTCCTGCGTTAGATGAAAAAGAAACCGTTGCAGTAGAAAAAATAAAAAAATCCGTTGCAGATGGAACCGAGACAATACTTGTGGTGGAAGATGACGAAAATTTATGCCGACTGATAGCGACTGTGCTGCAAAGTTATCATTACAATATTATCACTGCAAACGATGGCGAAGAAGGGCTGGAGAAATTTCTGGAACATCAATCGAGCATCGGGCTTGTTGTTTCCGATGCGATTATGCCAAAGATGAGCGGAAAGGAATTGCACACAGCATTGCTCAACATTGACCCGGCAATAAAATTTCTTTTTGTCAGCGGCTACTCGGAAGAAATTGTGCAGAAGAATTTTATTCTTGAAGAAGGCATAAATTTTTTGCACAAACCATTTTCTCCCGATGAACTTGCAGTAAAAGTGCGCGAAGTATTAGATAGTAAATAGCGATTAGTTGTTGGCAATTAGTAAGGAATAAAAAAAGTGCTACGCATTTCCGAAAATACGTAGCACTTATGCTAACCGCCAACGGCTAAATGCTAATGGCTTCTTTTACTTCATCAATACCATCTTTTTCATATCAGTAAAACTCCCTGCGGTGAGTTTGTAGATATAAATACCACTCGGTAAGTTTGTTGCATCAAATTGCACGGAATATTTTCCTGCATCTTTCTTTTCATTATTGATGAGCGTTGCAACTTCTCTCCCAAGAACATCATATATTTTTAATGTTACATCACCAACAGCCAACAGCGAAAAGCCAATTGCCGTTACTGGATTAAACGGATTGGGATAGTTTTGTTCGAGGGAAAACTTATCCGGAACTATTCCACGAAGTTCACGCACACCAACAGAAGAAAAATTTATATACGAAAGATATTGCAGATTGGTTGCGGTAACGATGGTGCGGATTAAACTTCCTCCCTCATCAAGTTCGTGAAGACCAGATGCGTTGGTAACAAGAAAGTGACCGCTCGGCAATTCATACGCGCCGCGTAACCCTGTAACAGCGGAAAAATATTGCAGTAGTTCGCCCGTCGGAGAAAAAATGCGCAATCCCGATGGTGTAGAAAAATATGCAACTGCAACATTCCCATTGCGTAGTTCAGTAATTTGCTGCGGAAAACTTGTCAGCGTGGTAAAGGTATCGAGAAATGCGCCATTAAAATCGTAGCGCAGCACTTTTGATGAAGCGCCGCTTCCACCACACGCAAGTACATCTTCATTGCGGAAAATAATACAGAATGGACTTATCAAACCACTTGCGCTTCCCGTAATAAAATTGCCGATATGATTGCCGTCCAAATCAAATTCTGCAATGTTATTTTGGTTTGCACCGTTTGCAACGGTAACGAGACAATGTCCGTCTGTTGGTTTGTATGCGTGTCCGCGAATGTTATCAAGGATAGAATTATTCACGCCGCCCGCAGGAGCGAATGGCAGTAAATATGTTCCCGCAGTATCATAATCCTGCACGAGGTCTTTAATCTGGTCGGAAACAGTAATAGTGCCGCGCGGAGTCAGCAATGCGTGTTTTGGCGATGCAAGATTGATGCTGTCTGACGGAATAAACATATCATCAATCAAATCTCCGGTATTTGGGTCGAATGCAAGCACGTTATCGTCAGTCCAGTTTGGAACAACCACAACACCACCTGCGCCTTTGCGTACATAATCGGAAGTATTTTTTTTCTTGAAATTTTTATCCGTTACAATCGGACGAAAGAAATTTATTGTCGCGTTTTGCATATCGTATTGTTGCACAATGTCTTCATAGAACATTGTAGCGCCGCCGTCAAACGGACGGAGAAGGTTTGTCATAACGGCATAAACGACATTACCGTTTTCGACATCGAGCGCATCCATCAATATTCCTTCTTCAAGATACATATTGAAGGGAATGTGTTGTGTGCGTGCAAGTTGCTTTGCCGCAATTCCCAATTGCGGATTGCGTTCATTTTGCTCAAGAATTTCAGCGAGCGATTTTTTCGGCGTTGCAGAAAAAAGTTGCAGTATGGAAACGACAACAAACAGGAAAAGTAAGGAGAAGTTTTTCATAGTGTAAAGGGTTTAGTTAAAAAATTGCGGAATAATGTACCAACGTTATGTGAAAAAATAAAATTACTTTGCAGAAAAAAAGATTTCTGAATTTTAAAAAGCTGATAAAAACATTGTACGGCTATTGCCTTTTTTCCTATTTTTTCAGCCGAAATTTTCTACCACAAAATAAATCAAAAATAGATTGATTTATAACTCCACTTATAAACGCCGTGAAAGTAAATAATGGCGTAAAAGGTTTTAACGAGAATGATTTTTATAATTATAAACAGTGGTATCATTTAAAGAGAGAATTACTGTTTTTTGAAAATGAGAAACCGAATCAAGTTGATTCTCTCCAATAATTTTCATTTCAAAATCAGTGCGACCACTTAAATGATAAATTCTGTTTAAGCCAAGAACGTTGAATCCATTCATTTGAAAAACGGAATATTCGGGAAGAGTTGATGGAGAGTTGAGTAAAAATAATTTTCCACCTTTTGGAATTTGATGGACGAACGGAATTATATTTTTCAAAATGATATTTGCTCGTTCACCATTGCGCTGCATTGCATTTACTTTTTGATATACAGCGTAACTATTCGATAAACACAGTGCCGCAATGAAAAGAATAAGTATTACTTTTTTATAAAAGACTTTCTCATTGAAACGCATAAGCGCATTTCCAAAAGCAATGCCGACAAGGAGGGCAAAGAAAGGCATTGCGTTATAAATATATAATTCGCTTACTTTGGTAAGAAGCGCCGCGGGGAACAAACAGATAATACCGATTGTGAATATAAATACTACGGTCTTTCTTTCTTTTGCTTTCCATAGATGCAACAGAACAAAAACAGCAATGGCAAGCGTAGAAAAAACAATAAGAATAAGAGGGAGAAATTCTTTTGTTTTTAACATAGACATAACCGTAACGCTTGACACGGGAAGAAATACTGAAAAAATAAAGAGAGCAATGTTTTTTATTATATGGAAATTGAATTGTAAACCATAGCGTTCATCATAATGACCGGTAATAAATTCCGAACGTATAATGAGATAACAAACAGAGATGAGAAGAAATGGGAAAATTTTCTTAACTGTTTGAAAGAATGCGGTTTGCCTTGCGCTATTGCTATTCCATTCTTTTACAAATATAAGTATGGCAATGGTGCCACAAAAAATGATACTTGTTTCCTTTGAGAACAGCGCAAGAGTAAACAGTGAAATACTGAAAACATACAATAGAATTACTTTTCTTTTTTTATTTTCGTTATGATTATTCATTGCGTACAAACACCAAAGACTGGCACAACCGCAGAGTGTTCCCATTACCTGCGATAATGTATCATTGCTTGCAACAGCAAAAACATTTGTTTGTGCAACAAGCATAAAGAAGGAACTTATGGATGCATGCACGAAAGAGAATAGTAATTTTAGGGCAACATAAAAAACACCCCAAGCCAAAAAAAGATGTAACAGCAATTGAACACTGTGCAGTGGAATTGTATTGATGCCAGCGATATTTTGAAATAAAATATGGAAGAGCATTTCCAACGGACGATACCAATCAGGATTAGGATTGGGGTGGAAGAAAAAGTAAAACAGATTTGCGGGAGGAGGATTGAGTACATATTTGCAATCGTCGCCATAATAGGGAATAAATATGCTTTGCCAATAAAGTGAGACTCCTGCTATAAAAAGTAGAAGTATAAATATTATTTTTTGTTTTGAAGACATAGAAATATTTGTAAAAAATAAAAAACCGTGAGACTTAAATTCTCACGGTTGTATTTTTGCAGAGATAAGTTTATTTTAAAAGAATCATTTTATTGGATTGGGAAAAATTACCGGCAACAATACGGTAAATATATAAACCACTTGAAACATTATATCCTGTATTATCTTTCCCATCCCAGGTAACTGTTTTATAACCTGCTTCCTGATATTCATTTATTAACGTTATTATTTCCTCACCAATAAGATTGTAAATTTTTAGTTCTACATTTACATTTTCTTTTAATCCGTAATTGATTGTTGTAACAGGATTGAATGGGTTGGGAAAGTTCTCGGAGAGGGAGAATTCTGTTGGGATGTCTTTTTTTTGTGGTTTGATTTGTTGTTTTGTATTTGAGTAATTTTGAGAAGCAACACTTGCTATTCCAGATATTCCGAATGGTTGTTGGGAAAATGAGGTTGTTGCACGAAATTCAGACCCGTATAAGGATCTAAATCCAGTTTTGAGTTTAATTTTATTGCCAGCGTACATAATGGCTCCACCTGAGTTGGAAATTGAAAAAGGACCCGCACTAATACTATTATACGCAATGTATGCCATCTTTATATTCAAGGTTGTGTTATTATTAAGTGTATAATCATTATGAAGAACAACACCAACAGCAAACCAAGCTTTGCAAGTTTGTAAAAGTTCTTGTGAGCCCAATCCATATAGATCCCTTGCTGCCCAGATGGAACCACGTTCTGCATCAAAATAATCAGAGTTACTGCTTAAATATTCAGTTAAGTTTTTATATGCAATGTTTGCTGCTTTTTCCTTTCCTATGCCAGTAACATTATATTCCGGTTTATTGGGATTATCGTCAACATGTCCGGTTCCCCCAACGGATAACAAATAGAACCAGTAGTTTTGAACACCACTATTTTTATGTACACCACAGCTATCATTTTGATTAGTCGGAGTGCAATTTGTAATCTTGAACCAATATTTACCATGGTATGTATTCGGTTGGTTATATAATTTGGGGTTCTCTAAACTTCTGAGAGTTCCTATATCTTCGGCGCATGTCCAATCACCATCATCACCTTGACCGTAAAATTCAACCATAGTACCAAAAATATCTGAAAAGGATTCATTTAAAGCCCCAGGCTCTTTTTGATATCTCAACTTTGCCGAAGTTTGTATAACAGCGTGCGTCCATTCATGCCCCACAACATCAAGTGATACGTAGTACTTATTATTACTTGTTTTTTTTCCCAGTTGAACAATAGCTCCATTCCAGCTTGCGTTATTCTGAAAAGTGGGATCAACATTTGTCCACATTTGTGAATTCAAATCATTATAACTTATTCTATTAAAAGTGTTTTTATAATAATTGTACGTTTTCACTGTAGCCCAGTGTGCGGTTGCAGCCGCTCTTGAGTTGATACTATCATCCCAATTATTATCGGAATCGTACGTTTCGAAATAATCAGTATTTTCATAATCAAAGTGTGTATTGATATCAGAATGGTCTTCATTTGAATTTTCGCATGTATCTTCTAAGTAATATTCATGTGGTTCATCAGATTCTGGGTTATCATTATGGAGAGTTTTTATTGTTTGAACTCCATTATACAGTGTGGTTACGGAGCCATCATTGCAATAAAAAGAAAGCGACTGTTTTTTTACAACTTTGCCAGTATGAGCATCAATGTAAAAAGAATACGATTCATTTGGCTTAACAGCCCTCAAATCAAGCTTATAACAGAGAATAAAATTTTGAATATTAAGATTTTCATCTTCTTCGGACATATTGGTTACTATTAATGTTGGAGACGGAAAAGATGTTGCATTTTTATCTTTTTTAATTTTTTTCCATAGATATTCGTATTTTGGGTTTTCCCACCAATACTGTTTAGCCCCCATTTCTCTTTTGGCAATATTGATTGCCTCTTCGGTTGTAATGGATGGAATTGTATTCAAATCCAGATTTTCAGCAATACTACCATTTGCTCTTTCAACATATCCATTTTTTACATGAAGGATAAATTCTTGATATTCTACAATTACACCTTTGCAATATTGTTGAAAACGAAGGTGAGTATAACCAAGTTCATCTGGTGTTGACCTATATAGCACCATTTCGCTATTATTTGAAAGATGAAAATAATCTTTGTAGTTTTTAAATAACAATTCAGGTTCTATATTGCTTCCACCGTTGAAAGTTATCCATTTTGAACCACGGGGTGTCGTATAGACATCAAAAATTTTATTTTCTATCGATGATAACTGAGCATCTAAATCACGTACCATCCCAAAAAAGGACAGTGTTATAAAGATAAAAAATGTTTTAAGCATAGAATTCTCCGGAAACATATTTATTCAAGTTCATTTGTTTCGCAATTTTCTTTTTCTATTTTTTAATTTTCTTGCCTTGCTTTATTTATGTGGAAACGACAACAAACAGGAAAAGCAAGGAGAAGTTTTTCATAGTGTAAAGGGATTTAGTTAAAAAATTGCGGAATAATGTACCAACGTTATGTGAAAAAATAAAATTACTTTGTAATAATAAATTTCTTCGTTTCGGAAAATTTCCCTACAACAAGACGGTAAAAATACACGCCGCTTGTCAATGTACTTCCATCTAATTGTATTTCGTGCTTACCGGATTGCATTGTTTCGTTGTTAATCAATGTCGCAACTTCCCTTCCGAGCAAGTCATATATTTTCAATGTTACATTCCCAATAGCCAACAGCGAAAAGCCAATTGCTGTTTGAGGATTAAATGGATTGGGATAATTTTGCGAAAGAGAAAATGATGAAGGGAAAAATTTTTCCTCTACAGAAAGCGGAATATCTGCTGTCGTTCCATATAGTTTCCAGTGTCCTGTGCTGTTGTTTTCCCAGATTGACCACACGCGGCTATATCTTCCAAAAATAACCGGATTGCGGTCGGTGCTTCCTGTGGTTGTATTCATTGTTTTTGGGAAATCCTCTAAAAATGACTGCACAGCAATGCTGTCTGAAAAATAATTTTTCTTTATCCATGTACTTGCAATAAATGGAAACCATCGTTGCTCTTTCGTGATAATCGCGCAAAGATAAAATGAAGCGTTAATGTCGTCCGCTGTTGTATCATTGGAAAAATTGGATTCGTTTTCCCAATTTATTATTCCACTGTATGTTCCCTGTAAGGAGAAAATTTCCCATTGGTTTGATTGCAAACACTCGCACGAAATACCAATTTCAGAAAAAAAACTTCTGTTTACAAATTTTGGATTTTTACATTCATTTGCAGAAAATGGAATGATGCCTTTTCTCCAGATAGTATTTTCTCTGTACGCATATTCAAAATGAAAAGGAAGGGAAGTTTTTTCCCAAATTACGATCGGCTGGTCGTTCGGGGTAAACTGCTCGATATAAGATATTTGCGGAGCAGTATTATTTGTACTGCTATCGGGAGAAACAATTTCAGGTAATGTCCATGTATTGTTGATAAATTCAGAGTAGAGAATTCTGCCATTGCGTTGCCAAACCAATCCACAACGGTCTCCTGCGCCATACACTTGCGGTAGAATATCATCTGAAGAATCATTTGTAATTTGCATTGGAGTAAGCCAACTGTTTTCGTTTTTAATACTGTAAAAGAGTTCCCAATTGCCAACATATCTTTGCCAGACAACCATCAATAAACTATCGCCATAATTAGCGAGTGTTGGATAATCATCCGGAATGCTATCGTTGGTAAGATAATACACAGAGTCGCTCCAAGTTACAAAATAAGGAGGAAGAAGTTGTTTGAGGCAAATATTTTTGTGTGTATCGTCAATACGAGTAAATCCTATCCACGCCGTGTTTCTGCCGAAAAAATCCGAAATATTAGTTGCACAATGAATATCATCACCTTCGCCGAAAGTAATTTGTATCGGTGGAGACCAGTCAACTTGCTGTGCTAACATTGCCTGATGTAAAGCACAGGCAAAAATTAAAAAATAGATTGCGTACGATTTCATAAAAACCTCCGGAATAAATTGCAATTTGTCGGGCAAATTATACGAAAATATTTTCGCAATTTCCAATCGTTTTTTCTCCCTTTATTTTTCTCATAGATTTCTACAGAATATTTTTTATACAAAATGAATCCGAATCAAAAACCAAATCGCCTTATCAATGAAAAAAGTCCGTATCTTCTCCAGCACGCATACAATCCTGTGGAATGGTATCCTTGGGGCGAAGAAGCATTCGCAAAAGCGCGGGAAGAAAATAAACCAATCTTTCTTTCCATCGGCTACTCAACATGTTACTGGTGCCACGTAATGGAGCGCGAAGTTTTTGAAAATGAAACCATCGCAGCATTGATGAATGAACATATTATTGCAATAAAAATTGACCGTGAAGAACGCCCTGATATTGATAGAATTTATATGTCCGCCGTGCAGGCAATGGCAGGAAGCGGTGGCTGGCCAATGTCAGTTTTTCTCGATAATGATTTGCAGCCATTTTGGGGAGGAACATACATTCCGCCCACAACGGCGCATGGAAGAATGGGGTTTCCTGATTTGTTACTGCGCATTTCAGATTTATGGAAAAACAGAAAAGACAAAGTAATTGATGTGAGTAATTCACTCACAGATTATCTACGGAGAATTTCTTCCGGAGAACCGAATACTGAAATTGCCGAAAAAGAAATTTTTGAAAAAACATTTCAATCCATAGCGCGCACGTACGATGAAACATACGGCGGATTCGGTATTGCTCCGAAATTTCCCCGCCCGTCGCAATTCAATTTTTTACTGCGTCATTATTCACGCACAAAAAATACGCTTGCGCTGGAAATGACGCTGCATACACTTCGCGCAATGTGGCGCGGCGGAATGTACGACCATCTCGGAGGAGGATTTCATCGCTATTCCACCGATGAACTCTGGCGCATTCCCCACTTTGAAAAAATGCTGTACGACCAAGCACTACTTGTCAATACATATCTTGAAGCATACCAAATTACGCACGATGAATTTTTTGCTGATGTTGTGCGCGATGTATTGACGTATGTGGAGCGCAATCTTCTTGATAAAAACGGCGGATTTTATTCTGCCGAAGATGCAGAAAGTTTTATTGACGGAAATTCTTCACAGAAAGAGGAAGGCGAATTTTATTTGTGGAAACAAGCAGCAATAAAAAAAGAACTCAACGCCGATGCAGAACTTTTTTGTTTTTATTTTGGTATTACAAAAGAAGGAAACGCGCTCTACGACCCGCAAAAAATTTTCGGCGGGAAAAATGTTCTCTACATCGCACATACCCTTGAAGAAACGGCTGAACATTTTGGAAAAACAAATGAAGAAACGGAGAAAATCTTGGCGCAATCGTGCAAGTCGCTTTTCGATGTGCGCGAGGAAAAACCCAGCCCGCATCGCGATGAAAAAATTCTTCTATCATGGAATGCACTGATGATTTCTGCATTTGCAAAAGCATCCCGCATTTTGCGCAATGAGTACTTCGCAAAAATTGCGGAGCGCGCAACACGATTCATCATTGAAACATTGTATCAGAAAGAAACGAAAATACTTTTACGCCGCTATTGCAACGGCGAAGTGAAATACAGTGCTACACTTGAAGATTATGCTTTTTTTATTCAAAGTCTGATGGATGTATATGAAGCAACATTCAACGAGAATTATTTAAAAATTGCACTCGAACTTACAGAAATACAAAATGCAATATTTTATGATAGCGCAAACGGTGGATTTTTTGATACATCAAAGGAAGATAAAACTCTTCTCCTACGAACAAAAGAAACATACGATGGCGCAGAACCATCCGGTAATTCCATTGCAATATTAAATACGCAACGGCTTGCTCAAATTTTTGATAACAAAGACCTGCGCTCCATTGCAGAACAATCCTTGAAACATTTTAGCCGAAAAATAAATGAAACTCCCGAAGCAATGGTTCAGTTTCTCGTTGCGCTGGATTTTTATCTTTTTCCTCCACAAGAAATAATTATCGCAGGAGAATTAGAGTCAGCACAAACGCGGGAAATGGTTGAAGAAATTTTTTCTCACTTTCTTCCTGCCAGAATTATTGTGTGCATTGATAGCATAAGCGAAAAAAATTATTTTGCTTCATATAACAAATTCTACCATAACATTTTTCAACAAAATGAGAAAACCACCGTCTATATTTGCAGTAACTTTGTTTGCGATTTGCCTACAACAGAACGCAAGCATCTTTCAAATCTCCTATTCAAAAATTATCTCGAAAAGAAATTTTAATAAAAAAGAATTTGTCTGCTTCTGGAGTTTTATATATTTACAACGCATTTTTGGAACAGACTAATGAAAAACATCAGACAAGCATTCTACACGACGCTATTTTTAACAATCGGATTGTCTTTCTTTACGCAATCTGCTTTCGCTGGCGGTTCTTCCTCCTCGGATGAAAAGCGAGTTGAAAAGAAAACTTCAGCAACAAAAGCAAATTTTGGCAATTACAATTTCTCCTATTCGCTCCTGAATGGAAAAAATGTTTCACTCTCTGATTTTGGAGGAAAAATTGTGCTCGTCAACATCTGGGCTCCATGGTGTGGACCTTGTAAGTTAGAAACGCCCGGATTTGTCAAATTATACGAGAAATACAAAGAAAGAGGATTTGAAATCGTCAGTGTTGGCGTTTCGACAGATGAAGACGATGTAAAAGAATTTGTGAAAAAATACAAAATTACCTTTCCGGTTGGCATCAGCGACGAAGTAGGAACACAATACGGAACGCGAGGAATACCGGATAATTTTCTTTTTTCAAGGGAAGGAAAATTGGTAAAGCACTTCAGCGGATACACCGATGAGAAAAAACTTGAGGAAGCATTAACGGAATTACTCTCTCCGAAACCATCGAAAGAGTAATTGAAAAATTTTTATGAAGGACATTCAAAGTATTCTTTTTAATTAAAATTCTTTTTGTATCTTTTGTCGGCAATTTTATACAACACGCCCGAATGAGCAAAAAAATAATTCTCGTTGTGATATTTGCGGTGAACTTTCTCATTGCACAAGAGAGCGCAAAACATACTTCAAATGGAAATAAAGAAGTAAGAATTACAGGCGAAATTATTGATATAAAATGCTACGTTACGGGTATGATGGGTGGTCGCGGTGAAGAACACAAACAGTGCGCGATTGATTGTATTAAAGGCGGTTTACCTGTCGGCGTGATTGATGAAAAAGGAATTATTTATACTGTCGTCCCGAGCAAAGGAATGCGGAGTGCAAATGAAAAACTTGGTGACCTTGCAGCAGAAAAACTAACTTTCACGGGCAAAGTGAAAGAAAAAGACGGCATACGATTGTTAATGTACAATAACATGGAGACAACGAAGTAACTCTCCTCGGAGTTATGGTGAATGAATGAAAGAAAAAGAGGAGGCGAAAGCCTCCTCTTTTTTTATGTCCATCCATTTATTTCACCATTACTTGCCCTTCCACTGCGGCTTTCTCTTCTCAATAAAAGCGGACATCCCTTCCTTCTGGTCTTCGCTTGCAAAGAGGAGATAAAAATTTTTTCTCTCAAACTCCAGCCCGCCTTCTATTGTCGTATCGAATGATTTCAGAACAGCTTCTTTTGCCATTCTGACTGCAACTGGAGGTTTTGCCGCAATTTCGCGTGCAATGTTTTTGGCATCTTCTAAATAATATTCGACAGGAACGACTTTATTTATCAATCCCCATTGCAATGCTTCTTGTGCAGAAAATATTTTTCCTGTTAGAACAATTTCCATTGCTTTTGCTTTTCCGAGCGCGCGCGTAAGTCTCTGCGTTCCCCCTGCACCAGGCATCACACCGATATTGATTTCCGGCTGTCCGAATTTCGCAGTTTCTGAAGCAATAATAATATCGCACATCATTACAAGTTCGCAGCCGCCGCCGAGAGCAAATCCACTGACTGCCGCAATGAGCGGCTTTTTTATTTTTCGGATTTTGTCCCATTTCGCAAACTGGTCGCGAAGAAGCATTTCAACGGCGCTTGCTTCTGCCATTTCTTTTATATCTGCTCCGGCAGCAAATGCTTTTTCATTGCCGGTAATAATTATTGAGCGAACGTCATCATCTGCATCGAGCGATTGCAGCGCATCTACTAATTCATCCATTGTTTGCATATTGAGCGCATTCAGAACTTCCGGACGATGGAGCTCCAAAACCGCTATTGAATTTTCTTTTGTAAGAATAATATTGGAATATATCATGCGTTTATTTTTATTATAGTTGTAACGGGAGTGTAATTTTGCCGCAAATATCAAAATTTTTTAATTCAAAATCGAGTGTTGCACTGTTTTAAATTACTCCAATTTTCATAATTTTGCATCCCAAAAAATTACAATGCTATGAAACAACTGCGCCTTGTTCTCTTTTCTCTTTTTTTGGGAGCGATGATGCTCTCGTGCGGTAAAAAAAAGGAAGACAACGCTCAACAAAATATTCCTCCCAAAATGAAATCTATCGAACGAAAAGAAGATTTGGAAAAATTTCTTGATTCCCTGGAGCAAACCTATGAGCAGGCATGTTTTGCGATGGGAACTGCAAACTGGAACAGTTATTCAAAAGAGGGCACTGCTGATTTGGATGGCGCTAAGAAAAAATTTTCTTCCATTTTTGCAGATGAATCTGCACGTAAAATAATTCTTGAGTGGAAAGTAAAAATCTCGCCAAACGTTGATAAAGAACTTGCGCGACGGATGGAAATGTGGAATCGTTGCTTTCTCGGCGGTGCAGTGTATTCCGATTCTGCTATTGCCGCACTGGAAAATTCTTTACAAAAAAAAATAACTGATTTTCAGTTTTCATTGGAAGGAAAGCCAATAACGCGAGCACAGGTAAATGGTTTACTTCGTTCTGAAAAAAAATCCGAGAGGAGAAAACAAGCGTGGCTTGTAACTTCACAACTATCTGAAGCCGTAAAAAAAGATTTAGTGCAACTTGTTGCTCTTCGCAATGAAAAAGCCATCCAACTTGGATTCCCTAATTATTATTCTCTCTCCTTGTATCTCAATGCAATTGATGAAGAATGGCTTGTGAAAACTTTGAGCGAATTGGAAGAGCAAACGCGACCGCTGTACGAAAAGTTTTTAAAGCAAACAAAGAGAACCGCGGGCGTAAAAATAGTTGGTCCGTGGGATACGGATTTTAGTTTGCGCGAAGCAGTAACACTTTCGGATAGTTATTTTCCGAAGGATTCTGTTTTTTCAACTATTCACAAATTGGAACAGGCAATTGGTTTTCCGACAGATACTTTGCCAATAAAAGAAGTGGTGAAAGATATTCCGTACGGGGGACTTTCGCTTGCGCTGAATGTTCCGAAGGATTCTCGTTTTCTCGTGAATCCAACTGTTGGAAAACAATTCTATGCAACTGCTTTTCACGAATACGGGCATAGCATACACGCAGTTTATACAAAAACAGAAATCCCTATTCTGAAAGGATATGAATGGATTCCCGGAGCGCAATGCGGCGCATTCTACGAAGGAATGGCGGATGTTCACGGCGAATTTACCGACAATATTCTTTGGCTTGAAACTTATACGAAAGCGAAGGATTCTGAAATTCAAAATTATATTGCAGGACGCTGGCTTCCGACTCTTCATCGGTTGCGTAACTTGATGAAAAATTTTGCGATTGAATATGAAATGTACAAAAATCCTGAGAGCAATCTCGACTCTGTTGAGAGCGAAATGTATGCGAAATATCTGCTTGTGAATTTAGATACGCTCGCTTCAATGAATAAATCCAAACCATTTCCCTCTACATTTGCGGCTTCGATTTGGTACACAAGTTATCCGTGCTACTATCAAAACTACATTATTGCCGGTATGATTGCAACACAAGTGCACGAAGCGCTTGCAGATAAATTTGGCGATAAAGTTATTTCTGATGAAGCAGTTTCGCAATGGCTGATAGAAAATTTCTATGCGCAAGGCGAATCGGTCGAGTGGACAGAAAAAATCCGCGAATCTACGGGAAAGGGATTGGAAACAGGCGCTTATCTGAGAAAACTTGGCGCAATAAAATAGTTCATAATATTTAATATCATTATACAAATAAATGGGTTTCAACTGTGGTATCGTTGGCTTACCGAATGTAGGCAAGTCAACACTTTTTAATGCAATCACCGCTTCGCAGATTCCTGCGGAGAATTATCCTTTTTGCACGATTGACCCGAATATGGGAATAGTTCCGGTTCCTGATGAACGCATTGATGAGTTTATAAAAATTTATCAGCCCGCAAAAATAATAAATTCAACGATTGAATTTGTTGATATTGCGGGATTGGTGAAAGGCGCAAGCAAGGGCGAAGGACTCGGGAATAAATTTCTATCGCACATTCGAGATGTGGATGCAATTTGTCATGTGGTTCGTTGCTTTGACGATGAAAATGTAATACATGTTGATGGCAATATCAATCCCAAACGCGATATTGAAATAATAGAAACGGAATTGATTTTAAAGGACATTGAAACCATCGAAAAAAAGAGCGCTGATATTGAAAAAAAAGTAAAGAGCGGTGATAAAAAAGCAAAAACAGAATCAGAATTTTACAATGCTGTAAAAGAACATTTACTCAGCGGGAGAATGGCGGGATATTTTCATTTAAAAAATCAGGAAGAAGAATTATGGATGCGCGATACACATTTACTGACAAATAAGCCCGTAATGTATATTGCAAACGTAGATGAAAATTCTCTGCACGCAGAAAACCCGTATGTTTTGCAGGTGCGCGAAGTCGCGGCAAAAGAAAAAGCAAAAGTCGTTGTCGCGTGTACAAAATTAGAAGCGGAAATTGCTGTGATGGAAAAAGAAGAACGCACCGAATTTTTGAAAGAATTAGGAATTCCTGCATCAGGGCTTGAGCAAGTAATTCATGAAGGATATGCACTGCTTGAATTAATTACATTCTTTACCTGCGGACCGAAAGAAGTTCATGCATGGACAGTGAAACAAGGCACAACGGCACCCAAAGCGGCCGGAGCAATTCACACAGATTTTGAAAAAGGATTTATTCGTGCAGAAATTATGAAAGCAAAAGATATTATTGCATTACGAGCAGAGTCACTTGTGAAAGAAAAAGGTCTGTTTCGCGTAGAAGGCGCAGAGTACCTCATCGAAGATGGCGATGTTGTGCATTTTCGTTTTAATGTTTAAAACAGAAATTTCACTTGTTATTTTCCTTGCTTTCTCGTAATTTCACCGCGTACTTTTTAATAAAAATAGAGTTTCTCACTTGAACACAACAACAAGCAGAACAATGAATGTTTCCAAAATAATTTTTTACACGCTCTCCCTCTTTATCTCGGCGTCAGTTTGCATCAGCGGTAACACATGGCAAACACTGAAAAAAGAGGCGCAACAGTACCGCGAACACATTAAGGCAGCAAAAATTAAATCCGTTGACCGCACGGAGCACACGTACAAATTCGGCGCTCCGGAAAAAAGAGGAATCAAAAAAGAAGCCATAAAGTATGATACATCCGGGCAGCGTATTGAATGGGCAACGTATTACAGCGACGGAACACTCTCTGCAAAATATAAATACCGCTACGATAGTAAAGGAAATAAATCGGAAGAGACAAAATACAATCCGGACAACACGATTGCATCAAAAATTCTATTCACTTACGATGACAGTAATAATGAAACAGAAGCCGTTTGGTATTTTCCCGATGGCGGCATCGAAGCGAAATCTGTTTCGCACTACGACTCTGCCGGAAGAATATATGATTTTACAAAGTTTCGCTATGACGGTCTCATTATCCAGCGCAAAACATATTCATACAATGGCAATGGAAGTCTCATTGAAGAAAATAATTTTAAAACCGAACAATTAGACGTTCCGAAAACAAACATCCGCAAAAGAAAAACCGAAGAAACAACAAGCGATAAAAGAACATTTGCCTACGACGCAAATGAAAATATGATTGAAGAAATTTTATATAAAACGGATGGCAGCATCAATGTAAAATTTACTTACAAATACGATAGCACCGGACATCTCTCGGAAATGGTAGAAATTCAGGGAGAAAAATCCAGCAAAGGAATACGAAAAATTACCATTGCCGGCGTAAGTCAGAAAACGTTATACTTCTACAACACCAATGGCGATTTGATTCTTGCACAAGTGTATAATATGGATGGAAGCATTGGTGCAAAAACAGAATACACGTACGACACAAACAGGAGTAAAACCGAAGAAGTGTACTACACGGTGCGCCTTGATGAACCGGAAACTGTAAATAAGTACATTTACAAATACTACCAGCCCCAGCCGTAAATTCTTCGTGGGTGAAGAATACTTTTTTAATTGTCCCTATTGCTGGGAAAAAATTTCGCTCGTAATTGATACATCAATTACTAATCAGAAGTACGTTGAAGATTGCGAAGTATGTTGCAAACCGATAGAAATTCATTGTACAATTGAGAACAAACACATAAAAATTTTTGATGCACACAGCATCCAATAATGTAACGGATAATACACTCCCCTAACTTTTAGCAATTATTTTTTGGCGCAAGACAATGCCAAAATATTCTGTCGAACAACTGCGAACAATTTTTACGACATCGCGTGATTTCAATGAAATCTTTGATGCCTTTGAAGAAGCGCTCGCACAGCAACTGGATGATATTGAACTGTATCGTCATCTCTTTGGCAATTCTCATCTTGCCGTTGAAGAAATTTGCCTCTTCGCAGAAAAACTCTCCTACGACTTTCCATTAATTGCATACGATGTGTATATGTGGCTCGGCTCATTTTTTGCCGCAATGTATTCGCAAAAAGATAATTACGAATTGGCAACACGCTATTTTCAAAAAGCATCAAAAGCGCGGCCGGCCGAAGTAACGCCCTATCTAAACCTTTGCGATAATTATGATGCAAATGTTAATTTACCCCCGATAAAAGAACTCATTGCATTTTTATCTGCAGGATTGGAACAATGCAAAGAAAAACGCGCGATAATCGAACGATTGATTTTTTTTTACGAGTTAGAAGGCGATGACGAGTGGGCGGAGTTTTATAAGAAGAAATTGTAATGAAAATGAAATAACTATTGTGATGCAACAACTGATTCCATCATGCGTAACGTATCATGAACAAAACGTTTTCTGTCAAATAAAAAATATCTGCTGCGGCAATTTTGCGCAATCAAATTTCTTACGTCATCATTTTGCGCAAGATGAATTGTGAACTCCTTTAATTCTTCCGTTGTATTCCAGAGAAAACCATTGATACCGCTTTGCACAATCTCTTTCTGTCCTCCATTATTCACAACAACAGGAACAGCATAAGCAGACATCGCCTCAACGGTTGACATACCGAAATGCTCTGTTTGTTCAGGATATTTTTCTTCATCCACTCCGTACCCAGCGGCATGCCAAAATATTGATGCCCGATTATACCATTCTTTCAACTTATCATACGGCTCGTTCAAATGAAAATAAACAGGAAACCCTTCGTTTATTTTAAGTAAATGCTCAAGCATTTTTTGTGACGCATCATCTTTGGCGACACTTCCAACAATGTGAAATTCCCACCCCGCAAGAGAATCTTTGGCTATCTCCCTGAATGCTTTCGTGGTAATATCATAGCGCTTCTGATTGTAAAATCCTGCAAAAATTCTGCCTACGCTTAAAATAATTTTTTCTTTTTTAATTCCCTCCATAAAAAAATCATCAATGGGTGGAGTGAGAACGTGGCTTCTGACATTATGGTGATGTAGAAGAGTCCTTTGAACAAATTGCGAATACACAACAACGCCTGCAATATGCTTGCTTCTCTCAAGAAGTCTCATTCTGAAAAAATCTTTCGCGCTTTCTTTTATTTTCCCGAAAACTATATTGCGCAAAATATTTATATATGTTCTTGTTCCATACGGTGCCTGCATAATATATACGTTCTTTGTTGCAGCGGACGGGACAGCGCGGAAGTTTGTTACAGAAAACATTATATCAAAATCTTTTGTGTACGATGTGAGCGCAGAAAAATTTTTTACATAATCAAACTGAACATGCGACAAATCTGCATTGAAATATTTTTCTAATTTCTCTTTAGAAATACTTTCATCGGAAGAAAGAAAAACAACATTGTTCCCTTGTTGCGAAAGCACCTCGCCGAGAACGGTAATATATTTTTCCCCGCCGCCGAGTGAAGACCAATAGGGATTATATATCAGTATCTTCATCGCGCGCACAAAAGATTTGTTGTTCCATCAATCAACGCAGCAGAAAATACTTCTTTATTGTCTGCAGGAACAATGCTATGTTTTTCTTCATCAATTATTGAAAGCGTAAATCCAAAACCTCGCAATACTTCTAAATATTTTTCAGGAGAAAAGCCGCAGCGTTCAATCATAACCGGGTAAAATTCTGTAATAAGTTTCATAGTGGGATTGGATGCAATTGTTTTTTTCACTCCCTCCAGCGCAAACATTTCTGCTCCCTCAATATCAATTTTTAATAAATCAATCTTTACATTTTTTGGCAGAAAAAATTCATCAAGTGAAATAGTTTCAACATCCACCGAATGAGATTTTAAACCAGAGTCGAAAATTTGATGCCCGCCGGAAAGATGTTCATCCATAAATAGCCGCAGAATTCCTTGTTTCTCTGCTATTGCTTTCTGTGTTGCAATGATATTCTGCAATTTGTTTGCTGCAATATTTTTTTGCAGCAAAGAAAAATTATTCGGCGCCGGTTCAAAACTATATACTTTCCCTTTTTCTCCTACGCATTGTGATGCAAGCAACGAATAATAACCAATATTTGCGCCTACGTCCACAAAAGTATTGCCCGGCTTCAAAATTGACTTTATTAAATCTGTTTCTGCCTGCTCGTACCGCGTATGAACAAGAAATAATTTTCCAATTGCTTCATCCGTTGGGTCAACAAATAATTTGAATCCTTCAATTTCAATTTGTGTAATATCATTGGGACGAAGTAACGTATAGAAAGCATCGCGTGTACGCTTCAAAAAAGGAACCTTACCTAATCCGGTTCCTTTCAGCGCACGCTGGGCAATTCTAAAAAGCGTAAAGAAAAAATTTTTCATAGATTATTTAATGTAGAAACTTATACAGATTGCATTCGATGCGGAAAAGGGATAATTATATTTTGTGTCGCGTACCTTTTCGTATGGAACTTCTTCCCATATTCTTTTTGAAACTTTCTTCAAAAAAAATAGTTCTCCAAGTGCAGACGGCTGCTTTGCAAGATACTTATCAACATACGAATTGTATCCGACTGGTAACGTTACAATGAGCGTTCCACCCTTTGCAAGACAATTTTCTGAGATGTTTCTGATTGCATCATTAAATTTTTTCGGCTCACGAGGTTCCTCATCCCATCCAACGTGCTCAAGAGTCGAAATACTTACGATACAATCATATTTTTGTACTGGTTTGAAATCGGCAATATCACTGTTGAGTACATTTACTCCGCCCTCATATTTATCCACAACATCGTGTCCGGTGAAACCGTAGTGTTGCAGTACATTTCCGACTTCAAGAATTTTTTTCCCTTTCAGCGATGAAAGAGCAGCGAGAATTATTGGTATTTCTACTGCCCGCTCATTTTCCCACGTCGCATTGTAATTATGAAAAAAATAATTATAGATGTGTGAGTGAAAAGTGAACTCTTCTTTCTTTGTGTAATAATAGTATGACAGTATTTTGTTTTTTACAGCACGTAACAATAAAACCAGTTGTTTGCGTAAACTTTTTCGAGGTTCTTTATAATATGTAGTACTCATTCAATGTATTTTTAATTTCTCTAATTACTTTATAATTTTCTTTGCTTTAGAAGTATCAGATACTCTCCGGATGTAATCAATAGCATCGCGGTAGCGGAAAAAAATACCTGTCCAGCGAATCGTAATTTTTCCAAAATGCACTAAAGTAAAAGTATAACTGACGGCTAAAAATGCAGAAAGAAAAACACTTGCAATAACAATTCCTGTTATTCCCCATAGATGAGAAGACGCGATGAATACTACAATTGCGACAAGAGTATTGATAAATGTGGAGAGAAAAAACTCTTTTACTTTACCAATTCCCGCAAGAAAGCTTGCTGAAATTCCAAGCAACGGAATAAAAATTCCAGAGATGGCGAGAATTTGCAAAAGAATAACTGACGAAGAATATTTTCCCTGATACATTATAGAAAATAGTAGTGGCGCTCCTGCACCGATAGCAACAGAGAGAATTAAAGTCGTCATCGTCAGAAAAAAAATAGATTTTTCGGCAAGCGCAGTAAGGTTTTTTTCATCTCTCTGAGAATACAACCGTGATGAAGCGGGAACGATAAATGTAAAACAAAGTTGCAACACCGCATCGTAAATCCTCGTAAACACCTTTGCAGCATTCAATGGTGCAACGGCAGCTGGTCCCAGAAAAAAAGATACAATGTAACTATCTGCCTGTGTGTAATATGTATATAATGATGTGGCGCCAAAGGAATATTTTCCATAATGCCAGAATTTCTGCAACGTATCTTTTTTAATTTTTATGTAAAAAAAATTTTTAACGATTTGAACAGAAAAAATATTCATACTAAAAACTATCGCGAGTAAGGAAGAAAATCCAAGTGTAAATGTATTTACTATCATCATAATTTCTGCCGATTGGTAATCAGGCGTTTGGAATAAAATGGCAATACTCACTATCGAGCCGAGATAATAGACTGCATTTATCCAAAAAATCTGAGCAATTTTAAACTTTGACTGCAATAAATAAATTATCACGACCCTTATCAATGACACGGCTGACATTAAAGGAATATACCATGCGAGGATAGAAAATGCCGGCGCATTTAATACTGACGAAAAAAAATTTCTGAAATATGCAATACAAATACTCACGGGAATCACGAGTAAAACATACATCCAGTATCCTGTAGAAAGAATCGTTTCGACATCATCGGTTTCGGCGGCATATTTTACCATCGGCTGTAAAGCGAAACTGCTGCCTGCAGCGACCAGTAAAAGATATAAATTCTGAACAAGGATGTACGTTCCGAATTCTTCATTGGGAAGAACCCGAATGACAAGGAAAACAAATCCAAGCCCGTATAATAACGGCAAACTTTTATCTGCAATACCCCAAAAACCTTTTTTAATATGCTTACCGAATTCCATACAGAATACTTAAAATAGAATTTCTCATTCTCTATGAAATTGCTTTGGTTTCTTTTTTGGCTTTTTGAAAACTGAAGATAACATTTATCGCCATAAAAAATGGTATAATGAACAAGTGGTGCCATTTTGCATATCGCCAAAAGAACCGAATATTACTTTTTAATTTATTCCAGTTTTTGAACCACGAAAAATTTCCGCCGGAACTAACTGAAACTTTATGCCACACGACAGATGAAGGTATGTACATTAAACGAAAGTTTGCATTTTTAACACGCATACACCAGTCAGCATCTTCTCCATAAATAAAATATGCTTCATCTAAAATTCCTATTTGCTCAATGACATTTCTTCTGACTAACATACAACAGCCCGTGATATAATCAGTTTCACTATCCATATTATATTGTTGCGTATCGAGTTCGCGAATTCCACGGTGAGAAATCCAACCCTTCTTCCATTCTATTATTCCACCGGCGTACCACAGACGGTTTTTGTCTCCGTAATAATAAATTTTTGAACCCGCAATTCCTACACGTTTGTCGTTTTCAGCACGCTGCACTAGTTCTGCAAGAAATTTTTTTTCTACAATGGTGTCATTATTTAAAAGTAAAACATAATCTGCGCCATTTTGTAACGCATACTTTATTCCTACATTATTTCCACCAGCGTAGCGAAGATTTTCATTATTCACTATAATTTCAGCATCAGAAAATTCAGCGCGAATTGCTTCAACGCTACCGTCAGTAGAAGCATTGTCAACTACAATAATTTTATAGTTGGTGTATGTAATATTACGTAATGCATGCAAACATTCTACGGTATCAGATTTTCCGTTCCAATTGAGAACGATAATATAAACGAGCGGAAGCACGCGCTGATAAAAAAATTATTTCTGTTGTTTAAGAATGCACTCACAATCAGAATCAACCATCATTCTGACTAAGTTTTCAAACGGCGTAGAAGCTTTCCATTCCAGTTTTTTTAATGCTTTCGTTGCATCGCCTACGAGACTGTATCCTTCTGCCTGTCGAAAAAACTTCATATCTGTTTCAATATGCTTCTCCATTTCTAATCCGGCATGATTAAACGCAATTTCACAAAAATTTTTTACTGAATGTGAAATCCCAGTTGCTATGACATAATCTTCCGGAGAATCCTGTTGCAACATTTTCCACATTGCTTCGACATAATCTTTTGCATATCCCCAATCGCGCTCCGCCAATAAATTTCCCAAAATAATTTTGTCTTCCAAGCCATATTTAATTTTGGCAACTCCATTGGTAATTTTTCGCGTTACAAATTCGAGACCGCGACGAGGAGATTCATGATTGTAAAGAATACCTGACACCGCAAAAATATCATAACTTTCTCGGTAATTTACAGTTACAAAATGTCCGTACACTTTTGCCGCGCCATAGAGCGTTCTTGGATTAAACGGCGTAAGTTCGTTTTGGGGAACTTGTGAAACCTTTCCAAACATTTCGCTGCTGCTTGCTTGATAAAAACGTATCTTTTTATTGACAAGCCGAACTGCTTCCAGCATTTTTGTAACACCGATGGCATTAAAATCCGCACTTAAAATTGGTTGTGCCCACGACGTTGGAACAAATGATTGTGAAGCAAGATTATAAATTTCGTCCGGTTTTGCTTCTTCAATTAATTTGATGATAGAAAATTGGTCAAGCAAATCTGCTTGACGTAATTGGAGTTTATGGCGGATATGTTCGATGCGTTCAAATTTTTCCGTACACTCGCGACGTACCATACCATACACAGAATAGCCCTTCTCTAAAAGAAGTTCTGCGAGATATGAGCCGTCCTGTCCGGAAATTCCTGATATAAGTGCTGTTTTCACGTGAGTTTAATTTTAGATTGCAAATAGTATAAAAATTATTTTTTCCTCGCAAACATATTTATTCTGTCACCATAAACATTGCATAGTTTGGTGAGCGCATAGTTTGGATATTGCAGAATTTTTTTTGCAATATTTTGTATGTGCGAATTTCGTTGCGCTATTTCTGATGGTTTCATTGTTGTTCCTTCGGAACGTAGTACTGAAAATCCTGTATGCTCTATCAAATATTTCATACTCTTTGGACGAAATTCCAGCAGATGATACGGCGGAAGATTGACCGTCGCTTTTTTCCCTGCCATATTATATAATACAAACCCCATACGAGAAAAAAGCGCATTCGTTTGTGTCGGGCATAAAATAACTACCAGCGCGCTTGATTTTGTTATTCTATGAATTTCTTTCATAACATCAATCGGGTCGGGAACATGTTCCAACACATCTCCCATAAATACAACGTCAAAAAAATTACTTTCAAATTTTGCCGTATGAATATCACCTGTAATTACATTCTGTTGAAATTTATTTCTTGCGCTTTGTGCTGCTTCTTCCGAAAGTTCTACGCCAAAAGTTTCATATCCTCTTTCGCGCATTGCATTCAGCATTTGTCCACCTGCACAGCCGATGTCAAGAAATATTCCCTTTGGTTGCATTGAAATAATTTTTTCTACAAGTTCCTGACTCACAATGCGTTCAGATTCTTCAAAGCAACTTTCGGCGTGCCCACAGCGATAATCGCCGCCTTCAAAATATTCGCGTGAATATAATTCTACCAATTCCTGTGCTGCTGGTTGTGGAGAGATAAACAACATTCCGCAATTATTACATTCTTTAACGCCAAGCCATTTCTGTTTGAAATTATATCCAAATGGCACATCAGATAAATCAGAAGATGTGCAGACAACGCACGCAGTAATCAAATCTGGCAATCTTTTTCCTTTTAAATTAAACGAGATAAATATAATAATTAGATTGTGGCGGATATGACATTCATTACAATATTTATTTTCTGCTCCTGTTTTCGCTCACCATCTCAACAATTGCATCCACCAAATTTTCCCACGAATATTTTTTCTTTTCAATTTTTACACGTGCAACAAAATCTTCCTCTTTATTTTTTTGAAAAAAAGTATTGACTGCATTTGCAAATTGCTCCGGTGCGTTTGCTTCTACAATATATCCCGCTTCTCCATCAGGAATAATTTCCGCAAGCCCTCCAACATTTGTTGCAATCACTGGCTTGTTAAAATTAAACGCAATCTGCGCTATGCCGCTTTGTGTCGCGGATTTGTATGGAAGCACAACAGCATTGCAGGCAGAAAAATAATATTTTACTTCATCATTGGGAATATAATCAGAAATGAAACGTACTGATGATTCAATGTGTAATTCTTTTGCAAGTGCCCGATACTGTTGCTCGTCATCGTAAAATTCACCGACAACGCAGAGAGTGGCATTTACTATCGTTTTCATCGCGTGCAGCATTACATCAAGCCCTTTGTATGCGCGCACATAACCGAAAAATAAAATAATATTTTCATCAGAAGCAATTCCTAATTTCTTTCTCGCTATTTCTTTTGAAACTTCTTCGCCAAAAATTTCGTACACAGGGTGTGGAATTTTTCTGTACTCTGAATCTGGATACAAACGCAACAAATCGCTTTCCACTGCATCGGATTGCACAAGAAAATAATCCGAAAAATGAAATGCATAATTGGTAAACACTCTGTCACCGGGACGTTTTTCGTGCGGGACAATGTTATCGCAAATCATTACTGTTTTTGTACGACGGTTGCGTCTTGCAATTGCGGCAATTGTTCCGTAACACGGACCAAAAAACGGAAGCCAGTATTTAAAAATAATTAAATCCGGTTTGCGTTTGCGCAATGCATTTCCAACTGAGAGCCAGTTGAACGGATTGATGGAATCAATGAGCATTTCTGCTTTGATGGAAAATAATTCTTCTCCGCTTTCTTCCTGAGTTTTTCCCGGAAAAAGAAATGCGGGATACTGCCGCTTAAACGAAACAACATCTACGCTGTGTCCTGCTTTCAAAAAATATTTTGCCAGCAATGCAACGTAGTGCGCTATGCCTCCGCGTAATGGATATGCAGCTCCGATGATGACAACGTTCACAGAAAAATAATCGGTTGCAGGAACGAACAAAAAACGATTTGAAAATGCATTAATCGTTAAACCCTATTTTTTCTTTGATAACATACAGCGGTCGCTGTTTTACTTCGTCATAAATTCGTCCGACATATTCACCAATGATGCCCAGCGTGAGAAGAATCATTCCGCCGGTAAAAAGAATAGAAATAATTGTTGATGACCAGCCGAGAATTGCTTTGTCGGTAAAAAGTTTTTCGTACAGCACGTACATTGCGCCCGCAAAAGAAAACAATGCACATAACACTCCTACATAAATTGAAAATCGAAGCGGCGCATTGGAAAAAGAAAAAATTCCATCGAGCGCAAGATGTACTAATCGTCCAAACGTCATTTGCGGCTTGCCTGCGAATCGTGCTTCTCTGTCAAATTCTATTCCCGTTTGCCGAAACCCTGCCCACGCGCGCATACCTGAAATGTAGCGGTTGCGCTCCGTCATTGATTGTAGTACGGATACAACTTTTCTATCCATCAACGAAAAATTTCCTGCTTCCATCGGAATCGGAATGGAAGAAAATCGCGACATCAGTTCATAAAAAAAATGAAATGCAAAACGCTTGAGTGCATTTTCTTTTCTGCTTTTTTTCACCGTGTACACAACTTCAAAACCGCTTTGCCATTTGCTGATAAGCGCAGGCAGAAGTTCGGGAGGGTCTTGCAAATCGCCATCCATCAATATGACTGCGTCGCCATTGGCAGAATCAATGCCTGCAGAAATTGCAATCTGATGTCCGAAATTCCGCGCAAGGTCAACTACTTTGACGTGGGCATCTTTTTGCGAAAATAATTTCAGTGCCGCAAGTGAAACATCACGGCTTCCATCATTAACAAAAATAATTTCGTATGCATTCGGTACGTTGCTCATCGCATCGGTCAGGCGACGATGAAGTTCCGGAATAGTTTCGCTTTCATTGTATATCGGAATAACGATGGAAATCATTGTTTGTTCTCATTGGTAATTGTATTGGAAATTAGTTTTCTCTTACTGTAAAAATCAAATCCGATGACTGCGCAACACAGCAGCATTGTCGCAAAAGTAATTTTCATTCCGCCGTACAATGGTTGCGGCTCAAATTTCATTTCGACCGTATGCTCGCCTGCATCAACTATACATGCACGCAAACTCCAATCTGCGCGATAGACAGACGTTTGTTTTCCATCAATGTATGCGTTCCAGCCGGGATAAAATATTTCACTTACAACAAGAAAACCTTTTTTAGGTGTAGAAACTTTGAGCGCAAGAGAATTATTTGTGTATTTTTCAATGGATGCATTCCAGTGCGCAGTCGGTGTTTTGTCTGCAATTTGTTCAGCAGGTTCTTCGCTCATCGTAATCATTGTGCGCGGCTCAAATTCATCGCTGCACATAAATAAACTCTCCTGCGATGCAGAGGAAAAGACACGGTAATCGTACACAAAAAATGCGCGCGGTAATCTCATTGAATCAATTGCAAAGCGCATCGCTTGTCGCAATTGATTGCCGGAACGCACCGTATCAAGTTGCAGACGATATTTTACATTCATAAGTTGATGCGACATCTCAACATTTTTTGCAGGAGGAAAAATTCTTTGCAATGCGAGCGGTGTATATCCCTCCATCAGAAAAATATTATCAACCATTCCTTGATTTCTATCAAAGAGCGTTGTACTGCGGTTGCGCGAATTGATGCGGAAATAATCATTGCTTGCTTCTTCTTTCAATTGCTTCACTAATGTTGCCCGTTGTGCAAAATATTCTTCGGGATTTGTCTTGCCGTTATTTTGTGCAAAACCAAACACGGACATATCCACAAACTGCATAATAATAATCAGTATAATACCGAATGTCGCTGGAAGAATCTTTTTCCAAACGAGAAAAAGAATCGCGCAGGAAAACAAAACAACAATGAGCGCATGCATCGTTTGCGAAGTAACTGTTTTTATTGCAAGCGGAAATGTATAATCAATTTGCGCAGTTTTAAATGCGCCTGTTTGTAGTTGCTGAACAAAAAGTGAATCCAGCGAATGTCCGTTAACAAGTATTGCAACAAGAATGACGAAACCTGCCACGCCGGTAAGAATCCATTGTAACAGTTTTTGTTTATTTTTTTCAAGAGAAAATAACTGCTGCAAACCCATGCCGCCTAATATTGCCGCACTGAAAGTAAAAAATAAACTCCATCTTCCTATCGAGCGAAATTTATCAAAACCCGGAACAACATTGTAAAATAGTTTATGCAGAAAAAAATTATCGCCAAGCGCATACAGTATCGCAAAGAGAGAAAAGAATGCAAAAAATTTTACGTAACGATTTGTTTTAAATTGCTGCAATGCAAAAACGGCAAGAGCAAATGCACAAATACCGATATATGTACACGTTTCCCAAAAACTCCAGTAATTTTGCGGACCCCAGTAGCGTATTGGATTTTCTGCCTGGAGATGATTGGCTGTGCCGAAAAATTTTGGAATAAGCAATGTGATAAGTTGCTGCCAGTACAATTGCCCTTCGAGAGATTTTTCATAATTAATTTCTGCACGCACAGAGATGTCGGCAAGTTGCAACGTTGGAAAAAGTTGAATAGCGCTCAATCCAATGGCTGTAACAATAACGCCTGCCGCAATCATTGATAATTGTACGATGCGAAAAGAAAATCCTTCTTTGAGCAATATGTGGAACAATTCAAAAAGAAAATAGAGTAAAAGAAAAAAGAAAAAATACAGAATAAATTGCGGATGCCCTCCGAGCATTGAAAGCGAAAGACAAAATCCACTCAATACCATTCCAGTCAATGAAAATTCTTCCAGCGATTTTTTAAATAATAAAACGATGAGCGGAAACCATGCAAGCTGCACAATCATTACAAGATGAATAGAGTGTACAATCGCAAATCCGGAAAGCATATACACGAGCGCGGTAAACGTTGCGGCAATGCGCGGAAGACCAAATGCTTTTGCGCAATAATACATCGTAACTCCCGCGAGATATACGTGTGCAATCGTGAACATTTCCAGTGTCCACGCACTTAATTTTCCCGCAGAGACAAACGGCACAAGTAAAAGATTCGGAAGATAAAATACTGCGGCTTGTATATCCGGCGCGAATGGCATTCCACCAAATGTGTATGGATTCCAGAGCGGAACTTCTCCTTTCGAAAGAGAAACAGCGAGGAAGTTGCGGAAAGGATAAAACTGGTAAATAAAATCTTCCCAGAAAAAAGATGTGCCGAGAATTATTTCACGAAAAAAAATGGCAAGAAATAATGCGAGCAATGTAAGGCAATGCCAGTCTTTCAGGAAAGAAAAATCTGTGATGCTCTCTTTTCGTGAAGAAATGATGGAAGATTTTTTTTGTGATTTACTCATTTTCCCCGTTCAACAATTCACTTTTGGGAAATGATGCGATGAATACTTGCCAGTACTTTTTTTACGGACAAATATTGCATACAATTATTCGGACAGACGGGAGTAAAAAAGCAAGGGCAATCAAAATCAGGTTCGAGGAGTTCACCAAGTCCGTATAATTCAAACTCGTGTTTGTTAAAAATATTATTGAAGAGTACAATCTTTTTTTCCAACGCGATGGTAATATGCATTGCCATTGTAACCGAAGTAACGACAAGCGAACACTGGTCAACAAGATTGATAAATTGCTTCAATGGAAAATGTCCGTAATACAATCCACCGCTTTTTTTTGCAAGAAAAAGATTTTTTTCGTGCTCCTGCTCTCCGCCAAGAAACAGCGGGGCGTATCCTTCTTCTTTTAATTGCCTCGCAAGTTGTATCCAATATTCATTGGGCCACAAACGTGAAACCCATCGTCCGCCGCAGCCGGTATTCAATCCGATAATTGTTTTTTTCCCCGGCAATTTCCATTGATAATTTCCGCTTGCAAAATTATCAAGTATATATTTTTCGCCTTTAAATTTTTCGCCTGCTACTTCAAATAATTCTTCGGGATAACTTTTGGTATTGAGTTTATTGTTGTCGTCAAACACACCGGTGAGAAATTTTGCCTCTGCAAATTTATTAGCAGGCGCCGGAATTCCGTTCTTCAAAATAAAACCGAATTTCTTTTTTGCTTTTACCGTTGTTGCAAGCCCGCACGCTTCGCGGTCTTTATCGTAATTGTAAATTCTGTCAAATGTTATTCCACTCAAAGCCGTAAGCGATTCTGTATTCCACTTCAAAACGACATCAACAAAAGAAGGCACAACTTCCGGCGTGAGTGTGAGCCACCATATTTTCGCAAAGGGAAATTTTTTCTTTAATAAATGCAGCAATGGTGTTGTTCGGATAACATCACCAATAGCGCCAAGTTTGATAATCAGGAAATTTTCTTTGAATTGCTGATAGTGAATGCAATTATTTCCATTCTCATTAACGCAATGAACACCAAATTGTTTATGTGGTTTACAGGGAATATCGCCGCGAAAAAAACGGCAATCGGTGTGTAGAGTTTTGGGATTTAAACGGGATTTCATTGATGTCTAATAACACAACCTCCCCTCCATTCCTTCAAGATATTTCATGGAACAGAGGGGAGGCGTAATAAATTTATTGGGATAAATACTTACAACTGTTTCTCCCGAATCGCATATTCTCTTCCGGATGCGGAATGAGTTTTTACAATCATATCACCGATTAACCCTGTTGAGAACAATTGTACGCCAACTATCATAAGTAATATACCGACAAAGAGCAACGGACGATTGCTTAATGCCTCATTCTGAAAGAACCAGTCATACGTAAGTTTTGCATTGATAGCGAAACCTGCCATTGTTGAAAATGCGCCAAGACTTCCGAAGAAGTGAAGCGGACGACGAAAATATTTTGTTGTAAAAAGCACGGTGAGTAAATCAAAAAAACCGCGCCAGAAACGCGAAGCGCCAAATTTTGATTTGCCGAATTTACGCGGACGATGGACTACAATTTCCTCTGTTACTTTAAATCCACTGCGAAATGCAAGCACAGGAATATACCGATGCAATTCTCCGTAAATCTCCAGTGATTTTGCAACTTCCTGACGATATACTTTTAATCCACAATTGAAATCGTGAAGGCGTAATCCGGACAAAACAGAAGTAATAAAATTAAAAAACTTCGATGGAATTGTTTTTGAAATCGGGTCGTACCGTTTTTTCTTCCAACCGGAAACGAGGTCGAAACCTTCTTTTAATTTGCCAAGCAGTTTGGGAATTTCGGATGGTTCATCCTGCAAATCAGAATCCATTGTTACAATAACATCTCCTTGCGCATGATTGAACCCAACAGAAAGCGCGGCAGATTTTCCGTAATTGCGTCTGAAACGAATGTACTTGACACGTTTATCTTGCCCACGCAAAGAACGCAAAACATTAATTGTTCCGTCTGTACTTCCGTCATCAATAAAAATTACTTCATAGCGGCTGTAACTTGAAAGCGCATCACGAATTTTCAGCGATAGTTCGCGCAGTGATTCCTCTTCGTTAAAACAAGGAATGACAATTGAAACATACGTTCCATCTCTGTCAGTATCTCTCTGGCGCCGCTCTTTATCTTTTTCTCGATCAATGCGTTCCTGCATTCTTTCTTTTTCTCGCTCACGAAAGTTTTCTCGCTCTTTGGGTTCTTGCGGGCGTCGGTTGTTTTGCTGTTCCCGTTCACGAAAATCATTTTTTTCCCGATTTTCTTTGCCCTTTTGTTCGCGCGGCTCCTGCTCTTTTTGTTCACGTTGAACTCGCGGAGGGCGTGGCGGACGGGGTTCCCGCGGTGGACGTTCGCGCCTTTGTTCACCTCTCAATTGTGCATCTTTTCGGAAATCCTGCGGAGTAACTTCTTCGGAAAAAGGCGGTTCAATTGAGGTGGGCTGTTTTAGTGGCTCTGTTTTTTCTTCCGTATTTACAGTAAAAGAAAGCAACATATCGCGTTCTGTACTGCTATTCATATCCCCTTCGCGGTTGCGAGGAGAAAATGTGCGGGAGCGGCGACCATTGAAAGAGTTGTTTCTCTCTTCTGCGGAGTTGCCGTTTTTGGGTTGTGCGGAATCGTTGGGGGATTGCTTCCCCTCAAATAGTGGTTGTTCTGAGATATTTTCTTCGTTATTCACGGCAAAAAATACTGAAATTTTAGGAAATAGGAAATTCAGTGAGCCGATTATTTATTTGCGCTTTTTTCAAAAAAAAGTAATCCACACAACTTTTACAATGGTGAAAAAAACCATTGTGAGGAAAACAGGACGGATAAACTTCGTTCCGTTATTAATGACAAGTTTTGCACCGTAACGCGCTCCTAAAATTTGCCCTGACGCCATAACAATCCCTGCAAGAAACCACACCGAACCTTTCCACAAAAATACTGCCAGTGAAACAATATTACTGACGAAATTCAAAATTTTTGTTTTTCCCGTTGACGTAGTAATATCCAGACCAAGAAAAAAAATAAACGCAAAGGTCCAGAAAGAACCTGTTCCGGGACCAAAAAAACCATCGTAAAATCCAAGAGATGTTCCGAAAATAACTCCGAAAAGAAGAACAGACATACGCGGAGTTTTGTTTTTAATGCCGAGTGAAGGAGAAAAAAGTGTGTATAAAAAAATTCCCGCTAAAAGAAACGGAATAATATATGTGAGCATTGCATTATCAATTTGCTGCACGGCAATTGTTCCTGCTAATGCTCCAAGGAAAGTAAAAAGCGCAATCCGTTTTGTTTCGCGATGTAACGAATTATCGTTCCGCCAATAATACAGCGACGCAGTAAAACTCCCGAAAGTGGATTGAAATTTATTTGTCCCGAGCGCAAGTTGCGGAGGAAATCCTGCTCCGAGAAGAACAGGAAGCGTAATTAATCCGCCGCCGCCTGCAACTGCATCAATAGTTCCTGCGATAAATCCTGTACAAAAGAGTAGCGGAAAAAGTATAATTGGGTCTGTCATTGTAATATTTGCTAAAATTTCTTTTCCCCAAATTACAAATAAAAATGAAAACGAAACGAAGCAGTTTCACTGAAGAAAAAAAAATTCAGATAAAATCAAATCCATTCCCTTTTATTTTTCCGACAATTTTTCCCATCTTTTGCCCGCAATTTTTTTAATAACCTTCGGGAAAATCCCGAAGGTTTTCTTATGTGTAACCGTTTCATCTTTGAAAACGGGATGCACTTTTTTATAATGCAATGAAAAAAAATATTTCAGCCGTTCTCGGCTTGAGTTGGGGTGATGAAGGCAAAGGCAAAATAGTAGATGCATTCGCTCATCGTTTCGATATTGTGATGCGTTTTAATGGCGGCGGAAATGCGGGACATACGATTGTTCTCGGCGAAAAAGTTTTTAAACTTCATCATATACCCGGCGGCATTTTTACTGATGGCGTTATGAATATCATCGGAAGAAAATGCGTCGTTGATATTTTTGATATTGCAGAAGAAATGAAGCAACTCACTGCAAGCGGCATTGATGTTTCTCCAAAAAAATTAATGCTCTCTTATGATACGCAGGTTGTTCTTCCCTATCATAAACGAATGGATAACTTGCGGGAAAAAATGCGTGGCACTGGAAAAGTCGGAACGACAGGAAGAGGCATTGGTCCCGCGTATGCAGATTTTATTTCCCGCATTGGTATTTCACTCGGCGACATTGCGAAAAATTCTTTCAAAGAAAAATTGGCAAATGAACTCCGATGTTTCAATGCAATTGCACGCGAGTTTTCAGAAGAAGAAATTTCTTTGAATGAACTGACAGCGCAGATTTCATTTTTGCAAAATTTTATTACTCCGTTTGTGCAGGATTCCTACGCATTTCTATGGAGCGCATTGCGCATTGGGAAAAGACTGTTGCTTGAAGGAGCGCAAGGCGCATTACTTGATGCGTATTTCGGAACACGTCCGTTTGTCTCTTCATCGTTAGCGTGCATTCACGGCGCGCTGCTTGATTTGGGGCTGGCATTTTCCGATGTAGAAGAAACGATTGGCGTAACAAAATTATATTCTACGCGAGTTGGAAGCGGCGCATTTCCTACAGAATTTACGGATGAAAATCTGCTCAATAATATTCAGGGACGCGGAAAAGAATTTGGTGCGACAACAGGAAGAGCGAGAAGATGCGGCTGGCTGGATTTACCGACATTACAGCTTGTTGCAAAAGTTAACAATGTAACATCATTTGCGCTCACAAAAGTAGATGTGCTTGATACGCTTCCAGTCATTGAAATCTGCGATGCGTATATTTCAAAAACATCAAATGAACACATTCCATTCTATCCCGGCAGTGATGAATATTTGTGCGATGTTATTCCGCAGTATAAAAAATTTGACGGATGGCTGAGCGCAACGGCAGGAATTACAGGAAAAGAAGAATTGCCAGAAAAAATGCTCGCGATGCTAAATTTTATTGAACAGGAAACGAACGTACCAATTCAATATGTTTCAACGGGGGCAGAGAGAAATGAGTTGGTGAAGCGTGTAGTGTGAAATGATGTTTTGGGAATTATTTAAGATAGAAAAGTTTAAATTATCAAACAGAATTGATGAATTCTATACATATGAAGTTATATATATATAGAAAAACGGTGTTTTCTATATATGAATTGCCAAATCATTTTTTTTTAAACATAATTATTTTTCTGGACCAATAGTTTTAATTGGTTCAGTCATTTGTTTCAAGGACTTACTATCTTTAAACAGTTGATATAATGGTTCGTTGATATAAAAATTGCTAACTCCTTTTTTTTGTTTTTTCAAGAAACCAAAATCAACTAATAGGTTTAAATACCGTGTAGCAGTAATTCGTGTAACATCTAATTCTTCCATTACAAATTCAATCTTTGTGTAGGGATGGTTGAATAAGTTATTTAATAAATCCTGGCTATAAATTTTGGGAAGTTGTTTCCGTATGCGATGTTTATAATCCTGCATTAACTCTCGCATGCTTCCGATAACCCAAATTGTTTCTTTAGAGATTTGTTCTATCCCTTCGAGCATATACAATATCCACTCTTCCCATTTTCCATTCATTCGCACCTCCTGTAATAAGCGATAGTAATCACCTTTCCGCTGGATTATAAACCGGCTAAGGTACAGTATTGGTAAATCAAGCAATTCTTGTTGTACCAAATACAAAATATTGAGGATTCTGCCCGTCCGTCCGTTGCCATCATAAAATGGATGAATGGATTCAAACTGAAAATGAAGCAGAGCCATTTTAACAAGTGAATCAACTTCACTCAAACTGTCATCATTAACAAAAGCAACAAGATTATCCATAAGTTTGGCAATTGTATTGTAATCCTGTGGTGGAGTATATACAGTTTGCCCGGTTGCTTCATTAAGAAGGGTAGTTCCCGGAAGTCTTCTGTAACCAGCATCATTTTGTTCAAGAATTGCCTGAAGAGTAAGAATATCATTTTGGGTAATAATTTTTTGCTTACGCACGATGGAAAAGCCATGCTTCAAAGCATCAGCATATCTACTCACTTCTTTTGCAGAAGCATTGTTGAACAAGTTTTCGAACAGCAACGATTTGTACAGTTCATCATGTGTGGTGATAATGTTTTCAATTGCTGAACTGTCTTTCGCTTCCTGTAAAGCAAGTGTGTTAATCAAAATATTTTCATTGGGTATGGTTGCGGATTTGCCTTTCAACTCAGCCAAATAACGATGTGCGGAAGTCAATCGCTTCAGAATGGCTTTAGTTTCTAAATCTGTTTCAGGTGGTAACGGTTTTATGGTGTATTGCATATATTGTTTACACTAATTTAATTCTATGTTCCTTTTCTCATACTCCTCCACACTTAACCAAAATTCCGGACACATTATCTTTACTTCTTTGTAGGTAAGGTTGTAGAGTTTAAACAATGTTGTTTCTACTTCGTTCTCCAATTCTTTTACTTTTGAAGTATTTGAGAGCGATTTTTTTATTGCATCGTATTTTTTTTCAAACCATTGCAATTGCTTCTCGTTGATTTGTTTGATGGGAACGGTAATCATTTTATTGTAATCCAACTTTACGCGCCCCGCTTCATCGGCATCGCCATACGCTACAAACTTAATGCGCTTAAACCAATCAAATAAAATCGAGTTTAGAAAAAAGAAAAGGAATTTATTGTCAGATGCAATCATGTAACAACTGTTATTAATATAAATCCCGTCACAGTCAAGGTAGAATTCATGTTTTTTGGCAGTATGTATATAGATGATTTTTGGTTTTTCAAACTTTTCATAATATGCAACGTTATCTTGTGTTTCAAACCATTTGTAAGAACCTGCTTTCCTTCCAATCCATTCTCCAGAATGATTCTTGGGTTTTGGGTTTAATTTTTTTTTGAATTTAGTTAAATAATTTTTCAATCCACTAAAATTATCGATGTTTAATTTCTTGCTGGGAAATGTCGTTATAAGCCATTCGTTTTCATAATTTATAAACCACTTTGATATTTCTGTTGCAGTTATGTATTTCCCAACATGCGTTAAACTATTCTTATCAGCATTTACTATATCGGTTTTCGTTTTCTCATCAATTATGAAAATTTTATTGTCTCCAGTCTTGATTCCGTAATAAATTTTATCACCAGTAAACTCTTGCAGAGAAATAGTATTTGCATAGATTTTTTCAATAATAGAATTTGCTGCTCGTTCAACAAACTTCCATTCCGTTCCATCTTTAATTACTTTAAGCGGCTCTGTTTTTGTCAATACATTCAAATCAAGATTGTCCAACGTCTTCACCGGAAAATACTTTGTGCTATCGGTATCCGGCGCATTGATTATTTTTGTAATTGCAGTATCGGTGCTTGCTTCAAAAACGGGGAGTTCAAAAAAATCAATAATAAAGTCAACGTTTTTTTCTTTGAGTTTATTACGCAGTCCTTCGCCGTATTTTGTTTTTAAGTATTTGTTCAGCGTAATAAAAATAATAACGCCGCTTGTATTTGCCGCTGCTAACGCAGAATCAAAAAAATACACGTACAAATCTGCGGTTCCGCTTCCTACTTCGGGATGGTGTTGTATATAGAGCGGTTTGTAATACGGGTCAATCGCTTCCTGCCGAACATACGGCGGATTGCCAATTATAATATCAAAACCATTTCTTCCCTCAGTAAATACTTCTGGGAAATTGAGTTTATACAAGAAATACGGCTTAATATTTTGCCTTCGCAAGTTCTCCAAGTCTTTCAACTTTTCTGTTTTACCACTCTCCTGTAAACTTGCTGCAATTAAATTCCATTCTAATGATTCAATTTCTTCTTTTAGTTTTTTCTTCTGCTCCTTGTCGGAAGTAGCAAAAAACTCCGTATGGATTTTGTGCAACTTTTCCGAAAGATTCACAACGGTTTCGTTATTATTGAACAGGCCGTAACCGACTGTAGGTTCTTCTACCTTAAGTATTCTGGAAAACATTTCGTTGTAATCTTTTAATTCCTTTTCTAATATCGCTCGTTCCGTTCCTTTCAATTTTCCTTTATTATTAAGGTTAACAATTTTCTGTTCAATTTCTTTTCGTTTTCCCTTTACCCGTTCGATATTTTCATTTCGTGTATTCATCGCTTTTGTTTCAAGCAAACGGTCGTCAAACAACTTTACTCCTTCATACGTTTCGAGCAGTGAATTTCCTTGCATAAATTTAAAATCAAGATTTGGTAAAGCATCAATACCAAAATTGCTTCCGGATTTTTCGCTTTTGTAATCTTCTTCAACAATCAAGGAAAGCCACGCTCTGAGTCGCGCAATTTCAACAGCCATTGGCATAATATCTATTCCGTAAATATTATCGGAGAGAATATCTTTTTTAAGTTGGTATGTGTTTGGTTGTAAGCCAAGTAATTCCCGCAAACTCACAAGCCGATGTAAAACACCCATTGGGAAAGCGCCGGAACCACACGCAGGGTCGAGTATTTTTACTTGTTGCAAAGCAATGTCCGCTTCGTGTTTTCTCTTGTTCAGTTTTTCGGGCCAAACGGGATTTGGTAAAAATGCGGGGGATAATTCATCTGGCGATACGTTGAGTTTCGTCGCGAGATACGTTTTTAAACTTTCATTCACCATATAATCCACAATATCACGTGGAGTGTAAAACGCACCAAATGCCTTGCGCTCATTATTCGCAGCTTTTTCTGTTTCGGGATTTTGGCTTGCCAAAAGATTTTCAAAAATTCTTCCCAACATTTCAGGGTCAACGGCTACTTGTTGGTATGTGCTGCTGCTTTCATCAACAGTAAAATCATAATTTTCCAACACCTCGACAAAAGGAATTAGCCAATCATCTAATTGTAATGTTCTGAATAATCGGTCTTCTTCACTCTCGTCGAATAACCCGCCGTTGAGATAAGGAATTTTTTCAAACAATATTGAACGCGCTAACGGAACTCTGTCTTGAATTCTTGTATTGAGCGTGTCGAAAAATAATTTCAATAACGTGCTTTGATAGTAATTGCCCGTAGTCTTTATTGTTCTACTGCTTATTAATTCGTCCGGGATAATTCCTTTCTCCTTTAAGAACCAACAGAAAATATATCTGCCAATTAACCGAACTGTAAATTGTTTTACCTGATTGTCGGTGGCTGTAACGCCTGTGCTAAGCGAAGTCGAAGCATGCTGTATTTTTACAATGCCAAGCAAAGCATCAAAGCGTTCTTTAATCTGCCTGTAAAATTCTTTGTTTACTTCTTTTATGTCAAGCGATTTCCAAAGCAGGTCGGCAATTTCGGGTTTCGATTTAGTCGCAATTCCTGTCCATTGCGGAATAATTTTATCGTACTGTGTATGTGTTAATCTGTTACGAAAAGAAAGGATTCGTTTTTGGTCGCCTTGGTTAAAAATCAAAACCAACTTGTCATAATCAGGAGTAGTTACAAAGTGAATGAAGTACGGTTGCGTAGGAATGAACGCTGCTCCAGTGGTGGTTTTGGTCAAGCCTTTTACAATGGATTGATAACTGCTTAAGCCAGGATCGTTATCAACCAACTGGCTGATGTACTCTTGCTTTAATTTTTTAAGCACGGCAAAACGAACACGAATATTTTGATTATCGGCAGTGAGACGGTACAACTGTGGCTGAACTGTTTGCGGTGCAGGAAATAAATACTCTTTCAACTTTTGGGTTTGCGGTGTAACTAATTGCGGTTTGCTTCCTGCATTCGGTGTTACGTTCATCCACTGTAAAAGTGTAAACGAAAGGTCAAAAATATTTTCCCTTGATGGATTACCTTTAAGTTGTTCTAACTTTTTATTTATATCAGTTAGTATCATGCAAATATTTGTATGATTTCATTTAATGGCGCTTTCTCAGTTTTTTCTTCCGGTTTATTTTGATGTGCCAATGCAATGAACTTTTTTATGATTTCATCGGACACGTCTTCTCCTCTGCGATTCATCCGGTTTACTAATCTTACGAGATTCAGATTTTCTCTGTTCAAGTAGGCGTTCTGCGAATGTAAAACAGAATTATTTACCCTTTCAATTTCATCGGCAGCATAACCGTACTCAATCATTTTACTTATCAGAAATGCGAACGCTGCCTGTTGCGGTTGATTGTATCGCACCTGATGTTCATCTTCTGAAAACTGATACGCTTGAATGAAATTTACTATGTATGTTTCCGTTCCGGATTTGTTTTTAAACGTATCGGCAAAGCGTTCATTCTGTTCACTTGTTGCTTTGATAGAAAGCAATCCTTCTGTTGGCGTAATTAATTCTCCTCGTTTATCGTTATCAAAAATTACAAAATATCCTGCTTCGTATGTTTCATCTTCTCCTGCCGCTAAATGTGCGAGATGCTTGTAATCATCATCCTCTTTTCTCCTTTGTATTTTTCCCCACTTCCCTTTTGGCAGATTTTTTATTTTTTCTTTGTAGTCGGAGCTGAATAATTCATTCCGGTCAAACTCTCTCAGGTCATCCATAAATAAATCTTCTGCTGCAAGCAATTCGGAAGTTTCAAATATCTTCTGAAACGCTGCAAGCCGTTTCTTTTCATCACGGCTATACAGTTCTTCGGTAAAATCCTGTGGTATCGGTTCTTCATCTAATATGGATTGGTCAGAACCGATGGTGTATCGGATAAGATTAATTTTGTTCTCCAATTTATGAACTAATTGAAGATAACTTTCTAATTGTTCCGTCGGTCGAAAATTGTAAATAAAAATTTCTTCGTGTTTGGTTCCCAATCTATTGACGCGACCGTTTCGTTGTATCATTCGCACGGGATTCCAATGCAAATCGTAATTGATAATGATGCCGCAATCCTGAAGATTTTGTCCTTCTGATAGTTTATCAGTTGCAACTAAAAAATCAATTTCTTTTTCGCCCTGTTTCAATACATATTTTTTTGAAACGGGTGCAAATCGCTTGGCAAAATCTTCAATATCACTTTTACTTCCAAGAGCGAATTCAGCATTTTTTCCTTTCGTTAAATACTTTGGAAGTTCACGTTCAAGATATTTAAGTGTATCGGCAAAGTAGGTAAAGATTAAGACTTTGTTTTCTTCGTTTTGATTAAGAAACTTCGCGAGTTCCTGAATTTTGTCGTCCTTCTTTATCAGTACAGCAAATTGTTCTTTCAAAAGAGAAACAATAGCAAGGTCTTTATCAATATCCGCTTTCAGTTGAACGATGTTAAATATACCCGAGTCTGCCTGAATTGAAATAAACTCATCGTCTTCTTTCTCGAATGAATCTATGTCAAAATCCAATTCATCTTCACTTGCCGTTTGTTCGTTGTATGTATCAATCGCTTTATTCAATTTGGCAAGATTTTTTACCGATACAATTTTTCCATACTTCTCAAGTGTAGTTTTGAAATCAATCAGTTTATGTTCATAGTTACTTACTGATAAATGAACTGAATGAAGTGATGACTCCAAACGTTTAAGAAAAATTGTTCTAAATATACCGTAGATACCAATCTGTCTTGACAATTCACGATTATCATCAACGTTTAATGATAATTCGCCTCGCTTTTTCCCATAATATCGGTGTTGATAAACGTTATACCTGTACGACGGGAATCCCAATGACAGTAACCCAGTATAGAGTATTTCAAGTGTTGATTGAATAGGGTTTTCGCGGCGTTCGTATTGTTGGAACAAATCTAACGGATGAGTAAGATATTCCAATTCTGCTAAACTATTGATAGTGAAATTATATGCTTCTGTTAATTTCGGATATGTATTTGCAATAGTTAATAGTTGAGATTTTAATTGATTTGGAACTTTGTATTCAAGATTGTTGGGATACGATTTGGGAAATTTTTGAAATGAACCATTTATTTCCAATCCATTGGGATATTCTTTTTCAATACTTTGACGGTCTCTCTTTACAATAAACCTATTGAGCAATGGTGTTAATTGCTCTTTGATTTGCTGATAATTGATAATTCCGCTTTCACGAATTTGCCTGCGCATATCCGTTTGCAACAATTCCAATCGTTCTTTGAGTGTAAAATATTTTTGCAGGGTGCGGTCATAAAATTTTCCCAACTTATAAATATCGCCGCCTGAACCCACCTCTATTTGATTTGTTATATCTGACAACTGGTTATTAATTGGCGTTGCAGTTACCATTAAAGTTTTTGCGCGTTCATTCGCCTGTCTCCATTCGACAAATGTTTTGAAACGCTCTCCACCTGCTGTTCTTAAATTATGACTTTCGTCAAATACAAACAATCCAACAGGAATGGATTGCAGATTTTCACGAACATCTTTTATCCGTTCTGTATCCTGTAAACTGTAAATTTCAGGTATATGAATCACTCTGAAATCGTTAAAGGCTTTTCTCCATTGCGGTATTAACCCTGCCGGAACAACTACTACTACTCGTTGATTCAATGTTTCTTTATAATATTCAATTACTTTAATTGCCGTATAAGTTTTACCTAATCCAACAGAATCAGAGAGCATTGCAACACTTTGTCGTTCCAATTTCTTAATAATTGAATTAGCATTATGAATTTGAAATTTTAATAATTGTGGTTTACCAGTTGAAGGGTCATCAATGCTAACTTTATTTTCTTTTTCATCAGATAATTCTTGTCCATAAATTCTGTATAAAGCGTGGATGTACATTTCGTAGGCACTGAAACATAAACTTCCATGTTTGCTTACATCAAGAATTTCTTCTTTGAACAATTTCGTCCAATCTTCACTTTCTTTCCATAGGTCTTCAAACCATGTACGATGAGAGGGGTGTTGAGATAGATTTTTTCGGATATAATTTACTGTCGCATTATTATCCTCTACTTGATTTAATTCAAGGTTTCCAGACATTCCTTGTTTCGTAAAGTTTGAACTTCCGATAATACCTACAGCATTTTCTTCTTCATTTCCAAAAATGTAACACTTAGCGTGTAAAAAATTTTTCTTGTAAACTTTGATTTGAAATTTCTTTGTCCCATCAGAGTTTTCTTTGTTTAAATAATTTGTGAGAAGGTCGGTTACTTTTTGAAATTCAGGTTTGAGCTGTAACTCTTCTAAATCTTTCTTCAAATATTTTTCTGGAAAATCCTGGTCTTGTTTTGATGGATTTTTTACTTGATAGGATTTTACCGAGGGTTCTTCCCCTAAAAGAAGTCTGATGGAAGTATTATTTCGTTCGAGAAAAAAGGAAAGTTCATCATATATTTCAACCATTCCAGGTAAATCCCAATAACCTGATGCAATTGAAATCTCAGTAAAGGAATTAGCTTTTATCAATTCTTTTAAAATACTACCGAGTTGATATTCACACGAAGAATTATCTAAGAGTTTTAGTCCTTTTTTCATTTTTGTTTCAACAGTTTAATTCGCTTTGAGAAAAAGGAATAATCTGTAGTAGTTAATTTAGTTGTAAAAATCCAAAGAAGATGGAGTCCACTTCTATCTAAAGGGATGGTGTATTTGAAAAATTCCTCTATTTCTATTGGGTAAAGTGGACTCCATCTTCCAAGTGCGTAGCATTTTTTTTATTTACCCCGTCGCCTGCATTTTTTCGTGCGGGAAGAAGTGCGGTTCTTTTTTCTTTTCGACGGTTTGTTTTGTAATCAGGCAGGAAGCGTATTCCTTTTTTTCCGGCAAATGATACATTACATCAAGCATCACATCTTCGAGAATTGCACGCAATCCACGCGCTCCGGTGCCCCGCTGTATTGCTTTTTTCACTACGGATTTTAATGCGGCATCTTCAAACTCTAACGTGATTCCTTCCATCGCAAAAAGCTTTTTGTACTGCTTTACAATGGCATTTTTCGGTTTGAGCAATATGTCAAGTAACGATTTTTCGTCGAGGGAATGTAACGGTGCAACAATGGGAAGGCGTCCGATAAATTCGGGAATCAATCCGAACTTCAGCAAATCATCCGGTTCTGTTTTTGCCAATAACTCATTGCGCGTCAATGCGGCTTTGTGATGAATGTCCGCACCGAATCCCATTGCAGATGATTGCAGCCGTCGTGCAATAATTTTTTCAATTCCTTCAAATGCACCGCCGCAAATGAACAAAATATTTTTGGTGTTCACATTGATGAGCGGCTGCTCGGGATGTTTTCTTCCGCCCTTTGGCGGAACTCCTGCAATAGTGCCTTCGAGAATTTTCAGCAATGCCTGCTGTACACCTTCGCCGGAAACATCGCGCGTGATGGATGCGGAATCACTTTTGCGCGCAATTTTATCTATTTCATCAATATAAACAATGCCTCGTTCTGCGCGCTCCAAATCGTACTCTGCATTTTGTAGCATCGTAACAAGCACTGATTCCACGTCATCACCGACGTAGCCGGATTCTGTAAGTGTTGTTGCGTCCGCAATTGCAAACGGTACGGAAAGAATTTTTGCGAGTGTTTGTGCGAGCAGTGTTTTTCCTGTTCCCGTCGGACCGATGAGCAAAATGTTGCTCTTTTCAAGTTCCACCTCATCATGTTTTGCATCCGTGTATTGAATGCGCTTGAAGTGATTGTACACTGCAACAGCAAGAATCTTTTTCGCACGTTCCTGTCCGATAACGTGAGCATCGAGCGCAGTTTTTATTTTCGATGGAACAAGCATCCGTTGTGACCCGCGCAGAAAATCATTGTGCGATTCAAACACGCTGCGTTCTTCGGGAAGAAGCGTTGGCGAGAACGTGCCAATATCCCGTTCTTGCTTTGCAGGTCGGCGTTGTTGCGGCGGAACTGTTTTCAGCAAATCGGACGAACTTTTCACGCAGACATCGCAGATAAATGCATACGCGCCTGCAATCAGACTTTGCACCTGTTCTTTTTTTCTTCCGCAAAAAGAACAAAAAATTTCTTCGGGATTGTTGGGATGTAATGACATTTTGAAATGAAACGGGAAAAATTTATTCTGCTTTGGGCTTTTTCAACGGCTCTTTTTTTACGAGAATATTATCAATCAAACCGTACTCTTTTGCGTCTGCAGACGACATATAAAAATCGCGGTCTGTATCTTTGCTGAGTTGTTCAAAATCTTTTCCGGTATGTTTGGAAAGAATTTCGTTGATACGTTTTTTCATTTTCAGAATTTCTTCTGCCTGAATTGAAATATCGCTCGCTGTTCCCTGCACGCCGCCCCATGGCTGATGAATCATAATGCGTGAATTAGGAAGAGCAGTGCGTTTTCCGTGCGCTCCTCCCGCAAGAAGAACTGCGCCCATACTTGCCGCCATTCCAATGCAAATGGTGGAAACATCCGGACGTATATATTGCATCGTATCATAAATTGCAAGTCCCGAAGAAACACTGCCGCCGGGAGAATTGATGTACACGAAAATATCTTTCTCTGCATCTTCGCTTTCGAGAAAAAGCATTTGTGCAATAACGAGACTCGCAACGCCATCATCAATGCCGGTGCCGATAAAAATGATGCGCTCCTTTAACAAACGGGAAAAAATATCGTACGCACGTTCACCGCGTCCCGTTTGTTCGATAACCATTGGTATTAGTTGATTGTACATAGTGTTGTTCTGAATTTTTTTATGCTGAAATGCCGGGTAAATCGTGAATGTGTGTGTGTTCTTCTTCAATTTCCGTATCTGCTTTTTCTGTAATTATTGCGTTCGCAATTAAGAAACTGAACATTTTGTCGTTCAATATTTTTTCGCTTAATCCTTTTGCATTTTTGTAATACATTAACAGCCGCTCTTTTGCAATGCCAATTTTTTTCGATTCTTCTTCTGCTATTTTCTCGTAGTCGGCATCTTCAACATTCAAAGAAAATTCTTCGCGGATTCTTTCGCGCAACAGAAACCACTTTGCCTGCCATTTGCAGTAATCATGATTTTCTTCGCGGAACTTTGCTTCATCAAATCCTCGCGGAAATACTTTGCCCGGCTGTTTTTCTTTTACTTCCTGCAGTAAATTATCGCCGAATCCTTTTATTAATGTATTGGGAACTTCAAAATCGTGGCGCTTAATTATTTCCTGTGCAATTGCATCTTCGAGATTGCGCGTGGAGCGTTCGTTCCAGTAATTTTCCAAATCCTGTTTGAGATGAACCGTAAATTCTTCCAAAGTGGAATATTTCAAACGGCTGATTTTCTTGATGAGTTCTTCGTTCAATTCCGGAAGTTGCACTTTTTGAATTTTCGTTACGTGAAATTCGCCATCAATAACAGTGCCTGCTTCTTCTCCTTGCGCGGGTGTGTATGTAATTTTATACGACTTCCCGACTTCTGCGCCTTTTAATCCTTCGCGAATTTCCTGCAATTTTGCATCATCAGTAAGATGCACCTGTATTGGCTCTGTTTTTCTGCCGATGAGAGCAATGCCTTTTTCATCAAGTTCCTGAATGGTGAATGTTACAATATGCTCATCGTCTGTCGCTTTTTCGACATCGGTCATAATTGCATTCGAGCGGCGCAGGTATTCGAGTTCGTTCTGTACTTCTTCTTCTGTTACTGTGTGCGTAATTTTCTGCACGGTAATTCCCTTTAATTCGCTCAAGGTAAATTCCGGCAACACTTCCGCATTAATTTGAAACTTAAATGATTCTCCGCGATTGAATTTTATATCTGCAAGCACGGGCTCACCAACGGGGTGTAAATTATTTTCGGTAATAATTTTTTTATAGTATTCATTGGCAATATCATCAAGTTCGCGGTATTCTATTTCTTCGGCGTGCATTTTCTTTACCATTGCGAGCGGAACTTTTCCTTTGCGGAAACCGGGCATTTCTATTTTTTTTGCTTCGCGCACATACGCTTTTTCAAAATACGGCTGAATTTCTTCTGCCGTGAGTGTTACGGATATTTCTCGCGTAACCTGAGTTGGGGATTGTATTGATAATTCCACAGATTATTCGTTTGTAGTGTGTAAAAGGAGGAGAACAAAACGCGGATAGAACACATATTCTGTAATATCCGCGCATCTATTTTCTATTTAAAAAGTGGGCGAAGAGGGAGTCGAACCCTCACTCGGTAAAGAACTGGATCCTAAGTCCAGCGCGTCTGCCAATTCCGCCATCCGCCCGAAAAAAGCGGCGAAAATATACACCTTTTGAACGGAATGAGAAAGCAATGAATGATTTATGGAAACAAGGGAATTTCGGTTTTACTGTTGGTATTCTTCCAATGAAAACCTATATTCTTGCCGAAAAAATACATCGTTGGAAGCAAAATAATTCTTCGCTGTGTTTTTTTATTTATAACAATATCTCTTCACAATATTTTAATTCTTATTTGTATGAAAAAAACTTTACTCGCAGGTATCTTCGGGGGACTGGTACTTTTTATTTGGGGATTTTTATCGTGGGCATTGCTTGGTTTGCACGATGGCACCATGCGTTCTATTCCGAATGAAGATGAAGTTGCGGCGGTGCTGAAACAAAACATTACTGAAAAAAGTATGTATTTGTTTCCCGGACGACCGGCAGGAAAATCTGACGCAGAAATGAAAATGTACGAGGAAAAATACAAAGCAGGTCCCGTGGTACTTATGGCATACGACCCCGCTGGCTCGGATATGGCAATGACATCGCAAATGATTGTCGGATTGCTTATCGTTATTTTCTGCGCGTGGCTCGTGGCGTGGATACTTTCGCGAAGTACGGCAATCGCAGAATCATATTTTTCCCGCGTAACATTCGTGGCGGTGTTGGGATTGCTTGGCACGGCGTATCACGATTTAATAAACTGGAATTGGATGGGATTTCCATTTGATTATTCTATTGTCAATGTTGCGGATTCTATTTTTGCCTGGTTGCTTGCAGGATTGGTTATTGCAAAATTTGTAAAAACAGAAACGAAATAAAACAGATGTGAGATGTGCGATGTGGGATTTGTGTTCACCGCAACGAACACATCGCATTTCAATGCACTTATGAGTACAACGCTGACGCACAAAGTAATTTTACCAAAAAATTCTCCGAAGAAAAAACATCCGACAATACTTTTTCTGCATGGACGAGGCGCAGATGAAAATGATTTGCTTTCGCTTGCAGAATATTTCGGCGATACATTTTTGTACATTGCAGTCCGCGCACCTTTCAAATTTGAATATGGCTGGTTTACGTGGTACGAAATTCTTGAAGCGGGAACTCCTGACGAAAAAATGTTTCCGCAAAGTTACAATCTGCTTTCAGATTTCTTTGATGAAATGAAAAAAGAATTTCCGATTGATGAAAAGAAAATTTTTCTCTTTGGCTTTTCGATGGGAACCGTGATGTCGTATGCGCTTGCATTAACACGTCCGCATGAAATTGCGGGCGTAATTGCAAACAGCGGCTACATTGCGGAAGAAACGCATTTGAATTATGAATGGGAAAAAATAAATTGTAACGAATTGTCGCGACCATTTCCAACATTTTTCGTTGCGCACGGCATTGATGACCCGTTGATTCCCGTTGCATTCGGAAGACGCGCACAGCAACTTCTCGAGCAACACAACGCAAAAGTGTACTACAAAGAATATCCGATGGCGCACCAGATTTCGGAAGAAAGTCTGGAGGATATTGTGCGATGGATAAATGAACGAATTTAATTCCGCACACCACAAACAAAATTTTTATATTTAACCATCATAAAAGAAAGAAAAGCTATGACGACAGTAACGATACCCAAAAAAGAATACGAAAAATTGCTTGAAACAAAACTTCGATATGAATATCTTCGACAAATTATTGAGGGAGATATTTTTTCATCTCCGCCAACGAAGAATATTGACGAGATAGTTTCTGCATTTAGTGCAACACAAAAATACAATAAAAATTTTCTGCAAAGTTTGAAAAAAGGGTTATCACGCTCGTCGTATTTTGAAGAATGAAAATACTTCCCATTCATCCGGAAATTCTACGATATACAGCGAAGCACCATCTTACCGACAAGTTTGAAAAACAATGTTCGTTGTTTGTGCAAAATCCTTTGCATCCAAGCCTCCACACTGAATTACTTGAACCCAAAGAAATGAAGATTTGGAGTTTTCGTGTTGATAAAAAATTTCGCTCTCTCTTTATTTTCAGAAATAGAGAGTCTCGAGGATATAGTGCGATGGATAAACAAAATAATTTCTTAAATAACAATTCAAAAAAAATATAAAATGAAAACACTAATATTTATTCTCTTCATTATTGTATTATCTTTTTCTTCCTGTAAAAAATCTCATCCGTTGCAAGTGGATGATTATCCAATTCGCACAGGAGATTCGTGGACGTATCGGTTTACGTTTGCAACTTACAATTTTCGTCCGACAGTACCGGGAGCAACATTTCCGACGGATACCGTTGTTTTTACTTCGACAGTATTCAATCGCGGAAAAGTCTGGCTGAATGATTCTGTTCAAGCATGGAAATTTCAATGCGATGGTTATTTTGCATCTTCTTCGGATACTTTTTTTTCCCGCAGTTATAATTATTACCAAAAAATAAAAGATACGTTACGCATTGTTGCATATTCAGGTGGCAGTAGTCTACCGATGCCAAAGTTCAATTCTTCAGCGTACATTTGTACATTTCATAACAAAATATACCCGTCTCTGCATGCATTGTTTGCAGAACTTCGTGGAGAACGTATCAACTCCATCACTGCTGATACTGCAATCAATTACGAAGAGCGCCCTCCAAAAGCATTCGTATTTCCATTGAAGAAAGGCAATGAATGGGATTATCGCAAACGCGGTTTTCTTTTTAATATTCATAAAAAAGTTTTAGGAACAGAAATAATTCAAATTCCTTATGGCGAAATAAAAACAAATAAAATTCAGTGGTTTTGGGATCGGGATGATAACGGCGTGTATGAAGAATATCAAGTTGGTTATGATTACGTTACTGATGACGGGCTTTTAAAACGGGAATTTATTTTTTTAAACATAGGTATTTCCGATGAAAACCATCCAGATGGACAGGGATTGATTGATATCAGCGAAACATACGAACTCATTTCCACTAACTCGAAAACATTTTTTTACTAACACACTTTTTTTACTCACTAACTCAACTACTTACTATGAAACTCTTCCTTATTTTTGCACTGCCTGTTGCTATGTTCGCTTTTGTCGGACTTGGCTTGTATGGCGTTGATAACAAAGAAAACAAACTCCATTCCGATATTCAGGAATTTTTAACAATGTACAACACAATGTATCCAAAGTTGTACGCCGTTTCTGCAGAAGCGGATTGGAAAGCAAGCACCGATGTTTCCGATGAACACACGGGACAACAAATCGGCGCAAATAATGTTAACGCCGCATTTCAGGGCAGTACATACGTCATCAACAAATGCAAAGAATATTTACAGCATAAAGATGAACTCGATGCAATTACACGCAAGCAACTCGAAAGCATTTTACGCTCTGCGGCATTGTATCCGGGAACAATTCCCGATGTTGTTTCCGCGCGCGTGCAGGCAGAAGCAAAACAATCTGCTGTACTGAACGGATTTGAATTTCACTACGAACAAAAAGGCGCACCGGTGCAACTCATTACGCCGAATCAATTGGATGATATTCTTACGAAGTCCACAGATTTAGCAGAACGCAAACATGCGTGGGAAGTTTCCAAACAAACGGGCGCGGCATTAAAACCCGGTCTTCTTGAACTGCAAACTATCCGCAATCGTGTTGCAACGGAAATGAGTTACCATTCATTTTTTGATTTACAGGTGAGCAGTTACGAAATGTCCGTTCCCGAAATGATGAAAACTATGAAGCAGTTCAATGAAGATTTAAAACCACTGTACACACAACTCCATTGCTGGACAAAAAATATACTTGCGGAAAAATATCATCAGCCCGTTCCGAAAAAAATTCCTGCGCACTGGCTTGGCAATCGCTGGAGTCAAGCATGGCCCGGAATTGTGGAAGGAGTGAATCTCGATGAATTGTTTAAAGATAAACAGCCGGAATGGTTCATCAAACAGGCTGAAAGTTTTTACACGTCGCTCGCTATGCCTTCTCTTCCGCAAACATTCTGGGAAAAATCTGATTTGTACGAATTGCCGCAAGGAGCAACGCGCAAAAAAAATACACACGCTTCTGCGTGGCATATGAATTTAGAAAACGATGTGCGTTCGCTGATGAGTGTAAAACCGAATTACGATTGGTTTGAAACAACACATCACGAACTCGGACACATTTATTACTATCTCGCATATTCTAATCCCGATGTGCCGATTCCATTGCGTGAAGGAGCAAACCGCGCATTTCACGAGGCGATTGGCGATTTGATTGGTATTGCCGCACGTCAGCCGAAATATTTAAAAGCAATCGGCGTGATGCCGCAAGGAATGAACATTGATAAAACACAGTATTTACTAAATGAAGCGCTGGATAATGCCGTAGTATTTATTCCGTGGAGTGCAGGAGTGATGACGCACTGGGAGCACGATTTCTATGAAGAAAAATTATCCGCAGATAAAATGAATGAACGCTGGTGGAAATATGTCGGCGAATTTCAGGGAGTGGAAGCACCGGATAAACGCGGCGAAGAATTTTGCGATGCAGCAACCAAAACACACATCAATGACGACCCCGCACAGTACTACGATTACGCGATGGCGTTCATCATCAAATACCAGTTGCACATGTACATTGCAAAAAATATTCTGCACGAAGACCCGCACAACTGCAATTACTACGGCAATAAAGAAGTCGGAAAATTTTTGTGGAACATTCTGAAACTCGGTGCAACGCGCGATTGGAGAGAAGTAATTAAAGAACAAACAGGACAGGAAATTTCCTCCAAACCCATGCTCGAATATTTTGCGCCCGTATTTGAATATTTGAAAGAGCAGAACAGAGGGAAAGATGTGAGTTGGGAGTAACGATGGCTCATTTTTTGTTCACCATTGTTTTTGTTATCTTTTTTTTACAATAAATGAATATATAATACTATGCAAAACGAAGTAATTTCTATCTCAGAAAATGTTCTCAACGGAACTCCAGTCTTTAAAGGCACGCGCGTTCCCATTAAAAATCTCTTTGATTACATCGAAGAAGGTGCAACGATAGAAGAATTTCTCATTGCTTTTCCAAGCGTGAAGAAAGAACACGCGATTGAAGTATTGGAAATCGCGGAACGACTTGTCGAATCAACCAAGCTTTCCGATGAAGTTACTGCTTGACGAGTGTATTGATTGGCGACTTAAATTTTTTATTCCCGGACACGATGTACGAACCGTTCAGGAAATGGGGTGGTTGGGAAAAGTAAATGGAGAATTGTTAAATTTAGCAAATGAAAGTTCTTTTGATGTATTCATAACCGTGGATAAGAAACTCAGATTTCAACAGAATCTGAACCAATTTAGATTTGCTATCATTGTTTTAGATACTCCTCGCAGCACATTGGAAAAATTGAAAATTCTTATGCCGAAGTTGATAAATTTACTCCCTGATGTAACAGGGGGAAACGTTTATGAAATTCAATAAAGCATTTCCTCCAAACCCATGCTCGAATATTTTGCGCCCGTATTTGAATATTTGAAAGAGCAGAACAGAGGGAAAGATGTGAGTTGGGAGTGAGTGCAATTGAGATAGAGTAAACTTCATAAATAAATAATGACAGGAAATCAACTTAGAAAATTAGAAGCGGAACTTTGGAGAGCAGCCGACCAATTGAGAGCCAACAGCAAGTTGACAGCAAGTGAATATTCAATGCCAGTGTTGGGTTTGATATTTCTTCGTCATGCTTTCAATCGCTTTGAAAAAGTGAGAGAGGATATTGAAAAGAATTTGCCGACACACCCACAACGGGGAAAAAGAAAAGTAACGCCAAAGGACTTTGAAGAAAAGTCCGCTATGTTTTTACCCGAAGATTCACGGTTTGACAAATTGGTTTCATTGCCAGAGGCGACTGATTTAGGTGCAGCCATTGACGAGGCAATGAAAGCGATTGAAGAAATCAATCCGAAACTGATTGGCATTTTGCCGAAGAACTATTCCATTTTCAGCAAAGCACTGTTGCAGGAGTTGCTTCGTATTTTCAATAAAGAAGTTTTGCAGAAAGCCGAAGGCGATGTATTCGGAAAAATTTATGAATACTTCCTCAACAAGTTCGCCATGACAGGTGCACAGGAAGGCGGAGAATTTTTTACGCCTTACAGTTTGGTGCAAACCATTGTGAACATTATTGAACCCGACCACGGAACCGTGTTTGACCCTGCTGTTGGCAGTGCAGGTATGTTTGTGCAGACAGGATATTTTATTGAAGGCAAGGGAATGAGACCAGCCGAGAAAGTTACTTTTTACGGACAGGAGAAAACCGAAACCAACAGCAAGTTGGCAAAGATGAATTTGGCGGTGCATGGTTTGGAAGGGAATATTATTGGAGGCGATGAAGCCAATACTTTTTACAACGACTATTTCACTTTGCGAAATGAGTGTGATTATGTAATGGCAAACCCACCGTTTAATGTTGACGGAGTTGACAAAGCAAAAGACATTGTAAAAAAAGATTTGCGTTTGCCATTTGGTTTGCCGAAAAACGACAATGCAAATTATTTGTGGATTCAGTATTTCTATTCTTACTTAAAAGATAAAGGCAGAGCAGGTTTTGTAATGGCATCTTCTGCAAGCGATGCAGGACATACCGAAAAAGATATTCGTGAGAAGTTGGTAAAGACAGGAGCAGTAGATGTGATGTTGGCTATTGGCAACAACTTTTTTTACACCCGTTCATTGCCCTGCACTCTTTGGTTTTTTGACAGAGCAAAAGAAACCGACAAAGAGAAAAGCAACAAAGTGCTGATGTTGGATGCAAGAAAAATTTATCACAAGGTAACGCAGAAGATAAATGATTTCAGCCCCGAACAACTGCAAAACATTATTTGCATTGTGAACCTTTACAGGGGCAATACCCAAAAATTTGCAAGCACAGTAAAAATTTATTTAGAAACTTCTGCTTCGCTTGCAAAAGAAACAGCAACAGCATTAGCAACTTTGCAAACTGCAACGCAAGCATTGCACAAGCAGGTTGCAGAGTTTGCAAAAGCTTTTGCGAAAGAAAAATTATCTGAACCGGGATTAAATGATTTAGAGATTACCGTGATTAATTCATTCACAAAATCATTTTCTGAAATTGATGAAGAGGCAAAGACCATTTACAAAATGCAAAATGAATTGATAGCATCAATTCAAAAACTAAAAAATCATGAGAATCATTTAATCACAGAAATCACAGTTCAGACAAAGGCATTGCGGAAACCGCAAGACAAATTTTTAAAACAGCTTGCTGATGCAATTTCTTTTGGGGTAAAAGAATTTGCACTGAACAAAAACGCTGACTGGAAAGAACTGAAAATAAAAGAACAGCTTGACCAACTGAAAACTTTACAACAGCAACTAAGCGGAAACCCCGATGAAGATGAATTGGGATTGCTGCATGAGACTGAATATTTCTACAAGCAGGCACATTGGCTCACAAGCCGCTTTCCAGATGGAAAATTTATTGATGTAGAGGGCTTGTGCAAGATTGTTACGAAGGAAGAAATTGCCGCCAAAGATTATTCTCTTAGCCCAGGAAGATATGTAGGTGTGGATGCAGCCGTAGATGATGGCATTGATTACGAAGAACGATTGAATGAAATACACATTGAGTTGGATGGATTGAATGAAGAGGCAACTCAAATAGCAAATTCCATTTCTGAAAATTATAAAGAGTTGGTATGATGAAGTGGAAACAAAAAAAATTAGGTGAGCTAATTGATTTGTATGACCATATACGAATACCGCTTAGTGGAATTGAAAGAGAAAACAGAAAGGGTGAATATCCTTATTATGGAGCACAAAGTATCATTGATTATGTGAACGAATATCTTTTTGATGGTGATTATATTCTTATTGCAGAAGATGGTGAAAATTTAAGAACAAGAACACAGCCAATTGCATTTTCAGTTTCAGGGCAATTTTGGGTAAACAATCATGCTCATATTGTTAAAGGGAAAAGCAATATTTCCGATGATTTATTTATTAAGTTTTTTTTGAATAATACTGACATCAACCCGTATGTAACTGGTGCAGCACAACCTAAATTGTCTCAACGGAATTTAAAAGAGATTGAAATAAATACACCCCCACTCCCCACCCAACGCAAAATCGCCAGTATCTTATCGGCATACGATGATTTGATTGAAAATAATTTGAAGCGGATAAAATTGTTGGAGGAAGCAGCTTTGATGAGTTATAAGTTGTTGTATCAGAATTCTGCCAAGTTGAAGGAATACGACTTAGCCGAAGTTTGGGAAATCAAATACGGGAAGAATTTGCCACAAACCAAAATTACAGAGAAAGGTAAATTTCCAGTTTATGGTGCTTCAGGAGTTATGGGATTTTATGAGGAAGCTAATTGCTTATTTCCTGTTCCGCTTGTAACAAGCAGAGGCAATGGAAGTGGTGTAGTTCATAGAACAAATCAACCAGCTTTTGTAACCAACAACTCATTTACATTTATTCCGAAAGAAGGGTTTGAAGAAATCCATTTTCATTTTGCAGAAATGATTTTAAGAGATTTAAATCTTCAACAATTGCGTTCTGGAACGGCACAACCACAGTTAACAATAGCAGGATTGATTGGAGTGAAAGTAAAATTACCCACAATGAATCAGCTTGAAGATTTCAATAAATTAGTTGACACACAATTTAGTTTGATTTTTAATCTGGAAAAACAAATCACCAAACTACGAGAGGCAAGGGATATTTTATTACCACAGTTAATGAGTGGAGAAATTGAAGTTTAATCTTGCTTAACTTGAAAACGGAAACTCCAACAAAAACTTTGAAAACATTGAAAATAGATACTATTTTTGCTTAATTAGAAAACGGAATGATAAAAAATTGGATAAACAAAGCTATCGCATTATTAGAGCACAGTTTACTGCCCATACCACAGGAACTGAACGAACTGGATTGGAAAGAAGAATTGTCGCCTAATAATGAAAAAATCATCAGACATTTATCGGCATTTGCCAATTTACCCGGTGGCGGATTTATAGTTTTCGGCGTGGAGGATAACACGGGAAAACTCATTGGCGTTTCAAAAACTCAATCAACAGAAATCATAAAGAAATTAAGCAACCTCGGTAGAGATGCCGTAATGCCTGTAATAAAATTAGACCATGCCATTGAACTTTTTCACAATGTTCCTTTACTTTTTGTGTTCGTAACTGAAAGTGCCGCCAAACCCGTTCACTTAAGAGGGGGAACAATTGAAGATACATACATCCGAACCGGAGGCACCACCCGTAAAGCGTCACGACAGGAAGTTGGCGGCTTAATGCTCAACAGCAAAACTCCACAGTTTGAAGAACTGCATTGTTCCTCACTGAAAAGTGAACAAGAGATATTGAATTTACTTGACTACAGAAGCATATTTAACTTACTGAATAAACCTGTGCCACAAAACAATCAGGAAATTTTGCAGTGGCTTACCGATGAAAGAATGATTGACCCGATTGACGGTGCAGGTTATTATGTTACCAATTTCGGAGCTTTGGCGGCAGCACACAACCTGCATGATATTGACAGTTTATCAAGAAAATCCATACGTCTCGTTCGTTATGAAGGAGTAAATAAACTGAAAACCGAAAAAGAATACCCCGGCTCAAAAGGTTACGCAATCGGCTTTAGTGGACTCATAAGTTTTATCAGGGCTTTACTCCCAAGTAGCGAAATCATAAAGAACGCATTGAGGACGGAAACATCCGTGTATCCAGAAATTGCACTTCGTGAAATTATTGCAAATGCATTAATCCATCAGGATTTTTCCATTCGAGGTTCGGGACCAATGATTGAAATTTTTGATGACAGAATTGAAGTTTCAAATCCCGGGAAATTATTACCGACAAAAAAAATTGACCGATTGATAGGAACAACTCCCGAATCAAGAAATGAAATACTCGCCGCCGCTTTCAGGCGATACAATATTTGCGAAGAACGGGGGTCGGGTTTTGTGAAAGCAGTTGCAGCAATTGAGTTATACGGTTTACCACCGTTGAAATTTGCTGAAACCGAAAATTCATTTCGAGTAATTATGTATAGCCCGAAAAAATTTGCAGATATGACACCGGAAGAAAGAATTGAAGCCGCATATCAACACAGCACAATAAAGTATTTTTCGAGCGAAGGCATGACCAATACAAGTTTGAGAGAGCGATTCAGGATGCATGAAAAACAAAGACCTCAAGTTTCGTTGGTAATCAAAGAAGCTCTCCGATTAGGAAAAATAAAACCAAAAGACCCGAATAATGCCTCTACAAAATTTGCAGAATACATTCCTTATTGGGGATAATTCTTACATTACTTAAAAGAAACAATGAGTTACGAATATTCCGAAGAGAATCTCATAGAACAAACGGCAATCGGGTTATTTTACAAAAGACTCGGTTGGGACACTGCTATTGCCTACAACAAAGAAACTTTTGGTGACGACAGTTCATTAGGCAGAGGAAGCAAGAAGGAAATAATTCTGAAAAGAAATTTTCTGAAAAAATTGAAAGAGTTTAATCCCAACTTACCCGAACAGGCATACACACAAGCATACGAGAAACTGCAAGAGGACAGCAGCACAAAAACTTTAGGCGAATTAAATCTTGACAAATATCTTTTACTAAAAGATGGAATTCCTGTTGACTTCACAAATGAAAGAGGCGAACTGATTAAAGGAAAGAAACTGAAAGTTTTTGATTTTGAAAACGCAACCAACAATGATTTTTTGGCAGTGCGACAACTTTGGATTGAAGGTAAAAGCCGCAGAGAACGCAGACCAGACATCATCGGTTTTGTAAATGGAATTCCACTTTTGTTTATTGAGTTGAAAGCAGTTCACAAAAAATTAGAGAACGCCTACAACGATAATTTCACCGACTACAAAGATGTAATTCCAAAACTTTTTCATCTCAATGCTTTTGTGATTTTAAGTAACGGAATGGAAAGCCGTATCGGAAGCATCACAGGAAAATACAATCACTTTCACGAATGGAAAAGAATCACAGAAGATGAAGAAGGAATTGTTGCGTTAGATAAAATAATTGTTGGCGTGTGTGAGAAAAACCGTTTCATGGATTTGTTTGAAAACTTTATTCTGTTTGACCGTTCATTGGGAAAAGTAATAAAGTTGATTGCAAGAAACCACCAGTTCATTGGTGTAAACAAAGCCATTGACAACATCACACAAAAAGAAAAAGATTTTAAGGACGGAAAAATTTCGTTAGAAGAAAAACAAAAGTTGGGAGTGTTTTGGCATACACAAGGAAGCGGAAAATCTTATTCAATGGTTTTTATGTGTCAGAAAATTCACCGCAAGTTTTTTGGTTCATATACTTTCTTAATTCTTACCGACCGAAAAGAATTAGAAAAACAAATTTATGGAACCTTCAGTGGAGTAGGTGCGGTAAGGCAAGGAGCTATAAGAACAATCAAAGCTGAAAGTGGAAAAGAGTTGAGACATCTTTTACAGCAAGACCACCGCTATTTATTTTCAATGATTTATAAATTCAATTTTGATGAAAAAATAACGGAGAGTGAAGACATCATTGTAATTTCTGATGAAGCACACCGAACACAAGGCGGCAGTTTAGCATTGAACATGCGTAACGCTTTGCCGAATGCTTCTTTCATTGGTTTTACAGGCACACCGCTTTTCAAAGACGATGAATTGACACGGAGAATTTTTGGCGAGTATGTTTCCAAATATAATTTCAAAAGAAGTGTTGATGATGGTGCAACCGTTCCGCTTTACTATGAAAATCGTGGTGAGTATTTAGGGTTGAAAAATCCTGAACTCAACAAACAAATTCGTGAAGTGTTGGACACACACGAAGATTTGGACAGCGACCAACTTTCAAGAGTAGAGCAATTGATTGGCAGAGATTATCACATTCTCACAGCAAAAAAAAGATTGGATGCAATTGCAAAAGATGTTGTTTGGCATTTCTGTAATCGTGGTTACAAAGGCAAAGCAATGTTTGTTGCGTTAGACAAACTCATCACCGTAAAAATGTATAACTACATCACACAGCATTGGAATGAATATGTAACGAAACTTGAAAAAGAAATTGAGAAAGGAAAATATGGCGACCAGGAAGTTTTAGAAAAAGCAAGAGAGTTGGAATGGATTAAGGAAACTGAAATTGCCGTTGTAGTAAGCGGTGAGCAAAACGAAATTCAGAAATTCAGAAAGTGGGATTTGGATATTGAACCACATCGGGAAAAGATGAATGACCCGACAAGAGATTTGGAAGTTGATTTTAAAGACGAAGAACATCCGTTCCGTTTCGTGATAGTGTGTGCCATGTGGATTACAGGATTTGATGTGCCTACACTTTCAACCATGTATATTGACAAGCCCTTGCAGTCGCATACACTCATGCAAACAATCGCAAGAGCAAACCGCATAAGCGAAGGCAAGAACAACGGAATGATTGTGGACTACATTGAAACTTACACAGCGTTACTTGATGCACTTGCAATTTACGGAGCAGGTGAAACTACAGGAGGCGGCAAAGGCGGAGAAGAACCACCAGTGAAACCGAAAGCGGAATTGATAAAATTGTTGGAAGAAGCATTGGAGCAAACAGAAACTTTCTTGTTGGATGAAGTGAGTTTTAATTTGAATGATTTAATAAATGCTCCCGATAATATTCAAAAAATAAAAGTGTTTGAAGGCATCAATGCAGTTTACACCAATGATGAAACGAAACGGAAATTTCAATTGCTTGCAAGAGCAGTTTTCAAAAAATATAAAGCCATAATGCCAGACACAATTTTGAATTTGTTTGCACCGAGAAAAAATGCGATTGATGTAATCTACACAGCCATTGAAGATAATATTGAGAGTGCAGATGTTTCAGAAATCATGAGAGTAATTCAAGGTGTAGTTGATGAAAGCATTGAAAACATGGTTGCAGAGCCAAGCCACGACACAGGAAAAATTATTGACCTGAGCGGATTGAACTTTGAATTGCTGGAGCAGCATTTTCTGAAATCAAAAAATAAAAATGCAGTTCTGCAATCTCTCAAAGACAAAATAGAAAAGCAGTTGAAGCAAATGGTAGAAAGAAATCCATTGCGAGTTGATTACTACAAGCGATATCAGGAAATAATTGCAGAATATAATTTGGGAAAAGAAGCAGTTACGATTGAAGAAACTTTCAAGAAACTGATTGATTACATGAATTCACTTTCAGCAGAAGAAGCAGAAACCAAACGGGAAGAACTAACGGAAGAACAAAAAGCAGTGTTTGATATTTTACGTAAACCGGCATTGACAGAAGCGGACAAGAAACGAGTGAAAGAAATTGCAATTGAATTGTTGGAAGAACTCAAAAAAGAAAAACTGAAAGTTGACCAAGTGTGGGAGAAAACGGAAACATCGGCAGCAGTTTTCAATGCTGTAAACAAAATTCTCTTTGACCAGTTGCCCTACCCCACCTATCAAACAGACGATATTGATTTGAGAACAAATTTAGTTTATAACCACTTGCGAAATCAGTATTATGGAGGGGGAAACAGTATTTACGGAAGCTAATAGTGATAATTATTTTATTAAAGAATTATATTCGTATCGTTTACTTCAATTACTCAAACCAATAATATTACATTTATGAAACACACTCTATTTCTCATGTTTATCTTCTCCATCCTCTCCGCACATTCCCAAACGCTGAACTTTCCCATTGATACGATTGCGCGGGATGATTTTTATAATTACCGCAGTATGATTAAACACGATGTGAACGGCAATCTCCATATCGTCAACTCGCGGCAACTCGGTACGAACAGCAGCACACGCGAAGTATTTTACCGCACGAATATCAGCGGACACTTTGATACGACGCAACTGAGCAACAACACGATTGATGATAATTATGCTACATTTGATTTCGACAAGAACAACAACGTGCATATTGGCTGGGAACGGCGCGATGCAAGCAATAATTTTCAGGTGGTGTATGCAAATAATATCGCAGATACTTTTTCTGCGCCGGTCTGGATTACTTCCGGCGGACTGAATAAAGCAACGCCATCCATCGCAGTCGGAAAAGACAGTCTTGCGCATTTTGTGTATCTCACGTTTGTTACAGGACAGGATTTTGCTTTTTACCGCACGTACAATTTTATTTCGCATACACTGAACGCGGAAATAAATCTCGGCGCAATGGAAGCAAGCAGTGAAAATGATATTGAAGTTGCAGTGGATTCAAATAATCGCGTGCATATTGTCTTTGCAGCAAACGGCGCACTGAGCACCAGCGCGCTGAAATATTTCAACAACGAAAGCGGCACACTGACGGAATATTCCACGCCGCAAACTGCATACACGGAGTACCCCGACATTCTGATTGATAAAAATAATACGCTGCACATTATCTATCGCGTTTCAACGGATAAAAGAATTTACACAATAGAGCGACCCGCCGGCGGAAATTTTACTGCGCCCAAACCGGTTACGCCTGCAAGCGTCGGCAATCCATCGTATTGGCGCGCGTTTGATACAGATGATGAAGGACGCTTGTACGTTACGTATCAGAACAGCGTGAGCAGCGGTGCAAAAGGAATTTTTCTCGTGCATAGGAAAAACGGAAGTTTCAGTGCGCCGATTCTTGTGTTTGAAGACAGCAGCGGTCAATATGTAACACGCGGCTCATCCTCTGTTGCAGCGCAGGGCAACGGAGAAATTGCCGTGCTGTTTGATGTTGCAGGCGCGCGGAACGGACAAGTATTTTCCGATATGTTTTTGAAAAAAGGAACATTGATTTTTACTGATGTTGTAGAAAACGAAATACAGCGCGAACTGGCATTTGTATTATTTGAAAATTATCCAAATCCGTTTAATCCGAAAACTGCTATTGGCTTTTCGCTGTTGGCAGTTGGAAATGTTTCATTGAAAGTATTTGATGTCCTTGGAAGTGAAGTAGCAACGTTACTGAATAATGAGACATTAGAAGCAGGCGAACACAACATTCAATTTGATGCAAGTTTATTTTCGAGCGGAATATATTTTTATCGTTTGAATGTAGATGGAAAGTTTTCGGAAACAAAAAAAATGATGTTGTTAAAATAGCGTGAAGGATAATTTTTCAGCGCAGGCAAAACTCTACGTGCAATTTCGTCCAGCGTATCCTGCTGAACTTATTGCATTTATTCTCTCCGTTGTTGAACAAAAAAATATTGCGTGGGACTGCGGAACAGGGAACGGACAAATTGCAGCCGCGCTTGCAGAATATTTTCGCACCGTGTACGCAACCGATATCAGTGAACGGCAAATCGAAAACGCACTACAGAAAAAAAATATTATGTATCGCGTTGAAGCCGCAGAGAGCACTTCTTTTCCGGATGAATTTTTTGATGTCATCACCGTTGCGCAGGCAATTCATTGGTTTGATATTGAGAAATTTTACTGCAACGCGCAACGGACATTGAAAACCAATGGAATACTTGCAGTCATCGGTTATTCTCTTCCTCGCGCGGATGAAAAAATAAATGCAATCATTGATGATTTCTATTCCCGCACACTCAACTCATACTGGGATGCAGAGCGAAAATATATTGATGAATTGTATCAGACAATTCCATTTCCGTTCAGAGAAATTTCGTCCCCGCAATTTTCCATCACGTATGAATGGCGTTTGGAAAATATGCTTGGCTATTTGCAAACGTGGAGCGCTGTGCAAAATTATGCAAAGCGGAATAATGTAAATCCTGTACATGCAATTGTAAATGATGTGCAGCAATGCTGGAAAGAAAATGAACTGAAGCGCATCACTTTTCCCACGCTGCTGCGCATCGGAAGGAAATAAAAAAAGGCGATGCAGAATTTCTTCCGTATCGCCTTTCGTGCGTTCTTCCAATGGAAATTAAGTGCTACGTATTTCAAGAATGCGTAGCACTTAAAAACTAATCCCCCTTGTAAAGGGGGTTAGGGGGATTTCTATTTCATCAGCATCATTTTCTTTGTTGCAGAAAAATTTCCTGCGGTGAGTTTGTAGATGTACACACCGCTCGAAAGTTTCTTTGCATCGAATACTATTTCGTGATACCCTGCTGCTTTGAATTCATTTGAAATGAGATTTATTTCTTTTCCTAAAATACTAACAATTTTCAATGTTACATTTGCATCCACCGGCAACGCAAATTTAATTGTCGTTGTCGGATTGAATGGATTTGGATAGTTTTGCTCAAGGGCAAACTCTTTGGGGAGTTCGCGCAGATTTCCTGTGTGGATTTTCTGCTCATTATTTTCATACACTGTAAATGAAACAGAATTTGATGGTTGCGATAAGTTTCCTGCAACATCAATCGTTTTTACGTGGTAGTACACCGTTGTTGGCTCCCCGGGTGCATCGAGATACTCATTATCATCTATGAAATCATTGGTTGATGTGATGCCAATGTATGTCCAGGGACCAGTATCTCGCTTCTTATATATTTTATATTTCTGCGTTGGCAGATCTGATTCAAGTGAAACATCCCACGTAATGCGCGGATGATTGATGAGTTCAGGATCTTCAACATTGCTTCGAGCATTTTTCGGCGCTTCCGGCGGAGGATTAATACGATACAGACCTTTCGCTGTCGCGGCATAAATAATTGAGTCATTGCTGTTATTTCTTCGCAAATCATAAATCGGCGTTGGAAGATTTCCCGTTACATCTGTCCAGGTTGTACACGCATCTGCAGTTTTAAATATTTTTCTCCCATTGGAAGATATTACCCACAAATAATCTCCTGATGTCGGATAACTCGGATGCATAAGAATTTTTGTTACTGTATCACTACGTGTGAAAACGGGATTCCAATTACTGCCGGAATTTTCGGATTTCCATAAACAAATAGAATCTGATACCAATGAAATATCCGAACTTGCATATACTATAGATGGAACTCTGATATTTAAAGCCACATCATAGACGGTGCGGTTTTCATCATAGTTCATCGGTGAATTTGGTAATGTCCATTGCGCCCAATAATTTCCTGAATTTGTCGTTTTATACAGACCAAATCCATACGAGCCGACATAATATTTCTCTGTTTGTTGTGTTGCTCCCGATGTATCAAGCGCTATGGCTAAGAGTGTTGGTCTATACGTCGAATTAACTATTACTTCTTCCCAACTATTTGTTGCTCCATAATTTCCATTCGCAAAAAAATTGCTAGTACTACCAGCATTTCCGTTATTACCAACCATATACAACTTATTCGTAGCAACAGGGTCAACTACTGCATCAAAAAAGCAAACATTCCACGCAGAAGAAGCAGCACCTGTATAAGAACTTTGCCACGTTTTTCCCGAGTCAGTGGAACGGATAAATTTCGCTGTGTCCCCCATTTTTCCCGCCGCAAATGCATACTGCGAGTTCGATGAATGCAGCAACATAAATTCTCCGTCAAAATTTTTATCATTCGTGCCACTTGCATCTACACTCTGCCATACTGTATTCGGATTGCGCCAGACTGCCGGATAGTTTTCAGTCGTTGCCATTTGTAAATTTCCTCTGACACTTGCAGATGAAATTCCTAATTTTTTAATATTGATATTGATGTCTGCCCAATCTGTTCCGGTGTTCGTGGTTTTGTACAGACTTCTGTACGACCCTGCATATACACGCGCTGAACTTTGCGGACTGACTGCGACAACATTGATGGAATCATCATACATTCCGCTGTCATACTTTGTAAAATTACTGCTACCCGATGGTTTGATGCAGAGTCCTTTATTGGTCGCAACATACACATTACTCCCGCTTGTTTTGATGTCGTAAATATGCACATTGGAAACAGGGAGTGAAACGATTGTCCACGAACTGCCATCCGTTGAGTGCAGTAATTTACTGTACACTGATTCTTTTGCCGCATACAAATGAATGTCTTCCTCAAACTGATACACACCGATTGCCGTTATTGTATCATTTTTCAATCCGAGCAAACACCAATGCGAACCCGCATCGGGAGAGTAAAATACACCGCCAGTGGTATCACTGGGTCCAAATACATTCATTGTTTTATTATGTCCCTCGATGGGATGAGAGCCCGCCGCCCACACTTTCTGATTATTACCAGAAAGTGTTGTGATTGCATTTACATCTGTTTTTACATCGCCAAAAAAGTAAGTAACGTGACTCCAAGAATAACCAATGTCGTAACTTCTGTACATTGAGTAGTATAAAGAATCTTTTTCGTACCCTGCAAACATCAGTGCAGAATTCGCTTTCGCGATTTCGATGGATGTATGGTAAAGCGCGGAATTACTGTTTTTATCCGTCCAGGCACTTCCGCCGTCCGTGCTGAGCTTCAATTTTCCGCTCACTGATGCTAAAACTATATTTGTATTCGTAAAAGCGCATACGACATTTACCGGCGAGGTAATCGTAGAACTACCTATTTGCGTCCACGATGCGCCGCTGTTCACCGATTTCAGCAAGCGCGTAGATTCAATTGCGTATAATGTATCCGCAGAACTTCCCGACGTTCTGTTCCCGACCGAAATATCTGTAACGGAATCTGCTCGCCACGGACCGTTCATATCTGTCCAGTTCCATGTTTGCGCAGAGACCTGCGAAGTAAATTGCGCCATTACGGCACAACAAAGTAATAATATTACCAATGCATGCGATGCATTGATTTTTACTGTTATAGAATGCATAAAGTTTATTCCTTTATATAAGGGTTATAGAAATTAGTGTTAATTAACTGTTTCCTTATATTTGAAGTAGTTTTTTCTGCGGCGGAAATAAAACACCCGTTGCAGAGCGGACGGTGAGCGGGAGAGTCTTCTTCGGAATCGCTCAATTCAGTGAATCGGACACTCCCCTCGCCGCATTATTTCCTTTGCATTGAAAACATTGCGAAAACGCGGAAACAAAAAATACCTTTTCGCACGTTCCTTCAAAACTTGTTTCGATAGACTGACAGACAAGAATGTCTGTCCTACCTGTAAAATTTTTATTTCATCAAAATCATTTTCCTCGTCAATATGCTTGTTTTGTTTTTATCATTTGTTACGGAAAGTCGGTAAAAATATATTCCGCTTGCCAGTCCTTCCGCATTCCATTCCGCAGTATATTTTCCTGCTTCCTTTTTTTCACTGACTAATGTTGCGACTTCTTTCCCGAAAATATCATACACTTTTAATGAAACATTCCCAAGAGCCAACAGCGAAAAGCCAACAGCCGTGTGCGGATTAAACGGATTGGGATAATTTTGTTCAAGCGTAATACTTTGCGGGCTGTGTTCATCCTCTGTAACCGGAGTCGTTATAAATGTTCCCCGTCTCCCATAGAGTTGCCACGTCTGTAATGTGGAGTCAAATTCTGACCATGTAATAAACGCATAAGAGGATGTTATAATAGCTTTTGCCAGCACTCCTTCTTCACTAATGTACATCGGCGTACACCAGTCCCCTCCCGCATTGTAACTGATACCTGCCTGTACACCATTGAAAAACATACTATCTACTGTCCAGGCACATATTATTTTTTCTCCATAATAAAATGAATTTGCAGCAAAACCAACCGGATGTTCTGTCAGCAGGTATTCTTCCTCCCATGATTCTCCGCCTGTCGTGCTGTACCGTCCGAGTATGCTGCATCCTGCTAATCCCATACATCCGTATTTGGTATCCTGCCATGTAATATTTAAATTTGTATTCCCATCTGATGATATAGATTGATCGGCAGTATTGTGATCGGAGTCTATTGTAGAAATGATGATGGAATCGTGCCACGTGTCCCCAAGGTCGGTACTTTTCTGATAGAACATCATAAACTCCAATACTCCTGAAATACCCCATCGCTTGCTCAGGTGCAGTGCGTTTTGCGTCAGCGTATGGGTAGGAAATTCTGCTGTTGTTAGTTCAGAAGAAAAACTCCACGACACCCCTGCATTTGTAGTTCGCAAGAGTTGCATTCTGTTGCAATGCAAAGCATAAACGGAAAATATAATTGTATCTCCCTTAATAATCGGATACTCTCTCGCACTGATTGTGTCTGTTGTAACAGAAGGCAAGGTAAAAGTTTCTCCCTTATCAGAACTTTTTTGCATCCAGAGCGCGTTTCCATGTACAACGCTGTCATCCATCTCTCTGAAAAAAACAAAGAGCATTTCTTTGTTTGCTAAAATAAATTCATCATACGGCAAACGGTTATTTGAACCAAGCAGTAAATTTTTAGTATGAGAAAACGTTCTTCCTGTATTTGTGCTTTTTATGTAGGGAATCGTTGGTGTATCACGCCAGACATGCCAGATACAATAAATGATATTTTCATCACTGCTATCCAATGCAAGCCGCGCAGAAAAGTTATTGTAATGCGGATAATCGGCGGAGAGATGTATTTTAGGTTCCCATGCAATGCCGCACATCGTATCAATTTGTGCGTATGTCGTAAAATTCAGGAGGAGACAGAGAGAGGCAAGCAGAGCCAGTGTAGCCGTGCTGCAAGTGAACAACGAAGAAATGTAACGAGTACTGAGCATAATGTTACCAATCAATTATTACAAAAATTTGATATTAATGATTACATCACTACTGAACTAACATTCTCTACATTCATCAGGTTATGATGTAATCGTAAAAAAACTGGGCGTAATATACAATTCAATACAATTCAATACAATTCAATACAATTCAATACAAGAAAATTTTGAAAATATTTTTTGAAAACGGACTCATTTGTCTTTAACAAAAAAAAGGCGACACAGAATTACTTCCGTATCGCCTTTCGTGCGTTCCCCCAAATGAAGAGTATTTTTCTATTTCATCAGCATCATTTTTTTCACTGATGAAAATTGCTCCTCCGTATCAACATCCTTCGCGGTCAAACGGTAGAAATATACGCCGCTTGAAATTATATTTGCATCAAATGATACGTTGTAAATGCCAGCATCCATCGTTTCGTTACTGATGAGTGTTGCTACTTCTCTTCCGAGTACATCGTACACTTTCAAAGAAACATTGCTAACTGCCAACAGCGAAAAGCCAATAGCCGTTTGCGGATTGAACGGATTCGGATAGTTTTGCGTCAGCGCAAATTCTGTTGGAATAATACCATCCGTTGCGAGCATTCGTGTTTCATCTTTTGTGCCGGGAATGCGTTTGACAATGCCTGACTGATTTGCAGAAAGAGCGCCAAGTAATGTTACTGCGTACACGTTCTTTTTTCCCGCTACGCTGTCATCGCGCACGACAATTCCCAACGAATCCACTTTGTAATTTGTACTTGCGAATGTTGTCCAGAATCGTGTATTTATTGGGCGGAGAATATTTTCTGCAAACGACTGCAGATTTGCATAATCATCCGCATTATCAATATTCAATTCATCCCAGTACGTCATCAGACTATCCATATATTTTCCGATGGCGGAAAGCGTCATTCTTTCCAACTGTCGTCCTGCAAGCGTGAAAGTGGTATCGAGCACAAGCGCCCCAAATCCTTTTGGAGTAATTCCTTTTGCACTCGCTTTCATATTCAGATTGAAAATGATGCCCTGTTCCCACATAATGTTGTTATACGTTTTTTTATCTGCTTTGATTGCTTTGGAAAGTTTCTTTGCTTTCTTGCCGGTAGGTCGCAGAGAATCTATCGGATAATATTTTTCTGTGTGCGCGGCAGTGAACATTTTTCCCAAATCCGCTGCTTTCTTGTATAAAATCCAGCCGTGTGTTTTTGCCGCATCGCCGGTTTGTTCGTAGCCAAGAAATGTTGCGCCGAGTTTTCCCACACGCAAAAAGAAATTTTCCATTACGGTTGCAGTATTCGGTTGCTCGAGAAGTGCGCCGCTTTTGTATTTCAGTTTTACCGGTTTTGCAGTGAGAGCAACATCTGCTTTGAATGTGCGGAACGTATATGTATCTGCAAACACGCCGAAGTTCACTGTTGCATTATTTGTGCTGAAGGAAACTTCTGCGCCGTCGCTGTTTTGTGTGCCAACATAATTCGTCTGCAACACGACTGCAAGAGAATACTCTGCAAGTTCGAGCGCGTTAAAAGAATATTCACCGCTTTCGCTTGTTGTTGCTGTATCTGCTGCAATGCCGCCGCTACTGAGTATAACGCTCCAACCGTTCAAACCGCTTTCGCTTTCATCTTTTGTGCCGTCTCCATCTGCATCGTTATACACTGTTCCGCTGATTGTGCCGGTGAGTGATGAAATTTCTTCCGCTCTGAACGGCGTAAAATCTACTGTTCCGAATGAAACGGAATCTGTTCTATCGTAAATTTTTTCTGCAATAGTTACAGCATTCGTTGTTCCCCACCAGTTATTTGTTGCGTCAATATCATTCGGCGTGCCGTTGTAGAGATTGTAGCCGGTGTTTCCGGAGAAGTTTTGGTAGTTCAATCCTTCGACGACAATATTTCCTTCCAAATGAATTCCATCGCCGCCGTTATTGATAAATTCGTTTGTTCCATTATTATTGAATTTATCTTCCTCAGTTATTGCTCTAAAACGATTAACCCACACATCAATTCTTGGTTCATTACGTAGAAGTATTCCATTTCCAGTGTTGTCAGCGAAAATATTTTTTAGGATGGTGGAAGTAACACTTCCCGAATCAATGGAAATCTCCAATCCATTTCCTTCATTGTTGGAGAACGTATTTGCGCCAAATCCGACATTCATCGTATCATCTGCTTCGTTCGTGAGTGTTGCAAGCAATCCACCATCGCTGAGATTGGTGAAGGAATTATTACTTATTGCAAGACAGTATTCCGTTGCGGATGAAGTTTTTTGATAGTTTTTCGATTTTCTCGCAACAACTTCATATTTATTTCCTGCGGGCATTTTGTTTGCGCTTTCGCCATCAAACGTATTGCTATCGAGCGTTGCGCACACATCTTCAAGTCCAATCAAACCGCCTTCACCAAAGTTTGTATGTGTGTTCTTTGTGTAAGTCAGGAAGTCTTCTTGTCCAACGGAAGTAGTTTTCTGATAGTTTTTGGATTTTCTGACCGCGATTTCATATTTATTTCCTGCGGGAAATTTACTTGAAACAGGTGCAATTCCGTCAAACGAATTTCCATCCATTGTTACGGAAGAAGCAACATCGGAAGAATCATCAATCGAAATTGCAACATCGTAACCGATAACGGAATTGTTGTTATACGTGAACATATCTTCCACTGTTGCAACAGAAGAAGAAGTTTTGCCGATTTTTGAACCGCGACGAAAATTCACTTCATATTTATTTGCCGCTTTGTTTGTTGCGCTTGAAGCATTAAACGTATTATTTTCAATCGTTGAAACAAAATCGTCAACATTGAACACGACATCGCCGCCGGAAAAATCATTATCAGCCATTTCCAACACAAGTTGAATTTCAGAAAATGCAGTTTTGCTAAATCTTTGACCGCGACGAACACTTACTTCATATTTATTTCCCGCTTTGTTGAATACCGGTGTTGCATTGTTGAACGTATTACCCGTCATTACGAGCGCAACATCCGTATCGTTCACTGTTACATCATAACCATCAAAGGAATTATCTTTCATACTTGCGTAAAACATACTATCGCTTTCCGATTTATTGAAACGACTGCTTCTGCGAAATTGCAACTCGTATTTATTGGTTGCTTTTGCAAATGCAGTTCCACTTGTCGCAGTGTTATTTTCAAAATTCATATCCACATCTTCCGAAGCAATTAACACATCCACGCTGCAAAAGTGATTGTTCTTTACGTTTGCGGTAAGCGTATCATCACTTGCTGTAGTTTTACCAACTTTTGAACCTCTCCTATAATTGACTTCGTATTTATTCGCCGCTTTTCCTGCAACGATAGCGCCGCCGGTAATAGTGTTGTTTTCAAATGTAAGATTTCCGCCTTCTACAGTTGTAATCGCTTCAACGCCGCAATAATTATTTCCGCTGACGGAAACGTTCATTACGTCAATTGTTGTTCCTGTTTTGCGAACACGATTACTTCCACGCACTTGGAGTTCGTATCTGTTTCCCGCTTTATTCTCTTTCGGAATTCCGGGATTGCAATCGGTACATTCGCCGGAAGTAAATAAGTTGTTATCGAATTTTACATCCGTGTAATCGGCAATATCAAACGTTCCATCTCCATCGGTAAAATGATTGTTTGAAATACTTAATGGCGCACCAGTCCAAAGTTCATCGTGAACATAATCTTGAAGCGCTAATCTACCAAGCGACATTCCGGAAATATTATTGTTATCAAACGTGAACGAGTGAACGCTCAATAACGATTCGGGAAGTGAAAAGAATGTTGGTTCGCTTAAAAATCCGCCGCTTTCGTAGTCAACAGTGTTGTTTGCAGTTCGGATTGCATCTACATTGGTCGGAAGTTCACTTCGTTTTGATTTTAACTGCATTGCAGAGGGTGAAGGACCAGTGAATGATGGCACGAGTGTAATAGTGTTTCCGATGGATTGAATTTTCGGAAATTTAATCGAGTCGAGAGGAATTCCACCAGTGTTTTCGTTATCGAATTCAATATCAATTCCTTTCGGAGTATTGGAAATGGTATTCCCGTCTATGCGATACGTAATATCGAAGAAACTATCAACGTGCCAACCGCCGGCAATGGTTCGGATAGCGCTTCCTGTTCCATCGAGGTCAATCAAGTTTCCATACATTCCGACATCTTTATTCGGATTTCCAACGACAGAAATTCCATCGCCGCCCGCCCAATAAATATCGTTGTCGTAAATAGTAATTTGGGTTTTTGCAAAAGCATCATTATCAATGGAAATATCAATTGCATTTTCTGCGGGAGTAGAAGAAAATCGCGGCGTTCCGTTTTTGCCAAGAAGTTTTAACATCGAAGCGCTTGCACGTCTTGCTTTCTTTCCGCTCAAGGTATTTGATGAACCGATAGTAATCGAGGCAAGATTATGCGCATTTGGAATATGCACGGAAGACGTATAAACGGAATCCACTCCACCGAGAATGTGAATTTCTCCGCCTTCTTCTGTATTGGTAATTACTGTTCCTACATCACAATACAATACGTTGTTATCTTGCTCTGTAATATTTGTTCCGCCGCTCACAGAAATTCCAGTTGTTGTTGCAGAACCGTAAACCGTGTTGCCTTCTATCATTGCAACTCCTGCTGTTGCAGATTTTGGTCCTGCGCAAGCAGAATATTCAATATTGATTGCAGTTGTCTGCACATTGATAATTAAACAACCAAAGACATTTACTATACCGCTGTTATCTGCGTGCACATCATATCCGCGTTCCGCGGTTGCTCCCGTAACGCCACCGCTTTGTATATACACATTACCGTTTTGTTCGCAATCATCAACACGGACTGCGGCTTTCCAGATTTCTGCAGGATTGGGAAACCAAATACAATTGTAAATCGTAATATCGCGAACTCCTTCGGCTTTAAATGCAATGGAATCGCTAACAAATCCTGGAGGAAGCTGTGAAATGTTGATTTCCGGTTTTTTACTGCCGCCCTGAAACATAGCAAAATAACCGGGTTGCGATGTTTGCGGATTTAGTTTCAGTTCAAAATCTGTATAAGTCGTATCCATCAGCATCAGCGAAACGGAATCTGCGATACCGTTTGTATTGATGTCATCAAGTGCGACACGGAGCGTGGGATAATCGTAACCACCGCTGATGCCAACGGTTTTCGTTACGTTTGAAGCAAAACTTGATTGCACGAACAGCGCAAGCAAGAGCGTTACGAATAGTATGAATTGTTTCATAAGTGTACCTAAGATAGATGTGAGTAAATAATATGTGAGTAAAAAATTATTTTGTAAAACGGATAACGCCGTCGTTATCCTGTTTTCTGTTTTTTAAAAAATTGTTTGTGTTCGTTCTGCTTTTGCTATCGTTAATTTCAATTCCGCAATGTTTATCGGTTTCAATAAATAATCTAACGGGTTATATTTTATCGCCTTCACCGCATATTGCGAGTGTGCTGTAACAAACACAACTTTAAAATCAATGCGCTCAAACGACTGCAGCAAATCAAATCCTGTCTGAAACGGCATCTCGATATCTAAAAAAACTATATCGGGATTATGTGTTTCAATGGCATGTTTACCGGTTGTTGCAGAATCTGCTAATGCAACTATTTCTACATTTGTGCAATATTTTTGCAGCATTGTTTTCAGCACTTGCTGACCTTTATGTTCATCGTCAATAATTACGGCGCGAAGCATTCTTTAAAAATTTCTAATCGGAAATTAAATCTGTATAGTAAAAAATTCTATGGTAAAATTACTGTTCTCTTTGTTCTTCGCAAATGAAAAAAAAAGGAAATTGAGTAAGCGGCAGGTTTTGTGAGTAAGCGGCGGGATTTATTTAGTATTGAACAGAGAGAAAATGTGGGTTTTGACAAAAATAAAAAAAAGCGACACAGAATTACTTCCGTATCGCCTTTCGTGCAAATGTAAATGCTGGATAATTAAATTGTTATTTCATCAAGAGCATCTTCTTTGTTGCCGAATAATTTCCTGCGGTGAGTTTGTAGATGTACACACCGCTCGAAAGTTTTTTGGCGTCGAACGGGACTTCATAGTAGCCCGCTTCTTTTACGCCATTCACTAATGTTGCAATTTCTTTTCCGTTGACATCAAAAATTCTCAAAGAAACAGTTGCATCAACCGGCAATGCAAATTTAATTGTTGTTGCCGGGTTGAATGGATTCGGATAGTTTTGTGAGAGTGCAAACTCTTTGGGGAGGTCGCGTAGATTGCCGGTACGTATTTTCTGTTCGCTGATTCCATTATTGCACATAAATGAAATTGTGTTGGATTGACCTGATACATTGCTGCCGTTGTCTATCACTTTTACATAATAATATATTCTTACTGGATCTTCGTCCGTGAGAAGTTCTTCTGAAATATCTGTATAGTTTGTTGTTGATACGGTCGCTTTTTCTATCCACGTTCCAATTGTTCCTCGTTTCTTGAACACTTTGTATTTCAGAGAAGGAAGGTCTGTTTCAGGCGATGCATCCCATCTGAAACTTGGATGCACAGACGAACCGGGATTATCAGTATCAAGCTGAAGGTTTTTAGGTGCTTCAGGTTTTGGATTTATTTTATAAACGCCCTTTGGTGTGCTTACATAAATAAGAGTATCATTAAGTGGGTCGCGAACAAGTTGGTATATTGGAGTTGGAATCGTATCGGTAACATCACTCCACGTACTTCCGCCATCAGCAGTTTTGAAAATTTTTCTTCCGTTCGCCGCTATTACCCAAAGATATTTTGATGAATCCGGATACGTCGGGTGCATCAATATTTGTTTCACTGTATCCGAACGTGATATCATATTACTCCAGCTTGAACCAGAGTTGGTTGATTTCCAAAAACAGGTTGAATCTGTAGAAGAATAACGTTCTCCTCCTGCATAAACTACCGATGGAACTTTAGGATTCAATGCAACCGCATACACTGTTCTGTCTTCATGCGTTGTACCAAGATCCCACTGAGTCCAATCTGTTCCGTTATTTGTGGTTTTCCATAAACCTTTTGCATCCACTCCTGCATAAATTTTCTGTGAATTATTATTTACAGCATTTGTTGAATCTATCGCAAGGGAAAAAATATCTTTGTTTTCACCCGGCGGTACTCGTGTGAATGAAGACCACGAAACACCGTCATCCGTGGATTGATAAAGATTATTATGGTCATACACTCTCCCTCCGCAAAGTATTCTCTGTGAATTTTTCGGGTCAAGTGCAAATGTATTGAACCATGAACTGTAATTCAAAGATATTTTATTATTCCAGTCTTTACCGTTGTTGCTTTCATATATCACGCCGTCATTGCCATTGCTGACACCACATAAAAATCTGTGCGTTCCGTTTTTATGCCAGAAGGTATTGTTTACTGTTGTCGTGATATCTTCTTCAATTTCATAGTTTGTCCATGTACTGTTTTTATATTGACTTACAGAATTGATTAAAGCGTTACTGCTTACTACCGAATCACGATATACTGAAAGCGTTGTACTCCCAGCCATTCCAATCCCTCGGCTTATATCTTCCCAGACTTGCGACCCAATATTCTGAAAAACTCCGGTAGTTGTGCCGACAAAAAATGCATCATCACTTCCTTCCGGCTGTATCAATGCTATGGATTTTGTATTCAGTTCATATAATCCTGAATGAACTCCTTCCCGTGCGAAAGATGTACAGGCTAAGTTGTCACTGTAATACACGCCATCATTCGTTGCTACATATACTTCTCCGGTGGTTTTATCTACTGTAATGCCATAAATTTTATCTACTGCGGACGGTAAACTATATGCGTTTTGCCAGCTTTCACCATCGTTTGTTGAATATTTTACTCCTGCCTCACCGCCACTCACGGGCCTGTCTCCATATCCTGCATACACTACTGAATCTCCATACGTCGGGTCATAGTAATACGCCATTGCGGTTACGTTTCTTCCGCCAAGACCACTCTCGCTCCAGTTCACTCCGCCATTTGTGGAAAACCACACGCCGCGAAATTTTGGAGGTGGCGGGTCTTCTACTCCTGCTTTTAAATCTCCGTCTTCATATTGACTGCCTCCCAACCATACAAGATTTGGTTTTGTTGGATGAAACACAAGAGACGTAACTGATGTGCGGTTGACAAAGTATGAATCCGCTGCAAATGAATTTCCAAAATCATTACTTTTCCAGAGAGTCGAAACTCCCGGAATTGAATCTATACCAAGCCACACGCGGTTTGCATCCGATTCATGCGGTGCAAATACAAGACTGCGGGGAACAAGAGTTGAATAATTTTCAATTTTTACACCCCAACTTGTTCCGGAATTTGTACTACTCCAAATCTCGTGTCCATTATTAGTTACAACATACTTCGGACTATCAATATTACACGCAACCACACGGGGGTTTGTAATAGTATTGATATGGTTCCATTGTTCGCTGGCGAAGTCATATTTTATTAAAGTGGTGCCGGAATCGGCGGCATACAAAAACAGTGTATTGGTACTATCATACGCTGTGGCAATCTGAAGAACAGTATTTGCTCTCCAGGGTCCGTTCAAACTGCTCGTAATTTGCTGAGCATTGGCAACATTCGCAAACGTCAATAATAGCATTGATGCGAAAGCGCTTATAATACTGAAGCATACGCTTCTCATAGATAATTTTTTCATAATAATAATTTGAAAAAGTTAATAAATATTGTTAATTAACGGTTCCATTGTGCCAAAGGCATACCTTTCGGTATATTTGAAGCGGATTTTTGGCGGAAGCATAACAATGCCTCTGTCTCAAACACGGTGTACAGGCGCCTTTCCTTCCGGATATTGCAACCCTGTGAAAAGAGGGGCGCCATCCACCGTTAAAAAACTACACGAAACCAAATTCGTTTTTTTCACTTCAAAACTTGTTTCGACAGACAGGAATGTCTGACCTACCAGTAAAAATTCTTATTTCATCAAGAGCATTTTCTGCGTGAGTATTGTTTGCTTCCCATCATTGGTTACTGAAGTAAGACGGTAAAAATACATTCCACTCGCAAATTCTTCCGCGTTCCAATCCACGTTGTATTTACCTGCTTCATATTGTTTGTTATTGATGAGTATTGCAACTTCTTTTCCGAACATATCGAATATTTTTATTGTAATTTTGCTGACTGCTGATTGCTTAAAGCTGATTGCTGTTTGCGGATTAAACGGATTCGGATAATTTTGTTGTAATACAATATTCGATGGAATATTCTCTATTGGCTCTTTTACGGAGGTGCGCACTATTTCTCCACGTACATAATACATCTTCAAAGTGATTGCGTGCGAGAACACCACGTGGATTGCATTAGGTGAAATTGCTATTTTCGCATCTCCTGTTTTGGGAACTCCCGTATGGTGAACCGGACAATATGTTTTTCCTCCGTCAAAACTTACACGTGCATAGACTTCGTACTCTACATCATTCCCGCCGCTCCAGGTAGAGGCAACTATATTTCCCTGTATGGCTACATCAGAGGTAATTCCATTTTGAATTTCGGTTAAAAGTTGGTCATCGTACCATTGCTCACCTCCTGAATCACTTCGTCTGCTCACGATACCGCACCCTAACGAACTGAAACATCCTCCGAATTTTGTATCGCGCCATGTTGCAATAATATTATTTCCTTCTGCCGCTACTGTTGCAATGGATGAACCAGCACCGTCGTGAGAGGAAAGGAACATTTTTTTTGTCCACGAAAACCCTAAATCCGTACTTTTCCAATATAAGATTTCCGGTGAAAGTAATGGAATACCGGTAGCGCTCATTACAACGTGTAGTGCACCAGAGCCAAGTGCACATACCGGAACAAAACCAAGAATAGTATCCGTAGAAAAATTCCATGAATTTCCACCAGTGGTTGATGATGCGATAACTGGAAGTATGACATAACCTGGAATAGGACGATAGTTAATACCCAATGCAATTGTATCATCATTAATAGTTACAGGGTTTTTTGATAACTCCTCTGGAAAAATTTGATTCGGTAAATTCCATGAAAGTCCTTTGTTGCTACTCTTTATAAACTGGATATAATCTTTTCCAGTACTATCATTAACAAATTGATAAAACAAATACAGCGATTGTGATGTTGGGATAATTTGATGATGAGATGCATGACTTCTTGGAGTATTCCATAGTTCCATTACTTCACTCCATTGCTCACCTTCCGTTGTAGAACGCATATATGGCAATTTTGTATATCCACTGCTCCAAGTTAAATGTACAATATTTCCTTCTGTTGCAATTTGAGGTAAACCTCTGTCATTCATTAGTACGACCGGCTCGTGCCAGATAATGCCGCAGGCGGTATCCTGTGCATACGTATATGAGACACAAAAGGGAATATTTAAAAGGAGTGTGAGGGAGGCAAATCGCGCTATTTTTGCAATGGCGCAAGTGAACAACGAAGAAATGTAACGAGTACTGAGCATAATATTATAATTAAATACTATAAAAATTAGATACTAATGATTACATCACCACTGAATAAACATTCTCTACATTCATCAGGTTATGATGTTATCGTAAAAAAACTGGGCATAATATACAATTCAATACAATTCAATACAATTCAATACAATTCAATACAAGAAAAGATTGAAAATATTTTTTGAAAAAAGATTAAGTTGTCTTTTGAAAAAAATATTATACTCAGTGAAACAAGACATACAAGAATATCTGTCCGACCAATGTACATCGGTACTTCTTTCTTTTACACAAGCAGCAATCGCTTCATCAGTTCCTCTTTGTGCCTGCGCGAAACTTCAACAGTGGAATTATCGGTGAGTATAATTGTTCCGCCATCGCCTTTTAGGTATTGCTTAATATGCAGCGCATTGACAAGATGCGATTGATGAATACGGATAAAATTGTACTCCGTGAGAAGTTGCTCAAAATCTTTCAGCGTCTTTGCCGATGTGTGTTTTTCTCCGTTCGCAAGAAAAATTGTTGTGTAATTGCTTTCCGATTCGCAGCGCAGAATATCATTGATTTGCACAAACACAACGCCTATACGTGTCGGCAATCCGATTTTACTGTGCGCGCTTTTCATCGTCTGCAAAAAACTTTCTACTGCAACGGGTGACTTTCCTGCTTTTATTTTTTCTTCTGCACGTGCTACGGCATCTTTTAATTCTTTGAGATTCACCGGCTTCAGCAAATAATCCAATGCGGACATTTTTATTGCCTGTATTGCGTAGTTCTCGTGCGCGGTTACAAATATGACCTCGAAATCAATTTTTCCGAATGATTGCAGTAATTCCAACCCGGATTCTTTCGGCATTTCCACATCAAGAAAAACCAAATCGGGAGAACACTCCGCAATTGCTTTTCTTCCCGCATCTGCAGATTCTGCCATTGCAACTATTTCCACTGTTCCGCTGCAATACTTGTGTAGCATTTGCTGCAAAACACTGCGTCCCCTTTTTTCATCATCTATTATTATTGTTCGTAGCATCATAGTATTTTTTTATGAATAGTAAAGCGGCAGCACAATTTCCACCCGCGTTCCTGTTGCGTTTCCTTCAGCATCGTGCAAATCAAGAATGCGCACGGAAGAATGTTTTGCGCCCGATGCATTCAGTTTTTCGATACGGTCAAATGTTACGCGCATTCCTTTCGATTCAAAATCCTGTTTCAACGGATGTTTGATGTGTTGCGATTTTTCTCTGCCAATGCCGTTATCTTCAATGACGCAAAGTAAATTTTCATTCTGCTGCGCAACAGTTATTTGAAGATTTCTTTCGCCATCTTTGTGCCGCAATCCGTGACCAATTGCATTTTCCGCAAAGGGCTGCAATAACATTGGCGGAAGAAAACATTCTCCGGTATTCAGTGTTTCATCAACGGAAATGGTGTAGGTAAATTCATTTTCAAAGCGCAGCGATTCAAGTTGAAGGTACAGCGTCAGCACTTCAATCTCGCGGGCAAGCGTAATGAGCGGCACTTCGGCATTTTCAAAAATAAATCTGATGAGCCGCGCAAATTTGGAAAGATAGTCGCATGCGGCTTCGGTGTTATCGCTGAGAATGCTTTCCTGAATTGCATTGAGCGAATTAAAAATAAAATGCGGATTCATCTGCGCACGTAAAGCGCGGGATTCCAATTCGACCAGTTGTTGCTGCAATGTTGCTTTCCTGCGCTCTTCTGCCTGAATTTTCTTCTCTCGCTTTTTTACAATAAATGTAATGCCGCCAGCAATGAGCAGAAAGGTGAGAATCTGAAACCACCACGTCTCCCAAATATGCGGAGGAATAATTATTTTCAACACTGCTCCCTGCGAATTCCACTCTCCCGTATTACTCGCGGCAATAACCCGAAACGTATATTCGCCTGCGGGAATATTTGTATAGTATGCTTTGCGCCGCGTTTCTGCTTCGTTCCATTGTGTTTCAAATCCTTCGAGCATATAGCGGAAGCGGATTTTTTCCGACGCAAAAAAAGAAAGCGCGGTGTATTCAATTTCAAATTTCTTTTTTCCGGGAGAAAGCGCAAGCGGTTCATTGACAAGCAACGTATCTTCATTGGAAATCAGCCGCTCAAAAATCACCTGCGGAGGCATACTGTAATTATTTATATCATTCGGATTCAGCAGTACAAATCCTTTCACTGTCGGAAACACCAACATTCCGTCGCGCGTCATTACTGATGTTGGCGTTGAGCCTCCGTTGCACTCCACACTTTTCATTCCGTCATCCATTCCGAAAGAAACGGACGTAATGGAAGAAATTTTTCCATCCGCGCAATCATTGAGTTCTTGCCTGCTTGCGCGGAAGATTCCGTGATTGCTACTCATCCAGAAATAGCCGTTGCTGTCTGCAAGAATAGAAAAGACGACGTTATCGTACAATCCGTGTTTTTTATTGATGGAAATAAATTTTCCATTTTTGTAGCGAATGAGTCCCGCATTGTATGTCCCAATCCACATTGTAGAATCGTCTTCAAAATGAAATGCAAATACTTCGTTATCAGGCATTCCTTCTTTGATACCGTAAAAAGTTATCGTTGTATCTTCAATACGATTGATGCCCGCCTGTGTTCCTATCCACAAAATGCCATTGTTATCTTCCGTAATTACGCGCACAAAACTGTTTGTCGTTTCATTATAATGCGGAAGACGGTTGAAAGAAATTTCCTTCCCGCGAATAATTACAACGCCCGCGCCGTACGAACCGCACCAGATAATGTTATTTTTATCGCTATACACGGAACGAAACCGTGCTATTAATTTATTATCGTGCGGGTCATGCAAATTGTTGTAATAGTGAAAACGCGGCGTGGAAGAAATTGAACTGCTCATCAGTTGCGATAATCCGCTGATGCTGCCAAACCACATATTTCCTTCCGCATCTTCTTCAATTGCACGCACCTGATTTTCCAGCAATCCGTTTGCGGTGGAATAATGCTGTGTAAATTTTCCGTTTTCAAACACATCTACTCCGCTGTTGCGCAACCCAATCCACAAACGCTGCTTGCTGTCTTCAAACACACAATGCACATAATCGCTCGAGAGACCGTTCTCTTCCGCATACACAGAAATATTTTTGTCTTTCAATCTGCACAAACCGCCGCCGCGTGTACCAAGCCAGAGATTTCCTTCTCTGTCCTCGCAAATAGAAATTATGCGATTACTTTTTAAGCCGTCTTGTAAATTGAATTGAGAGAGCGTCCCATTCGTATAGCGAAATAATCCGTCCCCTTCTGTCCCTATCCAGAGATTGCCTGATTTATCTTTTATCACTTCACGTATCGGCGAAATAAAATCTTTCTTTGCGAAAGAAAACAAATTTTCTTTGCCGTCTTTTATAAAATAAAGCCCGTCTCCTTTTCCTCCCCATATTGTTCCCTGCGCATCCTCGCATATCACGGAAAGAATTTCGCTTGTTGTCTGCGGGATTTTTGTAACAGAAAAATCTTTATTGTAGTATTTAAAATTTCCTGTGCCAAACCAAATTCTATTGTGAGAATCTTCAAAAATGGTGCGCACATTATTAAACTGCGAAGTTTCTTCGGTAGGAATTACTATTGCTTTTTCGTTTTGAAAACGCGCGATTCCCATGTGCATAAATCCGAGCCACAAATTATTTTTACTATCTACAAAAACTTCTACTACTTCATTCGTAGGCAAACCGTTTTCTTTTGTATAAAAATAAAATTTACCTTGATAATATTTTCCCAATCCGCCGCGCAACATTGCAAACCATAAATTGCCGTTGCCGTCTTCAGCAAGCGACATAATGCTGTTATCAGACATTCGCGGAACTGTTGCAGAACTGAACGTGGTAAATTCAACGCCATCAAACCGAATAAGCCCGACATCTGTTCCAAGCCAGATGTAACCGTCCTTTGTTTGTTTAATTGCGTGAATTGCGAATGCAGAAAGTCCGCGCGATTCATCCCACATATCAAGCCCGTACTGAGAAATATTTTTTGTCGGGTTCAATGCAAAAAGAGTATTGTGCAGACAAGTACTGCACAACACAACGGCGGAGAGAAACAATATTTTCCGTAGCACAACTATCATTTACGGCGAAATATAAGTGAAAGAAGAAATGAAAAAAATAAAAAAGGCGATATGTTTTTAATATCGCCTGTCTATATTTTTATCCTGTTCTAATTACAACTCGTCAGTAAAATCGCGAAAATTACTAATCGCAATGGGCTGATAATTTGGAAATTTTAAGGAATGAAGTTCGCGCTCCTGTAGTACGGTAAATTTCAGTTGCTTATTGCTATCGCGGGAAATTCTTTCTTTTATTTTATCAAAAAATTTCTCTGACAGTATGAAACGTGTTACATTTTTTTTGCTGTCTTCACACAATAATGCAATTGTTGTGTATTCATCGTCAGGCAAATTTATAAGCCATTGGCGAGGCATCCGTTCAATACCAATTCCTACACCGATAATTTTCCCTCCCGATGTGTATGAATTACCGCGAATAAATTTGAGTTCTATCTTTTGTGTGCGCAAAAAATCAGTGAACCCGTTAATGATGATGCGCTTTTCTGCTTCTTCCTTTAAATGCAGGAAGCGTGTTTCTAAATCCATACGATAGTATTTTATTTTTGCATTACTTTCATCATTGCTTCTGCGCGCGAGCGCACGTGGAGTTTTTCATAAATTTTGTGCACATGCGTACGCACTGTTTCGATGCTGATAAATAGTTTTTCGGCAATTTCTTTATAGCGAAATCCATTGGTGAGATAGCCGAGTATTTCCATTTCCCGTTTGGACAATTGCTCCGTAACGTCCGAAGATGCAACGCGGAATTGTTGAAAAACTGTAACAACTTTTCTGGCAATTTCTGCGGACATTGGCGCGCCTCCATTAATGACTTCCTGAATTGCTTCGAGAAGTTTTTCCGGTTTGGTACGCTTTACTAAATATCCCGTTGCGCCTGCGGCAAGCGCCTGAAAAATGCTTTCATCATTCTCATAGACCGTGAGCATAATGATGTGCGCAGGAGTATTTCCATCTTTCAGATTGCGCACGCAATCTATACCGGACATTCCCGGCAAATGAATATCCATCAATATTACGTTGGGAGGCTGCTGCCGTAAGGGAGAAATTGCTTCTTCGGCGGTTCGATAGGCACCCAGACAACGAAATCCGCGCGATGAATTTAACAGCATTGTTAATCCTTCACGAATCGTGGTATCATCTTCAACTATGGCAACGGAAACAGGCATAACACTTATCAGGTTTTGTTCATTTTTTTCAGAAGAAAGATAAGAGAAGTTTTCTCATTAATCAATCACACGAAAGTTGTATTTTTTATAACGTTGCAATGCGTGTTGCTCCGTCGCAATGTACACGAAATTGTACGATTGTTCCGTTGTTGTCGGATGCGATGCTGTAAATTCCATTGATGCGCTCAATGCGTTTTTGCATATTCGTTAAGCCATCGCTGAACGGAGAAATCTGTTCTTTTGAAAATCCAATGCCGTTATCCTTTACAACTGCTTTTATACTATTGTTATGAACAGAAAGAGTAATATGTACTTTTTCTGCCTGCGCGTGCTCTACGACGTTGTGCGCTGATTCTTTGAGGACAAGAAAAACATTATGTCGAACATCCGGCGGCAAATTCAACGATGGTATATTTTCCGGAAAATCAAAGGTGAAATTTACACTGGAGGATTCTAAATATTCTGCAAGGTATTCGCGGACAAATGCAACAAGACTTTGGAGTGAATCGTGTTTGGGATTCAGAAACCATACAATTTCATCAAGACTTTCTGTTACGTTTTGCGCGGTTGCAGTAATGCGTTTAATATTTTTTTCCACAATATTCACATCACCGAGATTGCGCTCTGTCAATTCACTGAGCATAGAAATTTGTGAAAGACTCGCGCCAACTTCATCATGCATATCCTGCGAAATACGCGAGCGCTCTTTTTCCAGCGATTGCTGCATTTCTAATTTACGCAGTTTCGCCTGCAATTTCCGCAAGGAAATAAAACGAACTCCTCCATACACGCCGCTTAAAAATATAAAAGCAAAAAATGAACGGAACCACCACGTTTCCCAATACAACGGAGGAATAGAAACAGGAAAAGAAATTCCCGCATTGTTCCATACGCCTTCGCCGTTGCATGCGCGCAAACGAAACACATAATCGCCATAGGGAAGTTTCGCGTAGATTGCTTTGCGCACTGTTCCTGCATCAATCCATTCTTCATCGTATCCTTCCAACTTATATTTGAATTGAATTTTATGAATATTGCGATAGGTTAATGCGGTGTATTGTATTTCTAATTGTTTCAATCCGCTGTTGGTAAGAATACTGTTGCACAAAGAAAAAGTATCTTTGTCTGCAATACATTGTTCAATCACAATTTCCGGAGGGCTGTATTCTTTCAATAATCTTTTGGGATTTACTATTGCAACGCCGGCGGCAGTGGAGAACCATATTTGACCGTTGCGCGTTTTGCAAACGATGGGCTGGGTTGCGGCATTACATCCGAAATCTTTCATTCCTTCCTGCATACTGTAGGAAACATTTGTCAGCCGCGCACGCTTTCCATCTGCGACGGCATACAATTCTTCTTTGATAACACGAAAAATCCCCTTGAACGAACCAAACCAGAAATTGCCAAAATCATCTTCTGCCATTGCAGAAATGATATCATCCAACATTCCGTTTGCGCGCGTTATGCTTGTAAATTTTTTATTGCTGTCTGCGTTGGGATGATATTGCTGAATACCAAATCCCCACGTTGAAACCCAAATTTTGTTTTCTGCATCAGCATAAATTCCGATTACAATATTTCCCTGCAAGCCATCTTTTTCCGTAAATTTAATATAGCCCGTATCCGTTACACAATGCAAGGCAAATTGCGTTCCCACCCACAAATTACCGCTACTATCTTCACATATTGCACGGACGTTACTTAAAATTTCAGATTTTCTTCCGAAAAAATCTCTGATAAGATTTCCTTTTTCAAACTTCCCGACACCGGCGGCAAGAGAACCAACCCACGTATTTCCTTTTCTATCTGTAAAGACGGAGCGAATATCCTGAAAGCCAAGTGTATCAATAACAAATTGTTCCCACTGCTCATGGTAAAATCTGTTGAAGCCGTTATACGTGCCGACAAAAATACTGCCATCGCTTCCTTCGCAAACGGCGCGAACATTCGGGCAGGAAAGACCGTTGCGTTCATCGTACACAATGTTCATAATTTTTTTCGGCTGCAAATTAATTGTGCCATTTTTTTCACGCTGCACAAACAAGCGATTAATTCCTCCACGAGCAGTGCCAATCCAGATTTCGCCGCGCGAATCTTCAAAAATGGAATACACTAAATCGTTGGAAAGTCCGTCCTCTTTGGAGAACGTTTCAATGCTGTTATCTTTTAACTGATACAAACCGCCGCCGCGTGTTCCGAACCACATACTGCCTTCGCGGTCTTCATAAAAACAGGCGACATTATCAATCATCAGATTATCAGACGGATGAAGTGAATCCAATGTTCCGTCGGGACTGATTCTATACAAACCGCTGCCTTCAGTTCCTGCCCATAATTCCCCATGCGAATCTGTATAGAGCGCAATGATGTACGAAACTTTCATTGATGATGCTAAAGGAAATAACGAAATTTTTCCTTGTTCATATTTATAGAGAAATTCTTTTGAGCCAGCCCAAAGCACACCGACTGAATCGAGCGCAATCGGACGTATTGTAGAAAAAGCATGGAGCGTGTCTATTTTTTCAGAAGCGATAGACATACGGTAAATATTTTCGCCTGTAAACCAAAGCGAACCTTTTTTATCTGAAATAATTCTGTGTGCAAGATTTATTTTATCAGGAGGAACATTCCTTTTATCATACGCCTGAATGGAAAAATAATCGCGGCTATCAAAACTTAACTTGTTAATGCCATTCGATGTTCCAGCGTATAAAACATTTTCCTGCTCAAAGAGAAGCGTATATATTTTATTGCTTGCGAGACCGTTGCTATCATTTATGACAGTTATTATTCCCTGCGGGGTTCTTTTAAATATTCCTGCGCCGCGCGTACCGAACCACAAATTTCCTTTGTTATCTTCAGCAAGGCAGGTAATATCGTTGTGCCTCATTCCGGGAGTATTTGTTTTATCATAGATAGTGAAATGCACGCCATCAAAACGCATCAAACCTTCATCAGTGGCAAGCCACAAATAATTATCGCGTGTTTGAAAAATTGCGTTGATGGAATAAGTGGTAAATCCACGCGGCGGGTCCCACTTATCTATTCCGTATTTGTATAGCGATTTAGTAGGATTGAGAGCAAATGAAGCAGATGCAGAAAAGAGCATTGCAGAAAAAAATACAGTACAACGAATGAAGAAAAGAGTTTTCATGTTTTTTTAGATGTAACAGGTATTCGGGATAAGGAAATAAGTTTTCAACATAATGTGAAATTACAGATATAATTATCGGAATGAAAATTGCTGTTTTTAGTACAAACAATAAAAAAGCGATTCCGGAAAATCCAGAACCGCTTTCGTGCTGTTGCTTTTTTCCTCTTGTTACAGAGAAAAAAAATCGAGGATTTTATTTCATCAACACCATTTTCATGGATTTTACAAACGATACGCCGTTTTCTCCGTTTGCATTGAGACGATAAAAATACACACCGCTTGATAAGTAACTTGCATCAAATTGCAATTCGTGCGCACCTTCTTCCATCAGTTCATTATCCAAAAGCGTTGCCACTTCCTGACCAAGAACATCGTACACTTTCAGAGTTACTAATGATGAATTACTGATACCAAATGACAACGTCGTTTGCGGATTGAAGGGGTTGGGATAGTTTTGCAGAAGAGAAAATTCATCCGGATTTTCATCTGATGATGTTATAAAATTCGTTTGCGCCTGTTTCCAGTTAGGGTTTTTTGCTACGATACCTACTTCATCTGGTGTTTTCACGCCGGAAAGTGTTACCGCATACGGTTTCTTTCCTGTTTTTACGAGAACTGAATCTATCAGATAATTATCAAGCGACATAGTTTCATAGAATCCGCTATTTAAAATACTTAACAGATTAGCAAAGTTTCCAAGATTATTATATTCACTATCAGCGTTTGCACCTCCAATATCAAACTGTGCATACAAAGACATGAGCGAATCAAGATAATCTGCTATTGAGCGTAATGTCATACCTTCCAGTTCCTGACCGATTAGAGTAAATGATGTATCGAGAACTAATTCTCCGAAACCGCTGGGTGTAACTCCATTATCGCAGGCAAGTATATTCAATCGCAAAAGAACACCTTGCGCCCATAGCGGATTATTATAACTTTTTCTTGTCGGTGTTATTGCTTTTGATAATACTTTGGATTTCTTGCCTGCTTTACGTACTGAATCTATCGGATACGATGACCCTGTATGGAGGGCTGTATAAAATGCCTGAACAGATGATGCTTTTTTAAAGAGAAGCCAACTTTGTGTTTTAGCTTTTATTTTATCAGTTGTCGGAATGCCAAGAAGTGTTGCACCGGCTTTTGGAACACCAGACAAAAAAACTTTTTCCAATACTGTTCCTTCGTTCGGTAATTCTGAAAGAATACCAGATTTTATTTTTAATTTAACTCCTTTTGAAGAAATAGCATTTATTGACTGTTGTGTAGATGCGCTGAATGTTCGAAACTTTCCCGATGAACCTAATTTAAATATTACTAAATCATAATCTTCAAAATTCTTGTTTTCCACAGTTATGCCATCAAAAGTTATTGTTTTACCGTAAAAATAACCTATAACAAAATTATTCCCTTTTGTGTCAACCGCAATACCGCTTAAATAATTACTCTGATTTGTTTGTACGTACTTTACCCATTTCATGCTACCGTTTGAATTATATTTAGCAACAAATATTATATTTCGATTGTTCGTATTTGTTAGTGATATCGCTCCAAAAATTGTTGTGAAAATATCTAGCTCTCCTGTTAGAAAAACATTCCCTATTGTGTCAACTGCGATGCTGTTATTAATATTACTATTTGCATAATCAACATAATTAATCCATTTAACATTTCCGGTACTATCGTATTTCATAATAAACATATTCCACTGACCATTATTTGTTGTTAATGTGGTGGAATCAAAAGTAATGGAATTACTGGCATAATATCCAGTCACATAGCAATTATTATTTAAGTCTATAGCAATATCGCATCCATAATCTTCACTCATTCCTCCTCCTCTTTTTGCCCATAGAACATTTCCATCTGTATTAAATTTTACAATAAAAATATCACGAGCTCCGCTGCTATCATTTGTTAAGGTTTCTAAATTAAATTTGATGGTTGAACTCTCAAAAAATCCGGTTACATAACTATTTCCATCCCCGTCAGCTGCAATACCATTTCCATAATCATCCTTATTCCCGCCTGCATTTTTTGCCCAAACAAAGTTACCATTAGAGTCATATTTTGCAATAAAAACATCATAAGTTAATCCAGTAGTATCATTATTTATTAGAGTTTCTGAGTCAAATGAAATTATTTTGTTGCCGAAAATACCAGTAACATAACTATTTCCACTTTTATCAACGCTGATACTACTACCCCATGCACTACCATCACCTAGTGAATTTTTTGCCCATATTACATTCCCGTTAGAATCGTATTTAACTATAAAAACAGAAATGCCAATACCATGAGTTAACGTAGTCGTACCAAATTGTATTGTTGGGCTATAGAAATAACCTGTTATATAAATATATCCATTTGCATCAACGGTAATGTCAATCCCTTGATCATCTCCATATCCCATGGAACCCTTTGCCCACACAACATTGCCGTTTATATCATATTTTGCTATAAATATTTGTATTCCGCTTGCAAAATTCGTTAATGTGATTGTTCCCAATGTAATTGTAGTGCTCGAAAAAGTACCAATAATGTAACTATTCCCATTTTTATCAACTGCAATACTTTTTCCAATTTCCTGAAGCGTGCCTCCAGCACTTTTCGCCCATTGCCAATCCGGAGTCTGTGATGAACTTTGAGTATTAAAAAATAAAATAATTATAAATAAAGTGAGAAAAATATGTTTCATTGTTCTATTGTTTTTATGTTTTGGGAAATTAATTTACTATAACGAAAAGATGCTGCGCACCCGATTCGAAAGGCACGCAGCATCTCGTTTCTATTTTATTTCATCAACACCATTTTCATGGATTTTACAAACGTCGCGCCGTTTTCTCCCTGCACATTGAGCCGATAAAAATACACGCCGCTTGATAAACGACTTGCATCAAATTGCAATCCATGCGTGCCTGCTTCCATCAGTTCATTATCCAAAAGCGTTGCTACTTCTTGTCCGAGTACATTGTATATTTTCAACGTTACTAATGACGAATTACTAATACCAAATGACAACGTCGTTTGTGGATTGAAGGGATTGGGATAGTTTTGGTCAAGTCGAAATTGCAAAGGACTTGAAAAAATTTCCGTTTCTTCTTTGGGAATTTCTACCAGTCGTTTAAGGAAACCTATTTCTCCCGCAGAACGCGCTCCTTGCAATTTTACTCCGTATGGATTCTTTTTAACAACAACTTCTACGGAATCAATATCCTGCAACGTGAGACTGTCATAAAATGCTTCATTGATACCTCGCAGAACGGAATCACTGAACGTATAAAGTTGCTGCCGCGCATCGGTGTTGGTGAATCCTTTTTTATTAAAGTACGTCATTACAGTATCAAGCAGTTTTCCAATTTCTTTGAGCGTAACACCGCGTAGCTCTCTTCCTGCGAAAGTAAAATCTGCATCGTACAAAAGGTTGCCAAGCGTTGGCGGTAAAACAGAATCTTCGCTTGCTTCAAGATTGAATTTAAAGAGGAATCCTTGCTCTATTGCAATATTATTATAATTCTTTCGATTGGGTTTCAATGCTTTTAATAATTTTTTCACTTTGGAATTTCCATTATCATCGCGGGCAACATCAAAAGGAAATGCTAATTCATTTTCATTGGTATGTGCTGATGTGTACAATTGTGTCATATCCGATGCTTTTTTATACTCAGCCCATCCATAAAATTTTGCTGAATCAAGACGTTTGATTCCTAATACAAGCGAATTTGTTTTTCCGAATTTTTTAAATTGCGCTTCTAATACCGTTACCCAGTTTGGCGCATTCGGTACGCCTGCAATGTATTTTATTTTGCTGGCTTTTCCGGTTAATGCAATATTTGCTCCGGTTTTTACCGTGCGGAAAAATACCGGGTCATCGGGAAGATTTCCAAAATTGATGCTGGAAATTTCCTGACCGGCATCCAGAGTTTTATTATACGCACGTTGTCCGTCACCATACGGAGTAACATCTGTACCGGGTTTTGGCGCGCTCTGCTTCCAAAATGTCAGCAGACTTTCTTTAATCGTGTACGTTCCTTCCGGAAGATTTGCAATAACAAAACTGCCGTTAATATCTGTTTCCGTCGAATACGATTTCCCACTGTTTACGGCGGTAACGCTCCAGTTCTTGAGTCCTTTTTCACTTACTGTAAGCAGACTGTCGCCGTTTTTATCGTTGAATATTTTCCCTGAAATTGATTGTACATTTTCATTTAACAAAATAGAAACGGTATTGGAACTTTGATTCACGACTGCAAAATCAATATCGCGGTCGCTGTCAAAATCGCCATACGAAATAGCAACGGGTTCACTGCCGACAGTAACAGTTGTTACAGAATCGAAAGTGAGTTCGCCGCCATTGTACAAAACAGAAATACTGTTTGCACTGGAATTCGCAGTGATAATATCCGTCATTCCATCGCCATTCACATCCGCGGTAAAAATAAAGCGCGGACTTGTATTTAAGGAAACTATAACGGTAACGGAATCTGCGCCCGAAAATGTGCCGCCATTGAAATTTTTGTGAATATAAATTTTATTTTCATTACTTGCGGCAACAAGAACATCAACATATCCATCATTATTCATATCGCCCGTTGCAACAGAAGAGGGACGGCTTCCTGTACTAATTATTCCTGACTGCGTAAAGTTTCCCCTTTTTAAATTGCTGACTACTGATACTCTGTTTGAAAGTAAATTAGCAACTGCCAAATCAATACAGCCATCATTATTGAAATCATCGGTGGCAATGGAAATCGGAAGCGAACTTACGCTTGTACTATCACCAGCTGAGAATGCAAAATTTCCGTCATTGTGTAAAACGCGAAGATTTGTTGAGAGGTACAGCGACGTAACAAGGTCCACAAATCCGTCATTATCAAAATCGCCGGCAGTAAGCGCGAACGGGTCTGTTCCTGATATTGTAGCGACGGGAACAGTTGCTCGTAAAGTAAAAGTACCCGTGCCGGAATTCTCATAAATAGAAACGGTATTACTTCCTGAATTTGCAACGGCAATATCAAGTACGTTATCATTATCGAAATCCGCCGCCGCAATGCCCTGTGGACGTGTTCCGGTATTTATTGTTCCGCCAGCAGAAAATTTATTGCTCACGGAATCATAAATTAACAATGCAAGTGTATTGGAACTTTGATTTGCTACAATCAGGTCAAGATAATTATCGTTATTGAAATACCCTGCAACCACTGCAACCGGTTTTGTTCCGCCCGATGAATAATTCGAATCGAGAACAAATATTCCTTTTCCGCCGACTGATTGTGCAGTAAACTTCCAGGAATATCCGCCCAATAATGTATCTCCGTTTTGCGTAAGAACTTTATTATTCATTACTACGCTAACCTGTTCGCCAAGTGAAAAGTCTTTGGCGGGATTAAATGAAAAAGAATTTGTACTTGCGGACAACGCTCCTGAAAATTTTCCGGAGAATGAGCCCTGAACAGTTACATTTGATGTATTGATTGAATTCGCATTCATATCATCATCAAATTCTGCTCTGAACGGAGCGTCTTGTTGCACATTTATTTCTCCGTTTACCGGTGTTGTGTTATCAACTAAATTGACCGGCGTATTGCGTAAAAAATATATGGAATTGGGACCGCCAAGAACAACATCAATATCTCCATCGCTATCAAAATCCGCTGAAATTATTGCAAACAGTGAGTCATCAACTACCATTGATTTTTTTGTAAACTCACCATTGCCATCATTGTAAAAAAATGTAACGTTGCTGGAACTCATAAAATGTGAAAAAGCAATATCCATATTCCCATCATTATCAAAATCACCTTTCGTAACCATCTCTGATTTTAATGCAATAGCAGAATTGCTATCCGACAAAAAAACTCGGTTTCCTGCATTTCTATGAAACGTATAATTTCCGGAAAATTCATTTGCCAAAATAATATCTGCATCTCCATCAGAATCGAAATCCGCAGAGACGGATGATGCGCTTATTTTTGTTGCGGGATATGTTATTTTGTCAACCGGGGCGCTTCCGTTGTTCCACACGCCTAATGTAAAATATTGATTAGAGCCAAACATTATATCTGCATCACCATCATTATCAAAATCATTTGTTGCAATGCTGTACGGTCTTGCATCATTAAATCCTGTTATCGTGTTCGTTACAGCAAACGTACCCAATCCATCATTCGTAAGCACTGATACATTTAAAGCGTCGTGATTTCCCACCACAAGGTCCATATCTCCATCGTTATCCCAATCAAGCGATGCAATATTATTAGAAAAACTGCCAACGTTAATTGTATCTGATGGAGTGAACGCTCCGTTTCCATTATTCAGCACGACAATAACATTATTTGAAATCTGATTTGCAACAGCAATATCAAGTTTTCCATTATTATCAAAGTCCGCCGCGCAAATTCCCGCGGGCTCTTTACCGACCGGAATGGTTGCCATTACAGTAAAATCTTCGTTTCCGTTGTTTTGCAACACCGTTACGGAACTATCCGAAATATTTGAAACAGCAATGTCAATATCGCCATCACCATCAAAATCACCGGGCACCAATCGTGAAACAGAGAAATTAAATTTTATTCTCTTGGAGTAATAAAAATCTCCATATCCTTTTGTTGTCGCAATAGTGAACTTCCAGAAATATCCGGTTGTCAAACTATCGCCATTCGCATTTTTAATTTGTTGCGTAAGTGATACTGAAACATCTTCTCCAGTAACAAAATCGTTTGCTGGATTAAATGTAACATCGGAATTGCCATTGCTGAAGGCATAAGTTCCGGAATGATGTCCGCTGAGATTGCCTTGCACGACAAACGTACTGTTTGTAACCGAAGCAGTATTCAACGCACTGTTAAAGGATACTTGAATATTCGCATTTTTTGCGATGTGTAATGCGTTCATTGTTGGAGTAACAGAGCTCACTGTTACCTGCGCATACAATACATTGCTAATGGATTGTATTAAAAAAAGTACGAATGTTGCAGCAAGCAAATTAATACCTGTAACTATTTTGCAAAAAGACTTCATAGTAATTGTTCTTTCTTTGAATTGTGATTAAATAATGTAAGTAAATAAAAATTGAGATGGCATTGTTTTATTTCATCAACACCATTTTCTTTGTCTGTACAAACGAAACACCGTTTTCTCCCTGCACATTGAGCCGATAAAAATACACGCCGCTTGATAAACGACTTGCATCAAATTGTAATTCGTGTACGCCTGCTTCCATCAGTTCATTATCCAAAAGCGTTGCTACTTCCTGACCAAGAACATCGTACACTTTCAGCGATACATTCCCGGCGTCCAACAATGAAAATCCAATAGCCGTTTGCGGATTGAAGGGATTGGGGTAGTTTTGAAGTAATGCAAATTGAGATGGCTCTGTTTCATTTTGTGAGTAAGCATGGCTTGTTGTTTGTTTCTCGGAAAGTGTGCGCATCAAGTAATCAACACTGCTAATTTCAATAAGCCCCTTCAATTTCAAAACTCCATTGCTGATGGAATCACCGTTGGATAATAAAATGGTGGTATCAAAAGCACTATTAACATTGTTGAGAACCAAGCGCAGAGTTTCTAACGCAGAATCGCCAATGGATACAAATGTCGAATCAAATAATGGTTTTGATTTATAATATGTAAGAACTGTATCAACATAATTGGAAATTTGCATAAGAGATGAACCATTCCATGGGCTTCCTGAAGAAACATAAATGAGAGAATCAAAACCAGTTGGTGTTACTCCTTTGATGCTTGAAGCAAGATTTAACTTAAACAAACCAAACGCCTGAACAAATGGATTGGTATATGTTTTTGAACTTATCATTACTTCTTTTATGAAACGTTTTTTCTTGCTTGACCCTTCTTTCCTTACTGTATCAAAAGGAGCGTTGTACTTCGCATTCGTTTGTAATTCTGTGTAGAATTTTCCAAAATCTGCACCTTTTTTAAACCGTACCCAACCAAAATTTTTTGCCGTATTTTTATCTGTCTGTGGAATTCCAAGCACTAAACCACTCTTACCACCATAACGAGCGATTGCTGTATCGCGCCAATTGGCAACATTTGGTACAACCGCAGGTTTTCCTGCTTTATTAAGCTTGTTCGGTTTTACTGAAACATTCGTTGAAAGTGAAAATGTCCTGTATTTTATAGAATCATAACTACATTGAAAATTCGCAGGAATAGTATCAATTGCAGCCAGTTCAGTTACAAGTGTTCCAGTAGATGAACTATTCAATCCACCAGCAACTAACAATTTTTCAGTTGAAAGTAGTGCTGTTATATGGTCAGAATGTTTTTGATTCATTTCCGGACCTGGTAACCATTCATTCGTATTGGGATTATATATCTCTGTTAAATTAAGTGGTCCAGATTGATTACTTCCACCACACACTATAACTAAACCAGATGGCAGAATGGTTGCAGTATGTCTTGCACGTGGCACGCACATTGGTGAAGCATCTGTCCAAATACCAGTATTGGGATCATATATTTCTACAGTTCGCGTCGTAGTTAATTTTTCATCTCCGTCAGATGAAATAAAACCTCCAATAACTAAAACTTTTCCTGATAACAACAAAGTTGCAGTATGACCTAAGCGCGAAAAATGCATAGAGCTTGTTAAAGACCACGCTCCGGTTTGGGGGTCAAACAATTCTGCTGAGTTTCTGAAAATATATGGATTGCGTTGAGCGCCTCCTGCAACTAATACTTTGGTTGACTGCAAAAGTGTGGCAGAATGTCCCGCCCTTGACTGTATCATTTGCTCAGTCGTAGTCCATTGATTACTTGTACGATTATATATTTCTGCAGTTTTATATGTACTTCCACAACATGTTCCATCATATCCTCCCGCAAGCAATACTTCGCCGGATGATAATAGCGTTAAGGAAGAACTATATCTTGAAATTGATGGCACTCCGGTGATAATCCATTCATCTGTTATTTCACTATATAAATATCCTGTTGGAGGAGACGATGGAGTATCTTCTCCGACAACTAATATTTCATCTGTTGTAAGTTTTAGTGCATGCAAACGGTGAGGGGATGGCATAGAATTCGCCTGAGTCCATAATTCTGTCGTTGGGTCAAATATATAAGCATTGGATGAATAAACAACACCAGGTTGTGTATAACCACCAACTACAAGTATTTTTCCTGATGGCAATGTTGCTGAACCTGGATAAATGTAACCATCTTGCAGAGGAGAACTTGTTTGCCAAGAATGAATTTGAGCATGAGAAATAAAAGATATAAATAATAGTAAAACGCCGCATGTAAGCATGGAAAAAAGATTCCATGAAATAAATCGAAGTAAATTCATAACAATAACCTTTCAGAGTTTTAATTTTTAAAGTAAATAATGTGTTAAAAAAAATCCCGCAAAACCCTAAACAATACATTCGCATCTGTTCATTCAATTTTGCGGGTAAAATATAGAAACTCTCATTTTGGCAGTCAATACAACGAAAGTTGTATTTTTGCATTCGTGTGATTTTACCCAAAATCTCCTTTTCTGCAATTCTTCGCTCCCTTTTCCTACTCCATTACTCCCGCTTTTCTTATCTTTTGCCCGCAATTTTTTAAAATGGACAATGGAAAACTTACACATACATCTTCCCGGTTTCACATACTACGATTTTCACAATCCCGATAAACTCGCAGAACTCACTTCACTTTTTTATGATGAGGTAAAGAAAAAAAATCCTGCACTGTACGAGCAATTCTTCTCTTATAAAACTTCAAATGGAAAAGAATTTTCTGAAATACAGATATCCAATCTCCTCGTAGCAATGGCTCCGTATATCAGCGAATTTATTGCTGCAATCTTCGGCATTCAAAGTGAATGGAAAGCATTGCAGATTATTGCAGATAAAGAGCATATTCTCTTCCATTGCAAAAAAGAATTTTTCACACGCCGTGTGTTGAAAAAATTTCAACAATCCGATGCGAAACAATTTAATCTCGCAGAATTGACACAGCAAGTTACAGCAGTAAAGAAAACATTCAGCGGGATTCCTGAAAACGATGATGAGCTTGCGTTGGCTGCAATTTTGTATGAATTATTGCCTCACGACAAACTTTTAAAAGAAGGATTGCCGGAAGAATCTCTCGTGTATGTTCGTGCATTGAAGAAAAAATTACCGCAGGAAGAAACGCTCGCATATCTCCATTCACTTCCCGATTCCAAGGAAGGCATTGCCAAATTATTAGAAGAACTTGTTTCATTGTTTGAACACTATCTTGCCGCAAGTTATTTTCAAAAAGAATCTGCGACAAAAAGCTGGGTAATGTTTCGTCAGCCGAATAAACTTGATTATGCACATCTCGTTGCATTTGAAGAACTGCACACGCCTGTTACAGAATTTTTCGGACACGAAGAACACTATCGCCATCGCGATGGATTTGATTTAACGGATGAACGGTATTCACGCCGTGAAGTGAAAAGCGAAGTGGATTATTGCATTTTCTGCCACGACCGCAGTAAAGATTCGTGTTCAAAAGGTTTGAAGGAAAAAAATGAATTCAAGAAAAATCCCATTGGCTTCGAATTAAAAGGATGTCCGCTTGACCAGAAAATTTCTGAATCACACGCACTGCAAAACGTCGGAGATTCTATTGGTGCGCTTGCGTTGATAACAATTGATAATCCGATGTGTCCCGGAACAGGTCATCGTATTTGCAACGATTGTATGAAAGCGTGTATTTATCAAAAGCAGGAGCCCGTCAATATTCCGCAAATTGAAACGCGCGTACTGACTGACGTGCTGCATCTTCCGTGGGGCTTTGAAATCTATTCTCTTCTCACGCGCTGGAATCCGTTGAATATCGAGCGTCCTCATTCTTTACCGTACAGCGGAAAGAAAATTCTTGTCGTCGGTATGGGTCCTGCAGGATACACAATGGCGCACTATCTTTTAAACGAAGGGTTTGGCGTTGTCGGTATTGATGGATTAAAAATTGAACCGCTTCCGGTGGAGATTACGGGCAATGCAACTACTCCATTTCAACCAATCAAAAATTTTTCTTCCATCAATAAAAAACTCAGCGAAAGAATTTTGCTCGGATTTGGCGGCGTTTCAGAATACGGCATTACCGTGCGTTGGGATAAAAATTTTCTTACTGTTGTCTATCTCAATCTGATTCGCCGCAATACATTTCGCGTCTTCGATGGCATTCGTTTTGGCGGAACGCTGACAGTGGAAGATGCATGGGAGAAAGGATTCGACCATATTTGTTTTGCAATGGGTGCAGGAAAACCAACGTTTGTTTCCATAAAAAATAATTTGCTGCGCGGCATCAGAAAAGCAAGTGATTTTTTGATGGCGTTGCAACTTACCGGCGCAGGAAAAAAAGATTCGCTTGCAAATTTACAAATTCAACTTCCCGCAATTGTCATTGGCGGCGGCTTAACTGCTGTGGATACCGCAACGGAATTAATGGCGTACTATCCCGTGCAGATGGAAAAAGTACAATTCCGTTACGAAGCATTGTGCAGAGAAAACGGAAAAGAAAACACCGACGCAATAATGAATGAAGAAGAGAAAAAAATTCTTGCTACATTCTTGCAACACGCAAAAGAAATTACGGAAGAACGTAATCGAGCCGCAAAGAAAAATGAATCGCCGAATTTTATTCCGCTCATTCGCAAATGGGGTGGCGTTCATTTGTACTATCGAAAAAGTCTGAATGATGCACCCGCGTATCGTTTGAATCACGAAGAAATTATCAAAGCATTAGAAGAGGGAATTTTTATTGCAGAAAAAATGAGTCCTGTCGAAGCGATTGCTGATGAATACGGCGCAGTAAAAGAATTAATTTTTGAAAAGATGGATGTAATCAGCGGCAAATGGAAATCAAGCAACGAGCAGATTTCTGTGTATGCAAAATCTGTACTTGTTGCGGCAGGAACTTCACCGAATGTAATGTACGAGCGCGAACATCCGCAGACAATTCAACTTGATGAATGGGGAGAATTTTTTCAGAGTTTTCAGATTGTGAAAAACGGCAAAACGGAATTGCTGCAAACATCAAAAGGAGAAACAGGATTTTTTACATCGTATGAAAAAGACGGAAAATATATTTCGTTCTATGGAGATAATCATCCCGTGTATGAAGGAAATGTTGTAAAAGCAATGGCATCTGCAAAACACGGGTATAAAAAAGTGATTGCACTGTTTGAGCAATCAGAAAAAAATCGTCCGCTACAGAATACAATCGGAGAATGGAATAATTTTGCTTTGAAACTTGATAGCGAATTTCGTCCGCGTGTCGTTGAAGTAAATCGCCTTACACAAACAATTGTGGAAGTAGTTGTTCACGCACCGCAAGCTGCAAAAAAATTTCAACCGGGACAGTTTTTCCGCTTGCAGAATTATGAAGTAGATTCTCCAACGATTGAAAACACATTGCTGATGATGGAAGGACTTGCACTCACAGGCGCGTGGGTGGATGTTGAAAAAGGATTGCTCGGAATGATTGTTCTCGAAATGGGCGCAAGTTCACGAATGGTGAGTATGCTGAAACCCGGACAGCGTGTTGTCGTGATGGGGCCAACGGGAACACCGACAGAAATTCCGGAAAACTCGACGGTGTTATTACTTGGCGGCGGTTTGGGAAATGCCGTATTGTTTTCCATTGCAAAAGCGATGAAAGAAAAAAACACAAAAGTAATTTATTTTGCCGGCTACAAAAAGCGAGAAGATATTTTCAAGCGGGAAGAAGTAGAAGCAGGAACGGATGTTGTTGTGTACAGTGTTGATGCAGGAGAACTAATTGTACCGCAACGTCCACAGGATAAGACATTTGTCGGCAATATTGTGCAGGCAATGGTTGCGTATAGCAAAGGAGAACTTGGAGAAATTCAGATTCCGCTGAATGAAGCAACAAGAGTAATTGCTATCGGTTCGGATAGAATGATGGCGGCGGTTACGGCGGCAAGACATACCGTACTCAAGCCATATTTGAATGAAGAGCATATTGGCATTGCATCCATCAATTCGCCGATGCAGTGTATGATGAAAGCCGTGTGCGCGCAATGTTTGCAACGACACGTAGATAAAGAAACAGGAAAAGAGAAATTTGTTTTTACGTGCGTGAATCAAGACCAGTGTATGGATGATGTTGATTTTGACCATTTAAGTTCGCGCCTGAAAGTAAATACACTGATGGAGAAAATTGCGAATAAATGGTTTGAACATATTTGCGAACGCCACCACCTTGAAAAAGTGTAGTAGGATATTTACCGACAATTGCGCAGCAAAAGAAAAATACTATTTCTCTATTGTTTCACAGATAATTTTTTCATATTCACATCAGAAAAAAGGGCAACAAAATTTCTATGACAAACTCTGCATTTGACTATGAATAAAAATACACTTCCGTTGCTGCAACGCAAACTCCTCACAAACCTGATGCTCGCAATATGCGGGGTCAGTATTCTTTCGCTCATACTCGGCATTTATATTCAAAATATTTCCATTGGCATTGGTATGTTAATATTCAGCATTCCGCTGTTTGCCTATCCGGTGCTGAAGCGCAATATCAAACCACTCACGCGCGCGTTTCACTCAATGATTGAAGAGCAGGAACGCCTTGAAGATGAATTGCGCGAGTACACGGCAAAAGTATCTGCAATGGTGGAGGAAAAGACAAAAGTGCTTCGCGAAAAGGAATCGCGCTTTCACGATTTTATAGAAAATGCAAGCGATAGTATTCTGATTTTTGAAATGAGCGGAAAACTCATCTACATCAATCCGAAAGGAATTGAAATACTCTGCTTCGATTCCGCTCAGGATGCTCTTGCTTCTGCAACAGTAAAAAATTTGATGGTATTTGATACGCGCACAGAAAAATTTTTTACCGAACTGCAACTGAAAAATTCCGTTGCACAAAAAGAATTATCTTTTATTACAAAGAAAAAAGAGCATCTTACCGTAGAAGTTTCTGCGACACTTCATCTTGATGCGCAATCGCAAACGCAGCATATTCATATCATTCTTCGCGACATTAGCGAGAAGAAAAAGCGTGACGAGCAGCAATTCCGCGCGCTCAAAATGGAATACATCAGTTCCATCGCAGGAGGATTAGCACACGACTTTAACAATATGCTTGGCGGAATACTTGGCTACGCATCATTTTCAAAAGCAAAACTTTCTCAAAATGACCCGCTATATCATAATCTTGACGCGATTGAGCAATCTGCTATTCGCGCCGCCGAATTTACACAAAAACTGATGGGATTTTCTCGCGGTGCATCGCATGGATTTCAACAAATAAATCTCAACGCGCTCGTTGGCGATTCATTGATGATGCTGGAAAAAAGTTTTGATAAAACAATTGCAATTCAGCGACGGTTTGCATCAACGGAATTATTTATTGAAGGAGATTTAGCGCAACTTGAACAAATGATGCTGATGCTGTGTTTTAATGCACGTGATGCAATGCCAAACGGCGGCGTGTTACAAATCAGTACAGCGCACATTTCTGTTTCAGAGGCAGATGCGCACAAGCACTACAACAGCATTGAAGGCGATTATGCTGTAATTACTATCAGCGATTCCGGAACGGGAATGCATCCTGATGTGCAACAACGTATTTTTGAACCTTTTTTTACTACAAAAGATTCGGGAAAGGGAGCCGGATTGGGACTTGCAACAGTGTATCGTACCGTGCATAACCACAAAGGATTTATAACATTTCAAAGTGAATTGAATAAAGGCACAACTTTTTCCATCCACATTCCCATTGTTTCCAAGCGAATTGTTGCGGAAGAAAAAATTGCAGAATCATCTTCGTATTCAGGTGAATCAACGATACTCATTGTGGATGACGAGCAAATTATGCGGCAGATTCTTCGCGAAGGTTTGGAGGCAGAGGGATACAGAACTCTTGAAGCGTGCAATGGAATAGAAGCAGTGCAAATCTTTATAAAAGAAAAAGAAAATATTGATTTGATTATTCTTGATATGATTATGCCAAAGCAAAATGGTTTGGAGACCTTTAAACAAATGAAAGCGCTGCAACTCAATGTTCCCGTTATTCTCTCCAGCGGCTACGGGGAAAATAAACAAGTGCAGGAAATGATTAACGAAGGTGTGCGCGATGTTCTGCAAAAGCCATATCGCGTAGATACGCTCACGAAAAAAGTAAAAGAAATTCTCGATGAGTAAGAAATAATTTCTATTGCTGATTCATAAAGGTAATACAAGTTGTATTACCTTTTTTTATGTCTGAACAGAAAATTCCGGAGACATTTTTTTCTCTTAAAAAAAAGACGCCCTTGTCCCGTATTTCAAAAATACTGTATATTCACGTTGCAAAAAAACAGGAACAATTACACCCGAATATTTATGCAACACCATCCGATATTTTCAATTCGCTTACGGGAATTGCCAACAGAAATAAAACTTCTCGTAACATTTTTCCTCTTAACGCTGGGCGCGGGATATTGTATTTCGCTCATCAATCTGAACTATCAGTACAGCATGCTTGACGGAGAACCGGGCGTAACTCCCGCAGATATGAAGCGTGCGTTTTTCGGAGACCGCACCAATACACGGCTAGCGGCAAAAATCAGCGGCGGCAGTATGGAGCAATATCTTCCGAATCCCGCGGATAAAAATGTTATTTTAAACTGGATACAGGATGGCGCGAATGAACATAATTTTGCGTCAGTGCAAAAAATTATTCATCGCAATTGCGTACGCTGCCACAGCGATGATGGCATAATGTCGCAGCGTCCATTTATGCAATACAGCGACATAATGACGGTGGTAAAAATTGACCGCGGCGAACCGCCTTCACTGTGGGCGCGCGTTGCACATACACACATTCAGGCAATCGGAATGATTTTATTTTTACTTGGCATTATTTTTACTTTCTCCTCCATCTCCTCTAAAATAAAAATAATTACAATTTGTGTTCCGTTTGTTGTACTCGTATTGGATTTTGCCTCCCGCTATCTTGCAAAATACAACGCAGATTTTGTGTACGTTATGATGGGAACAGGCGCAATGCTTGGTCTTTCAATCGGTACGATGATTATTGTTTCTCTTTGGGAAATGTGGCTGAAAAAAAAGGAGCAATTATTTTAATAACAACAGTTTCTTTGTTTCTGCTTTTTCACCGGCGATAAGTTTGTAGTAATACACACCGCTGGGCAACATACTTGCATTGAACTCGATTGTGTGTTCGCCTGCATCCATTACTTCATTATGCAATAATGTTGCAACTTCCTGCCCAAGTACGTTATAGATTTTCAATGTAACATTACCAAAAGCCAACAGCGAAAAGCCAATAACTGTTTGAGGGTTGAATGGATTCGGATAGTTTTGCTCGAGTATAAAATCATCTGCTACTGTTTCGTTAGTAAAGGAATTTAACGGCTCAGTTTTTCCATTGGGAAGTTTTTGCAGTTTTGGAAATGTATAGAGCGCAATTGTTCCGGGAAATTTTAATCCCGCGTTTGCTACTATCGAATCCCCGTTGACGAATGATATCGAAGTATAAAATGCTTCGTTGATTCCATTCAACATTTTTCTCAATTGTTCTAATTCTGTTGCACCTGCAATCGCAAAACTTCCATTCGGTAATTGTTTCCATGCATATTTGGAAAGAAGGGTATCAACTGCATTTGCAATTTGCGAAAGTGTTTTTCCGCTCCACATACTTGCAGCATCACTATAGGTGAGTGAATCTAATCCCGATGGTGTAATGAATTTTCTGCTCGCATACAGGTTCAGTTTAAATACACTAAACGCCTGCGCAAGCGGGTTCGTGTAACTTTCCGAAGTTGGCTTCAGTTCTTTCAAAAATTTTTTCTTTTTCCCAGACCCGGCTTTTCTCACCGTATCGAATGGCGCATTGTACAAAGAATCTGTTTGCAGCGATGTATAAAATTTTCCAAAATCAGTTCCCTTTTTGAAACGAATCCATCCGTATTTTTTTAAAGAATCTTTATTCGTTTCAGCAATACCAATGACGATGCCTGCTTTACTATCAAATCGCGAAATCACCGTATCGCGAAAATTAGCGACATTCGGTAATGCGGCTGGGCGGGCGGATTTCACTTTGAGTTTATTGGGTTTTGCAGAAAATGCAACTTCGGTTTTGAACGTTCTGTATTTCACTAAATCCGTTAATGGAATTTCGTAATTGTATCCGAAATTTTTTCCGCTTGCATTGGTGTTGGAAGTAATAACGACCGTATAAAAAGAAAATTCTGTTGGTTGTGTTTGAATCCAGAGCGATTGTGATTGCGCAGAAATCTGATACGTTCCCGATAATAAATCGGAAAAAAAGTAATTGCCATTGGTATCAGAAATTGTGCTGTCGAGGAGGAGAATATTCTGCGACAGATAAATTTTTCCGGATGTCAACGCAGTGTCATTTCCATTAAATATACCGTTGCTATCAATATCGTGATAGAGTTTACCGCTGATGTTTCCCAGTTTAAACACGCCAAAATTATTTCCTGTGGAATAACTGTTGCTCTGCATCGTTATTGAATATGTTTCGGGAGAAGTGGGAAGAGTTTGTATCCAATTCATTGGAGGAATTTCTTCGAGAGAATACTCTCCTGCAAGTAAGTTGCTGAAAATATAATTGCCGTCTTCATCCGTAAGTGTCGAATCATTTTCTGCGCCGCTCAATGTTATTTTCCAATCGGAAAGCCCAAGTTCATTTTCCTCTTTTGTACCATCGCCATTGACATCATTAAATACTGTTCCCGTAATCGTTCCAACAGCAAAGTTCGCAAAATTTTTATCTGCAACATTTTCTCCTGCGTTCAAAGTAATATTATACTCATTGCTTTCCGGAAAAGTGATAATCCAATTGCTTTGTATTTCTTCGCTCATAGAATAGTTTCCAACAATTAAATTTGAAAAGGTATAATTTCCGTTTTCATCTGTAAGCGTCGTTTCATTCATTGCTCCGGAAAGAAAGACTTTCCATTGTAATAAACCGCCGTCCTCACTATCTAATGTTCCATTACCTTCGACATCGTTAAATACTTTTCCGCTAATTGATGCCGGAAGTCTGTTCCCAAAATATCTTCCTGTAAAATTACTGCCACTAAAGATAGAACAAGAATACGTCCCGTTCCCGGTAGGAAATGTTTGTATCCAATCAGGTTGCTGAATCTCGTGAATCGAATAATTTCCTACAACGAGGTTTTGAAAAGTATAATTACCATTTGCATCTGTGAGGAGGGTATCATTTCGTGTTCCGTTCAGAATTATTTTCCAGTTTTGTAATCCTGCTTCACCGTTATCAATATTACCATTTGCATTTACGTCATGAAATTTTTTTCCCGCAATCGTGCCCAGCTGAAAACTGCCGAAATTTTTATTTGAAAAAGTACCGCCGCTCTGTATCGTTACGGCGTAAAATGTTGGTGCAGCAGGAAAAGTTTGTATCCATCCCGTTCTGGTTTCTGCCGTGATGTTGTACGTTCCGTATGATAAATTAGAAAACAAGTAATTCCCCTCTACACTTGATAAAAGGGAATCTACAACCGTATTATTCTTTTTGAGATAGATTTTCCATTGTGCAATGGTATTTTCTGCATTACCAAAAATGCTGTCCCCGTTGCTGTCATTAAAAATGCTTCCGCTAACAGTTCCTAAATGAAAATTGCCAAAGTTTTTATTGGTTGCACTATCTGTTCCTGTCAGTGTTATAGAATATGTTGTCGGCAATGTTGTTTGCGTCCATCCGGTGGGAATAGATTGTGTGAGGATATAGTTTCCTCCTGCTAAATTTGAGAAGCGGAATGTTCCGTTTCCGTCGGTGATAACCGAATCTGTTTTTGTGCCGCTTAATTTAATTTTCCACTGCGTAATTCCATTCTCACTAATATCTTTAATTCCATTGCCATTTATATCATTAAAAATATTTCCGCTAATTGAACTTGCAAATACCTGTTGTTGTAATTGAAACGCAAACGTATCCGGCGAAACTGTTTCATTGAAGTCATCTGTCGTTGTGATGTTCCATTTATAATTTTGCGACGGCTGAAATTGAGAAGTCAATGTAAAATTATATGTACTGTCCAATGCTTTTACTGTTGTATCTACACCGGGACCGAAAATATGCAGGCGATAGTAATGCGGGTCATTGGAAATATTTGCCGTGCGGTTCCAGCGAAATGTAATATTCGCATTTAGTTGAAACGTAGAATTTTCTGCCGGAGAAATATTGTAAACCACAACACGCGCTCTCAACGAATCGTGCGTAAACACATACGTGCCTGTTTGCAAATCCGATGCAATTATTTTTCCCGAAGGAAAATACGGATACACACCCCATACACCATCGTAGCCGCCGCTGTTTCCCGGATACGAATCGTATGAGCCCGCCGTTGCAGGATTGTTCGGGTCACGAATATCCACGGCAACTGTTCCTGCCGTGTACCACGCAACATACGCATACTTTCCGCGCACGGTTACGTTATGCACAATGTCTGCAGGATTGATGGAGTACGTCATAGCAGGCGATGATGGCGGCGTTGGAAGCGAAGATAAATCCCAGAACTTTAAATTTTTATTTGTACTGCCGATTTCATCGGTGGAGATTACATATTTGCCGTCTGCTGTTGTCCACGTATTGTGCGTACCGGAACCGCTGTATGTAATGCGTGCAATAAGTGCAGGAGAAGTTTTATTCGCAACATTCACAATATCCACGCCGCCGTTGCTATAGACAGCCGCTGCAAACATCGTATCGTTACGCACGTAACTATCGTGTATATACCGTTGCGCATATTCACCCTGAAATACAGGCGCAGTCGGATTGGCAAGGAGTGAAAATATCAATACGCCGCCCGGACTCCAGTTTGCACATCCGTTGAGATACAAATAGCCGTCAAAGATTTCCAGCGAGTGTGCTTTCTGTGTATGCTTTGCGCCGCTTGTATAAACATAAGAAGTTACAAGCGATGCAGAAGTGGGAAGATTGGAGAGGTCAATTATTTGCATTCCGCTGCCGCCTTCCGTTACTACATACGCATAATTTTTATACGTGCGGATTTCTCGCCATATCGAAGAAGGTCCGCTGATGAATGCGACTTCGGTTGCGCCGGTGGTTATATCAATGATTGCTGTTCCGGTATATGTGCCGACTATTGCATATTCTTTTCCATTGGGCGCAGTCCATCCCCAACAGCCGCTGTATGCATCCGTTCCGCTTTGTCCGTGCTTTTGGTCGAGATGCGCGAACAGCGAAATGCCATTGGGCGGAAGTGCAAACGTAGTACCGCATAAAATGAAAATGCTTAAAAAAATATAGATACATAGTTTCATAGTATTATTCCCTGTTAAGTAATTCAAATCGTAAAAATCACGTGCGTAATTTAAGGAAATTCAATTCAAAAAAAAACAGCCCCCTTTTGCACTTGTACATTAATTTCTCCCTTTCGCGATTTTCCTATATTTATTCCGCAATTATTACCATGTATGAACATCAACTATTTAAAAATACTATTAACTCTCTGCCTGTTGTTTTCCGCTTTGAGCAAAACTTACTCCCAATCGTTGCTCGAAGCGCATCCCTCGTCGTTGAATTTCGGAACGAAGCAGACTTCTAAAACTGATTCGCTTGCCGTTTGGTTAGTGAATACAAGCGCAAATGAAATACATGTAACAGATATAAATTCCTCTCATCCGCAATTCACAGTACGCGATACGAATTTTACTCTTGCTCCGTCTGAAAGCGTGAAGACGTATGTATTTTTTTATGCGAAAGATAATCTTTCGTTTCATAGTGTTGTGCTTATTGAAAACAATGGCGGACGTGGCGATATAGGTGTGCGTTGTTCCGCGACAGCATTCTATGCGGATACAATGTATGCTTTCACACAAAACCTGCGCGATGAACCTTTGAAAACTGCGCTGTATAATTTTAGCAAAAACCATACAGCGTTCAGTTATAATGCTGCGCGGGATAAGATGTTTGCAACAGTGGATGATTACAATAATGATGATTCGATTGAGTGCGTTTATACGGGAAGAAAAGTGTATGCGCCAACCCGCAACGATGCGCAAAATCAGGGATTCAATACGGAACATACATGGCCGCAGAGTTTTTTTAACAGCGCAACTCCGATGGTTTCCGATGTCTATCATTTATATCCAACTGATGATAATGCGAATAACGTGCGCTCCAATTATCCGTTTGGTGTTCCCACCAGCAATATTACGTGGCAGCAAGGCGGTTCCAAACTCGGCAAGAATTCACAGAATCAAACGGTGTTCGAGCCGCGTGATGTGCATAAAGGAAATGTTGTGCGCAGTATTCTTTATTTTGTTGTACGGTACGATAGCAACTACGGAGGGTTTCTCGATAATCTACAGGAATTTTGGTTTCGCAAATGGAATACAAGTGATGCAGTGGACGCGCATGAACGCACACGCAATAACCGCATTGCAGCATTTCAATTGAAGCGCAATCCGTTTATTGACCATCCGGAATTTATTGACCGCATTTCAAAATTCACCGGTACTGCAACAACTTCAACGGCGCCGGAGGTTTCTGTTTCTGAACAATCCATCAATTTCGGAACGGTGAATGTAGGAGATACGAGCCATTGGGCATTAGTAATTGTCAATAGCGGCAATGCTGTTCTGCAAATTGCATCACTGCAATTTACATCATCGTATTTTTCTTATGAAGGAACAATTACTTCTGTGCCAGCAGAAAATTACGCAATTCTTCCGTTGCGATTTATTCCGACAATGCCAAATCAATTGTACGAAGATACGCTGACGCTTATGAGCAATGATAATGATGAAAGCGAAATAAAAGTTTTCGTTGCGGGCAATACAAATCCTGTTTCTGTCAGTAGCGAAATGAATGCGCCATTACATTTTTCACTTGCGCAAAATTATCCGAATCCGTTTAATCCAATGACGGCAATCAGCATTCAGCTTTCAGCAGTCAGCGCCGTTTCATTGAAAGTGTACGATGTTCTCGGCAGAGAAGTCGCTACGCTCATTAACAACGAACGAAAAGTTGCAGGAAATTACTCCGTAGAATTTGACGCGAAAGACTTACCAAGCGGAATATATCTCTATACACTTACCGCTGGCTCGTATATGGAAGTGAAGAAAATGTTCTTGATGAAATAATCATTGACGTTCTCGAAAAAATACGTTCTTTCATTTTGACTATGGATTGGTATCAACTTATCGGCTATGCGGGTTCATTGCTCATTGCAATTGCATTGATGATGAACAATATCTGGAAACTGCGCTGGATTAATATGTGCGGTGCGGCGACCTTTGCTGTCTATGGTTTACTCATTCATTCGTATCCGGTGCTTCTTCTCAATGCGTGGAATACGTGCGTCAATGCATACTATCTTTTCATCGTTGCAAAGAAGAAAGATTATTTTTCCGTGCTGCAACTTCCCGAAGTAAAGACAAATTACCTCGAGCGCTTTCTGCATTTTTATCAGAAGGACATCCATAAATTTTTTCCTGCATTTGATTGGGATGCATTAGAAAAACCGCAGGGATATTTTATTCTCCGCAATCTTTTTCCTGTTGGGCTGTTTGTCTATACTACAAAATCAGATGGCGTGATTGAAATTATTCTTGACTATGTTATTCCCGATTACCGCGATTTGAAGAACGCGCATTTTTCATTTAATGCGCAAGCAAAAATTTTTAAAGAACAAGGTTTTCGCTGCTTTGAAACACGGACAACGATACAAGCGCATCGTAAGTATTTGCTGCAAATTGGTTTTAGAGAAATTTCCTCCGATGCAACACTCTTTCGCAAAGACATTTGAAATGAAACACGTAACAATTTATACCGATGGCGCATGTTCAGGAAATCCCGGTCCTGGTGGTTGGGCTGCAATTCTTATTTTCGGAACACATCGCAAAGAAATTTCCGGCGGATTTTTAAACACAACAAATAATCGTATGGAACTCATCGCAGTTCTCGAAGCGCTTTCTTTGCTAAAAGAGCAATGCAGTGTTGCGTTGTACAGCGATTCGCGCTATATCGTTGATGCAATAAATGCGGGCTGGTTAAAAAAATGGCAGGCGAATAACTGGAGGAGAAATAAAAAAGAGAAAGCACTGAACGTAGATTTGTGGCAACGACTTCTTCCATTCATGCAGCAGCATCAAATAAAATTTTTGTGGACGAAAGGGCACGCAAATGATGAACGGAACATTCGCTGCGATGAACTCGCCGTTGCGGCATCAAGGAAAAAAGATTTGCAGGAAGATGTACGCGGTGAAGAGGGATAAAAAAAAATTCACTTCCAGTTTTTCATCATTTCCACAAGCAATCGCACACCAACACCGCTTCCACCTTTTGGACAATAAGGTTGATTATCTTCGAGTATTGCTGTTCCTGCAATATCAAGATGTACCCATTTATAATTGCCGATAAATTTTTTCAAAAAGAAAGCCGCGGTAATTGCACCCCCCCAGCGTCCACCGACATTCTTTACGTCCGCAATATCGCTCTTAATCAGTTTTTCATATTCATCAAACATAGGAAGTTGCCACACACGCTCGTAGGTTTTTTCTCCGGCTGATTTTAGTTTACTCATCAGTTCATCGTTGTTGCCCATCATTCCCGATGCATAATGTCCCAGCGCAACAACACACGCACCGGTGAGTGTTGCTAAATCAATAACTGCTGATGGTTTAAATTTATCTGCATACGCAAGCGCATCAGCAAGAATTAATCTTCCCTCTGCATCCGTGTTATCAACTTCGGAAGTTTTTCCTCCGTAATGGCGCACAATATCTCCCGGTTTCACTGCGTTTCCGCTCAATAAATTTTCTGTTGAAGGAATTAATCCGATAACGCGCACAGGAAGTTTTAAACGCGCAACGGTCTGCATCGTTCCGATAACTGCTGCTGCTCCGCTCATATCCATTTTCATTTCCGCCATATTTGCCGCAGGTTTTATGGAGATTCCGCCGCTATCAAACGTTACGCCTTTTCCGACGAGTACGATTGGTTGTGTAGTTTTTTTTCGTGTTCCGTTGTATTCCATAATAATAAATCGCGGCTCTTTATCGCTACCGGAACTGACGGCAAGCAATCCGCCGAATTTTTCTTTCGCGATTCTTTTTTTATTCCACACATCGCAACTGAATTTATATGTTTGCGCAGAAGATTTTGCCGTAAGCGCAAGTGTTTCAGGATAAATTTCATTGCCCGGCGCATTTTCCAAATTGCGTGCGAGAATTGTTCCTTCACAAATTACTTCCGCAATAGAAAAAGCATCGCTCATTTTTTTCACAACGCCTTCCGCACCATCGAACAGAATAACTTCTGTAATTTTTTCTTTCTCTTTCTTTTCAGAAAAATATTTATCAAATTTGTATTGCGAGAGCATTGCGCCTTCCACAATTGCCTGCGCTATTTCTTCCGAAGAATGTTGCAGCAATTTTGCTGCGGAAGAAAAATCGAACGCGACTTTTTTGGCGTTAAACGATTTGGTCGAGTTCAACGCCAATGCACTTGCGCGGCGAAGAAATTCTAAAGAAAATTTTTCTTTTTTCCCGATTCCGATGAAGAGTAAAAACGGCGATGCAATTGAATTATCCGTAAACACTTTGCACACTTCTCCCTCTTTGCCTTTAAAATTTTCGAGCGAAGAAATTTTTTCGGCAATACTTTTTAATTGCTTTGGGAGAGTTTCAAATTGTTTAACAATGGGTTTTGTTTCTTCGGCAACGAAAAAAATTATTGCGGCGGATTTGATTTGTTGTAATGTAGATTTTTGTGCTGTCAGTTTCATAATTGATTAAATTTTGGTTTGTTGCTTATAGTGAGATTCTCTCTGCTCACTTCTCTCTGCTCTCCGCTATTTGCTCTCTGCTACAAGGTACTTTTCTGCTCTCCTGATAATATCGCTCACGATGGCATCAAGTTGCACATCAAATATTCTTGCGCCTGCTGCATTTTTATGTCCGCCGCCGCCGTACTCTTTGGCAAGTTCATTGAATGCAATATTTCCTTTTGAGCGAAAACTTATTTTCACACCGTTTTCGAGTTCATTGATGAGTATGCCTGCAACAACACCTTCAATGCTCATCGGATATGTTGTAAAATTATCCGTTTCAATTTCGCTTGTATTTGTTTCCTGAAACATTTTTTGCGTGCAAATGATGTACGCAAGTTTTCCGTTGTATGCGAATTGCATTTCCCCGAGCGCGCGTCCGAGCAATACCATCCTTCCCTGCGACCAGCGTTCGTACACATTTGCAAACGCATCTGTTGGGTCAACGCCGAATGAAAGTAAATCTGCAATAATATTGTGTGTAGAAATATTGGTACGCGGAAAACGAAACGAACCGGTGTCTGTCATTATCGCAACGTAAAGATTGGAAGCAATTGCTGTGTTCAAATCGAAATGCGGACGGAATGACGTGAGTAAGTGATACACAATTTCTCCGGTGGAAGCAAACGCATCAGAAATAATGTAATGGTCTGCAAATAATTCTTCATCAAGATGATGGTCAATAATTATTTTTTTTGCTGAACTTTTCTTTACAGCATTTTCCATCGAGCGCAAGCGGTTTCCCTGATTGGTATCGAGTATCATTATACACTCCGCAGAATAAATTTTTCCCGCATCACGCGCTTCATCGTAGCAAATAATTTCATTCGTCGGGTCAAGAAAATCGTATTGCTTCGGTGTTTCGCTGTGATTGATAATGGAAACCTTCTTTCCCATTTGCGTGAGAAAATGTTTCATTGCTACTTCACATCCCAATCCATCGCCGTCAGGATTGACGTGCGTAGTGAGAACGAACGAAGTATGTTCTGCAATTATTTTTTGAAAAAGTTGTGTATAGGGCATTGTTGGGAATAAAAAAGCGAGAAAAGAATATTTTCTCGCTTGGTATAATCAAAAAAAAAAATAGTGTTAGTGAGCAATAATAGAAATAGTATCCGAAATTATATTTCTGTATTTCTCTCGCAGCAACATAGAAATTTTATAAACTCCCGGTCGGTCTAATAGTGCTGTATCAACATAAGTTCTTTGCGCATTAATTAATGTATCTGGAAGAGTATAAATAAGTACCTTTCTTCCGCCTTTACCAAACACGAATTTAGCTGGAACAAACATTTTCATAGAATCAATTTTTCCAATTAGATTTCCTGTCAATGTAACTTTCAATGGAGATACACCGTTGTAAATATTCGCTTTCAGGGATAATTCTTTTTCTTGGACTTTCGTTGGCTCGAACAACTCACTGCAAGAAAATGAAATAAAAACACAAACAAGAAAAAAAAGGAAGTACTTAAATGAATTTACCATTTTTATTAAATGCTCTGATACTTCTTCTCTTGAAAAAGATTCTTCACGATTCAAATTCTTTACAAAATTATTTTATTTCCCACGTCTGTCCGCTTCCAAGAAGTTCGTTGAGACTTCCTTTTTTCTTAGCGGCGGCTTTTTGTACCTGTGTTTCCATATCTGCATCATACGTCGGGCGTTCAATTGCGCGGAAAATTCCAATCGGTCGCGGCATTCCTTCCATTGATGAAAAACTCGCAAGTATAAATGCAAGCACGGAATCTTTCTCATTATGGACGAGTAAATCATCAACGGAAATTCCATCACCGAGCGTTACCACTTTCGGCGTAAATCCGTCAAGTTTAATTCCTCTCGTTTTTTCTTTTCCGAACACCATCGGTTTTCCGTGTTCAAGAATGAGCACAGTATCATCCCGTGTGTCTTTTTCTGTAAAAGCAAAAAAAGCGCCATCGTTAAAGACGTTGCAGTTCTGATATATTTCCACAAATGCAGTGCCTTTGTGTTCGCCCGCACGTTTTAAAATGTACTGCATGTGTTTCGGGTCGCGGTCAAGTGTGCGTGCGACAAAACTTCCTTCTGCACCCAGCGCAAGCAATGCGGGAATAAACGGATGGTCAATATTTCCGTACGGTGTGGATTTGGTTACTTGTCCGTATAATGATGTCGGAGAATACTGTCCTTTCGTCAATCCGTAAATTTGATTATTGAAGAGCACAATTTTTATATCCACATTGCGGCGCAACGTGTGAATAAAATGATTTCCTCCGATACTCATTCCATCGCCATCACCTGTTGCAACCCACACGGAAAGGTCGGGACGGGAAATTTTTACTCCTGTTGCAATTGCAGTTGCGCGACCGTGAATACCGTGAAAGCCATACGTATCCATATAATATGGAAAGCGGCTGGAACATCCGATGCCCGATACCCATACGATATTATGTTTTGCAACACCGAATTCCGGCATTGTCCGTTGTACCTGTGCGAGAATTGAGTAATCACCGCATCCGGGACACCATCGCACATCCTGATTGGATTGAAAATCTCGCGCAGAGTATTTTGGTTGTGTAAAATTTTGTTTTGCTTTTTCTAATGTTTCTGTTACAAGCGACATAGTTTTTTAGTTTTTGTTTTTAATTTTTTTTATTAAATAAAATGACAAATTCGTCAAGTGTTAATTCTAAATCTTCCCGGATTATCTTTCTCAGCAATCCTTTCGGAATTTCTCTCTTTGCATGAACCGGAATTGTTGTTACTCTACCATCTTCTGATTTCATTCGGATATGTGAGCCTTTTGTTCGCACGTTTTGAAATCCAATGGATTCTAACAAGCGCACCAATTGCTTTCCGCTAAGCGAAGGCAACTTTGGCATGCGTGTTTATTTCAATTTCACGAAAGCCAACAAACGTATTTAACTTTTCTACGTTTGTTTCTTCTATGCAAAGTTCTATTACTTCACGAATATTATTCAGTGCTTCCTCAATAGTTACACCATATGAATGGCATCCCTTAAAGAGCGGACAACCAACAATATAATAACCGTCTTCGTCCATTTCGATGATAATGGGAAAGTGAAAAGATTTTTGTTTATCCATTTTGAAAAATATATATAGTAATTTATTTCATCCCCAGCACTTCATCAATTTTCTTTTCCAGTTCCGATGCCTTGAATGGCTGTCCCTGAATTTTATTGTATGAAATTGTTGGAATGAGATAGCGGAAGCGCAATACTTTTGAAAGTTGTCCGAGATTTAATTCCGGCACGAGAATATGTTTAAAGCGATAAAGAATTTCGCCGACATTTTTCTGCATCGGATTGAGATAGCGCAAATGCAAATGCGATACTGATTTTCCTTCTCTGCGTTTATTCATCACTGCTGTTTTAATTGCTCCGTACGTGCCGCCCCAACCAACTACAAGTACATCACCGCTTTCATCACCTTCAATTTCTGCAAGCGGAATGTCATCGGCAATGCGGTCAATTTTTTCCTGACGCAATTTGCACATATACTCGTGGTTTCCTGCTTCGTAATTTACATTACCGGTGATGTGTTGCTTTTCCAAACCGCCGATACGGTGCTCAAGTCCGGGAGTTCCGGGAATTGCCCACGGACGCGATAAGGTTTTCTCATCACGCAAGTATGGGAAAAATCCTTCTTTTTCTGTTCGGAATGTTGGATGTAATTCCGGTAAATCTTCTTCCGCCGGATATTTCCATGGTTCTGCGCCATTTGCAATGTATCCATCGGAAAGAAAAATTACCGGCGACATTGTATTCAACGCAATACGAGCCGCTTCAAATACTGTTTCAAAACAATCTGAAGGTGTTTTAGATGCAATAACGCATACTGGCGCTTCACCATTTCTTCCGTACATCGCCTGCATTAAATCCGCCTGCTCTGTTTTTGTCGGAAGTCCTGTGCTTGGTCCGCCGCGCTGAATATTTACAATGACGAGCGGAAGTTCCGTCATCAATGCAAGCCCGATAGCTTCACCTTTTAATGCAAGACCTGGACCGCTTGTCGTTGTTACGGCAAGCGCACCAGAATATGATGCGCCAATCGTACTTGCAATTGCCGCAATTTCATCTTCTGCCTGAAATGTTTTGACGCGGAAATTTTTGTGCCGTGAAAGTTCGTGCAAAATATCGCTTGCAGGCGTTATCGGATACGTGCCGAGAAATAAATCCAATCCTGATTTTATCGAAGCGGCAATCAATCCGAATGCAACCGCTTCATTTCCGGTAATGCTGCGATACGTGCCGGGCGTAAGTTTTGCAGGCGCAACATCGTAACGGACGGCGAAAATTTCTGTCGTCTCTCCGTAATTATAACCGGCTTTCAACACCCGTGAGTTCGCTTCAACAAATTCCGGCGTTTTTTTGAACTTGTCCTGAATCCATTCCAGAGATGGCTCCATCGAACGGTTAAACATCCAGTACATCATTCCAAGCGCAAAAAAGTTTTTGCAACGGTCAACGTGTTTGGAAGACATATTCATATCTGCCAACACATTTCCTGTCAGTTTTGTAATATCAACGACGTGCAATTTATATTTTTGCAGAGAGCCATCGTCCAGCGGACTTTTTTCATAGCCGGCAAGTTTCAGATTTTTTACATCAAAGCCATCGCGATTGGCGATGATAATGCCGCCATCTTTCAGACTGTTGAGATTTACTTTGAGCGATGCAGGGTTCATTGCAACAAGCACATCGCACGTATCGCCGGGCGTGTGAATATCAATTGCACCAAAGTGCAGTTGAAATCCGCTCACACCGAAAAGTGTTCCGGCTGGAGCGCGAATTTCTGCAGGGTAATCGGGAAATGTACTCAAATCATTGCCAAACAAAGCGGTTGTTTTGGTAAATTCCATTCCGGTTAATTGCATACCGTCGCCGGAATCGCCGGCAAAACGTATTGTTACTTCATCAAGGTTTTGGAGTGTTTTCATTGTTGCTAAATTATATTTGTAAATTTTTATTTCAAGTGTACAAGTTTTTTCGTTTCTACAAATTCACCTGCTTGCAAACGATAAATGTAAATACCAGATGGGAATTTTGTAGCATCCCATTCTGTATCGTGCATACCCGCTAAGAGTTCATCATTTACTAATGTTGCAATTTCTTCCCCTATCAAATTATATATTTTGAGAATTACATAACTTGGTTTTTGCAAATGAAATTGAATTGTTGTTGTAGGATTAAAAGGATTGGGTGTGTTCTGCAAAAGTTTTGTTTTTCGTAATGATGAATCTTGTTTGTTATTTATAACTGGTTTTAAGATTTTTTGTGTTGCAACCGCTTCATATCGTCCACGTGTTACAAAGATAAATGACCGTTCCATTCCTTCCTGTAAAGGTGGTGCGTTAAATTCAAGGTCAATCCATTCACCGGGATTCAATTCTGCATAATCTTGATCCCAGTTTTGCAAATGATTTTTTATATCGCCGATATCTGAGTGAACTGCTTGAAGCAACTGTGTTGAATGAACGGTAAACGGCAATTCTAATTTGTTACTTAATTCTGTATAGTCAATTTCAGAGTCTTCTTTCCATTGAATATTAATTTGCAAGGTGCTTGTATCTGCGGCTGGAACCATCATCCATGTAAAAGATGGATTTCTTCGTAAATGAAATGAAGAAAATGTTTTTTGTCCTTCTTCTCCATTAATAGTAACCTCCCCAGCAGTATTTTTCTTTGTTGAATTTGGTTTTAACCGAGCAACCAGAAGCAAACCGTTTTCGTAAGATTGTCCGCCGTTTTGAGTGAATAATAATTGGAGGTTGTCGTTCTTTGCTGCTTCAACTTTTACTCCATCTAATGTTGATATTTCTTTTATCACTTCTTCAGAATCAAGTTCGGCGCTTGCGACATAAATGGGCTTTGCAAACTGTATAATTGTTCCATTATCATCAATTGTAATTGAAACATCGGAAGAGTGGTCTATTGCGAGCAATTGAAAACGATCAAACCACGAATGTTCTTGTTCAAACTCTGCAACGGCTAACTTATATGTTTCTCCTTCAACAACTGGAGAAGAATAGAGCTGATAATAATCGGTAACATCTTGTCCGTGGTTTTCAGGAAATTCACTTTGAGGTAAAATGTTGTTGTCTTCTATATATGTTCCACCGTTCCAGACGTACACAAACGGGCATCCGTTTCCACCTGCAAAAGTAGGGTGATAAACAATTGTTTGTGATATTCCGGCCTGATTAGTAACATAGCATTCCAATTCCCACGTAGGTGCTTTAAATGAATGATTACTGCTTAATTTATTATTGCCATAATGCAGAATAGCCTTTTTTCCGTTAAATGTAACCGTAGAACCAGATGGTTCATTTCTTGATATCCAATGGTATTGCAGATTTCCATTGCCCTGCGAAAGGCTACAAATTACTTCACCATTTTGGTAAGGGAAAAAAGGAAATGGATTTTGACTAATATTGGAAATCAATGGCGGAAAAATGGGAGGATGTTGATAAAAAAATGGGTACTCTCGAATTACCCAATCTTGTTGATAAACACCATAATCTCCATTAAAATATGGCTTTACTTTAATGACTAGAGAATAATTGTCCGAAGTCCATTGAGATGCATCTATAAAATAATTATGTAAATATGCGCCAGTAGTATCGTATGATTGTATAAGAGTTTCCACAATACTACCAGTGCTATTCTTTTTTATATATGCATGAATTTTACTCAAATTCGTAGGTAAAAATTTCGCATTAACAGTTGAACCTTGTACATTTACGTTCATTTTTATTATATCTGCCCCAGGAAGAAATGTCCTCATTCCCGTAGTATTGCCCCAACTATCAGCCGTATATAAATAAAATGCTCTACCATAATGTGCTATCCCATTATTATCTTCATACATCAGCCATGGAGATTTACTTATTCTTTGTGGAGATGAAAATCCTACGGTCGAAACTATATATTCACCCGTCCAGGAAAATTTATGGACCATTTCTAATCCTTCATCAGTAATCCACCACTCGTCTACATCATCTTGACCAATGTCCGTTAGATAAGAATTCGATAAAAACTCTGTACTACGAATAGCTATCGCGGTTTGAGTTGAATTATTTATTGAATTGGGATCTATAAGTACAAAAGAATTTCTTGCACCATCAATGACACCGATATAATTACTCCATGAAAATGAGTAACCTTCTGAAGCAAGAATTTTCCTTGGACGTAAAAGTCTGTATGTTTGTCCATCAAGGGTATAATATTTTATAGTTCTTAATACATTACAATTCATATCGGTTTCAACGATTTGTCCTGCTCTATCATCAGCAATCCAGAGGCGGTTGTTGTCTGCATTATAAAACCCGCCATCTAATTTTAAAGATATATCACAGAGATGTTCTATGCCGTCAATTACTACATCAGATACATAACCAAGAACACCCTGATAAATGTAATAAACTAGTCGTACTATTTTATTACCATCAATAACATATACTCTTGAATTATCTTGTTGTAAATAAGACAATGGTTCTACTGCAATTGCTTGAGGATTAAAAAATTCATGATTCCCCAAATGGTCTCCATATGATTTTACCCAGTTCCCGCTTTTATTTAAGTACACAATTCGATTCCAATCTGGATCAAGAAAAAATGAAACGGCATTAGCCTCATTAGTGTTAATGTAAAGCCCGTCTGCATCAATTTTACTGTTATTTGCAAAAAGTTTGAGTTGAAGATGTTGTTGAGTTACTGTCGCATTTAATACCTGAATATTCGTGTTCGGATGATTGATAGATAACAATGCTTTGTCGCTCGTAATTAAATCATTTAATATCAGAACGGAAGAAACATTATTTGATTTGTTATTCTGGTATTCAATGTTCATCAGATACTCCGGTATTTCAATAAATATCCATCCCCTCTTTGACCTCTCGAATTTGATAAGTGAACTTGTCAAGTTAATATTTTTCCCATCAGTAATATCACATATAGTGTAAGCCGAATTCCCTTCTATCTTTATTTGATGAGGTTTTATTGTAAAATTTTCAAAAGAAATTTTCTCCTTTTTAAAAAAAATCCTTTTCGCTGATTTATTGACTTTTGAAGCAAAGTATTTATTGGGGAGGTATTGCTGAATACTTGATATATCTCCTCTTCGCAAAGAAAACATAAATTGCTGCAAGAGCAATTTTATTTGTACTTCTTCAGATGGTCTTTCTCCGGGGAGCAACAAGGGCTGAATTCCTTGAGAAAAACTTGGAAAGAAAATCTCTAATTCAAGAATTCCTATTGCTAATATGAAGATGATATATTTCATTTTGGCTCCATTATTTATTTATTTTCAATATTTGAATATATAATTTAGTAAAGTCTTTCACGTTAATCTTGTCCACTTTTTCGTCAGACGTAACCACCATAATATACATACTCCCGTTAGGACTGATTTTTAATTTCGTCTGGTCAGTAAAAATATTTTTCTCCTCAAATTGTTTTAAAGGAGTCGAGTAATCTTTTACTAAATTTAAGTTCTTGTCGTATTGTTTTGTAATTTCACCGTTTGTAACATATAAGTTATCCTTCCAGTCTATTCCTGCAAAAGTATAAAAGTTTCCATACATTGAACCAGTGTTTCCAAATGGAAGATGTTCTTCCTTACTTTCTCGCACTAACTGATCTGATGCGACCATTCCTTTATTAATTCCTTTTAGATATTTGACAAACGATTTATAACCCTTATGTTCAGAAGATAATCTATAAACATCTCCTTCGGAATTTTCAATATAATAATCTACCTGCCCAAGAAGTTTACCATTTTTGTCATAAGCAAAGTCGGGATTAGAGGTATCTAATGGATTGCCAACAGGAGAAGTATGTAAATAAATGATTCCATTTTTGCTTACAAAAAAGCCAATTACTCTTTTATCTATGCCAGGAATTTTTCCATTTAAAGAAATTTGTACTACAGAGATTCTATTGGTATCAATTTTGTAGATGCCGTATTCATTTACACCGAAGCATACATTGATGTAGATTTGGTTTAGTCCATCAAGCGAGAGTTTCATTCTTGTTCTCGTTCCACCAGTCCACTCTAACCTTGATTTACCGTCATCAACAAAAGTCGGCATACTAATACTTTTTTCCCAATGCCCAAACTTATTAAAGAAGTGAATTTGTTCTTTATCATTATCCGCTATTATAATATTATCTTTTTGGTCAACAATGAAATCACCTGGAAAATTATTAAAAACAGCCCCTTCATTTTTATTAAACCCTATCTTTTTATCTTCCATCCCAAATTGAGCATTGACAATAACCTCATATTTTGTGAACTGCTGACAGATGGAACTATCAATTAAGATGTACGTTAAGGTTATTGATAGAAGAACGAATTTAATTATTGAGTTTTTCATATTTGTAATAAATTTTAATTATGATTTTCGTTATATCGTACGAATACCCAGTTATAGCCAGAATAATTAGGTATACTACTATCAAATTTTCCTATTCTTACTTCTGCAACACCAAATTGAAAGTCCTGATAAATATCTAAACAACTGATTGCGTCCCAGTCTTTTGAAGATACTTGTCCTCTTTTATTAGTAACAATAGCAATGTGATCAAAACTAAGATTATTATCCCAATCAAATAGTACAAAATCGCCGACTTGTACAGTACCCAATGTAACTACAGTGGAGTCTTTTATTCGAATTAAAGTAGACTTCTGATACCACCAATCACAATCTTGGTATTGAACATTCAAGTATCCAGCGTCAATCATTGCCTTTCCAACAAAACGCCAGCATACCATACCAGCTTCGTTCGTAGCATTATCCAGTACATACATAGAAAAAGGATATCCATATTTCTTATTATTATCACTACCAATTGTATATTGACTCCAAGTTGTTTGGTTAGCAACACTAGAATTATTAATTCGCTCTCTGTATGTGGAAATAGGTTCCGGAACATGATAGCCATATGCCATTGCACCAGTTGTGTTTGAACCACCGGTTGAGTATCCATAACTATAACTAATACCGCCAATTGTTACATTGGCATATGGAGGAATAAAGAATTGAGGATTACCGCTCAAGTAATCTTTTGCTTTGCTTACCAAGGTTCTATTTTTTGTTAGGTCCCCCCCTGTTTGAGTTGTATCGGTTCCGACACATCCATAAAACGATAAAACAAATAAAATTGCAACGGTGCAAGAAAAAGATGGTATTTTCATAATAATAGATTGTTAGTTATAATAATTTGAATTATTGAAAAACAAAAATTCAATCGCGTGCATTGTCTTTATCCCACCTCATTTAAGAACGGAAACCATTTGGAAAAATAGCCCGCAAGTATCGTCAGTGAGTTGGTAAAAATTAAAATGCCCACAATAATCAGCATAATGCCGCCGATAACTTCTACTGTGTGCATGTGTTTCTTGAGTTTGTTAAAAAAATTATAAAACCACGTTATACTCAATCCGGTAATTAAAAACGGAATGCCGAGCCCCAAAGAATAACTCGTGAGCAAAACGATTCCCTGCCCGACTGTTTCCTGCTGACTTGCGATGGCAAGAATTGCGGCGAGTATCGGACCAATGCACGGAGTCCAGCCGAAAGCAAATGCAAGCCCGACGAGAAACGCGCCGAAAAATCCGAGCGGTTTAGCATCGCTGTGAAATCGTTTTTCGTAGTTCAAAAATGGAATTTTAAAAACGCCAATCATATTCAAACCGAATATGATAATTATTGCGCCTGCTATTTTACTGATGATGTTGAGTTTACTCAGAAGAAACTGTCCCACCGCAGAAGCAGATGCTCCGAGCGCGATAAAAACAAGTGAGAATCCTGCTATAAAAAAAAGTGTGCGGAGTAAAATCTGATTGCGCATTGCTTTTTTCTCGTTCTCATTTTTCATTGCTTCGATGGAAACGCCGGAAATAAATGAAATATAACCGGGAACAATTGGAAGCACGCAGGGAGAAATAAACGAGAGGAATCCGAAAAAAAATGCGGTGAGGATGTTGACGTTGTCAGTTGCCATTAATAATATTGTAAAATTGCGGGTTAAAAATACGCGAAATTGCAAGAATACCAAAAACAATGCACGTGTTATTCATTGCAGAATGGTTTCTATTTCTTTTTTCGCAATTGCGCCTTCGCGAATAATTACGATTTTTCCTGATGTTACATCCACAATTGTTGATGGTGCAGATGGCTGCAAATTTCCTGCATTCACACATACATCAATTTTTTCAGAAAATAATAGAAGAAGTTCTTCTATTGTGCGCGGTTGCTCTTTGCCGGCAATATTTGCACTTGTGGAAATTAACGGCGTTTGAGATTCTTTGATGAGTTGCAAACAAAATTCCGAGCCGGGAATCCGCACACCGATTGTTCCTGTATTTGCAGTAACAAGCGGTGGAATATTTTCTGATGCGGGTAAAATTATTGTAAGAGGTCCGGGAGAAAAAATTTCGAATAATTGCAAAGCGAGCGGTGGAATATCTTTTGTTATTGTGTGCAGCATTGCAACGGAATTGACGAGCACGAGCATTGATTTTGTTTCCGCGCGCCCTTTAATGCGAAAAATTTTTTCAACGGCAGCAACATTAAACATATCGCAACCCAATCCATAAACGGTTTCTGTTGGATACAACAAAGTTTTTCCTGCGCGAATATGGGAAGCAATTTCGCGAATAGATTGTGGAGATATTTCGGAAATAATTTTTGACATAAGCGATTGTTAAAAAAATCGTTTACTAATCTCGTAAAAAAAGAGGATATTTTGCCGCAAAAAATGAGAGAAAGTTTTTTTTGAAGAATGGAAAGGACGAAAGTGCTGAGAAATTTCAAGAATGGAGCGATTGTTGTTCCAAAAAATAATCATATGTTGCAGAATTTGTATCTTTGGCTAAACTTTTTATAACCAGTGGATAAACTTGCTCACATAGAAATAAAAATCGAAGGTTTCATCGGGAACTTAAAACTTACTCCCGAATACTACGATATTCGTGATATTATTGCATTATTGCAAAATGTTGAGAGTATGCTCTTTCCCAATGAGAAAAAAGGACGCCCAATATTGAGTTACAAAATTGAAGAAGGTTCCGTTCGACATTCTATTAAAACTACTTTACAAACTATTATTGGTTTTAACGCTCTTCTTTTACAAATTAAGCAACATCAATCAATAGACTTTCTTGAATTACAAACTGCAAACGCAATAGAAGCGTTTCAAAAAATAGCCGTAGAAAAAAACTATGTTTTTTCTATATACACTTCATTGGACGAGGACAACAAACTTTCGATAAATAAAGACACACAATTTTACAGAATGCAAACATCATGGGTTGATGCTGAGTTTTATTTTTATGGTAAGATTACGAATATGGGAGGAAAAGAAAAGGCGAACTTCCACATAGTTACTCCCGAATTGGGAACCGTCTTGATTCAAACACCAAAAGAGTTTTTAGAGGGATACGAAACTAATCCATTGTATAAACAATTCGGTATTCGTGCAACGGGAAAACAAAACATTGAGACCGGAGAAATTGATAAATTGAGTTTGAGATTTTTAGAAATTGTTGATTACAACCCAATTTATGACGAAAAATATCTTCAGAAATTAAGAACTAAAGCAAAGCAGAGTTGGCAAGATATAACGGATACAGATAAATGGTTGCAAGAAGTTCGGGGAAGTTACAATGCGTAGTGTGTTGCTTGATACGAGTTTCTTTTTACGATTCTTGAATGAGAAGGATATTCTTTTTGAGAATGCAGATGGTTATTATCGCTATTTCCTCGAAAAAAATATTGCAATGAAATGTTCAACTGTTTCTGTCGCCGAATATTGTGTAAAAGGAAAACTTGACGAACTTCCATTTAAAGATTTGCAAATACTTCCCTTCAATATTAATCACGCACAACGAGCGGGAGAGCTTACAAACTTGATATTAACACAAAAAGGCAAGATTGACCTTCCAGAAAGAAAAATTATTCTCAACGATATAAAACTTTTTGCTCAAGCGGATGTGGAAGTAACTATTGATGTATATTTAACTTCCGATATTGAAAGCAAAAAAATCTACTCTCTTCTGCAAAAAGACCAGCCATTACGCTTCCAGTTTCTTGATTTGAGAATAAAACACACAGAAGCGTTTGGCGTTTTGGATTTGAAAGCAATAACCAAATAATGGAGTAGCGATGTTTCAAACAAATTTTTAAATGCTTTTCACGTCTTAAAGAACATTCCCAAAAAACGTCTTCTTTCCAACCCTAAATTTCAATCCAATACCTAACTTCTAAAATCTACAATGCAAAAAATCATCGAATGCGTTCCGAATTTTTCCGAAGGACGCGATAAAAATATTCTTGACGCTATTGCAAAAGAAATTGAAACAATAGAAAATTAAACAATGACGTACACTTTATTTCTTGATGAAAGCGGTGACCACGGTTTATCAAACATTGATATTGATTTTCCTGTGTTTGTTCTGTGCGGCATATTGACTTCAGAAACTGATTATAGTACTGTACAGAACAAGATGAATGAAGTAAAACAAAGCATCTGGGGAAATAAAGTTGTTATTTTTCATTCCCGTGATATTCGCAAATGTGAAAAAGAGTTTCAGGTTCTGTTCGATCAGGAAATAAAGAAGCAGTTCTATGAAGACATAAATTCGATTATTTCTTCATCTCAATACACAATCATTGCCTCTGCGATTCAAAAAGAAAAATATATAAAACAATATGGTAAACTTGCTGACGATGTGTACGAGATTGCGCTTTCTTTTATTGTCGAGCGGTCAATATTTTATTTGGATGAACAACGAGAACAGCACATACAACTTTCAATCGTATTGGAAAAAAGAGGAAAGAAAGAAGACAAGAAACTGGAAGAACATTTTCAAAAACTTCTTGCACGCGGCACCGGTTATGTTTCCTGTGAACGTTTGAAGAATTATTCCTGTTCAATTCGATTCGTAGATAAAAAAGAGAATAACAACGGATTACAACTTGCAGACCTTATTGCATACCCAATTGCGCGATATGTTATAGAATCTGAAAGAGCAAATCCGGCTTTTGATATTCTTGAAACGAAATTATATACTAAAAAAGGAAAACGATACGGTTTGAAAGTATTCCCATAAAAGCAAAAAGCCAATCCCTAATTATAGAGATTGGCTTCTTACCGACCGGGAGACTCCCCAATCCAATTTGACCATTTCAAATTTCTGCGCAAATATAAACATTTTTAAAATACTAAATACTAAATCTACAATGAACAAAATCATCGAATGCGTTCCGAATTTTTCCGAAGGACGCGATAAAAATATTCTTGACGCTATCGCAAAAGAAATTGAAGCAACGGATGGCGTAAAACTTTTGGATGTTGACCCGGGTGCGGCGACAAACAGAACAGTCTTCACCATTGCAGGCGAACCGAATGCTGTGTGTGATGCGGCGTTCAAAGCGATTCGCAAAGCAAGCGAATTGATTGATATGACGAAACAGAAAGGAGAACATCCGCGCATGGGTGCGACTGATGTGTGTCCGTTCATTCCGATTTCCGGCGTTACGATTGCGGAATGTGTCGAACTCGCACAACAACTCGGCAAACGTGTCGGCGATGAACTCGGCATTCCCGTGTATTTATACGAGTACGCCGCAACTTCTCCGCAGCGAAAAAATCTTGCCGATATTCGCAAAGGCGAGTACGAAGGATTGGAAGAAAAACTGAAAGATAAAAACTGGAAACCGGATTTCGGAAGAGCAAAGTTTAATGCGAAGAGCGGCGCAACAGTTATTGGCGTGCGTGATTTTTTGATTGCGTATAACGTGAATCTCAACACAACGGATAAAAAGTTAGCGAATGAAATTGCGTTTCGGATTCGTGAACAAGGACGAGCGAAAAAGAATGATGAAGGAAGAATTATGAGGGATGAATTCGGAAATGATATTCGGATTCCCGGAACATTGAAATCGGTAAAAGCGGTTGGCTGGGTAATCGAAGAATATAATCGCGCACAAGTTTCGATTAACTTAACGAATTATCATATCGCATCGGTGCATACTGCATTTGAAGAATGTGTGAAAGAAGCCGCGACGCTTGGTTTGCGTGTTACGGGAAGTGAAATAGTTGGACTCATTCCGAAAGAAGCAATGCTCATGGCGGGAAAATATTATCTTGCACGACAAGGAAAATCTGTTGGCGTTCCGGAAAAACAACTCATTGAAATTGCAATTCAGTCGCTGGGATTAAATGATGTTTCAAAATTTGATGCGAAGAAAAAAATAATAGAATATGTTCTCGCTGAAAATAAAAAATCGCTGAACGAACTTTCCGTAAAAGATTTTGCGGATGAACTTTCTACGGATTCTCCCGCACCCGGTGGCGGAAGCGCATCTGCTCTTGCGGGTTCACTTGCTGCTGCGCTTTCTGGAATGGTGGCAAATTTAACGATTGGAAAAAAGGGGTACGAGCAACATTTCGATGAACTGAAAAAAGTTGCGGAAGAATGTCAGAAGTTGAAAGATGAATTGCTCGCACTTGTGGATGAAGATACCGAAGCGTTCAACAAAGTGATGGATGCGTTTCGTTTGCCAAAGAAAACGGAAGAAGAAAAAGCGAAACAACAATCCGCCGTTGAAGAAGCAACGAAATATGCGGCACTCATTCCATTCAAAACAATGGAAAAAAGTTTTGCTGTTTTACAATTTGCAAAAACTGCGGCAGAAAAAGGAAATAGAAATTCCATCAGCGATGCGGGTGTAGCAGCGTTGCTTGCGCAGGCGTGTTGCGAAGGCGCGGCGTTGAATGTGCTTATCAATATCAATACTCTTTCCAAAGAAAACAGCGACAGCATTGCCTTTGCAATAAAAGTACGCGCGGGCGTAGAACAAATCGGCGCTGCGTGTTTAAATTTGTACGAAGAAGTAGAAGCAATTGTTGCACGTACAATAGCACAGAACGAATAGATAGTAAATTTCAAGTTGAATAGTTCGTTGCCATTGGAACTGAAACCGATTTTGCAATCTGTTATTTCTGCAAAACCATCTCATCGTGCCGTAAACGATGTTGTAGAATATTGTCAGAAAATAGCGAACGTGTATCTGCAATGGAAAATAAAAAAACTCCGGTATGTTCAGGATTTTTTCCAATTCTCTTTGAATGATATTGCTGTAGATTGCATTGCAGATTTATTTCAACGTGATGAAAACGGAACATTGGTACAAATAAAAGCGTATTTTGATAGTATTCAAATTGAAACAGCATCAGAAGAAGAATTGACTTCACATCTTCGCGGACTGGTTTTTTCCCGCGTTAATAATAGTTTATTCCGATTATTTAATGAGGCAGACCCGTCGTTGGGTAAAATACTGCGCAACATTAAACTTGCCGTGCAGACATTGCGTCAGTTTGAAATCATTGAACGATTCGGTGAAATTTCTTTTTTTCCGGCAAAATGCGAAACGCTGGAACACCTTCCGACATTCAGCAGAAAAGAACTTGGACTGCAATTGCGGAATACAGCAGATGGCAACGATAATATTCCGACTCTACTTGCAAAAATTGCAACTCTTCTGAGGCAGCAAAAAGACCGCTCAAGAATAGTTTCTTTTGTTTTCATTGCTGTTGTCATACGCGATATCTACAGCAATAACGAACAAGCAATACACAGAGAAAGCGATAATGGAGAATTTATGAAACAGGAAGCCGTGGAAATTATCCATTATGAATGCAGTAAACTTGCAAACGAAGTGAAAGCGCACTATCTTCGCAAAAATGTTTCACCGGAACTATTTCAAACGTATTTTGAAATTATTGAGCGCTATCTTGTACAGCGATTGTTTGAAAGTACCGATGGGGAAATTTCATTATTCGAACATTTGAAAGAAATATTTCCACAATTAACCTTTAATGAATTTGAACATACGCACAAATCAAAACTCTGGTATTTATCGCAACTTACATACCAGCGTGTGGTGAAGAAAATGTCAAAAGAATATTTATAAACAGATTATTTATCGTGTTTCCTTCGTTAAAGAAGCATTTACAAAAAAAAATTTAGTCAAACACATACAACTGCAACGAATATAGTAAAGAATGCAGCACTATACTGAACACATATTAGAACTATACGTACTGAATGCGAAAGAAATACAATCTCAGCAGCAGGAAATAGAAGAGCATTTATCCGAATGTTATGGATGTATGTCACTTGTTGATGAGATACGTGAATTTTATTCAGCAATGAATGAACAAACAATGCAACAATCGAAACCATTCACAAGTACAAGCAATGCTCTAACGACAACTTCAACATCCATTGAGCCATATTTTTCCGGTTTATACGAAAAACCCGTGCCCTATCAGCCAAAAACCTTGTTACAAAAATTTACTTATTTCGCAAAAGAGCATCCCTATGCTGCGGGCACTGGCTCATTTAGTTTTCTTGGCTTTATTGCTCTTTTTCTTGTAATGACGTGGAAACCTGTAATTGATAACAACCCATCGTACGCAAGAGGAAAAGACGAATTTCTCATTACGTATAACAAAGAAGGACAGGAACTCTGGAGAAAACATATTGGTATCGGCTATGATATTGAAAAATTTCTTGCCTCCAATTCGTATTACCACTATGAGAATTTTCTTCTGACCGCTGATATTGACCACGATGGAACAAATGAAGTGATTGCAGATTTCGGATGGATGGCAACATCACCTCTGCACAATACCATTGTATGTTTTGAAAGCGATGGCAAAGAGAAATGGAAGTACGAATTTCACCGCACAATGACATTTGGAAAGGAAACATTTGCAGACGATTACCGCATAGATAAAATTATTGTAAAAGATTTTGATAACGATGGCAGTGTGGAAATAGTTGCAAAAGCATTACACAACTCTTACTATGCCTGCGCATTGTTCCGTTTAGACGCTAATACGGGATTATTGCTGAACGAATATTGGCACAGCGGACATCTCAGCGCGTTGAATACTATTGATATTGATAGCGACGGAAAAGATGAAATAGTGTTTGGAGGCGCAAATAATGGTTATAATGTTGCCGTGCTTGGAATCGCGTCTCCGCAAACGATACGCGGACACTCCCCCTCTAAAATCACCTATATACCACAGAATCAGCACACCGGAAATGAGCAATTTTATATTTTGCTCCCGCGTACAGATTTACAATCGTTTGCATCGCAAAACAGAAATATGCTCAGCGACATTAAGTTTTATCACAATGGAATTGAAGTCCTGGTTATGGAATCCTTAAAAGATGGAGAAGCGCCGATGCATTTTCATTTTGATTTTCAGTTGCGCTGTACAAAAGCTGTAGATACCGATTGGTTTGTTGTTGCGCATAAAAAACTGGAAGCCGCAGGCAAACTTAAAGCACAACTCAATTCACAGTATTGGGATGAACTTCGGCAAAACGTACGATATTGGGATGGAGAAAAATTTATGAATGAACCAACAAAAGTGAAGCAAAAAAATATGTAACCATCATTGTACCGATTCCTATAAACCCGTTATGTCTAAAAAACTAACGGGTTTTTTTGTGGGTATCTCTAAAAACCTTCAAGGTTTTCTAAACCTTGAAGGTTTTTGTATTTACGTGTATTTCGCAATACCCTTGTGTAAAAAAAGATGTAACCATCTGCAAACTAAAAATTATTTTTATACAAGTAAAAATATTTTAGGCAAACGTAAACGGATGTAAGGAGTTAGGATTATAGTAATATGCTAGAGAAATTTGGGCTAATTAGACACAAACATCTCATTGCAAATTTTGTGTGAAAACGTTAGTTGCCCGCTGTGAAGTATATGGCACCTTTGTTGTTGCAATTTACAGAATTATACATACGTGTAAACATTTGCGATGTGGGATGTGCGCTCTGCGTTCTGGGGATTTTAGATTTTAGAAGTAAGATTTTAGATTTTTTTTAAACACTTCCTTTGCGTAACTCTGCGCTTCCCTTTGCGGACTCTGCGTTTAAGAAAGATTGTTATTCACCGCAAAGGTTCGCAAAGCAAATCACAAAGGTGCGCAAAGAGGGAAATGTCTGATGTATGGCTTTCTCAAAAATGAATAAAGAGTGTAGTATCTGTTTTATGCCATTCCTAAAATCGGGAAACAGGATGCGAGGAACGGTGGGAAGTGGAGTTGTTTCGTGATGCGTGAATAGTGGTTCGTGCATCGTAGAGCATAGAGCGGGGAGAAATTACTGTGTACTGCTTACTTCCTACTCTTTACTAACGTACTAACATATACTTAATAACTAATTATTTTTTTAACACTACAACTTAATACTAACTATTATGAAAACTACTATACGACTAACGATAATACTATTTGCACTTTTTATTTGCTTAACAAGTGCGGCGATGGGGCAAGGTGCAGGTTATGCGATAAAATTTGATTCAACGGGATTCATAGGTATATTACATGGTGCTATTCCACCCACCGGTAATTTTACAGTGGAAAGTTGGGTATATGGAATATACTTACCCGGACATCGTGAGTTTCTTTCTCAAAAAGATTCAACATCGGGAAATGGAAGAAATTTTTATATCGGCTATCAGTTGGGTGACTCATCTATTCGTGCTGGAGATTACTGGCAAAACACATTAGTAAAATTTCCGTTTAACGCGTGGAACCATATTGCCGTGGTTAAAGATACGCCGTTCACCTATCTTTATATCAATGGTATTTTGAAAAATACAAGCAGTTCACTTTTCAAAAACCCGCGTCAAAACGACTCGTTATTTTTCGGAAGACAATGGGATGGCAATGAAAAATGGAAGGGAAGTCTTGACGAAGTCCGCATCTGGAACACGGCTCTTGATTCCATAACTATTCGTCAATGGATAAACAAATCTGTTACTGGTTCACATCCCAATTTTGCAAACCTTAAGGGATATTGGAAGTTTGATGAAGGAACGGGAACAACAACTGCCGATGCAAGCGGAAATGGAAACAACGGAACATTAGTAAATGGACCGACATGGATTACTTCATCTGCTCCGATAAATTTACCGCAACTCACCAACGAATACACTCCCGATGCAAATACCGTTTTACTTATGCACTTTAATGAAGACAGCACCAATTTTGTTGGAGACGCAAGTGAATACGGAAACCACGGCATTGCAACAGGGACAACAATCACAAATGGAAGATTTGGGAAGGCGAGAAAGTATTATGGAACATCTGGGGTAGTTCAGATAAATGACTCAAGTTCCTTTGATTTTTCAATATCAAAAACTCTGACGATTGAATGTTGGCTCAAAGCAGATTCCTTTCCGCCTGATGGTGAGAGAAATATCATTGGAAAGGAGAAGTCGGACTTCAGTGAATATGAATGGCTCCTTACAATAAGCGCTGATAGCATGGTGAGGTTTTTTGTTGGTAGTTTCAGCGGAACTTCAACGCCAAACATTGTGAAAATTACTAAAGGAATATGGTATCATATTGCAGGAGTTTGGGATGGCAATGCAGGGATTCAAAAGCTGTATATCAACGGCGTACTAATGGCAAACAATTCTAATGCTAACACTACTCTTCAGCATCAAAATTATCCTATCAGAATCGGCTATTTAGGTCAAGGATCGCAGCACGATTTCAACGGTCTCATAGATGAAGTTCGCATCTCCAATATTGCAAGAACAAGTTTTAATGTTCCCTCTCTCGTTGCTTCGTATCCATTTAATAATAATGCAAATGATGAAAGCGGCAACGGAAATAATGGCGCCGTGAACGGTGCAACAATTACCAACGATAGATTTGGTAATGCAAATAGCGCGTATGGGTTTGATGGAGTAAGCAACCGCATTGAAATGGGGACATGGTTTTACTTCGATAATTTTGCTATATCAATGTGGGTTAAAGCGGGTATTACACAGCAATCATATTCTACAATTATTGAGAATAATCATAATACATTTCGGAGTTGGTCGTGTGAACAGGTAATGGATTCAATTAGTGTATACAACTTCTTTGTGAGAACTTCTCAAGGACCATCAAATGCACGATTTGTACTAACACCAAATGTTTGGAAGCATGTTGTGTTGCAAAAGGACCAAAATTCTATTAAAGTATTTATTGACGGAGCGAATGTTTCTTCAACGGTTGCTTCGAGTAGTGTAGTATATGAAGCATCAAAATTGGGTATAGGAAGGCAATATAATCTTGGTGATAATGGCCCGAATAGGTTTTGGAATGGTCAGATGGACGATATCACTATTTACAATCGCGCATTAACTACAAATGAAATAGATTCGCTGTATCACTTAAATAATTGGGCAAATGGAAAAGTAGATGCTATTTCTCCTGCACAAAACGCGCTTAATGTTGCTCCATCGGCAAATGTGCAAGTTACGTTTAATACAGCAGTAAGCACAAGTTCGTTTAATGATACAACTTCATTCATCGTATCGGGAAGCGTGAGTGGAAGACACAGAGGTAGTTTTTCATTTAGCGGAGGAAATACGATTGCAACATTTAATCCGACAACTGATTTTAAGAATGGCGAAGTGGTTACGGTAAATGTTTCGAGTAATGTAAAAGATAATACCAATACGAGTGTGCAGAGTTTTGTGAGTCAGTTTACGGTGGATGTGAGCGGAGGGAATGGTGTGTTTACGAATACAAGTACGGTTACTGTTGGAAACTTACCAATAGGAATGACTTCGGGTGATTTAGATAATGATGGGGATATTGATATTGTTACTGCAAACGATGCTTCAAACAATTTATCGCTATTAAAAAATAATGGACTCGGTAATTTTCAAACTGATACAGTTATTTCGGTAGGAGATGGTTCTGATTACGTTATTTTGGGTGAGCTCAATAACGATGGTAATCTGGATATAGTCGTAACAAACCGTAATTCAAATACAATCACTGTGATATTAAATAATGGAAATTCAAATTATACACTTCTAAATACAAATGTTTCTTCATATCCGCATAGTATTACATACTTTGATGCTGACGGAGATGGAGATCTAGATATTGCAGTGCTACATTACTTTCCTTCAAATAGTGTTTCTATATTACTTAATGACGGAAATGGAAATTTAACAGTTGGCAATACTTTTGGTGTCGGAAGTTATCCAAATTTTATAACTTCAGGTGACTGGGATAGCGATGGAGATTTTGACTTAGCGGTATCGAATAGTGTTGCAGAACAAATTGCAATACTAAAAAATGACGGTAAAGGAATTTTTACTCAAACCTCGACTGTTGGCGTTGGAAGCAATCCGTGGTATATTGTTGCAAATGATTGTGATTCTGATGGTGATTTAGATTTAGCCGTTGCTAATTCATATTCAGATTATGTATCAATTTTAAAAAACGATGGGAATGGTACTTATATTCAAAGTTCACAAATTAATGTGAATGGAGAAGATCCTGTGGGTCTTGTCTCGGGAGATATTGAAAACGATGGAGATTTGGATTTGATTAGTGCAAATGGGACTTCAAATAATATTTCTATACTTATAAATAATGCAACCGGGACTTATTCTGTTGGTACAACATATTTGTCCGGTGGAAGTCCTCGCGTTCCCATTACCAGCGATTTTGATAACGATGGTGATATTGATATTGCAGTTGCTAATATAACTTCAAACACTGTTTCCATTTTCAAAAACAACCTTGCCAATCCATCTCTCGTCGCCTATTATCCATTTAATAATAATGCAAACGATTCAAGCGTATATGGCAACAACGGCACAGTGAACGGCGCAACAATTACGAGCGATAGATTTGGAAATGCAAACAGTGCGTATGGGTTTGATGGGAGTAGCAGTTATATTAATACGACTGAAAACCTAATGCCGATTTCAGGTGATTTTTCAGTCGCTTGTTGGGCGCTGAGCAATCAGGTTGAAGGACCTCGCGAAATTTTATCACAAGGCGGAACGGGCGAACCTTTTTATTTAGGGTATCATAGATCTGCTGAAAATTATCAGATTCGAGTAGGTGACAATTGGCAAAATACAGGAGAATCTTTTATCTTTAATAGTTGGCAAAATATCGTTGTTATTAAGCGGAGCGACAGTACATTCCTTTATGTCAATGGTAACCTCAAACAAAAAAGAAATTCAATACCAAATCCAGCGACTGGAAATATCTTCCTTATTGGAAAACAATGCCCACCAACAACAGGCGAAAATTGGAACGGTTTCATTGATGACATCCGTATCTACAACCGTGCGTTAACTACAAATGAAATAGATTCGTTGTATCATATAGGAACATTAACTATCACCGCAACATCAGGAAGTAATGGTTCTATTTCTCCGAGCGGAAATGTTGCTGTGGACTATGCGAGAAGTAAGCAATTCACCATTACACCCAATTTCGGTTATCACATAGATAGCGTCATCGTTGATAATGCAAAAGTAGATTCGACCACGAGTTACACGTTTAACAATGTAACAGCAAATCATACAATACGCGCAGTGTTTAAGATTAATCTTGGTCTTGCTGCGTATTATCCTTTTACCAATGGAAGTTTGAATGACTCAAGCGGATATGGAAATAATGGAACAAACAACGGCGCAACTGATACAACGGATAGATTTGGCAATGCAAATAGTGCGTATAGTTTTAATGGAAATAATAATTTAATATCATTACCCGCTTCCTCACTTCCATCAATAAACGATTTCACAGCTTCTATTTGGTTCAAAATGAATGCTTATAATTCTGTCGCTCGAAATTATCTTGCAGATTTCCGTGGCAATACGAGTCTAAATGGAAAATCTTTTGCACTCATTATAGATAATGATAACAAAGTTCATCATTATATTGATTATCCTTCTGGCGGATATACTGAATATTACACATCAATCTCTTCTCCTATTGGCAACTGGCATCAAACTATTTTAGTGCGTCAAGGTTCAACTCTTAAAGTATACTATGATGGAATTCAAATTGCAGATACATATACACCTTTATCTATTCCTCCTAAGTCTGATGCTCTTAGTATCTCAGATGGTGCAATATTTGGTAATCGCTCTGGAACTAATTCTACTAACGATTTCTGGTTCAATGGGGTTCTCGACGACATCCGCATTTACAACCGCGCGTTAAGTGCATCTGAAATTGATTCGCTGTATCATCTCAACGGTTGGGCAACAAACACCGCTCCCATTGCTCACGATACTTCTGTTACAACTAACGAAGATACGCCTAAATCTATAACATTCACTGCAACCGATGCGGAGAATAATACGCTTACGTTTTCAATTCTTGATTCTACCAATCACGGAACACTTACCGGAACGCCGCCAAACATTGCTTACACTCCCGCAACAAACTATAACGGCAATGATACGTTGTTTTTCCGTGTAAGCGATAGTGTTTTGTTTGATACCGGAAGAGTAGTTGTTACTGTTACACCCGTGAACGATGCGCCAATAATTACCAATGACGCATCAGGAATTACGAATGAAGATGTTTCGTTTTCTGATACACTTTCAGCAACGGATGTGGATAATACAACGCTTTCTTTCAAAGTTCTTGCGCAAGGAATAAAAGGAACGCTGACAATTACGGACTCGACAAAAGGATTATTTACTTACACTCCCACTCTCAACGCGAATGGAAATGATACAATGCGTTTTCGTGTTAGTGATGGCGCGTTATACGATACGGGGTTTGTGTTTATGACTATTAACGCTGTGAATGATAAACCAATTGCAATAGATACTTCGATAACAACAAACGAAGATATTGTAAAATCCGGAAACGTCCGTGCAACGGATGTGGATAATGTTACGTTATCGTATATCATTGTTACAAACGGAGCGAAAGGAAGCGTAGCAATTACCAATGCAACTACAGGCGCGTTCACTTATACTCCAACAACAAATCAAAACGGAAGTGATGTATTTACGTTTAGAGCGTTTGATGGTTCGCTGAATGATACAGGAATTGTGAATGTTACAATAAACGCAGTTAACGATGCTCCGATTGCAATAGATACTTCCATAACAACAAATGAAGATGTTGCAGTAAATAGTAACGTCCGCGCAACTGATGTGGATAATGTTTCACTTCAATATTTTATTGTTACAAACGGAGCGAAGGGAAGCGTAGCAATTACCAATGCAACTACAGGCGCGTTCACTTATACTCCAACAACAAATCAAAACGGAAGTGATGTATTTACATTTCGTGCGTTTGATGGCTTTCTGAATGATACGGGAACAGTGAATGTTACAATAAATGTTGTGGATGATGCACCCGTTGCAATAGATACAACTATTTCAACAAACGAAAATATTGCCGTGAGCGGAAATGTAAGAGCAACGGATATAGATAATGCTTCGCTTGCATATTTTGTAATAACAAACGGAACGAAAGGGAATTTTCAAATTACTAATCAAACTACCGGTGCATTTACTTATACGCCAACAGCAAATGTTTTCGGAACAGATAGTGTGAAGTTTCGCGCATTTGATAGCTCGTTGTACGATACGGGAAAAGTAATGATTACTATAGTAATGAATACGTATTCCATCACGACTACAACGCAAGGGAATGGAAACATCTCTCCATCGGGAACAATCAGTATCGGCTCGGGAAGAGATACAATGTTTACCTTTACTCCCAACGCCGGAAATCATGTGGATAGTATTATCGTTGATGGAGCGTATAAAGGAGATAGTTCGCATTATACATTTACCGATGTTATTGCAAATCATACAATACGCGCAGTGTTTAAAATAAATAGTTATGTAATTACATCATCTAAAATCGGCGAGGGAATGATTACTCCATTGGGTGAAACGATTGTTCAATATGGCGATAGTATCCGGTTTTCTGTTACGCCAAATTCTTCGTGTTACAAAATTGCAAAAATTACATTGGATGGTGATTCGGTTGCCAATACTTCTCCCTACACGCTGAGAAATATTTCTGCCGTTCATACTGTTATTGCATATTTTGAAGAAAAGACATTTACGCTTACATCTTTTGCCGCCGCGAACGGAAGTATTTCACCGTCGGGAACGTGGATTGCAAGTTGCGGTGATACGGTGTGCTATACTATTTTGCCTGCGAATGGCTATAAAGTAAATAATGTTTTAGTGGATGGAGACATTTCATTGGGAGACACTACTTATTATTGTTTCGAGAACGTAACTGCGAACGGACATACCATTTCTGCAACGTTTGCATTAAAAACATACACGCTCACTTCAACAGCAGGTGCAAATGGTTCAATAACGCCAACGCAAATAGTGCAACACGGAGGAAGTGCAACATTCAATATTACACCGAACCAGAATTACAAAATAGATAGTGTTCTTGTGGATGGAGATTATGTAGGAACACCCCAAAGTTATCCGTTTGAAAGTGTAACGGCGAACCATTCCATTCGAGCAGTGTTTATTCAAAATACCGGCGCAGTAGTAACAACACTTTCGGCATCACAAATCGGAGGAACGCGCGCGACAGTGAATGGCTCAATTAGTCCGGCAGGATTACCTACAACAGTTTCATTTCAATACGGAACGACATCAAGTTATGGAAATTCCATTGCGGCATCGCCAAGTTCAGTAAATGGAAATAATACCGTGTTTGTTTCTGCAATACTTACGGGACTTACAACAGACACAACGTATCATTATCGTATCATTGCAGCAAATGATTTCGGTTTGGTGTATGGTGCGGATTCAACATTTAAAACAAACCCAACATTAAATAATCCGCCAACAGCCAATGCAGGAAGTGATTTAGTAGAAAAGAACAGAGCGAAAACAATTACGCTTACCGGCGATGATTTCGATGCAAATGATACAACGCTGACATTTATACTTGATGCACAGCCAGCGCACGGAGATTTTCAGGGAGAAATAACCCGGGTGAACGGAAAAACTGCCGAGATAATCTATCGTCCCGATTATAGTTTTGTCGGCGCGGACTCGTTTTCATTTTATGTGCGCGATGCAGCGAACGCACGAAGTGCATCGGAGAAAGTACTGTTAACGATATATATAAATATAGATTCAAATCGTTTTCGTTCCTTTTCGCAGGAAGATTTGAAAACAACGGCGGTAAAAGTGAAGAAAGATAAAAAAATCCTACGACCGCAGGGAATGCCAACGGCAGGCAATGTTCTTGATACAATTTTCGGCACAGGCTCTTTCGAAAAACTCAAAGATAAAACGAATGCAAAATACCCAGGTGGAATGGTACTTGGTGTTGCATTTATGGAACAGAACAGCAAAGGGCAATGGATAGTTGATAAGGATAGTGTGAAAAAATACGGATGGATACGGATGATTGGAGTATCCAAAGATGTGCAAAAGACATTGACTCAGGGAGGAACATCACGCGGCTATGATTTGCTTATGGGAAAAGCATTTTTGAAAGAACAAAAAAACCTCAAGTCGGAAAAATACAGTAATTTGCTTGTTGGCGAATTATTTGCATTGAAAGTAAATATCGCCGCGGGAAATGACAGCATCACCAATCCTGAATTTGGAAATCTGATATACGACAATCCGTTGCAGCCAGATACATTCGTTACGCAGAGATTGCAGATACAGAAAAAAACACTTACTAAAATTGCCGCGATGACAGATACCATGCTCACGTATTACAAGCGTTATTATACGGGCACAACACCAACTGCAGAATATAATTCCATGGCAATTGCATTGCGGGATATTAACGCAGCGTTTCGCTCGTCATTTGATACACTCCGTTGGAGTCCCCTGCAATTAACAAATGCCGTGCGGATTGATGAAGTGGAAATATTGCGCAGAGGTAGCGGCAAAGAAAATGAAATTGAAAATATTTCATTTGAAGGCAATGAACCGGAAGAACTTATGCTCTCTCAAAACTATCCCAATCCCTTCAATCCAACAACGGCTATTGGCTTTTCGCTGTTGGCTGTTGGCAATGTTTCATTGAAAGTATTTGATATTCTCGGCAGAGAAGTTGCAACATTATTGAATAACGAAATACTGGAATCAGGCGAACACGAAGTTACGTTCAATGCAAATGCACTACCAAGCGGCATCTATTTCTATCGCCTCACTGCCGGCGAATTTTCTGAAACGAAGAAATTATTACTCCTGAAATAACATCCTCCTCACCTCCTTTAAACGGAGAATAGTACAAAAGCGGAAGAGTAAAACACTTCCGCTTGTTTGTTTTTCTCATTCTACTGCAATTCTGTATTTTTACATCAGAAAAAATTAAGAACACTACACCACTATGACACAATCAGAAACACACGTTCAATGTGAACAGCAACTTACGCAACTGGATGAAAATGAACAGCAAAAAGTTCTTGCGTTTATTCAATCGCTGCTTAATCACAAACGAACGGAAGAAGCAAACAACTTGCGGGAGTTGGAAGAACTCATTGCGGTGGGAAGCGGTACACTCTCCGATGGCGCAGAACAACACGACCATTATATGTACGGAACGCCGAAGAAATAGAATACAGAAAATAATATTTTCAGTCAAATTAAAAAAAAGAATAATATATGTCTTCCTCAATCATAGAAACACTCGGATCGCAATTGGCGCTACTCAATGAAGATGAACAGCACAAAGTAATAGCATATATTGATTCTCTTTTGCAAGAGCAGCGGATTTTAAGCGAAAAAGATTTACAGCGACTGCAGGAATTCATTGGTATTGGCAGCGGTGCGGTAGGCGACGGTGCGGCTGAACATAACCATTACGCGTATGGACTCCCCAAAAAAGTAACCAGATGAAAGTTTTTGTTGATACGTGGGCTTGGGTTGCACTTGTGGACAAACATGATGCTTATCACGATTTTGCCGCAAAAACTTATAGAGAACAGGTACTGAAAGAAACTGCGTTTCTAGTTACAAGCGACTATGTTCTCTCGGAATCACTAACGACGTTACGCCCAATTGTCGGTCACGAAAAAGCGATCCGATGGTTTTCGCAAATGCTCGAAGAATCTGAAAATAAAATACTTCATCTTGTAATGATTGATGCACAATTATTGCATAAGTCGTTTGCTCTTCTCCAACGCTATGCTGATAAACCCGACATCTCTTTTGTGGATTTTACTTCTTTTGTCGTAATGAAGGAAATGAATATTGTTAATGTGTTTACCGGTGATGCGCATTTTGAACAAGTAAATTTAGGATTTCGACTGATAAGATAACAACATGTTTTTCAATTAACTGTAGCGCAAGATTCACTCTTACGCTACAATTTTCTTACAAAAACCAAACAAATTAAAAACCGCTAACGACCCGAAAGATGAAATACTCTTTCGGGTTTTTTTTAAAAAGGAACAATATTGTTATGAATAAATTGGTGAAACGTCCTGAAATAAGTTGACTCAAAAAGAAAACAACGGAGTAAAACTGTTTTTTTCTTGTATAAGTGCTTCCCTTTTTATTTATTCTACCCGCTTTTTTTAAGACTGAACTATTTCCTATGACAACTACTACCCTCCCCCGCGTTTATATAACGCTGATGGTCGTACTGTTTTCATTTCCTTTATTGAACGGATGTAAAGAAGAACCGCTTCTCCAAATTACACAGCCGGGCATATTGGAAGTGCGAATGAAAACCATTACAACAACGTATGCGCCTCCGAGCGATACCACACGCCACGCATTTGGCGGCAATGTCAATTCCCTTTTTGCAATTCGCGGCGACGATACGAGAATGGAAGTCTTTGCAGACGTGCGCGCAACCGACCGTTCGTTTTTTCAGATAGATTTGCTTGCGCCGCGCGCATGGGATTCTTCTATGATTATCGGGCAATCATACACACCGCCCGGAACGTACAAACAACTTGACATGAGTTTTTCTCCGCTTCCCTTCTTCTCTTTTTATAACGGTATTCAAAATGTACCCGTGTCGGTTTATGATGCGCGCGCAGAAGGACAAACTGTTATTTCCCTCAAAAAAAATATTCCTGTTGAGGAAGGAAGGACAACGATTGTAACGGTAACGGCAGATTTGGATTCATCGCTCTCCAGAAGCATCGTACAGGGATTTGATATTCTGCGGTTCCATCCGAAGTTCAGAATTTCTTCAGTAAAAATTCAATAACTATACTCAATGACTGATATAAATTTTAAACGAATACTTTTTATGAATGCTGTTGCTGCATTCATTGTCTCCTTGCTGTTGTACAGTTGCACAAATCCAAGCGACCGCGGAAAAATTTCTCCGAACAAACGTCCCCGCACAAGTATCGCCAATGTTCCGCCGCCGGATACAACACATCTGTTTTCTTCATCCAAAGTTTCTTTGTTTTGGTCAGGAAAAGATGACGATGGTTTTATAACGGCATACCGCTTTCGGTGGGTTACATTTCAGGGAAGTGTAACAACAGCAAAGCCATGGCGCACCATAATAAATCTCTCGTATTCCGGCGAACTTCATCCTTCGTTTGTTGTCGAAGTGCAAGAGACAAACCCATCGCCATCAGCAATTCCCGGCATATTTAAATATTTATCTACTCTCACCGCAACAGCGAAAGACAGCATCAATAAATTGCTTGATAGCGGAAGAGCAATAGTACAATTCGGCGATACGGTTTCTCTTGCAAACACCAATGAAATTACCAATCCGAGTACAGGAACATTTATTTTCGATTCCGGCGCAGATACCAATACCCATCGCTTTGAAGTGAAGGCAGTGGACAACAACGGCGAAGAAGATGCAACTCCCGCATTGGTAACATTCGGAACGCCGCATATTTACAATCCCGAAACAGTAATTTCGTATGCAGATTTAGGCGTGATAAACGGACGGAAAACTGCGCGCAGTGTCGTTGTTATGCTTCCTGATTTTACGCCCACATATCTTGGAACGCAAATTCCGTTTTTTGGAAGCGATACATTGAGTCCGCAACTTGAGTTTCAATGGCAAATTGATGGCGGCGCGTGGTCTCCGTATTCCGCGGCTGAAGTAGCAATAGTAAAAGCATCGTACTGTGATTCATCCAATAATGGCTGGTTCGATACTTCTGTTGTGCACCGATTTGTTGTCCGCGCACGGAATCAGTTTCAGTTAGTGGATGCTTCGCCTGATACCCTGTGGTTCAGAATGTATGTTCCTGAATTTATCAAAGGAGTGAAGCGCTATTTATTTATTGATAATACAGATTCGCTCAATCTTATGAGCGGCGGGCAAGCAATCAGCGGACCGGAAAATCCTGCGCCATTAGCAAGATACGCCTTCTTTGACAGCGCATTGAGCAGTTTAAATTTACAAGGACCGCGTGATTATTTTTTGGTTTCGCCAAAGAATTTCTTCCCGACGTTATTTTCTCTTGCAAAATATTCTGCCATCTTTTTTGTTTCCGAGAAAAAAGTACGAGGCATTGGAGCGCAGGTTGCTCGACGGCTGCCGATAAAGCACGAAGCAATGACATCGCTCGGTTCATATTTGAATCTCGGTGGAAAAATGGTTATCAGCAGTTGGGATTTATACTCGAGAATTTATGAATCAACAGATAAAGAGGAATTCTATGAGAGTTTCCTGCATATCAATGAACAGAGTATAAGCCGTGATTCAACGAATGCAAAAGATTGTATCGGCGCACTTGGTTCATTCGGCTATCCCGATATTACCATAGATGAATCGAAATTATTTCCTTCCCCGAACAATGCGATGGATTCAATAATCGTAGGATATCCGCAAGGGCTGGGAGAAAAAATTTATTCTTATCATTCCCGCAGCGGAAGAGCAGACTGGCACATGCAACCGATAGGAGTGCGCTACATCGGTCCGACATATAAAATTGTGTACTTCGGCTTTCCTCTTTATTACACAACACAAACAGTTACACAAAACACGCTGCGCAAAGCATTTCAGGATATTGGTGAATTACCCTAAAAAAATTTAGTTACATTTCTTATGAAAAATATTTTTATTGTTGCTTTTATACTCGTCCTCATTTCTCCGCTTGCTCTTTATGCGGCGGGAGGAAAAATCGTAGGAAAAATTACAGACGATAACAGTGGTGATGTATTATTCAATGCGAATATTCTCATTGTCGGAACATCGCGCGGCGCAGTTTCGGATGTATCGGGAAAATACGTAATTGATAATGTGCCTGCAGGAAAATACACACTCCGTGCCACCATTATCGGCTATGAAGCATACGAATCAAAATCTATTGAAGTAAAAGAAGGCGGCAGCGTTACAGTCAATATAAAAATGAAATCCTCTTCTGTGCAGATAAAGGGCGTGGAAATTATGGGCGAAGGGAATATTGTCAACGTGCATGCAACGGCATCAACAAAGACGTTGAGTTCAAAAGCAATCGAGCAAATTCCCAATGTAAAGAGTGTGCAGGATGTAATGCAAATGCAGGCAGGCGCAGTGAAATTAGGAAACAATGTTTTTCTGCGTGGCGGTCGTGCTAATGAAGTGCAGTATATTGTAGATGGCATTTCGGTGAATGACGTTCTCGGAGGAAGCAGCGGAACTACACAAGAAGCGAATGAACAAATTTCGCAATTCAATTCCGGCGTGGGCAATTCAATCAGCGCATCAGGATTAAGCATTTCGACAAATGCAATTCAAACATTAAGCGTAACAACAAGCGGAATGGATGCAGAGTACGGAAATGCGCAATCGGGCGTAATCAATATTGTTACAAAATCCGGCTCGGAAAATTATACCGGTTCATTGCAAATGCGCAGCGATAAACTGCGCGACGCGACTTCCTTTAACGAATCGTACTATTCCATTTCTTTCGGAGGACCAGAGCCAATTACATCACGCGCTTTACCTGAGATGGGAATTGATATTCCGGGACGGCTTACCTTTTTTATTTCTTCTGATTTCAGTCAGGATGATGGACCGTTCAATTATAACAACAATGATTTTTATCATCCGATTCAGCGCGAAGTAAAAGCGCAGGGAGCATTGGGCGATTTATTTGGATTTTCGTATCGCGACCGTTTATCCAATGCGTTTACTTTTAATGGAAAAGTGCGCTACGATCACAGCAGTTCTGACCAAATCAGTTATGCGTACCGCGCAAATTTCGGAACGTACCACGACTATCGCCATGTGTGGAGAAATCTTGCCGACTCATCGCGGCAAAATGAAAATATTTCTGAGCAACAGAGTATTCAATGGACGCATTTTTTAGGCACGGATAGTTATTTCCGCTTGCAGGGAAGTATATTGACAATTGGAAGAAATGAATCTGTTGCAGGATTGACGCCACCGTATTATTCAACAATTACGAATTCGAATTTTTATGACCCAAGCCGCGATGGTTTTTATGATTTAGGAACAAGTCAATCGTGGAAAGATAATCAGACAAAAGTTTCAACGATAAAATTTGATTTGGTTTCGCCAATAAACGAAAACCATTTTCTGAAAACAGGAATCGAACTGAATCTTGAAGAAATTTTATCAACAGAAATCAGTTATCCTTTGGGAAGAGTTACCGTCAACAATATTATCTACCGCGCGCCATTTCCAGATTCTATCCGTCATGATACAGGATTATTTCCCGGTTATGGAGTGTATCGCTGGAATTTATTGAACTATCCGCAAACCGGTTCGATGTATGTGCAGGATAATATGAAGTTTTACGGAGCAAATTTACATGTAGGGTTGCGATATGATTATTTGTACGTCGGGAATCAGGTCTTTAGCGAACATTTTGTTACAGCGTGGGAAGATGCAACGGGACTGGAAGCAAAATGGACAAAAAATAAAACCGGCGATAGTCAATTGATGTATGCTCTTACGCACGGAGAAATAAGCCCGCGTCTTGCAATCAATTTTCCTATTACAGAGCGCATCGGATTTTTCTTTAACTATGGACACTTTCTGCAATTTCCTGAGCGCAACCAATATTTCCGCACGCCATTCATCGTTGATAAAGATATAACAATAGGCAATCCGAATTTGAAGCCGCAGCGCACAGTACAATATGAAAGCGGATTTGAAAATCAACTTACCGATGATTTGGCAATCGGGTTGCGAGGTTTTTACAAAGATATTTTTGACTATGTTACGGTTATTCCCGCAGAAAAAGTAAAAGTAAATCTCAACAGCGATTTTGCGAGTTCACGTGGATTTGAAGTTACGCTGAGTAAGGGATTTTCATATCATTTTTCCGGCAACATCAGTTATTCGTATCAGATTGCAAAAGGTCGTTCCTCGAATCCGTTTCAATATGCAAGCAACCAAAATTTTCAGTTACCACGCGAGATTCGTCTTGATTGGGACCAGCGGAATACCGTCAATCTTTTGCTTGGCTATCGTGTAGAACATAATGAAGATTATACCTTATTTGGTTTGCCGTTTATCAATAATTGGGGAGCGTCGCTGACATGGTCATTCGGAAGTGGTTTCCCCTATACACCATCAACGCAGAAAGTAAGTTCGTTTGAAGATGCATACAAACAAAATACTGCGGATGGACCGAATTCTTCTATAATGAATTTTTCGTTCTATAAAAATATTCCTCTTGTGGCGAAGTTATCAATGACGCTGACATTAGATGTATTGAATGTACTGAATGAAAAAAATGTTACATCCCTTAGCGATGGATTTAATGTCAATTATGGACGTCCATATCAGTACGGGGATTTTAATTACGAAACGCGGGAGATTTATCAATGGTATCAAATGCCCGGCAAATTGCCGCCGTACATTTATGGAAATCCGCGACAAATTTTATTAGGAATGAAAGTAAATTTCGGTTCATAAAACATTTTTTTGAAATACGTTATGCAAAACATAAAAATTACATTTCTCCTTTCTGTTATCTGTCTCTTTTTTATTTTCTCAACGGATACAGAGGGAAGAGAATTACAAAAGAAAAAAACAGGAACAAAAAATTCTCTTCGCACTTCATCTATTCCACCTAATTATTCCCATGCATATCAGGGACTTCGCACTGATATGAAAGTAATGATGAGCAATTACGGAACAATTGGAAGACGTGCGTGGAATGTCGGAGTAGATCCCCCTGATGACACGATGGGATTGGAATATCTTGAACCGCGCTACGAGCATTTATTCGGTGCAGGATTGTGGGTGGGAGGACTGATAGATACCGGAGTCGTACCCAATACTCCACCCTATTTGAAAGCCGTTACAGCCGGTTATGAAGGTAATGAGGCGAAGCAGGAAATGTATGGCGGTCCGGATACACTTGATAAAATCTGGGCTGTACGTGATAATATCAAGCCGGATAACTGGGATGCGTACTGGGGAGCAAATATGCCATTTAAAAAAGTTTCCGACGAAGATTTTTATTGCAAATATCAAGATTATGGTCCAACTGTTAATGTTGAGGGCCATACTCCGATGGGAATCGAAATCATTCAAAAATCATATAACTGGACAAGTGAAGATGCCAGCGGTATTCTCTTTTTAGATTTTACTATAATTAATAAAAGTCAGCGCAAGATTCGAGATACGTATCTAGGATATTTTGTAGATGCCGATGTCGGTCCTGTAAGCGATGCAAATTACGCAATACAGAACTATTCGGGGTATTATCCGGAACTTCGCTTGGGATATATACACAATCCCAAATATAGAAAAGACCCTGTAGGATGCGTGTTTGTAAACTCTCCAAAATTAGCAAGTTCATTGAATTATACTTTCCGTTGGTTTGATTTTACAACAAATAACATTCCCGATGCTGATGACGCGCAACGTTATGATAATTTAATGGCATGGGGGCAAGTTGCACAAAATCAATCGTTTGAACGACCGAGTGATACACGTTTTATTTTTTCTTTTGGTCCGTTTGATATTGCCGCAGGAGAATCTCTCAATGCTGTTATAGCGATGGTGTCGGGAAGAGATATTCAAAATATGAAAGAACACGCCTCCCGCGCCGTAGAAATTTATCGGTTGGGATATAAATTGCCTTTTGTTCCTCCGTCCCCAAAAATAAAATCCGTTGACCTTACTCAGAACAGAAAAGTAAAACTAAGTTGGGACCATTCTCCCGTAACCGCGTGGGATGATTCTAATCGTATTGCGTATAATGATTCCACTCGTAATCCATTCGGCTCAGATACTACCGGGGGATATGTTTTTGAAGGATACAGAATTTATCGCAGTATTGACCCATCGGACAGACCGCTGAAAGAAAGTTTTACGTTGTTGAAACAAGTTGATTTACTGAATGACCCGTTTGAATTTAATGTCGGCATTGAAACGACGTATGTTGATGATAATCTGGTGCGGGGAAATACATATTGGTACTCCGTAACATCAATTTCCATTCCCAATGAATTTTTACAAGTACAGGGCGGTGATACGTTTGTGTTGCAAACGAAACCGGTGGAATCATCCATTCGTGAAAATTGGGTAAAAGTGGTGCTTCCGTTTTCGCAGGCAGAAAGAAAAAATGAAGTGCTTGTTGTACCCAATCCCTATCGCGTAGATGATGATTACACATTTGAAAATGGCGGATGGGAAGGCAAAACAGATGGCTGGAATGAAAATAAACGTTTGATACGGTTTATACACGTTCCACGAAAATGTACCATAAAAATATATTCTCTCGCCGGAGATTTAGTTGCTACACTCTACCACGAAGACCCGATTGCCGGACAAATTGACTGGAATTTATTGAGTGAAAGCAACCGTGCAATTGCAAGCGGCATTTATATTTTCTCTGTCGAATCCGATGAACTCGTTGATGGGGAAAAATTTGGGACACAGGTCGGAAAATTCGTCGTAATTCGTTAACCACATATTTCTAAAATTTATATGTTGAAAAAAAGTTTATTGCTCTCTCAAAAAATTATTTTACTCAGTGTGATAATTCTGTATGGCGCTTCGATTTCTTTTGCGGGCAACCGTTCTGGAATTGTTGCCGCGCAGTTTTTAAAAATTCCTACTTCTGCGCGTATGGTGGGAATGGCAAATGCTTCAGTCGCAATGGCAGAAGGCGTAACATCGCTTGCATACAATCCCGCAGGGTTAATGAGTGTTTCAGGATTGAATATCGCCGCAACCCAAACGCAATGGTTTGCAAATATTCAGCATGCATTTGTCGGGTCCGCCGTCAATCTCTCCGATATGGGAATCGGAACAATTGCCGTCGGAATGACATTGCTGACCACTGACGATATGCTCGTAACGACAAATGCCGCACCGGAAGGAACAGGAGAATATTTTCGCGCTGGCGATTATGCATTTCATCTTGCATTCGCGCGAAATATCAGCGACCAGTTTTCTGTCGGGCTTGCGACAAAGTATATTTACTCATTTCTCTACAACGATAAAATTACGACATCATCGTATGCATTTGATATCGGAACATTGTACGATATTCCTGACATTCGAACGAAATTAGGTGTCGGAATTCTGAATCTCGGAAATGACGTTGAGTTTATCCGTGAACCGTATTCGCTACCGACAGCATTGCGGTTTGGCGTTGCAACAACGGTATGGCAAATGGATGAATCACATATTATTTCCACGTTGCAAATTGCGCGCCCGAATGACGCAGATGAGCAATACAATGTCGGCGCAGAATACACATTCAATGAATCGTTCGCATTGCGCGGCGGTTATAAATTTGCATACGAAATTGAAAATTTTACCGCAGGATTCGGCATCAACCTCCTTTCTTTTGTTGGAACGAATGTACGGCTTGATTACGGATATAATAGTTTTCAGGTCTTGCCCGGCACGCATACAATTTCTCTCGAAGCGGGTTGGTAATAAATTTTTTAATCATCGAATAACGTTACAATGAAAAACTCAATTCTTTTTTACTCACTCGCTTTTCTCCTTGCGTGTGCAGGAATGTTCTCCGGTTGTAAGTTGGCAACGGAACCCGGTAAATCTTCTCCGCCGCCGCAATCAACCAATCACATGATTATTAATGAAGTCTTTACACTTCCTCCAACGCATCAGGGAACGTATTCGTGGATTGAATTAATGAATCCGACAACAGGATTTGTTAAAACGATTGACACGCTTATTCGTCGTCCAATTCCTATGGATACGGTTAATGTGGATCCATTTCTCCTTGCGCATGATACCGTAACCATTCGAGCAATGTATTTAAAATTTCGCGCAGAAGCTTCGTTTGAAAATCCGTTTTCATTTTCTCCCGCTATTCCAATTGGAATGAAAGAAATGTACCTTCCGTTAAGTATTGTTCACGCAGGAATAATGTTTTCAACGTTTATGCTGACTGCAACAGGTCTTCCCGATTCCGTTACGTCGAACGATAGTTTACTCACCGTGATTACGCAACTCGCGCCAAATGGGATGAATATTTATACGAACTTTTATTTCCGTTTAGATGACCATACTGATATTGGAAATGCTGCATGGACGGTAATGCAGGCGCCGGTTGTGTTCGGATTTGATACGCTTATCAGTATCGGTGATATATTTCCTTCCGCTCCTGCCGGAAAAATTTATCAGCCCTATACAACGTTTTATCTTCCCACCACCGGAGAAATTCAACTTGTTGAGCGCGAAGAAACTTTTATTCGCTCAGTTACTGCTACCAATGACCCTTCTCTTCCTTTTTCATTGCCATTCAACTGTGTTGATACGGTTCTTGCATTGAATGAAGTTGTTCTTGATGTGGTGCGCTATGGTAATTTTTCTACGACAGGAATTTCACTGAAACCGAATAATAAATCCGCAGGATTCATTCCTGAATTTTATTCCCTTGCGCGCTATGCGGGAGGATATTTTACCGATAATACCAGAAACGATTTTTATTTTGAAAGCCAACCCGTTCCCGGCTGGTACAGTACAAGAAAAAAATAAACACTCATTTCACAAAAATAAAAAAATCCCAATGGCTACTTGCCATTGGGATTTTTTTTTGCTGCCCTGTCAGGACTCGAACCTGAACTACCGTGATCCAGAGTCACGTGTGTTGCCAATTACACCACAGGGCAAAATTATGCGGGCAAAAATTACTAAATCACCGTAGATTGACAAAATTGTGTTGAATTACCATAGAAATTTTTCGCCGTTTCTTTCTTATATTTTCCCCGCAAAATTTCTCAGTACAAAATTACTTTTACCACTATGAAACAAATTATATTTTTACTGCTCTTCTCCATCTCTATTATTTTCGGACAGGAAAAACGGGGAATGAAAATAATCGTGAACGATATTAACAACATTCCGCAGGAATTGCCGCTGTACAACAAATGCTACGCCGTGCTTATCGGGATTGACCGCTACAAAAATCTCAACTACAATCTGCAACTCAAGAATGCAGTGAGCGATGCAAAAGGCGTGCAGCAACTTCTCGCTGAAAAATTCTCCTTCGAAAAATTTTACCAACTCTACAACGACGACGCTTCAAAAGACAACATACTCAAAGTGCTGCAAGGCGATTTATCTTCCGCCACGAGTGAAGATGCCGTCTTGGTATTCTTTGCCGGACACGGTTACACGCAGGAAGGAATGAGCGGCGATGTCGGCTTTATTATTCCCTATGATGGTTCGCTCGAGGAAAACGAAATGTATAAAAATATTTCGATGGTGGAACTGCGTGATAACATTGCCAACACGCTGAAAGCAAAACATATTTTCTTTGTTATAGATGCGTGTTACTCGGGAACGCTGCTTGCCAAACGCGGCGCAGAGAAAGAAGAAAAAATAAATTACGAGTATTTAAAAACCATTACCGAAAAACCCGTGCGGCAAGTATTGACGGCGGGAGGAAAAAATGAACAAGTGCTCGATGGCGGTTTGTTTGGACACAGCGTTTTTACCGGACGATTTTTAGAAAAACTGAAGAACGCGGAACACTACATTACGGCAAAAGAAATCGGTTACTCCGTGCCGAAAGATGTCTTCAGCGATGCGAGCGACAGACACCACAAACAAAACCCGCAGTTTGGCAATTTACTCGGCGAAGGAGATTTTGTATTTATACCGAAAGTAACACAGAATATTTCCTCCGAAGAACTCTTGCAGGCAGAGTTGAAAAAATTGGAAGAAGAAAACCAACAACTCTCCGCGCAGAAAAAGCAAACGGAAGAAGCCGCAAATAAACAACAGCAGGAAGAAGTGAAAAACCAACTTGCGGCATTGCAGAAGAAAAGAGAACTCGAAGCAAGGGAACAGCAACAGCGGGAAGAAGAACGGCAACGGCAGATTGAAGAGCAAAAACGCAAACAGGAACTCCTCGCGCTCGTAGATGTAGAAAAGAAAAAAATAGAAAGCGCAACGAAAGAAGAACTTACGCTGGAAAGTGCAATACAGAAAGTAAGAGAATACCAACGAAAAATTGCCAACGTTACAAGCGATGTAGAAACACAAAAACAAAAAGCGCTGCAACTTGAAACAGACGACAAACCGCGCGGCGAGTTTGAAACGCAAGGTGAGTATAACCAACGCTTGCAGAACAACACGAGCAAACGCCAGCGCATTGAAACAGAATACAACGACTTAAAAAAACAAAATGCAAGTATTTACGATGACCAAATTTCCCAACTCACTAATAGAAAATTTGTTGTAGAGAAAAACGATGTTGCCGTTACGCTGGGCAAATACGATGTGGACAACGGAAGTTTTGCTGTAACACTTGATGTGAACAATAAAAACATTAGCAAACTTTCTCCTTGTCAGGAAATACAATTACGTGTAGCACGCGAAGATGCAAAAACGCTCCGCGAAAGTGAAACATTGCTTGAAGTAAAAACAAATGTTACACTTTCTCCAACTCTCATTGCCTCTATTAATAAAATTACGCTGAGCGATATTGCGCATAATAAAAATTATGAAGTGGTAATTGCAGAAAAAGAAAATTGCGATTGGGTATTTGTGCAAGGCGGCACGTTTGAAATGGGAGAAGGAAACGAAAAACACCGCGTAACACTCAGTGATTTTTATATTGGCAAATATGAAGTAACGCAGAGAGAGTGGAAAGAAGTAATGGGAAATAATCCGAGTAATTTTAAAGGAGATGATTTACCGGTAGAACAAGTAAGTTGGGACGACATACAAGATTATTTACAAAAACTTAATGCAAAGGCAGGAAAGAATTACCGTTTGCCGACAGAAGCGGAATGGGAATACGCGGCGCGTGGCGGTAATAAATCTCGCGGATACGAATACAGCGGAAGTAATAGCGTAAGTTCCGTTGCGTGGTATAATACCAATCAAACACATAGCGTAGGGACAAAGCAAGCGAATGAACTCGGCATTTACGATATGAGCGGGAACGTGTGGGAATGGTGTAATGATTGGTATGGAGATTACAGCAGCAATGCGCAAACAAACCCCCAAGGACCGACAAGCGGAACCTATCGTGTGTTGCGGGGCGGCTCGTTCCTCAGCCTCGATTTCGATAGCCGCGTCGCGTTTCGCTACGGCTACGGCTACCCCGACGGTCGTTACAACGGTTTCGGGTTTCGTGTCGTCGAGGATTAACGCTTTATACTTTTATCCTTTTACACTTTACCCTTTTAAAATTTTTTTTTTGGTAGGAAACATTGCCACTACATTTATGTTTGCCACTACATTTATGTAGTGGAGAAAATAATAAAACCCAACTGGCTTTAGCCAAAACAAAATATGATTTTCCTACATCTATCACATTTGGCTAAAGCCCAAAAATTTAGTGGAACATTTATCCACTATCTAAAGATAATGGCAACAGAAAAACCTTCAAGGTTTATTAAAACCTTGAAGGTTTTATTCGATAGAAAATTATCGTAGGGAACAGTCGCGACTGTTCCCTACAATTTCAATTGTAAGGATTTTACCGGAATAATTGGTACTCTCTCGGAAAACTTCTAACTTTTTGCGCATTTTTTATCGCAAAGCGTTTTGAAAAATAAATTCACAATGAAAAGAATACGACAGCAACTCCAATACACCGCGTGGAATCACCTTCCTGCGCTGTGTATCTTGGTGTTGTCTGCATTGCTATTTTCCTGCAACGCGCCGCACAATAACCCACTCGACCCCGATAATTCCAATAACAAACTCTGCACACTCGAAGGAATAATCCGTACAGATACACGCACACAACTTCCCATCAGCAATGTTTCCGTTTTCTGGAAGAATGAAAATTTCTATACACGTACAAAAGCAGACGGAAAATTTTCGTTGAAAAATTTACAGCCAAATGATGGCTGGCTCTATTTTGAAAAAATCGGGTTCTATGCCGATTCCGTTTTTATTCGCTGGCAAGCGCAGAAAAAAATTTCCATTACAAAAAATCTGAACGCATTGCCGCAACTTGTTAATGCTGCACTCTACAGCGTTGTGAAAAATAAATACAGTCAAACGGAATATTCTCTCGTTGCAGAAGTAAGTGTTACAGATGACGACGATATTGATTCTGTTTTTCTTGTGAATAGCGAATTACAAATCAATAAGCCGTTGAAAAAAATTTCCGCCGCATATTTTGAAGGGGAGTTTTCCGATTTTGAATTGCAACTTGCATCACTCGTAGAAACGGTCGGCAGAGATTTTTCTCTGTTTGTAAAAGAAAAAAATCGTGGTGTGAATTCCGTTGGCGTTGCAACGGTCAAGCGCGTAATTGAACAGGAAGTAGAAACTCTTTCGCCGAAAGACCAGGATTCCATTGTAACACTCCAGCCGCTATTACGATGGAAGCGGTTCACACCGGGATTTCGCTTTTCCTATTTTATTGAAATTTATACCGATGAAACAGAACCCAAACTGAAATGGTCGAAAGAAAAAATTTCTTCCGACAGCATTGATATCATTGTTGAGCCGCCGATTGTCCCCACGCCGACAAACGATGAATATTTTTGGGTGATTTGGTGCATTGACGAATTTGGTAACCGCAGCCGTTCAAAGCCCGCATCGTTTCTTATTATCCAACAAAAGCAATACATAAAAATTTCTCCGTGAATAGTATCGCCGCGGAAAACATCCGCTACATAAAAGAATTAACAAAAGAACAGTTTGAAGAATTACTGCGCATCAGTGAATTGCTCAATACTGCATCGTATGCAGAATCATTGATGGAAGAAGCGCTCGATTGGGTGATTCATGTTATCAATGCGGAGCGCGGTGTGTTTGTAAAGTACCTTGAAAGCGAAAATTCCTTCTCGATAATTTCCGCGCGCAATGTGAATAAAGAAAGCATCGGAAATATTGCGGAATTTTCTTCCGGCGTATTGCAGCAAGTGGTGAATACCAAAAAACCGTTGCTGTATCACGATGCGCAAAGCAATCCGAATGTCTCGCAGTTTATGAGTATTCAATTGCGGAAAATAAAATCCGTTATCGGCGTGCCGATTCTTCGCGATGGAAAAATGTGGGGCGTAATTCTTGCAGACAGTCAATCCAACAGAAAAGAATTTAACGAAGCGAATTTAATTTTTCTCCATTTCTTTTCCAATCTTGTTACGCTTGCGCTGGATAAAATTCTCCGTCTCGAAATGTTGCAGAATGAAAATGTTATTTTGCGCAATAAACTCGAAGCGACAGAACAACTTCCCGACATCATCGGTGCAAGCAAACCGATGCGCGAACTTGCAAACCTCATTCATAAAGTTGCACGGACTGATGCAACGGTATTGATTCTTGGAGAAAGCGGCACAGGAAAAGATTTGGTTGCGCAGGCAATACACAAATTAAGCGTGCGCAAAGAGAAACCATTTCTCGCGCAATTTTGCGGATCCATTCCCGATAGTTTGTTGGAGAGCGAATTATTCGGCTACAAAAAAGGCGCATTCACCGGAGCGAATAACGATAAAAAGGGGTTGCTCGAAGTTGCAGACAAAGGAACATTTTTTCTCGATGAAATTGCAGATATTTCCATCGCACTGCAAGCGAAACTGTTGCGCGTGCTGGAGAATAAAGAAATTATGCGTCTCGGCGATACGATGACAAAAAAAATTGATGTGCGCATTATTACTGCAACAAATAAAGATTTACAGCAATTAGTCAAGGAAGGAAAATTCCGCGAAGATTTGTACTATCGTCTCAATGTGTTTCCGATTACACTTCCTCCATTGCGCGAGCGGCGTGATGATATCAGTGCGCTTGCACAATTTTTTATTCAGAAAACAGCAGGAAAAAAAATACCTCTTTCTGCTGCCGCATTGCAAAAATTAGAGCGGTTTCATTGGAAAGGAAATGTGCGACAGTTATTCAATGTTATGCAGCGCGCATTGATACTCTGCGATGGTGATAGAATAACAGACGATAATATTATTGTAGAAGAACAAAAAGATATTATGGATTTTCGCGGTACGTTAGACGAATTTGAAATGCTGATGCTGAAAAAGCGACTGGAAGAATTCAACGGAAACAGAACGCAGACAGCGCAATCATTAGGCGTTTCCGTGCGCTGGGTACAGATGAAATTGAAAGAAGAGCAGGCGCAATAAACAATGCCGCACGAATCCGACGTTCTCTTTGAGAAATTTGAAATACTTGACACGCTGAAAAAAGATGAGTTTGCCGCAGTCTATCTCGCGAACCATATTTATCTCGGCAAAAAAATCATTCTCAAGGTATTGAATACGTATGTAATTCACGAAACGGAAATAATTGAGCGGTTCAAACGGGAGGCGAAAATTCTTGCACGCCTCGAACATCCGCATATTATAAAAGTGCTGGACTTCGGCGCGTTTCAAACGTTCTTTTACATTTCTTTTGAATATTTTGAAAGCGAGAATTTACGCGCAACACTTACGCAAAAAAAACTTTCGGAAGTGGAAAAGAAAAATATTCTCGTACAACTGTTGCAGGGAATTCGTTACGCGCACGAACACCGCATCATTCATCGCGATATAAAACCGGAAAATATATTTGTTAATGCTTCGCTTGAAGTAAAAATCGGTGATTTCGGATTAGCGTTAACGCAAACGGATTCAATGCTCACCAATCAGTACGCATTGGTTGGAACGCCGAGCTATATGTCGCCGGAACAAATTGCAGGAGAAAAACTTTCGGAAAAATCGGATATGTTTTCGCTCGGTATTGTTGCGTGTGAAATGTTTTCCGGCGTGCATCCGTTTTTAGGCGCGGATGTTAATGAATCCATCAATAACATTCTGAATTTCAAAGAAGAACATTTTTCATTTCAATTACAAAGTACGGATGAAAATATTCGGAATGTTATCCAGTCTCTTCTGCGAAAAAATGCAGAGACGAGAAAAAATGCAAGCGAAATATTGACGTTGCTGAATGTTGCGGAAGATGTTGTCATTGTAAAAGAAGAAAAAAAGAACACGATTCGTTACAAAAAAAAAATAGCGTCCAGCGTTGCAATCGGTATTGCGGCAGTTCTTTTTATAGTTTTCTATTTTAAAAAAGAGCAACCGGAAATTACCAGCCCGCAATTCGCAATCAATGATACGCTCGCGTTGGATAGCGCAAAGCAGAATCTCCCAACAGATACAATTGCAAAAGAAACTGAAGTTACACAATTGCCGCAAAAAAATATTTCTTCAAGTGATGTGAATGAAAAGAAAAATCCGGAAAAAGATTTAATAGCAATGAAGGAAGAAAAAAAAGAAATTGTAAATAACGAGAAGAGTATTGTACCGCCGCAATTCGGTGAGTTGTACGTAGAATGTCTTCCGTGGGCGTATGTTTTTATTGATTCGGTGAAACTGGAAACAACGCCATTAAGCAATAATTTGCGCATCGAAGCAGGAGAACACGAAGTTCGGCTCGAGCATCCTGATTATCCGTTATACAAAAGAACAATAAATATCGTTGCGGCTCAAACATCCGTGATAAAAATAAATCTTGATACATTGTTTGGTTTTTTGGAATATAATGTATTTCCTTGGGGCGAAATTTTAGTAAACGGAAAGCAAAAAGGACAAACGCCGTTACAAAAGCCGATAAAATTATTTCCCGGAGAATATGTTGTAACGGTACGGAACACGAAGTTCGGGGAATTTGAACGTACCGTTTCCATTCATTCCAATGATACAATACGCTTGTATCATCGGTTTGAAAATAATTAAAAAACTATCTGGCATACAAATTGCTTTATATGATTATCCGAAGAAAACAAGAAGAATGAAACGAACGTTAATGACATATATACTCGCGCTGTTACTTTGCGGAGAAATATTTTCTTCACCGCAAGGCGGATGGCATTATGCAGGTGAAATGCCATTTGCTGTCGCAGGCGCAGAAATTGTAGCAAATGACTCCACTATTTTTATTCTTGGCGGATTCTCTGATTCATTATTTCAGCGCGTACCGTGGATACAATCGTTTGTTCCGCCGAATCACTGGCAGCTCGTGGGAAATATGAAGCGCTCACGCTCCCGTTTTGTTGCAGATATGTACAATAATTCCGCGCTGTATTTTGGCGATTTTAATTTCGGTGGAAATTTTGATTCTGTTACAAAAATGGAAACAGCAAAACTTTCAAATCCTTACACCGTCACGGCGATAGATTCCAGCACAATGTTCACACGGATTTCGGCGGCAGGAATAATTCATAACAATAATTATTACATTTTCGGCGGCTACACATATCCTTTTTCCCCCGTCGCATCTCTTCCCTATATCGTTGAGTACAATATTCCCTCGCGCACGGTTACGTATTCCAACGATTCTTTATATCACAATCGCCATTTGCCGCAAGGGCAAATGATAGAAAAAATCGGCAACAATATTTATTTATTCGGCGGAGAGTTTAATTCTGTCAAAGGAGATATTTATAAATTCAATACTGCAACGCATACGTACGAAGAACTACCATTAAATTTGCTTCGTCCTCGCGCGTATGGAAAAGCAGTGCGCATCAGTGAAACCGAAATAATGATTCTTGGCGGCATCAATGAAAGTAACAGTGCGCTTAAAACAACAGAAATATTCAAAGTGCATCCGGGCGGCTACTCTATTCGTTCGGCGCAAAGTTTCAATACTCCACGTTCGTATTTAATGGCAGAAATACTCAATGGAAAACTGTACCTTTTTGGCGGCGTAGACCAAAATCAAAATACTGTTCATTCAATTGAGACGTACGATTCAACGGTAAATGTACGGGAAACGGAAGAATTACCGCAAACATTTTTACTGGAACAAAATTTTCCAAATCCGTTTAATCCGCAAACGGCTATTGGATTTTCGCTGTTGGTTGTTGGGAATGTAACATTGAAAATATTTGATATTTATGGTAAAGAAGTTGCAACGTTGCTGAATCAAAAAATGGAAGCAGGAAAACACCGTATAGCATGGAACGCAGAAGGAGAAACGAGCGGAATGTATTTTTACAGGTTAACAGTCGGCGAGCGTACAGCAACAAAAAAAATGCTTTTAATAAAATAGGAATGAAAGTAGTTCTCCTGATTTTGCTTTGCGGCTGGTGTGGTGCGCTTGTTGCGCAGGAAAATAAACCGCTTCAGGAACTTCGCGCCGCGTATGAATCTTTTGAGTATCGCAATGTAGTGCAGATTGCAGATAAACTTCTGTTGCGTAAAGAGCGGCTAACGGAACAAAATTTTATTGACCTGTACATAATGAAAGCCGTTGCGCATTTTTCTCTTTCAGAGGAAGATTTAGCGCGCAGAAGTTTTTTTGAAATTCTTTTTGTGCATAATGATTTTCAATTGGACTCTACAACAATTTCTCCGAAAATAATTGATTTTTTTACAACCGTACAATCAGAGTTTCAGCAAATTATGGAGCGACGGTTGGAGGTGAAATCAGAAAAAAAAGATTCCGTTATTTTCCCACAACATCCACAGACACAAAACGATGCACAAGGAAAAAGTGCGATGCTTCGCTCTCTCATTTTGCCCGGATGGGGACATTTTTATTCTTCCGATGACACGAAAGGTTATATTCTTTCTTCGCTCAGCGCAGTAACATTGGGCGTAATGATATATTCGATTTTTGATACGCAAACAAAAGAGAACGAATATCTCGCAGAAACAACGCCGCTTTTAATTCAGGAGAAATACGGGCAATATAACTCATCGTATAAAACAAGAAATATTCTTATTGCTTCGTATGCTTTACTGTGGATGTACTCACAAATTGACCTGCTCTATTTTTCTGCAAATAATTCTTCGCTTCGCATTTCTGTTTCTTTTGAAGAGAAGAATATCCCATCATTGTCTTCCCGATTGAAATTCGCTTTCCCCATTTCAAGATAATTGACTCGGCAAATTTTTCCACGCAACACGAAAAATTTGCGCACAAAATCTGGCGATAATTATTTTTCTTTGGCTTCAGGGAAAAATTTTTCTCTTTTTTTAAAAATAATTCTCCTATATAAAATTTTTTTTGCTGTTTTTTGACGTTTCAGCATAAAAACGCCATTATCTTAAAATTCTGCTTTTACTTAAAACCTACTTACCCAACTTTGGCACACCAATTGTTTATAGATGCGCGGAACCCCTCGTAAACCTGTCATTAAAAAGCGAAGTGGAATTAACTGCAGGTTATTTTACTTCGCTTGATGACGGGTAAAGTTCCAAAATATCTCACTCTATTTTTTAATCACTTTAACCAAAATAAAACTATGAAACGTTCTATTTTATATTTCCTGCTTGTAGCAGGTTATTTATTTACATTACCTCTTATTGCAGGAACTATCAACGGAGTTGTTTCAACTTCAAATGGTGTAGCAGTAGAGGGAGCGCAAATTTCTGCGTATGGTCATAATAATGATTCAACAGTGTTTACTGCTGTCTCCGACGCAAGCGGAAATTATACACTTGAAAACGTTGTGAACGGAACGTATTTTCTGTATTGTTCTAAACAAGGTTTTAAAACAAGCCACAAAGGACCGATAGAAATTGCAGATGAAACAACTGCTGTTGCAGTGAATTTTAGTTTGCAAACAAACACATCGCCGTATGGTTCTGTTGCAGGGACAGTATCAAAGAGTTCCGGCGACCCATTGAGCGGAGTTTCTGTTTCATTGACTTCATCCAATGGCGCACGGTATAATGCATATTCATCACAAAGCGGTGCATATACTTTCAATCATATTCATTCCGGCGCATATATTCTTAAATCGCAGAAGTGGGGATACGTAAGTTATGTGCACGCAGATACAATTCTCGTTGAAAACGGTTCACAACTTACTGATGTGAATTTTTCGATGGAAGAAATTACCGGTGACGCTTCTCTTTCTGGAATGGTCATCAATTCCGTAACAAGCGCACCTGTTGAAGGAGCAACCGTTACGGTATTTGGTCATCATAATCCCGGTACAATTGATTCGGGATATTCTGCAGTAACAGGGGCAGATGGCGCATATTCAATTTCCGGAATTTTCCCGGGAGAATATTTTGTAACCTGCGAAGCAAATGGCTATGAAGATGAAATGGAATATGATGTAGAAATTGAAGTTGCAGAAACACTTGATTTTGAAATTACCCCTATTCAGCAAGGAACAATTACCGGAACAGTAACTTTTGACGGTACCGGATTACCCGTTGCAAATGCGTATGTAGATTTCTTCCAAGCGGAGAATGATTCAAATGGCGGCGGGCATCAACATCATCGCTTCTTCTATGCAATGACAGATTCAAACGGTAATTATTCTGTCAGCGTAACACCGGGTGATTATTATTCTGTGTGCTGGGCAAAAGTAAATACACAGGTTCCGTGGTATTATGAATTCTACGATAATGTACGCGCAATCGCAGACGCGACGGTTCTTACAATTGCCGATGGTCAGACCATTGAAAATATAAGTTATGGAATCCCACAACCGCAGGAAATCTCTATTACCGTAAAAGGTAAAGTTACTGACGACCAGAATGTTGCACTCGAAGGTGCAAAAGTTCGCGTGCTGACGAATCGCGGACATGGTCATTGCGGGGGAAGAAATGATTCCACAATGTCAGCAGTAACTGATACAGAAGGAAATTATCAGATAACATTTACACGCTATAATACGACAGAAACACATTTTAAAGTCTCTGCGAAAAAAGAAGATTATCGCGTTGAATTTTATAATGAAAAAGTTTCTCTTTATGAAGCAGATGATATTGCCGTAACCACTGATACAACACTTGAAAATATTAATTTCACATTATCATTGTGGGGCGCTCCGACAAATAATTCCATCAGCGGAAACGTCGTGAATGTTGCAGGAGAACCAATGAGCGGAGTTTATGTAGCAGCGTTTAGTCGTCATAATGGCGTTACGTTTGGCATCACAGACAGTACCGGCAATTATTCCTTACCGAATTTACTCTCAACAAACTACTATGTATTCTTCCACACAGAAGGATATGTACCAGAATACTACGATAACGTGTACACGTGGGAAAATGCAACACAAGTAATGGCAAGCGGAGCAATTGCAGGAATTAATGCAATTCTCGATACAACTATCAGCGATAGCACCGGCGGCGGACTTGTTACAGGTGTTGTACGCGATGCAGCAAATAATACCGTTGGCGATGTACTTGTTACTATCAAAAACCAATTCGGTACAGTAGTCGGATATGCAATGTCTTCCACTAATGGAAGTTATTCCATCGAAGGACTTGTTGCAGGAACATACACGATAGCAGGTTCAAAAATCGGCTATGCAAGTATGACATCTTCACTAACTTACGACCCGACTCAATCAAATACGATTGTTCAGAACGTCAGTCTTGGACTTCCTGTGCTTGGTGTCGGCAATGAAACATCAACATTACCGGTGAAAACTGCATTGATTGGAAACTATCCGAATCCGTTCAATCCAACAACAACGCTTTCGTTTGATTTACAAACATCAGCAACAATTTCATTGAGCGTATTTGATATACTCGGAAATGAAGTTGCAACATTGTTGAGCAATGAATATGTCGAAGCAGGTTCTCATCGTGTTACATTTGATGCAAGCGGATTCACTTCCGGAATGTATTTTTATCGCTTGGTAACTCCGTCTTTTTCTGAAACGAAGAAGATGGTTTTGATGAAGTAAATAACAACGTATTTACTTAGCATAAATTTCAGAGAGGCATTGTTGCATTCGTGTAACAGCGCCTCTCTGTCTTTTGTTATTTGAAAGGCAATTCACTTAAAAGGGTGAATACGCCTTTTTTGTTTTTTAACGATTGCATATTTTTTTATCCGAACTGATACTTACTATCTTCTCACGAAAAATTACACAAATTTTTATCACATTATTATTCACTATTAATTAACGCATTTGTATGAAATCTCTTTGCACTTTTTTCGTTGCTTTTGTATTTATTTTTTCAACGGCAACGACACAGACGAATTGGTTCTGGCTCAACCCGCAACCACAAGGCAATAATTTACTCGCTACACATTTTGTGAATATCACGACCGGATTCGCCGTTGGTGAATTTGGAACAGTGTTGAAAACAACTAATGAAGGACAGACGTGGACGCAACTAACAACAGGAACAACCCGTACGCTCCGAGCAGTGTACTTCGTTGATGCATCAACAGGATTTGTCGTCGGCGACAGCGGAACAATTCTGAAAACAATAACCGGCGGGACAGAGTGGAGTGTTCTTACGAGCGGTACACTCAATGCCCTCCGTGCGGTTTTATTCCGTGATGGAAACACAGGAACGGTCACTGGCAATACCGGCACCATTTTGAAAACCACTGACGGCGGAACGACATGGACTTCGCAAACAAGCGGCACAACAAGACGATTAGTTGGAATTTCTTATCCAACGGCAGATACAGGATATATTGTTGGTTATGCGCAGGGTGGACCAGGAGGAACAGCCGTAATGCGAACAACAAACGCCGGCGCCAACTGGATGACTGTGGATTCTGTATCGAATAATTTTTATACCGGTGTTTCGTTTATTGATGCGAACAACGGTTTTGTGTGTGCAAATAGCAGCAGAATTTTACAAACAACTGATGCGGGCGCTACGTGGTTGCGGGATACTGTTGCAGGAAATTGGAACGGAATTTCCTATATCAGTCCCGGTAATGTCTATGCAATTGGAAGTAACGGTGTGATGATAAAATCCGCTGATAACGGCTTGACGTGGACTCCACTCACAAGTGGAGTGTTTTCCTCTTTGGTGGGAATTTCTTTTACGAGCGCAGAAAATGGAACAGTGGTAGGGGGTGCAGGAAATATTCTTCATACTACTTCGGGAGGAACGTCGTGGACAAATCAACTCTCAAGTGTTACAGCACAGGAATTGTTCGCTGTAGATTTTTATAATCGTAATATAGGAATAGCAGCAGGACGCGGTGCAACATTACTTCGTACAACAAACGCGGGGAAAAATTGGAGTTCTCAATCGAGTGGCAGCATTGGAATATTTCGAGGCTTGTATGTGTTGAATGCAAGCACATACATTGCCGTATCTGATTCGGGAAGTATCGTACGGACAACTGACGCGGGCGAAACGTGGAGCGTACAGCAACTTGGCGGTTCACAACCATTGTATTCAGTATATTTTTCAGATAACCAGAATGGATTTCTTGTCGGCGCGAACGGATTAATAATGAAAAGTACAAATTCCGGAGAAACGTGGACGACACAAACGAGCGGAACAACAATCGCACTTGTCGGGACTTATTTTCTGAATGAAATGTTTGGCGTTGCGGTAGGAAGCGGGGGAATAATTCTTAAAACAAGTGATGCGGGCACGACATGGACAACACAAACAAGCGGAACAAATCAAATTTTACGTTCTGCATTTTTTTCTGATACAAGCAATGGCATCATTGTTGGTAGCGGTGGAGTAATCCTTCGTACAACAGACGGCGGAACGAACTGGGCTGTTATCGCGAGCGGAACAACAAATCAATTACGCGGTGTTTATTTCTCGGATGCAAATACAGGAACAATTGCAGGCTACTCTGGAACCATTTTAACTACAACTGACGCGGGCGCGACGTGGACTCCTCAAGTGAGCAACACATTGAATAATTTGAATGCTGTCAGTTTCACTGATGCAAATACAGGAACAATTGTTGGCGCGAACGGAACAATTCTTCGCAGACAAATTAATATTGAACCGCCTCTCGCTCCTGCGCTTGTTTCTCCTTCCAACGGCGCAGTGAATCAATCTGTTTCGCTTACGCTGAATTGGAATTCTTCTGCTACGGCAGAATCGTATAATGTACAGGTTGCAACAGATTCTCTGTTTCATACAATCATTGCTGATGAAGGAACAAATTCCACTTCGCTTGAAATAGATTTATTGGGAAGTACAAAATATTTTTGGCGCGTGAATGCGGAAAATCTCGGTGGCGAAGGCGAGTATTCTTCAACGTGGAGTTTTACCACTGAATTTGTTACACCGCCCAACGCTCCTGTACTTGTTTCACCGGTAAATGATAGTACAAATCTTCCTGTCGCTGTAAATTTTTCGTGGAATGAAATTTCAAATGTAATGCATTATCATCTTATGGTTGCAAGCGATTCAATGTTTGAAATAACAATCGTTAATGATTCAATTATTACTACGCATGAATATGAGGCATCATTAGGAAGTTTTACAAAATATTTCTGGAAAGTGCGCGCGATGAATGCAGGCGGCTGGGGTGCATATTCTTCTATATGGAAATTTAAAACACAGTTTGTCGGCGCACCGGCTACACCAACTCTTTCATCACCTGCAAATGGTGCAACTGGACAATCGCTTTCCTTAATGCTGCAATGGAATGCATCTTCAGGTGCAAATTCATATCGCCTACAGTTTGGAACCGATTCCTCTTTTGCAACAACGATCGTAGATGATTCAACTCTCGAAGGAACTTCATTTGAAGTGAATGCACTTTCCATTTCGACAACATATTATTGGCGTGTGAATGCAACAAATGTTGGTGGGACAAGTGCCTTTTCTGATAGATGGAATTTTACGACGAAATATGTTGCACCGCCTGCAACACCAATACTTACAACTCCTGAAAATGGCGCAGTCAACCAGTCAACAACTCTCGTGTTGCATTGGAACGCCGTTGATACCGTTGAACATTATCAATTGCAATTAGCAAGCGATTCATTATTTGAAAACATCCTTGTCAATGATTCAACATTAACCGGAACTTCGCGCACTGTTCAGCAATTGCAAAATTTGGCAACTTACTACTGGCGTGTCCGTGCAAAAAATGTCGGAGGAGTGAGCGATTATTCCCTCGCATGGAATTTTACCACTGTCATTGCGCCTCCATCAACTCCGCAATCAGTGTATCCGCAAAATAATGCAAATGGAATTCCTGTTGCGTTTACATTTCTCTGGAGAAAAACGGAGCGCGCAGAATCGTATCATCTGCAACTTGCTTCTGACCAGTTATTTACTAATATAATTTTAGAAGATTCCACGCTTGTTGATACGATGCGTGAAGTAAGCGGATTAGCCGTGAATACACAGTACTTCTGGCATGTTCGCGCAAAAAATATCGGCGGCGGCAGCAATTACAATAACACGCGAAGATTTACAACGGTAACACCTCCGCCTCCTGCGCCAACTCTTCTCACACCTTCAGACGATTCAACAAATGTTCCGATACCATATACTTTCCGATGGGTTTCTGTCGGCGGTGGATTTGTGTTCTATCGTTTGCAGATTGCGCTCGATTCTTCTTTCGCAGAAATTGTATTTGAAGATTCTATGATTTTCAATCCGGTGCGTCAGGTGAGTACATTGGAACACAACGCAATGTATTACTGGCGTGTGAATGCACGTTCGACAGCAAGCGGCACAGGTGAATTTTCTTCCATCTGGAGTTTTACCACTGTTCTTGCTCCGCCATCTGCTCCAATGCTTATCGGACCGCCCAATGGTGAAAACAATGTTCCTGTCATTCCGTTGTTCCGATGGCATCCTTCCGAAAATGCAGGAATGTATCATTTGCAACTTGCAACCGATTCGCTGTTCACCGCAATTGTGGGCGAAGATTCAACGATTATTGATACAGTGCAATTCATTGATACACTTGAGCATAATGCAATGTACTACTGGAGAGTGCGCGCAAGAAATATCGGTGGCAGAAGCGATTGGTCTGAGTATTGGAATTTCCGTACGATTATTATGCGTCCGCAACAGATAACATTAGTGATGCCGGAAAACGGACAGAATATTCGTATGGATAGCGTACGATTTGTGTGGAACAAAAGTTATCCCGAAGTTGAACGCTATGCGATTGTCGTTGCACGCGATTCACTGTTTCAGGATATTTTCTTTGCAGATACGCTTATTACAGATACGATGAAAGTTGTGCATGCATTTACACCAAACCAAACATACTGGTGGAGAGCGCGTGCGTACAATGTTGCAGGAGGCGGTTTACCAAGCGCAGTATGGAAATTCAGAGTATCCTTTACCGATGTGAATGAGCGTGATGGCATCCCAACGGAATTTGCGCTGGAACAGAATTATCCCAATCCGTTTAATCCGACAACAACCATTGCATTTGCATTAAAAGAAGAAAGCAACGTATCGCTGAAAATATATGATGCGCTCGGAAGAGAAGTTGTTGCGTTACTCAATGGAGAAAAGAAATCCGCAGGCAAATATGCAGCAGAATTTGATGCAACGAATTTACCAAGCGGCATTTATATTTACAAACTCACCGCAGGAAGTTTTGTCGATGTAAAGAAAATGGTATTGATGAAATAGGAAAAACGCAGTTAGCAATGAGCATTATAAGTGCTACGCATTTTGAAATGCGTAGCACTTTTTTTTTCTTCCCCAAATGCCTGCGGGAGTTCCCGAAAGCAGTTTTGGATTTCCCGAATGTCACGCGGGATTTCCCGGATTGCTTCTGGGATTCCCGTCATCACGTCACGGATTCCCGTAGCGGCATCTACGATTCCCGTACTCACGTCCACGATTCCCGTCAGCACATCTACGATTCCCGTCATCACGTTACGGATTCCCGTAGCGACATCTACGACTCCCGTACTCACGTCCACGATTCCCGTCGTCACGTTACGGGAATCCCGCAGAGCGTTACTGGAATGGAAAATGGCGAAAATAACGTGGTTTTGAAGGTTATTGGGGCGATTTTCGAGCAAGAACGATTTTGCCGTTCCATTGCGGGATTTGTTATGGTTGCATTTGAACAGGTTGCTATTCCACCGAATTACTGGACAACGGAAACAGAAAATGAAAATGGCGAAATATGTTCTATTTTTTCTTGTATTGAATTGTATTGAATTGTATTGAATTGTATATTATGCCCAGTTTATTGCCTGTACATCAAAACTGATTATTGGCATGATTCTTTTTCAGTGATGATGTACGGAGTATTTAATAATCTCTCTGTTTATTTATGAAACTACTACGCTACACTACTTCTCTTTTCCTTCGCGCCATTGCTGTTGTGGCGCGATGTGCCTCCCTCTGTCTCCTCCTGAATTTTACACTTATTGATTATACTGCCGTTGCGCAGGATACCAGTTGCGGTATTATCTGGCACGAGCCAGTGGTGCTTGCGTATGAATATGGACTGCCTTCCATTGCGGCGCAGGGCAATACGGTGCATGTTACGTGGTTCGGTGGTACTATAAAATTACCGTACATACGCTCAACAAATGAAGGAGTGCAGTGGGATACGTTGAGGGATTTATATAATTATTCTGATTCTGCAAGTTATGGATGGGTGAATACAGTTGTAGCAAATGCACAAGACACCTATCTTATTTTTAACATTACAGAAACGGGAACAATAAACACATTTCTCTATATGCTTAAAAGCAGCGATTACGGCACGACATGGGATACCATTAAACGAATTACAAACATTTATACATTTCTTAGAGACGTTTCAATCAAGGAAGATACAATAGCGGCTTCTGTTTCTATTGAAACACAACATGGATATGCGTGGCCCTTTATGATGACATCCACGGATGCGGGAAATTCGTGGAGAGTTGCTCCGGATACACTCGGGGATTTTGTAAAACCCGCGTTGAGTGATGGTACATTACACATTACATTAAACGCTGATGAGTATCCTGAAATTGCATATTGGAAAAGTTATGACCTTGGGTTCACGTGGCAAGTGAAAACTATTTTATCCACCATTGATAATCATGGTTCAATGATATCTTCCATAGCGGCGAGCCACAACAGGGTTT
>CAYHPL010000005.1:0-148293 GCA_964358705.1 uncultured Chitinophagales bacterium
TTGAAGGACCGGTACGCAACACGACAAGAGCCGCCATCATCGGTGAACGACCCGCCCCGCAACACACGATCCGATCCACTCGAAGAACCTTGCGGGTTGGTTTGTGCATTGCTGCTATAACTTCCATACCAATCGCTGCACCATTCCCATACGTTCCCTGTCATATCGTAAATACCGAGTTCGTTCGGTTGTTTCGTTCCCACAGTATGTGTTTGAGAATTTGAATTACCATCATACCACGCAACGTTATCAATTCTGTTGCTACCGCTGTATGTATTTCCACTGCTTTTGTGCCCTCCACGTGCGGCATATTCCCATTCTGCTTCGGTGGGTAATCGGTAATTCTTTCCTGTTTTTGTACTCAATTTTTGTAAAAATTCCTGCACATCATCCCAACTTACTTGTTCTACCGGTAAATTATCTCCCTGAAAATTACTCGGGTTGTTTCCCATTACTGCTTCCCACTCTTTTTGTGTTACAACGTATTTGCCAATGTAAAAATCATCTACTGTTACACGATGCACGGGTTTTTCATTGCTATCACCATCGTTGCTTCCCATCTCAAACGAGCCGCCTTCAACATACACCATTTCACCAATATTTATGTGTTTCATAATATTGTTCTTTCAAATGTTTTTTTAGTTTTAGAAAATTTTTTCCTCGCATATTCTTCCGCCGCTTCTCTCACCCATTTCCCGTTTTCATCTGCACGACGTCGCGCTTTCATTCGCTCTGCATTGCATGGACCGTTTCCTTTTATTACTTCAAAAAACTCATCCCAGTTTATTGTTCCAAATTCCCAATTTTTGGTAGCGCTGTTAAACCTCAAATCAGGGTCGGGAATAGTTAAATCCAGCACTTTCGCCTGCGGAATTGTGATGTTAATGAATCGCTGCCGTAATTCATCATTCGTTTCGGATTTCACTTTCCATCGCAATAAATCAGCGCTGTTCGGGGAATGTTCATCAGAGGGACCGAACATCATCAGCGATTGCCACCACCAGCGGTTCACTGATTCCTGCACCATAGCGCGCTGTTCTTTTGTACCGCGTGCAAGAGTTGTAACAATTTCATACCCTTGTTTCTTGTGGAAATTTTCTTCAGAACAAATCCGCAGCATCGCGCGAGAATACGGACCGTATGAACTTCGCGCAAGCATTGTTTGATTCACAATCGCAGCACCATCCACGAGCCAGCCAATCACGCCCATATCCGCCCACGAAAGTGTCGGATAATTAAAAATGTTCGAGTATTTTGCACGTCCTTCAAGTAATGCTTCCACCAATTCACGACGGTCAACACCAAGCGTTTCTGCCGCGCAATATAAATACAATCCATGTCCGCCTTCATCCTGAACTTTTGCAAGTAAAATCATTTTCCTCCGCAATGACGGTGCGCGCGTAATCCAGTTTCCTTCCGGCAACATTCCGACAATTTCGCTGTGTGCATGCTGCGAAATCATACGTATCAGTTGCTTTCTGTATTTTTCCGGCATCCAATCTTTCGGTTCTATTTTTTCGCCTGCATTGATGCGCTCTTCAAATCTTTTGAGCAGTTCTTTTTCTTCTGTCTGTGTGTGCATTTTTTTGAAAAATTCGGCTTAAAACTATTGAAAGAAGTTGTTTTGGCAAAATGAGAAGAAATTGTTTCTCATTGTAACTTTACCTAATTTTAATCACAATTTTTTAACACACTACTATTAAATTTATGACAATCGGCATTATCGGATTCGGAACAATGGGAAGCGGAATAGCGCAGGCATGTGCTAAAGCAAATTTCAACGTATTTGCATTTGACATTGATAAAAAATTCCTGAATAACAGTTTTGAACATCTTAAAAACGAACTTCATTCATCTGTTAGCAAAGGAAAACTGACACAGTTTAATGCTGATGATTTACTTTCTCGTATTCATAAAAAAACTACACTGAGTCATCTTGCAGAATGTACATTGATTATCGAAGCAGTGCGCGAAGATATTTCTGTGAAAGGAGAACTTTTCAAAGAACTCGATTTACTCACTGATGAAAAAACTATTCTCGCTTCGAACACTTCTTCAATTTCAATTACTTCAATAGCATCGCATACGAAAAATCCGCAGCGGATTGTCGGGCTTCATTTTTTTAATCCTGCAAATATTATGAAATTAGTGGAAGTGATAAAAGGATTTCACACTTCGGATGAAACGATGAACAGAATGGTTGCGTTTTCAAAATCACTCGGAAAAATTCCTGTGGTAACAAAAGATACTCCCGGATTTATAGTGAATCGCATTGCGCGCCCGTTTTATGGAGAAGCGATGCGCTTGCTTGGTGAAGGCGTTGCAACAATAGAAGAGATAGACCGCATCGTAAAACTCGAAGGCGGATTTAAAATGGGTCCGTTTGAACTATTGGATTTAATCGGTATTGATGTGAATCTTGCAGTAACGGAATCTATTTATGAACAGTATGCACAGGAGCCGCGCTTCCGTCCGCATATTATTCAAAAAAAGATGGTGGAATCAGGACAGTTAGGCAGAAAAACGAAGAAGGGGTTTTATGTGTATTGATTTGTAAAATAAAAACCTAATCTGTATTTTTCTTCCGAAAGTTTTTCTTCAATGATTTTGATGAAGACTTTTTTCAGTGTTTCTGCTGAATTCAATTTCAAAATTTTTTAATTTTACATTGATATAACCTAATTTTTTTTACAAGAGGTATTTATGAAATATTCGCTGTATTCTTTACTACTTGTTGCAGTTATACTTTTTTTTTCATTGTCATTTGCAACACAGACACATCTTGAGAAAAAAGAGAAGATGTCCCAATTACGCTCCGCTCGCAATGCGCAGATGCAACAAAGAGCAGAGAAGTTCCAATCTCTGCGCGTTCAAAAAAATCGCAAGCAAAATCCTAAAAAAAATAAAATCGCTATTCTACCGGAAGAAAATTCGCAGTCAGATTCACTGCCCGAATTATGGAAAAGAACTATCGTGAACGGATTAGAATCGAGCAGTGATGAAGCAAAAAAAACGGCTTCTGATAATTATGGGAATATTATAATTACTGGCAGCAGCAATAATAAATACTGCAACGCGGATATTGTTACAATCAAGTATGCGCCAAACGGCGATACTCTATGGACAGCAAGATATGCAAAATCCACCTTAAGCGACGAATCTCCTGTAGATTTGCAATGCGATAGTATCGGAAATATTTGTGTGACTGCAAATATTTATCAGCAAGACAGTACAAGATTTGGCATTCTGATTTTGAAGTACAGCCCATCAGGTACTCTTATGACGAACCGCATTTATGATACGCAAAGTTCAGAATGGTTAAAGGCATCTCTTGTTGATAAAAATGGGAATTTATATATCAATGGCACCGCTGATGATAGCGTTGAACTCTTATTGAAATTTTCTACCGACGGACAACTTCTATGGGAAAAAAAATTCACTCGTGCATCTGAAAACGGCTCGAACTTTATCTATGATTTTGCCTTGACTCCATCGGGCAATATTTGTATCATAAAAGATTCATCCAATTCTTTTGCACTTATTTCATATTCTGCTTCCGGAGATGAAATCATGAGAGTGTTTTACGAATCAGAAGACTTTGTACAATCTCAAGTGATGGCAATTGACAAACTTGGTAATATTTTGATAACTGGATATACGATTGACGAGGAGAATGATTATTACGACGAAGATTTTATTACCATCAAATATAATTCAAGCGGAGTTCTTGATTGGTCAAAAATATATCATCGGGTTGATTGGGATGATGAAGTTGTGGATATAGCAACGGACAAAAGTAATAGTGTTTACATCACAGGAACAACATATCCGTATGACGATGAAACAGATGTACAGGAATTTCTAACGATAAAATATTCTTCAACTGGTGTATTACGTTGGGCACAAAGATATAAATATGATAACGATTACTACAGTGAACCTACTTCTTTAGCAGTTGATTCAGCCGGTATGGTCGCTATTACTGGATACAGTGGAAATTATTTTGTAGTAATTAAATACACGACGGGCGGAACAAAAAAATGGTTCGACACAATTTCTGTAAAAGAAGAGCAAGCAGTTGGATATCATATTATATTTGATAAATATGGAAGTGCAATTGCTACCGGCTCGTGTTATAATGATTCAAATGCTTATGATTTTCTTACGGTAAAATATGATTCTGATGGAGTGAGGCAATTCAAAAAATTTTATGAAGGTGCTGGTACTACTCATCTTTATCTGATGAACTTAATTGTAGATAAAAAAGGGAACACATACACTGCTTCTCACACTAAGTATAAAACCAGAGATGAACTGTATTTTACAAAAATGAGTCCCAATGGTGTGCTTCTATCAGAAATACTTATAGATACTCCTTTTACATTGCGTTATAAAAGTAACAGTAAAATACTGCTGGATAATCAAAATGCAATTTACTACGTGAATGAATTGCCAAGACCTGACGAGTTTTTTGGGGAAAGAATTAACACTCAGGTTTGCAAATATACTGCTGATGGTGTAATGCTTTGGAGTAGAGAAATAATGCCCTTGCCTCAAAATTACAGTAATATTTTAGGTGAAATTGCAATTGATTCTTCGCAAAACCTATATTTGGGATATGTAAAGACTGGCTCTCCCTACACAGGTTATCTCATCAAATATGACCAATATGGCGCAATTGTATGGAGTAGAATATTTGACTATAATCTTGATTATATGCGTCTGATTCTCAAAATTGATGTACAAGGTAACATTTTATTAGCTCGCACTGCAAAGCGGAAATTGCGTGGAAGTGATGTTGCGTTAACAAAATTCAATCCCAATGGCGATTCTCTTTGGTCATACGAATATAATATTAGCAAATACGATTACAGTATTGATGTTGCAACAGATGCTTTAGAGAATATTTTTCTTCTTGCGCATACTAATAATGGACTCATTGCAAAAGAATTAAGAACAATTAAGCTAACAGCAACTGGAAATTTTGAATGGGCATCTAAAATTAATTTTAATCCCAATGGGAGTCTTGAACCTGCACAGATAGGTTTGGATAACTTTAATAATATATATTCGACTGGTTATTATAAAGATTCAACAAACTCTGTTCATTATTACGTAAAAAAAATGAACCAATCAGGTACAGAACTCTGGAGCAGTGATTTTAATACAATGAAAAACAATGCAAGAATTCCTGCAATGATGATTGATATTAATAATAATGTCAATATTACCGGCGCACATATTCTCAATTATACTTCCAGCGGCATTCTACAATACGCACTTGAAAGTTCTGCTGATTTTGCAGGAATTGATGAAAACAGAAATTTATTCGTGGCACATAGGTTTTCAAGTTTATTCACTGTCTCAAAATACCAACTACCCGTGACCGATGTAATTGTATCCGAAGAGAAATCAAGCACATTTGCGCTCAACCAAAACTATCCAAATCCTTTTAACTCTTTCACTGTAATAAAATTTCAACTTACGCACAATGGCACTGTCTCGCTGACAGTGTTTAATATACTCGGACAAAAAGTAGCAACGATTATTGATAATGAGGAAATGGAACAAGGCTATCATAGTGTGAACTTTGATGCTTCGCGTTTATCAAGCGGAGTGTATTTTTACCGCATTACGGTGAACAACAACGAATTTGTACAAATGAAAAAATTACTGCTTCTTAAATAAAATAGCATGTTAACTAAACAAAAAAGTACTCTGTCATTCTTTTTTGCTTTCTCCGCGATGTACTTCAATTTTAATGCCGATTTTTTTTAAAAATTCAAACGGAAGTTCGCCGCCTGCAAAAACAAAAACAAAATCATTCGGAAGAATGAGCGTACGACCACTTTCTTCAATCTCCACTTCTTTTTCACGAATGTCTTTTACCTGTGAATTAAACATTGCGGAAATTTTTCCTTCTGCAATATTTTTTTGAATGTTCGTTTGATTGCGCGGTTTCAATCTGAAAAATGATTCTTTGCGATACGAAATGGTAACCTTGTTTCCTGTCTGATGCGCTAATCCCACAGCCGCTTCTATTGCGCTATCTCCCCCGCCAACTACGAGCAAATTATTATTCTGAAATTGTTCCGCTTCAAGCAAGCGATACATAACCTTGGAATGTTGTTCGCCGCGCGCACCTAATTTTCGCGGAGTGCCGCGTCTTCCAAGTGCAAGAATTACATAACGAGTTTTATATTCACCTTTGGATGTTTTAACAAAAAAACTATCGCGTTCACTCACAATATCCGTTACTTTTTCTTCAAAGTGTAATTCCAATTTTGTCTTTGCAATAATATCATTCCAGATTTGCAGTAAATTTTCTTTTGTTACTTCCGAAAGATTCAGTTTGCCATACGTTGGAATTTCTACAGGAGATGTCAGCACAAGTTTTCTGCGCGGATAGTGCAAAATAGAGCCGCCGAAATCTGCTTCCTGTTCGAGCGTTACATAGCGGAGTTCATTCTGCACAGCGGCAAGCGACGCACTCAATCCCGATGGACCCGCTCCGATAATCACCACATCAAGAATATTATCATTGCTGGATTTTTTCCGCTTCACAATTTCCTGAATTACTTCGCTTCCCTGCTTTATTGCATTGCGGATTAATCCGATTCCTCCCAATTCACCAACAATAAAAATTCCCGGCACGTTTGTTTCATAATGTTCATCAACTGTGGGAACTTCCACGCTGTTCGTTGGAGTGCCAAGCACTAATTCAATCGCGCCGACGGGACAATTTGCTGCGCACAATCCGTGTCCGACACATTTAGCGCCATAAATAACTGCCGCTTTACCATTGATTAATCCAAGCACGTCGCCTTCGGGACAGGAACTGATGCACGTTCCGCAACCAATGCAGGAAGATTGATTTATGATGGGATGCAATGTTGCAACTTCCGTCATTCCGCTGTCAAGCGCTTTTTGTAAATGGCGTTCAAAGTGTTGTGCCTTTTTTTTATGCTGGCGTAAATAGAAAAAAAGAACAGGAATAATTATTACGAGTGCAGCAATGATTGTAATTACTATATCCATTACAAATTTTTAAAACCTGTATCCGATTTCAAAAAATATGCGGATGGTATTAGCAGTTACATCGAAATTTTTTTCAATGTTCCCGCTTAAAAAAAGTGAAGAAGAAATAAGCGCGGAAATATCTGCCCCAACAGTTGTAAGGTGTTTTGTTTCTGAAGTGCTCAGCAATTCATAAGAGTACTGTTCTATCTTAACGGTAGTATGTATTCCGGAAAAAAGTTCACGACTAACATCCGCACCCACAGTCATTGCATTTGCGTACAGTCCTTTCAACAATGATATCCGCACACCGGAATTAATCTGTGATGAAAAAATATTACTCACAAAAACGCCAACGCCATTGTTGATAGATTTTCTCGTATCATTTTCGCGCAGACGAATATTGGAAAATCCATTGAGTGCAATGCCATTTTCCAAACGCACACTTGCAGAAAAACGAAACCCTTGCTGAAGTGTTTTATCAAAAAGTGAATCAGCAACACTGCTGTTCGTTTCAAATAAATACACATTGCGCGTTGCATCATACCCTGCAGAAAGCGATAGCCAATCAAGCGGCGCGCTTCCAATGCTGAGATAGGTATTTGTCAAGTGTAATTTTTTTTCAATTTTGCCGCTGTGCATTTCATTCACATCAATTTCTGTGCTGTGATAGAAATTTAACAAGCGTGATGCATCGAAGGAATTTTGCAGGTAAAGAAATTCGCGGTCAAGTTTTCCTTCACGCATTTGCTTGGTGTATGCAAGTGTTCCATCGTAGTGGAAATTTTCTGTTGCGTTAAAATGGTAATTGATAAAAGGTGAAAAGCGTGTATTTATTGTTTCAATGCCGGATGTTTTGTAATTGGGCTGCGAGCCGCCGGAAAAACCAAATGTAAATTCCTGCATTTTGTACATCATTTGCACGCCGTCGAATGCGCCTAATCCCAGCGCAAGTTTTGATTGAATTCTTCCGAAAGAATAACTCAGCGCCTCATTCGGATTAGCGTATTCAAAAAATAAATTATACAAACGTGTGCGCGAGCGGGAAGAATTTTTAAATCTCGTCTTGTTTGGAGAGAATGTATATTGCGAATTTGTGTAGAAAGATAAATTCCAAAATGAATTTGCAAGCCGTTGCAATGAAATATTTATAATTGCCGATGGCTGATGAAATGAATAATTGTTGTTTGTCGCATTTAATACAGAATTATTTTGCAATGCAATGCGTCCGCGAAGCACATTTCCCGATACTGCAACATCCGTTTTATTGTGCTTCGGCTGTGTAATTTGGGGAATATTTTCTCCGGCTCTTTTTTTAAATCCGAGAACTGTATCGCCAACTTTAACTGCAACCGAATCGGAAATATTTTTTCCGACAATGGACTTGCTGCTTGCGGCAGAAACGATGACAAATGCTATAAGCGAATCATTTCGTGCTATGCTCAATGTATCTCCTTCACTGCAATCTACATTTGCCGGACGCGCGATGTACACATTTCCGGAAGAGAGAAATGTTACTTTGCTGCTCACGATCTCCTGTGTTTGAGAATATGCAACACAGAAAAAGAATAAGCAAAGTAAATATAATTTTATCGTCATCGCATCTGCTTTAAATTATCACCTGTTGGATGACAGTCATAACAAGCATTGCTTTGATACTGATAACCACTTACTCCATCATGCTCATTATTCATCTGCGCCTGCGGATGGCAAGATGTTGTACAAGTAAATATTGCAAAATTATTTGCATTCTGATGACAATCGCCGCAAACGTTCCATCGTCCCGGACGATGTTTTGTTCCGTTTCCGATAGGAAATTCAGGCGTATGGTTGAAGGTGGAACTCCAACTTGAAGTCGAATGGCACTGACTTGTAGTGCAATTATGCGGATAACCTTTCGTAGAATGTTGTGGCGCAGAAGTAAAATCTGAAGTATGGCACGGATAACATTCTGTCGGGACAGTTGTGTAATTTCCATTAATATGACATTGCTGACATCCAACAGTCTGATGCGCTCCTGTTAATGGAAAAGAAGTTACGCTATGATTGAATGAAGCGCCATCCCAAGTTTGTGTTGTATGACATTGCGTACAATTGTGCGGAAAACTTTGAATAGAATGTGGCGGGTCATTGGCAGTAGTATAATCCGATTCATGGCAACTCCAGCAATCTGTAGGAACGGTAGAATAATTTCCATTGATATGGCATTGCTGACACGGTGTTGCATTATGCGCTCCTGTTAAAGGAAAAATTGTATTCGCATGATTGAATGTTGATGGCTGCCAAACACTCGTGTTATGACACGGAGAACAATCGTGAGCAAATTGTGCTGTTACGTGATTCGGATTTGTTGTTTGTGTAAAATCAGTTTCGTGACAACTCCAGCAATCTGTTGGAAGATTGGTATAATTTCCATTTGTATGGCACTGCTGACATTGTGTTGTCTGATGTGCTCCTGTCAATGGAAATTGCGTTAACGAATGGTCAAATAATGCCGGCTGCCATCCTGCTGTTTGATGACACGTTTCGCATTGATGTGAAAATTGTGCTGTTACGTGATTCGGATTTGTTGTTTGTGTAAAATCTGTTTCGTGACAACTCCAGCAATCTGTTGGAAGATTGGTATAATTTCCATTTGTATGGCACTGCTGACATTGTGTTGTCTGATGTGCTCCTGTCAATGGAAATTGCGTTAACGAATGGTCAAATAATGCCGGCTGCCATCCTGCTGTTTGATGACACGTTTCGCATTGATGTGAAAATTGTGCTGTTACGTGATTCGGATTTGTTGTTTGTGTAAAATCTGTTTCGTGACAACTCCAGCAATCTGTCGGAAGATTGGTATAATTTCCATTCGTATGACATTGCTGACATTGTGTTGTTGTATGAGTTCCTGTTAAAGGAAATTGCGTTACAGAATGGTCAAATGTTGATGGTTGAAATGCAATCGTGTTATGGCACGTTTCACATTGATGAGAAAATTGTGCAGTTGTGTGATTCTGATTTGTTGTTTGTGCAAAATCATTTTCGTGGCAACTCCAGCAATCTGATGAAATATTTGTATAATTTCCATTTGTGTGGCATTGCTGACATTGAACAGGCAAATGCGAGCCAGTCAATGGAAAATTAGTATTTGCATGATTAAAATTGGAAGGCGTCCACGATAAACTTGAATGACACGCTTCACATTGATGCGAAAATAATGCTGTTGCATGATTCGGATTCGTTGTCTGCCCAAAATCATTTTGATGGCAGGAATAACAATCTACAGGCAAAGAAGAATAATTTCCATTTGAATGACATTGCTGACATTGTACTGCAAGGTGTGCACCTGCAAGCGGAAACTGTGTTATTGAATGATTAAAATGTGATGGTATCCATGTATTTGGCTGATGACATGTTGCGCACTGATGAGAAAATTGTCCCGCAAGGTGATTCGGAGTTTGTACGTTATTAAAATCTGTTTTATGACATCCATAACAATCTGTAGGAGTACCTGACGTTTTTTTATTATGACATTGTTCGCAAGTTAAATTACTATGCGCGGCTTGCTTCATAAAAGAAAAAGGCAGATGTTGAAATGTACTACTATTCCATTTTTGCGATGTTACCTGATGACATTCTTCACACGCCATTTTAATTCCAACTGCAATATGATTTGGCTTTATGGTTTCGTCAAAATCTTTTCTGTGGCAACCCGCGCAATCCAATGGTAATCCGACAAATTCATTTTTTTCAGTATTGGTATGGCACTGTTTACAATTTACACTGCGATGAACACCAAGCAATGGAAATCGTGATGCCTGATGTTTTTCCAGCATATCTGTTACAACCCAACTTTTTGTGTTGTGGCAACGCTCGCATTGCTTGCCCACTTCGCCGCGATGTTGGTCTGTATGGCACGAAATACATTGTTGCGCTTTTCCTTTTTCATCACTAAACACAAGCGATGTATGGCAACTTTGACACTGCACAATTTTATGCTGTCCGTTCAGTGAAAAATTCGTTTGTATCGTATGGTCAAAACGTGCATCAATCCGCAATTGTGAAAATGAGGTTGTCGTATGGCAATCCGTACAGGCAATCGTTAAATTACCATGAGGTGATTCCTGTGAAAAAGCAAATGCAAAACAAAACAGGAAGAGATAAAATCCAAATAAAATGTTAGGAGTATTCATAAACCGAAAAGGATAAAATTGTTTAAAGCACGAAATATTTTTTAAATTATCGCTTAGCATGGCACGATTCACACAGAGGTGAAAGCGGTTTATAACGTATAAATTGTTTACTATTTTCAACCACAAGTTTATGGCAATCGCTACAAGGCAATTGTGAGTGTTTCCCATCCAGTACAAAACGTGATTGCGTATTGTGGTCAAAAGTTATTTTTTTCCATCCTGCAGATGAATGACAAATTTCGCATTGCACTGTTGTCGCTTCATTTCGTAAAAATTGTTTTTCATGAATATCATCGTGGCACGAAAAACACTGCAATGGTGTATCTGCAAATTGTATCCGCTCAGAATTGCTTCCTAAATCTACAATTTTATGACACTCATTGCAAGCAACTGCGAGATGTAATCCTTTCAAAGAAAATTTTGTTTTATCGTGCGCAAAGTTTAGCAACTTCCAATCATTTGTAGAATGACACGATTCGCATCCATCTTTTTTTACGCGCTCAGCAAATTGTCCTTTATGGATATCACTATGACACGATGTGCAACTCAATTCTTTCCAGAGAAAGAGAATATGCTCTTTCTCTGTTCCTGCAAATTCTTTCGTATGACATTTATTGCACAGTAAATTTTTATGTTTTCCTGCTAAAGGAAATTTTGTTGCGGCATGCTCCTCCATCGAAAATTTTGAAGGCGTAAATCCATCTACAGTATGGCAACTTTCACACCGACCTTTATCAGAACGTAGCGCAAAATCTCCTTTATGATAATCTTTATGGCAATCGGAACACGCCGCAAATTTAAGTGCAGTTTTTTTTCCACTGTTTTTTGCTGTTGAAGTATTTTTACGCTCCTGATGGCATTGTTCACATTTTACAGAAATATGTTTTCCTAATAACGGGAACAACGTTTTTGAATGGTCAAATTTTCCTCCTGCAATGTTTTTAAAACTTTCTTCCGAATGACAGTTGCTGCAATTTGCTCCAAGTTTTCCGCTATGCACATCACTATGACAATCGCTGCACTGCTGAAATTGCAATGGCTTGAATTTTACTAAATGAAATTTTCCTTCTCTTAACTCTCCATCGTGACATTTCCCGCATTGCACATTGTTGTGTTTTCCCTTTAGTTTGAATCGCGATGAATTATGAGAAAATTTTTCGGCGCCGCTCCATTGATTTTGCGTGTGGCAATCAAGACATTGCGAGGAAAGTTGCTTGCGATGTTCATCTTTATGGCAATCCAAACACTGCGTTCGTAATCCTAAAAAAGTTTTTTCAAGAAATTTTTCATCCTTGCGAAGAATATCATCATCGCGAATATTTTTCTTCGTATGGCATTGTTCACAACGTAATTGCTGATGTTTCCCATCAAGTACAAATCCCGCTTCCTGATGATTAAATTTTTCCTTCTCCCAACGCAATAACGACGCATCAATTCCGCGGTGCTCTTTATGGCACGTGATACAATCTTTTTTTTGCTGCGCCGAATGCATTCCGTGATTTTCTCTGATACGCGCACGTATCTCTTTGTGGCACTCTAAACATTTATCGCCTGAAATTTTATCTCCCAGTGAATGACACTTAGTGCAATTCGCCATTCCTTCAAGATTTTTGTGAACTGCAGAAAGCTCCCCCGGCGATATTTGCGCAACAGAATTTATTTGTAAAAAGACAGTAGCACAACCCCAGAGAAACAAAAGCCTCCCTAATTTCATTTTTCTGATTTCGTATTCAAAGCGGAAATTCCCTGCTGCGCTTTAGTTGCATTTTCCGATTTTGCATCCGCGGCAATTGTTTTTTCCCACCATTGAATTGCTTCATCATTTTTTCCAATCGTAGCATGGAGTGCGCCGAGATTATACATAGCATTCGTATTTTTAGCATCGTACGAAAGAATTGTTTTTGTCGCAGCTATCGCTTCATCATATTTTTTTTGATGGTATAATGAAATTGAATAGTCGAGGCGGACTTCAATGTTTTTGGGTTCTTTATCCACAATCATTTTATAATATTTTTCTGCTTCTGCCATTTGATGCGCATCGAACATAAAATTTGCAAGTTCGTGAAGCGCGGCAATATTATTTGGGTCTTTCTCAACAGCATGTTTTAATTCATCAACTTTTTTCATTATTTCTTTTGAAACATTCATTTTAGAAGGTGGTTGCACTCCGCTTCCATCCGGTGATTCCATTTTATCAATCGGCGGATGATTCGGCGGAAGTTTTCCCTCAGAAGTTTCTGCATGCGCTTGTTGTGCTGGAGCGGCAGGTTTTGGTTCATTGAAAATCGTATAGGCAAGTACGCCAATAAAAACGACGACAAGAACAATATAGAAGAGATTAATTTTGTTTTTCATATTTAAAATATCCAACGATAACCAAATAAAAATGCAACCACAATATGGATTGCGAGAATAATAAACATAACAATGGTAAAAGGCAAATGGACAACATGCCAATAGTGAAATAATTTCTGTGTCCCTTCGAGTAATGCAACGCGCTGAAGAAGAATAGCTTTCTTTCGTGCAACGGCAATAATATTTTTTACGTCTTCTTTCTGCACATTTCTCGATTTGAGTTGTTCCAGAAGGTGATGTAACGCTGCCCTTCTCTGTGCGCCTTTCAGAAAGAATTCCTTAAAAATCCCATTCCACGAATGTGATTTTTCCCTCACTACCGCTCCGATTTTTTCTATTTCTTCAATCAGTGATTCGCTCAAGGAATATTCCTCAAATAATTTTCGTGAATAATCTCGATTCAGGTTTTCCAATTCATCAAATGTGAGCTCTGTACCTCTGATATTTTTGGGAATTTGTACGTACAAATAGCGACCAATAACACCGCTCAGCACTACTGCAGTCATACTCCAGAAACTTACCGAAACAATTCCTCCGAATTTAAATGTAGTATGATATAATACGAATATTGGTCCGACAAGACAGAGAAAAATATGAAACTCCAGCCAGTAACTGATTTTTCCCCACGATGATAATGCACGAATTCTTTTTCGCGATGAATACATTGACACGCCAAACACAATCATTGCCGTTCCCAAGAACCCAAGTCCGTGTCCGTAAAAACCAGTCGGTTTCCATAATTCATAATCGGAATGATACGGACGCTCAGCAATTGAAGTGGAATAGTACGAGCATCCCTTAAATCCAATAACTGATACAGAAAGAATACCAAGAAAAAAAAGCAAAAAAACAAAAATTGTGTGAATTGCCTTACTTTGATCGCTTGTATTTTTTCGCAAAGAGATTTTATTATTTGTTCTATTGGAAAGTAAAATGCAAAATTGATTCTTCAATTTTGCATTTTTTTTGTCGGGATGGGGGGATTCGAACCCCCGGCCTCTTGGTCCCGAACCAAGCACTCTACCGGACTGAGCCACATCCCGAACGAGAAAAAGTGATTATATAATTATTTGTACTTTGTTACGATAACTTTGTTATCTCCATCTCCGCCAGCAGAAATTATCATTGTATTATTTCCACTTATTGCGACAGAAGTTACGCTTCCTTGATGCAATTTCCATCTCGTGGGCTGAGAATTTGCAACACTCAAATTCCACAACACTACTTCTCCATCGCTTGAACCGTAAATCATTTCTGCGTTATCTGATGAAATTGTCTGCGATGTTATGCCATTTGATGAAATCATCATTGATGAAATTACTTTTCCTGTTGCATTATCCCAAAATAGTGTTTTCCCATTTTCACCGCCGGAAGAAACTATTTTTCCATCCGCACTTATGACAACAGACGTTAAAATTGATTCCTGCCCTTTTAAAATATGCTTTACAGTTCCATCATTTGTATTCCATACACGAACAGATGAATCTGCACTTCCTGAAACAAGAAAGCGTCCATCAGATGAAATTGCAATAGTCATCACTGCACCGTTATGCCCTGCAAAAGTTTGCTTTAAACTTCCGTCATTTGCATCCCACATTTTTACTGACTTATCATTACTTGCAGAAAAAATGTATTTCCCATCTTTAGAAAACACAATTGATGTTATCCAATCTAAATGCGCATCAATTGTTGGAACAGCAGTACGCGGTTCTCCAGTAAGAAAATTGTAAAAATTAATTTTATTCAGACTGCCGTGAGCAAGAATTTTATCATCCGGTGAAATTGCAACGGTAAGCAACGCGCTTGAATAATCAAAATACGGTGGTTGCAATAAAATTCCATCATTCAATCTCCACACTTTTGTACTGTTATCGTTTGCCACGGAGGCAATATACTTGCCATCAATTGATATAGCAACATCGCTAACACCGGAAGTTTGTCCTGAAAAAGTAGCAAGATTTTCGCCAGCAATCGCAGTTGCAAGTTTCTGATTCCATTTTTTATCGCGGGCAATATCCATTTGTCTTAGTTCTTCAATTCGTGCGATTTGTTGCTGGTCGCGCCACCAAAACCATCCATAAATCAATCCGCCTATTGCTCCGGCAATCACAATCATCATTATTGCGCCGCGGATTGTTTTTGCTTTTTCTTTTGCACGAAATTCTTCGGATAATTTATTTTCATACGGAGTTGAGTCGCCGCCAACGCCGCTAAGAATATGTAAAAGTTGGCGAACGAGCTCTACATTTCTTTGATTGAACGCAATTGCCATTTCTTTATCAATGATTGCAACTACTTTTTTTGCAATATATTCCTGCGATGAAGTTACATCTCCGCCGGAAATTGCTGCTACGCCAATATATTTTTCTGTTATTTCATACTTCATGTTATCAAATGAACGCTCCGCCAACCGAATTGCTTTTTCTGATAACTGCTGTCGTTGCGGAGTAAGTTCGGGCTGAATTGTTTTAGCAATTAATAAGTATGTTTCAATAACATCTACATCGTCGCCTGCTAATTTTTCGTCTGCGAGTTGCATCAGGCGCGATTCAAGTTTTTCTTCAAGAGAACGATTTTCATCACTTGCAAGTCGCCCGACATTCAAAAACTTTCGCACAAGTCCAACATCACCTTCTTCCAATTTTGTCAAAGCAATATTTAACGCCATTTCGCTAATCCGACGCAAGGTTGATTGCACGTTTGCAATTGTACCTTTTGCAATCTCGACAAACTCTTCGACAAAATGTGCGCCGCCTTCCTCAAGCGTTTTTTGCGCAAATTGCATCGCTCTGTCTGCTAACATTGTGTGAATTTCTAAAACATCAAATCCGGATTCATGAATATCTTTCGTTATCGAAAGAACATTATTCATTTCACCAGGATGTTTCATTTCCGGAATTGCTTCCTTGAAATGAGAAAGGCGTTCTTCTGCCTGTCTTTGAGAATATGCCGGAGCGGATTGTTTTTTGCGTTCTTGTTTGTGTTGTTCGTTATCCATAATTTTCCTGTGGATGTTGAATCAAAATTGGGTCAAATATACAAGAAAAGGTTACGTAGAGCAATAATTTTAAAATAAATCTCATCCTGCAAAAATTAGTTTATTTTATTGATTTTCGCTTCCTGACTGCTTCATATAAAACCAACGCAGATGCAACAGATGCATTCAACGATGTAATTTTACCGTACAATGGAATATTCACAATAACGTCACAATGTTCTGCAACTAATTTTCGCATCCCTTTTCCTTCATTGCCAATAACAATTGCTATCGGTGAAGAATAATCATACTGTGAAAAAGGTAGCTCCGCATTATCTTTTGTCCCGATAATCCATAATCCTTTTTCTTTCAAATATTCTATTTCCGAAACAATATTTGTAACTTTTGCAATATGGACATATTCTATGGCTCCCGCAGAAGTTTTTGATACTGTCGCTGTAATGGAGGATGAGTGATGTTTCGGAAGAATAATTCCGTGCACACCGCAACACTCTGCAGTACGGATAATTGCGCCAAGATTTTGCGGGTCTTCGATTTCGTCAAGAATAAGAAGCAGCGGTTTCTCCCCTTTCTCTTCCGCATACCGAATCATATCATCTGTATCAACATAATTTTTCAACGAACGCAACGCGAGAACACCTTGCGTTTCGCTTCCCTGTGAAAGTTCTCGCAACTTTTGAGGAGAAACTTCTGCACAAACAATTCCTTTTTGTTTTGCAAAATATTTTATCTGCTCCATTGCATTGCCGTGTATTCCATGGAGAATATAAATTTTTTCTATTGCCTGCGAGGAATGGAGGGCTTCAAGAACAGGATTTCTTCCCGCAATAATATCGGATGAATTATCAACGCGCTCTTTTTTCAAGGTAACGTCCCATAGAAAATACGGCAATGCCGATAAAAAAATCGTAGTACAGCACGGTGAGTTCTGAACCCGTTAAAAATAAAATATATCCTGTTGCAAGTATTGCAATGCCGAGCGCTTCAAATAATTTGGCAACTATTTTCATTGTTCGTATTCCATTATTTTTTGCAATAATGCTTTCTCATTTACGCGATACATAAATGATTGTTCGCCCTCAACAAAAACAACCGGCACTTTATCAGAATATTCCTTAAACATTGGATGCCGTTCTGTTATTTTCGTAATAATTATTTCAAATGGATGTTTTGTGCAAACGCGCTGAATTATTTCCAATGCATCATCGCATAAATGGCAATCTTCTTTTGAATAAATATGTACACGAACCATTTTTTTTGTATTTAGTTATGAAACAGGATGATTGTTAAAATCTGTATTTCTGTTCCAAAATAAAATTCCAAGTATAAAAATACCTGCGGAAATTAATTGCGCTTCTGAAAGTCCAAAATAAATTCTTTCATTGATGCGTATGAATTCAATCATAAATCGTTCCGCGCCGGCAAGCAGTAAATACAACGCAAACATTTTTCCGCTCGCAGAAATTTTACTGCGCATTTTCCACATAACAAAAAAAAGCAATGCGCATATCAAAAATTCATAGACGGGCGTGGGATGACACGGAAGATTATCAGGAATAATTCCATCAGGAAAACTGTTTCGAATTTCAGGAAAATCTCTGAATGCTGATGAGGGCGGATAGGTTCCATTTTCATAATTCGTTCCCCACGGCAAATCTGTCGGATAGCCATAATCGCCATCGCCGGAAAAATGGCATCCTAATCTTGCGATGCCATAACCAAGCATCAGCGTCGGAACAATCGCATCAGCGAGAACAAAAAAAGAAAGTCTTTTTATTCTTGCAAAAACATACACCGCAAGAGTTGCAAGAATAAATCCGCCATAATATGTTAAACCTGATGGCGAAAAAATCATCTCCACCGGCGCAAGAACAGTGTAGCGCCAGTTTTCAATTACGTACAATAATTTTGAGCCGACAATGCCTGCAACCATTGTTATTGCCGTAATTGTATTTACCAAACTTGCATCGAGTTGTTTGCGTTTTATTTCAAGAGAAAGCACATAACTTGCAACAAGAAATCCAATCGCAACCATTAAACCATAACTGTAAATTGTAAACGGACCAATTTTAAAAAGTATCGGATACATACAAATTTACAGCAGCGGAATAAAAAAAATCTTACTCTTCATTTACAGAAAGTTCTAAAAATTCAAGCGAAGGCATCTTTACAATTTTTCCGATTCCTTTTGCAAATTTAATGGTGAACGAAGATTCAACTTTATTCAAATCGAAAACTGAAAAATTATATTCCCCTTTCAAGAGAGGCAATTCTAATACAAATTGTGCAGGACCTGTTTCGGGAATGGAAAGACGACTCATCGAAAGTCCTTCTATTGCGAAAGAAAAAGATTTCTTTTCGTGGCGCTCTTTGACAAGCAGATGATAGCGAAAACTGCGGAATATTCTTGTCGTTTCCAATATAAAAACTGAAAATTCTTTTTGCGAATTTTCATCAAAGCGTGTTTGGATTATAAAACGGTATTCAGCGAGTAGCGTTTCGGGGGGTTTTTTCTTCTGCATTACATTACTGCGCGTCAAGATAGAGCGCTTCTGTTTCGCGGAAAATATTCATCACTTCGTGCTGCGATGTTGCGTTTAAAATTCTTTTGCGAAATTCTTCCTTGCTCATCAGACGGGAAATTCTGCTTAACAATTTTATATGCGGTCCCACCATATCTTCTCTTCCGACAAGAAGAAAAATCATGCGGATAGGTTTACCATCAAGTGAATCGTATTCAATCGGATGTTCGGTAACGGCAAATGCAGCAGCAATTGTTGAAACACTGTCTGTTTTTCCGTGCGGAATTGCAAATGCGTTTCCCACTCCTGTGGACATTTTTCTTTCTCGCTCCCATATTGCTGCGCGCACCCGTTCTTTATTCAATACCGATGGCGATAACGACAAAACATCTATCAACTGATTGATAACGTCTTCTTTTGTTTTTGCGGGAAAATTTACCCGCACAAGATTTTCATTGAGTATTTCAGAAATTTTCATCCGACACCTTCTCTACTTCAAGTCTCTCCAGTATAATAATTTTTCAACATATTCATCCGCAAGATGATTTGCATCTTCCTGCGTTGCGGCTTCTGCAAGCAAATGGAAGTACGGTTCTTCTTTGTCAGGAATAACAAGAATAAATTTGGGCGCAGAATTTTCACTGCGAAACGTAATACGAACGCCATCCACAAGTTCACGCGCATATTTTTCTGAATCTTTCATCAGATAGCGCATCAGTTTTCCTTTATTTTCCCACGAACATTTTACATCACGCATTTCACTGCACATACTGATTGTTTGTGCATCGAGCGTTCCCAAACGTTGCTTTGTTTTTGCGAGCAGTTCAAGTATTTTCGTGAACGAATACATTCCATCCACCGCAAAGAAAAAATCGGTAAAGATAAATCCGCCTTTTGTGCCGCCAACAAATTTCGTACTGGGATCTGATGCCGCTTCCATCATTGCAAGATGTGCAGTTTTTGTTTTTGTAACTTTCACTTTGTGCTCTTCTGCAATCATATCTATTTCTGCTGAACCGGAAACAGGAACGGCAATGCGCTGTGTTTGTGTATTGACAGTTAAAAATAATTTCGTTACGAGTGTCAGCAATCTTTCAGAAGAAATCTCACTTCCTGTTTCATCAATGATGGTAATTTTTTCTCCGCCCGCATCTATAATACAGCCAATATCATATTTCAATGAAGTAACAATTCTCCCCACTGTTGCAATGGATTCCTGCACTTCCTCCGGTGTTTTTGCAAGACGGTTCGGGTCGAGATACGCATTGAGTGCAACAACTTCGCATCCCAAATATCCAAGAATATTCGGAAATATTGTGGAAGCAACGCCATTGGCATAATCCACAACAATTTTCATTTTATCCTTCTGAATATATTCTTCGTCAATATGCTCCAGAAATTTTATGCGATACGATTCTGCGGTGCGCTGCGGGAAATTGATAGTACCGACATTTTTTGCAGTTGCCCGTACATAATCTTCCCCAAAAAAGAACCGCTCAATATTTTTTGTACGCTTTTTCGGTAAATCTTTTCCGCCTGCATCAAAGAAAATAATATCCGTTTGTTGCGGATTGCGCGGTGATTTGCGTACGTGAAATCCTGCGCTTTCTTTTCCCGTCGAAAGTTCGTGGCGCACAAGCGGAATTGGCATTGCCTGTAAATCATTCACATGGCAACCGGCAGAAAGCAAACCGCAAATCAGCGCTCGGCTCATCATACGTGAAACATTATCCGAATCGTAACTTGCGACAATATATTTCCCCTGTCCGATTGCTGCACCAAATGCAGAACCAAGTTTCGCGCCAAATTCAGGATTCATTTCAATATTGGAAAGCCCGGAAACACGCGCATCGGCAAATAATTCCCGCAGCCATCGGTCTTCCCACACTAAACTATGTGCAAGACGAGCTCCGTCTTCCACTGTTTTCTGTGGCCACAATTTTATATTCGGTGCAAGATGCGCTCCTCTTCCAATCGTACATTTCTCAGCAATGAAAACAGAATCTGAAATAAAACTTTTCTCGCCAATGTGCGTTGCATTTCCGATTACATCGGAAGAAAGTTGCGCATTACGTTCTATCGTTATATTATTCCACAACACGGAATTCCGAATCACTGCGCCGGATTCAATAACACAATTATCACCGAGTACGGAATTACTAATACGCACATTCTCCGCAATTTTGCAATTTTCTCCAATCACAACCGTACCGGAAAGAAATTCCCATTTTGATTTTATTTCGGTTCCGATGCCAATAAAATGGTCGCCGTTTTCAATGCCGCTGAAACCAACTTTCACTCTGCGCGAAAGACAATCGAAATGCGCTTCCTGATATTCATTGAGTGTTCCGATGTCGCGCCAATATCCTTCTGCAATGTAGCCGCAGAGTTTTGCTTTCTGTTCCATTAAAAGCGGAAAGAGATTATTGCTGAAATCAAATTCTTCACGATATGGAATTAAATTCAACACATCCGGCTCAATGATATAAATTCCGGTATTAATCGTATCGGAAAATACTTCTCCCCACGATGGCTTTTCTAAAAATCGTGTAATATTTCCTTCATCATCAGTAATAACGACACCGAATTGTAATGGATTCGGAACGCGCGTTAATACAATTGTAACTTTTGCTTTTTGTTCTTCGTGAAATTGAATTGCTTTGGTGAGGTCAAAATCGGTAAGTACATCGCCGCTGATGACGATGAAACGGTCATTGAGATATTCTGCCGCATTGCGCACACTTCCCGCCGTGCCATAATCCGCTTCTGCGCGCACATAATTGAGCGAGACATCAAGTTTTTTTCCATCGCCGAAATAATTTGTAATAATTTCCGGCTGATAGAAAAGTGTTGCCACCATTTCATTGATGTTATGATGCCGCAATAACTCAATGATATGTTGCATCATCGGTTTGTTCATCATAGGAACCATCGGTTTGGGAATCGAATACGTCAATGGACGCAATCGTGTTCCGAAACCGCCTGCCATAATTACCGCTTTCATTGCTCGATGTTGTTTAGTGAGGAAAAATTGCCGCAAAAAATACAAAAAACTTCAAGGGGTATCAAAGAAAGGAAGAAGAAATTTCTTTGTGCAATAAAAAAGTTTTATTGCAATGCGTGTGAATACTATTTCTTCTTGCCATAGATAATGAATTGGATTGAGAATGGAATTTTATTTTTTTAAAAAATAATAATTGCAGAAAAAGCGTAAATGTTATGAACTATTGACATTGAAAATTTCTGACGTATATTACTCACGAAATTTTTATTAGCAAATGAATTACGATAGTTATATGAAAATAATGTTACTGCTCTTTTGCGTTGCGATGATGCAGACGTGCAAAGAGAAACCGGTGGAGAATAATGATGACGACAAACCCGGACGCCGGGATTATACGTGGACAATTGATACACTCTCATACCCGGGAAGTTTACAAACTTCTATGTACGATATGTATGCTGTAAATACAAAGAATATTTATGTCGTGGGACATAATGAAGTTGGGGACGGTAAAATGTATCATTATAATGGAATTAATTGGCAACCGGTAAAACTACATCCATCACAAGGTGGGCACATTGAAGGTGCAATTGATTTATCTGCCATTTATGGTTTTGGTGCAAATGATATTTGGGCAGTAGGTTATCGTGATTACTTTGATCCGGTGCTTCGTAAATCGCACGATTCTACGTTAATCATACATTACAACGGAAGTCAGTGGCGCGAGGCGAATATAGATTACGAGAAGGGAGAGTTGCAGGGAGTTTGGGGAAGTGCACCGAATGATGTATGGGCGGGAGGTACTTATGGAACGCTCTATCATTATGATGGAAGTGTGTGGAATAAACAATCGTTTGATACAACATTATGGATATCAAATTTTGGTGGTAATGCTTCGGAACAATTTGTCAATGCTTATAAAAGAATAGATACGGCCGGATACTTTGCTACAATACATTGTTTGCTTTCCTATAAAGAAACAATCTGGACAATTATTGAGAAGTTTGCTGAGATCCCAAATGCACAGTGGACTTTTGGCCATTCTTCAATTCGTTACATTGATAACGAATTCTATAGTGCCGGATATGGTTTATTTAAGAAAAAGAATGATACGTGGCAGAGGTTATTCGATTCTGGTGCCGATTCTTTTCTTGATGTATTTGGAACTCGAAATAAAAATATCTTTGTGATTGGTGTTTATGGAATCGTATATCATTTTAACGGAAACAATTGGAAAAAGCTTGATGAATTATATAATACATCATTATCATACTTCAGTTCTGGCTGGACGAACGAAAAGGAAGTGTTCTTACTTGCAAGCGATAATTACAAAACATATATCTACCATGGAAAGTAGAAAGGAGGATAGTAATATGAGATGAATAAAAAACAACACCACAGGTAATGTTGGCGCATCACCTGTGGCAGTATGCAAATTAAGGCGTGGTAATTACTCTTCATATTTAACCGTAAAGCAATGCAGGGATGATTTTAGATTTTAGAAGTAAGATTTTAGATTGATTTGTACAACATCCTTTGCGTAACTCTGCATTTCCCTTTGCGTTCTCTGCGTTTAAGGAAAATCGCTTTTAACCGCGAAGGTCGCAAAGGGTTATCGCAAAGGTGCGCAAAGAGGGAAATGTCTGATGTATGCCAGTATAGAAATCTATATATAGGCAAAAACTTTTTTTTATGCCAGTATAGAAATCCATACATAGGGAAAAACTTTTTTTTATGCCTGTATAGAAATCTATACATAAGCAATGAACGTTCAGCGTGGCTATCCAAAAATATGGATAGGAACAAAATGCCTTTTTTAGCCTAATTTTAACGTTTCTCATTTATAGAGCATTTCGAATTACGAAATATTTTTTGTGGGCAACCAATTAAATGAATTTATACGGAGAGAAATTCATTCGAAAACGGCAATGTTAGAAAATACTCCATTCAATTCAAAAAAATAAGCCCGATATGTCTTATTTCGTTTTTCAGTTTTGAGAACGATGAATCAATTTTCTGTTTATTCTTCTCGTCTTCGTATATTTTCGCCGAAAATTTTATGAATACTCAACTCTCCCTCAACTATTCCTTAGTCGAACAAACTCTCGTGAATTTTATTCGCGACGAAATAACCAATGCAGGATATTCCAAAGCGGTGTTTGGTCTTTCCGGCGGCGTGGATTCTGCTGTTACTGCTCATCTTGCAGTACGTGCATTAGGAAAGGAAAATGTTTTCGCTGTTTTAATGCCGTATGCAACAAGCAATCCGCAGCACGCAAAGGATGCAATGGATATTGTGTACCAACTTGAATGCAATTATCTGCGCATTGAAATCACGCCGATGGTAGATGCATTTTGCGCTTTGGATTCATCAATGACGACATTGCGCAAGGGAAATATTATGGCGCGTTGCCGTATGATAACGCTGTTTGATTTTTCTGCAAAGGAACATGCAATAGTAGTCGGCACCAGCAACAAGACAGAAATACTTCTTGGCTACGGAACTTTATACGGCGATATTGCATGCGGCATCAATCCGCTCGGCGATTTATTTAAAACACAAATTTGGGAACTCGCACAGCATCTCGGCATACCGAAACACATTATTGATAAAAAGCCCACCGCAGATTTATGGCAGGGACAAACTGATGAAGGAGAATTTGGATTTTCGTATAATGAAGTTGACCAACTTTTTAATGTTCTGCAACAAAAAGATTTTACACTCGAAGAATTACTCGCACTTGGTTTTAACGAAGATTTTATTTTGAACATACAAGAGCGAGTGATGAAGAATTTATTCAAATCGAAATTGCCTCCCATCGCAAGCGTTTCACAATGCAAGTAATGCAACACACGCAAAAATTAGTTCATCTTCAAAATTATATCCGACAATTTCCCAATGCTCTTGTTGCTTTTTCAGGAGGAATTGACAGCGCATTTTTGCTTAAAATTGCCCGCGATGTTCTGGGAAAAGAAAATGTACTTGCTGTTACCGCAGTTTCTGCTTCACTTCCGCAAAAAGAAAAAGAACAAACCATTGAAACAGCAACCATTCTTGATGTACGTCATCAATTTATTTACACAGATGAACTTGACAATGAAAATTATGTTTCCAATCCGGTGAACCGCTGCTACTTTTGTAAATCCGAACTCTACTCCAAACTCTCGCAACTTACTTTCGATAAAAACTACGCAGTAATTTTTAACGGAACAAATGCAGACGACCTTGGCGATTACCGTCCGGGAATTGTAGCGGGAACGGAATATAAAATACTTTCTCCTTTGGCGCAGTGCGGATTTACAAAAGAGGAAATCAGAACAGAAGCGCGAAAACTCAATATTGAAATATGGAATAAACCCGCGTCGCCGTGTCTTTCTTCACGCATTCCGTACGGAGAAAATGTTACGCCGAAAAAACTTTTGCAGATAGAGCAAGCGGAAGATTTTTTACATTCGCTCGGTTTTGAAATTTGCCGCGTGCGTCATCACGATACGATTGCGCGTATTGAAATTCCTACGGAAGATTTTATAAAAATTATGGAAGACCAAATGCGAGAGCAAATAAATACCCGATTGAAGGAAATCGGGTTTTCATTTGTAACATTTGATGCATCAGGATTTTCTTCCGGAAGTTTTAACACCGTCCTTCTCGCATTACCGCAACAAAATTAAATGACAGAAGAACAGGTACGAAAAATTTATAAAGAAATTCAGGCAAAAAAATTGAGCGAAGATGCATTTGTTCAAAAACTGAAAACGCTTCCTTTTGAAAATATACATTTCGCACATTTAGACCATCATCGTTCGCTGCGCAATAATATTCCCGAAGTAATTTACGGCGAAAGCAAAAGCGCAAGCGATGTAAAAACAATCGTAAAAAAAATGCTTGCAAAAAAACTTGATGTGATGATTACGCGGGTAACGAAAGAGCAAATTGCTGCGCTGAAAAATATTCCCCGCTTTACATTTTTTGAAAAGGCGCGCATTATATTTTTCCCTTCGCACAAAAGAAAAATAAAATCAGGTAAGATTGTTATAGTTTCCGCCGGCACATCCGATATTCCTGTTGCAGAAGAAGCCGCAGTAACTGCAGAATTATTGGGAAGCAATGTAAGCAGATTGTTTGATGTTGGCGTTGCAGGAATTCATCGTTTGCTTTTACAACTGGATATTTTTGAAAAAGCCCGTTGCGTTGTATGCGTTGCAGGAATGGATGGCGCGCTTCCGTCTGTTGTTGGCGGTTTGCTTTCTTGCCCGGTGATTGCTGTCCCGACAAGTGTTGGATACGGCGCATCGTTTCACGGAGTTGCAGCGCTATTGACAATGCTTAATTCCTGTGCAAGCGGAATTTCTGTAGTAAATATTGATAACGGATTTGGCGCGGGATATCAGGCGCATTTGATAAATACAATTTCCTTCAATGATTGATTTACTTGTTTTTTATATACACACGGTTGCCATCGTGTATGCATTTACCAAATCGTGGCAGGAAGATGGCGTGCGCGAAGGAATTCTTTCAGTCGGGTTTGTACTGATAATATTTTCCATTGGCTGGGCGATTTCTACATTACTCATTAGTTACATCGTCCCTACAGAAGGATTTGCAAAATGGTTTAATAAAGATACAATGGCGCTTACGATATTAACAGTCGGAGAAGGAATTTTTTATTATTACTATTTGAAAAAAGAAGCGTAAGTATTTTCCTCAGCTGCATATCGTTTCTTTTTTTTGAAATTCATTTTTATATCCTCCCTATTTTCATATCTTTTCCCCGCAATTTTTAAATTGTCTATCCAATCACGACGGAATCTCAGCGGTTGAAAACACTCGGCATAAAAAAACTGTACTACTCGATTAGCGAAGTCAGTAAAATTACTGATGTTGAACAATACGTATTACGCTATTGGGAAACCGAATTTGAGACATTGCAGCCGCAAAAAAACCGCGCAGGTAATCGCATATATACGAACAATGACGTAAAACTTGTTCTGATGATAAAAAAACTCTTGCGCGATGAACGGTACACAATTGAAGGCGCAAAAAAAGTTCTTGAAGAAATGCCGAAACCGACTGGAGAACAATTGGATTTTCTCGACCCAAAAACTGAAAGAGAAAAACTCCGCACAGATTTAAAAGAAGTGAAAAAGTTTTTGGAAAATCTACTAACCACTTTGGAGTAAAAATTATTAGAGCCGGAACGTAGCGCAGCCCGGTAGCGTACTTGCTTGGGGTGCAAGGGGTCGCGGGTTCAAATCCCGCCGTTCCGACAACAAAGAAAAAGCGAATCAAAACATTTTGGTTCGCTTTTTTTGGTAAATATTTTAGAATTGTTGGATTTGATTTGATGATGCTATAATTTTGCTGTGCCTGATTAAATAAAGTTGATGAAAAATGGGGAAAGGGTATTATGAGTATTAATTTTAGATGGAAATACTTTGAATATTTTACATTCCAGAGAAGTATTTCTTTTTATTTAAAACCAATAGGGATAATTATAAATGAATGATATTGCGGAGTGGGTAAATTTTTTTACAGAACAATGGCACAAGAGAACTACTATTTTAATACTTCTTCTAACTATATTAATTGTCCTTGTTTACCTCGCAACCAATGTTAAGTTGTCAGAAATAGAAAGGCCCTGGTATTTTCTCATACCAATTGTTTTAACAATTACTTTTGTTGTCTGGAAAATTACTACCAATACTCCTAAAGTTAAGAAAGGGAAAGTAGGCTTACTAATTGCAATTACACTTGAAAACCCAAAAAGCAAGAACAAAATTAAATTAGATTTTACTCATACTCTTTCCGAATTACTACAACACGGAAATTTAAGATACCAATTCAAATTGATTGAACTCAATGATTACCATTCTTTAAAAATAACAAACGCGGAAACTGCAAATTATTATCTAAAAAAATCAAAATGTCATTTTTTATTATATGGTGTCGCTAAGGAAAGAACTATAAAAGGATCACTTCACCACGTCATTAACCTTAATGGAATTGTCTCCCATAAACCTATTTCCAAAGAAACAAGTAAAGAATTTTCTAAAGAATTTAATGAATTACTTCCACGGAAAATGACTGTAAGTTTTGAAGGAGACGTATTTGCATTTGAGTTTACGGCTCAATTGATTGATATAGTAGCTCGTTATATTATTGGTATTGCATCTTTACTTTCTTACGATTTAGAATACGCGAGAGATCTATTTGAAGATTTACAAAAAAAGATTTTGTCAATTGAAACAAAACTACCGGTTGTTACAAAAATAAAAGCAAGATTGCCAAGTAGGTTGATTACAACATATGTTGAGCAAATTCAATTAATTTATGATTTATGGATAAAAACACATGATAAAAGAGAATTACAAAAAATGGAGCCGATACTTAGCAAACTTTTAAGTATAGATGCAAAAAACTATAACGGAAATTTACTTTCTGCAATTTGTCATTTTAGTCTCAATAGAGATATTGCGAGTGCAAAAAAGAATATTAGAAACTGTAGAAAAACCAAAGATGGTACTTGGAGATATAGTGAAGCATTTTTGTATGCATACGAAGGAAATATGAAAAATGCAAAAAGAAAATATTTCGAAGCGTTCCGTTCTTCTAATAATGACATTACAGTACCAATTCAAATAGAAGAATTCATTCTTGACATATTAGATGAAGAACAAGATAAAATCCAACTTTATTTTTGTTTAGGTTTGATAAATTATCATTCAAAGCAAGATCGGGAAGCAGCGAAGAGAGATTTTACACAATTCATTTCTATATGTAATAACTCACTTTTCCAAGAAGAACTAGAAGAAGCATATTCTTATGTAGAAAAAATAAATCAAGAATTGAATTCCCTTGCAAACATTTAATAATATTTTTTTTATGAACAAACTCACTCAACTCACAAATTTTAAACAACAATCCACTCTCGGCGGCGGAGAAAAACGTATCGAAGAAGAGCATAACATCGCATTACCGTAAACGATAATGCTGAACAAAGAAAGAATCATAAATGATTCTGATTTCACCACAGCAAGATTTATCTTACTTTCTTCGTGCAGAAATACCATTTATGGTATTGTGCAAAATGAGTAAACCAAAATTATTATGAGCCAAGTTTTCTACAAAACATTTTATCACATCATTTGGTCAACGTTAAGTCGTCAACCATTGATTACACCAGAAATAGAAAAAGTATTATTTCCATTTCTTGAAAACAAAGCAAAACGTTTCGACTGCTCGTTGTATGGAATCGGGGGAACAGAAAACCATATTCACATTGCTATTTCAATTCCTCCTCCAAAATCAATCAGCGATGTTATCGGGAAACTGAAAGGAAGCAGTTCGTATTTTCTCAACAAAGAATTACAAATAACAGAAAATTTTTCTTGGCAAGATGGTTTCGGTGTTTTATCTTTTGCGGAAAAAGATTTAAAAAATATTCTCCATTATATTCACAATCAGAAAGAACATCACAACAATGGAGCGTTAAATGACGCGATGGAGAAAATAGAACAAAATATTTGAATCGCATTACCGTAAACGGTAATGCTGAACAAAGAAAGCATAATAAATTATGCTAACCATTTTATTATGGTATTTAGAATCATTTATGATTCTTTTTTCGTTCAGCGTAATCATTTATGGTTACGCAAACAATAATTCAAACACAAATTACTCAATGAACAAACTAACTCAACTCACAAATTTTAAACAACAATCCACTCTCGGTGGCGGCGAAAAACGCATCGAAGAACAACACAAAAAAGGCAAACTCACCGCGCGCGAGCGTTTGGAAATCCTTCTCGACAACAATAGTTTTGAAGAAGTAGATGCGCTCGTTGTACATCGCTCAAAAGATTTCGGTTTGGAAAAAGAACAATATCTCGGCGATGGAGTTATTACAGGAAGCGGCACCATTGACGGACGATTGGTTTTTGTATTCAGTCAGGATTTTACTGTCTTTGGGGGTTCACTTTCCGAAGCACACGCCGCAAAGATTTGTAAAGTAATGGATATGGCTATGAAAATCGGTGCGCCAATAATTGGACTCAATGATTCCGGCGGCGCGCGAATTCAGGAAGGAGTTGTGTCGCTTGGCGGCTATGCGGATATTTTTTTACGCAACACGCTTGCATCGGGAGTTGTGCCGCAAATTTCTGCTGTACTTGGTCCATGTGCTGGCGGCGCAGTGTATTCTCCCGCAATCACCGATTTTATTTTTATGGCGAAGAACACCAGTTATATGTTTGTAACGGGACCGAATGTTGTAAAAACCGTAACGCACGAAGATGTTTCGTTTGAAGATTTGGGTGGAGCAGTTACGCATGCAACCAAAAGCGGTGTTGCACATTTTGCCTGCGAAGATGAAATCGAATGTCTGCGATTGATTCGGAAATTATTCAGCTACATTCCTTCCAACAATATTGATGATGCGCCAACGATGGAAACGAATGATGATTTCAATCGCGAAGATGAGCAACTTAATTCCATCATTCCGGAAAACTCGAACAAACCGTATGATATAAAAGATGTTATAAAACTTATTGTGGATGATGGAGATTTTTTGGAAGTGCACGAACTCTACGCGCAAAATATCGTTGTCGGATTTGCGCGACTTGGTGGAAAATCTGTTGGCATAATTGCAAATCAACCTTGCGTTCTTGCCGGCGCGCTCGATATTGATGCGAGTTTGAAAGGTGCGCGCTTTGTTCGGTTCTGTGATGCGTTCAATATTCCAATTCTTGTGTTTGAAGATGTTCCCGGATTTCTTCCAGGCACGGATCAGGAATGGAGAGGGATAATAAAACACGGTGCGAAACTTCTTTACGCTTTCGCCGAAGCAACTGTTCCGAAAATTACGGTCATTACAAGAAAAGCATACGGCGGAGCATACGATGTTATGAACAGCAAACACATTCGCGGCGATTTTAACTTCGCGTTTCCTTCAGCAGAAATTGCCGTGATGGGACCAAAAGGGGCGGTGGAAATTTTATACCGACGAGATGTAAATGGAAAGAGTAAAGAAGAAGCAGAAAAATATTTTGCAGAAAAAGAACAAGAGTATCGCGAGAAATTTGCAAGTCCATACATCGCCGCGCAGCGTGGATATATTGATGACGTGATTGAACCGAAAACTACGCGCCCAAAACTTATTCGCGCATTTCAAATTCTCGAAAACAAAGTAGATGCAAACCCGAAAAAGAAACACGGAAATATTCCATTGTAATACAAGAAGGTTACTTGTCCGACTTTTCCGTATTTTTCGACCGCAATTTCAATTTAATAAACCGTAATTATATAACTACTATGCCACAACAAGCAACGGACACACTTGATATTTTCATTTCCAAAGCGCAACTTATTACTGCAATAAACAAAATGAAAAAGAAACAACGCAGTGAATTCATTGAAGATTTGCTTGCCGCAACGAGCCCCGAATATTTAGAAAGTATTCGAGAAGCCCGCGAGGATTTTAAAAAAGGAAGAGTATTTTCTCACGAAGACGTGTTTGGTAAATAGTGCTCTACAAACTACTCTACACAAAGCGGGCAATTCGGGACATAACAAAATTAGATGAACAATCTAAACAACGCATTAAACTTGCTCTGGAAAAATATTCTATCGCGCCATTTCAGTATGCTGAAAAACTAACAAATTCTCAACTCGGGTCTTTTCGTTTCCGCGTTGGCGATTATAGAATTATATTTGATATAGAAGATGAATCTATTGTGGTTTTGCGAATAGGACATCGGAAGAATATATATCTGAGTAATTAGAATTTGTAAAATATTCATTTCAAATTCTCGAAAACAAAGTGGATTCCAACCCAAAAAAGAAGCATGGAAATATTCCATTGTAATTTGCTTCATCAAAAAAAATTTACATATAAAAAACGCTGAAGGCATCAAACCATCAGCGTTTTTTATTTGTGAATAAGAATCTTTTATTTCATCAACAACATTTTCTTGACACTTACAAAATCACCGGCAGTAAGTTTGTAGATATAAATTCCACTTGGTAAGTTTGCTGCATCCAATTGTACGTTGTAATTTCCTGCATCTTTCTTTTCATTGTTCAAAAGTGTAACAACTTCTCTTCCGAGTACATCATAAACCTTCAACGTTACATTTCTAACAGCTAAAAGCGAAAAGCCAATCACCGTTTTAGGATTAAATGGATTGGGATAATTTTGTTTCAACAGAAAACGAGAAGGCGTTGCGGCATTTTCTGAAACCCCGACAGGCGGCAAAACATTAATTACGAACGGAATAAATTTCTGCGGATGAGAAAAATCGTCGCTTTCAATTGTCAAGGACGCATAGTGCATTCCTTCATTTAATAATGAAGCATTAACTGTTACCATAACTTCACTTGATGATTGCGGTGCAAGTGTTCCGGTGCCATTTGTCAGAGAAATATATGATGTTGTATTTGTAACTAATTCCTGATAAAAAAACCCACTCGGATTATTGAAACCGGAACCGAGTACGCTATCTTTCGGCGGATATGCTGCGAGATTATTTGCCGTTTGTCCATGCAAAGCAACTCCGAACGGAACAGAAATTTGCGCAGTCGTACTGTTTCTTCCGTAAGTAAAGGAAGTAGCCGCAGACCACGTCGAACCGATGTAGTAAAATTTACCTTCTCTGATATTTACACGAATTGCGCCCGAACTTTTCCATCCTTCTCCATTTGCTTCTGTACGCAATACGCTGAAAATTTTTCTATACACTCCATCGTGTGTATTTCCTTCATACACAAAGAACGACAAATTCGGCGCGGCGGTAGAATTTCCATAAAAGCGGATTTCTTTCAGAACTGCATTTGTACTTGCCTGATAGACATTTCCTTTCTCTTTTCCGAATTGCGAAGTAACCATATATGCGCCAACCTGCTGCGCAGAATCGAATGACGCATCTTCAACAGAAATGCTATACGATAAATTTTTTCCGCCTTCTTCAACACCGTTTGTTATTGTAAAAAAAGTATTCAATTGTTGGTTCTGTGGAACAGTTAGCGAAAGCGAATCAGACGAAAGAACAAGAACTCCCGCGCGTTTATTTTTCCATTCATCTGTCGGAAATTGTATTCCAGAAACATTATCAGCAAATGTTGCAAAATGTGGAAGCACGTTGGAGGGAATTTCATTGTTCAAATACATAATTCCGTTGTTTGCACTTTGCACATCGGGATATGAAATACCGTAGCGATAAGAAAATTCTCCGAGCCGTGTATTTTCCGGAAATAAAATTTCCGTTGACCACACATTATCATTTGCAACAGAATCACCGTGTGTTCCATCATTAAATAATTGAACAAGTGTTCCGTTAGTTGTATCACTGAACGTCCAGTTGCCGCGCTCTTTTCCAAGCGGAAGGATATTTCCTTTCAGCCATAAATTTGTTGCTTCAGAAACAGGGAAATTGTTGTAAATATCTCCTCCACCCTGCACATTAATTGAAAAATGAGCAGTTACGGATTGTGAAGAACCGCGAGTCAGCCATTTATCAGTTGAATACTTTACTACTGTATCAGCGTCGTTAAAATTTTGTGTATGAACAATATTTTCATTCGATTCATTATTCAAAAATGCAATGCCGCCATTCATTGTATCCACTCCTAAATATGCTGCTCCGTATTTATAGTGAAAAATTCCTTTCACCGTTCCCGCAGGAATAATGATTTGCCTCGACCAAATATTATCGCTTGCAGATGAATCGCCGTGAGTTCCATCATCGTACAAAGGAATAAGTGTTCCGTTACTTGTATCGGAATAATTCCAATTACCATTATTATTTCCAAGTACCGGTAATTCTCCTTTTATGTACACATGAGAAATATTTTGCAATAATAAATCGGTGTGTGAATCAAGACCATGTGCTAAATTCACAGAAAATGTTGCTCTGACATTTTTTGCACTGATATTTTGAGGACGATATTTATAAATTCCGTCTCCCTGCAAAACAAAAATAGAATTAGTATCAAGCGCAATAATTCCATCATTAGAAAAAGAGCCCAATCCGGTTGTCGCGAGACGCACCCACGTTTCTCCGCGATTTCTGGACATCCATATTCCGCGCACTGGGTCAGAACCTCCATACGTTCCCATATACACATAATCAGGATTGGCAACGGATGTTGTAACTCCCCATGTATTTGTTCCGAGAAAAACAGTTGAATTAATATAGTTCCACGATTCTCCCGCATCTGTTGATTTTAACATTCCGCCGCCACCGCTAAACCGCGTCGCATACACAATATTATTATCAGTTCTGTCATACGTAATCATTGGAACTTCGCCTGAAGTCGCATTAAATTTCTGAGACCACGAAGCGCCCGCGTCAGTGCTTTTCCAAATTCCATACCCATTATCGCCAAGTAAGATTTCATCGCTTCTGTCCGGGCGAATTTCCATATCGCACATTTCATTAAATTGTCCAGAAGGAATTACACTCCGCACTTCCCAAGTCGAACCAAAATCTTCACTGCGTAAAAAATTAGCCCCGTTCATTGTGTATAACAGTTCCGGATAATTTTTATCCCACTCCAATGGAACGCCGAAATAGGAAAAATTAAACGTACCTGTCGTAACCCACGTTTGACCGTGATCCGTGGATTTTTTTATGTAATCTCCGCCTTGTTGCGCAACGACAAATTCATTTGTATCAAGCGGATTGACAACGATAGTAGAAAGTTGATTCCCTCCTGACACAGTGGAAAAAAGAGACCAGTTATTTCCTCTGTCGCGGCTTATCCAAATCTGGTTATTGCCCGGCGCGGAATAAATAATATTATCGTTCAATGGATTTGCAATAAATGGATTTCCTAAACCACCTCCCGGCACTTTTTTCAGCCATTGTGCTGATTGTGCGTGAGTTAAAGTAACGGAAAAACAAAGCAAAACGATGAACAAGAGTGCTTTTGTCATAGTTGTATAAAATAAGTTAGTTGATGGATATTTTCAGAAGTGAAAAATCGGGATTGAATATACAACTTTTCATTTAATTTGAAACTTTCTCCTTAATTACATACTTTTTGCCGTCAAAAATTTAGAAAATATGATATTTACACAGGAAGACAAATACACACTTCTTCAGATAGCACGTTCTGCAATTGAACGCATTATTGCAGGAAAATTGGAGCGGCAGTTGCCTCCGATTTCTCAAAACATTAAATCTTCTCACGGAGCTTTTGTTACACTGCGTGAAGAAGGGCAACTACGCGGATGTATTGGATTTATTGACTCAAAAAAACCACTCTATCAGGTTATTCGTGAAGCCGCAGTGAAAGCAGCAAAAGAAGACCCGCGTTTTTATCCAGTAACGACAATTGAACTTAATAAAATTGATATAGAAATTTCTATTCTTTCCGAACTTGCACCGCTTGCCTCAATCGAGGAAATTGAAATCGGAAAACATGGCTTGCTTTTAGTGAGCGGTTCTATACGCGGATTGCTTTTACCAAGTGTCGCAACAGAAATGAAATGGAACAGAGAGCAATTCCTCAATAATGTAGCATTGAAAGCAGGACTTTCCGCAGAAAGCTGGAAATTACCCGACGTAAAATTATTTTCTTTTGTAACAGAAACGTTCAGAGAAAACGGACAATTTCGCACGGTGATATGATTTCGGCAAAGAGTATTCGCCCGCCTGCTGTTGCGGGAATGTTTTATTCCAACAATCCCACTGTCCTCTCAGAAGAAATTACCGCTCTTTTTGAAGAAGCGCTCCCTCCCAAAATTACTGACAACATTGTTGCACTCATATCTCCGCACGCAGGATATATGTATTCCGGTTTAACTGCGGCATACGGCTACAAAACTCTTGAACAAAAAAATATCGAAACTGCAATTATCGTTGCGCCAAGTCATTTTGAATTCTTTGAAAACATTTCTGTCTATCCGGGAAAAAGTTATGCAACACCATTTGGTGAAATTGAAATAGATGAAGAATTGCGTTCTGAATTACTCAAAGAAAGTTCTCTCATAATCAATAATGAAATCGGACATCGGAAAGAGCACGCGATTGAAGTGCAACTTCCTTTTCTGCAATTGTTATTTGGCAACAGAATAAAAATTCTTCCTATCATCATCGGAAATCAAACGAGAGAGAATTGTTTTTCGCTCGGTGAATTGCTTGCAAAAATATCAAAAGAAAAAAATGTTGTTCTCATTGCAAGTTCGGATTTGTCGCATTATTATTCTGCGCTCGAAGCAGAGAAACTCGATGAAATATTTATCAACGACATAAAACATTTCAACGAAGAAAAACTTATGTCCGATTTAGAAAATAATAGTACTGAAGGTTGCGGCGGAGGTTGTGCCGTTGCAGTGCTTCACACGGCAAAACTTCTCGGCGCAACTTCTGTGAGAATTTTACATCACTGCAATTCCGGCGATATTACAGGAGAGCGAGAAAGAGTTGTGGGATATATGTCTGCTGTCGTGGTTCGTGAAGAGTGAATCGTGGTTCGTTATTAGTATTAGATTCAAATAATAAAACACTATGAATATGATTTTAATAAAAATACTCATCATCTTTTGTTTTATACAAAATGCAGATTTGTTGTTTGCACAACAAGATTCCGTTTCATTAGGAAATTACAATAAAAACATACATTTACTCGTCGGCTTCGGGAATATTGAATTTATAAATGTCGGCACTAGCATCCTATTCTATCATGGTTTATATTGTAATGTAACAGGAGGAGAAGCTTTTATTCAAGGCGAAGGCTTTATTATTCCTGAGACAGGAAGCTTTTTAAAATTGGGAATTTCATATAGAATTTCAGAACAAAAAGTAAGTCCGATGTTTTCCATAGACGCAGGAAAGCTGTTTTTACATGTGCAAGAATCTGTATTTCCCCTTAAAATTTCAAATGAAGCGTATATAGCATCAGTAATGGGTGGAGTCGAATGGCGGTATGAAAATGGGTGTAATCTCGGAGTATTATTAGGAGGACGTTACAGCGCAAGAAAATATTATGCGGATAAAATTATATATGGGTTTCAGATTTATATAGGTTATAGAGCTGATATATGGTAAACAATTTTTTTAATCATTATTTACAAAAAATATATTATGAATAAACTATTAGATTCAAATAACAAATGCAACATTATGAAATATGGAAACCATTTGAAAAACTACTAGTACAGACATTTTTTGTCTGTACAGAATTGAGAAATTAGTATAAAAATAACAGTCAAGAATGTCTGTTCTATCAAATAATGGAGTTTTTCAAAGGATTCTAATATTCTCTGCGCAATCACTCAAATACTCCATGGCTCCATTACTCCAATTTTAGAATGAACAAATTACCAAAAATAATTTCTGTTATCGGCGTGGGAAAAGTCGGCTCAACGCTTGCTTCCATTTTGTATGATAATGGATTTGAAATTGTTTCTATTATTTCACGCACAAAAGGATCGGCAAAAAAAACTGCTAAACTTGTTCATTGCAAAAACATTTCTATTTCTGTAAAAGATATATCTCCACAAACAGAATTAATTCTCCTCGCTGTTCCCGATGGAGTGTTAAAAAATGTTGCGGATGAAATTGCTAAAAGCGCACAATTAAATTTCAAGAAAATAATTGTCGCGCATGTTTCCGGAGTTCATTCTGTTGATGTGCTTTCTTCAATCAAAAAGAAAGGTGCGAGCGTTGCCGGAATTCATCCCATTCAAACATTTCCAAAACAATTTTCCATTCAACAATTGAAGAAAATTGTTTCACACAATATTGTTTTCGGAATAGAATGTGAAAAGAAATTACAGCCAACGTTGAAAGAACTCGCAAAAAAAATGAACGGAAAACCATTTGTAATTCCCGCGAAAGCGGGAATCAAACCCCTTTACCATCTTGCCTGCGTTGTCTCCTCCAATTTTTCCGTCGTACTTTTGAAAATGCTTGAAGAAATCTCTTCCAGTTTTTCTTTTTCAAATGAATGGAAAGATATTTTCTCTCCATTACTCCAATCATCCATCAACAACGCTCTCTCCACATCACCAGTGGCTGCACTTACAGGTCCATTCACTCGCGGTGATGTAAAAACTATTGCAATGCACTTGAACGCATTGCAAAAATTTTCTCCACAGTTGATTACCATTTATAAGGAATTGGGAATACTTGCTGCTTCTATTGCTAAAGAACGAGGAAGTATTTCGGAAATGGAAGAGAAGAGTATTTTATCTACTCTGAAATAGTCAAAATGACTATCATTAAAAGGAAATTCAATCCTAAATTTTTTCGTATTTTTGTCAGCAAAAATTCTGAACAAAAATTATGAAAGCACTCATTGCAAGCGGCGGACGCGGAACACGACTTCGACCGCTCACGCACACACAAAACAAACATCTCATCCCCATCGCGAATAAACCGATTTTGCATTACGCAATCGAACACGCAGTTGATGCCGGAATAAAAGAAATCGGCATCGTTGTGAATGAAGACGATGTTGAAGTTCAAAAAACAATCGGCAATGGCGACAAATGGAATGTGAAAATAACATACATTCCGCAAGTTGTTCCCGGCGGACTTTCGCAAGTTGTGCAACTCGCAGAAAAATTTATCGGCAAAGAAAATTTTATTTTTTATCTCGGCGATAATATGGTTGTCGGCGGCATAAAACGTTTCATTGACGAATTTGAAAAAAGTAAATGCGATTGTTTTCTCACGCTTGCAAAAGTGAAAGACCCGGAGCGATTCGGTGTCCCCGAAATCAAGAATGGAAAAATTATCGGCGTAGAAGAAAAGCCGAAAGTTCCGAAAAGCCAATTTGCCGTTTCGGGAATTTACATTTACAATCATCATATTTTTGAAGCGGTGAATAGCATCAAACCATCAGCGCGTGGTGAGTTGGAAATTTCCGATGCACATCAGTATTTGATTGACAAAGGTTTTACGATTGGTTATGCGGAAATTACCGGCTGGTGGAAAGACACGGGAAAACCAAATGATTTGCTCGAAGCGAATCGTCTTGTGCTTGATAATATCGAAACAAAAATTTCCGGCAATGTTGATTCGCTTTCTACGATTGCGGGAAAAGTGATTGTAGAAAGCGGCGCGAAAATTATCAACTCGATTGTTCGAGGTCCCGCAATCATTGGAAAAAATTGTGTACTCGAAAATAGTTACATCGGTCCGTTCACTTCTATTGGCGATGATTCGCTCGTAAAAAATAGCGAAGTGGAATACAGCATCGTAATGACAAAATGTAAGATTGAAAACGTGAACATTCGCATTGAAGGAAGTATTCTCGGCAACGAGGTGGAAATTGTTGAAGCAATAGGAAAGCCGCGCGTGCATCGTTTTATGATTGGCGACCAAAGCAGAGTGGAAGTTGCGTAACGCGATATGAGATGTGAGATGTGCGATATGAGTTTAATCAGCTTATCGTTGATTTGAATCATGGAAAAAGGTTATGAGAAATTAGAAATTTATAAACTCTCACGTGAACTTGCAATTAAAGTTCATCAAATGAGTTTTATTCTTCCTAAATTTGAAACCTACGAAGAAGGAAGTCAGATACGTCGCTCATCAAAATCAATTACAGCAAACATTGTAGAAGGATACTGTTTGCGAAGGCATAAAAATGAGTACTTGCAGTATTTACATCGCGCTTTTGGTTCCTGCGAAGAAACAGTTTTACATTTAAATATTCTTTAGGAAACTGAATCTCTCAAAGACAAACAAATATTTGACGAACTTACTGAGAAGTACGACCATCTTGGAAAAATGTTATTTCGTTTTATTGAATCAGTTCAATCAGAACATCTCTCACCTTCGTACGTGAAAGAAAAAACCACAGAATATCAAGCATAAATAACGCACATCGCACATCCCATATCTCACATCAAAGAATCATGAATTTTCAAACTTTACTTTTCTCAACTACAAACAAAATCGCAACCGTTACAATCAATCGCCCCGATAAATTGAACGCATTAAACGCTCAAACAAAATCGGAATTGAAAGAAGTTTTTTTTTACATCAAAAATGCAACCGATATTGATGTCGTTATACTTACCGGCGCGGGAGAAAAAGCGTTTGTTGCCGGAACGGATATCGGCGAACTCACTTCACTCAATGGAAATTCGGGAAAAGAATTTTCTGCACACGGACAAGAAATTTTTGATATGATTCAACATCTCGGAAAGCCTGTCATCGCGGCAATCAATGGTTACGCGCTTGGCGGTGGCTGTGAACTTGCACTTGCGTGTCATATTCGCATCGCAAGTGAAAATGCAAAATTCGGACAGCCCGAAGTAAATCTCGCAATTCTACCCGGTTATGGTGGAACGCAGCGTTTACCAAGAATTATTGGCGTGGGAAAAGCAATGGAAATGATTCTCACAGGAAATCCGATTGATGCGAATGAAGCGTTGCGCATTGGACTTGTTACCAAAGTAGTTCCGCTTTCTGAATTACTGAAAACTGCAGATGAATTCGCACAAACAATTGCGTCGAAAGGACAACTTGCAATTCGTATGTCGCTCAAAGCAATCAATATGACACTGGAAACTCCACTCAGCGAAGGATTGAAATTGGAAGCAAGTTTGTTTGGCGTGTGTTGCGATTCTTCCGATATGAAGGAAGGGACGAAAGCGTTTATGGAGAAACGAAAAGCGAATTTTATTGGAAAGTAATTAGTCATTGGTAATTTGTCATTCGCTCATTGAGTTCAAATGATAAATTAAAATAGATATGAAACTCCCTAAACAAATTTATATTCGACTCATTGCAATTTTTTTATTTACAGTTGCTTGTTTTTTACTTTCACTAAAAAGCAGTGCGACAAATATTCTTCCGTTTTTGGAGCCATCTCCAGAAATTTATTCACCGACATACACACAATTATTTAATCAACTCAATCACGACATAGATTCCGTTTTTCGTCATTATGAAATTCGCGAGCATTGGGTGAAGAAAAAAGTACAAATATTGAATAATGACAGCAGCGTACAGCGTGTATTGCAGGAAGTGTACACTCCAATTCCTTCTGCAAATGACACCGTATTAAAGGCAGTAAATCTTACTTTGCTCAATAAGAGTTTACAGGATGTTGCGCTGAATAATTATTTCACTGCATCCGCAAGACAGGATTTGGAAAATAATACGATTACCACTTCAATCGGCTTCGATGGATTACTGATTGAAAAACTGACACTGATGAAAACAAAGTTTCTCCCCCAACCGCCGAAACAGAAAGCAGAAAAGAAAAAAATTGTAAAATCATCCGTAAGGCAAAAAGCAAAAAATACTCTCGTAAAAAAAAGCGGAAAGAAACCCGTGAAGAAAAAGGCGACAAAAAAAATAAGAAATAAATAAATCACTATTACAAATGAATTGAAATAAGAAATTTAAGATTACGCAAAAAATATCATCTCAAAAAATTATTAATATCAAGCTTAACACTGTTTTATAATGCCAAAACAACAAGAAAACATAATGGATAAAATCGTCTCGCTCGCAAAACGGCGGGGCTTCGTCTTTCAATCATCGGAAATTTACGGCGGACTCAACGGCTGTTGGGATTACGGTCCGCTCGGCGTTGAACTTTTGCGCAACGTGAAAGATGCGTGGTGGAAAGCGATGACGTTTCGCGACAACATCGAAGGACTTGACGCTTCAATACTTATGCATCCGCGCGTGTGGGAAGCATCGGGACACGTAGAAAATTTTACCGACCCGATGGTAGATTGCAAAAGTTGTAAAGCGCGTTATCGTGTAGATATTTTGCTCGATGAACTTTCGACGAAAAAGAAAAAAGAAACTCTGCGCGAAATGTTTCCGGGAAAATTTGAAGGACAACAAAAAGATGAAATCATCGAAAGTGAATTTGCTAAAATCGCAAATGATGATAATGCTCTCCGCACTTTACTTGTTGCACTTTCTTGTCCGCAATGTGGAAACAAAAGCACGTTCACCGACGCGCGCAAATTTAATTTGATGTTCAAAACATTTATCGGTCCGATGGAAGATTCTTCCGCTGTTGTGTATCTGCGACCGGAAACTGCGCAAGGAATTTTCGTGAACTTTCTCAACGTGCAATCAGCATCGCGGCAAAAAATTCCATTCGGCATTGCGCAAATCGGAAAAGCGTTTCGCAATGAAATCAACACGAAAAATTTTCTGTTCCGCACGCGCGAGTTTGAACAAATGGAAATGCAGTTTTTTGTAAAACCGGAAACCGACGAAATGTGGTTTGAATACTGGCGCGAACAGCGTATGCAATGGTTTCTCGATTTAGGAATGAGAAAAGAAAAATTGCAATGGCACAAGCACGATAAACTTGCGCATTACGCTCGCAATGCTTACGATATTGAATATCAATTTCCGTTTGGCTGGGGAGAAATTGAAGGCATACACAATCGCACGAATTTTGATTTGTCGCGTCACGAAGAATACAGCGGAAAGAGTTTGAAATACTTTGATGAAGAAGCGAAAGAAAAATATGTTCCGTTCATCATCGAAACATCTGCGGGAGCGAGCCGTTCTTGTATGGCGTTTTTGATTGAAGCGTATCGTGAAGAAGAAGCGCGCACTTCAAATGGCGAAATGGAAACACGCGTTGTATTGAAATTCAATCCGAAACTTGCGCCGATTAAAGCCGCAATTTTTCCGCTTGTCAATCGCGATGGAATGCCGGAGATTGCGAAAATAATTGAACACGATTTGCGTCCGAGTTTCCGCGTGTTCTATGATGATAGCGGCGCAGTGGGAAGAAGATACAGAAGACAAGATGAAGTAGGAACGCCATTTTGTATTACTGTTGATTCGGAAACGTTAGAAAATCAAACAGTAACAATTCGCGAGCGAGATTCGATGGAACAAGTGCGAGTGAATATTTCGCAATTGAAAAGTTGGTTGAGTGAGAGGTTGTAAATTGAATTATTCACCACGGATTACACGAATACTACACGGATTTTCACGAATCAATCTGTGCAGATTCGTGTTTCATCCGCGTAATTCGTGGTTAATTTTCTTCTTTCCATTCCTCGTTTTCTCCCAATCGAGAACAGAAATGGAAAAGAAAATTGAAAATGCAATTCCACTTATTTATCATTGCAAGTTTGATGAAGCAGAATGTAATTTCGATTCGATAAAAAAAAATTATCCTTCTGCCCCTGAGGGATATTTTTTTTCTGCGATGGTAACATATTGGAGAATACTGATGGACAGAGAGAATAAACAGTTTGATGAAAAATATTTTTTGCAAATAGAAAAAACAATTGAAGTTTGCGATAAAATATTAGACACGAATGAAAACGACGCGCAAGCTATTTTTTATAAAGGAGGCTCTCTCGGTTATCGCGGACGGTTGGAAGTACATCGCAAAAATTGGTTCTCTGCTGTAAGCAATGGAAGAAAGGGCTTGTCGTTGATGCTCGAAGCATACGAGCGGGATAAAGAAAATACCGACACATATTTAGGAATGGGTTTATATCAATATTACGCTGAAGCAATTCCCGAAGAATTTCCAATTGTGAAACCGTTGATGTGGTTTCTTCCTGACGGAGACAAAAAACAAGGCATTGATTTTTTAACGAAAGCAACACGTCAAGGAAAATTTACCAATATTGAGGCAACATATTTTCTCCTCCAGATATATTTTCGCTTTGAAAAAAATTATGAAAAGGCACTGCCTGTCGCTGATAAATTGCATAACGAGTTTCCAGAGAATCCGATGTTTAAAAGGATTTATAATAAATGTAAAGAATCTTTAAAAAATAATTAGTCATTTGTAATTTGAAATTTACCACTGACAATTTTAAAAAATAAAAAATGTTAAAAATTATCCTACTTGGATTGCTTGCGTCTCTTGCAGAACTGCTTGGAGGTATTGTAGTTGTTCAGGGGAAAAAATGGCTCGGACACATTCAGGAATATTTGCTTGCACTCTCTGCCGGATTTCTGCTCGCACTTGTATTTTTTGAACTCATCCCAGAAAGCATCGCTTCCATAGGAACATCTGCACCGCTCTATATTCTGCTTGGATTTTCTTTTCTCCATTTTTTTGAACATACTATTGTCGGTCATTTTCATTTCGGGGAAGAAATACATCATCACGAAATTGTCAAACCATTCGCTGGAATTTCTGCTGTACTTGGACTTGCAATTCACGCTTTTTTTGACGGACTTTCCATTTCTTCCGCAATGCTCTTCAATGAAAACATCGGCATACTTGTCTTCATAGCAATTTTACTACACAAATTTCCTGAAGGATTAACTGTCGCATCCATTACGCTTGCATCAAATCGCTCCACACAATACGCAATTGCTTCGGCGGTTGGATTAGCGTTAGCAACGCTTGTTGGTATTCTTGCAGTATTTATGTTCACGAATATCAATGCAAACTTTATCGGCATTACGTTTGCATTTTCTGCGGGAACTGCAACGTATGTTGGCGCAAGTGATTTGATTCCGGAAATCAACCATTCCAAAAACCGCATTACACCGCTAGTGGTGTTTGGCGGAATGGCGTTGTTTTATTTGAGCACACTTTTGCTTAAATAATATTGCATTTTTCTGAAAAATAAAAAACCCTTGCTTCATTATAAAAAGCAAGGGTTGTATTTTTTTGTGAGAGAGTTGTTTCAATTCATCTGTATTTCCGTAGTCATGCTATTTTCTGTTGATGTCAGTTCTGCGGAGATTTCTGATGCGGTAACAGGGGTTGCGTTTTCTAATTCCTTCAACACATCTATAAATTTCAACCCTTCGCTTACGCTGTCGTAATCCACCTGCACTTTACTGTTATCGCCGATATTTTTATTGAGTATCTCTTCGGCAAGCGGGTCTTCGATGTGCTTCTGTATCATTCTTCGCAACGGACGTGCGCCAAATTCTTCATTGTATCCTTCCGATAAAAGAAAATTCAACGCGGGTTCTGTGAGTTCCAGAGAAACATTCAAATGCGTCATTCGTTTCGTTAATTCTTTTATCTGCAAAAGAATAATCTGCGCAATATGCTCTCTTGATAGACGATGAAATACTATGAGTTCATCAACGCGGTTCAGAAATTCCGGGCTGAACACTTTTTTCACTGCACCTTCAATAGTTGATTTCATTGAAGAATATTTGTCCTTCGGTTCGTCTGCGCCAAATCCTAAGCCGCCGCCAAGTTTAATTTCTCTTGTACCAATATTGGATGTTAAAATAATAATTGTGTTTTTAAAATCAACTTTTCTTCCAAGACTATCAGTAAGTATTCCGTCTTCAAGTACCTGCAGTAAAATATTAAACACATCGGGATGCGCTTTTTCTATCTCATCGAGCAACACAATGGAATACGGTTTGCGCCGCACTTTTTCGGTAAGTTGACCGCCCTCTTCATAGCCGACATAACCGGGAGGTGCGCCCACTAATCGCGACACAGAAAATTTTTCCATATACTCACTCATATCAATGCGAATCAAAGCGTCTTCAGTATCAAATAAATATTTCGCAAGCACTTTCGCGAGTTCTGTTTTTCCAACGCCGGTAGGACCTAAAAAAATGAAGGAGCCAATAGGACGCTTCGGGTCCTTCAATCCTGCACGCGAGCGGCGAATTGCTTTGGCGAGTTTTTCTATGGGTTCATTTTGCCCGATGATGAGTTTCTTTAATTCATCGGACATTTTTAAAAGTTTTTCTGATTCGGATTGCGCAACTTTATTAACGGGAATTCCCGTCATCATTGCAACAACATCTGCGACGTGGTCTTCTGTAACATTAAACACTGTTTCTTCTGTACGTAAATCCCATTCCCGTTTTGCAATTTCCAAATCGCTGAGCAGTTTTTTTTCCAAATCGCGCAGACGAGCGGCTTCTTCGAAATTCTGGTTGCGCACAACCTGATTTTTGGATGATTTAATTGCTTCAATTTGCTCTTCGAGTTCAACAATTTCTTTCGGGACGTGGATGTTTTCTAAATGCACGCGCGAACCTGATTCATCCATTACATCAATTGCTTTGTCCGGAAAATGTCTGTCGGTAATATAGCGGTCGCTCAGTTTTACTGTTTCTTCAATTGCTTTATCGCTGTAATGCACACCATGATGCGTTTCATATTTGTGTTTAATATTTTTTAAAATGGTAATTGTATCATCAACACTTGTCGGCTCAACCATTATTTTTTGAAATCGCCTGTCAAGCGCACCATCTTTTTCGATGAATTCTCGGTATTCATTTAATGTTGTTGCGCCGATGCACTGCAATTCGCCACGCGCCAGCGCAGGTTTAAACATATTGGAAGCATCAAGCGAACCGGATGCGCCGCCTGCTCCAACTATTGTGTGCAATTCATCAATAAATAAAATTACATCGCGCGATTTTTCCAACTCATTCATTACTGCTTTCATGCGCTCTTCAAATTGTCCGCGATATTTTGTGCCCGCAACAAGAGCGGCTAAATCAAGCGTAACAACGCGCTTATCGTGCAACACACGCGAAACTTTTTTCTCAACAATGCGCACTGCTAATCCTTCTGCAATGGCAGTCTTCCCTACGCCTGGCTCTCCGATTAAAACCGGATTATTTTTCTTTCTCCTGCTGAGAACCTGCGCAACACGTTCAATTTCTTTTTCGCGTCCTACAATTGGGTCTAACTTATCTTCACGAGCAAGCCGAGTTAAATCGCGTCCGTATGTATCAAGTACGGGCGTTTTGGATTTTTCTTGTTTCTTTTCTTTTGTTGGAGGTGGTGTGCTCGGTTTTCCTTGAATAATATTATCTAATTCCTGCCGAACGGTGTCGTAATGAACGTTGTATTGATGGAGAATTTGCGCCGCAATATTATCATCATCGCGCAAGAGAGAGAGAAGCAAATGTTCCGTTCCGATAACTTCGGATTTGTAAAGCTTTGCTTCGAGATAGGTGATTTTTAAAACTTTTTCTGCTTGCTTTGTCAGTGGAATATTGCCAACAGTTAATGTGCCTCCGGAAATGCGCACGCTGTCTTCAATGGATTTTTTCAAGCGATACAAATCCACGCCGAGATTCCGTAAAATTTTTACAGCAATTCCTTCGCCTTCACGAATAATGCCAAGTAATAAATGTTCTGTACCTATATAATCGTGCCCAAGCCGAAGCGCTTCTTCCCTGCTTAAACGAATTACATCTTGTACGCGATTGGAAAAATTACCTTCCATATATAGTCTGTTGTATTAAAAAAGTGGTTTATAGGTCAAATTTTGTGTGTAGAATATAGGTAAAAAGGGATGTGAGGACAAACGATGTTTTATCTGAAAAAGGATGAAATTTTTCCTCTAAATTTTTACTCCAAAACATATTTCATACTGTGCTCAATTTCCTTTTCATTTCTTTCAGATATTTTTCTTGCATACCAGTCAATTGTTTGAAAGACTTCTTCTACGGTAACATATTTCATAAGTTCTGCACGCAACGCAGCAACAGAATGTGCAGAGCGCAAATATCCGCTATAATATTTTCGGAATTCAAGTACACCGCGTCGCTCTCCTTTATGCTCAGTGGCAATTTTCAAATGCTCCTTCATCGTTTCTATTTTATCGAAAATTGTTATCGGAGGAAGCAATTCACCTGTTTTCAGATAGTGTTTTATTTCCTGAAAAATCCATGGATTATTTATTGCGCCGCGACCAATCATTATTCCGTCGCATCCTGTTTCATCAAAAACTCTTTTTGCTATTTGCGGAGATGTTATATCGCCATTCACCACAATAGGAATCTGCACTGCGTTTTTCACTTCGGGAATCCAACGATAATCAGCTGTTCCTGAATGCCCCTGAGCGCGTGTGCGGCAATGGATTGTTAGTGCTTTTGCACCGCAATCTTCCACCATTTTTGCGACATCTACAATCTGAATATTTTTTTCATCCCAGCCAAGCCGTGTTTTAACTGTAACGGGTATTGTAACAGCGTTTACTGTTGTGGAAATAATTTCACGCATTTTTGGTAAATCGCGAAGCAATCCTGCTCCCGCTCCTCTGTTTGCAACATTTTTCACCCAGCACCCGCAGTTAATATCAATTATATCGGGATGAAGTTCTTCTGCCATTTTCGCTGCGTTTTCCATCGAACACTCATTGCCGCCATAAATTTGTATGCCGAATGGTCGTTCCTCCTCGAGAAAGAACATTTTTTGATACGTCTTGTTCGATTTGCGTGAGAGTCCTTCTGCATTGACAAACTCTGTGTACATAATATCTGCGCCAAGTTTTTTGCATACTAAGCGAAAAGGAAGATCCGTAACATCTTCCATTGGCGCAAGTAACAATGGTTTTTCTATTTCAACATTTCCGATATGCATCTATGCCATCTCGCTTTCTCTGCGACCCGTTCTGCCAACGAACATTTCAAGCAGTGCAAATACCAATGCGCATAGGATAAAAAATTTCCACAACTCTACGCCATATCGTGATTCAAGCACAGCAGACATAACTTTTTCCGAAGAAGAAATTGCAGAGACATTTTTTGCTTCTAATCCGTTTGACGAATAAAATTTTTCCATTTCTTCATCAAGAATTGAACGTAAATCTGATTCGCGCGCTTCTATATTCACTGAAAAAGAAGCTAATTTTTTTTCGCCTGATACTACAAAATAATTCCCCACAGTCATTCGCGGCGATAGTGTTGCAAGAAGCCGAAGCGAATTTCCTGATGTATCTTTTGCAAGGTCAATAAATTCTTCATCTCCCGTTAATTTTTCTGCAGGAATAATTTGCAATTGTTTCTCCTGCGAAATCTTTCCACGCTGCAGTTGCAGTGTTGGCGATTCTGCGATACAATACGTGTTGCTTTTCTCTGTTCGTAATGCTGCATAAAGTATTGAGCGATACATTAGCGGAACGAACATTCCTTTGCGCGGCAATTCACTCCACGACAGTGTCGGCGCAATTGCATAGAGTAACATCACGCCATCATTGAAACGTAATTCGCTCAGCACGGGAGTATTTGATTGAGTAGCAATAATGCTCACTTCAGATTTATCGGGCAACCGCTGTAAGAAAGAAAAAACAGATGGTGATTCGTGCGCTGTTTGTTTTTTCGTCAACAATTCATCATAAACGCCTGAAAACAATGGATGCTGATAATCAATTTTTTCCATTGATGCAATGGAAATTCCCTTTTGCGCAGTTCGCACAATTTGCGTAACGGGCATAATTTTCAGCGGGGAGAAAAATAATGTATTCCACTGTGTAGGAATGGTATTATCGCCCGGGAAAAAAATTATTCCGCCACCGCGTTGAAGAAATAATTTTAACTGCTCCGTTTCCGTTGTGGTTACTGATGCAAGATTCGAAAGAACAAGCACATCTGTTGCATTCAAATTCACACGTGAAAGCGATGAATGTAAATATTTCTGTATAATAAACAATGAGCGCACGCTATCATTGTTCACAGAAAGCGCAAGAAGGGGAAATTGTATATCGCTTTCCTGTTCCGCAACAAATGCAACGGAAATATTTTCAGGTACATACAGCGAAAAATACTTCGTGTTATCTTCATCCAACGCATCTGATTCTACTTCCACTTTGCCGCTGAGCCAACCATTTTCTTTGGGAATGATTGAAAAAGTTTCGGTATGTATTCCCCATTTTGTTATGGAAATATTTTTTTGCGCAACCCGTGTCCCGTTCAAAAAAATGCTGACCGCATTATCGCGAACTTCATTTTCAGAATAATTATGAATTGTAACGGCAATTGCAACCGGCTTTCCCTGTTCGATAATAGATGTTTGTACGGCAATGGAATCAATAGTTACATTAGATTGTTGCGAGAAAATTTTTGAAGCAAATATTCTGACATTTTCTGCAAATAATTTTTCTGCTGCAGCATTTCGATGCGTCCATTCCGTCGTTTGAAAATCACTCAAGAGGTATAACTCTTTATTATAATTTTGAGATTTTTCCAATAATGATGCCGCAAGCCCGATTGCATCATTCAACGATGAATGGCGAAAACTGATGGTTGTTTCTCTGATAAGCGTTTTGAGCATAGCAACATCGTGCAACGGTGTTTCTGTAACAGCAAATGGAATTTCCGACGAGCGAATAAGAAACATTTCATCTCCTTCTTTCATCACATCAACAAGATTGATTGCTGTTTCTTTCGCTTGCTGTAATAATTGCCCTTGCTCATTTTGTGCGCTCATACTTAATGTATTATCGAGAAGAATAACCGAAGTAGTACGTGCGCGTGTTCCGACTGCATCACCGATAGAACCTTTCAAAGCAGGGCGGGCAAATGCTAACACGATGGAAATGATGATGAGTGTCCGTAAAAGCAGTAATAAGAATTGACGGAGTTTAAGCCGGCGAATTTTCGTCGTCTGTAATTCTTTTAAAAATGTCAGAGTAGAAAATTCCACTGTGCGGAGTTTGCGGAGGTTCAGCAAATGGAGAATGACAGGAATAGCCGCGCCTGCAAGCCCGACAAGTACAAATGGATTGAGAAATTGCATTATCGGTTGAAAAAATTATTCGATAAAATTTTCACAAAATAAAGGGAAATAGTGTTCACCATAATTTATAAACAAAGAAGCACACATTGTATTGCGTGCTTCACAGAAAACGGGTCTAAAATCGTTTCTTCTTCTTCTTTGTAAATTTATTATCACGAAGATAAATGTATTTATCGAAAGCAGAACTTCCTGCACCATATCGTTTCTTTTGTTCATCCTTTTCCTTTCGCTCTTTCATTTTATCAGCATATTCCTGATGTACCGGCTGTACATTGGAGATTGTCAATTTCTTTTTTTTCTTGAATTGTCTTTCTGCGGATTCTCCCTGAGAGGCAGTTATATTTTTCTCCCTCTTTTCAAAATGCTGATGTTTCTTTTCAAATAACGTCCGATAATCTTTTTTCTCAGAATTTATTTTCCCTTCTTCATTCGGCGGTTGATGAGAAAAAGAATCACGAGGTTGATTGTTATCTTGTGAACTTCTATTAGGTCTTCCAAATCTGTCATCATTCCGACGGTCGCGGCGTTCAAATCCGCTACCACGGGAATCATTGCGCCTATCCGGTCTTCCCGCACTTTCTGATCGCGGACCACCACTGCGTTCACGTCTGCCAAATCCTTCTTTGTGTTCTCGTTGCCCAAACCCTTCTTTACGCTCTCCACTACTTCGTTCACGCTGTCCGAACCCTTCGCGAGATTCTCCGCCACTTTGTTCACGTCTTCCAAATCCCTCACGGCGTTCTCCTCCACTTCGCTCGCGTCTTCCATAACTCTCGCCTCGGTTACCTTCTCTTCTGTCGCGTTGAAAGGGTTTCTTTCGCGGCGAAGATGGTGAATCCTGCTCCTTTGGGTGTTCACTTGTGAGCGGCTGACCAGAATGTGTTTCTGTACGTTTTTTCTTGGGAAAGCGTTCATCATGTTGCGATGAGCGTGGATGTTCATTACTTAAAGGCTGCATTGGTAATTCCTCAAAATGTTCTTTTTTTTCAATACGTTGAATAGGGGCGGCGTTTGTAAACCCTTCATATTTCTTTTTTTCAAATTTTTTTCCGATAAATTTTTCGATGCTTTTCAAATACTTTTCTTCTTCACGCGAAACGAATGTCAGTGCGTCTCCTGTTGCAGAAGCGCGTCCTGTTCGACCGATGCGATGAATATAATCTTCTGCAAATGTCGGCGTATCATAATTGATGACGTGGGAAATTCCTGTTATATCAATACCGCGTGCGGCGATATCTGTTGCAACAAGAACATTGTAATGCCCGCGTTTGAATCCCTCCAATGCACGTAATCGCTGACTTTGTGAACGATTGGAATGTATTGCTATTGCTTTTATTTTTTGCTGCTCCAATCGCTTGGTAATTTTATCTGCGCCATGTTTTGTGCGCGAAAATACAAGCACGCAATCGAGGTTTTGCGAAGTAATAATGTGATGAAGCAGCGACAATTTTTGGTCTTGTGAAACAGCATAAAAATGCTGTTGAACACTCTCCACCGGATTATGCGGCTTGCCAACCTGAATTAATTTCGGATGCGTCAGAATTCCTGCCGCAAGTTGCTGAATTTCTTTCGACATTGTTGCGGAAAAAAGCATTGTCTGACGCTCTTTGGGAATGAGTGCAACGATACGCTTCACATCGTTGATGAATCCCATATCAAACATTCTGTCTGCTTCATCAAGCACAAGAATTTCAATATTGGAAAGATTGATTGTTCTTCGCTGAATATGGTCAAACAAACGTCCCGGTGTTGCTATGATAACATCAACTCCTTTATCTAATGCGCGGAATTGTTTATCCATACTCACACCGCCATACACCGTAACGCTTTTCAGCCGTAAAAATCGTCCGTAGTTTTTCAACGATTCTTCTATTTGTAATGCGAGTTCGCGCGTTGGAGTTACGATGAGCGCACGTGTAACACGCTGCGTAATTTTAGGTCCCTTGTGTCCGAGTTCATCATATAACGAAAGTCGCTGTAAAATCGGTAATACAAACGCAGCGGTTTTTCCGGTTCCTGTTTGTGCAATTCCAATTATATCTTTCCCTTCGACTCCAATGGGAATAGCGTGAGATTGAATTTCTGTTGGCGCTTCATAACCTGTTGCAAGAATTCCCTGTACAAGTTTATCGGCAAGCCCAAGTGATTTAAATGGCATAAGTAAGTTGTAGTATTATTTTGAGTTGTGATTGTGATATCGTTTCACTCAAAGGACAATTACTATATGCAGTGGAGTGAGATGATGAGTTAATAAGGTTGTTAAAAATCAAATTGTAAAATTATTTGTGCTTTGTCTGCTCTATTGTTTTTGCGAGTGCTTCTCCTAATTCACTTGCAGGGATTTTGAGCGATGAAATTCCCTTTTCTATTGCATCGGCTTCTTTTTTGGCAATGCCTTTGGATGTTGCGGAAACAGTTCCGAGAATTTTTTGCGATGCTGCTTCACGCACTTCAAGAGCAAGAGCAACATCCTGCGCAAACATTGTGCCTCCCATTCCTTCAACTGCGCCTGCGCTTGTAGCACTGAGGATTGCTTTTATAAGAATCGGCGCGTCCGTTGCTATACTCATTCCATTTTTCTCAAGCGATTGTATAAGTTTCTTCTGAAAATTATTTTTGGCTTTTACTGAGCCAATTCCTTCAATACTTACCATACACGGCGTTGATGTTTGTGCGAAAGAAAAATCAAATGAGACGGTAGTATTTTTCTGCACCATCGTACGAATTTCGCCGCTAACATTCGGAAGTTCTAATGATGCAGTTACTTTTCCTTTTCCACCTTGCGTACCTTCTGTCTGAACAAGGAAACTACATTGTGTCATGCCATTCTCATCTGAAACGTTTTTACCAACGCTTAATCTTCCAAGTTTAAACGACACAGTAACTCCTTTGAGCGGTTCAATGTTTGTACTTGTCTTCACTGTAACTTTTACTATTAAAGGCAAAGAAAGATTTTTTCCGATTTCACCTTCTTGAGAATTGCCTGAAACAATACTCATTGAAATTCCGCCTGCAATTGTTTTGAGTTTTGCGTCAATTCCCTCCGGAGTAATTTCTGACGGAAGTGCATAAAATGACGAAGCGATACTGTTATAAAAAACTATTTTGGGAAAAATATTTTTCAGTTCATTCAGCGCATCAAGATAAGATAGAATAGAGCCGCTGATGTTTACTGCATTAAACATTTCATTTGCAGATGTAACTGTTTGCTGAATACGATGCGTAGGTTCATCAATGGAATTTTTTATAAATCCGATAAACGCCTGCTTTTCCAGTGCAACAAGAACGTATGTTTGATTGTCATTTTTTGCAATTTCTGTTTTTACGGTTTTCGCGCCGACAAGTTCTGTTTTTTCAATTATACTCTCGGTGCGGTTTTCAATATTTTGCGACAGCGACGAATTCCCTCCCATTCGCATTTCTGTTTGCAACGTACTTATTTTTGAAGAAATACTTACTTTAAATTGCGATGCAATATCTTTTCGCGCATTGTTTGTGGCTTGTTCAAGTGCAGTATTGTCATTTCCTTTTGCGCTTCCTACACCAATCCAGTATTCGCCCGCAGAATATTCCTTCACAGAGCGGTCAAGATACCATTGCGGTATTTGCGGAAATAATAATCCAACGGCACACAAATTCAGAATGAATGTTGAGATGAAAATCTTTTTCATACAATTACTCCGCATTTTCTACACCAATAAGTAAAAGTTTTCTGTTCATATTAATGCGCTTCAGTTTTCCGCTCGCACCAATAAAATCCTTATTGTCTTTCATTCTCTTATCAAGTTCGCGAAACATTTTTGCAGGACTTTCAAATTGTTTTTGCCAGACGATATAGTCCATTGTTTTATCCGTTACAATATTTTGTTTTCGTTTTGCCGTTATGCTTCCCAGTTCTTCATCTATTCCATCCTGTACAATCGTTACATCTTCAAATACGCCAGAGATGGTAAAAATTATTTTGTATTGTTGACCGCGAACAGCATCTTCTTTCCAATATGCACTTATGCGACTCAACACTTTATCAACTGCATCATTCATTGCTTCTTCAATTACTGCTGCATCCGGTACTGAGGTGCGCTCTGGGCTGTATCCGGTTTCTGTGCCGAGGAGTTTTGCTGTCGTTGTTTCATACGCACGGCACCCGACAACACCCTTTTTTCCGATGGAACCTTTTTCAACTTTAACATTGTATGTAATGTACACATCGCTGCCAATAGAAAGAGCAAGTTGATATGCAACATCTTCCTCACCGCCTGCAACAGCATGTTGGGCAGACGTTAATTCATTCAACACATTCATTTGTTCCGGCACTAATACATCGTATTTGCGTGCAGTAAGAAAACCTTCGATCACCTCAGCGCCTTTTTTTATGTTCGCATCTGTCTGCAGTTTTTCAATTGGATTTTCACCCTTCGCAACTTCCGGCAACACCATAATCATGGGCATTCCTGCATCACTTGCAACTTCTTCTCGCGCTTTAATGATTCCTTTTTCAGATAAATATTTTATGAGATTTTCTTTATGTACGCGCACAAGTTTTTCCACTCTTACTCCATCAGTTATTTTAACACGACGCAGTACATCCACTCCAAAAAAAGAAATGAAGAGTTCATAATTTCCTTTCGCGAAAAAACTCTCCTTCATTTGCTCAAATGCAGATTTCTCTTCTGCTGTTTGCAAAACAGGGTCGCTCATTGTTGTGAGGACAAAATAAATTGCTTCTTTCTTCGCATCAACTTCTGCATTTTCAACATCTGAACCAACGCCCCATGCTTTCACCGTTACTTCGGAAGGCGAATATGTTTCCACAAATACTGCCTGTGTGGATTTTGGAGCGTTTTGCGCAGTAATATGTGTTGCACTGCAGGAAATAAATAAAAAATAAAATAAAAATATTGTGTATTTCATATGTTTGTAGTTGTGTGTATATGCGATGATAAATAAAGTTACTCTGTTTCCTTTTTCATCAAAAGATATGTACCTATCGAATTGCCTTCAATATATAGTCTTCTAAAAACTCTATCGGCTTTTCTTCGTTCTGTTCGTAATTCCCGCTGGTAGCGACTACCACCAAATTATATTTGGGAATGAGAAATATATACTGTCCGCCCCATCCCCAGGCAAATCGTATATCTCGTGTAGTCGGTGTATGTCCGCTAAGATGTTCAATTGGTTTCATCCACCATTGAAATCCATAAGAGTACGCACCGTCATTTAATGTAGTCGAAGGTGTTGTTGCAGAATCTATCCACGCCTTAGTGAGAAGTTCTTTACCATTCCACTTACCATTATTGAGCACAAGATACCCAATTTTCGCCATATCTCTCGACAATAAATGCAATCCCCATCCAGTATTTGTGATATTATTTGGTCCCGTTTCCCATTGCCATTGAGTTATTCCCAACGGAGTAAAGAGGTTTTCTTTCGCAAAATCATCTGCGCGTAAGCGAGTTTTTTTACGCAATACTCCGGAAAGAAGAATTGAACATCCGCTATTATAAGTAAAATGAATACCGGGAGCATATTTCATTCTTCTATCAAGCATAAATTTTATCCAATCTCCGCTGTGTGCAAGTTGATACGTTGGATTTTCAGGAACACCGTAAGGCATCGAAGATTCATCCCAATCGAATCCCGCTCTCATTGCTAACACATCGCGTAATGTTATTCTTTGCTTGTTGGAATCAAAATTTGCAGTTGATGTGTATTCACTGAAAATATCCAGTATTCTGGTTTGCGTTGAGGTTATGCTTCCTTTATCTTTCGCAATGCCAACCAAAAGCGACGTTACAGATTTTGTTACTGAGTACACTGGATGAAGAATATTCCTTGATGCGCCACGATAATATTTTTCAAAAATTATATATCCGTTTCGAATAATGAGTGTACTGTGAATTTCTCCAAATTCACCAGATAAAATCTTTTCTGAGAGCATATTGAGTACAGAATCATTCATTCCTTGCACAAGTGGAGTAGATGTTTTCCATCCATCGGAGAGCATTGGCTCCTGATGCTCAAAACATCCCGCAAAGAGAAGAACGCAAACAAAAAATAAATATTTTTTTCGCACAAGAATTACTATTCCATCAAATAAATGAATTGATGTTTGTGCAATATTTTTTTTAGTAATCAATATCCTTTGCTGTCAATCCTGCAAACGGGTCAACTGACAAACTTGGCAAAGCGTAAGTTAGACCAATCGAAAAACTTACACCGCTAAAATCCGGAATCGGGTCTCCAGCAATAAAATCATCTTCTTTAAATTCTTCACCCTTTATTTTTAGTTCATATTTGGTTGGTTCAGAAGACATTTTATAGGAAGCATTGACATTGAAAATCCAATCAGGTGAAACTAAATATTCAAATCCTGCTCCGAGTTGAAATCCAAGTGTAATTATTCGTAATTCCTCAAATGTACCATCAATTGCCTTTGTATCGGTGAACCATAAAACATCGCCGCCCACTTTTCCAGAAAGCGCAAGATTCATTCTACCGAACCAAAATTTATCTGTTATACCTGTATAAACATTTCCGTATATCGTTGAAAGACTCGGCTCGTATGGATAAAGTACTACGTCATCGAGAGTATTTTCTGTTGCATTCACCGCGCCAAAGAATGCATCAATATCAAAAAACAATTGGCGCACTTGCGTCATCTTTGCAATGTTGAATGAAAAACTTCCCTCTATGCCAATTGCTGTTGTTACATCTTCTTTCCAGGGATACACAAAATCAGTGTTTATATCAAGCCCCATTGTGAACGGTAATGTCAGTTCTTTTGGAACTTTTATTGAGGATTGTTTCAAGCGCACTGCAACATCTATCCCCAGCCTCGCACGCTCTCGTATTACCAAACCTCGTTCAAACGCACCTCCAATATATTTCCGGAAACGTGAGTGCGGTGAATTATCATTTGTATTATCCGAAACTTTATCTGCGCGCACAAAACCTATTTCCTTCGTTACAATATTTCCATTTCTGTCTTCAACATCTTCGAGTACATCATATCCCTCATCCAACGACACTCCTTCTTTTTTTCCAAGATTCACTTCTATAAAATTTCCTTCAACATTTTTCACTTCGCCGCCAAGCTGAAACGCTGAAATATTTTTCATTGCCACTGCAAGATTTTTTGCCCACGTATTCGCTGCAATTATTTTTGCAAATTCTGTTCCATTCACGGAACGATTTTTCAAACGATACGATTCGGATGGATTTCCACTTCCGCTTCCTTTTTGATTTGCAGATGCCTCTTTCAATTTTTCTACACGCGCTTTTCCATTCTGTTGAATGATTCTGTACCACGCAACATATCCTTCAATGGATGCGGAACTATCATCTGCATTCCAACTCGTTACAACCGGAAGATAGAGATACGCAGAGTTCATAACACTCCTGATATCTTCCGCGGTCAAACCGCTTCCCTTCATTTTATCAACAGCCGCACGTGCGATATCTTCTTCCGTCAAATTTCCTTTCGCACGTTCTTCTGCAACAGCATTTACAGCAAGTGCAATTTGATGAACAATTGTTTCATCAAGAGCCTTCGCTATGCTTGATGGTGATAAATCCGTTGAGTTTGCTTTGCGAACAAACTCTCCCGATGCATCTGTTGAAAGACTGTTGTAATCGAAACGCGAAACTTCAAGATGTGCCTTCAAACGATTGTTGATGAGTTTCACAAGTTCCGGCGCTTGTGTTGTCTTAAATAGCACCGCGCCAAGTGATGTTACCGATTTTCTTTCATACTGACGTGTCTGAGAAATCGCAATCGAAAAAAAAATCACCGTGCAAATAAAAAATATTTGTGCTGATGTTGATACATTTTTCATAACTATAAACTACAATTTTTTTGGAATTAAAACTTCAATAATGTGTACGAAATATACGCAAGACCAAGTTGCGAAAGAACAAGTGAAATTGCAGAAACCGTATCTAAACGTCTGACTTCATTTCGCAATGTTTCATTTTTTATTCCGTCGTCATTCCATTCTGCTACATATTGTTCATATAATTTATCAGAACGCAACTTTGCAGTAGCAGACGCTACACCGGCGAGAATTGTTCCTGCGCCAACAAGATACAAAGGGGTTGTATTGATTTGTAGTTCGGTAAATTCGATTGGAACATTCATCGGAACGAGCGGCGGCTGTACAGTATGTGCATTTACATTGTACATCAAATTATTCACACGATGCGATTCAAATTTTATTTTTTTATTTGATGCAATCGTATCGTGTTGCGGAAAATAATTCCAGTTGCGAACGGAGTGGAGATAAAACCAATAGCGCATATCAGGCGAAGCATCAAATTCTATCGGCGTTTTTCCGTAGTACATAGAATCTGAAACCAGTCCAACGCTATCCGGCTCTGTAGCAACATAGATAGAAAAACTATTTTGTTTTTCCTGAGGAAAAGCAATAGCGCAAAATTGTAACAAGAAAACTATTTGAAACAGTATTTTCATTTTATTTTTTCTTTGCAATATTCTTAGGCGTTTGAAATACCATGACAGTTCTGTCTTCAACAAATGCAACGAGACAATCATTCCACGCTATGAGATTTGTTTTTACTCTTCCTTCTAATGGAAATTTCCACATCATCGTTCCGTTTTTAACATCAAGCGCAAAAATATTTCTGTCCAGTGTTCCAAAAAAAATATTTTTTTCGTTTGCAACCGGCGCTGTATTGATGCCACTTGATGTTTGATATTCCCACACTTTTGTTCCCTCGCGTTTCCGCAACGCAGTAATTTTTCCATCTGAGGAAGGAAGAAAAACAAAATTGCTATTCACACCAACGCCGCCATACAAAGGAACGCCTGCATCGTATGTCCAGATATCAATTTCAAAAGAGCGTAAAAATGAATAGCATTTCCCCGCAGTTGTTGTGCAGTACAAATACAATGAATCAATAACCGGTGAAGCAAGCATACTTCCCTCCATTTGAAATGACCACGCAAGGTAACCGCTGTCCGCATCAACCGCATATAACATTCCATCATCGTTTCCGAAATAAATTCTCGTACTATCGCATACAGGAGATGAAAATGCGCGACTTCCTTTCTTTTTTGTTTTCGGTTTAAACGTCCAGAGAATTTCTCCTGAATGTTTTTTCACTGCGATTAATTTACTTTCAACCGTCAAAACAATAATAGCATTTTCCGTCAGCAAAGGTTTCGTCTCAATATCGCCAAGCTGAATTTTCCATTCTGTTTTTCTTTCAGCAAAATTATATGCAAAAAGCGAATGTTTATCATTAGCGACGGGAACAATAACACGATTGCCCTCCACTAACGGCGCACCTGCGACAGCGTTACCTGCATCAAAATATCCATATGATTTTTCTGTGAAAATATTATACGCTTTTACTTCACCGTTCAGTGTGCCGATAAATAGTACGGAATCCTGCAACGTTCCGGCATCTTTCGGAAATCCTGCAACAACAGAAATTTCAAAAATTTTTTCGAGCGGCGGTTCAAGACTCGGAAATCTCAAAAAATTCTGCTCGCGAACAAACGAATGTTGCAACTGAATTCCCCCGCATCCATTTACTACACTTATCATCACGATAAATAACAGTAATTTTTTGAAAGTGCGTCTCAGTTCGTAGAACGTGAATCGTATTCCTTGATGAGCGAAAAAATAATTCTTACGTAACAACATCAATAATCCCATCCGAAAAAGAACTGGTAGAACAAACCATTGCTGAGTTTTGAAAAATTATTTTCAATCCGCTTGCCAACATCGTACCGCAATACAAGAAAATTGCCAAAATTCATACGCACGCCGCCACCAATACTTCCATACGTTTGATTGTATTTTTTTGTCCACACACTGCCCGCATCGAAAAATAATGCGCCGCGAATTGCAACAAACGAAAGTCCGCCAAAAGGAAATTGAAAATGAATCGCATCAAGAAACGGAAACCGTAACTCATTACTCGACAACCACAATTTTGTCCCACGCAATGAAAATCTCGGATAGCCGCGTAAATCCCAACTGCCTCCCATAAAAAATCTTCGTGCTTCCTGCCCCTCATTGAAAAACGTCCAGAGTCGTGTTGCAAATGTTGAGCGTTGCGCTATTCTGAAATAGTGGCGGTAATCGAAAATAAATGAATAATAATTCGCGTTGGAATTTTGAATATCTGTTGTGTACGCAATTGTGGAACTGAAACGTTTTCCATCCAATGGTCCGCTTGGTCCCCACAACGCATTATCAAAGACATAACTTATTCCATTGGAGAGAAACAATGCACGGCGTTCAAAAATGCTGTTGAAATATTGTTCCTTTGCAGAATTGGTAATGCTTGTTGAAAATTCAATGCGCTTGAATGTGGAAAACGGATAACTCAATTCAAAAAATCCGCCGAAAGAACGCTCGTAAAAAAATAAATCGGGGTCAGTTAAATCGTAGCGCGGACCTGAAAAACGAAATATTCCATACGAATAATTTGAACGATGTTCAAGAGATGTGCGCGAAATTACTATGTTAAAACTCTGCAGCACTTCATTCTGTTCGCGCGCGGTATTAAAGAGCAGAAAATTATATCGTTCATTGCCAAGTACATCGCTTAATCCTAAAAATGCGCCGCCAACAGTTCCGAATAATGGCTGCGTGGAAATCTGACTTTGCGCAACATCAATTGCATATTCTCCTACGTATTCACCGGAAACTGAAACTGCAGTATCAGAGAGTATTTTTGGTTTCCAAACGTTTTCCATCGGCAAAACATTTCTTCTGAATTTCTGCACGGTTGAATCCGCAAGTTCATTCAATGAAAGCAACTGCAATTGAAAACGATATCCTTCAAAAGTCGTAACCACAATTTCATTGCTGTCTGTAAATGTCGGGTCGAATGCCGCAGTTACGTAATTCGTTATTCTTTTAAAAGCAAAACGATATTTCGTAGTATCTTCAATTTCTGTTGTGCGAAGAAAATAAATATTGCGCGCACCATTTTCATCAGAAATATACGCCAGCGTTTTTCCATCGGGAGAAAAGACAGGCGATGACTGAATATTATTTCCAAGCGTTATGTAATCAATTGTAAAACGCTCGCGGTCATACACAAAAATATTATTTGCGCCTTTTTCTCCGTACATCGTTCTATCGCTCACGAAATATATTTTCTTTCCGTTCGGAGAAAATACCGGCTCGTGGTCATCGTAAATATCGTTTGTAATTTTTGTGAGTGTAGTATCCGTTCGATTGAAAATATACACATCGCTTAACCCGGATTTATCAACGGAAGAGAAAACAACTTCATTTCCATCCGAAGAGAAAGAAGGCGAAGAAATTAAAACAATATTGGGAAAAGAATATGTTGCGATGAGTTTTTTCTGTTCAACATCAAAAAAATGCAGCGCATCTGTTTCACCGCTTTTTGTAGAAAAGACGAGAACTCCTTCATGGGAAATATCAATCTTACTTTGAAACAAATGAAACGCTTCAAAGTCATCCGATTTTTCTCCTTCGACAACTAATTCTGGTTTCGCTTGCAAAGAGTCAGCTGCGATACGATAAATGCCCGTATAGCCGGTTCTGTTGCCGACAAAATAAATTTCTCTCTTTTCCCCTCTTCGGTAAAAGACGGGCTTTGTGCTGAATCCATCCAATGTAAGCGCTTCTGAAACTTGTGTCGGAAATTCATTTTCCTTGAGGAGTGGATAATATTTTTTTTGCAAAGAATATATCCAGCCATCATCAAACTTTTTAAAATCATCACCGAGCGTAAAACGAAATATTTCTTCAAACGATTGACTTCTCCAGAAATTTTCGAGCAGCAATAAAATTTTTTCTTCGCCGTATTTTTTTCCAATGTAATTGCAAATTGATTGCCCTTCTTTGTACATAAGAAACGAACCAGCGATGCGATTTATTTCTGCCAACGGGACAACGTATCCATTCAATGTTGCATCACGCAATAACATTTCCGCTTGCGTATCCCAATCTGTTGACCAGTATTCTGCCAATCCCTCGATAAACCACAACGGCGGTAATCTATCCTGCACCTGACGATGGTCAAGTAAAACGCGGCTGACTTTACTATGCGTAAATACGTGCACAAGTTCGTGGCGAATAACGTGCTTGAATCCTGCAAGAGAGCCATTGAAAGGAATTACCACGCGCCCTTTTATAAATTCAAAAAATCCACCGACACCCTCGGGAATAAATCCGGAGGTTGTGTTTGTCTGCTCGAAATGCAAATGCGAACTGTAAAAAACAAGCGGAATTCTGTTTGCGACGTTGTGATTGAATTTCTGCTCGAGAAGTTTGTAACTCTCTTCCGCAAAATACGCGCCATAATTTGCAAGCGATTCCATTTCCGGATAGTAATAAATATCGAAATGCTCCGTTTTCAAGATGTGCCAGTTAAATTCCGTGTACTGCACTTTGTTTCGACCGAATGAGAAGAATTGGGCATTTACATTGATTGTAAATAAAAATAAAAAAATGAAAACAAAATAATAACGTTTCATACAATCATTTTTTTCCACAATACTTCTCAAACAATGCTCTCTTCACAATCCTGTACGATGGTTTATTTGCTTCCTGATATTCATACGAATGATGAACGGGAAAAATCATTCCCTGATTCAGAAACGCCTGCTGGATTGTTTCGATGTCAGTTTTTTCGAGCGCTATTTTTTTATCCTGCTGCAATTGCAAAATACTATTCCACTCTTTATAAAAAAGAGCAGTATCTTTTTTCATTTCTTTTGCTGTTTGGACAATTGCGCGTATCAATCCTATTAATGGATATTTTTTATCACGAAACGGACGAAGATTCACGCGAACAATTTCATTATTGACAGTGAGTTGTTCATAAAGTTCCTCGGAAGAATCTGTCGGAATTTTTTCCTGGTCTTTCATTTCCTCCAGAAGTGCTTTTGCCATTTGTGCGGAATCAACCACGAAATGCTCAACGCCAAACGTTCCCTGATACACTAATTTATAACAATCAAACGCAGCCATATTCTTTTTTGTACGAAATTGTTCAAGAACAATTTCTTCAAATGAAGAATAGTGTTTTTCTTTTTGTAATGGTAAAAAAAATAAAAGAATGATGGAAAGCATAATGCTATTTAACAATACTTCCTTCTGCAATTTCTTTTTCCGGCGTAACGAAACATAAATTTCCATTCGTATCACTTGCGGCAAGCATCATTCCCTGTGATTCGTTTCCCATTAATTTTGCTGGCTCTAAATTTGCAACTACGACAATTTTTTTTCCAATCAAATCTTCCGGTTTGTAATGTTCTGCAATACCTGCAAGGATTTGTCTCTCTTCCGTTCCGATTGTTACTTTCAACTTCAACAACTTTTTTGATTTCGGAATCAGCTCGCACGAAAGAATTTTTGCAACGCGCAATTCTATTTTCTTGAAATCGTCAATCGTTATTTTAGTTGGCTCGTTCGTTGGTTTGTTCGTTTGTTCGTTGGCTGGTTGATTTGTTGGTTGTTCCATTTTCTTTAAAATATTTTCTATTGCATCGTCTTCAATTTTTGCGAATAATATTTCTGGCTGCAACACTTGATGTCCCTCTTCTAATCGCAATTCTCTTGCACTGTCCCAATTATTTTCATTCAATGAATTTTTGATATTCAACATTGTAAAAATCTTCTCCGATGTAAAAGGGATAATCGGCTCAATTAAAATAGCAAGTGAACGAATGGTCTGCACACATAAATTCAAAGTAGTAGCGCATTGCTGCGGATTATTTTTGAGTGAACTCCACGGCGCGTTATCATTGAAATATTTATTTGCAAAGCGTGCAAGATTCATTGCTTCTGCAACTCCATCGCGAAATTTATACGCATCAAAATATTTCCCAACTGCATCTGGCGCAGTATTGAGTATTGAAACCAATTGTGTATCCAACGCATTGTGTTCTCCTCGTTTCGGAATTTTCCCTTCAAAATTTTTATGAAGAAACGTGAGTGTGCGATGAATAAAATTTCCAAGAATATCTGCAAGTTCGCCATTGATGTGCGCCTGATAATCTTTCCAGTAAAAATCCGAATCAGCATTTTCTGGAGAAATTGTCGCAAGATAATACCGCAACAAATCCGCCGAAAAAAGCGAGAGAAAATCGTCAACATCAATTCCCCAGTGCTTGCTTTTGGAAAATTTTTGTCCTTCAAAATTCAGGAATTCATTCGCGGGAACATTTGTGGGCAAAACATATTTCCCTGCGTTAATATCGTTCCACGCCATAATCATCGCGGGAAAAACAATGCAGTGAAACACAATATTATCTTTGCCGATGAACGCAACGTATTTTGTATTTTCATCGTGCCAATACTCATTCCACAAATTTTCCTTGCCGATTTTTGTGCTCCATTCTTTCGTTGAAGAAATATAACCGAGCACCGCTTCAAACCACACATACAATACTTTTGTATCGTATCCCTCAAGCGGAACAGGAACTCCCCAATCCAAATCGCGTGTAACTGCTCTATCGCGTAAACCATCATTGAACCAACCTTTGCATGAACTCAGCACATTGTCTTTCCATTTTTCTTTTTCATTGCTTACTTTTAAGTATTCTTCCAATCGCTGCTGATACTTTCCGAGCGGAAAATAAAAGTGCGTCGTGTCGCGAAGTGTTGGAGTTTCGCCGCTGAGCTTGCTTTTCGGATTTAATAATTCCGTTGCACTGTAATACGAGCCGCATTTTTCGCATTGGTCCCCGCGCGCTTCGGAATTTGCGCACACGGGACAAATTCCTTCCACATATCTATCCGGAAGAAATTTTTGTTTTTTTTCGTCAAAATATTGTTGCTCTTTTTTTTCAACAAGAATGTTGCTCTTGAAAAATTCAAGAAAAAATTCTTTCGCAGTTTCGTGATGAAGTGGAAGCGATGTTCGTGAATAATTATCAAACGACATTCCGCATTTTTCAAACGTCGCTTTGTTTTGAAAATGAACTTTATCTACAACATTTTGCGGCGATGTGTTCTCTTTTTCTGCTGTAATCGTAATAGGAACGCCGTGTTCATCCGAGCCGCAAATAAAAATTACATCGCGTTTCATCGAGCGTTGGTAGCGAACATAAATATCCGCAGGCAAATACGCTCCCGCTAAATGTCCAAGGTGAATTTTTCCATTTGCATACGGAAGCGCAGCAGTTACGAGTATTTTTTGTGAGTGTGTTTCTTTCATTATTTTCCCTGTAAAATCAGAGTGCGTAAATCAATTGCAAGCGTTGCTATGAGTAAACGAATATACACATTTTTGTCATTGAGTGAAAGAGCGTTTTCAAGCAATGCAATTGCATGTGCAACCTGAAAATTCGGATAGCGTGCAGCAAATTTCTGAAGAGAATCCTGCTGGTCAATATTAAAAATAGCGCCGCTGTGTTGCAGTGCAAAAACATCGCGAAACCAAAAAAGCAACAGAAGAATAAATTGCTTGAATGAAGCGCGGTCAAATTCTTTCGTCAGTTTTTCTGCATCATCAACTACTTCGCCCTCTGTTTTTGTTACAAGCGAGCGAAGAAAATCAAGGATGTGCAATCGTTCCGCAGGCAGATTTTCCCCGAGCAATTCAAGCGCGCGTCCGTAATTTCCAAAAGAGAGTTGTGCAATAAGTTTGGCATCTGTCTGTGAAATATTATTTTTTGTTGTAAGAGAATTTGCAATTTCACTCGATTGTAAAATCTCGAATGGCACTTGCTGACAACGTGAAATTATCGTAGGCAATAGATTATTCAGATTTGATGTTGTAAGAATGAGAACAGTATTTGCAGGAGGTTCTTCGAGTGTTTTTAAAAACGCATTTTGCGCCTGCACATTCATCAGATGTGCATCAAAAATAATGACCACCCTTTTCCCTCCCGAAAAGAGTGAAAGCGAAAGTTCTTTTTTAACATCGCGTATTGTTGCAATGCGTATTGCTGTCGCTTTCGGAATTGCAATATGAACATACGGATTCTGTGCTTTCGCTGCTATCTGCGCCTGTATTTCTTCAATAATATCTTTCGACGCTTTTGAAGTTACATCATCATCACTGCTATCGTCATCATTTTCACTTTTTACTGTTGGCATTGCAAACACTAATTTTAAATTCTGATGCTGCAATTTTGCAATGCGTTTACAGTTAGCACATTCATCGCATGCATTTCCATTTTCACTAATTGAACAGTTAAGCGCTTTCGTAAATTCAATTGCCATTGCATCTTTTCCGGTGCCATCGCTGCCATAAAAAAGATATGCCTGAGCAAATTGTTTGTGTAATATTGCGTTCTGCAATATTTTTTTAACGCGCTCTTGTCCGACAATTGAAACCCAACTCATTATTTTAAAAGGCGTGTCCTATACCAAAATGATATACTGCATCGCGAAACGTTTCACCGAAAAATTGCCGCTGAAAAATAATTTGTTGTCCTTGTGCGGCGGAAGGGTCGTATGCTTTTAATCCGACATCAAACCGAAACGGACCGAAAAAAGTGTTGTAGCGAATGCCAAAGCCAGTCGCAACAGCAAGATAATTAATATTAAAATCCGTCAACTGACTCCACACATTGCCAACATCAAAAAAAGTAACAAACCACACTTTATCCAATTCGAGAAATAAAAATTTTCCAAACCCACGAGTTATATTTATGCGCTCTTCAATATTCCCTTCAATCAAAAAGTTTCCTCCAAGGACAAAATTTTCAGGCAGCGCTCCTAAATCTCTTGCACGCCAGCCGCGCACACTTCCGCTTCCACCGGCAAAATATCTTCTGTTAATTGGAATTTTTCGCGATGTATCTGATTTACTTTCTCCGTACTTATCCTGATATCCTATTTTCATTTTTGCCGCGAGAACTGAAAAATTATCTCGTCCTGTTTCAAAGTACCATCGCCCGAGAACTGATGCGTTGTAGAATTGTGTAAAAGGTAAATCCGGTTGAATACTTTGAATGAGCAAAGGAAGAATTCCGGATTCCTCCAGCGTAACAGAATGGAAAAAACCAGACGACGGAGAAAAAATATCATTTGTTTTATCGCGCTGAAGTGTTGCGCTCAAAATTGAGTTAAACTGCGGACGTGTTTCCTCTCTCTCGTTAAATTTGTACCCTTCACTCGGAATTGTATCAACAAGAAACTCGACCTGCGAACGTTCAAGCGTCCATTCTAAAAATCCCTGCGTGTATGTTGCAAACTGATTTGTAATTCCGAATTTACTTCGAATAATATTTTGAATGTACTCAGGAAGTTTTTCTATGCGAAATGATAAACTTGTATTTGCGCTCATTGCGCGGCTGAAAACATACGGCTGTGTAACTGAAAAAGTCAAATCCACGCCGCCCACAACGGTTGGGTCTTTCAAACCATATTTCCCAAACACATTTGAAAAATTCCATTGTTGCAATGATTGAAAACGAAACGTAAGCCGCGAACGAAAATTTCTTGCGCTGCCGTAAAAATTTCTATCTGTGTATCCGCCACCCAATCCAATATTGAACGCATTATTCTCATCTGAAAAAGAAACTTCCGGGGAGAGGTCATACTTCGGACGCAGTGTGCCGACTATATTTATTGATGCATTTTTGGATTTAACAGAATCAGGCGGAAAAGTAACATCAAGCCGTGCGGCTTCAAAAACTCCGAGCCGATTGAGATTGCGCTCAGATGAATTTTTTTTTTCGACACTGTAGAGTTCTCCTTTTTGAAAATCCATTTGATTTTCAAAAATTTCAAAATCCAACGTATCAATGGTAGAAGAACGCACCGCAAAACTTGTGCTACCGAAAATAAATTCTTTGTCGGTTTCAAACCAAAGATTAACAACGGCGCGACGATGAGAAATATATTTGAGAATGGAAGAACTATCTTTTATATACCGCGCTAATGGATAGCCACTATTTTGCAGCAAAGAAATGATACGGGAAATTTCACGATTTAATGTTTGAATGACAAGTGGCGTTTTTTTTTGAAGCACGGATGCACTCACTATTTCTTGCCTTAAATTATCAGGAATTTTCCCTACTCCCAAAATTGCGATTGAATCAATAATGACCGGTTCATTTTCCGTTACCGAAATGGAAAGTGAAACATAATTTTTAGGAATATTTTTTTTAACTTCCGTTTTTAGTTGCACATCAAAATATCCGTTATCAACGTAGAATTTTTTAATGCGTTCAATATCCGATTCAAACGCAAGATGTTCAAAATAGACAGGAGGGCTACCAACTTTGACGCCAAATAATTCGTATAAAGTTTGTGACAGCCAATGAGGACTTTCGCGTGTTGCCATTAAATTCAATAGCATTTCGTTTTCAAATTTTTCATTGTGAAAAAAAGAAATACTTTCTACTTCAAACAGTTCCTTCGTTGAATCCTGTGCAAAAATTACATCGAAAAAAACGACGAACAATAAACACCAGTAAAAAAGAACAACACTCTTCATTATCAAAAACAAAAAAGCCCAGCAACCCGCCGGGCTTCAAAGATATTTTTTAAATAATGCTCACAGTCTCAAAACTCGGCTTCGTCTTCATCGTAAAAAAAATCTTCACCGGTTGGAATATCCTGCCATATTTCTTCAATACTTTCATATTGTTCGTCGCTGTCTTCCAATTCGTTTAGGTTTTCTATCACTTCCTGAGGTGCGCCAGACCGTTCTGCATATTCAATCAATTCATATTTGGTCGCTGGCCATGGTGCTTCATCCAAATATGAAGCAAGTTCCATTGTCCAAATGACTGGTCTCATAATTACTCTGTATAAAATTTAGAAAAATATTTTATTTGCTTGCAATATTTTTAGTACGATATGATGATGCAATCGTATCATAAAAAAAATCTACCGGGTTTTGTTTCACACCATTCAAAGAAACTTCATAATGCAAATGTGGTCCGGTTACTAATCCGGAACGACCACTTTTTGCTATCATTTCGCCTCGTCGCACTCGTTTCCCTTCTTTGACCAATAATTTTGAACAGTGTGCGTACAACGTTTTATAGCCAAAACCATGGTCAATTTCAATCACGAATCCATATCCGCCATTATTTTTTCCTGAAAATTCAACAACGCCATCTGCTGCAGCATAGATTGGAGTTCCAATATCGTTCAAAATATCCAAGCCAATATGCGTTTTATACATTCCCAATACAGGATGCATTCTCATACCAAAACCGGTAGGAGAATATGAACCCTCCATAGGTTTCAACGAAGGCAGAGATGCAAAAAACTTTTTATTATAGTCATATTTCTTTTTTATCTGACTATAACTTTGCTTTTGTAGCTCAATCTGATTTTTGAATGAATTCATTTGCTCAAGCATTGAACTTAGTGATGCTCCGTTTTCTGATTGGCTCAATTCAAATTCATTCACTAAAACTCCGCCGCCTGACGGTGCTTGTTGAGAAGTTTTATCAATGACAGGAAGGTCAACACTCATTCGGAGTTGATTATTCTGTGCAGAAACAGATTTCAGATTCTCTCGCAATTCAGCCATTTGCTCTGCCATCTCAGAAATCTTGTTCTTTATGGTTGCATCTTCTGTATAAGCAGTTTGCAGATTTTTTGAAGAAAACAAGAAATATGAAATTACAAACGTTCCGGCAATTCCTATTAGAGCAGAAATTGAAAAAACACCAACGAATTTCTTCAACCAATTTTCAATTTCTCGAAAACCGGAAGAATCGTCGGAATACACAAAAAGTCGCTTTTGGAGTTTAGATAATAATTGTTTCATTCAGTTTCCCTTTCAGTAAATTAGTTGAGGGAATACACCATTGTAAAATTCGTGGCAAATTTAAACAAAATTACTTTTTCAGTCAATTAAAGCAGAAAAATAAATCAAAGATGAAAAAACTTTCACATTTTTTATGATTTATTCAAAATCGTGCTCAAAATAGTCCACCGTACGTATTTTTGAATCTCTCTTTTTGGATGATTTGTCAGCAATGGAGCTTTCAACTCGGGCTGAAAATTCTTTTGCGGCATCATATCCGTAGTGTTTCAATAAATAATTCAATGCAATTACTTCGCAAATAACCGTTACATTCTTTCCCGGAAAAATTGGCAATTTTACATTTTCAAGTTCTACGCCGAGAATATCTATGAGCGAATTTCCTAATCCTGTACGTGTATATTCTGTTCCCGGATCTCTCTCTTCAAGTTCTACGACAATTTCTACCCGTTTTTGAAAACGAATTGCGCGAATCCCAAACATACTTCGCACATCCACGAAACCAAGTCCGCGAATTTCAAGAATGTGTTTGACAATTTCATTCCCTGTCCCCATTAGAATTCCTTCGCCTTTTCTCGTTATCGTAACCACGTCATCAGCGACAAGACGGTGTCCACGCTCAATTAAATCCAAAGCAATTTCACTTTTCCCTATTCCGGATTTTCCAGTTAACAGAACTCCGACGCCGTACACATCTACAAATGCTCCATGAACAATTGTCTGTGGAGCAAACTGGTCGTCTAAAAAGTCGCCGATAAAATAAATCAGTTTTGTTGTCTCAAGCGGCGTGCGAAATACTGCAACATTTTTAGCAGCGGCAATCTGAATGAGTTCGCTATCCACTTCATTATTATTGGTAATAATTACACACGGTAAGGAAAACTGAAACAACTGTTCGAATGCTTTCCGCGCATTCTCTTTTGAAAGCGAATTGAGATATTTTATTTCTGTATTGCCTACAATTTGAACGCGATTGTACGTGAACAATTCGACATATCCTGCAAGCGCAAGTCCTGGACGATGAACATTTTTATCAATGATTTCATTATCAAAACCAATATCGCCCGTCAGCAATTTAAGTTTTACACGCTCTTTATTTTCCTCATAAAGAAATCCAACGGAAATACTTTTCTTTGTGGTAGTCGCTTTTCGCTCGTTGCCGTTCATATCTCATTGTTACGAACTTAGTTTCGAAGATTTTTTTGCCGCAATTTTTCCGCGTGTTTTTAATTTTGACTTTACTGTGGACAGCTGATGTTCTATTTTACCTGAAGCCAAATCAATTGATTTATGAAAATCATCCGAATGCTCTTTCGCTGTCAATGTGCGTCCGTTTGCAGAGATGATAATTTCTACGACCTGCGTTTCCGTTGTCTTTCCTTCTCTGCTGAAAATAACATCGCATCGCTGAATCGGGTCAAACAAATGCTCAAATTTAAGAATTTGCATCAGCGCATGTTCTTTAATTGCTTTGTGTATCCGAATTGACCGTGCTGTAACGTGAATATCCATAAAATTAGTTCCTTTATTAAATAATTAATGAGTAGAGTGATTTATTTAAGCACGCGGATGTGCTTGTTCATAAACTTTTTTTAAACGTTCCGGAGAAACGTGCGTATATATTTGTGTTGTTGCGAGATTTTCATGCCCAAGCATTTCTTTTACAGAACGTAAATCTGCACCCCGATTTAATAAATGTGTTGCGAATGTATGTCGCAATATATGCGGACTTTTTTGGGCGATGTCTGAAACCTGACGTATGTAATGTTCGACTAACGTGTTAATACTTCTCCAGTAAATTCGCTTTCCATTATTCGATAAAAATAATGCATTGCTATCCAATTCAGTTGTATTTTTTGAAAATAATTCACGTCGGATTGTTAAATACTCTGCAACTTTCTGCAAAGCAATTGTTCCGATTGGCACAACACGCTGTTTACTTCCCTTTCCGAAAACTTTAACAACGTGGTTTTTAAAATTCACATCGGCAACATTTAATCGTACAATTTCCTCGCGCCGCAAACCACAACTATATAATATTTCTAATAATGCAGCGTCGCGGCAACCAAGTTTTGTCGAGATATCCGGTAATGCTAAAAGTTTGAGCATTGTTTCTTCTGATAAATACAATGGAAGTTTTTTTTCTAACTTCAATGATGAAACATTTAAGAAAATATTATTTTCAATAATCAAATTTCTCATTAAATAATTAAAAAAGGTTCGCAACGATGCAAGTTTCCGAACGATTGATTTTTTAGAAAGCGTATTTTCTGACAATTCACCAAGATACAAACGAACAGTAAGCGCGTCAATCAAATGATAAGGAATTTCTCCTCGTTCAAAATGTTTTTGGGTAAATAAAAAAAATTGCTCCAAATCGGATTTATACGCCATCACGGTGTGTGGTGAATAGTGTTTTTCTGCTTGTAAATAAAGGAGAAATTGTTCTATATGCTGTTGCATTTATCCTGCTTGCTCTTCCTGCATTATTTCTGCTTTGCAACTCGGACACGTCAAATAGCTTCCGCGCTTTGCAGTATATTTTTGAACGATGTAATTATTATTGCACGAATCGCACACTTTATTTACTGGCTTATCCCACGAAACAAAATCACACTCCGGATAGCGTGAACATCCATAAAAAGATTTGCCGCGTTTTGATTTTCGCTCAATAATATCGCCTGCATTACACGTCGGACATTTTACACCCATCGTAATAGGTTTGATATTTTTACATTCGGGATAATTCGAGCAACCCATAAATTGCCCGAATCGGCTTTTCTTAAATACCATTGGATTACCGCATTTATCGCAAGTTTCACCCGTAGGTTTTGCAAGTTCTTTTGCTTCAGATTTTATCGGACGAGTATTTTTACATTCGGGATATGCAGAGCAAGCAAGAAATTTTCCGTTGCGTCCCCATTTTTCAATCATTTTTGAACTGCATTTATCGCAAATTTCTCCATGTGCTTCTGTCTGCATTTCGTGAGGAAGCGCGTGTTCCTGCGCTTCTGCGTGCTCAAGCGATTTTATAAACGGATGATAAAAATCGTCAAGAACTTTTTTGTATTCTGCAGAACCTGATGCAATTGTATCAAGCTCTTCTTCCATTTTTGCAGTAAATGTTACATTGAAAATTTCTGGAAAATTATGCACGAGAATTTTATTCACATCCATTCCCAAAACAGATGGAAATAATCTTCGCTCATTTTGCGAAACGTATTCCCTTTCCTGAATTGTACTGACGATTGAGGCATACGTACTCGGGCGTCCGATACCGAGCGATTCTAATTCTTTCACCAATGTGCTTTCAGAATAGCGGGCAGGCGGTTTCGTAAAATGCTGATGGGGAATGAGACTTTCCAAAGAAACTTTTTGCTCTTTTTGAATATGCAAAGGTATTTTCTTCTCTGTCAATTCCGGATCATCGTCCTGCATTTTTTCGTCCTGCTCAAGTGCATCATCATATACTTGTAAAAATCCGCGAAACACATACACTGAATCTGTGGCTTTAAAAAGGTACTGCCCTCCTTCAATCAACACTGTCGTAGTTTCAAGAATTGCCGGATTCATCTGGCACGCGGCAAAACGATTCCAGATGAGTTCATACAATGCAAACTGTTCTTTGGATAAAAACTTCTTTACATACTTTGGCGTATGTTTCATCATTGTTGGACGAATCGCTTCGTGCGCATCCTGCGAAGTTTTTTTCTTTTTAAATACACGCGGTTCGGAAGGAAGAAATTCTTTTCCGTAATTGCTGAAGATATATTCTCGCAGTTCCAAAACAATATCATCGCTCAATCTTGTCGAATCTGTTCGCATATACGTTATCAAACCGACTGTTCCTTCCTCACCCAGTTCAATTCCTTCGTATAATTGCTGCGCAAACATCATTGTTTTTTTTGCGGAAAATCTGAGTTTTGATGCGGCTTCCTGTTGTAACGTGCTTGTGATAAAAGGCGGAAGCGGCTGGCGTCGTGATTCCTTTTTCTGAATATCACTAATCGAAAATTTATGCGAAGGTATATCGTTTAATAATTTATCCGCAGTCTCCTTATTTGCAATGGAAGTATATTTTTCTGTTGTACCTTTTCGTTCATTTTCTATCAATGTTTCACTATCAGGAACAATAAGTTCTTTGCCATTGATGCGAAAGAGTTTTGCAAAAAAAGATTCAGATTTTTGGGATGTAAAAAATTCTCCAACAATTGACCAGTATTCAGTAGCAGTGAATTTATTTATTTCCTCTTCTCTCTCGCATATTAATCGGAGCGCAACAGATTGTACACGACCAGCAGAAAGCCCGTAGGTAACTTTTTTCCATAAGAAGGGAGAAACTTTGTAGCCGAGAATTCTATCCATTACACGGCGAGCTTGTTGCGAATCAACAAGTTGGTTATCAATCTTCAATGGTTTATTCATTGCAGAAATGACGCCGTTGGGGGTAATTTCATGAAAAAGCACACGAAATATTTTTCCGTCTTCTTTTCCTTTTTCTGAAATTTCGTGCGCAATATGCCATGCAATTGCTTCCCCTTCGCGGTCTGGGTCAGTTGCGAGAAATACTTTATCTGCTTTTTTCGCTTTTGAACGAAGAGATTTTATTACTTCGGCTTTACCTTTTATTGTTACATAGTCAGGCGAATAACCATCTTCTATATTGATGCCGATTTTACTTTTCGGCAAATCACGAATATGACCAACCGACGCTTCAACAATGAAGTTTTTTCCTAAATATTTGCTAATAGTTTTTGCTTTCGATGGAGATTCAACAATCACCAGCGAAATTGCTTTTGATGCCATAAAAAATCCTGTATTGTATCCAGATTAATGGACAGTTCCGCCCTGGATGAACGAATTGCGAGCGCCCCACAATACTGCGTCTTTCATTTCAAAGAATATTGAAGAAACAATAACTTTGATATCATCAACATTTGCGTGAGAATAATCGCCCAACATAATACGCTCGATAATATATTCTAATTCTAAATCGTTTATCAATCCGAGTTCGCGCAACTGGACTAAATATCCGCGCGCCTCTGTATCAATTGCTAATTTTTCAATTTCGTGAAATGCTCTGTGTGATTCGGGTGTAAGTGTGGAAGGGGTAACAACAATTTCTTCGTTGAGATGCATTTTTTCTATCAACCAGGAAAAAGTTGCGCTAATCTCAGTCGTTGTGTATCCATCTTTCTCCAGTTGAGAAACATCAATATCGCTCAAGCTGTTTTTTTCACGTATTTGCGTTAAGATGTAAATTAATATTTCAACTATCTTTTCGAACATCTTGCTAATGTAATAAACCTGTTTTCTTCAAATAAAAATTTTCTTTTTCTGTCATTTTTTTCCGCAACTTTTTATTGCTGTCTGAGTAACCGACAAGATGCAATGCACCGTGTACCACAAGACGCGATACTTCCTGTGTAAATGTCTGAGAATATGATTTTGCCTGAAGTTGCGCTTGGTCGAGACAAATATAAATTTCCCCTTCAATTTTTTTTCCTTCGTTGTAATGAAACGTTATCACATCTGTAATAGTCGGTAAGTGGAGAAAGTGCAGATGGAGCTGTTTTATTTTTGTTTTATCTACAAACACAATAGTAATATTCTCTGCGATGAAATTTTCGCACCGCAATACCAAATTCACCAATTCTTCTGCTTTACTTTTTGAATATCGGAGATATGGATGCTGATGAAATGCTTCAATGTTTTTTCTCAATTACAAAGTAATCGTCTCTCGCTCTGCAGCTGCAGAACAAATAATCCCTGACGCAGCGCGTTTCATTTCGCGTTGACAAATTGCTAAAATATTATCAATATCATCATCGCTTCTATCCGGCTGATGATGAAATAAAACGCAATGTTTAACTTCCGCTTCACGCGCTACTTGTATTGGAAACAAGTAATGCGAATGTCCCCAGCCAATGTGATGCACATATTCATCAGGAGTATATGTCGCATCGTGAATTAATAAATCTGCTCCGCGGCAAAAATCATACAATCTCTGATTTGGGTCTGTTCCACTCTGTAAATATTTTCTGAGAACAGCGCGACGTACACCCATTTGCGATGTAGTTTTGTGGTCAATCGGTTCGTTGTCTGTAATGTAAATTATTGTCTTTTCGTTATGAGTAATTTTAAAAGCGAATGCATACGTTGGATGGTTAACATACATTGATTCAATAGTTGCACCATTCATTTGAAAACGTTCTTCTTTTATAGGAAAGAAACGAAACGTTGCAGGCATTTCTTTCAAGCGAATGGGAAAATATGAACGCTTCATTTGGTTTGAAACAACTTTTTTCAAAGAAGCGCCAAATGCCTCGCCGCCAACGATAGTAAATTCATTTCCCGGAACAGCCGCAGGTCGAAAAAAAGGTAATCCTTGTATGTGGTCCCAATGTGTGTGCGAAATTAAAATTGTTGCCTTTAATTTAATTTCCTTCATCAACTCCTCACCCAAAAGTCGAATACCTGTCCCCGCATCTAAAATAAATAACGTCCCATCATCGAGTCGCAATTCGATGCATGGCGTATTTCCTCCATAGCGGATGGTGTTGCCTCCGGGTGTAGGAATTGACCCACGTGTTCCCCAGAATGTTATTTTCATTGTATCAGCACGATTAATTAAAAACTTTCGCGATAAGAACGAACGTATTGTACATAATTCTCAGCGCTCTGGATTATCATTTGTTTTTCTTCTACAGTCAACGGACGAATAATTTTTGCAGGTACTCCTGCAACAAGCATTCCTTCCGGTATTTTTTGATGTTCTTTTACAACGGCACCTGCTGCAATCAAACAAAACGACCCGACTTGAGCATCATCTAAAACAGTTGCTCCCATTCCAATCAAGCAATGTTCTTTTATTACACACGCGTGAAGTATTGCTCCATGACCAACTGTAATATTTGCTCCAATGATCAAGGGATATTTATCTTTACGCACATGTAATATACAGTTATCCTGTATATTAGTTCTTTCTCCAATACGAATATAATTTACGTCGCCACGAATAACAGTATTGAACCACACACTTGCATCTTTTTCCATTACGACATCACCAATAATTTTTGCTCCTTCTGCAATAAAGACTGTCGGATGAATATTTGGCGTTATACCTTTGTACGAAATGAGCATTTATTCAAATCCTTGCGGAGGACTCCATGAGCCGCGCTTCCACTTTTGCAATTCAACAGTTACATTGCCAACTAAAACTTTCAATTTTGCAATAATAGGAATTCTTGCATCATCATTTGAAAACCACCCCTGAAATCCACCCGTTAATCCGAAAATTCCTATAAAATTCATTTTACCATCAAGGTATGATGTTGCAATAGGGTAATCTACATCATCAAGTTCTGTGTTTTCAATCTTTTTGGTAAAATGAATTTCTGTCGTTGATTTTTTATTCTCGTGATACGTTGGAACAAGGTCGTAACGGTTTGTGCCTGCTTTTATTCTTGCATAGAAAAAGATTGATAATCCATCCTGATGAGGAATATTTATTTCATTCGTATCAATTTGTTCAATTGTCACAAAATTATCTTTTGTTCCGCGACCATGCCGGAATACGACTGTTTTTTTATCATAATTAAAATCATACGTATCGTACTGAACGTGGTCTTCTTTAATCGTTCTAGCAATAAATCTTTTCGGGAATCCCTGCTCATCTATAAACGATTCATAGATGACATGTAAATCAACGAATGGCACACCGCTGTATGAATCAATATATGCCATCATTTTATAAAGCGTGATACCATTTTCTTCAACTTTTTGCGGCGTTTTTATTTGCACACTTCCTAAATCAAAAAAGCCATATCTGACATTGTAAAATAAATCCTCACCTACATAAAACGGAAGGTTATTTTTTCCCTCACTGATTGTTTTCGTTTGTGAAAATAATCCATCAGATATTATGACAATAAAAAATACAAGAACGAAAACAGAAAAAGATTTCACCGACTTCTCTATTTTCCTAAATGCGCCAATTTTTCTGCCTCAGGAAATAATGATATTGCTTTGAGAAATTGCGAATCTTCGTTCAATAACACAGGATACGAGGCTTCATTCCCAAATAGTGTTCTGCCAATCTGTGCTTTCACTGCTGCCTTGATATACGATAAATCTTTATCAAATTCTTCTTTTACAAATTCTATTTTTTTCGCTGTGGCAATACTCACCACCTCATCAATCATTTCCGGTGAAACGATAAATTTTTCTAAAAATTCAGAACGTTGATTTTCATATTTTGAACGCAAATCTGCACCCGCTCTGTCTAAATACTTATTCACAAATTCGAGAAATATTGAGCGTCCGCGCAACTGTGCAGAATATTTTTCAAGTCTTTCTGCTTTAATGAAATAATCTGGCGTAACTCCACCACCGCCAAAGACTGTTCTTCCACCTGGAGTTTTAAATTTCGGTTTCGTGGAATCATTTTCTTCTTTGTGGTCAATATTTTCACCTTCCTGCTCTTCTCGTTCAAATGCGGCTTTTCTATATGCGTCGTGGTCACTTCCGTAAGGTCTCTGAATTAATCTTCCCGTTGGTGTGTAGTATCGAGCAGTCGTCAGACGATATGCAGAGCCATCTCCAAGCGGAAATTGTCGCTGCACTAAACCCTTGCCAAAAGTGGTTTCACCAACTATAAGACCTCTGTCCCAATCCTGAATCGCACCGGAAACAATTTCACTTGCTGATGCGCTACCTTGATTGACCATAATAACAACCGTTATATCAGTATATTTTCCACGACCAGAAGAACCATAATCTTCATTGAAAGCATTTTGTCTTCCTTTTGTATAAACAATTTTCTTCCCGCCAGGCAAAAATTCATCCACCATTTTTACCGCCTGGTCAAGATAACCGCCGGGATTATTTCGCAAGTCAAGTACTAATTTTTTCATTCCCTGCGATTTTAATTTTATCATTCCATCAGAGAATTCCTGATAAGTGGTTGCAGCAAAACGATTGACACTCAAATATCCGATTTCAGAATTTACCATAAAGGAAACATCAACTGTGTATAGCGGAATTTTATCGCGAATAATATCAAATTCCAATCGCTTTTCTTCTCCCGAACGTACTATTTCTACTCTTACGTGTGTTCCTTTTTTTCCGCGAAGCCTTTTAGGAACTTCGTCTCGTTTAATTCCAATTGCATTAAAAGTATCTATTTGTACAATTTTATCACCTGCCTGAATGCCGAGCGCTTCGCTGGGTCCGCCGGGTATAGGAGAAACGACAAGCAGTGTATCATTAATTATATCGTACTCGACACCAATGCCTTCAAATGAACCTTGAAAATCTTCATTTACTTTCTGCATTTGTTTTGCCGGAATATATGTTGAGTGCGGGTCTAAACTTTCAAGCATTCCATTAATCGCAGATTCAACGAGTTTTTCTGTATCTACTTCATCAACATAATTTTTTTCTGCATTATTCAGAATTTCGGCAAATTTATTTACTTGTTGATAAATATTATCACCGGATATGACACTCTGGAGAAATGCTCCGAGTAGTAATGCTGCAATTAGTGCAATTGAAACAGTAGACAGCGAGAATTGTTTTTTCATAAAATAATTAAACTTTTTTGTTTTGCGGGTCAAATATAAAAAAATTTATCCAACGGGAAGAAACCTTACCGAACTGCTTCCCATTGTTGTGATATAGATTTTTTAGAAAATAGCACTGAAAAAGCATTGATAAACCATAAAAATAAAATTTTACGATAGCCATATTTACGGTATCTTCGCGGAGATTCATAAACTATTGTTGACGGCAAATACTTAATTTTTCCGACTCGACGCAAACGTGAAAAAAATTCAAAATCTTCTCCCGCCGCAATCGTTTCATTATATCCGCCTAATGCAACAAAAGCTTCTTTACGAACAATATGGCACTCCCCTCTTCCCATTCCTATTCCAAAAAAATTAAGGAGATAAAAATAATAATTCAGCACTCGGTGAATAATGGTATCGCTGTACGTTGATTCCTCGGGATTGACATACACAAAACACGTAGCCGCAATAATTCTATTATCAGAAAAAGTCTGGCACACTTTTTTAAAAAAAATTTCCGCATGTAACAAACGAGTATCCGCATTGAGAAAAATATACAATTCACCGCTTGCTTTTTTCGCGCCATTATTTCTGCCAATCGAAATATTTTCTTTTGCAGCGTTTTCTTTTTTAACAATGATGGCACCTGATTCTTTACCAATTTCAATTGTATCATCAGAACTTCCTCCGTCACTGATTATTATTTCGCACGAGAACTGCTTCTGAATATTGCGGGAAAATTGCTGAAGTGTTTTTTTCAGTAATTTTCCTTCATTCAATGTTGGAATAATAACAGATATCTTTATTTGCCCACTATTAACAATGCTCATCACATCCTCAATCCGTATGTTACGACCGATGGCGATATACGAATCATTGGTGAAGGAAAATGAACGTAATTGAAAATATGTTTCAATACGCTTGCAAATTCTCCTTCAATCGGAATCGCTTCAAAATCGTAATCAAACGCAAGATACAATTCCGAATGGGCATTGGATTTATTTCCTTCGATACCTTTTACACTGTAACCAATCGCAATGTTAAAAAAATTTGCGAGAAAATTATCTGACGGAAAAATCAAATATGGAATCTTTGCGCTGCACCAGAAATACTGGCTCTCATAATCATCTATAACTGTTTTGTGCTTGCCTTTTGAAACATTTCCTGCATCAATAATACTGTATTTAAATGTAAAATTTTTCAGATAGGGAAATTCATTTTGCAATAATGGATAATACGCGCCGGTAATATCTGCAATACCATCGCCGACGCTAAATCCTAAATCAGGATGCGTACCATCTTCCGCTTCAACATACAGTTGAAATAACAATGCGATACTTCCTCCATAAAATAATGCGAGGGACTTTTCAATGCCTGTCCAATGAAAAGAATTACCGACAACATCGCTCATAACAAATGTAAAATAATTGTGCCCTAATTTATCTGCGTGTAAATATTTCACGCCATCATCTGCAAAGTGAAATGCGCTTCTCTTTCCTTTCCACCACGCATCGTAATTTTGAATATGACCTGCTACAATAAAAGATGCGCTCACTCCGCTGACAATTGCGAGTTTAGTTTTACTCATTTCAACGGAAGAATCCTCTTGTGCGAAAGCAGTATAATGAGTAACAGCAATAATAATCATTGTAAATATCCGACTCACAAACATTTTCCAAGTTTTACAATAAATGATGTTTTCCAATCGTTTATTGTATTTATCTCCCAAAGAAAAACCAGACACGTTCCCTGATACACTCTCTCAAAACCATCCTCCGAAAGCGAAACGGTTTCAATCGGATATCGCCAACAAGCAACGGGAGTTTTAAATTGGAATTCTACTCTGATATTTAACCATTCATCAATCAAACTTAATGTTGATATTTCTTTTTCTTCTCCGCGGCTGCTTAAAAAGAAATCCTTCGGCTTTTTTCCATTGAACAAAAAATATCTGTCATTTGCGTTTCCTGCTGAAAGCGCAAGATTCCATTCGCAACCAAATTTTAATGGTGTGAAAATATTTTGTTCGCTCGTGAAATGATAAGAAATTTCAAATTGTTCTTCCTGTTTTGAAAGCAAAACTTCTTTATGAATTTTCAGCGGAACGGTTGTGTTTTGTTGATGAATTTCTCCGTCCCTTTTGCAAAGAACATTTATACTTTCATCATATTCAAAAGTATCTGCTATATATTCCCGCGCAACAAAATCGCCAAGTTCTTTATGCTTATTTGAAAAAAATTTCGATAATGAAATTTCATTTTCAAAAAAATGGTCCATCATTGAAAAACGCTGATAGGAATCTTCCACAAGATATTTTTTCAAACCATCTTCTTTTGCTTTTACGCTGTCGTGAATTGTCGCTATATCAGTGTCCTCTTTCTTCGCCTTGCTGACTTTACTGTGATAACCTTCTTTTCTTCTCATCAATACATCGCTGAGATTGTGCATTGAAGGGAAAAAATCAATTTCGGCAATTGCTCCGCCACATGATGGTTTAATATATAATCCAATGGATGAAGAAGAAATTTTTATTTCATCGCTTCCATCCAAGTCAAAATCTTTTACAATAACTGATTGTTTTCTTGATGTCAAATTATTTTCTGCTTCAAGCAAATGTCTGTACACAGGTCTGCGCAAATACGGAAGATACAAACCACCAAATACTCCATGCCAATACACATCATTACATTGTGCGGCATATAAATTTTCCTCTGCTGTTCTTACATCAAATCCGTTTTTTTTATTTTCTGCAATTTGATGCGAAAGTTCAAGCATGCGTTTGTGCAGCCATTGCACTTCAGAATATTTGAATGAAAAATTTTTCCAATAGCCGCCACGCACAAACGATGAATTGGCATCAAATATTTTTTGTTTTTGCAAACGCTTTTCAAATTTTTCAAAACGAACAAATGCATCTGTTGGAAGCGCCCAGTGCAGCATTTCTGCATAGGAAGCTGTCGGAAGATAAATTGTTCCTAATGGTTTTTGCGAAGCAATAACATCAGAAAAATTTTTGGTTTCAATCCAACTTTGATTTTCTTCAAGCATTTCAAAGAAAAACTGCAGCCATTTCTTTTCAAATACGTGTTCGTATGTTTTTGGCCAAACGCCAAATTTCTCGCCGTCATCACCGTAGAGAAGTAAATTATTTTCGTAGTTTGCATTTATCTCAATTAATTCGCTTTGTAATTTCTCTATGGTATGAAAAGGAATTGCATAGCGCATTTGCTTGCTCATCGGAAAAATTTTAAGCGGAACACCTTCAAATTCTGTGAGGTAATAACCGTTTAATTGCTTATCCGACAAACCGGCGTATAAAAAATGTGTATCATCCAACATTGTATATTCAATATCAGATTCTGCAAGCGATGAAACTAAAGATTGTTCCCACACACGTTCTGTAAGCCATATTCCGCGCGGCTTTTTTCCAAAATTATTTTCCAGAAATTGTGAGAGTTTATTGAGTTGCGCAATCTGGTCTCGCTTCGGAATGGATGAAAGAATTGGCTCATAAAATCCACCGCCGAGCATTTCTACTTGTTCACGTTCAACAAGTTTTTTAATGAGTGAAAAAGTTTCGGACTGATACTGTTTCAACCATTCAAGAAGAATTCCTGAATAGTGTAACGCAACTTTTACTGAAGGAAATTTTTCAAGTAATTGAAGAAAAGGTGCGTACGATTTCCGATGCGCTTCTTCAAACACGCTGCCAAAATTACCAACCGGTTGATGGTGATGGAGTGCAATAAGAAATTGCATTGATAATTATTGCTGAATTTCCTGCTTCATTTGTGGAAAGAGAATAACATCGCGAATTGAATGTTGATTGGTTAAGAGCATTGTCAATCTGTCAATTCCAACACCTAACCCGGTAGCAGGAGGCATTCCATATTCCATTGCACGGAGAAAATCTTCATCAAGAACCTGCGCCTCTACATCGCCGCGCTCGCGTTGCAGCATTTGCTCTTCAAATCGTTTTCTCTGGTCAATCGGGTCATTCAATTCAGAAAAGGCATTGCAAACTTCCTGTCCGTTAATGAACAATTCAAATCGCTCTACCAATCCGAGTTCACTGCGGTGACGTTTTGCAAGAGGAGACATTTCAACAGGATAATCCATAATGAAAGTTGGTTGAAGAAGATGTGGCTGTACTTTTTCAGTAAAAATATTATCAATAATTGTTCCCGATGAATCTGTCGCTCCAATGCCAATGTTTAATTCATTTGCAATGATGCGTAATTCTTTTTCATTTTTTCCACGTAAGTTCTTTCCGGTAAAATGTTCGATAGATTCAAACATTGTCCATCTTTTCCAAGGCGTTTGAAAGGAAATCTGCTTTTCATCAATTTCCCATTCCAGTGCGCCAATCAAATTTGATGCAACAGTTGCAAACATTTGTTCTACCATTTCCATCATCCATTTATAATCTTTGTATGCAACGTACACTTCCATCATAGTAAATTCAGGATTGTGCGAACGATCCATTCCCTCATTGCGAAAATCTTTTGAAATTTCATAAACGCCATCAAATCCACCAACGAGCAAGCGTTTTAAATATAATTCATCCGCGATGCGTAAATATAATTCAATATCCAACGCATTATGATGTGTAATAAACGGTCGCGCAAATGCTCCGCCATAGAGTGGTTGCAATACGGGCGTTTCTACTTCGAGAAATCCCTGTGCATCCAAAAAATTTCTGATTGTTTTGATAATGCGCGCGCGCTTTTCAAAAACGTGTCGCACATTTGGATTAACAATTAAATCAACATAGCGTTGGCGATAGCGAAGTTCTTTATCTTCAAATGTATCGTGCCTTATTAGTTTGCCAGTTTCATCAGTAGTTTCTTTTACAACCGGAAGCGGACGTAATGATTTTGAAAGAAGTACAATATCCTGCGCATGGATACTTACTTCACCAGTTTTGGTTTTAAAAGTAAATCCATGAACACCAATAATGTCACCAATATCCATCAATTTAAATGCATCATATTTTTCGACAAGTTCGTCGCGTTTCAGGTAGATTTGAATTTTTCCACGCGAATCAAGAATATGACAAAACGAAGCCTTCCCCATTTTTCTGATGGACATAATTCTTCCTGCAACAGCAATATTTTTTTGTGTCGCATTCTCGTTAAACGATTCAATGATATCAGACGAAAAATCCGTACGAGAAAACTCATACGGATAAGGGTTAATACCAAGAGAAAGCAACTCATTGAGTTCTTCCCGACGACGTTTCATTAAAGTATTAATATCGTCGGAGCGTGGGGAGAGTTCAGTCATTTATTTTATAAAAAACATTTCAATAATATTAGGAGGTTATTTTCTTTTTTGATTTAATAATTATTTGGACTTCTTTGGATTTTAGCAAATTATCCATATCCGGATCAATCAATAAAAAATCAAATTCATTAAATCCAAAAGTAATCGCTTTTTTAAAATATTTTATGGAATTTGGAATATCATTTAGTATGGAATAAATTGCACATATTTGATACACAATAGAAGGATCCTCGCTGCCATTTTTTTCCAAACTCTGAATTATTTTATTAGCTTCATTTTTTTCTCCGATTCTTGCCTTAGTCAACCCAATATTTGCTAGAGCAGAAAAATCTTTAGGGTTTTCTCCAAATATTTCACTATAAATTTGGCCAGATTTTTCAAACTGAATGAATGCTTCTGCTTTTTTACCTGCCTTTTCTAATGTTATTCCTCGATAATAATAAGTTAAAGGTACATATATTCTTAAACCAGGGTCACGGGGAGCATTTTCAAGTCTCTTAGAATATAACTCTTCAGCCTCAGAATAACTTTTCAAAGAATTTTCAATATCATTTAACATTCTATAACTTGTTCCCAAGTGCATTAATAAATCAGGTTCATCAAGATAATGTTGGTATTTCTTTATGGTTACTATGGCGTCTTGTGGACGCTGAAGTATAAGTTGAATTAGCGCAAGATTTGCATAAGAAACTGCAAAATTAGGCGAAAGTTCAATTATTTTTTTTGATACTACCTCAGCCTCGGCTAATCGTCCAAGATAGGTCAATGTTCTTGTTTTTCCTTCGTAAGCATCTGTTGAAGAAACACCTTGAGGGGATAAAGCATCGGGGTTTTTTTCTATTGATAAATTAAAATATTCTAGCGCCTTTTCATAGTTACCTATGTTTTCATACACTCTTCCAACGTCGTTAATAACTCGATATCCATATTGTCCGATTTCAATTGCACGATTAAAAAATTTCTCCGATTCAGCCTCTTTATTGATTGATAAAAAACATTCGCCAAGACCAAAATAAATATCACGATTAAGTGAATCTTTCATCAAAGCCGAATGATAAACATCAATGCCATCAGAATATTTTTTTAAAAATAAATATAATTTTGCTAGACCAATATACCCGGACGAATTTTCTGGTTGTAATTCAATAGCGCGACGATATGAATTTTCTGATTCAGCAATTTTTTCCTTTTTAAAATAGAGTTCTCCAAGCTGTAAATAACCTTGAATTTGATCGGGCTGATATTCTATTGCTTCTTGAACTATATTGAGTGCGGAATCTATTAATTTCATTTTAGCTAACGCTCTCCCCTTTCCTAAATAAAATAACGAATTAGTAGGGCTTCTTTGTATTGCTTGCTCATAAAAAGATAACGATTGTTGTAAATCCTTTCTTTCATATACGCTTCCAAGTAAATAATAGGAAATGGCATCATTTGAATTTAATTCAATAGCTTTATTCAATGCATCAATATCATCAGTATAATTTACCGCAAGTGGTGGTGCCATAGAATATACTGCTCCAATAACTCTGTATGCTTCTCCCAATTGAGGATTTAATTGCTGGGCATGTTTTGCATTTTCTAAACTTAAATCCAACAATTCCTTCCCTCCTACACCGTACCAACTATAGTGCAACCATTGTGCATAGGCAAGTTCTGCAAATCCAAGCGCATAAGTTGTATCTAAAGTAATTGCTTTTTCAAACATTTGCATTGCAAATTCATTATCTCTTTTTGTATTCCTTCTGAGGTAATCTAATCCGCGTAACGCGAAATCGTATGCTTTTGAATTGACTTGAGTTTTTGCAGCAAAAGCAGCTTGTTGTTCTTTGGTAACAGTTATACGAAGTTCTTTTGCGATGGATTGAGCTAATCTATCTTGAACTGCAAGTATATTTTCTTGTGAAAAATCTTCATCTAGTTTCCCTATTGTTTTCTTTGATTTCTGATTATCGTATAATTCGTACGAGATACGTATTTTATCTCCAACACTTCTCACTAATCCTTTTATAACATATCGAACGCCAAGCTCTTCAGCTATTTGAGGCAACTCTTCTTCTGAATTTTTGTATTTAAAAACTGCATTTCTATCAAGAATAAATAACCCCTTAATCGAACCAAGTGAAGAGATGACTTCGTCAGTAATACCGTCAACAGCATAATCTTCCATTCTTGAATTATTTTCAAAAGGCAATACTGCAACACGTCCTTCCACTTCTTTCAACGTGTAAAACCACGGAAGAGCATTTGAACGGAATTTCTGAATGTGAGGATATTTATCAAAAGGTAAAACTAAAAATAATGCAATAAAGAAAAGGGGAATACCTATCGCAAGATTTCTCTTGGATTGTTTTCGACGCATTAATGTCTTAAAAATAAGCCACTGAGTAGCAAATTTGGAACGACCTTTGCCTCCACCAACAATAACTTGATATACTTTTACTGCCTCTTTAATATTTTTTAACTGCGGGGCGCCCAGTGGGAGAACTGCAAGGTCAAGTTTATTTTTAACCTGTTGATAGACGCTTTCTGAAATATTTATTCCCCCGGGCTCTGCTAACGATTGAATACGTGAAGCAATATTGACTCCATCTCCAAACACATCATTATCTTTTTCTATGATGTCTCCTAAATGAACACCAATGCGGATTACTATGATTTCATTTTCGGATTTCCCTTTGTTATACTCAAGAAACATCTCTTGGCAAGCAACAGCACATTCTGCGGCATTACTTACACTTTCAAATGAAACAAGAAAAGCATCTCCGACCGTCTTAATAACGGTACCCTCAAATTTAGCAATTGTTGCGCGCATCATATCATTATGCACTTCGAGCATTTTCATGGCATCTGCTTCACTTCGCTGCATCTTTTTGGAATAATCTTTGATGTCAGTGAACATTATCGCTGCCAGTTTACGATGCTCCTGAGTGTGCGGAACAATTCCCTGTTGAACAGTTGCAAGCGAAGAACTTGATTTTCTTCGCTCGTCAGCTAACATGCTGTCGTAATTAGAACGTTTCTGAATATCAGTCAATACCTGATACGCCTCATTCAGCAATTTGAATTTCTCCTCTGCCTCTTCCTTTAACCGAGTAAGGTGCGGAGGTACTTTATCAGGATGGTATTGCTGAGCAAGGGAACGATACGCCGCCTTTATTTCCTCTTCGGATGCAGTTTCAGAAATCTCTAATAATTCATAATGATTATATACGTGTTTCATATAATATTAGAATTGTTTACTGCACCAGCGAAATAATAGCAGAAATTAATAAATACAACAATCGGTAGCAAAAGGGAAAATAATTTATTTTTTTTATTAGTAAATCGAGGGGGGATACACCATTCTCGAATTTTGGCGGAACAAATATATAAATTTGCAAATGAAAATCTCTTTTTTTTCAAATATTGAATAAAAATTTATAAATGCTCAAAACTCTTCTTAATCACAACGTTTTCCTAAATACATATTTAATAATAATTTTTCAGTCCATTATCCTTCTGAGGAATGCAGGTTTCTCGGGGTCGTTTTTATTTATTTTCGGACGCTCCGGAATATTACTATTTAAAACACTTACATTTTGCATTTCAGTGCTCTTTCTCAAAAAGGCAGGGATCTCAAACGTATTTTTATCTTTACCATTTGACGGAACAGACGGAACATTTTCAAATAAACTTACCGTCGTTTTTTTCGGAGTTAAATTTGTTTTGCGATTGAATCCTGTCGCAATAACTGTTACACGCATTTCATCCTGTGCAGAATCATCAACGACTGCACCGAGTATTAAATTTGCTTCGTCACCGGCAGCGGCATAAATAACATTTGCTGCTTCTTCAAATTCCGACATTGACATAGAAGAACTACCGGTAATATTTACAAGAACACCTTGCGCGCCTGCAATGGATACATCTTCCAATAACGGACTGGAAATTGCTGCATGTGCGGCTTCAATTGCACGGTTATCTCCAATTGCAACACCAGCGCCCATCAACGCATCTCCGCTTTCTTTCATCACCGTTCGTACATCGGCAAAATCTACATTTATAAATCCAGGGACGGTAATTAATTCTGAAATTCCCCGAGTCGCATTGTACAAAACATCATTTGCCCGATTAAGCGCTTCTCCAAGTGGTGTACTGCGCTCAACAACAGAAAGTAATTTTTGATTAGGAATCACAATCAGCGTATCAACATATTTTTTTAATTCATTAATACCAGCCTCCGCTTGCATCATCCTGCGCTTCCCTTCGGATGCAAATGGTTTTGTAACTATTGCTACCACAAGTGCATTAAGATTTTTTGCAACCTGCGCAACAATCGGTGCAGCACCTGTTCCTGTTCCTCCACCCATTCCAGCAGTTATGAACACCATATCACTTCCTGCCAGAGCACGCGAAAGTTCTTCAGAATCTTCTTCTGCTGCACGTTGACCAACCGATGGGTCTGCTCCTGCGCCTAAACCGCGCGTAAGATTTTTTCCAATTTGTACACGCGCTGTTGCTTTATTGCGTTCCAGCGCTTGTACATCTGTGTTTACGGCAACAAATTCCACACCTTGCAATCCTTTTGCAATCATACTGCTAATACAATTGCCACCGCCGCCGCCAACTCCGACAACGCGAAGTTTTGCATTTCCATCTATTCTGTTATCAAGTTCTATCATTGTAATTTCTTTCGTTCAATAAGAGGTATTAAATTATTATTTGTAAAAAATTGTTTTTTGCTTTAGCTGTTCTCACATATTCTTTAACCAGTTCACCATTTTTGTGAATGGCGTACTATTTTTTTTATGTTCATATAATTCATCTGCATTATATTTTTCTTCACGCTGGTGATATGCGAGAAGTGTAAGTCCTGCGCAAGTTGCGTACAACGGATGTTCTATTTCTTTTACTAATCCGCCTGAAAATCCTGAAGGTATCCCAAGTTTTGCAGGTACACCAAGCACTGCCTGCGCTAGTTCAACTGTCCCGCGTATCATTGAACCGCCTCCGGTGAGCACAATACCTCCTGATAATTGCTTTGAGTAACCGGAGCGGCGAATTTCTTCTGCGACAAGTTCAAAAATTTCTTCCATTCTCGGCTGAATAATTCCACAGAGTGTTTCTTTTGATAATTCAAGCGGACTTCTTCCTGCAACTCCGGGAATTGTTATAAATTCATTTTCCAAAATATTTTTTATAAATGTGCATCCATAATCTTTTTTTATTGTTTCTGCCTGCTCTTGCAAAATTCCCAATCCCTTGCGGATATCCTGCGTTACATGATTGCCTGCATACGGAATGGATGCAGAATGTCGAATAACACCTTCATCGAATATAATAATATCAGTTGTTCCACCGCCAATATCAATGAGCGCAACGCCAAGTTCTTTTTCTTTATCTATCAGCACTGCTTCACTGGATGCAAGCGGTTGAAGAATTATATCATCCACACGAAGATGTGTTCGCTCAACACATTTTTTAATATTCCGCAACGCACCAATTACACCTGTTACAACGTGAACAGTTGCTTCAAGCCGAATACCCGTCATTCCAATCGGATCGTGAAATCCTGTCTGTCCGTCAATAACATATTCCTGTGGAAACACGTGCAAAATTTCTCTTTCAGCAGGCAATGAAATTCGTTTCGTATCCTGTAATAATCGTTTGACATCTTCTTCAGAAATTTCATGTTCAGGATTTGTTATTGCAATTACTCCGCGGCTTTGTAAACTTTGAATATGTTCGCCAGCTGTTCCTACATACACGGAGTGAATACGAACTCCTGCCTGCTGTTCTGCAATTTCTACAGCAGTTTGAATTGAACGCACAGTTTTTTCAATGTTCGTTATTACGCCACGCGAAAGACCTTCCGATTCTGCATTGCCAACTCCGAGGACATTCAATCGTTCCGATGAACCTTCCGCCGCAATGATGACACAAACTTTTGTTGTGCCAATATCAAGTCCAACAAAAAGCGTTGGTTGTTGTTCAATGTTATCCATTGTTCACATTATTTTTCGTTTGAAATTGTTTCCAGCGCACCACAACTCTGTTTTTAAAACGCGCGTCAAGCGTCTCAATCAGTTGCGGTGTTGCAGGGTCTTTCACTATATTTTTCCAGAACGTCAGCACCGTTTGCAAACGTTGCTCAAATTCCTCTTTTCCTACTTCTATCGGTACTGCAGAATCAAGAGTGTAAAGCACAACATTGTTATCTTTCTTAGTATGCACTTCGGAAACGAGATAATACATTTCAGTGCAGTGTGATGCTGCAACGACAACAACATTCAATGCTTGTAGTAAATGGATGCAAATCTGTTTTTGCTGTTTTCCATCGCTCTCACGATGTTCTGCAGATACCACCGGAATTTTTAACAAATCCTTTCCTTCAAGCGGCTTCATTATACAGCCTTCATTATCTAAATAAAATGTAGAATTCAATACCGTAATTGCAACAGGAATTCGCTCTTCAATATCTACACGAAGCGTTGAAGGGAAGATGCGAGTTACTTTTGCGGTTTTTACCCAAGTGTGCTGTTGAATATTTATAGAAAGTTTTTCTAAACGATAATGCAACAGCAATGAATCATTTTTCAAACTTAAAAGCGGCAATACCTCATCGCGATTTAAAGCAATATTTCCTTTCAAAATAATTGTGCGAATATGAAGTTTGCGACTCCAGCTTCGTGCGTAGTATTCAAGCGTTACTATTCCACTCAATAATAGAACCAGCAAAACTATATTCAGCCAGAAGTATGTGCGCGTATTTTCCTCGGCTTTCATTCGTACAATCCCTGCAATTCTTCCGAAGAAAATCCGATAAGTTTCACTTCCGGGTGTAAACTTATATTAAATTTTTGTTTCACAATTTTTTTTCCAAGTTTCATTAAAGAAAGAACATCGCTTGCTTTAGCATTTCCGTGATTGATAATAAAATTCGCATGCTTCTGCGATATTTCCGCATCGCCAATGCGTGTTCCTTTTAATCCTGCTTCTTCTATAAGTCGTGCGGCAAATAGTGGTTTCGGATTTTTAAAAACACTTCCTGAATTGGGATAATCCAACGGCTGCGTCGAATTTCTCTTTTGCAGCATTTCTTTTCGCGTTGTTATCAACGTGTCTTTATTACCTTTTGGAAATTCAAACCGCGCAGAAAGCACAACATCATTTTGCAATGCAGAATTACGATATTGAAATTCTGCCTCTTTTTTAGAAACAATGGTTATTTCGCTTCCTCGCATTATTTCTACATCAATAAGAAAATCCGAAATCTCACCATTATGCGCTCCTGCATTCATTACAATTGCGCCGCCGATTGTTCCGGGAATTCCTGCAAGCATTTCAACACCGGCAAACTCGCGTTGAATACAAAAATCTACAAACCGATTTAACAACACGCCAGATTCTGAAGTAACATATTTTCCATCAAAAATAATATTGTGCAAGCCGCTCTCCATGTTGATTACGACATTGCGAATACCATTATCGCTCACTAAAACATTACTTCCATTTCCCAGCATTGTAAAAGAAATATCATTTTTTTTCAAAAATAAAATTAATTCGACTGCATCTGTATAATCTTTGGGTTCAATAAAAACATCCGCACTTCCGCCAATACGAAATGATGTATGTTTAGCAAGCGGTTCATTGCTTGCAACAATTCCCTGCACGGATGCAGAAATTTTTTGTACAATTTCTGATTTCATTTCGATGAATTTTTCATTTTCAACTGATTAAAAAATTCCTGCCCGATTTTGTTTATGTCGCCGGCGCCCATTGTTATCACTATATCATTTGCTTTCACAACATTTAACAAATATGCAGGCAATTGTTTTTTATCCTGCACATAATGAACTTCTTTATGACCAAATTGTCGTGCTGAATGTGCAATCAATTCTCCCGTAATTCCCTGAATCGGCTCTTCACGAGAGGGATAGACATCTGTTACCACAAGTACATCTGCAAGTAAAAATGCTTTTCCGAATTCTTCGTAAAAATCTCTTGTCCTTGTAAACAAATGCGGTTGAAATACACACACAACTCTTCGCCGCCAACCTGCTTTTACACCGGATAATGTAGCGCGACATTCTGTTGGATGATGCGCATAATCATCATACCATTCAATGCCATTGACTTCACCTTTTTTCTCCCATCGGCGATACACACCCGAAAATTTTTCCAATCCCGCTTTTACTTTTTCAAATGGAATTCCTAATTCCAATCCGACTGCAATGGAAGCAAGCGCATTTTGTACATTATGTTTTCCCGTTACGTGCATCGTCATAACGCCAAGTTCATTGTATCCGCGCATCACTGTAAAAGTAGTTGTATTTTCTTTATGTGAAATATCTACTGCCTGAATATCTGCCTGCGGATTCATTCCGTAGGTAATTATTTTTTTCTTCTGCAGTTTTGTCATTATATCAAGAAGCGATGGCTCATCAAGACAAAGGACAACAAAACCATAAAACGGAACTTTATTTGCAAATTCAATAAATGCTTTTTTTATATCATCCAAATCGCGATACGTATCAAGATGGTCAACTTCAAGTGTTGTCAGTACTGCGATTGTTGGCGTCAGTGATAAGAATGAACGGTCAAATTCATCCGCTTCAACAACAATAAAATCTCCTTTTCCTAAGCGCGCATTTGTTCCTCCCAATCCGTGCAAAATTCCTCCGACAATTACTGTCGGGTCAAGTCCGCCTTCCATCAACACCAAACTCGTCATCGAAGTTGTTGTTGTTTTTCCGTGTGTTCCGGCAATGCCGATTCCATATTTCAACCGCATAACTTCTGCAAGCATTTCTGCTCTTCGGATAATTGGAATTTTTCTTCGCTGCGCTTCAAGAATTTCCTCATTATCCATTGGCACAGCGGAAGAATACACAAGAACATCAACATCGTGCGCAAGATTTTCTTTTCGATGTCCTTCAAAAAGAACTGCGCCAAGTTGCTGCAATCGTTTCCCTACTTCGGAAAGTTGTTTATCAGAACCTGAAACTTTAAAACCCTGGTCAAGCAAAATTTCTGCAATGCCGCTCATTCCTGCACCGCACATTCCGACCATAAATATATTGCGAATTGTTCCTAACATTGTTTACTTTCCAATCAGCATTTTCATTGCAACAAGCAAGAGCAACGCTCCAAAAATTTTTTTCAGCAATTCATTAGACAGTGTAACAGCATACGTGCTTCCGAAATATGAACCGATGAGATAGCCTGCACTCAGCAATAGCGCAACTTTGATATCTATATTTCCTGCTTTGTAATATTGCATTACGGCAAGCAATCCCACTGGCGGAAGCAACATTGCAAGCGAAGTTCCCTGTGCCATTTTTTGGGTAAATCCAAAAAGAAAAACTAATATGGGAATGACAAACACACCACCTCCGACGCCAACCATTCCGCTGGAAAATCCTACGACGATTCCTGTGAGTAAAAATAAAACTGTATTAAAATTAAATTCCATATTTTTTTGGGGTAGCAGTGAAATCTGTTTCAAATGAGATTATGAATTTCTCTTTCCGAATTTCTGCTTCATTTTATGCGGTACGCGCTCGTAAAAATGCTTCATTTCTGCAAGTAATTCTTTTTCTCTTTCATAACGACCGAGACGAAAACGAAATACTCTCCTGCGCAATGTTGTTTTCATTATGACAACCTGCGAACGTCCTGCCGTGCGCATGGAACGTTCTCGTCCTATATTCATCCAAAGTATATCACTCAGCGAAATACTTCTTTCATGAAATCGTGTTTTCAAAATAATGCTCCGCTCACTGACAATAATTTTTCTGTCGCGGATTTTATTGAGAAGCAGAGAAATAAATGATAACCCGACAAAAATACTGATGACATAAATCAGCGGGTCGCGAAAAACAAATTCAAATTTATCTTCAATAAAACTTCCTCGCACACCGGTGTACAATACAAGCGTGAGCAAATAAATGAGCGTTTGCTGATAGTAAAAATCGAGTTTATATCTGTAAATTCTTTCTTCCATTACTGCCTCGTTTTATTTTTTGCCAATTGCAATACACGCTGTGCTAGTTCCTTTCCTGCATTGGGTTTACCAAGGCGGCGGCAATTTGTTTCGAGTTCTGCTTTCCATTCGTCATTCTGTAAAATGGAAAGAATTTTTCCGAGCAATAATTCTTTCACGTGCGCATCCGAAATTAGTTCGGCGGCATTTTCTTCTAAAAATAATTTCGCATTTTCTTCCTGATGATTCGCCGCTGCAAAAGGATACGGAACAAGAATTGTCGCCTTCCCCAATCGTGTAATTTCCGCAAGGGACGTAGCTCCTGAACGTGCAATAACGACATCTGCAACAGCGTACGCATTTTCAATATTGTCAATAAATGGCGCAATCCAGACTTCACTGTTGGAAAACTGTTTGCAATGGTGCTTCAATTGTTCAAATTGCACAGAGCCTGTTTGCCAAATTACACGCATTTTTTTTTTTACTAATTCATCAATGATGGATTTCATTGCTTCATTCATTGACGATGCGCCTAAACTCCCGCCAAAGAGAAATACATTTTTTTTCTCAAGTGCCTCATCAAATCCAAAATATTTCATCGCCGCGGATTTGGTTACCGTTGTCAATTCCGGTCGCGTTGGATTTCCTGTAACGAATACTTTCACATTTTTTTTGAAATACTTTCTAGTTTGTTCAAAAGAAATATGCACTTCATTCACTCTCTGAGAAAGCAATCGTGTTGTAATTCCCGGGTAACTGTTTTGTTCCTGAATCATCGTTGGAATATTCATTGCAGATGCAACAAACACAACGGGTCCGCTTACATAGCCACCTGTTCCAACTACAACCGTAGGTTGAATTTTTTTCAATAATACAAAAGACTGTATCAATGAAACTATAACCTTGAGCGGAAATAATATATTTTGTAGTGAAATAAATCGTTGAAATCCGCTAATCCAAATCGTATGAAAAGTATATCCTTTCGCAGGAACAATTTTCGACTCAATTTTACCCTTTGTGCCAATAAAAAATATTTCTGTTTGTGCATTCAACTGTTTCAATTCTTCAGCCATTGCAATTGCAGGAAAAAGATGACCGCCAGTTCCACCACCTGCAAAAAGCACTCGTGTTATTTCATTCCTTTGCATCATAATTGCGGAAACGCTAATTCTTTTTGTAGTTTTCCGTCGTCTATTATTTCCGAAATATTTTCATCATCAGCGCTTTCACTCGAACTGCGCGCAATATTTAAAAGTACGCCAACCGCAAATGAAGAAACAATGAGTGATGTTCCGCCATCGCTGATAAATGGCAATGGTAATCCCGTATTAACAAAAAGCCCTAGTGTAACCGTCATATTTATGAGCACTTGCAATCCAAGACTTGTCGTTAAGCCAATTGCTAATAGTTTTCCAAATTCATCTTTCGTATAGAGCGCAATGCGCAACCCCTGTAAAATAATTAAGATGAATGCGCCAATAAGCACTGACGCGCCGATAAATCCATATTCTTCGCCGATAATTGCAAACACAAAATCTGTTGTTGGCTCGGGTAAAAAATTATCGCGTTGAACACTTTTTCCTGCTGTAACGCCCGTAATGCCGCCACGACCAAAAGCAACGAGCGCTTGTTCATTTTGCGATAATCCGACTTTCGGAATTATTTTCACCTGCTCTGTTTTAATGCCAAGAAAATCATAAAAGCGCGTGCGGCGGTTTTCGTTCACCATCAGCATCAAACTTAAACCGAGAATTGCAACGACTGCATACGTAGCAAATAAATGTGGAACTCGTGCGCGTGCAAAATAAAACAGCACAAAACTAATTGCGAAAATAATTCCCGTTGCACTGAAATGCGGTTCAAATACAATTAGTGTTATAAATGCAATCATTAATAGAAATTTTGGCATCAAGCCACGAAAATAGTTTTGAATGGGAACAGTATTTTCGCGTGTAAGTGTCCACGAGAAGTAGAAAATAAAAGCATAGCGTGCAAGTTCGGATGGCTGAAATGAAAATAACCCTAATGGAATCCAACGATGCGTTCCATTTTTGGGATGACAAAAATACACTACCACAAGTAAGACGGAAATAACAAATAACCCAACTACCGGCAGCGGAAATCTTTTTGTACGCTTTCCATCGGTAATATTTTTTTCCCAAAAAAATGGCATTTGCCACGATGCGTATTTTGTATATGGAATATTCAGCGTTGCAAATAAGACGAGAAAACCTATAATGCCCCACATTACTTGTGTTCTCATCAGATAATTTCCGGCATCCGCGCCGTATTGTGCAATTGCTTTTCCCGCTCCTGCGCTTACCAAAATAGAAACTCGAAACGATAAAAAGGCAATGACAATTATAAAAATGGTCCAATACAAATTATGCGGATTTTTGCTCATAACTATTTATTGCAATTGATATACTAATTCTTTAAAAACTTTTCCGCGATGCTCAAAATCTTCAAACCAATCAAAACTTTTGCACGCAGGCGACAGGAGTACAATATCACCTGCAACACTTTCATGCTGCGCGAATTCAATTGCTTCTTTCATAGATGTTGCGACGACTGTTCGATTTTTTTGCGAAAAATACTGCGCAATTTTTTCTGCGCTTTCGCCTATGGCAATAATTGTACGCACATTCTTCGCAATTAATTCTTCTATCTGCGAATAATCATTTCCTCCCGCCTGTTCTCTTCCGCCAAGCAGTAAAATAATTTTATTCTCTTTCAAAGTAAATGCCTGCAACGCTTTTTCCAGTGAATCCACATTTGTGGCTTTTGAATCATTATAAAACATCACTCTGTTTTTTTCTGCAACAAATTCTATACGATGTTCCACACCCGGAAATGTCGCAAGGGTATGAGCAATTTGCGCAGGCGGAATCCCCATTTCCAATGCCGCCAGAGTTGCAGCAAGCGCGTTTTCAATATTGTGTTTTCCGGGAATACGGATTTTTTCTGATTCAGCTATTGTTCGCTCTGCATTTTTATTTTTTGCAATTATAGCGCTTTCATATAAAAATGCGCCTTCATCAAGTTTATGCGACGAACTAAATCCGACACATCGCGTTCTTTCGATAGCAACAGGTAATATTGTTTTTGTCCATTCATTATCCGCGTTATAAATAAATAAATCATCTTTTGTCTGCTGCGCTGATATTTTATTTTTGGATGCTGCGTATTGCAAAATATTATTTTCGTATCTATTCAAATGGTCGGGCGTAATATTAGTAAGTATTGATATATGTGGATGAAATGTTTCCGTAAAATCCAGCTGGTAGCTGCTTGTTTCCAGCACAACAACGCTTTTTTGAGTAGTTGAAAGAACAAAATTTGAAAAAGCATTTCCCGTGTTTCCCCCGATAAATGTTTCCCAACCGGCATCAATAAACATCTGTCCGAGTAATGCTGTTGTTGTTGTCTTACCATTTGTTCCTGTAACGGCAATAATTACTGCAGCGCAAAACCAACTTGCAAATTCAACTTCGCTGACAATTTTTATTTTTCTTTTTTGCGCTTCAACTATTACGGGAATTGTACCAGGAACACCCGGACTGAGAATAATTACATCTGCGTCCAACGCACGTTCAGTATGTCCTCCTGTTTCAAATGGCACTGCAAGTTTTTGCAAATCATCAAAGTACTTCAATTTTTGTTGCGCAGCATTTTCACTGATAAAAATTTTTACATCTAATTTTTTTAACAATTTAGCCGCAGCAATTCCACTCCGCGCCGCTCCAATGACTGTAACGTTTTTATTTTGTAATTCTTCTTTCGTCATCGGAGTTTCAAACTCGCTAAAGTAAAAATCATGAGCAGAACGGCAACAATATAAAATCGTATCACAATTTTCGGCTCTTTCATTTCTAACATTTCAAAATGATGATGCAACGGCGCCATTTTATAAAAGCGTATGCCCTCACCGTATTTGATACGTGTATATTTAAAATAATAACGTTGGATAATAACCGAAACCGTTTCTGCAAGAAACACACCGCCGAGTACGGGCAGTAAAAATTCCTGCTTTATCAACACACACAATGCACCAACAGCACCGCCTAATGCAAGCGAACCAGTATCTCCCATAAAAACCTGAGCCGGATATGCATTAAACCACAAAAATCCAAGCGCAGCGCCAATGAGTGCAGTACAAAAAATTGTTAACTCCCCGCTACCGCTTAAAAATGGAATTCCTAAATACTTACTTGCAACAAAATTTCCTGAAACGTAGCACATAACCGCAAGCGCAACTGATGCGATACCGACTGTTCCCGATGCAAGCCCATCGAGTCCATCAGTCAAATTTACAGCGTTTGATGTTGCAGTAATAATAAATATTACAAGAGGAATATATAAGTATCCAAAATCCAATTCCCAGTTTTTAAAAAACGGAACAGTTGTTGCAGATTTTATCGCAGCAAAATTTTCATCAAATAATTGTGGGAAAAAATAAATAACACTTCCGACAACAGTACCGACAATAATTTGACCGATAAGTTTATCACGCTCAATCATCCCTTTGGGCTTTTTGGCGATTACTTTTAAATAGTCATCTATAAAGCCAACAATTCCAAGTGCAATTGTTACAAAAAGTATTAATTGGACATACACATTTTTTAAATCGCCCCACAATAAAACAGGAACGAGCGTTGCAAGTAGAATAATGATGCCGCCCATTGTCGGTGTTCCTGCTTTTTTTCTGTGTGTTGCCGGCGCTTCAAGTTTCGCCTGTTCGCCGATTTGTTTTTGCTGAAGTTTGCGGATTATTTTCGGTCCAATCCAGAATGCAAAAATCAGCGCAGTAATTGTTGCCATTGCTGCGCGAAACGTAATGTACCTGAATACACCTAAACCGGGTGTATTAAAAGTATCATGCAAATATGTGAGTACGTAATAAAGCAATTAGTGTTTAAAATATGTCCGCAGTTCTTCTACGATTTCTTCCATTCTCATTCCGCGCGAACCTTTGATAAGTACAACATCATTCGGAGATATCATACTGATAAGTTGCTCCGATAACTCTTTTTTTGATGAAAAATGTTCTGCATAAACAATTCGTGCTGCGTGTATTGTTTCTTTCGAATAAGTGCCATATCCAAATAAATACTCAAAATTCATTTCAGCAATTTTTTTTCCGATGAGCGAATGTTCATCAGCGCTGGATGTACCAAGTTCGAGCATATCACCAAAAACTATTATTTTTTTTCCTTCAGTTTTGAACTGCTGCAAAGTTTGCAACGCGCTGATTGCAGAATCAGGATTTGCATTATATGTATCATTAATTACCGTAATAAATCCAATACGCTCAGTTTGCGAACGCTTATTGTATGCAGTAAAATTTTCCAGCGCATCTTGAATATTTTTGGAATGTATTCCAAAATGATTTCCAATAGTTACTGCCGCAAGCGCATTGTATGCATTGTGTTTTCCCGGAATCTGCAACGTAATATTCATAGCAAATTTCGGAATTTCTATTATTGCGCATCCGCCATCCGAATAATTTCTGATCCTTCCGGAAACGACTGCACTACCATCGAATCCGTACGTAATTTTTTTTTCCAGTTTAACGGAATGTGATACAATATGTTCATCATCGCTATTCACAAATCCATACACACTACCAGTGAAAATTGTCGTTTCCTCTTTCGCAATATTTTCAATAGTATGAAAATATTCAAGATGCTCTTTTCCTACATTTGTTACAATGCCGTGGGTAGGCTGAGCAATAGGAACAAGCGTTGCTATTTCACCGCGATGATTGGAACCTAATTCCACAACGGCAATTTCATCATTTTTTTTTATGCTCAATACTGTTTGTGCAACACCGATAATGTTATTATTGTTTGAAAATGTCGAACACACGTTGTACTCCGTTTGCAAAGCACGCGAGACCATTTCTTTTGTTGTAGTTTTTCCATTGCTTCCTGCAATGACTACAACTGGAATATCACATTTTCTTCTCCAAACAGAAGCAAGTTCTGCAAGAGCAGTTGTTGTATTTTCAACAACAAGAAATTTGAAATTTTTTTTTTCGGCAAATGTATTTTGGTGATTTTGAAACCACTCAGTATCAACTATTGCAAACGCAATTTTTTTTTCAAAACATTGTTCTATAAAATTATGTCCATCAAATTTTTCACCACGTAACGCAACAAAAATTTCACCGCCATCTACCGTTCGTGAATCTGTAGAAATTTTGGTGAATATTTCTCTTCCCTGCTCTTCAAGATTAATTTTTTCCCTATGAGCAATTTGGACAATATCATCAAACAACAAATTCATCTGTTGCGACGAATAAAATTTTCTACCTCTTCCCTGTCACTAAAATGATACTTTTCCCTTCCAATTATCTGATACTCTTCATGACCTTTTCCTGCAATAACAACAATATCATTCTCTTTCGCCATCATCAAGCCAAGCGCTATTGCATCACGACGATTGACTTCAATAAAAAGTACGGTGGACGATGGAATTCCGGATGCAATATCTTGCATAATTTTTTCTGGCATTTCTGAACGAGGATTATCAGAAGTCAATATTACAACATCACTTAATTCACTTGCAATTTTTCCCATCAGAGGACGCTTTGAAGTATCTCTATCACCGCCAGCACCAAAAATTGCAATTATTTTTCCGTTTGTTTCATTCGGAAGAATTATGCGCGCGGCTTTCAGTACTTTTTCCAGCGCATCGGGTGTGTGCGCATAATCTACTATTGCAGTCCAGCCATTGTTTGACTGAAGTTTTTGAAATCTTCCCAGTGCGGCATTGATTGTGGAAATTGCATTTGCTATCGCTTGCATTTCATATCCCAATGCTTTCATCACGCAGGTTGCCGCGAGAATATTTTCAACATTAAATTTGCCAATAAGCGGCGATGAAAACGAAATTTCATCAACAGTAAAATTTGTTCCGGTAACCGAAAGCGAAACATTTTCACCACGCATATCAGCATCGGAAGAAATCCCGTAGTATTTTTTTTTTGCCTTTGTTTGTTCGAGAATTCTTTTTCCCACCCTATCGTCACTATTTGAAACGGCAATTGCTTCGTTTTTCAATCCGTCAAACAGCATCTTTTTTGCTAAAAAATATTCATCAAATGAATGATGAAAATCAAGATGGTCTTGTGTCAGGTTTGTGAACACAGCAACATCGAAATCAAGTCCGTACACTCTCTCCAGCGTTAATGCGTGTGATGACACTTCCATTACAACTACTTCGCAGCCATTCTCGCGCATAACGGAAAAAAGTTGTTCGAGTTCGAGTGATTCCGGCGTCGTGTGTGTTGCTTCAATTTTTCTCATGCCATCATCGTAAAAAATTGTTCCAATCAAGCCGACTTTTTTGCCCAATTTTTCAAGCAGTTGCTTTATTACAAGCGCAGTTGTTGTTTTCCCATTCGTTCCGGTTATACCAATTAATATAAACGCCCTCGAAGGGTGCCTGTAAAAATTGCCAGCAATAATTGCAAGGGATTTACGCGAATTTTCAACGACGATTTTTACCACTCCGCTGTGCATAAAATATGCATCGGGTAAAATATCATCGCGCTCTACTACCACTACTTTAGCGCCTTGTGCAATTGCATCGGTAATAAAACTGTGTCCATCGCTTTTCATTCCGCGCATTGCGACAAATAATGAATTATGCACAACCTTGCGTGAATCATAGTGAATACTGCCAATCTCGACTTCGTGTGTTGTAATCATTTGTCCATACACTGTATGAAACATTTTCCGCACAATCACTCCTTCAAGCACTTCAGAAAGTTTCATTGTGTGCGAGGCGTTGTTATCTGTACGAGACGTGAATTGCGACCGTGAAATTCATAGATGCCATTGACAAAACGAATAAATGCAAAAGCAGTTTTTTCAGCAGCAAATGTTACCTTCATAAAATTTTCTTTGCTGACATTATTTTCAATCAGCTCACGTTGCAAGAAGCAATGCGACGTTTCTTTTTCTTGCCGGACAGTAAAAAATTTGATGGCGCTCTTCGTTGTAACGTTATAAAATTTTATCAGTCCTTCTGCATTGATGCGCAATAATTCAGGCATTTGTGATTCGTACGCATACAGTGATGCGAGTCCTTCTATATATGAGCGGTTGCGGCAAAAATCATTCATCGTTTCGAGAAATGCTTTTGTACATTGCAACATCGGCGTTTGTTCTAAATCACTTCGAGTAATTCCAATGGATTCACCAAACTTAATCCACAATTCTAAAGAATGTTCCTTTCCTCCTTCTTCATCTTGCAAAATGCGAAGTAGTAATTGACGAATGCGAATTTCTTCCGTATTGAAATGTACTGCACTTACCATCCGAGGAAAATTTTTTACGATATGATAAAACTGTTTCGTAAATAAGCGAAGCGTATCCTGCGAAATTCCTCCGCAATTCAATAGCTGAAAAAAAGGATGTACTAACACGTTGTGCTTTTGCAATACTGTCTCAAGTGAATTGCCGACTGCTAACGGTGATTGCATCTCGTCAGATGCGAATCCAAACGAGCCATTCGGACGGCGGATAATTGTTTTTGTTATCATAAATTTTTTTGTGAATTCACTTACCAATATTCATAACTGTACTTAACGACTTTTTCTTTCGCCCCGTTTGGTTGTAAAATTACTTCTTCTTTTATTTTTTTATCACTGTTATATTCATATTTGTGCGTACGTAATAATTGTTCTGCCCCGTTAAAATCTTTCCTTTCAATAAGACGATGTTGTTTATCGTATTTGTACTTCCAGCGATATTTTAATTGTCCGCCCTCTTTTCCAAATTCCTCAATTAAATTTCCGTGCTCATCGTATATATATTCCTTCCGTGAATAAAATGTACCATCGGGTTTATACAATTCTTCTGCAACCATCCATTTTTTTTCGTTGCGGATTTTTTTTGAACTAAACCCTTTTCCTCCTTTTGAATTTATTTCCTGCGTTTCAAATAATGTATGTGTAGAATCGTAATGCATCTCCAATTTCAGTGCGACGGCAGTATCATTGTACAATTCATACATCGCAACACTATCAAAATCATTGTAGTGAAATACTTTTTTGAACGTCGCAGTTTTCTGCATCTGCGGCCAAAAGCGCTCATTCGATTCTTCGAGAATTACTCCGCGTTCGTTATAAATTTTTATAACACGGGATTGGTCTGAAACAAGTTCTCCTTTTGCTCCTATAGTAAAACCCTCCTGAACTTCTTTCTTAAGAATTTTTTTCTCCTGCTGACCTGCGAAGCACAAAGAATAAAATGTGATGAAAAATAGAAATGAGAGTTTCATTATTATTTCGTTCCTCCGTTTTCTACATTCAATGCAATACGCTCGGGGCTGCAAATCAATTTTATAATTGATTTTGGCAAAACATACGTGCCTGCAGTAGGAAATTGTTTTACGACTAAACCAACGCCATCAATCTGGTAGCGTAATTTTGCTTTCGAAATACTTTGCATTGCAAGTAACACACTCGACCCAAATACATCCGGTACAGAAATTTTTCCTACCGTATCCTGCTCAACGGAAATAACAGAAGTTGCGTGCGTATCTTTTTTAGATTCTTTTTCAGCGTTTACTGCAAGTGCATTATTTTTAAATGCGAACAGCAATGAATCAACTGACGTCGTATTATTTAAATCTGTACGCGGATTCCCGATAATCGTTGACATATTTTGTACAATTTCTTTGAACACAGGCGCTGCGGTTTGAGAAGCGTAATATACTCCTCCTTTGGGATTATCAATTAACACTAACGTTGCATATTCAGGATTTTCAGCCGGGAAGAAGCCTGCAAACATTGTCTGATATTTACCTTTCACATAATGTTTGTTTACAATTTTTACTGCTGTTCCTGTTTTTCCTGCAATTCTGATTCCGTTTACTTTCAAATCTTTTGCAGTACCGCGTTCAACAACTCCTTCTAAAAAACTTTTTAAAACATCTGCAGTTTTTTTAGAAATTGCTTGTCGTACAACTTGCGACTCTGTTTTTTGAATTATTTCTCCAGCCGGTGTGCGGATTTCCTTTATGACATACGGTTTCATTAAAATGCCATCATTCGCAACTGCTGCATACGCCATAAGTACTTGCAATGGTGTTACACTCACTTCATAACCAAATGCAATCGTGCTTAAACTTGAATTCGACCAGTACACTGGTTTATTTAATTTTCCTGATACTTCGCCGGGAATATCAACTCCGGTTGCAACTCCGAAACCAAGTTTTTTGGCAATGGAATATAATTTCGTCTTGCCTGTAATCTCTGCAATTTTTGCCATTAAAATATTTGATGATACTTCAAACCCATGCTGAAATGATAGTGTATCATAGACATGAGAATCAACAATTGGGGCTTTTCTTCCTGCGGCATAATATTTTTTCCCGATAGTAAATACTTTATCAGGCGCAACAAGATTATATTCAAGTGCCGCCGCCGCTGTTACTAATTTAAAGACGGAACCGGGCTCGGATTGGTCTGTAACAATGCGTAATTTTTGGTCAAGCATTTTTGATGCACTTGGGTCAAGCGGCGACATAAAAGGATATTGCGCCATCGCAAGAATTTCGCCGGTGCGGGGATTAATTACAATGGAAACTCCTCCATCTGCTTTATGTTTTTGTACAGCACGTTGCAGCTCTTTTTCGACAATCTCCTGCATTGTCTGATTAATTGTTAGCACAACATCATTGCCAGCAATAGGTTCTTTTACAGGAGAATCTACGCGGGCAACAATTTTCTTGCTCCCAAATTTTTGTAATTCTGCAAGTCCATCTGTACCGGAAAAATATTCATCAAGTGATTTTTCCAATCCCGCAATACCGGAATAATCAAAATTGGTATAACCAATTAGTTGCGACGCTAATTTTCCACCATAATATTCGCGGCGATAACTTGGCAGTTCTTCAAATTGCGGCAGTGATAGTGCACGAATTTTGGCAGTAATTTCCGGCTCGACATTTTTAATTATTTCTACATATTTCTTTTTTGAAGCAAGTTTCTTCAGTATTTCTTTTGCAGAAATATTAATTGCTGAGCCCAATGTTTTTGCAACATAGACGCGCTCCGAATCAGACATATAATATGGATACGCGACAAATTTAGAACGCTGCACACTCGATACGAGTACTCGTCCATTGCGGTCAAGCACATTTCCCCTTTTTGCAGGCAACGGAATCGTGTATTCATGAATTTTGTTGGCAAGTTCCGTGTAATATTTGTTATTAACAATCTGCACAGAAACTAATTTCAACACTACAACAGTGTATCCAAACACAAACGCGGCAAACAGCAGCATTGTGCTTTTGCGAAATCTCTTTTGCTGTTTCTCACGTAAATGTTTTGCATCAAACATATCGGGAATTGATGGCGTAATTTGTTTTTGTAAAAGATAGGGCTTACGGTTCATTTGTGTACCCTCCTTTCTCAACGACAGGAATTTCGACAACCGATGTGTTAGAAAGCTGCATTTTTAATAATGTCTGCGCTTTCTTCGTAATTACATCGTAACTCATTTGACGATTCAGTTCCGCACGCAATTTTTCTGTTCCTTCGCGTGCAGCTTCAATGTTTCGCCGTATTTGAAAATTTTCATTGGCAAGAGGCATCAACATTACATAGTTGTACACAAAGTACGCTAAATACAATGCAGAAAGCAGTACGCCAAAAAGTATCGTTGAATTTTTTATAAAAGATGTTTTTCTCACGTTCATTCTCCGCAAGGGTGTGGCAATATCATTCATTCGTGATTTCGGCTGTTTACGCGGTATCGAATCACCTGATAGTGTAAAACTCTGTGTAACCATAATTAAAAAAGGAAAATGGAATAATTAAATTCTCTCCGCTACGCGAATTTTAACACTTCGCGAGCGAGGATTTTTTTGTGTTTCTTCATCACTGGCTTGTATCGGCTTTTTCGTTACAAGTTTCAGTGAAGGATATTCCTCCCCGGAACAGGTTTTAAAGAACTCTTTTACAAAACGGTCTTCACCTGAGTGGTAGGACATTACCACTATTCTTCCCCCCACGGAAAGATGTTGTACTGCCGCTTTAAGTCCGAGTTCAAGACTGGTCAATTCATCATTCACCACGATACGCACCGCTTGAAAAATTCTCGCAAGCGATTTGTTTAAAAATTTTCCTCCCACACATTTACGAACAATTTCCGACAGCTCCCCGGTTGTTGTGATTGCTTTATTACTGCGCGTTTCAACAATTCTCTTTGCAATTCTTCGCGAGAATCGTTCCCCTCCGAAATAATAAAAAATATCTGCAAGTTCTTTTTCATCATATTCGTTAATGACGTTATAGCCGCTGAGCGATTGTTGACGATTCATTCGTAAATCTAATAACACATCATTGCGAAATGTAAATCCGCGCGACGGTTCGTCTATCTGATGCGATGAAACGCCAAGGTCAAAAAGAATGCCCTGAATTTGCTCTATCTGAAGTTTATCAAGTACTTCTGCAATATTTCTGAAATTTTCCTGTACAAATATCTTGTTGGTAAATTCTGCTAAATGGTTTGATGCACTGTGAATTGCTTCATCATCTGTGTCTATACCAAGGAGTAATCCTTGCGGAGAAAGTTGCCGGAGAATTTTTTCTGAATGTCCTCCGCCTCCAAGTGTTGCATCAACGTATATTCCATCATTTGAAGAAAGCAGTAGTTTTATTATTTCATCTGCAAAAACAGGAACGTGATAGTCATTCACAATTTTTCATCACCGCTATGCTTTTACCATCCCAAGTTGCATACTTACTTTTTCAACAAGTTCTTTCAGTCTCTCTTCGTTTTCTGTGTACGCATTTTCGTATTCTTTCGGATTCCAGAGTTCAATTTTGTTCCCTGCGCCAATTATTAACACTTCGTTTGTAATTCCGGCAAAACGCAGAAGACGCTCTGAAATTGATATGCGTGACTGAGCGCCAATTTCACAATATTCTTTATATTTGCGCAACCGAAATAATAATTCATGCGCCTCGCGATTGAATGTGCTTTGGAGTTTTGCAAATTCTTTTTGCTCTTTCTCCCATTCATCTCGCGGATAGACGTAGATACATTTATCAAACTGACTACGTGTTGCAACGAAAGTATCTTCTGCCTTGTCCGAAAGTTGCTTACGAACTTTTGATGGCAGATTGATACGACCTTTTGCATCAACGGAGTAGATTTCAAAGCCAATAATATCCATACTGTTTATTTATACATTTCAACATTTTCAGACATTTCAAGCAAAGTTTATCCAAAATTCTGACCTTTATAGACAATTTTGCGGGGTGAATATATAAATCTAAAACTATTAGTCAAATATTTATTCAAAAAAATTTCCAAAATTATTTCATAAATAAAAATTAACTGGAAATTTTTCAACTTTGGCATAAAAAAAGCAACGCTTGCACGTTGCTTACTAAAAAAATATTTATTTACTTTCTAAATCAGTTTCTGCTTCACAATAATTTCTTTTCCGATTTCAATTTCAACGTAATATTTATTCGCTGGTCCGCAGTTTACAATAACGGTGCTTCCAATTTTATCCACACCAAAGGCTTCATGGATATGTCCACAGATACAAATATCCGGCTGCATTTCTTCAATAAATTTTCTCGCACTTGAACTCCCAACATGTTTTCCGGAATTTATTTTATCTACGTTCGTATTGATAGGCGGTGTATGAGAAAGAAAAATTTTCATTCGTGATTGCTGAATCTGTGAGTACCCTGCAATCGCACAGTTGTAAATTTCTTCTTCTGAAATTTCGTAAGGAGTTTTCATATATGAATGTGGCGCGCCGGAAACACCAAAAAAGCCAATGTCATTAATAATTTTGCCACGCGCATTCACGTCAATATTCTTTTCCTGCAAAATATTTTCAGTCGAAGGAAAATCCATATTGCCGCAAATAGCGAATATATTTTTAGAATGTAATTGAAAAATTTCAATCGCATTGCGAATTTCTGAATCCGAACCCTTCGTAGAAATATCTCCTGCAATAATTAGCAAATCTGCATCAACCCGCTTTAATAGTGATTCTATGCTTTGATACGCGCCGTGAATATCGGATACTGCAATTATTTTCATACCGAAGTCAGCACCATATCGTTGAAAATATTTTTTACATAGTGAACTTTTTCGAGGGGAGAGAGCGCTTTTGTATATCGGATTTCTAATCTAATTTTTTTGCCGGTCGTTTCAAATCGCATTGTATTTTTTGAAGAATTGCTGACGTAATGCATAACTGCCTGAAATATTCTTCCATCGTAGAATGCTTTCTGCGATTCATCCGGAAATTCAATGGAGATTATATATTTTTTAATTTCAATTTTGGTAAATCCATATTGTGAAACAGCGCAGCGTAATCCGACAAGTAGGAGAAGATTTTCTACTTCATTAGTAAATTCTCCAAACCTATCCCGCAATTCATTGCGTATTTCTTCAACTTCACTCTCATTTTCAAAACGCGCTAAACGTCTGTATAAATCGAGTCGTTCAGCATCATCTTCCACATAGTACGATGGAATGTACGCATCAAAATCTGCTTCGATAATGCAAGAAGTTTTTATTTGCCGTTGTAATTTTTGTTCATCAAAAATATTTTCAAATTCAGATGCACGCAATTCTGCGACCGCCTCGTTCACAATTTTTTCATACAGTTCAAATCCCATTTCTAAAATAAAACCGCTTTGCTCTGCACCAAGTAGATTTCCTGCGCCGCGAATTTCCAAATCGCGCATTGCGAGATGAAATCCCGAACCTAATTCTGAAAATTCCTGCAATGAAAGAAGTTTGCGAATTGTTGGCTTTGGCAAAACGGAAAATGGCGGCGTAAGAAAATAGGCATACGACTGAATATTACTGCGCCCAACTCTGCCGCGCAATTGATACAATTCCGCCATACCAAAATGGTCAGCGCGATTAATGAAGATAGTATTAACATTCGGAATATCAAGACCTGATTCAATAATTTTGGTGGAAACAAGAACGTCATAATTTTTTTCAAGAAAACTGAGCATAACATTTTCGAGTTCGTGTCCTTCCATCTGTCCGTGTGCGCAACAGAATCTCGCTTCCGGAACATACGTGCGCAATCTGCTTACGAGCGTTTCCATATCGTGAACTTTATCGTGAACAAAATATACTTGTCCATTGCGGCTGAGTTCGTGTAAAATTGCTTCGCGTATAATTACTTTATCGAACTGACAAATTTCTGTAATAATCGGAAGGCGGTTTTGCGGCGGTGTCATCATCAGCGATAAATCACGAGCGCCGAGCAATGAAAAATGTAATGTGCGTGGAATTGGTGTTGCTGTCAATGTAAGTGTATCAATTTGTTCGCGATGCTTCCGCAATTGTTCTTTGGATGCAACGCCGAACCGATGTTCTTCGTCAATGATAAGTAAACCCAAATCTTTGAAGATAACATCTTTTGAAAGAAGGCGATGTGTTCCGATGAGAATATCAATTTTTCCATCCGATAAATTTTCAAGAATTGTTTTTTGTTCTTTCTTCGATTTGAAGCGGGTAATATTTTCAACACGCACAGCATATTTTCCCAGTCGGTCGCTGAACGTATTATAATGTTGGATTGCTAATATTGTCGTCGGAACAAGCACTGCAACCTGTTTACTTTCCTGAATGGATTTAAAAGCAGCACGCACGGCAATTTCTGTTTTCCCGAATCCGACATCACCGCAAATGAGTCTGTCCATTGGATACGATGCTTCCATATCCATTTTCACATCGGACGTTGTTTTTAATTGGTCGGGCGTATCTTCGTAAATAAAATTGGCTTCCATTTCTTTTTGCCACGTTGTATCAGCAGCAAAAGAATATCCCTCAGAAATTTTTCGCTTCGCGTACAATGCAATCAACTCGCGTGCAATATCTTTGATGCGTTTCTTTGCACGCGATTTTAATTTTTCCCATGCCTCGCCGCCTAATTTGGTGAGTGTCGGTGTATGTCCTTCTTTGGAAGAATATTTCTGCAATCGTTGTATGTAATTAATATTGACATACAGTACGTCATTATCTTTATATAATATTTTGGCAACTTCTTCTTCAACACCAGCATTTTTAATTTTCGTCAGTCCTGCAAATTTTCCGATGCCATAATCAACGTGAACAACAAAATCACCACGCCGCAGTTGTTGCAATTCTTTCGTAGAGATTCCTCTGAAACGAATATGCGGCGTTACTTTACTCCGTTTCATTCTTCCGAAAATCTCGTGCTCCGTGAAATATGCGATTTTTTGTTCCTGAAGAATAAATCCGTTTTGCAAACTCTCCGAAGAGAACTGAATTTCCTGCAAAAAATTATCCGATATACTTTCTTCCTGTTCTTCACTCTCATCTTTTTTCTGAGAATGCATATCGCGAAGAAGTTCTTTCAAGCGCTTCTCATCTGCATTTGAAGATGATGCGAGTATTACGGTAAAATTCTGACTTATTAATTGTTGAGCAGATTCAAGCAGCGATGATACAGAACCATTAAATGATAGCTGCGGAATTGAAATAAAATTAATGCACTTCCTTCCTTTTTTCTGCAGTCGCGAGGATTGAATTGCCGTAAAAATGATATTCGGAAAATATGCAAGAGAGCTGCAAACTTCTGCAAAGGCAAAAAAATCTTCCTCATCCGCCGCGACACATTCATTTATTTCTTTTTCAAGAAGAAACGGCTCATCGTACATAATGATTGTATCAGAGTGAAGATAATCAAAGACAGACGATGATTCTGCTGAAGGCGCTTTATTTTCTTTTTGGCGAAATACATTCGGATAAATAATTGCTTCGGAAAGATTACGGATAGAGCGTTGTGAACGTGTATCAAATTCACGAAGCGACGTAACAACATCACCAAAAAATTCAATACGCAACGGATGAACGCTGACAAACGAAAAAATATCAAGAATTCCGCCGCGTACGGAATACTGCCCTTGCGCTACAACAAAATCAACTTTTTCAAATTCCCATTTCTCCAGTGTTTCAAGAATAGTATTGAACCCGGCTTCTTTTTCAAGGAAAATTTTTAGTGATTGATTTTTTAATTCTTTCGGCTGCGGTATTTTTTGTGCGATAACTGCTGCATGTGTTATTACAATTGCTGGCTGTTTCTCTATAAGTTGAAGGAGTACTTCTCCTTTGTTGCCATCATCATTTACCACCATTGAATTGCGATGATGCAAATGGTCTGCTATTAAAAGCACATTTTCTTTGCCGAACAGCAGGCAGCAATCGTCGTACAATTTCTCCGCGCGAATGCTTTCTCCCGCAACACAAAATATTTTTTTTCCTGTTTGTTCTGAAAGCAATTTTGCAACGCAAACAGGGAGCGAACCTGCAATATTCTCAAAAAAAAGTTGTTCGCCCTCCTTTAATGAAGAAACCATTTCCTCGCATCGAAGAAATGGTTCTGTTCGCTTAATGCTCTCGAGTAACTGATGAACCTTCACGATTCCTCCATCTATTATTTTCTCACCACTGCAATTTTTCCGACAGCAGAATTATTTCCCTGTTCATCCGATGCAATTATAAAGTAAATTCCGCTTGCAACAATGTTTCCATTTTTATCAACGCCATCCCACAATGCAATTCCGCCGCCGGGATTTTCAGAAGTTGTTGATGGCAATTCCTTTATAAGTTCACCATCAACAGAAATAATTTTAATCAGTACATTTGCAATCAATCCGCTGATTGTAACCGGAATGTTGGAAGGAAGGAGAAATGGATTTGGAGCGACTGAAATTTCTGTAAATTTTTTCTTTGGTGTTACGGCAGATATTTTAAAACTTGAAAGACCATCCGTTGTTCCGAAATAGACGATGCCATTATTGCCATCTACTGCGACTGAAAGAACGTCATTGTTTACTAACTTTCCGTCGGTATTTTCTACTGTATAGTATCCTAATCGTGTCAGTCCGTCACTTGATAAATGATAAATACCCTGCGGTGTTGCAACCCATTTATTATTGAGCGGGTCAACTGCAATTGCAGTAATTTTCGTATCCCGTAATGGAGTATAGGGCGCAATTGAATTTTTGGGATTGAGTGTATTGTAAATAATATTGATTCCGTAATCAGTTCCAACCCATAAGTTTCCATCATTATCAGACACAGTGCAATAAATTGAGCTGCTCAATAATCCATCGCCATCTTTTGTTACTTTACCCCAATATGGAGAGCCGTACAATCCGCCTCCGGTAATAGAATGTTTTGTGCTGTAAAAATATAAATCGTTGTCCTTTGCGTATGTTGGCTCAATAAAATTAGTATTGGAAAACCATACAACGCCATTCATATCTATCGTACAATCTGTGAACTTATGACATTCGTCAATTGGAAACGGAACAGTACGAACAATTTTTTTATTACAAAACGCAGTTAAAATTTTCTTTCCTTCCAACGGAGTTCTGCTCGCAACCCACGTCGTATCATTTCCAACCGTCATTGCTCCAAGAGGAATGGAAAAAGAACTTCCGCCAAATGGCTGGCAGGATGTTTGATGATTCGTCGTCAATGGTAAACCATTATCACTGGTAAATATTGTATCAAAAGTACCATTTGCATTGAGGACTGCAATTCCGCCGCCCCACGTACTCTGCCAAATAGTATTGTTACTTCCAATATTCACACGATAACTCGGATATGGATAAACACTGTTAAAATTCTTCCAATGTTTTCTGTTATAAAAATGAATTCCCTCACTTCCCGCATCGTAAGTAGTTGAACTCCAAACGGTACTGTTTTTATCAACTGCAACATAAAAAAAATGATTGGTTACAGGACCTTCGGGATAATAAAAATCGTTGGCGTGAAGCAAAATCCCTCGTGAATTTGTTCCGACAAAAAATTCATTTCCTGCATTACAAAAAGTGGTGGCAATTGTACCGGAAAAAATTTTCACAGGAGTAAGAATATTTGCAGATGAGATTTGATAAAGTGCTAATGGAGTAAGCGCAAAGAGTGAATCGTTCACATTGCGTATTTCAAGAAATGAAGAATTGAGCGTGCCTGCAATGGTCGTCCACAAATTTCCGTCGTACATTGCAATTCCGTTTGCTGTTACAGCATATACAACCGTTCCATATTTAGCGAGCGATAAAACTGTATTGGATGGAAGTCCTTCTGACATTGTAAAAACCTCCCACTCATCCGGCGAAGTAAGATTGATGCTGCTGGTATTTGCAACGGCAATTCCGTTTGAAGTTGCGACAAAAATTTTTCCGTTCGCATACAAAGCGGCATTTACTTTTCCGACTTTCGGAGAAAAACCTGACCCGAATATTCTGTATGTATCACCAAATCGAAAATTGGTAAGTGAAAAAAGACTTAAACCAATTTCTGATGAAATGAGCAGTGTATCTCCGACTATTTGCAAGCGATTAATTGTTTTTACCGGCTCTAAAAATTCTTTGAGCGCATAATCATAACGCCATTCTTTCGTTGCAATTGAATAGCGATGAAGTACGCCATTGTTGGAACCAAAAAAAATTTCTCCGCGTGAAGTTGCAACTACTGCCGTTAAAACGACGGAACGTAATCCTTCAGAGGTGGTGAATTCTTTAAAAGTGGAATCGCTTAGTTGAAATGAAAACGCGCCTCCGGTCGTTGCTGCCCAAATTTTTCCGTTTGCATAAGCGACATTTTTTACTTCTCGTTTTGAAGTAAATGTCTTCCACTCTCCGATGAATGATGTTGCACGAAACGAAAAGATGAAAAGAAAAAATGTAAGCGCCGTTATAAAACGTTTCACTTGCAGATTTATTTTGAAGAGGAAATTTGTTTATAAATATCTGCCATTTCCATTACACTCATTGCAGCATCCCATCCTTTATTGCCGCTTTTGCCGCCTGCTCGCTCCGTTGCCTGTTCCATTGTATCTGTTGTAAGCACGCCATACGCTATCGGAATTCCCGAAGAATTTGCAAGTGATGCAATGCCTTTCGATGTTTCGGATGCAACATAATCAAAATGAGGAGTTTCTCCGCGAATGATACATCCAAGACATATAATAGCATCAAATTTTTTTGAAGTTGAAAGCTGATGTGCAATTGCAGAAATTTCAAACGCACCCGGACACCATACAACAGAAATATTTTCCTCTTTTCCGTTATGTCGAGTAAGACAATTCATCGCGCCAGTAAGGAGTTTTTCTGTAATTACGCTGTTAAATCTGCTCACGACAATTGCAATTTGTAAATCGCGTGCAGAAAGTTGACCTTCAATTTTTTTCATAAGTAATTTACTCATTCAATGTTTAAAAATAATTATTATATAGTAACGTACGTTTGCTGAAATAAACGATGCCGCATTGTGTCAACAAACGAAGTGGGAATGGTATAAGTTCCTATATACATACCATCGTTTCGCTCCGCTCCATGAAAATCAGAGCCGCCTGATTCCAGTAAAAAATACTCTGTAGCAAGCGAACGATAATGTTTTACGAGTTGCGTTGTATGCGATGGGTGAATTACTTCAATGCCATCAATGCCATCATCAACTAACTGATGGAACACTGCATCGCTGAAATTTTTTCCGGGATGCGCAATAAACGTGAGACCGCCCGCAGAATTTATGAGAGCAATCGCCTCTTTGATGGAGAGTGTTTTCTTTTCTTCGTAGGCGGGCTGTCCATATCCGATGTATTTTACGAAAGATTCCTGTAAGGAATGGACAAATTTATTTTTATGCAATGCTTTTGCAATATGTGTGCGGCAAATGCAACCCTTTCCTGCAAAGGAAAGTACCGCATCGAAATCCAATGGAATCCCTATAGAATGGAGTTTTTCTACGATACGGACTGCGCGGCTGTATCGTTCTGCTTTTGCGAAGTGCAGATATGCAAGCAAGTCTGAATTTTTATAGTCGAAAAAATATGCCAATAAATGAATATCATTATCGCCGGTGGAAACACTTAATTCAACACCGGGAATAACTTCGATATTTAATTCGTCACCAATATCTATTGCTTCATCAAGCGCGTCAACCGTATCATGGTCTGTAATACTCACTATTTCCATTCCGGCTTTTTTCACTTTTTTCAACAATGCTGAAGGCTCAAAAACACCGTCGGAATAATTCGTATGCATGTGTAAATCCGCTCCAGCAGAATTCACAGCGCAATTTTTCTCAAATTGCATTGTAAAAATTATTTATGAAGATTACGGAATGTTTCGTAATCATTAATGATTAATTTGCTCCCTTCAAGAGATATTTCGCCGGCTCTGATAAAGGTGTGCAACATTCTCGACACTGTCTCACGAGATGTTCCAGCCATATTTGCCAAATCCTGTTGCACAGGTAAATCATCAATTTCAACACGTCCGTGTCGAATTCTTCCGATTTCTTCTGCCAATTGCAAAATAACTCCGGCAACACGCTCTTCTGCTCCTTTGAGCGAAAGATTTTTTATTTGCGCATCTGCACGACGCAAGCGCATTGCTAATTCTCCCAAAAGAGCGATTGAAACGGAAGGATAATTATTCAAAAGATGAAGAAAATCCTGACGATGAATGACAAAAACTTCTGTACTCGTAATTGCAATCACCGAAGCGGAACGCGTGTATCCATCCAGCAAAGAGAGTTCGCCAAATACATCCATTTCGCTTAAGATTGATAAAATAACTTCCCGCCCATCTTCATCAGACCGAACAACTTTCACTTTTCCGGAAACAATCATAAACATTGCCGCCCCTGCTTCTGCTTCCATCACGATAACACTTCCTTTCGGATATGATTTACGCGAACCAATGCCCGTGATTTTCTGAATATCAGTATCAGAGAGTCCGTTAAAAATTGAAACTTGTCTTAAGAATTTCGCTTCTACAAAATTTTGTTCCATAGTACTGCTAAAAAAAGTAATTTTTTTTGTAATAAATTGGCTTCAATATAGAACTTGGCGAAAAGAAAATCAAGAAAAACAGGAGAGTTTTTCTTTTAGGATTTATTTTTGTAAATACCCATTCTCTGTTGAAATTATTCTGCCTTTTTGTGATATTCAGCCGCAATTTTCATAAGAGAATACCGTGAAAACAGAACAAAAAGAAACTGAACCGCCCAAACATACTGATAGCATCTGGGGAAATGTTTTTGGAAAAAAAGAAAAAGTCGTACGCAGTATAGAAACTGTACTGAAAAATGTTCCGATTTTTTCTACATTGGAAAAACGTGAATTGCGCAATGTTACCTTCATTGTGCACGAAAGAACATACGTTCCCGGCGAACATGTGTTTTTTCAAAATGACCCCGGACTTGGAATGTACGTTATCAAAGAAGGTGAAGTATCCATTAAACTGGAAAATCCCGAGAAAGAACTTGCACGCTTAAGTGAAGGTTCATTCTTCGGAGAAATTGCATTGATGGATGAATCACCGCGCTCTGCTTCTGCTGTTGCACTTACGAAATGCCAGCTCATCGGTTTTTTCCGTCCTGATTTATTTAAACTTATCGAAAAAAATCCGCAGGCAGGTTTGAAAATTGTTATGAAACTTGCGCAAATTATCGGTGAACGCTTGCGTGTTGCAAATCAGAATTTCAGCAATTCACAAAACGAATTAAATAAACTCCGCACTGAACTCGAAAAATTACGACAGCAAGCGCGTGAAGATTAATTTGCATAACTTATCATTGCTATGTCCTTAATGGTGAGTATTTCCGGTGTCAGAGGGATCATAGGCAAATCTCTTACTCCGGAAATAATTGTATCGTATGCTTCTGCATTTGCTGAATTTTCTAAACATCAGACAATAATTATCGGTCGCGATGGAAGAATTTCAGGAAAAATATTAACCAATATTCTCTCCTCCACTCTGCTCGCAAACGGTTGCGATGTGCAGGCAATCGGCATTTGTCCCACTCCCACAATTCTTTTCGCACTAAAAAATTCTGACGCGCACGGTGGTGTTGCAGTAACAGCAAGCCACAATCCGCAGCAATGGAACGGAATGAAATTTGTTTCCGAAAAAGGAATGTTTCTGGATAAAAATGAATCGGAACAATTTTGGAATATCGCAAAGAACAACTCGTTCAACTATGCGTGTTGGAATGAAATCGGAAATTTTTCTTACAAGGAGATTTATCTTCAGCAACATCTTGATGCTATCCTTGCGCTTCCCTACATGCAAAAAGAAATCATCAAAAAGAGAAAAATAAAAGTAGTGTTGGATTGCGTGAATGGCGCTGGCGGAACAATTGTTCCGAAATTATTAGAGCAACTTGGCTGTGAAATTATTCCACTCCATTGTGATGTCAGTGGAATTTTTGCACACATACCGGAGCCAGTTCCTGAAAATCTTTCAGAATTGCGTGCAAGTGTTGTCGCAAATAAAGCCGATGTTGGTTTCGCAATTGACCCTGATGCAGACCGTCTTGCAATAATAATGGAAAATGGTGAACCATTTTCGGAAGAATTTACTGTTGTTGCCTGCGCTGAATTAATTCTCTCGAAGCAATCACAAAGGAATCAAAATATTGTCGTCAATCTTTCTACTACAAAAGCAATTGAAGATATTACGCAAAAATATAATGCCAAATGTGTCCGCACTCCAGTTGGAGAAATTAATGTTGCAAGTAAAATGCGGGAGTTAAATTCCATTTGCGGCGGCGAAGGAAGCGGCGGAATTATTCTTCCTGAACTACATTGGGGACGCGATGGAAGTCTTGGTGTGGCGTTGTTTTTACAATTGCTATCCGAATTTGGCGGTAAAGTTTCTGAATTAAAAAATTCTTTACCGCAGTATGCGATGAAGAAAACAAAAATCGAAATTGGCAAACTTCAACCAAAAGAAATCGTCGAAACACTCACAGAAAAATTTTCATCTTCGGCGGAAATTAATCTGGAAGACGGTATTCGTATTACATATCCCGATTCGTGGATTCACGTACGCGCATCCAATACCGAGCCGATTCTTCGCATCATTGCTGAATCTCCGAATGAGCAAAAAACGAATGAATTAATTCATTCCGTACAAAAAATAATTTTTAATTCGTAATTCTTAATTTTTAAAAAATGGTTCTCTGCAAAATTACCGGCACAATTGTTTCGACACAAAAAAACGAACACCTGAAACCGCAAAAACTCCTCATCGCTCAACCGATTGATTTGGATGGAAAATTCATCGGCAAAGAAATTCTTTCGGTGGATACTGCTGACGCCGGCGTTGGTGATACGGTGTTGCTGATTCAAGAAGGAAGCGGCGCACGGCAAATTCTGAAAGAGGAAAAAATTCCTGTTCATTCTGTTATTGTTGCAGTGGTGGATGGAATGGATGTTGTAGAAAAGTAGAATAAAAAAAACTGATTTTTAAATTTTCTCTTTCTTCATTTCGTGTTCACAACAAAAGATATTCTTACGCTTCGCCAGATTGAAGGCGTTGGCGATATAAAACTCCGCCAACTGTTTTCATCGTTTGATTCCATTGATGAACTCTTTGAAACGCCTCCCGCAAAACTACAGCAAATAACTTCGCCGCATATTGCGCAAACTATTTTTGATTTCAAAAAAAATGGTTCTTTTGAAAAAGCAATTGCTTTTTCAGAATTACAATTAGAAACCGCATACAAACTCGGCGGAAAAATTCTCTCCATCTTTGATAATGAATATCCTGAATCACTGAAAACGATTTATGACGCTCCCATTGTATTATTTCTTCTCGGCAATATTATTCCTGCTGATAAATATTCCATTGCAATTGTCGGAACGCGCAATCCATCGTTGTACGGAAAAAAAATTACAGAAATGTTTGCAGAAGAATTTGCTCGAAATTCCATTTGCGTTATCAGCGGACTGGCTTATGGCGTAGATTCCATTGCGCACAAAACCGCGCTCGCACATTCTTCGCGCACTATTGCTGTGCTTGCAGGCGGCGTAGATAGAATTTATCCGCAGGAAAATATTGAACTTGCAAAACACATTCGTGAAAACGGCGCTATTGTTTCGGAATTTCCTTTTGGCACACGTCCCGAAGCATTTCTCTTTCCGCGCCGCAACAGAATTATCAGCGGAATTTCATTGGGAACACTGCTGATTGAAAGCGCCCTCGATGGCGGCGGAATGATTACAATGAATATGGCGCTTGACCAGAATAAAGAATTGTTTGCAGTGCCGGGACAAATTACAGAAAAGAAAAGTGATGGCTGTAATTTTCTTATTAAAGAAGGAAAAGCAAAACTTGTACAAAAGCCGGAAGATGTATTGATAGAACTTGAATACAAACTGAAACCGATATTGCAACGGGAAAATGCAAAAGAGCAGAAGAAAATTACGCTGACACTGTTTGAAGAAAGAATTTACAACACACTCTCCGACGAGCCTAAACATATTGACGCAATTGCAGAAGATACATCGCTCTCCCCTTCCGATGTGCTGGTAAATCTTCTCAGTCTCGAATTTAAAAATCTGGTGCGGCAAATGGCAGGGAAAATGTTTTTGCGGATGTAGGAAGTTTATTGTCTATGAAAGATATTATTCAAGAAAAGGATTAATGATAATGAGTTTCTCTTCAATTTTTTGAAGATGGTGTAAATCTTCTGAGTACACTCGTGTACAGTTATTCAGAAGTGCCGTTGCAAGAATTTGGCTATCCCAAAATGAATAACCATACCTCGAACAGATATCAAAAGTCTTCAAGGTAATTGTTTCATTGATTTCTGCAAGTGGAAACGCACTGATAAGTTCCAATCCGATAGTGAGCGCTTCTGATTTAGTAACAAAATTTTTCTTTACAAGAACATTATATAATTCTCCGATTATTTGTGGACTGAGAATCAGATTTTCAAAATGTTCGTGAAGGATATTTTTAGCTTGCTGAAACTTCTTCTCCGGTTGTTTCGCATAAAGGTACACCAGAACATTCGAGTCAAGAAAAACTTCACCGTTCATAAATATCTTCACGATTAAACGAATAATTGTCAGGAAGTGAAAAAGAGTATTTTTCTATCGAATCTAAAAAGCGATGTTTTCTTTTCTCGCTGTCATCTTCGATTATAACATTCAGTCTTTCTCCTTCTGCAACATCTTCTAATTTTTCGTCTAAAATTAAATTACCGTTGTTATAAATTGCTTGTGTAACTTTGTGCATAGATTTGATCCGATAGTGCAATATTGTGATGTTATTTTTTCGGGATGAATATACGAAAGAAGAAATATAATTTTGGATGCAGGCAAATGGCAGGGAAAATGTTTTTGAGGATGGAGGAGGAATTACATCTTCTCCGGCTTCGAAATTCCTAAGAGAGATAATCCGTTGCCGAGAACTATTTTTGCGCCTTCGCATAACGCTAAACGCGCCTGTGTACTTTGCTCGTCTTCGGTTACCACGCGGTGGTCGTGATAGAATTTGTGAAATGCGCCTGCTACTTTGTGCAGGTATTCACACAGGAGATGCGGTTCGTATGTAAGGGCAACGTTTTCGATAACATCAGGAAATTCATTGAGAATTTTCATCAGTAGTATTTCTGATTCTTCTTTCAATAACGTAACATCTGCATCCGGCTGTTTGCTGTTGGCTGTTGGCTGTTGGCTTTCGGAAAAACGAATGATGCTTGCGATGCGTGCATGTGCGTACTGTAAATAGTACACAGGATTTTCATCGGATTGTTCTTTCGCGAGTTTCAAATCAAAATTCAAATGACTGCCGATACTGCGCATCAAAAAGAAATAGCGTACAACATCCGCACTTGTTTCATCCATCAATTCATCGAGCGTAATAAAATTTGCTTTGCGTGTGGACATTTTTACTACTTCGCCATCCTGCAAGATTGTTACAAACTGATGAATCAACACTTTGATTTTATCAACATCTGTTTTCTGTTCGCCAAGCGCAAGCAAACCTGCGATAACATCGGGATACGTTGCGATGTGGTCGCTGCCGAGTATATCAATCATTACATCAAATCCGCGCCGGATTTTTTCCCGGTGGTATGCAATATCGGGAAGACGGTACGTTGGTTCGCCACTGCTCTTCACAATTACTTTATCTTTCTCGCTGCCGAGCGCTTCTTTCTTCAGCCAGAGCGCGCCTTCACTTTCAAACGCGACGCCGTTCTGTTTCAATTCGCTGATGACGTCATTTACTTTTCCAGATTCGTACAAGGTATTTTCATTGTAGAACATATCAAAAGCAATTCCCATACGCAGACACGTTTTTTTTATGTCTTCAAATATTTCTGCTTCGGCTTTTTGTTTGAATATTCCTTCTGCTGTTTCGCTGCGCAGTCCGTCATTATATTCATTGACTAATTTTTGTGCAATGTCAGTAATGTATTCGCCCTGATAGTAATCTGTGGGAAATTCGAGCGTATCGCCAAGCAATTGCAGATAGCGCAATCGTACGGAATCGCCGAGTACGCGCATTTGTCTTCCCGCGTTGTTGAAATAATATTCCCGCGTAACAGTGTATCCGCGCCACTCAAGCAATCGCGCAACCGTATCGCCGAACACTGCATTGCGTCCGTGTCCGACAGTTAAAGGTCCGGTTGGATTTGCAGAAACAAATTCTACCTGCGCGGTTTTTCCGATATTGCGTTGTTCATTTTTTCCAAAATTTTTTTTCTGCGCAAGAATTTCTTTCAATCGCTGCTGAAAAAAATAGTTGGTGAATTTAATATTGATAAAACCGGGACCGGCAATTTCTACTTTTTCGATGAGTGTAGCATCAATGGTAAGGTGTGCAATAATATCTTTTGCAAGTTGGCGGGGATTTTTTCCGACTTTCTTTGCAAGGAGCATTGCAATGTTTGTTGCAATATCGCCGTGTTCTGCTACTTTCGGTTTTTCAAATTGCAATAAAGAATAATCGAGTGCAAGTGCGCGAAGACTTTCGGAGAAGAGAGAATGAAGAATGGAAATCATTCTGCAACGACTTTCTTTTTTCTTGTCGTTGTGGTTTTCTTTACCGCAGTTTTCTTTGGTTTGTCTTCTAATTTTTCGGATGGCGCATCTCCCCACAATTTTTCGAGATTGTAATACGAACGAAAATTGCGCTGAAAGACGTGGACGACAACATCCACGTAATCAATGATGACCCACTCTGCATTACTCAATCCTTCGTAATGCCATGGTTTTAATCCGCCATCGGTGGTGCCATCAATAACAGCATTTGCGATTGCGCGCACCTGTGTATCGGAATCACCGCTGCAAATGATGAAGAAATCTGTTACATCGGAGAGTTTGCGTAAATCAATGACATTGATATCGGATGCCTTTTTTGTCATCGTGAGTTTCGCAATTTTTTTTGCTAATAATTTTGTAGCCAAAGTGTATTGTGTTATTTATTTTTTGAAGTTGTGTTTGGAAAATATTGTCCAAAATCTTTGCCGAGAACAAGCGAGTACTTCACCATATATTCGCGGGAGATTTGTATGGTAATACGTGTTGTATCTAAGCCAATGATACGCGCTAATTTTTGTGCTTCATCACGACTACCGATACGGTCTATTATGAAGCTTTCGTCAGTGTGCGAGATGTTGCCGACATCAATGACATCAATGCCGAGCGAGCGTAAATGCTGAGTTACTTTCATTCCGATTCCTAACACGCCGCTTCCATTCAATACATCAATTTGTGTTGTGCTGGGAAAAGAGATTTTCGGTTTGATAATTTCTACACGCGGTTTTACGATTGCGACAGGTGATGTTTCTTGTTGCGGAAATATTTTTTCGTACAGTAGATAGAGAAACAACACTGCAAACAGTGCAATGAGAATATTCAAGAGTAATTTTTGTGTGCGGAATTGTTCTGACGGAGGCATTTGTTCGCCGCTTTGTTCACGATGTTGTGCATCGAACAATGATGATTGCTCTTTTGATGAGGAAGATAGTTCACCCATTCTCTTTTACTCCCTCAATTAAAAAATGAATCGGATTTTCCTTTGCATTGCAAAGCGAAAATCCGAAAAAAACAAGATGAGAATTGCAGCGAACGTTGCAACAGTTATTCGTCTCCAAATCGTGAGAAACTGCTACGAAACGGATTGCTGTAATAATCGTTATAGTAGCCAAAAGGATTATTGCGATACTGAATCTGGAAATGCACATTGTCCCACGGACGGTAATCTATCTGCGCACGATTCAGAAATACGTTTGAAAGTTGCGATTGATTGCGTCCGAAACTGACTCCGGTAGGCGAATACATCATACTCACATCGGCGCGTGCTGATAATCCATCGGTAAATGCGTAACGCATTGTGTTCGTATAACTATTGATGGAGAGATTTTGCCCGCCGACATTCATATAATTCATCGAGAAACTGTGCTGCATCGAAAATTTATTCATATCAATCCAATTGAACAATGTATTGGATGAACCTGCGCCATACATTCCATTGGAGTACGGCGAAGATTGCTGCGATTTGAACTGCGCATTCGATACTGTTGCAAACATACAGAGCATTGCAACAAGGAGTAAATTCTTTTTCATAACGATTCTTTAAATTTTACGGGAAAGAGATACGAATTTTTTTTGATTTCTGCAAAAACTATTAATTTTTTACAAAAGTAAAACGCAATTCTGCCCGAATGAGTTTCATTGCTCACGGAGTTTTCTCTGCTTTTAATTCCATGGTACGTTTCTTTTCTGCAACACTGAGAAATCCCACCGCAATGAAAATGAACAATAACGAAATCCAGTCCTGCATTTTAGGATACTTCGCGCCTAAGAGTATTGCAGAAAGTAATGTTGCTGTTGTTCCCGCTACCAATGATGTCAGGCGGTTCACCAATCCTGCAAAGGTTGCTGTTCTTCCTTTAAACATAAAAAGAAATACGGAAAAGAATGCAACCACGCCGAATGCAGTACCGCTGATTACTCCCCAAAACCACACTGTATTCGGAAGAACAAATGCGTTGTGAAAATTGACTATCTGCGGAACATCCCACCCGAACCAATTCACTCCATTGAAAAACATTATGCTTAACAGCATAACAAACGTAAACGCTGCGATTTGTTCGATGCCGAAAAATCCATTGTTATCAAGCGGCACTCCCTTTGCTCGTGTATTCTTGAAGTAGTTCATTATGTAAATGCGAATCGTATAAGCGATAATGTAACTCAATAATATACTCACAGCCGCAGTATTATGGATAAAATCAAAATCTCCTGCTTTTACAGCATAGAGATTTACTCCTGCGGCAAGCAATGCAAACAGCACGGCAATGTTTTCTTCCATAAATACTTTCTTGTGCAGTATTCCCTGTTTGATTTGCACTGCATCCACAACGCGGCTTATGATAATGACGCTCGAACGCATTATCACCATCGCAACCATTACAGACATTCCTTCAAACGTGTACATCAGCGTCGTTGTCGGAATGACAATTGCCGTCATCAATCCCGATGGGATGATATATTTTATTTCCTGCGGCAACGAGAATCCACCAAATTGAATATGCTGATTTGATTTGAGGCGATACCACTTCATTACAAATACAATTCCCAGCGCAGTTACCATTCCGCCAATAGTATTGTACACCATATATTCTATTTGATTCATTTTGAAAAATGAATCGGCGCCGCCGGATGTGAAAAGTTTTGCGGCAATTCCTGTTATTACATAAAATGTAAAATACCCGATACAAAGTTGTATCAGTCGCGTCGTGCTGCCTTCTTCAGATTTCCACATAGTTGTATTATTTGATGCTCTTTCAGTATCCTACTTGCTGCTGTTCGTCCAGATTTTACTTGTTACCCGTTCCAATTCTTTTCCTATCAAAGCGCTATCGTGTGTTTTTTCAGGTTCATTCTCGAATACGCCGTAATGAAGTTTAAACCCGTTCACATCTATATAATCGGGGCGTGCGGCTTCAATGCGGTCCCAATCATTTGTCTTGTAATAAAAATCCATCTTCTCATCGGGAAGAGAATGATACAAAATTGAATCTTCCTGCCCTTTGCGTGCGCGTCTGCGATTCTTCCGAACTGATTCTTCATACGAAACGCGGATATACATAAGCACCGCTTTGCTTAAAATATCTTCGTGGAGGTAATTGAGCGCCTCTGCAATGCCATTATCACCGCCGCGTGCAAATTCAATAATGGTCGTTGTCGTATCGTGATAGCGCGGATTGCGAGCAAGTTTCTTACGGTATTCAAGATTGATGCGTTCGATGTATAAATTCCAAATAAATTCATCCTTGAACCAGTATTTTTCATCGCTCCACACACGCGGTTTACCATGTCGGCTCAAAATATCATCAATCTCAAAGGATTCCCACACATAAAGAAAGTCGTCGAGTTCTTCAAATTCGCCGATGTGAAAGCGTTTTGAGCGTTCTTCTGCATCTGTATGCTTCAGGAAATCAATTACTTCCGATTTTCCCGCCGCTGGTCTTCCTGTAATAATAATGATGGGGAAGTTGTTATTCATAAATGGTGTAGTTCCTATATATATAATGTTAAATTTGTAAAACTTTGTTTAAATTTGTTTAAAATCTGCAAATGCAATGCGATAATTTTGCTTCGGAATAGCATCCCGTATGCTCGGGATAGTATTCCGCTCTGTCAGATTTCTAAAAAATGCTCATTTTCTACTTGAATTCACTCAATTTCCTGAATTCTGTCTTCGTCTTTTGAATTAATTACCTTCATTTTCTTTGCATATTTCACCACTTCTTCAAAAACAGTCTTCTTGGAATAAATCGGAGTCTTCACTTCGACTCCAATATATCGTTTTGCTTCGCCTACCATATAATCGCTCGCAGTGCAGATGTACATTTTCTTCTCATCAATGGGTTTTCCATTGATTTCCAATTTGGTAAATTCAATCTCTCCGCCTTTTTTACGATACTCGCATATAATTCCCGATGTCTGAATACTCGGTCTCTCCTTTATATAGTATGTTACCACATCGCGCAACTCTTTTCCGCTTAATTGAAACGTCGTAATAATATTGAGAAATGGCAGTACTTCGAACATTTCGCGTTTTGTAAGCGGACCTGCGGAAACATCTTTGCGAATTCCGTGATTGTTCATAAACGCGACATCCGCACTTGCAGCATTTCTCTGTGCATCAGCAATAAAGTTACCAATGCCGCTTTCACCATCCTTGCGTTTCCAATCCGTTTTTAATTCTGCAATAACTTCGGAGTAATCGTCATCAATCTTTGCCTGCATCGAATCAATCGTCCGTTTGAATTTGTTTTTCGGATGGTCGTCGCGTTCCCACATTTGAATCAGTTCGCCATCGTATTCGGTAACTTCATCATCATCAACGGTGAGATTAAGAACTCCGAGGTTTTCGCAATTACCACCAGCTTGCACAATGATAACATCATTCACAAAACTTGGCTTCTTTAATCGAGTGTGTGAATGTCCGCCGACAATTACATCAAGCCCTGTAACGCCATTTGCAAGTGCAGAATCGTCTTCCACACCTTCGTGCGTCAGTGCAATAATAATATCGGTCTTTGCATCAATCTCATCAATGATTTTCTGAGTCGTTTCGATAGGTGGAAGAACTTTTATGTTGGTGAGATTCGATTCATTGACAAGATTAAAGAGCAATTGAGACGTTATGCCAATCACGCCGATGCGGAGACCATTCTTTTCAAAAATTGTATAGGGTTTATTATTGAGTGGAAACTCATTCTTCGCATTGACGATATTCGCAGAGAGCGTAGGAAACTTCACCATCTTCGTTATCGCAAAAAGATTCTCTTGCGAAACATCAAAATCGTGATTGCCAAAGCACCATGCATCGTATTTCAAATCATTCATCAACTGAAAGAGCAAACCACCATACACGCCGTTGTATGTATATTCGGTGATAGGATTTCCTGTCATCACATCGCCCGCATCGAGGAATAACACGTCTTGTGTTTTCCGGATGCTATCAACAAGAAAATATAATTCATTAAAACCACCGACCATTGGCTTCGGGTCTTTCTTCAACCATGTTGCTTCGTGCGGAACGAAATTAGAGTGCATATCATTGGTGTGAAGAATGGTAATTTTTTTCTCTTTCGCAAAACCGATAGAAGAAACAACAAAGAGAATCCAAACTGAGAGAGATAATTTTTTAAACATACGGTAAGGAATTTAATAGGAATTTATTTGTAATTCTGGAAGGAATATAAGATACATTCCCCAGAGCATAAAACCGATAACAAGAGGAATAGCAAAATTATCATCTAAAATATCAAAGGAAAATACTTCTGCCGCCGCGCCGCCAATCGCTGCAAGCGTCGCATAATAATATTCAGAAACGACGTAAGAAATTTTCGGCGTTAAAACAATCACTGCGATTGCGGAAAGAACAAATGCAATACTTCCCTCCCAACTCTTCTTCATTCCGCCAACTTTGAATTTATGTTTGCCGAATTTTCTTCCGAACAATGCAGATGCTGTATCCGAAATGATGAGAATGGAAAAACTTGTAATGGCAATTATTTTCGGGAAAAGCACAATACACAATACTGCAGAAATCACTACGTATGTTGCGCCGGTAAAATTTTTCTTTTTCGGAAGTACTTCGTGCTCACGAAGGATGGAATGAAATACCTTATAATAAAAAGAAGAAAATCCTTTGTTATAAAACCGCGCAATATCCGTGAGAATAGAAATTACAGCAAGTGAAAGTAATAGTTCCAACACAACCGATTTTGGAAGAAAATAATATCCTACGGGAATCACAAGAGAACACAAATGAATTCCTTTTCGGATAAATTCTTTACGAAAATCAAATTCAATAGCAGGAAGTGGCGCGTTCTGTTGTTCCATCAAATCACTGCAGAAACTATCTTTCCCTTATCTTCCACTTCTCCGTTATTTGAATTTTTTACAGGCGGAAGTTCTTCTCCCTTCAATATCTTATCTATCTCATCATTATCAAGAATTTCACGTTCTAATAATATTTTTGCAAGCGCATGCAGACTCTCTTCATTCTCTCGCAGGATACGTTCAGCATTGCTCATCCCTGATTCAATAATATTACGCACTTCGCTATCAATAATCCGCTGCGTATCTTCGCTGATGTGTTTTACGCGCGTTACTTCACGACCAAGAAATACTTCTTCTTCCTTCATTCCATATTGAATAGGACCGAGTATTTCACTCATTCCCCATTCACAAACCATTTTACGCGCGAGTTCTGTTGCACGCTCAATGTCATTGCCTGCTCCTGTGGTGAGTTGTTTGAAAACGATGAGTTCCGCGGCTCTTCCGCCAAGCGCATACGTAATCATTGCTTCAATATATTCTTTGGAATAAGTATGTTTTTCGTCAATTGGTAAATATGTTGTTAATCCTAATGCACGACCACGTGGAATAATTGTAACTTTGTGCACAGGGTCTGCTTCCGGTAAATGTTTTGCAACAAGCACGTGCCCACACTCGTGATATGATGTAATCTTCTTTTCTTTTTCAGAAATAATCAGACTCTTTCGTTCAACGCCCATCATTACTTTGTCTTTTGCTTCTTCAAAGCATTTCATTGTAACATCAAGATAATTTTTCCTTGCTGCAAGTAACGCCGCTTCATTCACTAAATTTGCGAGGTCTGCGCCAGATAATCCCGGTGTGCCTTTCGCAAGTACAGAAATATCCACATCAGCGCCAATCGGAATATTCCGTGTATGTACTTTTAAAATTCCTTCACGTCCTTTTACATCGGGACGGTCAACAACAACTTGTCTGTCAAATCTTCCCGGACGAAGCAATGCGGGGTCAAGCACATCAGGACGATTTGTTGCAGCAATAATAATCACGCCGCTGTTCTGTTCAAATCCATCCATTTCAACAAGAAGTTGATTCAGCGTTTGTTCACGTTCATCATGTCCACCGCCAAGTCCCGCGCCACGATGACGACCGACAGCATCAATTTCGTCAATAAAAATAATACACGGCGCATTCTTTTTTCCTTTTTCAAATAAATCGCGTACTCGACTTGCACCGACTCCCACAAACATTTCTACAAAATCTGCACCGGAAATTGAAAAGAACGGAACAGATGCTTCACCAGCAACTGCGCGAGCAAGCAAAGTTTTTCCTGTTCCCGGTGAACCGAGAAGTAAAACACCGCGAGGTATTTTTCCTCCAAGCCGTTGAAATTTTTCCGGCTCGCGTAAAAATTCTATTACTTCGTGCAATTCCTGCTTTGCTTCATCTGCGCCTGCAACATCTTCAAAAGTTACACGACGAATATTACTATCCTGCATCTTCGCCTGAATTTTTCCGAATGAAAATATGCCGCGTGTTCCGCCTACTCCGCCGCCTTGCATTCTGCGCATAACAAGCATCCAAACGCCAAGTATTAGCAGCCACGGAAAAACAGAAAACAGTGAATTTAACCACGAAGTATCTTCCTTTATTATATTAAATCTCACTCCTGCTTCGTTCCATTGCTGAATGACAGAATTATCTACAAATGGCAGTACGACAACAATGCGCGAAACATTTTGCTTATTTCCTGCTATCGTACGCTCGATGCTTTCTTTTAATGTTCCGTGAAATTCAAAATTATTAAATTCGGATTTGCGCACGATTGCTTCGCTGATATTCTTATTTAATAACTGCTGTTGATATTCTGTAAACTTAATTTCTATTTCTGTACCATCACCCGGACGCAAAAAATTGATTGCAACAAACGCTACTACAATTATCATTGACCATAAGAGTATCATTCGCAATCCGCGTGACCAGTTAAATTCATCATTATTTTTCGGTGGACGATTTTTCGGACGTACCGATTTTTGCCGTCGGGGAGGTATTTTTTTATCTCCGTTTCGCTGTTTTGTAGTTTTATCTTCCATTCAAAGTATATTTTAAAAAAAAAGTATTATTCATTCAGAGCGTAGATTGCTCTCAAATTTCTCAATCGCTGCGAATAATCCAAACCGTATCCGATGACAAATTTATCAGGAATTTCAAATCCGATATAATCTGCCTGCATTGTGTGTGATGTTTGGGAGTTTCTTTTTTTATTCAGCAACGTAACAACTTTTAGCGAGGCGGGGTTTCGCGGTAAAAATAATTGTTTGATAAATCCCACGGATAAACCGGTATCAACAATATCTTCTACGATGAGAATATCACGTCCGCCCAAATGTGCATCAACATCCTTTATCAGTTTGACGCTGCCGGAACTCAACTTCTCATCGCCGTAACTTGACAGTTTCAGGAAATCAATTTCCAAATCACATGTAACGGAGCGAATTAAATCTGCCATAAAAATTGATGCGCCATTCAATACGCCAACAAAAATAGGAATTTTTCCTGCATAATCTTTGGAGATTTGCGCTCCTATATCTTCAATTCGCGTCTGTATTTCATTTTCTGAAAGATAGACAGTAAATCTATCGTTGCCAATTATAAGTTCATTATTCACACGTACTCTATTTTTGTATAAGTGAGTTTGAGAATTTTTTTTGTGGATGCTGTTATTTTAAACCTGTCATCAATGCGCAATCCGCAAATCCATACGATATCATTATTGGAAATGAGTATTGGAATTGTTTTTTTTTGAGACAATGATATTTTTTCATCAATAAAAAAATCGCTGATTTTCTTTTCTGATTTCATTCCAAGTGAAAAAAAATAATCGCTCGGTTGCCAATTTCTGATAATGAGCGGATGTATAATTTTTTCGGCATCAATATATTCAACATCCGATGAATGATTGCGATAATTTTCCACTTCATTCATTAGTAATGAACTGAACAGAAAAGTCTCAAAAACATAGTTTTTTCCAACTTCAATTTCAAAATGGAATGGTAATGTTGTCGTATTTTGCGAAAAAATAATTCTCTCTCGGTCAAGCAAAATATTAAAATCATTGGGAAGCGAATATTTGCTTCCGGTTTCCTTGCCGAGAAAGTGAACAACATCGTCAGTTACTGAATAAGTAATTTCGCTGCTTGTTAACGATGATAAAAATTTGTTTATAAAAAAACGTTGAAGAAAAACAGGTGTGCTTAAAATAATATTTCTGTTGAAGATATAGTGATGAACGTTTTCTTTCAACATTGCCTTTTGATATAGTGTTTTATATTCACATTGAATAAACTCTTCAAGTTCAGTAAAAATACTTCCTTCTCGTTGCAGAGCTTCGCTTACATTAGGATTAATATTTTTTCTGATGAGTGGAAATATTTCATTGCGAATAAAATTCCTTGTGTACTCATTTTTTGCGTTAGAAGAATCAAAACGATAGTGCAGGGAATTATCCTGAGCAAATAATTCAATTTCTTTTCTCGAACAAAAAAGCAACGGACGAATTATTTTACCGTTATTCCTGCTCAACGGAATTCCTGTTAAACCGCTCACGCCGCTACCGCGTATAAAATTAAAAAATATAGTTTCTGCATTATCATCTGCATTATGTCCTGTAGCTATTTTTGTAAAATTATATTGTGAAGCAAGTGATTCAAAAAAAGCATATCGCATATTGCGAGCATTTTCCTGAATGGAATTTGCCATTTTGAAATCTTCATCCTCATTTTTTGAAAAAAAATCAACGGAATATTTTTTTGATAGCATTGAGACGAATGCTTCGTCCTCATCAGATTCTTTTCCACGTAAATGATAATTACAATGCGCAATCCCAACAGTAAATCCGATAATATTTCGCAACCGACAAAATACTTCAAGCAAAACAACGGAATCAATTCCACCGCTAACAGCAACCAACACATTATCTTCAGATGTAATTAATTGCTTTTCTTCAATTAATTTCTGGATTTTTGTTACAAATTTTGGAAGCATACAGGTGTGTAAAACCGAGAAAAAACCCCTTCCTATAGTAAGAAAAGAGATTTTTCTCCGAATTAGTGGTTTGACGAGTTGTAGCGGAGGAGGGACTTGAACCCCCGACACATGGATTATGATTCCATTGCTCTAACCAACTGAGCTACTCCGCCAAAAATTTCGGCAAAAATATATAACTAATATTAAAATCTTACAACAAGAATACAGAAAATAAAGTAAAAAGAGAGATTTTGAATTTTCATAAGTTAACTGAACATATTAGCAGAGTGATTCGTATCATTGGTACAATCGTAAAAAGAGTGGTATATTTTGAACAAAATTATAGGTAATAGTCCTTTACTTGTCCCGTTAGTACTATCTCGTTTCTCGTGTCAGGAAAAATCAATTTCCTGACATTTTTCACTTGTCTTACCCAATCCGTGTGAAAAAATGAAAAGAAGACTCGCTTTTACAATTTTCCAATGAAATTTTACAAAATTCTCTGTATCATTTTGGCAACGATTAATGTTACATTTGCTTCTGATACACTGAAAATAGCATCGTATAATCTGCTGAACTACTCTGGCGCTGAAATTAGCCGACAAGCGTATTTCAGACGAATAATAAAGGCAATAAACCCTGATATATTAGTATCGCAGGAAATGCTGGATTCTCAAGGCGTGAATCATTTTCGTGATTCCGTGATGAATTTTCAGCAAGCCAATAGTTATAATTCCGCGCTATTTCACGATGGATTTGATACTGATAATACGCTGTTTTATAAATCATCCAAAGTTTCTTTTATAAGCGCAAATTACGTTACTACTACTTTACGGGATATTGCGGATTATCTTGTCCTCGATTTAAGTTCAGGAGAAGAAATTCATATTCTCTCTGTACATTTAAAAGCAAGCATTGACCAGGAATCTGCACGACTGGCTGAGGCAACTACATTAAGAAACTATTTGAACAATTTTCCTGCTAATACAAACTTCTTAATCGTTGGAGATTTCAATTTTTATAGAAGCACGGAAACCGGTTTTCAAAAGCTAATCAATAGTGAAGCAAATAATAACGGTCGGGCAAAAGACCCTTTAAATGCTGTTGGAATCTGGAACAGCAATGCATCGTTTTCCTCAATTCATACACAATCGCCTCGAATTAGATCTTTTGGCGGAGGCTCTACCGGCGGAATGGATGACCGCTTCGATTTAATGCTGAATTCATATTCGTTAGATGATAATATTATTATTTCCTCCTATACTGCTTTTGGTAATGATGGAAATCATTTTAATGACAGCATAAATCAATTACCCAATAATGCTGTTCCTGATAGTATTGCCAATGCTTTACATTATGCATCCGACCACCTGCCTATTTTCACCAAATTTGTTTTTGGTTCAATAAATCAGCCTCCTGTTGCGGCAAGTAAATCAATTGCTGTGGATGAAGATTCACTTTTCCAAGGCATTCTTTCCGGGTCCGATGCAAATAATGATACGATGCGATTTTCTCTTATTTCTTCTCCTGCAAAAGGAACGGTAATGATTTTGAATACATTGACAGGCGCTTTTTCATATTCTCCTTTGCTGAATTTGACTGGCGATGATAGTTTTACATTTCATATTAGTGACGGAATTTCTTTTTCTAATACTGCAACGGTGAGTGTTAATATTATTGCTCAAAATGATATGCCCGTTGCAAATAATCAGACAATTTTGGCGAGTGAAGACATTGCAATAGCAGGAACACTTACCGCTTCTGATGTAGATAATGTTGCACTTACATTTTCTATCGTAACGCAAGGGAAAAAAGGAATAACGACGATTACCAATGCTAACGCAGGAACTTTTTCATTTACTCCCAATGCAAATACTAATGGCATTGACACTTTTTATTTTAAAGCATTTGACGGAAACCTTAACTCAAATACAGCCACTATCGTGGTTATTATTTCTCCAGTAAACGATACACCTGTTGCATACAATCAAAACGTTTCATTATCAGAAGATTCTTCAACGCAAATTACATTAACAGGTTTTGATGTTGATGGAAATAATTTAACTTATAATACTATTGTCTCACCGCTTCACGGTACAATTTCAGGTAACGCTCCAAATATAAATTATGCACCTTCTGCCAATTATTTTGGCAATGATTCTTTTGGATTTATTGTGAATGATGGACTGGTAAATAGCGATACTGCTTATGTAGAAATTACTGTAAATTCTTTAAATGATAAACCAACAGCAAATGATAAATCTATTACAGTTAAAGAGGATTCGACAATTGCTTTCACCGTTACCGGAAGCGATTCGAATGATGCAAAAGCGTTGCAGTTTACTCTCATCAGTTCTCCCCTTCACGGCATTTTAAGCGGAACAATTCCATCGCTTAATTATACTCCCATGTTAAATTATTATGGCAGTGATAGTTTTCTCTTTTCTGTTTCAGATGGTGAGGCAAAAGATACTGCAACTGTAACAATAAATATTACTGCTGTAAACGATAAACCAACTGTAAGCAATATTTCAAAACAGACATTGGAAGATACTGATGTTGTCCTTCAATTGCTGGGCGGTACAGTTGATATTGGCGAGCAACTCAACTATGCAATTACTCAACAGCCATTGCACGGCACGCTTGATTTTGAACCGCCATCTGCAATGTTCACTTTTCATTCTGCTAATAATTATTTTGGCAATGACTATTTCAAGTATATTGTTTCTGATGGGCAATGGACAAGCGATACGGCTATAGTTTCAATTTCAATATTGTCTGTCAATGATTTACCGACTGGAATTGCAGGAACTGATTCTATTAAAATAAACAGCGAAAAAAATATTACCCTGAGCGGGATGGATATTGATGACAGTGTTTTCACATTCAACATTTCTTCTTTACCACGCAATGGAACGCTAACAAATTTCAATGCAAGTACAGGAAAAATGACATACACTCCAACTCTGTTTTTCACTGGCGCTGATTCATTGTATTTCCGTGTTAACGATGGAAAAGGCAATAGTGTACCGACTTTGTACAAACTGATAGTTTATAAAATTTTTGATTCAACTTCATACCGCACTTTTACACAGGAAGATTTTACAGCAACTTCAATAAAAATTCCCAAAAAAGGAATACGACCAATGCCTACGACAGGAAATGTTCGCGATACAATAATGAGCAACGCATTTGGAAAATCAAAAATAAAATCTGACCCAAATTATCCCGGCGGAGTTACGTTAGGAGTTGTACGAGTAGATAGTGCAAAATTTTATGGATGGATACGCTTTTTAGGAAAAGGCGACATCATTAAGAAATTTCTGCCGCAAACAGGAAAAACACGAGGATTTGATGTTATCGGAGTAAGTTCATTCAAAAAAGAATTAAAAAATCCGAAAATGGAGAGGTACAATAACGCACTTGCTGGAGAGTTACTGATGTTAAAATTCAATCTCGCCGCAAGTAAATTACATATCACACGTTACGGTTTAGACTCTTTGGTTTACGAAGACCCATCGGATACGAATCATATTTTTCATAATAAAACTATAAAAGAAATAACTTTACTTGTGGATACAACGCTAACATATTACAAACGATTTTATCCATTTGAGCCAATACCAGAAATGTATTCATCAATGGAAGTTGCTTTGAAAAGAATCAACAGCGCATTTCATACTGCGATAGAAACACTTTCAGTATCTCCATTGCGACTTAAAAATGTAACACAATTAGGAGAAATTACTTTTTTGCGAAAAATGGATAGCGAAAAACAATCAGTGGCAGCGTATTCAAATTCTCCTGAAAATTTTACTCTGTTACAAAACTATCCGAATCCATTTAATCCGACAACGACAATTTCATTTGAACTTGCTTCCGATGAAAAAGTTACATTGCAAATTTTTAATATATTAGGGCAAATGATTACGACAATTCTCAACAATACAGAACTTGAAAGAGGGTATCACCAAATCCTCTTCGATGCAAATCATTTATCCAGTGGGATTTACTTTTATCGTCTTTCTCTTTCGGGGGGAAAGCTTTCTATCACCAATCGAATGCTTTATTTGAAATAATATGAACTTTGCTAATATTTTTTACAGAAAATTTATAACGAACACGTTAACGCTGTTCTTCTTTTTTGTGTTGCTTTTCTCTTCCAAACAATTATTCGGACAAGCAACTTTTATGTCTGTTACAAACGGAAACTGGAATGATAACGGAACATGGCTACGTACCGCCGGCGCAGATGCAGATGGAATTCCTGATGCGAATGATACTGTCCGCATCGGTTTAATTCAAAACGATATCGTTACTGTTGACGCATCATACAATGGCGCATGTGCATGGTTACAGATTGGTTCTCCGGTTACCGCTACGTCAGGTTCTCTTCTGTTCGCGGCAAGTACAAGTACGCTTCAATTAAAAATGCTGACGATTTATCAATCCACAGATACGTTACTCCGCGTTGCAAATGTAGGAAGTGGAAATCTCAATGTGGACAGCATCATTACATTTGATGCAATGGATACTACTTCAAATAAAAAAACGCTCATACAAATTTCTACCGGTATCTTATCAGTAAAAAATAATATTATTTTCCACGCAACGAATTCAGCAAATGCAGTATTGGATATGAGCGGCGGCGCAGGACAGTTGAAGCTCGGTGGTTCTTTTATTCTTGATAGCGTTGGAACACTGACAACTTCCGGTGCGGGAAGCACCATTAATTTCAATGGCACATCTCAGCAAACAGTTGCGCTTGACTTACCCGGTATTGTGTATGAAAATGTGTACATCAATAATTCCAGCACACTCGGCGCAGTATTAAGCAATAACGTTACTACATCAAATATTACAGGTAATTTATCAATTCAATTAGGTAAATTAAATACCAGCACATACAGCGTTACAGGAAATGCCCTAAAATCTTTTACAATAGACAGTGGTGGAGTTCTTGTTATTGGAGAAGGAACTTCAAATAACGGTTTTCCTTCTGGTTATGGAACTTACGCGCTTGATGATGCAAGCACGGTAATTTATGCAGGTGGAAACCAAACGGTTGCTACTATTGCAGGCGGGTACGGAAATTTAACTTTAGAAAGTGGAAATAATTCAGCAACAAAAACTTTACCCGTTGGCACTCTGACAATTCTTGGCAATTTCACTATTCAGGCAGGCGCTGGGGTTTCAGTATTCGCTACTGCGAATAACTCAATTTCCATTTCTAAAAATGTTACAATTGAAAGCGGTGCTGTTTTAAGTTTTGGAAATTTCTTGCATACTGTCGGCGGCAACTGGATTAGCAACGGCGGTATTTTTTCACCCGGACAAAGTACTGTTACATTCAATGGAACAACTACACAAACTATTGCTGGACCATTCTTTAAAAATATCATCCTAGCGGGCAGCGGACAAAAAACAGCTTCATCAGCATTAGGTATTTCCGGCGATTTTACTATTTCTGCAAGCGATACTTTTAATGCAGGAAGTTTTGACCATTCCGTACAAGGAAACTGGGTGAATAACGGTGTTTTAATTTCTTCCGGAAAAATTACTTTCAACGGTTCTTCTGCGCAATCAATTGATTCATCTGCTTTTCATAGCGTGTCGTTCAGCAATTCCGGTGTAAAAACTACGACTGCTCCGCTTACAATTTCAAAAGATTTTATCATAAATGCCGGAGCAACGGTGGATGGAAATAGTTTTGGTTTTGTTCTTGGAGGACATTGGACAAATAGCGGTACATTTATTTCTACAGGAACAACGATTACATTGAATGGAAGTGATTCACAATATGTAAGCGGCGGAACATTAAATAATTTAGTTTTAAATAAACTATCTACGAAAACGGCGCAACTGATAAGCAATCTTTTGTTAACCGGTAACTTCACTCTTACGGGAGGAATTTTTGATATTTCTTCGTTTAGTTTTGATAGGAGTGCTTTCGGTGGTTCTTTAACACTTTCTGACAGTGCAACGCTGAAATTAGGAGGAACAAATTCTTTCCCGACACAATTTTCTTCTTTAACGACGGGAAATAATTCTTCCATTGAATACTCCGGTTCGGACCAATCGCTCAATCTCTCTTCATATAAGAATCTTGTGTTGAGTGGAACAGGAATAAAAACTGCCGCAAATGCTTTTACCGTTAATAAAGATATTAAAATTCAAAGCGGAGCAACGTTGAATCCTGCTTCATTTGTAATTTCAGGAGTAACCACAAATAAAATTACCGTCAATGGAACTCTGCGCATCCCAAGTACAAATTTTTTAACAAATTATGTGAACTTCGATACGCTCGAATTAAACACCGGAAGCATTGTTGAATATTCAGGAAACAATCAAACGCTCGATACAACACTGTTTCATTACAGTGTATCATTTATCGGAGGAGGAACAAAAACTCTTCCGAAAGCCCTTGATATTTCAGGTAATTTTTCCGCTGATGCAGTTGCTGTTCAGGGCGGAACTTATGACCATTTTATCGGTGGAAACTGGAGCATTATTAATGCAGGAAATTTTGCCTCAACGGGAAGTGTAAAATTTGACGGTGCAAATCAAACAATTTCATCGTCTTCTTTTAATAATATTATTTTCGGTGGAAGCGGAATAAAACGCGCGTTAGGAAATTTCAATGCGTCCGGAACTTTGACCATTAACAGCGGCGCAACATTTAGTGCGGATACTTCAACACACACTGTTCAGGGAAATTTTGTAAATAATGGTTCGTTTAATGATTCGACGAGTACAATTATTTTTTCCGGTTCGTCAGAAAATCTGATCGGTAGTGGAACATTTCATAATCTGACAATTAACAATGCAGCAAATTCTTCTTTAACAAAATCAATTACCGTTGATTCTGTGTTAACTATGTTAAACGGAAAATTGCTGACAAATGCAGATAGTATCATCCTTGGCAGTAAAGGTTCCTTAGTGGAATCTGCAGGAAAAGTAGTGGTCGGAAAAATTCGCACAACGCGAACCGTGCAGGATAGCGTCAATACTACTTTTGGCAATATCGGATTTGAAATTACAGCATTGAGTCCCAATGGAACTGGCGTAACTACCGTTGTACGAAGAACAGGAACTGCATTAGTCGGAAGCGGAACATTTTCGTCTCACAATTCCATCAAACGATATTTTGATGTTGCTCCATCTATAAACGCAAACCTCAATGCTACAGTTATATTGCACTACGATACATCAGAAATTGCATCACAAAATGAATCGAAATTCAATCTTTGGAAAACAACAAACTCCGGCGGTTCGTGGTTAAAAACTCCAAGCGATGTAAATACCGTTTCTAAAACTGTAACTGCAGACAGCATTCATACGCTCGGAAGATTTACAATTGCAGACAGCGCAAACTCCCTCACTCCCGTTACAGTGCAAATAAGAAAATACATTGATACAGATGGAATTATCTCAACCACAAATAATTGGGTAAAGAAAAAATGGAATTTAAAATTATATGCAGATAGCATTGGCGGAACATTACTCAGTGAAGTTTTAAATGACAGTATATTGTCACTCAATAATCTGACTGAAGGAAAGTATGTTGCAGTCGAAGCAGATAGCGCAAATTGGAAACATCTCGGATACCGTCGCAATGGCGGAACTCCGGTTGTTGACTCAATAAATAATTATGTTGTCTTCAATGCAATTTACGGAGAATCACAAACCGTTGATTTTGTGAATTTTATTCCGAATACAATTACCGTGAAAAAAGTTCGCGATAACGATGTTGATTTTTCTACTACAGGAGACAGAACATCTAAAAATTGGAAACTCTATTTATACAAGACATCAGTATCACCTGCAAACCTTATTGATTCCGTTGCATCAGATACGATGCTGTATCGTCCAAATCTTGGCGACGGAACATATATCGCAAAAGAAGAAGACAGTACGGGATGGACAAAAATTGGACATGTGCTGGATACTACTTCGACATTGAGTTCAACAAAAACAGTGAGTATCACCGTTGCTGGCGGACAGTCCCGTGTTTGTACATTTGTGAATACATTCCCTTCAAAAATCACCATAAAAAATTATCGTGATACAGATGGAAATATCGCAACGACAACTGACAGAAAAGGAAAAAAGTGGAAATTGAAACTATACAAAGGAAATATCAGTGATACAACATTGGTTGATTCTGTGAATTCCGATTCATCGTTAATTTCACAAAACCTTGCAGAAGGTACGTACATTGCCTCAATTGCTGACAGTGGCGGAAATTGGGTTCATCTCGGAACAGATTTAGATTCTGTCGTACGCATCGGAACACATAATAACGATACGATTGTAATTACAGCCGGACAAAACCGCATTATCAAATTTGTAAATTTCAATTCTAATATTGTTACAATAAAATCTTATGAAGATACAGATGGCGATTTGAATTCTTCCATTGACCGCATAGTAAAAAACTGGAATTTGCGATTTTATAAAGATACCATCAATGGCGCAAATCTCCTTTTCGAAGTAGCATCTGACACAGAAATTTTTGCTCCGAATCTTGGTGATGGAACTTATTTTGCCGTACAAAGTGATTCTTCTCAGTGGTCACGTCTCGGTTCTGTTGTGGCAGGAGGAACATCAAATGTAACTACAAACAGCGACACTGTAACATTGGCATTGACTAACGGAGGTCAGACGCGTATAATTAATTTCCTTCATTATATTTACGAAAAAACGCGATACAGAACTTTTGTGCAGGATAATCTCACTGATAAAGCAATCAAAATAAAAGTGAAAACAAATCCACGACCAATGCCAAACGCAGGAAATGTTCGCGATACTGCGATGGCAAAATTCATAAAAAATAAATCAAAATTTTTTATCGGAATAGAGCGCAAAGATAGCAGTTTCGCATTTGGCTGGATGCAAATTACCGCTGGGAATAGTATTCGCTCTTCACTTCCGCATGATGGTACGCCGCGCGGATTAGATTCAATGGGCACAAAGAAATTAAAACCCATTCTGAAAGCGCAAAAGACAATGAAGCCATCACAACATAACAATCGTTTGCTTGGCGAACTCATTACTTTGAAATTTAATATAATTGCGAGTGATGTGTATGTTACCAATGCAGGATTTGGCGATTTACTCTTTTTCGACAGTACGGATGTAACAAGTCCGGGCAATAACAAAACAATCAGAAAAATTGCAGTAACGGTAGATACAATGATGACATATTGGAAAAATTATCCCGCCAGCCCTCTTTATGTTGCATTCGATTCTATACTCCATAATATTAATATTGCGTTTGGCGATACAATGGATACCGTTTCAGTTTCCCCTTTAAAAATAAAAGGTACAAAATCTGTAAGTTCAGTAACATTTTTACGAAAAGTTAGTTCAAGAAATGCTGAAGAAGAAATTTTCCCGTACAGTCCAATTGAAGACCCAAGAAGTTTTTCACTGCACCAAAATTATCCAAACCCGTTTAATCCTTCTACGATTATTCCGTTTACAATGTTTGATGATGGATATGTTTCCATTGTTTTGTACAACGCAATCGGACAGGAGATGAAGAAAATAGTTTCGGATGAATTCTTTATGCTTGGTGAGCAGGAAGTAGAATTTGATGCTTCAGGTTTAGCAACAGGCGTATATTATTATCGTCTCTTTATCAATGGAAGCATACGCGGTGAAACACAAAAAATGATTCTTTTGAAATAATTATAGTTTTGAATTAAAAATCCTCGCCGAAATCTCTGCGAGGATTTTTTTTGCAACAAAATAACTTTCCCTTGATTTTGCTTTTTTTCTACCGATAATACCTTCGCAATTAATATGGTTTCTACGTTTTGAAAAATTTACCACATATCGTTTCTCGCTTCGCAGAGCAACAACCCGCTCCTTCGGTAACTGAGCCGGAAAGAAAATATGTTCTTGAACGAGTTGGCTCTGCTCGTGTTGTTCAATTGTACGCCGATGGATTTGAAAAACTCACGCAGAAAGAAAAAATTTTTGCTTACTATGTTTCACAGGCAACGATTGCAGGGCGGGATATTGCCATTGACCAGCACCACCGCAATGCGCTTGAAATACGGGATTTACTCGAAAAGATTTACCTGAATAATAGCGGAATTGACCAAAAGACTCTCGTTAAAATCACTGTTTATCTTAAACTTTTCTGGATAAATAATGGCTTCTATGATAACATCACTTCAAAAAAAATCCAACCTGAATTTACCTTTGAAGAACTTCGCGCCGCAGCAAAATTAGCGCAAATAAACGGCGCTGTCATCCGCACGGGCAATGAAGATATTGATACGAAGCTGTTCAGATTAAAGCGCGTAATATTCAATATGGAATCGCAACCGATGTTGACAAATAAAACTCCGGGTGAAGACTACATTCGCGGCAGCGCAATAAATTATTATCGCGGCGATTTATCGTATGAAGAAGTGCGCAGATGGTCTGCATTGGGATTCGAGCGCAATCCATTAAACTCCACCGTCTTCAAAGAAAATAATGCAATAGTTGAAAAAGTTTGGCGTTGCGGCGGCGAAGGTGTTCCCGCAGGATTGTATGCTGAAGATTTATTGCGCGTCATTCATTTTCTTGAACTTGCAATTCCCTACGCAGAAACAGAACATCAGCAAAAAACAATTCACCTGCTGATTAAATATTTCAAAACAGGTCATCCGAATGATTTCAGAAATTTCAATATTCATTGGATAAAAGATATTTCCAATATTGATTTCATTATGGGTTTTATAGAAGTGTATCTTGACCCGTGCGGAAAAAAAGGTGAATGGGAAGCATCTGTGTACTACACAGATCCGGGGCAAACAATTTTAATGGAACAACTCGCGCGCTTTGCTCAATATTTTGAAGATAAAATGCCATGGGCGCCGCAGTACAAAAAGAAAATTATCCACTCACCAACGGCTAAAGTTATTAATGTAATTGTTGAAACAGGCGGCACTGGTCCAATCTCTCCCATCGGAATTAATTTACCCAATGAACAGGCGCTGAGACAAATGTTCGGGTCAAAAAGTGTATTGTTGCGTAACGTTGCAGACGCTTATGAAAAATCAAGCGGAAAAGATTTGTTGTTTGAATTTGCGTGGGATGATGATGAAATAAAAAATCAGGATTTGTACGGAACAAGAGCAGATAATTTGCATACGGCATTGCACGAAGTTATCGGACACGGTTCGGGAAAAATGAGCGACCATCTCATCGGTGACCCGTCGCATTTTCTTCCGGGATATTTTAATACGCTCGAAGAAGCGCGCGCAGATTTGGTTGCGCTCTGGTGTGTGTTTGATACTAAATTAATTGAGACAGGAATTGTAGATAATATTTTTGAACTGAGGAAAATCGGTGAAACAATGTTTCAGCAGGCAATCCGTGTTGCGCTCACACAATTGCGCCGTATTGGTGATTCTGACCATCTCGAAGAAGACCACATGAAAAACCGCCAACTCATTGCACATTATTTGATGGATGATTTTCGTGCGGTACGTAAAGTAAAACGAGGAGGAAGCACATATTACCGCATCATTGATTTTGAACGTGCACATTATGGTGTTGGAAGATTACTCGCAGAAATAATGCGCATTAAAGCAGAAGGAGATTTAAAATCTGCAAAATCCCTCATTGACAAATATGCATTGAAAGTTGACTCTGAACTGCGTGTCGAAGTGCAAAACCGTGTGCGCAAATTAGATGCACCTGCATATACTGGATTCGTTATGCCAAAACTTGTTCCGGCAAAAGATTCAAATGATAACATCGTTGACGTAGAGGTAACTTATCCGCTTGATTTATCCACACAAATGTTTGAATTTTCTTCATTTACAAAAAATCATACGGATGAAACTGCAAAATAATTGAAATATTTTTTACTAAAACTCTTTCCCACTGACTCTCTCAATATCCGCTCCTAAATTTTTTAATTTTTCCTCTATTGCTTCGTACCCTCTGTCAAGATGATAGACGCGAAGCACTTCGGTTGTTCCTTCCGCTATGAGACCTGCAAGTATTAATGATGCCGATGCGCGTAAATCGGTTGACATCACTTTTGCGCCTTTGAGTTTTTTTACCCCTTTCACTATTGCAATATTATCCTTCATGGTAATATCTGCGCCTAATCGTACTAATTCCGGTACGTGTTTAAATCTGTCGAGATAAATTGTATCTTCGATGAGAGAAGTACTATTTGCTTTCGTCATCATTGCAATCCATTGCGCCTGTACGTCGGTCGGAAATCCCGGAAACGGTGATGTTGTAACATTTACCGATTCTAAATTTCCCTCGGATGATATTTCAATACCTTTATCTTTGATTTGAATTTGAACACCTGATTGTTCTAATTTTGATAAAACTGCTATACAATGTTCTGGAATAATATTGTTAAAGTGAACTTTTCCACCGGTCATTCCAACCGCACAGAGAAATGTCGCGGCTTCTATTCTGTCGGGAATAACTTCTTCTTCACACGGTGTGAGTTCATCAACGCCTTCGATTTCCAAATGTGTTGTGCCAATTCCGGAAATCTTTGCGCCCATTTTTATTAGTAAATGAAGCAATGCCGTTATTTCCGGCTCGATGGCTGCATTTTCAATTACTGTTGTTCCCTTTGCAAGAACAGCTGCCATTACAATATTTCCTGTCGCACCCACACTTGACGTATCAAAAACAATTTTTGTCCCTTGCAATTTTTTTGCAGATGCAATGATGTATCCTTCTTCCAAAGAAATTTCCGCACCAAGTTTTTTCATTCCTTCAATATGCAAATTGACTGGTCGCGGACCCCACGCACAACCGCCCGGCAATGATACTTTTGCATATCCGTAGCGTGCGAGCAGCGGTCCTAAAACATAAATCGAAGCCCGCATTTTTTTAACATGTTCATACGGCGCTTCATACGTTGAAATCGTAGAAGTATCAAGCATTAGTTGGTTATTGCGCAATGTGCCTTCTACTCCCATACTTTGAAGCAATTTCAGCATTGTACTGATATCACCAAGTTTTGGTGCATTTGTAAAAAGAAATTTTCCCCTGCCAAGAATTGCCGCAGGCATCAATGCAAGCAACGCATTTTTTGCGCCACTGATAGAAATTTCTCCGTTTAATTTATTGCCGCCGTGTAGTATAAATTTGTCCATAAAAAAAATGTGTGTTATTTGTTTAATTTAAAATTTGCCAATTTAATAATCGCTGAATCATTCCATTCCTGCGGCTGCCAACTGCGAATATAGATTTGCGGTTGCGCCTGTAAAAAATCTACGAGCAAAAATAAATGCCCTTCATCTGCGTAAGCGTTGGATTGATATTGCTGGCGCATATTGATGCCGTACACTCCCTTCGCATCATTTTTCCGATTGATTCGAAATGTAGAAAACTTGAGCGCAATATCTTTCGCGCTCTTAAAATTGTTTCGCACATTTTTTAAGTATTGCTCTTTCGTGTATTGCAAATACTCAATATCCGGCTGCGATTCGGTTTGTTCATATTTGTACGAAATATTCTTCGTTCCTTTTTTCGGTACGCGACCGACAATTATCATTGCCTCGTCTGCAAACATTGAATCAAGCATTTCCATATTGCGGGAAAGAAATGCCGTGCGATAGCGTTCAACAAATTTTACAATCACTTGCCGGTTTCCCCAATCATTGCCGAACGCTGATTCATCTACAAATTTCTGATAGAGCCAATCCATCGTGCCGAAATTCACATCGTTTAAATTTCCTTTCTCATCGAAATCCAACACGAGATATTCCTGTGATTGCTGTTGAAGCGTGTTGTATGAAGTCAGCACACGAATACGCCGCAATTCCCATCCCGTTGCTGTTTTATTCACTGATGCAATAATGGAATCATCAACAACGAGCGGACTATTGAACTGCACAAGTTGCAAAATTTTTTCTGCGAGAAATTCATCGTGCCGGTATTCTTTCCTGAGTTGCTCTTTGTTTTTCATAGCAAGCAAACGCAGTAACTTTTCCGTTTCATCATTGATTTGTTGTTCAGGAAATGATTTCTCCTGTGAAGAAAGTTTTATGTTGTACGCGCCGGTTTTGATTGGTACGACTTTTTGCGTTGCATTATTGAGCGGAAGTGTGCGTTTCAACGTGAAGAGCGGTTTCGCTACCAAATCCCACACTTCAGCAAGTTCACGAATTTCCTCGCGGTTTTCGTAGTAACTGTATTTACAATCAAGCGTGAGTTCTTGAAATCTTACACTCGAACCGATGAGACGAAACACGCCTTCACCATCGCGACATTGCACTGCGACAGATTGCGTTCCGTCCCAATAGGAAAAATCGAGCGTATGCAATGGAATGGCATTGCGCGAAATGTTTATATGCAATTCGCGTTCTTTTTCGGAAATAGTTTTGTCCTGCATAACGGCAAATTGTACGCTGTTCATAGTTTCTTTTATCCGTGCGGGCGTTTCAACAACGAGATTTTTTCCGTTGTGTTCAATTGCTCGCGCGGGAAGCGAGTTCGTTAAAATAATTGCGAAGTAGTAATACTGCAACGCTTCGGCAATTGCGCCATCGTGTGCAAATACTTCTGCGCGGTCAAACAAATCGCGGATGAGTTGTTTCCGTTCTTCAAAAATTTTCCCCACTTCACTTTTTGCAATGTAGAGAAACACTTCCGTGCCATCGCTCACCGGCTGTTTGAGTGTTTGCACATTGCTCAATGTTGCGGACGAATACGTCTTTACAACGCTGCGTACCGTTTGAGAAAAATCTCCATTGCTTTCTATTGCGCTTTGGGAAAAATCGGATTGTACTGTTACGGAAATGCTATTCGTAAGTTGCGCAAGTGCGCGGTCGGTTGCTTCCTTTTCAGTTGCGGCAATTGCTTCACCGTAATAATATTCGCCGGAAGATTTAATGGCGTGCTTCGTTTGCGGAAATGCAATGGAAACAAGCAACAAGAAAAAAATAAGTGTGTGTTTCATAGTATAATTATTGATAAGACAATTTTCTAAAAAATCCCGCAGGGATTTGATATTTATAGATAACTGATAAAGAACATTCACAAACTCCGTAGGAGTTTAACATCATTCATCAATCCATTCAAACAAATATTTTTCATTGTAATCAATATTGAATTTTTTCAACATCAAAATATATTCATCACGAAATGATGTTTTTCGGTGATGTTGTTCGTGACATTGAATATATTTTACAACAGTATCAATGTGTGAATGGGAATACGAAAATGCTCCAAACCCTTCTTGCCAGTAAAATTTTCCCTTGAACCATTGACGTTCGTTGATAAATTTTGTCGAAAAATGTTTTATATCCCGAATTAAATCCGAAAGAGCAATATCGGGTTTCATTCCGAAAAAAAGGTGGATATGGTCGGGCATTCCATTGATACAGATTAATTTTTGTCCTTTGTTTTGAATAATACCGGTGATGTATTTATACAATTCATCTTTGTGGATCTCAGGAATGAGATTAACTCGTCCTTTTACAGTAAAGACAATGTGAATGTATATTTGGGTGTACGTGTTAGCCATTACGCGTTATGCATTGTTTTATATGAAACACCTACGGAGTTTTAATGTTGTTTGTTTTTGTTGCTATAAATATTTTGCTCCTACG